>JBBDWR010000029.1:0-223909 GCA_040902745.1 Actinomycetota bacterium | reverse complement strand
CTGCGGGGTGGAGCAGTCTGGTAGCTCGCTGGGCTCATAACCCAGAGGTCACAGGTTCAAATCCTGTCCCCGCGACGATCGAACGGGCGGCCCACGGGCCGCCCGTTCGCGTTCCCCCGTCGCCACGTCCCCGTCTTGCGGGCGGTTCGCCCGCGTCGGTCCGCCCGGGTAGGATTCGCCACGCGCGGAACCGCGCTCACGTCGAGGAGGGACAACGACATGACCGATCGCGATCTCGTGCAGAAACTCGAGAAGGTTCCGCTCTTCGCCGGCTGCACGAAACGCGAGCTCGCCGCCGTCGCGAACGCCGCCAAACCGCGGGTGTTCAAGGCGGCCACGGTGATCGCGCGCGAGGGCGACCCGGGTGTGGGTCTGTTCGTGATCCTCGAAGGCATGGCCGAGGTGACGATCGGCGGCAAGAAGCGCGGCACCCTTGGCCCGGGCGACTTCTTCGGGGAGATCGCCCTGATCGACCGGGGACCGCGGTCCGCGACGGTCACCGCGACCACCGAAGTACGGGCCGCAGCGCTCACTGAGTGGACCTTCCGAGGTCTGCTCCAGCAGCACCCATCGATCGCGATCAAGACCCTTGAGGTCATGGCCGGGCGCATCCGCAAGGCGGAGAAGAGCGCCGACGTCTAGTCGGTCGGCGGTCGCGTCGACGCTGGATCGTCCCGACGGCGCTCGTCTCTACTACGAACTCCACGGGCCCGGCGATGCCGGGCCGCTCGTGCTGCTGGAGGGCCTCGGCGGCGACATCCCCGGCTGGCGCAGGAACATCCCGCACCTGGCGAGGCACCTGCGGGTCGTCGCCTACGACCTTCGCGGCAACGGACGATCCACGATGCCGGACGAACCCATCACGATGCAGACGCTCGTCGACGACACGCTCGCCCTCGTGGACGCCTTGGGGATCGATCGCGCGAGCTTCTACGGGCAGTCCTTCGGCGGGATGATCGCGCAGCAGCTCGCCCTGACCCACCCGGAGCGTGTCCGTGCGCTCGTGCTCGCCGCGACGCACGCCGGTGGAGACCATGTGGTTCCCGTTCCCGACGAGCGCCGCACGGTACCGAAGGACCGGCCGTGGCTCACGCTCTACGCGCCGGGCTTCGCCGAGGCCAACCCGGAGCACGTGGCCGACGACCTCCGATGCGCGTCGGCGCAAACCAAGCACGCGGCAAGGCGGCAATGGGAGGCGATGCGGGGCTTCGACTCGTGGGGTCGCCTGCCGGAGCTGCGCGCCCCGACCCTGGTGGTGCACGGCGCCGAGGATCGCCTGATCGATCCCGGCAACGCACAGGTGCTCGCCGATCGCATCCCGGGAGCCCAGCTCGCGATCCTCGACGGAGCGGGCCACGTGTACCACTCCGAACAGGCGGATCGCGCTGACGAGATCGTCCTGGACTTCTTGCACGCGCATGCCGATGCCTGACGCGCCACCGGCCGAGGTCGTCGCGCTGGCCCAGGAGCGCGCCGGGCGCCGCATGGCCAAGGACTTCGCCGCAGCAGACGGATTGCGCGCCCGGATCGAGGAGCTCGGATGGACCGTGCTCGACGCCGCGGACGGGGGGTTCGTTCTCGAGGCGGCAACGGCCGTCGGAAAACCCGCTCGGCCGCGAGCGGACGCGCACGAGATCGTGTCGGTCCTCGCCGATCCTGCGGCCGCGGATGCGTCCGTGCACTGGCTCGTCGAAGAGTGGCCGCAGGACGTCATTCGAGGGATCGAGAGCTTCCGACGCTACGAGGCCGGTCTCCGTGTCCAGCACGTCGTGGTCGACGTCGTGGGGACCGATCCGACGCTGTGGCCGGACGGTGTCGAGGTGCTCGAGTTGGCCGGCGACGCCGGATGGGCCGCTGCCCGCAACGCCGGTCTGCACAGGAGCGTCGGCGAGATCGTTCTCGTCGTCGACGGGTCGGTGGAGATCATGGGAGGCATCCTCGAACCGATCCGCCAGACCCTGCGCGACCCAAACGTCGGAGTGTGCGGACCGTTCGGGATCGTCACCGACGACCTGCGCGAGTTCCGGGACGATGCCGGCCCCGACGTCGACGCGATCGAGGGCTATCTGTTGGCGATACGGCGACCGGTCCTGCTCGAGGTCGGCCTCTTCGACGAGAAGTTCCGCTTCTATCGCACCTGCGACATCGAGTTCTCGTTCCGGGTGAAGGACTCAGGCCGCCGTGCCGTCGTGGTTCCCGTGCCGGTTCGTCGTCACGAGCATCGCGCATGGATCACGACGCCGAGCGAGCGCCGCGATCAGCTGTCCAAGCGGAACTACTATCGGTTCCTCGATCGGTTCCGCGGCAGGTTCGACCTCACGGTCGCCGGCGACCCGAAGCGACGTGACCGTCGCGGAGGACCGCCGTGATGCGCTCCGAGCACGCACGGACGTGACACCGGCTGCGCATCGGCGATACTTGGGTCGTGAGTGAGACGAGACATGCGACCGACGCAGAGCTGACGGAGCGCTTCGAGCGCGACGTGACACCGCTGCTGCCGAACCTCTACTCGTCCGCCCTTCGCATGACGCGCAACCCGGCCGACGCAGAGGACCTTGTGCAGGAGTCGATGCTGCGCGCCTACCGCGGGTTCAGGGGGTTCACCGAGGGCACCAACCTCAAGGCGTGGCTCTACCGGATCCTGACGAACACGTTCATCAACACGTATCGCAAGAAGCAACGCGAGCCGCAGACGGTGCAGACCGACGACGACGTCGAAGACTGGTACCTCTTCGACCGGCTGGCGGCGCAATCCACCGAGGCTTCCGCGGAGGCCGAGGTACTCGATCGGATGCCGGACGAGGACGTGCAGGCGGCGCTCGAAGCGCTTCCGGAGGGGTTCCGGCTGGCCGTGCTTCTGGTCGACGTGGAAGGATTCTCCTATAAGGAGACTGCCGAGATGCTCGGCATCCCGATCGGGACCGTGATGTCCCGGCTCCATCGGGGAAGAAAGTCGCTGGAGAAGGCGTTGTGGGAAAAGGCCAAGGAGCGCGGGATCGTCGATGACTGACTGTGAACAGGCACTGCATGAGATCGAGCGCTACCTCGACGGCGAACTCGAGGGCGCGAGCATCGCGGACCTCGAGGTCCACCTCGAAGACTGCTCTCCGTGCTCGGACCGGGCCGAGTTCCAGCGCCGCCTCAAACTCGTGATCTCCTCGAAGTGCGGGCAATCGTCGGCGGCCGAGATCCCTCAGACTCTCCGCGTGCGTATCCGCACGATGATCCGAAGCCAATCGACAGACACCCGCGAGTAGCGGCCGGCACCGGACACCTTGCCTCCTCGCGGGGGATCGAACCGACCCGCTTGGGGCGGCGAATCACGGGCGAGGAGGCGCGCTCGTGAAGGGAACTCGTCCGCAGAACCTTCCCGCTCCGTCGACGTCCCAGGGCGATGTCGGCCGCGTGTGCGCCGACCCCGCCTGCCGGACACGCCTTTCCCGGTACAACGCGAGCGATCGCTGCTGGCAGCACGCCGAGGCGACCTTTCCCCACTACCGAGGCAAACGCCGTTCCGATCCCGGTAACGTCTGACGCCCCGGCCTTCCTCCGGGGCGTTCGGCGGGACTACCATCTCCGGTCGGAGGCCCGAACCCGTCGACCGGGATGCCGCACATGTACGAGTCTTTCTTGATGGCGCGACGCGGCGCGTCTGCATGAACGGACGTACATGAGCGAGCAACCCGACCTCGCGCCCCCCGACCCCGTGCCCGATCTCGATTGGGACCCGGGCCGCGCCGCGGAGTTCGCGGGCAGGGCTGTGGGGATCTGGCGGGAGTACCTGGAGCGTCTCCCGAACCTGCCGGTCGCGCGCCGCCACACCGCCGACGAGGTACGAGCGGCCGTCGCACTCGATGTTCCGGAGGACCCGATGTCCGACGACGAGCTGTTCGCGTACCTGCGCGCGGCGCTTCTGGAGTGGTCCGTTTACCCTGGGCATCCATCGTTCATGGCCTACGTGACCGGACCGGGCACGCTTCCCGGAGCGGCTGCGGACCTGCTCGCGGCTGGGGTCAACATGAACGTCGGCGGATGGCAGCTCTCGCCGTCGGCAACAGAGATCGAACTGCAGCTGATCCGCTGGCTCGCCGGCGCCTTCGGGCTCCCGTCCCAGGCCGGTGGCCTGCTCGTCTCCGGGGGGGCGATGGCGAACTTCGTGGCCCTGAAGGCGGCTCGAGACTCGAAGGCGGGGTGGGACGTCCGACGGCAGGGCGTGGGAGCGGGTCCCGCGCTGGCGATGTACATGTCCGCCGAGACCCATGTCGTCAGTCAGCGCGCCGTCGACATGCTGGGATTGGGGTGGGATGCGATGCGCGTCGTGCCCGTCGACGATCGATTCCGGATCAGGGTCGCTGCGCTCCACGAAGCGATCGCGGCCGATCGGGCCGCCGGAGTTCGGCCGGTCGCGGTGGTGGGATCAGCCGGCACAGTGGCGACGGGCGCGATCGATCCTCTCGACGAGTTGGCGGATCTGTGTGCCAGCGAGGATGTCTGGTTCCACGTCGACGCCGCGTACGGCGGCCCCGCGGTGCTGGCCGAAGATCTCCGGCCCGCATTCGATGGCATCGAGCGCGCCGACTCGATCGCCTTCGACCCACACAAGTGGCTCTACACGCCGCACTCAGGCGGGTGTGTGTTGTTGCGGGACCCGGATCTGCTCCGTGGGTCCTTCGACGCGGAACCGAGCTACATCCACCAGGACAAGGAGCGCACCGGCGCCGGTGTCGACCTCGCGCGGATCGGCCCCCAGTTCAGCCGGAGTTTTTGGGCACTCAAGGTGTGGGTGTCTCTGCTCGCGCACGGGAGAAGAGCGTACGCGGCGCGTATCTCCCACGACGCGCAACTCGCCCGCTACCTCGGTGCACGCGTCCTCGAGCGGGAGGGATTCGAACTCGTTACCCCCGTGTCGTTGTCGATCTGTTGTTTTCGCTACGTCCCACCCGAACTCGCGCAGGACTCCGGACGTGAGGAGTACCTCGATGCGTTGAACGAACGGATCATGACTGAGCTTCAGCTGGACGGTCGCGCGTACTGTTCGAATGCGGTACTCGATGGCAGGTTCGTCCTCCGCGCGTGCATCGTGAACTTTCGGACCGAGGCCCATCACCTCGACGCGATGCTCGATGTGGCGTCCGAGCTGGGGGACAGACTCGATGCGAAGATGCGCCCGTCCTCCCTCGGCGGTGACGGGTGATCCGGCGCCGGTGAGCGGGCTCGTGATTGCCCTGTTGGGATCGGGTGAGTTCGAACCCTGGACCTGTGAGATCGATCGTGAGTTGCTGGCCGCTGCCCGCAACGGCGACGGGCGCGTGCTGCTCCTTCCGACGGCCAGTGCACCGGAGGGAGACGAGGTGTTCGATCGCTGGGCCGCCGCCGGCCGGGCGCACTACGCGTCGGGATCGATCCGAACCGAAGTCGTGCCTTTGAAGACCCGCGAAGACGCTGCGGTCCCGGGCGTGGTCGCCTCGCTCGAGGATGCATCGATGGTCTTCTTCTCCGGTGGGAACCCCGCCTACCTGGCCTCCACCTTGATCGACACCCCGTTCTGGGCGGCGATGGTCGATCGGCTCTCGGCCGGCCTCGCCTACGCGGGATGCAGCGCGGGGGCGGCCTGCTTGCCGGAGCTCGTGCCCGACAGCACCGTGTCGACCTTCGGCCCGGAGCTGTGGAAGCCGGGTCTGGGCCTGCTGCACGACGTGCTCTTAGGGCCGCATTGGGACGTCTTGGAGTCTTTCGCGCCCGGGATCACCGATCACATCGTGTCGATGGCCCCGCCGGGGTCCGTGGTCCTCGGGATCGACGAAACAACGGCGATCGTCGGGGACGGATCGAACTGGCGCGTCGTGGGGGAGGGCCGCGCGCACGTCCATGCCAACGGTGGTTGGACGTCGCACCGGGCGACGGAGCGCTTCGAGCTCGAACTCGCGTCCGGGGTTAGGACGCGGTAGAACGGAACACGCTGCCGGCGCGGCGAAGGTGCGGTCTCACAGCTCTCCGACGAGGAGGGGACGAGATGAGCGGGATGTTCCACGATGGCAGCCGTCGATTGCAGGACCGGTTCGACACGAGACGCCTTGCCGATCGCATCGAGGATCGGCTCGTATCCGATCGGATCGACGCGGATGCCAAGGCCTTCATCGAGGCGCGGGACATGTTCTTCCTGGCGACCGCGGATGATCTGGGCCGACCGAACTGCTCCTACAAGGGTGGCGATCCGGGATTCGTTCGCGTGCTCGACGAGCGGACGATCGCCTTCCCTTGGTACAACGGCAACGGCATGTACTTGTCGGCGGGCAACGTGCTTCGCAACCGGCACGTCGGCCTGCTGTTCATCGACTTCGAGCACGGATGGCGCACCCGACTCAACGGCGAGGCGAACATCGATCCCAACGACCCACTGGTTACCGGGTATCCGAAGGCACAGTTCGTCGTTCGGATCGCCGTGCGAGAGGTGTTCCCGAACTGCCCCCGATACATCCACCGGATGCAGCCGGTTGAGCGATCGGTCTTCGTGCCTCGCGAGGACTGCGAGACACCCGTTCCGGCGTGGAAGCGCTCGGACTGGGCGACCGACGTGCTGCCGGCCGACGATCCGGCTCGGGACCCGGGCGCGAAGGTCGTCTGATACCCCGATGTGTCCCGGCGCGGGGGCGGCATATCTCCCCTTGGAGCTCGACGAGCGTGCCCGGGGGGGCGGGGCCGGCGGGTAGGCTTCCTCCTCACGTGGAGGAGGCCCGATTGTCCGCCAAGCGGCGGTTCGTGAAGAGCGCAGCGACCAAGCCCACGGCCGCGAACGAGGAACCGGCGACACCGCAGTCGCCCGTGCGTCCGCCCGCGACGCGCGAGCGACTGGAGCGAACGAGTCCGATCGAAGATCGGGCGCCCGAGATCATCCGGCGGCTGACCAAGGCCTATCTGAAGGCCACTGTTGCGCTGCGCGCGACGAACCCACTCGAGATGCTGGTCGCGACGATCCTGTCGGCCCAGTGCACGGACGAGCGGGTGAACGCTGTCACCGAAACCCTGTTCGTGAAGTATCGAACCCCGCAGGACTACCTCGCGGTCCCCGCCTCCGAGCTCGCGTCCGACATCCGGTCCACCGGGTTCTTCAATCAGAAGACGAAGTCGATCCGAGGAGCATGTGAGCGGATCGTCGAGGTCTACGACGGGAAGGTCCCCGGCACGATGGAGGACCTGCTGACCCTTCCCGGCGTCGCTCGAAAGACGGCCAACGTCGTCTTGGGCAACAGCTTCGGCAGGGTGGAGGGGATCGCCGTGGACACGCACGTCGGCCGCGTGTCGCGGCGGTTGGGCTTCACCGATCAGCGCGATCCGGTCAAGGTCGAGCAGGACCTGATGCGGATCCTGCCCAAGTCGCGTTGGCTGCCGTTCACCTACAAGCTGATCGACCACGGACGCGCGGTGTGTGTCGCGCGCTCTCCGAAGTGCACGGTCTGCCCGGTCGAGGACCTGTGTCCTTCGAGCGAAGCGTGACCTGTACGTCAGCCCGTTGCGGCCATGCGCAGGGCGACGCGGCGGCGCGCTCGGCGGATGCTGCGACGTTCCTCCTCGTCCAACCCACCCCAGACGCCAGCGTCCTGGGCCGTGTCGAGCGCCCAGTCGAGGCAGGTGGATCGGACGGGGCAGCGGAGGCAGACCTGTTTCGCGTTGGCGATCTGGTCGATCGCCGGGCCGGTCGTCCCCACCGGAAAGAACAGCTCGGGATCCTCCTCGATACACAGAGCGCGCTCGAGCCAGTCCATACCCCGTCATCCTTCGTGCTGAACAGACGTTCAGATATCGCTGAGCCCGGAGCCCGCCTCCGAGCGTGGATCGGCACTATAGCCTGGGTAAAGCGCCATGCGCAATACTGAACTTGGATTCAGTTTATCCGCAGGAACGCCCCTGGTCGTGGCCCACCGGGGGGCGAGTGCGACGCACCCGGAGAACAGCCTTCCTGCGTTCGAGGCTGCGATCCTGGCCGGCGCGGAGTTCGTCGAACTCGACGTTCGTATGACCCGAGACGGCATTGCCGTGGTGCTGCACGACGCTGATGTGTCGCGAACGACGGACGGAGCGGGGCTCGTGCGCGATCTCACCCTCGAGCAGGTGAAGCGGCTCCGGGTCGGTTCGACGGACGAACCCGCGCAGGTGCCGACCCTTCGAGAAGTTCTCGACGTGCTGAACGGCCGAGCCGGGGTGGACGTGGAGATCAAGAACCTTCCCATCGAGCCCGACTTCGAACCCGACGGCGAACCGAGTGTCGATGCGGTTCTGCGTGAGTTGGACGCGTCGGGGTTCTCTTCCGCGGTGGTGCTCTCATCGTTCAGCCTGCGTGCGATCCGCCATGCCAAGGCGGCCGCGCCGGATGTGCCCACCGGGCTGCTTGCGGTCGACCCGTTCACCCCGTTTGAAGCGCTCGAGATCGTCGTCGCCGATGGCCATGCGTTCGTCTTGCTCAGCGCCGCAGCGGTGATGCGTGAAGGGGCAGGGTTCTTGACCCGGGCCCACGAGCATGGGGTCATGGTCGCCGCCTGGACGGTGGACGATCCGAAGGTGGCGTCCGAACTCTTCCAGCTCGGCGTCGACGCGCTTGCCACGAACGATCCTGCCGCGATCGTTCCGGTGCGCGATGCGACGGGTCGCTAGATGGCGATCCTCGGTCGCAAGCGACTTCCACCGGAGCTCGAACCCGCGGCTGCCTCGTTCGACACGGTGTTCGCGCTCGTCGAACGGTCCGGAGCGGTCCTCACGCAGGCAGCACCGACCACGCGATACGACGGTCGGCCGTTCGCCGATGTGCTCCTCGACTTCGAGTTGGGGCTGCGCGAAGCGGCCGAAGAGATGCCCGGATGGCGCCGAGTCGAGACCGACGAGGTTTGGCGTACCTGCGGGGAGGGTCTCGGCCTCGCGCTCCGATTGTCGGAGCGCTTGCGACACGAGGCTCCGGACATCCGCGGGTTCGAGGCGATGATCGCGACGATCGATGCTCTGATCGCACCTTTGGAGGCGTTCGAGCGAGCCGCCGAGCGCTTCCGTGACCTTCGCCGGAGAGGCTCGAGCGGGTAGACCGGCCCCACGAAAAGCCGCGCGCGACGCGAAAGGCAGACTGTAGATCGTGCCGCCGACCCCAGCCTTCGGACGTACGGCGCCAGGCCCTCGGAGCCGGCGGCAGGGCGATGGGGTGACTAGCCAATTCGTACTAGCGCACCTTCGCGCAACCGCCTGTCTGGACAATGACCTCAGGTCGCAACAGGCATTGACTCGACGACACGAGGCGGGGTCCCCCCGGCCTCAACCGAACCCCGCTCCGCGCGGGGGAAGGAGGGGTTGATGCGACACAAGTTCCGCTGGATGACGGTCGCGGCGCTCGCGCTCAGTGCGTTGATCGCGAGCCAGGCCTTCGCGGCCATCACGTGGGGCAACGCGCCAGGTGCCGCGAGCGGCCGCGTCGGCCCGAACTACTCCTGGAACAACGGGGACCCAGCCCTCGTCGAGCAGGGAAGCGGCGTCCTCGGCGCCGTCTACGTGACCGACACGATCAAGGGCGTGTTCGCCCAGGACGACGGCCCGCACATGGGTGTCTACTACACCCGCAGCACGAACGACGGTGGGACGTGGTCCAAGGGGTTCCGTCTGAACCCGAAGACGGTGCACGGCGACCGCGTGACCCTGGCAGCAAGCGGCAACACGGTCGTCGCCGCCTACATGGATCAGAAGCAGTACTACCAGGGCAACCAGTCCACGTTCGATACGACCCAAGCTCGGTTCGTGTGGATCCGCCGGAACACCGGCAACGGTGTGAACGCGTCGTGGAGCCCGAAGGTGAAGCTGCCAGGGCAGAACAATGCGAGCCGTGGTGACTACATCTACTCGGCTGCGTCGGGCACCAACTTCTATGTTGCCACCTCGACGACCAACACGGGCAAGATCTGGCTGTGGCGGTCGACGGACTCCGGTGCGACGTGGAGCGGCCCGACCGAGGTCGGCACAACGACGGCGACCGACAACGTCACCGGCTACGTCGGCGGATTCTCTGGTTTGCCCGCGGTTGCGGCGACCGGCGACGATGTTGGCGTGATCTGGACAAGCACGGCTGGTGGTGAGGTCACGGCGCGCGTCTCGGACGACGCCGGCGCGACCTGGGACGCCGCAACGGTGCTCGAGGCCAGTGGCGGCAACGCGAACAACGGCTACGCACAGGCGGCCGGACGTGACAACCGCCTCGCGTTCTCGTGGACCACGGCGGCAGGCGCGTTCTTCCGCATCTACAACACCACGACCGATGCATGGTTGACGGAGCGGACGATCACGACCTTCCCCGACCCGGACGCTGCGGTTCCCTCAGACCTTGATGACGGTGGCGAGGGCGCGATCATCGCCCTGGACGCCGGCGGCGAGGTGGGGATCTCGCTGTCCGAGTGCAACACGGTGCAAGGCAACATCTGCAACAATCCGCAGCTGAGCCTTGCGAACGCGAAGGAAACGCTGGTCTGGCGGCAGTCCTCCGACAACGGGGCCACCTGGTCCGCGGCGTCGATCGTGGCTCCCGTCACGAACAACAAGGGCACATTCATCAACAACTACGGCTCGGCAATCTTCCATGACGGCCTGCCGTACGTGTACTGGAACGCCCACAACTCGGCCTACGGCTTCTACACCAACCAGTTGCGCGTGGGTACGGGCACCCCGTAAAGGGTTCCTGGCCCCGTTCACGGGTCGAGCAAAGAGGGGCGGCATCTGCCGCCCCTCTTTGGCGTCATAGCACCATCGTGCTGGGGCGTGACACACAGGTCCCCAGTGGTCGTGGCCGCTTCGCGCCGGTGTAGCCTGTCGTGCCGGACACCCCCCGCGCCAGAGGAGGCACCGTTGCCCGGCATCAACCTCGTCACGGAGATCCCCGGCCCGCACTCGCGATCGTGGATCGCCCGCAAGGAGCGCGTCGTGTGCGACCCGCTCGACCTGCACATGAACGCGATCATCGACAGAGGGCTGGGCGCGCTCGTGACCGATATCGACGGCAACTCCTTCTACGACCTCTCCGCGGGACTGGGGTGTCACCTCGTGGGCTACTCGCACCCGAAGGTTGTCGAGGCCGTGACGGCACAGGCCGCACGGTTCTCGCACACGGACTTTTCCGTGATCCCGTACGGATCGTTCATCGAGCTGGCGGAGAAGCTGACCTCGCGGGTCGAAGCCTCCGTGGGAGGGGAACGCAAGGTCGGGCTCTTCAACTCCGGCGCCGAAGCGGTGGAGAACGCCGTCAAGTTCGCGCGCACGGCAACCCGGCGTCCGGCCGTGCTCTGCTTCGAAGGTGGGTTCCACGGGCGCACGCTGCTGACGATGTCCCTGACCAGCCGCGTGCATCCCTATAAGGCGGGCTTCGGACCGTTCGCCCCCGAGGTGTATCGGGTGCCCTTCCCGTATCCGTACCGCTCCAACGATCCGTCTAACGCCGGACGAGAGGCGCTCGAGGCGCTCCGGCGGGCGTTCACCACGGTCGTCGACCCGGCCTCGGTCGCGGCGGTGATCGTCGAGCCGATCCAGGGGGAAGGCGGCTTCGTCGTGCCGACCGAGGACTTCTTGCCGGGACTGCAGGCCCTCTGTCGCGAGCACGGGATCCTCACGATCGCCGACGAGATCCAGGCAGGGACCGGACGGACCGGGACCTTCCTGGCCTCGGAGCACTGGGGGTTCGAACCGGACCTGGTCCTGCTCGCGAAAGCGCTCGCGGGCGGCTACCCACTGTCGGCGGTCGTCGGTCGCTCCGAGATCATGGATACACCGGGCCCCTCCACGATCGGTGGGACCTATGTGGGCAACCCCGTCGCCTGCGCGGCGGCGAACGCCGTCCTTGACGTGATCGACGAAGAAGGGTTGCTGGAGCGATCAGAGGTCGTCGGCAAGGCGATCCGCGCCCGGTGGGAGGAACTCGCCGGCGAGGTTCCCGAGATCGGGGAGGTCCGTGGCGTCGGCTCGATGATCGGGGTGGAGATGGTCGTCGATCGCGAGACCAAGGAGCCGAACGGCCAGTACCTCTCCGCGTTCATGCGCGAGACGCAGCGGCGCGGTGTTGTCACGGTGTCGTGCGGGATCTACAACAACGTCCTGCGACACCTCGTGCCGCTGGTGATCACGGACGAGCAGCTGGACGAGGCGTTGGACGTTCTCGCAGACTCCGCAGTCGCAGCGCGCGCCTGACGAGCGGGTCACGAAGGTCGGAGCCGTGGGGTCAGACGGCGCCCGGCTTGACTTTGAATGTCAGCGTCGCCGGCCTGGCGGTGTTCCCACCGCTGGTCTCGCCGCGGACGACGATCGAGTACGAGCCCGCTTCGCGAGGGTAGGGCGTCGTATCCGAGCCTTGCCAGCGAAGGTCGAGGTCCGGACCGGTGCTGCTCGGGAAAGAGAACAGTTCGTCCCCGTCGGCCTCGTGAACGGAGACATCCCATCGCAGGGACTGGCTTCCCGCCGCACGGATGCGGAGCGGGTTGCTCCCGAGCTTCACGACGGCGGGTTCCACGGTTGGCTTGTAGATCTTGGGCAGACCCATCCGGGCGACCTTTCGCCGGATCTCCCTCAGCCTGTTCACGACCTTGGCTCCAGGACAGTCGGTGTAGCCGGTGAACCGATGGGGGACGATCGCCGGGACGTTCACCTCGGTTCCGGCTCGGAACCGGGTGTTGCTCCCGCCGGCCGACACCAGGAGTCCACGCCCTTTCGGGTTCACGTGGGCGACGTCGAGCCGCCAGGCCAAGACCCGTCGGAGCGCCTGTTGCATCTTCGGGCTCGGTCGTGTGCGGGTGAACGTTCCGAGGAGCGAGACCGAGAACGCCCGCGTGTTGAATCCCTGCTGCGCCGCGCCGACCACCGGCTCGGTGACCCCTCCGGATCGGCCCTCGTAGGCGCGGCCGTACTTGTCGACCAGGAAGTTATAGGCGATGTCGCACCAGCCCTGTCCACGTGTGTGGTACGCGTAGATCGATCGAATGATGTCGTCGGTCTGGTTGCGCGAGTAATGGTTCGTGCCGGCCGTGTGATGGACGAACCCGGCACGGACCTCGTCCGCGACGTCGGGCTCGCAGTTCATCAGGCCGGGCCTGGCTCCCCACTGCTGCCGGGTGATGAGCCGGGGACTCGAGGTACGTGCGGCTCCGGTTGCGAGCGCACGGTCGGGCGCGGGCACGGCGGCAGGATCGATGTTCGCAGGACCGGTTCTTGGTCCCTCGGCCGATCCGGACGTGTTGAGGAAATGGATCTGCAGATCGGAGATCGATGTGCGGCGCCCGAGGTCGAGCCGCACCCGGGCGCAGCGGGAACCACCGGTCCACAACATCGTGCTCGCGGCCGAGCCGCGTCGGTATTCCGCGCTGCCGGGGTCCGGACCGCTCTCGGCATCGAGCCGGTACGTGCGGCCGAAAGTGGTGGTCCGCCCACGGCTCGTTGCCGCTTGCAACTCGAACGGTGCCCCGCGCTGCTGATCCCAGGTCACACCCATCGCGGTGAACCAGATGGGAGCGCACACACGCACCGGTGCGGTGGCGACGGCTTTGCTGCTGGCGACGATCTGGGGGCCCCGCAGCTCGAGCCCGGTGCCGGGTCCCGATGGGAGGAGTCGTCCGGCCGCGATCTCGAGTCGTTCCAGCACCGTGCTCGGCTGGGCGAGGCTGGGAGGTGCCGCAGCGATCCCGCCAACGTGCGCTGCGGCGATCAGGCACGTCACGAGGATGACGCGTGCGTACCGGCGGCGGCTGGGGGTCATCTGTGGGTTCTCGGTCGCGGGCGGAGCGAACTGGAGGACCCCCTATCCCTACCCGCCCCCGGGCAACGTGACAACCGAACGGGTTCGCGCACACGATTGGGCGCGACGGCCCCGCGCTTCGTAGCATCCGGACGTGGAAAAGCCTGCGATGAACGCCGCACTCGGACGCATCGCTGCGGAGGTCACCGAGTGCCGAGCCTGCCCTCGGCTCGTGGACTGGCGCGAGAAGGTGGCGCGCGACAAGACGGCCAGATTCGCCGATGAGACCTACTGGGCGCGGCCGGTACCCGGCTTCGGAGATCCGCTCGCCCGGATCCTCGTGCTGGGCCTCGCTCCGGCGGCACACGGCGGGAACCGGACGGGCAGGATCTTCACGGGTGATCGATCCGGCGATTTCCTCTACGGATCCCTGCACCGGGTCGGGTTGGCGAACCAGCCGATCTCCGTGGCGCGCGACGACGGGCTGTCCCTGCGGGATTGTTACGTCACGGCGGTGGTCCGGTGCGCGCCGCCGGCGAACAAGCCGACGCCCCAGGAGCGCGATCGGTGCCTGCCGTTCCTGCAGCGTGAATTGGATGCGCTCCCACGAGCCCGCGTGATCGTGACCCTCGGGGCTTTCGGGTGGGACGGGGCCCTCCGAGCGCTTGCTGCGCGGGGCGCCGCGATGCGACCGAAACCTCGGTTCGCCCACGCGGCGGAGGTTTCGGTCGGCACGATCACCATGATCGGCTGCTTCCACCCGAGTCAGCAGAACACGTTCACGGGTCGGCTCACGGAGCCGATGATCGACGCGATCTTTCGGCGTGCGCGTTCTGTGGTCGACGCGCTCGACCGCACGCAGTCTCCGTAGTCCGACCTGGGCGATCGGGCTTGGGACCGCCATTGTGCGCGGTGCCGGATACCCTTGGGTCATGGGGAGACACCGGGCGTTCTACGCCTCGCCGTCGCAGGAGGATCGTCGGCCGATCAGTAAGAAGACCGTGCGCAGGGTGGTCTCGGCGTTCCGCCCGTATCGGCGCAAGGTGTCCTTGGTGGGGCTCGCGATCCTGATCACCTCCGGACTCGGGGTCGTCAACCCGCTGATGATCGCCGCCGTCTTCGACAATGCTCTCTTCGGGAACACGCAGGCACCGGCGGCGACCCAGTGCGCGGGGGAGGCATGCCCCAACCTGCCCCTGCTCTACGTGTACGTGGGGATCATGATCCTCGTCCCGATCGTGACGGGCGCGATCGGCGTCGGCCAGACCTACCTCTCCAACCTGGTCGGACTCCGAGTGATGCAGGACCTCCGCAACTCCCTGTACTCCCACCTGCAGTCGATGCCCCTGCGGTTCTTCACCAAGACGCGCACCGGCGAGATCCAGTCACGGCTCGCGAACGACGTGGGCGGCGTGCAGGCTGTCGTCACCGACACGGCGTCGAACGTGCTCTCCAACATCGTCGTCATCATCAGCACCCTGATCGCGATGCTGGTGCTGTCCGTCCCGTTGACGATCCTGTCGTTGTTCATCACGCCCTTGTTCGTGTGGCTCACCGTCAAGGTGGGGCGAGCCCGACGAGAGGTTGCGGGGAACACGCAACGCACGCTCGCGGACCTGACCGCGATCACCGAGGAGACCTTGAGCGTGTCCGGGATCCTGCTGTCCAAGTCTTTCGGCCGCCAGCGTCACGAGATCGGACGGTTCCAGGATGAGAACCAACGCCTGACAGGATTCCAGATCCGTCAGACGATGATCGGCCGGTCGTTCTTCGCCGTCGTCGGCACCTTCTTCTCGATCACGCCCGCACTCGTATATCTCGTGACCGGATGGGTCAATTCCGGGGGCAACGCGGCGCCGATCAAGTTCGGCGTCCTCGTCGCGTTCACGACGCTGCAGTCCCGCCTGTTCTTCCCGATCGGGTCGATGCTTCAGGTCTCGACCGACGTGCAGTCCTCGATGGCGCTGTTCGACCGGGTCTTCGAGTATCTCGACATGGAGCACGAGATCGTGGACGCACCCGATGCCCGCACCCTTACCCACGATAAGGTTGCCGGTCACGTGTCGCTCAACGGCGTGTGGTTCCGTTACGAGGATCCGAACGAGGTCGCTCGCGAGTCCGAGCGCAAGGCGGCCGTCCTCGACGCCGAGCCCGCGGAGGACGTGCGCGAGGCCCCGGATCCGACGCGCTCGGTCGACGGTCCGCCAGGGCGGGAGTGGACGTTGGAGGGGATCGACCTCGACATCGCGCCGGGTCAACTTGCGGCGCTCGTCGGTCCGAGTGGAGCCGGGAAAACGACGATCACCTACCTCGTGCCTCGCCTGTACGACGTGCAGCGGGGATCGGTACGTATCGACGACATCGATGTGCGAACGATCCGGTTGGAATCGCTCGGAGAGATCATCGGCACCGTCACCCAGGAGACCTACCTGTTCCACACGACGATCCGGCGCAACCTCCTGTACGGGCGCCCGGATGCAACGGATGAGCAGATGGTCGCCGCGGCGAAGTCGGCGTTCATCCACGATCGGATCGCCGAACTCGCGCAGGGCTACGACACGATCGTGGGAGAGCGCGGATACAAGCTCTCGGGCGGAGAGAAGCAGCGCCTCGCGATCGCACGAGTGATCCTCAAGGATCCACGGATCCTGATCCTCGACGAGGCGACATCCAGCCTCGACACCACGTCCGAGCGGCTCGTACAAGAGGCACTGCGCCCGCTGATGCGAGACCGCACGACGATCGCGATCGCGCACCGCCTGTCCACGATCCTGTCGGCAGACGTGATCTTCGTCGTCGACCAAGGCAAGATCGTCGAGCGTGGCACGCACGAGGAACTCTTGGCTCGTGAAGGCGTCTACGCCCGGCTCTACCAACAGCAGTTCAGAGGCGGCCTCGTCGAGGCGGAGTGCGAGGACGGGGTGATCCTGGCCGACGGAGGGGTCGTTCCCGCCCCTACGCGATCGGGCGGCTAGGGGTGTCTGCCTCCCGGCGGCTGCTCGGCACGCGTCGTTCCCGGCGACGAGCCGGTGGCGAGCGGATCCAGCAGCTTCTCGTAGGTCAGCAGGATGAAGCCGTCCTCGAGCACGCGGTCGGCAGCCCGCTTGAACCCCAACCGTTCGTACATCCCTTGCGCAACGGTCATCCGCTGAGTGGTGTGCAGGCTGATCCGGCGCTTGCCGTGCGCTCGAGCTGCGCCCTCGCTCGCCGCCATCAGGTTCTGCGCCGCGCCACGTCCGCGGGCTGCAGGATCGACGCCGAGCATCCGGACGTGGGCCTCATCCGGGTCGAGCGGGCGGCTCTCGTCGTCGATCCGTCGATCGAGTTCGAGGGTCGCACTGCCGAGGATCGTGTCGCCGTCCACCGCGACGAGGATCATCGCTCGCCCGGCTCGTCCACCGACGTCGGCGATCTCTTCGAGGTAGGCCTCCCAGTCGGCCTCGCCGGGCCCGACGAATTCGCGGTAGGCGAGGGCCGTCACCCTGCCCGCCTCGTCGAATTCCTCCGGTCGCGCTTCGTGAACCTTGATCACCACGGAAGGCTAGCGCGAGCCACTAGGAACGGTCGTCGGTCAGGTGGGTTGACCGCTCGTCGGGGGACGGGGAGGATGCACCCGTGGCCGACGTCGAACTCAGCAGACTCCTGCTGGAAGGGCATCGCGCGCTCGCGTCGGAGTCCGTCGTCTGGTTGGCCGACCGTGGATATCCGGACGTTCGCGCGGGACACGCCGCGCTGTTCCTGCATATCGATCGGCGCTCCGGCACTCGGTTGACGGAACTGGCGAGGCGGGCACGGATCACCAAGCAGGGCATGATGCAGCTCGTCGACGACCTCGAGGCGCGCGGCTACGTGCGCCGGGTCCCGGACGAGAACGATGCCCGAGCGAAGGTCGTGCGACTTACTGCCAGTGGCCGTCGATGCGCGGCGGAGGCTCGCCGCGCGAACGCAGCAGTGGAGAGCTGGGTCCGTAGGCAGCTCGGATCCCGTCAGTACGTGGCGCTGCGCGATGCGCTGGAGGAACTGCTGGAGCTGGAGCTGGAGATGGAGGAACGGTGACCGGCTCCGGTCGGCGGCGCCCGAGCGTGCCGTCGCTAGTTGATCACCGTGACGTCGAGAGCCTTGCCGACGAAGTAGGTGATCACCGCAGCGAATACGCCGACGAGGAGCTGGCGCGACGCGGACACGAGCCAGTTGCGGCCGGTGAGGATCGACATCGCACCGCCGACGGCGAATAGCGTGATCCCGGATAACACTGCAGCCCACGCGACCGCCGGCGTTCCCGAACCGAACAGGAACGGAACGAGCGGAACGCTCGCCCCGAACGAGAAGGTGAAGAACGAGGACACCGCCGCTCCCCACGGGGAGCCGAGCCCCTCCTCCGGGTCGAGACCCAGCTCCTCGCGCGCGTGCGTCTGCAGCGCGATCTGCGGGTCGCGCATCACGCTGGTAGCCACTTGCATCGCGAGGTCAACGGGGAGTCCCTTCCGCACATAGATCTCGGCGAGTTCCTCGGTTTCTTCTTCGGGCATCATGTTGATCTCGTGCGCTTCGAGGTGGATCAGGCGTTCGAACACCTCGCGCTGGACCTTCATCGAGATGTACTCGCCTGCGCCCATCGAGAATGCGCCAGCCAACAAGCCGGCGATCCCCGCGAGCAGGATCACGGCGTTGTCTTGATTCGCGCCGGCGACGCCCATGATCAGCGACACGTTGGACACGAGGCCGTCGTTGATGCCGAAGATCGCCGCCCGCAGCGATCCGCTCTTGGCTCCCATCGTCTGTTCGTCCTTGGTGCTCCCGGGGTGGGGTGTCATGGAGGGACGCCGACGGCGCCGACGGAACCGATCCATCGCGCCGGTCAGGGCGCTCAGGTGCTCCTTGGTCTTCTGGTCGCGAGGCGGCAGATGATGATCGCTCATCGCGTCGTCGATCCTCCGTTGGGTGCGACTGGGGTGTCCGGGACAGCAGCCTAGGGCATCGCCGCAGCGACGGCGCGCTCTGGGTGCCGCTCAGATCCGCAGCGTGTCGCGTGCGGCCGAGAAGCGCGTGAGATCGACCGGAGGGGCCCCACCCGTCGCGAGGTCGGCCAGGATATCCCCGATCAAGGGGGTGAACTTGAAACCGTGGCCGCTACAGGGTGAGCCGATCACCAGCGGGCCGATCCGGTCCAGAACGAAATCCTCGTCCGGTGTGTTCGTGTACAGGCAGGTGTGGGTCACGCCGGTGGGGTGGGATCCGCGGACGACGTCCGCTGTGTAGTCGCGAACCTTCTCGACCCGCACGGGGTCGGGGTCGAACGATCGCCGATCCGGGTCCGCCGCCGGGCCGGACATGTGGAGGGCGACCTTGAACGCCCCAGGCTCGGTCGGGTCCGGCACCAGATACGGGGTCGAGGGGGGGTTCACCGTCCAGTCGATCACGGTCGGGAGGATCTGTGGCGCGTCCGACCGGAAGTACGTCACCTGCTCGAGGCTCGGCCGCAGTGCCAGCGGGCGCCCGGCGTCGGTCAGCAGCGGTCCTGCCCACGACCCGGCTGCGAGGACCGCCACGGGTGCCCCGAACGTCTCACCCGGTGTCACGACCTCGACCCCGTCGTCACTCTGGGGAGTGATCCGCTCCACGATCGTTCCCTCGAGGATGGTCGCCCCCAGCTCGTTCGCGACCCGCGCCTGCGCCCGCACGGTGGCCGCCGCAAGACAGACGCCTCCAGATGATTGCTCGAAGATCTCCGCGTCCCGTGCGAAGTACAGATGCGGCCAGCGCTCGGCGATCTCGTCCGCCGTCCGATAGTCGCAGGACTCGCCCGCGGCCCAAAGCGCCTCGGCGGAGCGGCGTCCCTCGGTGCCGACATCGAGCCCGCTCGTCGTGATGAGCAGGCGCTCTCCGGCCTCGTCCTCGAGCGCTCGCCAGCGCTCCAACGCCAAGCGGGCCATCCGCACGTACCCGGGGTCCTCGTAGGTCAGGCGAAAGATCCGGGTCGGACCGCCGGAGCTTCCCCGGTCGTGACCGATCGAGAATCTCTCGAGCAGCAACACCTCGCGATCCCGTCCGGCGAGGGAACGCGCAACAGCCGTTCCCGTCGCCCCGCCCCCGACCACGATCGCGTCGAACCGTCGCATCGCGCGGAGCCTAGCCGTGGGACGGGCTGCGGCACTGACCGCAGGTCAGGTGCCGCCGCCCCCCGTTGAGTCCTCGTCGTCCGCGCGCCTGCCGAGGTGGCGCAGGGAATCTGCGAATCGCAAGACGCGGCGCTCTTGCACCCGCTTCCGCTTAACCTTCCGTTCGTCTGCGTCCGGCGAATCCTCGGGGTTCGTGAGCTCGCTGTCGACGACGTCGTGGCGGTGGATGTATGCGGAACTGAAGGCCTGGATGATCGCCGCGGTGGGCAGCGCCAAGAATGCCCCGATCGCTCCGAGGATGCTGCCACCCGCCAGAGCCGCACCGAACGCCACGGCGGGGTGCAACTGCATCGTCTTCGCGGCGATCCGGGGGCTGAGCAGGTAGTTCTCGATCTGCTGATAGATGATCACGAACACGAGGAAGACCGCGGCATCCGCCGGATCCTCCAGCAACGCCACGATCAGCGGCACCGCCGCGGCGAGGTAGGTACCGACCACGGGAACGAACTGGGAGATCACGCCCATCCACAGGGCTAGGGGGATCGCGAACGGCACGCCGAGCGCCGTGAGGACGATCCATGTCGTCACCCCCGATATCGTCCCGAGCAGCAGACGCGAGTACAGGTACCCGCCCGTCTTGTCCACCGCGATCTCCCATGCGCGCAGCACCTCCTTCTGCCGCTGCGGCGGCATGGTGGAGCAGATCGCCCGCCGCAATCGGGGTCCGTCGGTGACGATGTAGAAGGTGAACAGGGCGATCGTCAGCATCTGCAGCACCGCGGTCAGCACCCTCGCCCCGAAGCCGAGGAGACTGCCTGCGACGTTTGACGCGACGTCCTGAATGCTTCCCCCGACACTGATGAGTTGGTCGGTCAACTTCTCGGACGACACGCTGATCCCGAACCATTCCTCGGTGTACTTCGAGATCGAATCGAGCCAGCCGGGGAGGCTGTCGATCAGCTGGTAGACCTGGTCGATCAAGAGCGGCACCATCGCGCCGAGGATCACGACGCCGAGGACGAAGAGGGCGAACAGCACCCCGAACGTAGCGAGTCCGCGCTTCCATCCATGCCGGACGAGCCAGTTCACCGCCGGCTCCAACGCGAACGAGAGGAACAGCGAGATCAGCAGCCACACCAACAGGTCCCGGATCTTGCCCAGCAGCTGGAACGCGCCGAACGCGAGGTACGCGGTGATCACGATCAGGATCAGCAGTCGGGGGATCCAGCGGGGCATGTGGTCCCGCTGGTTGTCCTGCTCTTCCTGAGACGGGTCGGCGGCTGCGGTGCTCACGCGGTGGGATGGCTCCTGTGGCCGGAGGCTGCGAGCGTACTCCAGGCGTGTGCAGGCACGGGGGAACCGGCGGCAGGCGGCTCCCGAGCAGGCCATGCGAGGCACACGGGTACCATTGCGGGATGCCGCCCATGCCCGATGAAGCTCGCGGGAAGACCGGCAGACCGACCCCGCGCCGCAACAAGCCGGAGCGTCCCCGCGATCATCTCGGCAGGCCACAGCCTTGGAACGCGCCGAACACCCTCGTTCTCGAGGACTACGACAACCTCCCGATCGAGCAGAACCATCGACTCGGGCGCGAGCACTTCAACCAGCGCCGGTTCTTCCCCGCCCACGAGGCATGGGAAACGGCTTGGAAGCAGGCACGAGGAACCGGTGACGAGGAGTTCTTCAAGGGGCTCTCGCAGTTGGGCGCGGGCTATACACACCTGTTGCGAGGCAACGCACACGGGTCCATAACCCTGCTGCGGCGCGGAGCACGCAGGGTTCGTGCCTATCCACCGGGGCATCGAGGTGTTGCGACCGACATCGTGGCCACCGGCGCCGAGGCACACGCGGATGCGGTCGAAGGGGGCCAACTCGTGCCCGGGGAGCAGGCACGCCCGCAGATGCCTCGTGTCTGACCTGCAAGTTGACTGAAGCCTCCAGGCCAGGGACGATGAATCGACGATGACGGATGCAGGTCCGAACAATCTCGACTGGAAGGGACGTACCGGTCCCTTCACCATCTCCTTGGGAGAGGGGGTCTTCCACCCCACCCACACCAGCCGAACGCTCGCCGAAGCACTCGAGATCGGTCCCGACGACGTCGTGATCGATGTCGGCTGCGGCAGCGGGGTGCTCTCGTTCGTTGCAGCTCGTCTGGGAGCCAAGCGCGTGATCGGCTGCGATCTGTCCGAGGCCGCGATCCAGACCGCCCGCGAGAACGCGGTGACGCTCGGGCTCCAGGACCGGGTGGAGTTCCGCGCCGGCGACCTCTTGGAGCCTTGCAGGGGCGAGCAGGCGACCGTGATCATCGGCGACGTGTCCGGGATCCCCGATGCGATCGCCCGCGTGGCGGGATGGTTCCCCGGCGGCGAGGCAGGGGGCCCGACCGGGGCGGAGTTGCCGGCGGCGATGCTGCGCAGCATCGAGGCCACCGAGTGCCTGGCTCCCGGCGGCCGTCTCTACCTGCCCACAGGAACGATCCAGAACGAGCGTTCGTTACTCAACGTCGCCCGGCAGGTCTTCGGCGCGGCCAACTTGAAGAGTCTGATCGAGCGCGAGTTCCCGCTGCCCGACGTCGTGGCCAAGTCAAAGGAAGCCGCGCGGATGATGCAGGAGGGGCTGATCAGCTTCACCTCTCGCGGTAGCCGGATGCTGTGGCGCCTGCAGATCTGGCGCTGCGACTACGTGCCGACCAACTAGGCGTCCGGCCGAAGCACCGCGACGGCCCGGGTCTCGTACCCCTCGTTCCTCAGCGTCTCCGCGCCGCCGCGATCGAGCACCAGCACGATGCAGGCGACCTCCGCTCCCCGGGCCTCCAACGCCTTCGCAGCTTTGGCGACCTGATGACCTGTCGTGCTGACGTCCTCGAGCAGTCCGATCCGTGCCCCCTCGGGGGCGTATCCCTCGACCTGCTCCCGGGTGCCGTACCCCTTGGCCCGTTTACGAACGACGGCCATCGGGAGCCCGCTGCGGATCCCGACGGCGGCGAGCAACAGGGTCGCGGCGCCCTCTGGCGCGGCCAGGTGCGTGACACCATCCGGCAGCAACGCCTGGACCGCCGAAGCGATCTCGTCGAGCAGGATCGGATCGGAAAGGAAGCGGAACTTGTCGAAGTAGACGGAGGATCGCCTGCCTGACGAAAGGACGAAGTCGCCGCGGAGCTGCGAGACGGCGATCATCCGGCCGACGAGGCCGCTATCGGTGGACTCGCTCATCGGCCGGTAGCATAGATGTCTCGATGGGTGTGTATCGGACGATCGCCCGCCCCGCGTTGTTCCTTCTCCCGCCGGAGGCGAGCCATCGCCTCGCCGGGGCCGCCCTCGCACTCCCGCTTCCGTGGCGCGCGCTGGGCTCGGTACCTCGAGACGACCGGCTCGGCACCGACCTCGCAGGGATCCGCGTCCCCAACCCGATTGGACTCGCGGCGGGGTTCGACAAGAACGCACGGCTCATCCACACCCTCGCGCGCCTCGGTTTCGGGTACACGGTCGCCGGAACGTTCACGCGCCGGCCGCGTTCTGGCAACCCCCGGCCGCGGATCGTCCGGCTGCCGGATCGGGCATCACTCGTGAACGCCATGGGCCTTCCCAACCCCGGAGCGGCCGCTGCGGCCGTCCGCCTCGGCAAGCGCTCAGCCTCGGGGCCTCGCCTGGCGAGCATCGCGGACGAGGAGGTGGAGGACGCGGCTGAGGTCCACCGGTTGCTCGAGCCGCTCGTCGACGGGATCGAACTCAACGCGAGCTGCCCGAACGTGTCCTGGGGACGCGATCGCGATACCGAAGAGCATCTGGCTGCGCTCGTGCGGGCTCTGGCTCCCGGCAAGCGCCGTCCGCTCTTCGTGAAGCTGCCGCCGATCGGAAACGACGTTGAGCGCGACGCGGTGATCGCGCTCGCCTCGATCGCGATCGATGCGGGCGCGGACGGTCTCACCTGTGGCAACACGCGGCTCGTCGACGAGCCACGGCTCTGCGTCGGACGGGGAGGTTTGTCCGGGGCGGAGCTGCGCGCCGACACGGTCAGCGCAGTTGCCCAGGTGCGAACCGAGATCGGTCCGGACGTGCCGATCCAAGCCTGCGGAGGGATCGCATCGGGTGATGACGCACTTGCGTGCCTGGAGGCCGGCGCGACGACGGTGCAACTCTACACGTCCTTCGTTTACCAGGGGCCCGCCGTGCTGCGAGATATCTGCCGGCGGCTCCTGGACTCGAGTGACATCGCCGCGACGACGCGTCGGGTCACTCCTCCGTAGCTGCCTCGTGTGGCGCTGCTGCACTTGGGCGGCTCTGAGGGCTCGGTTGTGTTGCGAGCGGGGCGCTGAGGGAGCACACTGCTTCCGGTCCGGTCGAGGGGGGGTCGGTTGGCGCAATCGTCGATCGAAGCGGACGTGCGGGACCGATCGCACGATCGGGTCGCCGTTCGCCTGGCAGGAGTACGCAAACGCTTCGGCGACGTGGTGGCGGTCGACGGCGTGGACCTCGACGTCATCGAAGGGGAGTTCTTCTCGATGCTCGGCCCGTCGGGGTCGGGAAAGACCACGTGCCTGCGGATGATCGCCGGATTCGAGGCGCCCACCGAGGGTCGCATCGAACTCGAAGGCCGCGACGTGGGTGGCCTGCCACCGTACGACCGAGACGTCAACACCGTCTTCCAGGACTACGCTCTCTTTCCGCATATGACGGTGTCCCAGAACGTGGAGTACGGGCTGCGGGTCAAGAAGGTCGAGCGCAGTGAGCGTCGTGTCCGTGTTGCCGAGGCTCTCCAGATGGTCCGATTGGAGCATCTCGGAGTCCGCAAGCCGGCAGAGCTGTCGGGCGGTCAGCGACAGCGCGTCGCGCTCGCGCGCGCTCTCGTCAACCGTCCACAGGTGCTGCTCTTGGACGAGCCGCTCGGAGCGTTGGACCTGAAGTTGCGTCAGGCGATGCAGATCGAGCTCAAGGAGATCCAGCAAGACGTCCGTCTGACCTTCATCTACGTCACACACGATCAGGAGGAGGCGCTCACGATGAGCGATCGCCTCGCGGTGTTCAACGCGGGCAGGATCGAGCAAGTGGGTACGCCCGCGGAGGTCTACGAACGACCGCAGTCAGGTTTCGTTGCTGGCTTCGTCGGGATCTCCAACGTGCTCAGCGGCGACGCGGCGCTCGCCGTGAGCGGGTCGCCCGAGGCCTTCACGATCCGCCCGGAGAAGATCCGGATGAGCGGTGCCGACGAGCAGTTCGGATCCGATCAGGTGTCGACGACCGGCACGGTGCGCGAGGTGGTGTACCTAGGTGCGCTCACGCGCTACACCGTCGCGCTGAGCGGCGGTGGAGAGCTCGTGGTCGTCGAACAGAACCTCTCCACGTCGTCGATGGAAGCGTTGCAGGTGCGCGGACGAGCGGTCCGTCTGACCTGGGACCGGGGGAACAGCCGCCGGATCGGCACCGACCGGCGGTCGGAGGAGTCCGTGACGGGCTTGGAACAGGAGGATGTATGACCAGAGGGATGCGTTGGCGCTGGCTCGCCGTCGTGTCGATGGTGGCGTTCGTGGCCGCGGCATGTGGGACGTCGGACGACTCCGGTGACAACGGAGGCGGCGACGGCGGCGAGGACGTGACGGTCGTCGACTCGATCGGCGACACGGAGGGCGAGCTCAACCTGATCGCCTGGAACGGCTATGTAGAGGACGGCTCCGTCGACAAGAACTACGACTGGGTCACGCCGTTCGAGGACGAGACGGACTGCAAAGTGAGCGTGAAGTATGCCGACACCTCGGACGAGATGGTAACCCTGATGCGTCAGGGCGGCACCTACGACGGCGTCTCGGCTTCGGGCGACGCAAGCAACCGCCTGATCGCCGGCGGCAACGTGGCGCCCATCGATCCGGCTCTGTTCGCCGACTTCGCGAACGTGATCGGGCCGCTGCAGGTCGACGGCTCGAACAACCAGCACTACGTTGTCGACGGAAAGGTGTACGGCACGCCGTACATGTATGGGCCGAACTTCCTGATGTACAACACCGATGTCGTCAAGCCCGCCCCGACCAGTTGGAACATCACCTGGGAGAGCGACTCGCCGTACTCCGGCGAGCTCACCGCGTACGACTCGCCGATCTTCATCGCTGACGCGGCGATGTACCTGATGTCGACGCAGCCAGACCTGGGGATCACCGATCCCTATGACCTGACTCAGGAGCAGCTGGACGCCGCGACCAACCTGCTGAAGCAGCAGTCGGAATTGATCTCGAAGTACTGGGCGCTTTACACCGACGAGATCGATGGCTTCGTCGACGGCAGCATGGTGGCGGGCACCGCGTGGCCGGTCAACCTGACGTACGCGAAGGCGGACGCTCCGGTCGCGGCCGTGATCCCCGACGAAGGGGTCACTGGATGGGCGGATACATGGATGTTGAACACAGAGGCGGAGCACCCGAACTGCATGTTGAAGTGGATGGAGTGGAGCTTCCGCCCCGAGATCCAGGCCGAGGTCGCGATCTGGTACGGAGCCGCGGCGAGCAACGTCAACGGTTGCGACGAGATCGTGAAGCAGTACGGCAAGGGTGGCGAGAAGATCATCGACACCGTGGAGTACGGCTTCTGCGGCAACGAGGAGTTCCTGGACTCGATGTTCTTGTGGAAGACGCCCGATGCCGTGTGCAACGACGGCAGTAGCGGCTGCGTCGACTACTCGGCCTGGCAGCAGGCCTGGACCGAGGTCCGAGGCTCGTAGCGGGACCGGCGGGGCGGTCGTTGCGGCCGCCCCGTCTCCCTCTTCCCATGGCCACCGCCACCGAGTCGCCCTCCGCGCACGGCGGGGTGTTCCGCAGGCTCTCTCGGACGCTGTTCCGACATCCGCTGCTCAAGCTTGCGACGCTCCTGGCCGCGCCGATCACCTGGATGGTGGTCGTCTATCTGGGGGCCCTGGCCTTCCTTCTGGTGACCGCGTTCTGGTCGGTCGACTCCTTCACCGGATCGATCGTGCGCTCCTGGGGATTCCAGAACTTCCAGGAGCTGTGGAGCGTGCAGGTCTATCGAACGATCGCGCTTCGCACCCTTGGGATCGCGATCGGCGTCGCGGTCGCCGACATCATGCTCGCGTTCCCGCTGGCGTATTACGCCGCCAGGATCGCGACGCCGCGTGTTAGGAACGCACTGCTGCTCGCCGTCGTCGTGCCGCTATGGGCGAGCTACCTCGTTCGCGTCTTCGCGTGGAAGTTGATCCTCACACCGAACGGGTTCCTGAACTGGCTCGTCGAACTGACCGGCGTCGGGTCCCTGCAGATCGGTGCGTCGAACTGGGCCGTTTGGATCACGTTCGTATACCTCTGGCTGCCGTTCACCCTGTTGCCGATCTACAGCTCCCTCGAGCGGATCCCCCCGTCGTTCCTCGAGGCATCCTCCGACCTGGGCGGCAAGTCCTGGGTGACGTTCCGCCGTGTCGTGTGGCCGCTGGCGCTGCCGGGGGTGGTCGCGGGATCGATCTTCGCGTTCTCCCTGACATTGGGCGACTACATCACGCCGACACTCGTCGGCAACACCCAGTTCATCGGCAACGTGATCTATAACAACGTCGGTATCGCGAACAACCTTCCTCTCGCGGCCGCGTACGCGTTCGTTCCGATCGTGATCATCAGCGTGTACCTGATCATCGCGCGTGCCCTTGGCGCGTTCGAGGCGCTCTGACGATGGAACCCCGGGGCGCACGCATCGCGGTGCGAGTGATGACGTGGATAACCCTGCTGTTCTTGTACATCCCGCTCGTGATCATCATCGTCTACGCCTTCAACGACAGCATCGGGCAGAAGTGGCCGCTCGAGGGCGTGACGACGCGGTGGTTCGGGGTGGCGTGGAGCAACGGCGAGGTGCGGCAGAGCTTAGTGAACTCGCTGGTCGTCGCCGCGATCGCGACGGTGCTCGCGTTGCTGCTGGGCACCGCGGCCTCGTTCGCCGTTCACCGCTTCCGCTTCTTCGGTCGTGAGGCGGTCTCGTTCGCGCTCGTGCTGCCGATCGCGTTGCCGGGGATCTTGACGGGGATCGCGCTCAATTCGGCGATCAACGTGTCCGGCGTGCCCTTCAGCTTGCTGACGATCATGGTCGGTCACGCCACCTTCTGCGTGGTGGTCGTCTACAACAATGTCTTGGCGCGCCTGCGTCGCACGCCGACTTCTCTGGTCGAGGCATCGATGGATCTCGGCGCCGACGGATGGCAGACCTTTCGTTACGTGACGTTTCCCGCTCTCCGCACTGCGCTCGTCGCGGGAGCACTGCTGGCGTTCGCGTTGTCGTTCGACGAGATCATCGTGACCAACTTCGTGTCCGGCGTGGAGCTCACGTTGCCGAAATGGATCTTCAACAACCTCCGTCAGCCGAGGAACCGGCCGGTCGTGAATGTCGTGGCCGTGGTCGTGATGCTGCTGTCGCTGATCCCTGTGTACCTGGCCCAGCGGCTGGCGGGGCGCGAAGGCGTCGGCGTCGGCGGATCCGGAACGCGATCGGCCTGATCGCCCTAGAGGTACTGGCCTGGTTCGCCCTGCCCCGGGGGGAGTTTTTCCTGGGTCCCAGGCTGCTTGCCGGGCAATCCCCCGCGGCGCCGGATCTCGTCGAACTGCGCACGGGCGGCAGCCTGTTGCGTGAACATCGCCGCTTGGATCCCATGGAATAGTCCCTCGAGCCACCCGACGAGTTGGGCCTGCGCGACGCGGATCTCAGATTCGGAGGGGACGCCCTCCATCGGAGGCGCCAGCGATGCAAGCTCCTCCTGGAGATCCGGAGAGAGCACCTCGCGCAGTTCGCCCACCGAGCGGTCGTAGATCTGGCGCAGGCGGGATCTCCCGGCCTCGTCCAGCGACGCCTGGCGAGTTTCGTCCAGGAGTTCACGGACCATGCTGGCGATCCGCATCAGCTTGGCCGGTTCCGTGATCGTCTCCGGCTTCGGACCCTCGTGGTCGACGACGACCACCTCGTTCGATCCCGCCGCCTGCCCCGGATCGTGTTCCGGCGCGTCGGACCCGGGCGTCGGAGCGTCGCCGTCCGGGCTCGTATCGCTCATCGCCACAACGTAGCAGGCATCCGAGATCGGCCGGGATCGGGGCATCGCGGGCTTAGGAGGGTGACGTATGTGCCAGTTCGTCCAGGAGCACGACCTGCGCGAGCACGGCGCGCTCCAATTCCGCCAGATCCACGCTCTCGTCCTGAGCGTGGGTGTTCGACCGGTCGTCCATCGCGCCCATGAGCAAGATCTCGGCTTCGGGGAACACCTCTGCCAGCACGGGGATCAGTGGTACAGAGCCGCCACTGCCCATCGTCACAACCTCGGCGCCGTACGCTGCCTGGAGCGCGCGCCGAGCGGCGGCATAGGCGGGGCCGGTCGTCGGCGCGTCGAATCCCGCGCCCGGTTCGCCGGCCGTCGCCTCGAACCGCACACCCCAAGGCGCAGCCGCTCGCAGGTGGGCCTCGACCGCCCCGATCGCCCGCTCAGGGTCTTCCCCGGGCGGGACGCGCAGGCTGATCCGTGCTCGTGCACGGTCGACGAGGATGTTTCGCGCTCCGTGCACCGTCGGCGCGTCGATCCCGATCACGTTGATCGCGGGCATCGCCCACGCGCGCTCGGCGATCGTGCCTCGGCCGACCAGCTCGGTGCCGTCCAGGACACCTGCTTCGCGACGGAACGCCTCCTCGTCCCAGGGTGCGAGCGGGGTGGGTGCGCTCTCGAGTCCTGCGACCGCTACGGACCCGGCTTCGTCGTGCAGGCTCGCGACCATCCGGATCAATGCGAGAAGAGCGTCCGGGGCTGCTCCTCCGAACGATCCGCTGTGGATCGGGACCTCGAGGCTCCGGACCTCGATCGTCAGGTCGATCACGCCGCGCAGGGTGGTCGTCAGTGTCGGCGCCCCCGTCGTGATGTTCCCCGAGTCCGCAACAACGATCACGTCGGCCGCAAGCAGGTGTCGGTTCGCGGCGATCAGCTCGGGCAGATGCTCGGTCGTCGATTCCTCCTCGCCCTCGATCAGGACCTTGACGCCGACCGGAGGAGCTCCGGCGAATGCCCGCACCGTCGCCGCGTGCAGAACGACGCCGGACTTGTCGTCCGCACTCCCTCGCCCGAACAATCGTCCGTTCCGCACCACCGGCTCGAACGGGGGTGAGGTCCACAGATCCATCGGTCCCGCGGGCTGCACGTCGTAGTGCGCGTAGAGCAGAACGGTGGGAGCGCCGGAGGGCGCCGGGATCTGCCCGAACACCGCCGGAAACCCATCCTCGAGCTCGAGGAGTCGCACACCCGGCAATCCTGCCGAGCGGAGGATGTCGGCCGTCGCATCGGCCGCCTCGCGCACGGGTTCCGGCGGGAACCCTCCGAACGCGACCGAAGGGATGGCGACGAGGCGCTCCAGATCCGCGCGGATCGTGGGAGCGAGCTCACGGATCGTCTCGTGTGGGCCCCTGGCTTCCATGGCCGCGAACGATACCGCTCGTAGGGAACAACGGACAGGTTCGCCCTAGGGCGACAAGCGGTCGATCCGCCACCCGCCCGCATCGCGCGCGTAGCGGAATCGATCGTGCAAGCGATCCTCTCGTCCCTGCCAGAATTCGATCGTTTCGGCCCGAAGGGCGAAGCCCCCCCAGAACCCGGGGAGCGGGACATCCTCGCCGGGGAACCGCCCGTCGGCGGCCTGCACGCGCTCTTCCAGCTCGGCGCGGTCGGCGAGTATCTCGCTCTGCCGCGATGCCCAGGCGCCGATCTTCGCCGCGCGCGGTCGTGTCGCGAAGTAGGCGCTCGACTCCTCGCGCGTCAGCGAGGAAACCGCGCCGCTCGCGCCGACCTGACGATCCAGCTCCTTCCACAGGAACACGATCGAGGCGTGGGGGTTCTCCGCGAGATCGCGACCCTTGCGGCTGGCGAGATTCGTGAAGAACGTGAACCCGCGCTCGTCGAGCCCCCGCAGGAGCACGTGGCGCGCAGACGGCCGACCGTTCGCGTCGGCGGTGGCCAGGCTCATCGCATTCGGGAGGGGGATCCGCGCGCGCTCGGCATCGGACAGCCACGAACGGAACTGCTCGATCGGGTCGGCGCGCAGGTCGTGGCGTCGCAGCGTCCGTTCGTGGAAGCCGGACCGGGCTTGCATGTCTCGGGGATCGCTCATCGAGCAGATGCTAGGCGACTGGGCGACAAGCCGGTGCCCCCGGCAGGACTCGAACCTGCGCACCCGGCTCCGGAGGCCGGTGCTCTATCCGCTGAGCTACGGGGGCGAGCAGGGCGAGTCTAGCAACGGCCCCTCCTGAGCCCTGTCGTCGGATCTCGTCGGCGAGCGTGGGTGGGTCGCCGGAACGCTTCCGGTGGTCCGCGTGCCCGAGCGGGTGCCCGACTATCCTGACCGGGTGAGTGCAGCCCAACCCGCCGGCCGCGTGCTGATCGTCGACGACGATCAGGTCATCGTTCGACTGCTCCAGGTGAACTTCCGTCTGGAGGGTTTCGACGTGGAAACCGCGTCCAGGGGGGATGAGGCGCTCGCCAAGGCGATCGCCGATCCCCCCGACGTGATGCTGCTCGACGTCATGATGCCGGTTTACGACGGGTGGGAAGTGTGCCGGCGGATGCGCGCGAATCCGGGAACCGTCGACGTGCCGGTGATCTTACTGTCCGCGCGAGCGCAGGACGAGGATCGGGCCCGCGGCTACGCTCTCGGCGTGGTGGAGTACGTCACCAAGCCGTTCGACCCCGCCGCGCTCGTCGAGGTCGTCCGGCGCACGCTCGACGAGGCCGCGAGCTAGGAGCCCCAGCGTGATCGAAGACCGTCTCCGGGACCTGTTGCGCGATGCCGTCGCCGTTGCTGCACCGGGCGTTGAGATCCCCGCCGACATCGAACTCGATCGCCCCAAGCGCAAGGAGTTCGGAGACTTCTCGACCAACCTCGCGTTGGTTCTGGCGGGATCCCTCGATCGCCCACCGCGAGACGTCGCGCAGGCGTTGGTCGACGCGATGCCTCCGGCGGAGTTCGTCGAACGGGTGGAGGTGGCGGGTCCCGGCTTTTTGAACCTGCACGTGACCGATGATTGGCTCTACGACGTGCTCCGCGACGTGCTGGCGCAGGGCGCGACGTACGGGCACGCGGAACCTTCCGGTCGGTCGGTCCAGGTGGAGTTCGTCTCCGCGAATCCGACGGGGCCCTTGCATATCGGCCACACCCGCAACGCCGTGCTGGGCGATGCGATCGCGCGGCTGCTCCATGCAGCAGGGTGGCGCGTGGAGCGGGAGTATTACTTCAACGACGCCGGGCGGCAGATGGAGCTGTTCGGTGCGTCCGTGGAAGTCCGGTATCTCGAGCGGTTCGGACGGGAGGGCGAGCTCCCTGAGGACGGCTATCGAGGGGCCTACATCGCGGACATCGCCGCCGACATCGCCGCCGAACACGGGGATGCCTTCCTCGACCTGCCGGAGCCCCAACGCCGGGAGCGGCTGCTCGTGGAGGGTGCTCGCCGGATGCTCGAGCAGATCAAGGGGACGCTCGAGCGGTTCGGGATCCGGTTCGATGTGTTCTTCTCGGAGCGAACGCTTCACGACGCCGGTGAGATCGAGGAGGCGGTTCGCAGACTGACCGAGCGTGGCTACGCGTACGAGGCCGAGGGCGCGATCTTCTTCCGTTCGACCGACTTCGGCGACGAGAAGGATCGAGTGGTGATCCGCAGTAACGGGGAGCCGACCTACTTCGGGGCGGACTGCGCCTACATCGTCGACAAGTTCGCCCGGGGATTCGACCACCTGATCTACGTCTGGGGGGCGGACCACCACGGAACGGTCAAGCGGTTGCACGGCGCGGCAGAGGCGCTCGGGTTCGATCCCGGCGAGGTCGAGATCGTTCTCTACCAATGGGTCACGCTGCTCCGGGGTGGCGAGGAGCTGTCGTTCAGCAAGCGAGCCGGGGTCATCGTCACGCTCGACGAGCTGCTCGACGAGGTCGGTCCAGATGCGGTGCGATTCACTCTGCTCTCGCAATCGAGCGACTCGACGATCGCGTTCGACATCGAGGAGGTCAAGCGGCGATCGATGGAGAACCCCGTCTTCTACGTGCAATACGGACACGCCCGGATCGCCAGCATCCTGCGCACCGCCGAGGCGCAGGGGATCGCCATGCGGCCGGTCGACCAGGTGGATCTCTCCCTGCTGCGCGAAGAGCCGGAGTTGGACCTGCTCAAGGCGATCTCCGAGTTTCCCGCGCTGGTCGCCGCCGCTGCCGAGCTGCGAGCTCCCTACAAGCTCACGCACTACGCTCAGGATCTAGCCGCCCGGTTCCATCGGTTCTACACCGATCATCGCGTGCTCTCCGACGATCCGGAGCTCACGCAGGCGCGTCTGTGGCTGGCGGAAGCCGCGCGCCGGGCGATCGCGAACGTCCTCGACCTGCTCGGCGTGAGCGCGCCGGCGTCGATGGAACGCGGCGATGCCTGAACCGGCCGAGGTGGCCGATCGGCTCCGGGCGCGATCCGACGCCACGGCGTTTTCGGCGTGGCCCAGCAACGCGACCTTCACCGAACGTGGTCTCGAGGTGGCCGGGATATCCGCGGTCGACCTCGCGTCCCGTTACGGCACACCGCTGCTCGTCGTAGATGAAGACGATCTGCGGGCGCGGTGCCGCCTGATGCGCTCCCTGTTCCCTCGCGTGCTCTACGCGGTCAAGGCGTTCACGGCGTACGCGCTGCTGCGCGTGGTGGCCGAAGAGGGGATCGACCTGCTCGTATCCAGCGAGGGGGAGCTCGAGGCGGCGGTCCGGGCAGGGATCCGAGGGGATCGGATCGTGTTCCATGGCAACAACAAGTCCGATCGAGAACTCACCGCGGCGGTGGGCCACGGGGTCGCACTCATCATCGTGGACAACCGCGATGAGGTGGATCGGGTCGCGCGCGAGGCGAACCGCGCCGGCCTCCTCCAGCGGGTCCTTCTCCGAGTGGTCCCGGAGGTAGCGGCGAGAACCCACCCCGCGATCGAGACGGGGGCGAAGGGATCGAAGTTCGGAACGCCGCTGTCCGACGCGGTTGAGACGGCAACGGCGATCGAGGCGGATCCGTCACTGCACTTGGAGGGGATCCACGCGCACATCGGCTCCCAGGTGCTCGACGTCGGTCCGTACCTGCAGACCGTCGACACGTTGCTCGATCTGCTCGAGACGTTGCAGCGGCAGATCGGAACGTCCGTTCGCCTGCTCGACGTCGGGGGTGGGTTCGGCGTCACCTACGCGGACGAGCGCCCGCTCGTGGTCCAGGAGCTGGCCGAGGCGGTCATGGAGCGCGTGCGCGCGGGCGCACAGGCTCGTGGACTCCCGGTCCCACGCGTCGCGGTGGAGCCAGGCCGGTCCCTTGTCGCGAACACGACGCTGACCCTGTACCGCACCGGATCGCGCAAGCATGTTCCCGACGGTCCGGTGCTGCTTGCCGTCGACGGTGGGATGTCGGACAACATCCGGCCGATGCTCTACGGGGCGCGGTTCTCCGTCGTCGCCGCCGGTCCGCAGATCTCCGGCCCGCGAGGGCCCGTCACGATCGTCGGCCGTCACTGCGAATCCGGAGACGTGCTCGCTCACGGCGTCACGCTGCCGATCGGCCTGCCTCCGGGTTCGTTGCTCGCGTTCGCTGCGACCGGCGCCTACACGTATTCGATGGCGAGCACCTACAACCGGGTCGGACGGCCAGCCGTCGTGGCGGTTCGCGAAGGGACGAGCGCGTGCTGGGTGCGCAGGGAAGACGTCGCGGATCTCGACCGGCTCGAGGTGATGCCGTCGGGGCCGATCCCCGAGGTCGCGTCACCCGTCGGTGTGCGGATCCGACCGGCAGAGCCCAGGGACGCCAGATCGTTCCTCGAGCTGTGGCGGGCGGTGGTCGCCGACGGCATCTACGTGCGCACGGAACAGGTCCGGGGATCTGCCCGTGTCTACCGGAGGCGCTTCCGCGCGGCGCAGAACGATCGCGAGTTGTGGCTCGTGGCGGTCGAGGGATCGCGCGTCGTCGGCAACCTCCACATCCAGCGTGAGGAGCATCCGGTCACCCGACACGTGGCCACGCTCGGGCTCGCGGTCGTCGCGGATCGGCGCGGACGTGGGATCGGGTCTGCGCTCATGGCCGATGCCCTGCGGTGGGCCGAACGCTCCGGTGTGGAAAAGGTCGAGCTCTCGGTCTATCCGACCAACACCCCGGCGATCGCCTTGTACCGGAGATTCGGATTCGTGGACGAGGGACGTCTGGTCAGGCAGTCTCGCAAGGCCTATGGATATGAGGACGAGATCCTGATGGCGCGCTGGCTCTGAATGGCCCGTTCCGGCGCTCGGAGGGTCGCCGGCGCATGTACGCTGCGGGCACGCCGGAGGGAAGGAGTGGCAGGTGAGCGACGTCGTCCGAGTGGGGCTGCTCGGATGCGGCACCGTCGGGTCGGCGGTAGTCCGCCTGCTCGTCGAACACGCCGATGAGATCGCCCTGCGGGCTGGGTGCCGCGTCGAAGTGGTGCGGGTGGCGGTTCGCGATCGCTCGAAGGCGCGCGACATCCCGCTGCCGGACGAGTGTTTCACCGAGGATGCGGAGGCGCTGGTCGTCGACCCGGACGTTGACGTCGTCTGCGAGCTGATCGGGGGAGTCGAGCCGGCGAAGGAGCTGCTGCTGGCAGCGTTGGAGTCGGGCAAGCCGGTCGTCACCGGGAACAAGGAGCTCCTCGCGAGCCGGGGGTGGGAGCTGTTCGACCTCGCGGACGCCAAGGGGCTCGACCTGTACTTCGAGGCGGCGGTCGGTGGCGGCATCCCGTTGATCCGGCCCTTGAAGGAGTCGCTCGCCGGGGAGCGCGTGCGGCGCGTCCTCGGGATCGTGAACGGGACCACGAACTACATCTTGTCCCGCATGAGCGACGACGGCATGTCTTTCGATGACGCGCTCGTAGAGGCACAGCGTCTCGGTTACGCGGAGGCGGATCCGACGGCGGACGTGGGTGGTCACGACGCCGCGGCGAAGTGCGCGATCCTCGCATCGATCGCCTTCGACGCCCGTGTGACGGCGAGCGACGTCCACACCGAGGGGATCTCCCGCGTGTCCAAGCAGGACATCGAGATCGCCCGGCGCCTGGGGTACGTCGTCAAACTGCTTGCGATCGCCGAGCTGGACGGCGATGCGATCGCCGTCCGTGTGCACCCCGCGATGGTGCCTGCCGATCACCCGCTCGCATCGGTCCGGGGGTCGTTCAACGCGGTGTTCGTCGAGGGAGAGAAATCCGGTGAGCTGATGTTCTACGGTCGAGGGGCCGGCGGCGATCCCACGGCTGTGGCCGTCGTCGGCGATCTCGCGACCGTCGCCCGCCACCTGCATTCGGGTGGACGGGGACCGGTATTCACACGGATCGTGCAGCGCGCGGTCAGCCCGATCGAACGCAACGACGATCAGTACTACCTCCTGCTCGAAGTGGTGGACCGGCCCGGCGTTCTGGCGGAGATCGCTGCGGTGCTCGGCCGCAACAACGTGTCGATCCGCAGCGTCTGGCAGGAGGGGACCGGGGAGGACGCGCAACTCGTGTTCGTCACCCACCGTGCGCGCGAGGAGCATTTCCGCACGGCCGTGCGGGAGCTCGACACCTCGCCGGTCGTGAAGGAGGTCCGAAGCATCCTGCGGGTCGAGGGTGAGGAATGAGCGAACGTGCATCCGATGCCATGCCGGGGCCCGCGCCGGGGGTCGAAGGTGCGCATCAATGGCGAGGAGTGATCGAGGAGTACCGCCACCGGCTACCGGTGACCGACGCCACCCCCGTGATCACGCTCCGAGAGGGTGGCACGCCCTTGGTGGCGTCCGCGTCGCTGTCGGAGGAGACGGGCTGCGACGTCTGGTTGAAGTACGAGGGCGCCAACCCCACCGGGTCTTTCAAAGACCGGGGGATGACGATGGCGATCTCCAAGGCGGTAGAGGAGGGGTCCAAGGCGGTCGTGTGCGCGTCGACCGGCAACACGAGCGCGGCAGCCGCGGCCTACGCGGCGAAGGCGGGTCTCACCTGTGCGGTACTCGTTCCCAAGGGAAAGATCGCCCTCGGGAAGATGGCGCAGACGCTCGTGCACGGCGCCCGGGTGCTGGAGGTCGACGGGAACTTCGATGAGGCGCTCGAGCTCGCGAAGGACCTCGCCGAGCACTTCCCGGTCACGTTGGTGAACTCTGTGAACCCCTACCGGATCCAGGGACAGAAGACGCTCGCGTTCGAGGTCGTCGACGCCCTCGGCCGGGCCCCCGACCTGCACCTGGTGCCGGTTGGGAACGCAGGCAACATCACGAGCCACTGGCTCGGATACACCGAGTACCTGCGCGACGGGGTGATCCATGAGCCGCCGCGCATGCTGGGATTCCAGGCCAAGGGCGCCGCTCCGATCGTGCAGGGAGCTCCCGTGAAGGATCCGCAGACGATCGCCACGGCGATCCGGATCGGAAACCCCGCCTCCTGGGACCAGGCCGTGGCGGCCGCGAAGGAGTCCGAGGGAGCGATCGAGGCGGTCACGGACCGCGAGATCCTCGCCTCCTACCGGCGCCTTGCGCGGGAGGGGCTGTTCGCCGAGCCGGCGTCAGCTGCGTCGGTCGCGGGATTGCTCCACCTCTCTGCGCAGGACCGTCTGCCGCGGGGAGCGACGATAGTGTGTGTCCTCACCGGACACGGCTTGAAGGACCCCGAATGGGCCATCTCCGGTGCGAGCCACCCGCCAACGGTCAAGGCGGATCCTGCCGCCGTCGCGGCCGAGCTCGGCCTGTAGGGTCTCGCGGATGCGGTTCACCGTTCGCGTTCCGGCAACGTCGGCCAACCTCGGAGCCGGGTTCGACTGCCTCGGACTCGCGCTCGATCTATGCAACGAGGTAACGATCGACACCGATGCGGACCCCGGCGTGCGCTGGGAGGGGGAAGGCGTCCGGGAGCTGCCGACCGACGGTTCGGACATGGTGAGTCGGGCGATGGAGCGGGTCGCCACATCGGCCCGGGTCGAGCTCGAGTCGGTTGCCCTGCACGGGGTCAACCGCATCCCGCTCGAACGCGGACTCGGATCCTCGTCGGCCGCTGCCGTGGCCGGCATCGTCGCGGCGCACGTGCTGTTGGATCCGGGAGCCTCCCCGGACCGCGACGCGATCTTCGCGGCTGCGAGCGAGCTGGAGGGGCACCCCGACAACGCGGCTGCCGCGGTGTTCGGGGGACTCACGATCGCCACAGGATCTCGCCCTCCGGTGCGGCTCGACCCCCATCCGGACCTGCGCCCCGTTCTGCTGATCCCCGCCGACGAGCGGCTTCCCACCGAGCTCGCGAGGAGGGCCCTGACCCCGCAGGTTCCCCGCGAGGATGCGGTGTTCAACCTGCAACGATCCGCGCTCGCGGTAGTGGCCTTCACGCAGCGGCCCGAGCTGTTGTCCGAAGCGCTCGAGGACCGGCTCCATCAGGACGCCCGGCTCGCGCTGGTCCCCGAGGTCCGGGTTGTCTTCGATCGCCTTCGCTCCGCTGGGGTGCCCGTGTGCGTGTCCGGAGCAGGCCCGACGCTCCTGTCGTTCGCATCGGCCGGAGACGATGCCGCGAACCCGTTGCAGGAATTGGGAAACGGCTGGCGGCGGTTGGAGATCTCCGTTCGGTCGAAGGGGGTCGAGATCCTGCGGTAGACGACGGGCGATGCCCACGCCCGCGGCCGGGGGGCGAACTCAGGGTCACGTTCGAGGAGACCGATTGATGCTGGCGAGGAGCGAATTGGGACCGAAGGACGTTGAACTGGGCAACGAACCGTCCCTACACTCGCGGGGGCGCGGCGGACGGCTGTCCGATGCTGCGCGCCCACGGTCGGACACGACGACGAGATGAGCGCAGCGCCTGAGCCCACCCGCGGATCGAGGGCCGCCGAAGAGGCGGCCTCTTCGGTGGGCGCGCTCCCGGTCCTGGTCACCGATCTCGCCTCGAAGACCCTCGCGGTCAAGGAAGGCGATTGCTTCCTCTACAGCGATCTTGAAGGCAACCTCGATCACGAGGACGATTTCGGACTCGGCCTGTATGACCGCGACACGCGGTACCTGTCCTTGTTCCACATGTCGATGTCCGGGCGCGACCCAGTTCTGCTCTCATCCTCGTCCGAGCGCGGATACATGTCCTACGTGGACCTCACGAACCCCGACCTCTACGAAGGCGACGAGATCGCGGTTCGCCAGCAGACCCTGAACATCCGGCGGATCCGGGCGATCAACGGCAGGCTCTTCGAGCGGGTGCGGGTCAAGAACTACAACCCGCACGCGGTCCGGCTCGACCTCAGCTTCGACTTCGGGGCCGACTTCGCCGATATCTTCGAGGTTCGGGGGATGCCTCGCGAACGCGGGGGCGTTATCGAGCCGATCCGCGTGGAGGAGGATCGCATCGAATTCCGCTACGTCGGAAGTGACGACGTCGTCAGGCGCACCCGCGTGGCGTTCGCCACGCCTCCGGACGTGATCGAGGTCGTCGGCGACGTCGCACACGTGGAGTTCCGGCTGCAGATGGGGCCGTACCAGACCAAACTCGTCGGGATGACGGTCGAGCCGATCGTCGGCGACACCGTTCCCGACCCGATGGAGTTCGACGTTGCGGTCCACGAGTTGCGCAGGAGCTACGAGGACTGGGAGCGCGAATCGACGCAGATCATCACCGACAACGAGCTTTTCAACCAGCTCTTGGACCGCAGCCTGCGAGACCTGCGTGCGCTGTCGTCGGACAGCAGCGAGGGTGGCACACCCGCCGCTGGGATCCCCTGGTACGTGACCCTGTTCGGACGCGACTCGATGATCACAGCGCATCAGCTGCTGATGGTGAACCCGTCCATGGCCGAACGCGTGCTGCGGGAGCTCGCCGCCCGGCAGGGCACGATCGTGGACGACTGGCGCGATGAGGAACCCGGCAAGATCCTTCACGAGGTGCGCCATGGCGAGTTGGCGCGATCCGGGCAGATCCCACACACGCCCTACTTCGGGTCGGTCGACTCCACCCCCTGGTTCTTGATCTTGTATGCCCAGCACCTGCGGTGGACCGGCGATCTGGCGTTCGCGAAGGAGCTGCTCCCGGCCGCGGAGGCGGCGATCTCGTGGATCGACGAATACGGTGATCTCGACGGCGACGGCTTCGTCGAGTACCGCTCGCGATCGGCTCGTGGGATCCGCAACCAGGGATGGAAGGACTCGTTCGACGCGGTCGTCCACGCGGACGGACGCCTCGCCGAGCCACCGATCGCGCTCGTCGAGGTCCAGGGCTACGTCTACCTCGCGAAGCGGCGGATGGCCGAAGTCTACGACGTGCTGGGTGACACCCTGAAGGCGGAGCGGCTGCGCGCCACTGCACAGGAACTCCGTGCGCGGTTCAACGAGGCATTCTGGATGGAGGACGAGCGGTTCTTCGTCGGAGCCCTCGACGGCGACAAGCGGCCGGTGCGAACGATCGTGTCCAATCCCGGACACGGCCTGTACTGCGACATCATGGACTCCGACAAGGCGGCGGCTGTCGCGAAGCGACTGCTGGCGCCGGACATGTTCTCCGGGTGGGGTGTGCGCACGATGAGCAAAGCCGCGGCCGCCTACAACCCGATGAGCTACCACAACGGTTCGGTGTGGCCCCACGACAACGCGCTGATCGCCGCCGGACTTAAGCGGTACGGCTTCGCGCGCTCGACGAATCGCGTCGCGACCGCCCTGTTCGATGCCGCGATCCACGCTGACTACCTCCGGTTGCCCGAGTTGTTCTGTGGGTTCACGCGGCGGACACCGAACCGACCCGTGAGCTATCCGGTCGCGTGTTCTCCGCAGGCCTGGGCCGCGGGGTCGCCCTTCCTGATGTTGCAGGCGATGCTCGGGATCTCAGCGCGCGCCGACCGGAACGTGCTGACGGTGAACGAGCCGCACCTGCCCGCGTGGCTGAATCAGGTCGAGCTGCGCAACCTTCAGGTGGGAGGCAGCCGGCTGTCGCTCGTGTTCCGGCGGGAGGGAGAGATCACCTCGTTCTCGTTACTGAGCCGCGAGGGAGACGTGCGCGTCGTGATGGAGGAGTAACCGGCCGCTCACCGCAGGCACGGTCCGGTGGCGACCGGCGCGGTGCTTGTACGTGCTCGCTCCAGCAGCGGTGCCACTTCCGTCGACGCGATCGCGTAGCCCAGTTGCGGATCCGACGTGGACGAGGACACGACGACACCGGAGACCGCGCCGCCCTCCAGCACGAACGGCCCCCCGGAATTGCCGGGGACCACGGATGTCTGCAGTTCCACCAACGTCCGGCGGATCTCCCGGTCACCGGTGATGCTCGGCCCCGTCGCCTCCAGCGTTCCTCGCACCGCGGCCGCGGTACCGGCGAGGCCCCCGCCTCCCGGGTAGCCGACGACGGCCCCGCCGGTGCCACGGGGGGGAAGACCCGCGCTGAGGTCGAGTGTCGGGCCGGGCGCGTCCGAGACGCGGAGGACCGCGATGTCGACGCCGGGGTCGAACACGACGGGGGTCGCGGCCTGGGAGCTGCCGGCGGTCTCCACCCTCGGTTCCCGCTCCCCCGCGATCACATGCGCGTTCGTGACGATCAATCCCGGACCTGCGATGAACCCGGATCCAGTCAGCACTTCGTCGCACGCCTCGCCGACCACCCGAACCGTGCTTTGCCTCGCGGCTCGGAACGCCCGCAGCTCCAGACCCTGGGGTGGTGTCGCGACCGGCGCGCCGGGGATCGGCGGGATGCCGCTGAACAGGTCGGGAAACCCCAGCGAGTTGAACCAGCGCCGCGCCTCGGTGAGCAACGAAGGGGGCCTCGGAAGGACATCGTCGATGCCTCGCACGACCGCGGAACGCCGGATCTGACCGGCGACGGATCCAACGGGACCGTTCACGAGGTTGAGGGAGATCACCCAGATCGCGAGCAGGACGGCGATCACGGCGACCAACGAGCCACCGGCCGCATCGGCGCGGTGACCGATCGATGCGGTCGAGGCGGGTCGAACGAGTCCGCCGACGATCCACCCGACGAGGTCGCCGAGGGCCCCGGCGATCAGCAATGTGGCAACCGCGATCCCCGCCCCGGTTGCCGGGTCGTCGACCGCACCGGCGGTGATCGGTGCGAGAAGCGATCCGACGAGCAGCCCGAGGAGCAAGCCGCCGTAGGTGAACAGTTGCAGCACTGCGCCTCGCCGGTAGCCGAGGAGCGCGGCGACGACGAGCAACGCGAGGAGCACCAGATCGAGCCAGGACACGACCTCCGTATCGTGGCACACGAGGGAAAGGGTCCCGGGCGCGCGGGGTCAGCGACATCGCGCCGACCGCCGTCGGGCTCAACCGCGCGGCGCCGCAAGCCGACTAGACTGACGTCGTGGTCACCATCGCCCACATCTCCGATCCGCACGTCGGTTCTCCGTACTTCGTGCCGAACCTGATGAATCGCGTCATCGCCGAGCTGAACGAGCTCGACCCCCAGGCGGTGGTCTGCACCGGCGACCTGACGAACGAGGGCTACCGGCAGGAGTACAAGAGCTGGCTCGCATACCGTGAGCGGATCGCGGCTCCGGTCCACACGATCCTCGGCAACCACGACGCGCGCAACGTCGGGTACCTGCATTTCGAAGAGTTGATCGGGCCGCGCAACTGGGCGGCAGACATCGAGGGGGTTCGCGTGGTGGGGGTCGACTCCAGCGAGCCGGACCTCAACGAGGGACAGGTCGGGCGCGAGCGGTACGAATGGATCCGCGAACGGTTCGACGCTCCAGCGCGTCTCAAGGTCTTCGCGCTGCACCACCACCTCCTCCCGATCCCCGGGACGGGAAGGGAGCGCAGCACCGTCGCCGATGCGGGCGACCTACTGGAGGTCTTGATCGAGAGCGGGGTGCAGGTGGTGCTATCGGGTCACAAGCACGTGCCGTACGTCTGGAAGCTCGAGGATCTGTTCATCGCGAACGCCGGCACGGTGGCATCTCTCCGACTGCGCGGCTACACGAAACCCGCGTACAACGTCTTGGAGTTCGAGGGCGACGAGGTCAAGATCTGGCGGAGGCAGCCATTCGGCGGCGGCAGGTTGATCGCGCACTTCTCGCTGACGACCGGAGCCCAATTCCACCGCGAGACCGAAGCTCCGATGCACCGGGCGGTACAGCCGGCGGGCGACTGAACGGCAACGCTCTCGGGCTCGTCGAGAGGGGACACCGTTCACCGCGATCCGCGCCGAGGTAGGACCGGGCGGGCCGGGAGCGAGATCCGAAAACGTTCGAAGGGGGACAGACAGCCGGTGCGCGTACTCGCCTTGGTCGACGGGGAACACTATCCGCCGGTGACCCGGTGGGGACTCGAGACGGCCCGAGAGCGGGGCTACGAGGTGGCCGCCGCGATCTTGGTGGGGGGGACCGAGAAGATCGATCCGCGTCGTCCTCCCGACGTTGGAGTGCCGCTGCTGGTCGCCGGCACCGCGACCGAGACCCTCCGAGCCGCGATCCTCGAGCACCGACCCGAGGGCGTGCTCGATCTGTCCGACGAACCCGTCCTCGGCTACCGCGAACGGATGGCGCTGGTCGCCGTCGCTCTCGTCGCGGGCGTTCCCTACCTGGGGCCCGATTTCCGGCTTGATCCTCCGATCGATCCCCCCGCGCTGGGGGCGGCGACGATCGCAGTGATCGGCACGGGCAAGCGGACCGGGAAAACGGCCGTCGCCGGAGCGGTCGCGCGAGCCGCCGACGCTCAGGGTCTGAGGCCGATCGTGATCGCGATGGGCCGCGGCGGGCCCCCGGAACCGGAGGTCGCCGAACGAGATTCCGTGTCGGTGGAGCGTCTGATTTCACTGGTCAAGCAGGGTCGTCACGCCGCGTCCGACTATCTGGAAGATGCCCTGATGGCCGGTGTAACGACGATCGGTGCCCGGCGGGCAGGTGGAGGTCTGGCGGGCAGGCCCTTCGCCAGCAACGTGCGTGAGGCGGCGGGTCTGGCACTGGCCCGGGGGCCCGGCCTGCTGGTACTCGAGGGGAGCGGAGCGGCCGTGCCTCCGGTCCCCTGGGACGCCGGAGTCCTGGTCGTGCCCGGATCGGCACCCCCCGAGTACCTGGGGGGCTATCTCGGGCCGTTCCGGCTCTTGTTGTCCGACCTCGTTTTCTTTACGATGGTGGAGAACCCGGATGACGGGTTCGGTTCCCTCTCCGCGCTGCGCTCCCACGTTCGACGGATCCGCGGCGACGACCTTCCGATCATCGTCACGAACTTCCGCCCGGTTCCTCTGGGTGACGTGCGAGGGCGAACCGTCTTCTTCACCACCACGGCGCACGGACCTGCCGCCGCGAGACAGGTGGAACATCTCGAGGCGGAGCACGGATGCCGGGTGGTCGGATGGAGCCCCCGCCTGGCCGACCGGGCCGGGCTGACGGAGGACATCGACGGAGCTTCGGACTTCGAGGTGCTACTCACCGAACTCAAAGCGGCTGCGATCGACATCGCATGCAACCGAGCTATCCAGCGAGGTGCGCAGGTCATGTTCGTGGACAACCGCGCGGTCGCCGTCGAGGGCGACACTGATGTGGTGACCGCGCTCAACGAAGCGATCGGGCTCGCCGGTCGACGGGCGGAAGAACGGGGTGTGCCTCGCCCGGAGGCTCCCCCCGGCGAAGCGGACGAAGGACTCGAGGGATGACTGAGCGACAAGCACCACCCACACCAGCGACTGCTCCCCACGAGGCCGTGGCGGAGCGCAGCACGGAAGGGCGAGCCGCCCACATCCTGATCTCAGATCGCGAGCAGGGACTTCCCTACTCCAAGGGGTTGATGGCCTCGCAGGTGATGGTCACGGGGCTGTCTCCCGTCCGTGCGTATCAGGTTGCTGAGACCGTGGAGCAACGCCTGCAGCAGCTCGGTGTGCCGGCGGTGACGTCCGAGGAGCTCGACGACGTGACCGTGGAGGTGATCGGCGACGTCGCCGGCGACCGGTACGCCACCAATTATCGGAGCTGGCGGCAGGTCGAGGCCCTCGACATCCCCCTCGTCGTCTTGATCGGGGGAGCGACAGGGGTGGGGAAGTCGACGATCGCCACGCAGCTGGCAGCACGACTGGGCATCGTGCGGGTGGAGGCGACCGACTCGATCCGCGAGGTCATGCGCGCCCTGTTCTCACGGGAGCTCATGCCGACGTTGTACACGTCCTCCTTCGAGGCCGATGCAGCGTTGCGGGAGCCCCCCAAGGGGGGATCCGATGCCGTCGTCGTGGGATTCCGCGAGCAGACGTCTGCCGTCTCGGTGGGGATCGATGCCCTGCTCGACCGCGCTGCGGTGGAGGGAACGAGCCTGGTCATCGAGGGTGCGCACGTCGTGCCGGGGTTCTTCGATCTCGTCTCGCGCTCCGAGAGGATCCTCGCCGTGCCGGTGATCATCACGGTCGAGGACGAGGAGGTGCACCGTAGCCACTTCGATGCTCGGTCGATGGACGTGACGAACAGGCCCGCGACCAGGTACCTTTCCAGCTTCGAGAACATCCGCCGGCTCCAACGCTACGTCAAGAGCCAGGCGCTCTCGCACGGGGTGCCCGTCATCCCCAACTACAACTTCGATCGGTCACTCGCGGCGGTCACCGACCTCATCATGCGTCGGACCACCGAACGGGCGGCGCAGATGCGAACGGGCGATGCCGATCCGAACGCTGCGCGCAGCGAGGCGGGAACGGGATCCGGACAGGTCGGCGCGCAGCCTCGCGCGGGAGCGAGAGCCGAGTCTCCGACGGCGGTCGAGGCAGGCGCAGGCCGAACGGCCGCAACGGCGACCACTGCGGCGGAGAGCACGGAAAGGAAAGGGAACCATCCATGAGGCTGTTCCTGGACACGGCGTCGATCGACGAGATCCGCGAGATCCAACGTTGGGGAGTGCTCAAGGGCGTGACAACCAACCCGACGCTCGTGGGAAAAGAGAAGCAGGATCCCGACTTGGTCTGGAAGCAGATCCTCGAGGAGGTCGACGGCGACGTTTCCCTGGAGACCACCGAGGTGGACGCGGAGCCGATGTACGAGCAGGGAGTCGAGCTCGCGCAGAAGGGCTCCAACGCGGTGGTCAAGGTCCCGATGACTCCGGCCGGTCTCGAAGCGGGCAGGCGACTGACCGATCAAGGGATCAGGATCAACGTGACGCTGGTCTTCTCACCGACGCAGGCGATACTGGCCGCGGAGATCGGCGCATACATCGTGTCCCCGTTCATCGGGCGGATCGACGACGCCGCCAGCGACGGGCTGCATGCGCTCCGACAGATCTGCGACATCTACGCGGTGCAGGGCTACGACACCAACGTGCTCGCCGCTTCGCTGCGCCATCCGATGCACATCGTCGACGCCGCTCTCGCGGGCGCTGATATCGCGACGATGCCCTACGACGTCTTCACCAAGCTGGTGAAGCACCCGCTCACCGATCTCGGCCTCACACGGTTCGAGTCCGACTGGGCGACGCTCCAACAGGAACTGAAGGGAGAGTCCTGAACATGGACCCAACGACCGATCGCGCAGCCCTGGAAGGCAAGGTCCTTCCGGAGCTCCAGAAGATCGCCGGCACGCTCGGCATCCAGGGGCACCAGCGGCTGCGCAAGGCCGGCTTGATCGACGCGATCATCGACAAGAGCGGCACCAACGGGCCGGCTCCGGCCGCCTCGCAGGCGGACGAATCCGCCGACGCGTCGAGCAACGGTGAGGTCGCGACCGACGGAGGACAGGACCGTGCGGACTCCGAGGAAGACCTCCCGGGTGATCGTGACGGCAACCGGGCGGGCCGCGACCGAGGCGATCGCGGCAACAGCGATCGCGGTCGTCCCGGTGGTGATCGTGACGGCAACCGGGCGGGCCGCGACCGAGGCGATCGCAACCGCGACCGAGGCGGCGACCGAGGCGGCGACCGAGGCGGCGACCGCGGCGGCGACGGTCAAGGCAGCGGTCAAGGCAGCGGTCAAGGCAGCGGTCAAGGCAGCGGTCAAGGCAGCGGTCAAGGCAGCAACAACGAACGCCGTCGCCGGTCCCGCGAGGACCGACGACGTCAACGCGAACAGCGACGCGCCAAGGAGCAGGAGGAGCGGGTCGAGGAACTGCAGAATGCGCCGACCGCGACGGGCTTGCTGGACGTGCTCCCCGAGGGCTACGGGTTCCTGAGGACCTCGGGCTACCTGCCCGGCTCCGAGGACATCTACGTCTCGGTCTCGCAGATCAGGCGTTTCGCACTGCGCAAGGGCGACACGGTCGTCGGGCAGGTGCGCCGGCCGAAGGACGGCGAGAAGTACTTCGCTCTCCTGCGGATCGACACGGTCAACGGCATGGAGCCCGAGGCTGCCAAGGCGCGTCCGAACTTCGAGAAGCTCACACCGCTCTTCCCCGAGGAACGGTTCCGACTCGAGACGACCCCGACCGAGGTGACCGGCCGGATCATGGACATGGTCGCGCCGATCGGCAAGGGGCAGCGCGGCATGGTGGTGTCCCCGCCTAAGGCGGGCAAGACGACGGTGCTCAAGCAGATCGCGAACGGGATCATCGGATCCGCACCGGATACCCATGTGATCGTGCTGCTGGTCGACGAGCGCCCCGAGGAGGTCACGGACTGGCAACGGACGGTCGAGGCGGCCGAGGTCGTCTACTCGACCTTCGACAAGCCGGCCGATCAGCACATCCAGGTCACCGAGCTCGTTCTCGAGCGCGCGAAGCGCCTCGCGGAGATGGGCAAGGACGTCGCGATCCTCCTCGACTCGGTCACCCGGCTGGCCCGCGCATACAACCTTGCGGCGCCGGCATCGGGCAAGATCCTGTCCGGAGGCGTCGATTCGACGGCGCTCTATCCGCCCAAGCGATTCTTCGGTGCGGCGCGAAACATCGAACAGGGGGGATCGCTCACGATCATCGCGAGCGCGCTCGTCGAGACGGGCTCGCGGATGGACGAGGTGATCTTCGAGGAGTTCAAGGGCACGGGCAACATGGAACTGCGGCTGGACCGCGCGCTGTCGGAGAAGCGCCTCTTCCCGGCGATCAACGTCGAGGCGTCCGGCACCCGCAAAGAGGATCTGTTGATGGCCACGGAGGAGCTTGCCCTGGTGTGGCGGCTTCGAAGGGTGCTGCACGCCCTGGAGCCGGCAGCCGCGATCGAGCTGCTCACCGACAAGATCCGCGCCACGAAGTCGAACGAGCAGTTCCTCAAGGAGATCGCGAAAGCGCCGTAGATATCCGAGGGGCACAAGTGAGGAGAGCAACGACATGAAGCAGGACATCCATCCCGACTACCACGTGACCGTCGTGCACTGCTCGTGCGGCACGACGTTCGAGACGCGTTCCACCGCGCCGGGCAAGGAGCTGCGGGTCGAGCTGTGTTCGCAGTGCCACCCCTTCTACACGGGCAAGCAGAAGCTCGTTGACACCGGGGGCCGCGTCGAGCGTTTCCAGCGCCGCTACGCGAAGCAGCAAGCGGCCGAGCCGCAGGCGAGGCAGACCGCTCCCGAGCCGGCGGACGCCCCGGCCGAGAAGAGCTGAGCATCTCCCGGATGGCGGAGCAGCCCGAGCGCGATCGTGGTGGCACCACCGCACCCCCGCCCAAGGATCATCTCTACGGCGGCCAGGCGGTGATCGAGGGGGTCATGATGCGCGGTCGCGACATCTGGGCGTTGGCCGTACGCAAGCCCGACGACGAGATCCATATCGAGTCGCACGAGATCGACTCGGTGGCCAAGAAGCACCCGCTCCTGGCGAAGCCGGGATTCCGCGGCGTCATCGTGTTGGGGCAATCACTGAAGATCGGCTTCCGGGCACTCACGATCGCGGCGCGCGTCTCGAGTCCGGAGGAGGTCCAGCTCTCCGGCGGCACGATGGGGTTCGCCATGGCGCTCGCGATCGTCTTGTTCATCGGGATCTTCATCGCGTTCCCCGCTGCGCTGTTCGGGTGGATCGGGGATCGCGTCGGGGCGGGGGTCTGGACCAGCGTCGCCGAGGGTGTGTTTCGGGTGCTGTTGTTCCTCGGCTATCTCGCGATCATCGGTCAGACCAAGGACATCAGGCGGGTGTTCCAGTACCACGGGGCAGAGCACAAGACGATCGCGGCCTTCGAGCACGACGAGCCGCTCAACGTGGAGAACGTCGGCCGGTACTCCACCCTGCACGTGCGGTGCGGCACGAACTTCCTGTTGATCGTGATGGTCCTCACGATCTTGATCTTCGCCCTGTTCGGATCGCCCCCGTTGCATTGGCGGATCCTGTCGCGCATCGTCGCGATCCCGCTGATCGCGGCTTTCGCGTACGAGATGCTTCGCCTGGGGGCTCGTTTCCCGAACTCCTGGCTGATGCGAGGGCTGATGACGCCGGGGCTGTGGCTGCAGAAGATCACGACGAAGCCCCCGAGTCCCGATCAGATCGAAGTGGCGATCGCTTCGTTCAACGAGGTGCTGCGTCGCGAGGCGGCGGCATCCGAGGCCGGCGGCAACGCCGCGACGTCTCAGGGCGGCGAGGTGGCGACCGCGGCTCCCGATCCGGCACCGGGAGCCGGGACCTCCTGAACACGGCAGCAGGGGTTTCGCCCGGAGGCCACGAGGTCGTTGAAAAGCCGGGTCGCGGGGCTAGAGTTGCAGTTCGAACCCCCTGACCGTCCACGTTCCCCCAGGAGGGGTGAGTCCTATGACACCCACCGAGCTCGACGTTCCCCTGTCACCGAGCGCGGAGCAGATCCGTCGCCGCATGTTCGCCTCGGTCCGGCGCGGTTTCGATCCCGACCAGGTGCGCGACTACCTCGAGCAGATCGCCGAACAGGTCGAGAAGCTCGAGAAGGACCTCAAAGGGGTTCGTCTCCAGGCGGAGACGGCCAAGACCGAAGCGCGGAACTCGGCGTCCCGATCGCCGCAGGCCACCGAAGCCCAGGGATCGCAGGACCCCTATGAGGACCTGAGCGCGCGTATGGCAGGGCTGTTGCGATCGGCCGACGAGCAGGCGCAGCGCATCCTGCGAGAGTCCAAGGAAGAGTCCGCAACGGTCCTCGCACAGGCGCGAGGCGAAGCCGACCGTGTGCGGACCGACGCCCAGGCTCGCGCGGAGCAGGCGCGTGCCGAAGGTGAGCAGGCGTTGCGTCGCGCCCGGGAAGAGGCCGATCGGGCCCTGTCCGGACTCGCGTCCCGGCGAGAGGTGATGATCGGGCAGCTCCAGCAGATGCAGTCGCGGTTGCTCGACGTGGCGCGAGAACTCGAAACGGCGATCGATCGCACCGATGTGACGACCGAGCTGCCCGAGATGCCGTCGATCTCCCCGTCGAGCGCCCCGACGTCCGCAACGACCGCGAGTGGGTCCACGGGCTCCGCGATCCAGGACGCGGAACCGGCTGATCCCCAAGCACCACCGTCGCCGTCGGCGTCGTCCTCCGGCAACGACCCGGTCGATCCACGCTACGAGGACCTGTGGTCCGGGGGCAGCGCCGAATCGGTGGATCTGAACCTGGCCGACCTCGGAGACTTGGACCTGAACCTCGGTGAGGAATCCTCGGGCGAAGGGCGCCGCTCCTAGGTCCGCTCGCGCCCGCGCTGTCGATCGCCGCAGCGGGGATACTTGGGGTATGGCTTCCGACGCTGACTCCGACTCCGACTTCCACGCCCGTCTGCGCGAGATCGAAGAGCGCTACGAGGACGTTCAACGCGAGATGTCCTCACCCGAGGTCGGCTCCGACCCCGACCGTCTGCGCGACCTAGGCAGAACCTTCTCCGAACTCCGCGACGTCGTGGAGCCGTATCGAGCGTACGCAGCCGCGGTTCGGCAGGCTACCGACGCTCGAGACATGGCCGCAGCCGAGTCCGAACCGGAGATGGCCGCCTACCTCAAGGACGAGGCCGTGAAGGCGGAACGCACCGCCGACGAGCTGCGCGGGACGCTCGAGCTCACGTTGGTACCGACGGATCCGGACGACGGCAAAGACCTGCTCGTGGAGATCCGCGCGGGGACCGGGGGCCAGGAGGCGGCGCTGTGGGCGGGTGACCTCGTCGAGATGTATCGCCGCTACGCCGAACGCCACCGTTGGAAGACAGACGTGCTCTCGTCGTCACCATCGGAGGCTGGGGGTTTCAAAGACACGGTCATCGAGGTTCGCGGCAAAGACGCCTACTCGCACCTGAAATGGGAGTCGGGAGTGCATCGTGTGCAACGGATCCCCGCCACCGAGTCCAGCGGGCGGATCCACACATCGACCGCGACGGTAGCGGTGATGCCGGAGGTGCAGGAGGTGGAGGTCGAGATCCGTCCGGAGGATCTCAAGATCGATGTGTACCGATCGAGCGGCCCCGGGGGGCAAAGCGTGAACACGACCGACTCCGCTGTTCGGATCACCCATCTGCCGACCGGAACCGTCGCGTCCTGCCAGGAGGAGCGATCCCAACTACAGAACCGCGAGAAGGCGATGCGATACCTCCGGGCACGTCTGTACCAGCAAGCGCTGGATCAGCGGCAGCGGGAAGAGGCCGACTCGCGGAGGTCACAGGTCGGTACCGGCGAGCGAGCGGAGAAGATCCGGACGTACAACTTCCCGGAGAACCGTGTCACCGATCATCGGATCAAGCTGACAGTGCACCGACTCTCCGAAGTGCTGGCCGGCGACCTCGACGGGTTCACCGATGCGCTCATCTCTGCGAACCGAACTGCACAGCTTGCCCACGGCGACGACGCCGGGACCTGAGCACCCGATGTCGTCGCGACCGGGCGAGATCCTTCGGACCGCCGAGCTGCAACTCGCGAGCGCCCATGTCGAAGCTCCCCGCGCGGCCGTCGAGGTGTTGCTGATGTGGGTACTCGACACCGACCGGGCGGGTCTGTACGCGCGATCGAGCACCCTGACCGCCCACGAGCGCGAGGCGTTCGAACGCGCCGTTGGACGTGTCGCATCCGGCACCCCCGTGCAGCACCTCACCGGTGAACAGGTGTTCCGCGGCCTCGTGCTGCGGGTGCGGCCGGGCGTGTTCGTTCCGCGTCCCGAGACGGAACTGCTCGTGGACCGCGCGCTGGAACTGGTGGCCGGCGTCGAGGCTCCGTCCGTCGTGGATGTCGGTACCGGGACCGGCGCGATCGCCCTCGCGATCGCCTCCGAACGTCCGGGCGCTCGGATCGTCGCAACGGATCGGTCTCCGGACGCGGTCGCGCTCGCGCTCGAGAACGCGTCGCGACTCGGCGTGAAGCTGGATCTGCGCGAGGGGGATCTGCTCACTGCACTTGACACAAGGGATCGCGGCGCCCTGGACCTCGTCGTGAGCAATCCTCCGTACGTTCGATCCACGGAGTTCGCGAGCCTGCCGACTGTCGTTCGTGAGGATCCGGTTCATGCACTGGTGGGCGAGATCGACGTCTACGAACGACTCGCTGCGGATGCGGCGGCGTGGCTGCGGGGCGGTGGCGGGGTCGCGGTCGAGATCGGCGAGTCGCAGGCGGCAGAGGTGGTCGAGGTATTCGCCGGATCGTTCACGTCCACCCGCGTCCATCGTGATCTCACTGGGCGGGACCGCTTCGTGACCGGCCGCAGGCGATGACCGGTCACGGGGAGACCGATGGGCCGAGGCAGCGATGGGAAGACGTCGTGGACGTTGCACGGAGCGCCCTTGCGGGGCTGCTCGTCGTGGTTCCCACGGACACGGTGTACGGCATCGCCGCTCGGCCGGACGATCCCACCGCGACGCGCCGGATCTTCGAGGCCAAGGGCCGTCCCCGCGAACTCATGCTTCCCGTGCTGGTCCCATCGATCGATGCCGCCCGTACCGTGGCCGTGTTCGACGATCGGATCGAGCGGTTCGTGGCCCAGGTGTGGCCCGGGGTCGTGACCGTTGTCCTGGCACGCACGCCGATCTCTGCCGGGTGGGATCTCGGCGGCGACCCAGAGACGATCGGCGTGCGCGTGCCCGATCACGCCGCAACGCTCGCGGTCCTCGAGCGGACGGGTCCGCTCGCGGTGAGCAGCGCCAACAGGTCCGGCGAGCCCACGCCGACGACGGCAGGTGGGGTGGCGACGGTGTTCGGCGACGAGGTCGGGGCCTACCTGCACGACCCGGTACCCGCGTCGCAGATGCCGTCCACCGTCGTCGATCTGGCACACGGGCCCGCGCGCATCCTGCGTCCGGGAGCGCTGGGCTCCGAAGCGGTCCTGCGGCTGCTGAGCAACGACTGAGTCTCGTGGGCGGATCCGCCCGGCTTCGCGACCGTCGCTGCTAGACTCCCGTTCCGTCTCTATGGCCTCCATCCTGGTCATCTGCACCGGCAACGTCTGCCGTTCCCCGCTCGCGGAGGGATTCCTCCGCTCCGCGTTGGAGCAGCGGTTCGGCGATGCCGCTCCCGAGGTCGCGTCCGCGGGCACCATGGGGTGGGAGGGGTCCGGCGCGATGGCGGAATCGATCGCGGCGGCCCGAGAGCTCGATGTCGACATCTCGACCCACCACGCCCGACTGCTGCTCCGAGAGCACGTGGCGGATGCCGATCTCGTGATCGGGATGGCCCGCGAGCACGTGGATGCCGTTCGTCGGGCGCTGCCCGCTGCAGCCGGCAAGACGTTTACCCTCAAGGAGCTCGTTCGTCTGCTCGAGGCGCTGCCTCCGGCCGACCCGGCGGGCGGCCCGGAGGCGCTCACGGAGCGGGTGGCCGAGGCAGAGGTGCTTCGCCGCAGCGGCTTCGAGGGCAATCCGCAGGACGAGGATGTCGTCGATCCGCTGGGCATGGCGCTCGAGACCTACCGGTCGATCGCATGGGAGCTCCGGGACTACGACGACCGCCTCGTCGATGCGCTCTTCGGTGCGCGGGCAGGGGCGGGATCGATCCGGGAGGACGCCTCGTGAGGATCGCGATCGGGTCGGATCACGCTGGCTATGCCCTCAAGGAACACCTGAAGGTGATCTTGGCGGCGGACGGACATGCGGTCGCGGACCAGGGGACCGATTCGGAGGACGCCACGGACTATCCGATCTACTGCGTGCGCACCGCCCGGCAGGTCGCCGAGGGGGACGTGGACCGAGGGATCGTGCTCGGGGGGTCCGGGCAAGGCGAGCAGATCGTGGCCAACAAGGTCGCGGGGATCAGGGCGAGCCTGTGCAACGATTTGTATACGGCACGCCTTTCGCGCCAACATAACGACGCCAACGTGCTGGGGATCGGTGCCCGGATCGTCGCCCTGGCGCTGGCAGAGGAGATCGTGAAGGTGTGGTTGTCGACGCCGTTCGACGGTGGGCGCCACGAGCGGCGGCTGGAACAGATCGCCGCGATCGAACGGGGGGACCTATGAAGGAGTACGCGGCAAGCTGGGAGGCCCTCAAGGCCACAGACCCGGAGGTGGCCGATGCGGTCGCGGGTGAGTTGCAACGGGAGCGCAGCACGATCCGGCTGATCGCCTCGGAGAACTTCGCGAGTCCCGCGGTTCTGGCCGCTGTCGGCTCGTCGATGAACAACAAGTACGCCGAGGGCTACCCGGGACGCCGCTACTATGGCGGGTGCCAGTACGTGGACGTGACTGAGCAGCTCGCGATCGATCGCGCGAAGCAACTCTTCGGAGCGGAGCACGCCAACGTGCAGCCGCACGCCGGCGCTCAAGCCAACATGGCCGTGTTCGGCGCGTTCCTGGATCCGCGCTCGGACGACAAGGTGCTGGGGCTCTCGCTCCCGCACGGCGGTCACTTGACGCACGGATCCCCTGTCAACGTCTCCGGGATGTGGTTCAACTTCGTGGCCTACGAGGTGGACCGGGAGACCGAGCAACTGAACATGGACACGATCTCCGACCTGGCGGAGCAGCACCGCCCGAAGGTGATCCTTGCGGGGTTTACCGCCTACCCGCGCGAGATCGATTTCGCGAAGTTCCGTGAGATCGCCGACTCGGTGGGAGCGATCTTCTGGGTGGATGCGTCGCACTTCATCGGGCTCGTCGCCGGTGGCGCCTATCCGACACCGGTCCCGTACGCCGACGTCGTGACCTTCACCACGCACAAAGCGCTGCGGGGGCCTCGCGGCGCGATGATCGTCTGCAAGCAGGAGCACGCGAAGGCCATCGACAAGGGGGTCTTCCCCATGATGCAAGGCGGCCCGCTCGAACACTGCATCGCGGGCAAGGCGGTCGCTCTCAAGGAAGCGATGCATCCGGACTTCAAGGGCTACGCCGCGCGCACGGTTCGGACCTCGCGAGCGCTCGCCGCCGGTCTGGCGGACGAAGGCATGCGGGTCGTTTCCGGTGGCACGGACTCGCACCTGTCGCTGATCGACGTTCGGCCGGCCGGGATCGGCGGCAAGGAGGCCGAGAACGCCTGCGACGAGATCGGGATCGCCTTGAACAAGAACGCGATCCCGTTCGACCCGATGCCCCCGGGAACCCCCAGCGGCATCCGCGTCGGTACGCCGGGGATCTCCACGCTCGGCATGGACGAGGCAGAGGCGCGGGAGATCGCGAGCATCATCGGCGAGACGGTGCGCGATCCGCAGGACGAGGCGGTCAAGGACGCCCAGCGCAAGCGGGTGGCGGAGCTGACCACGAAGTTCCCTGCCTATCCCGGCTGAGTCGGCGTGATCCGCGGCGGCGCGGACTCGGCGCTCCGGGTCTCGGGCGCCTCGCGGTGCACATCCGGAGGGCTTGTCCATGCCCGGTGGCGCCCGCAGACTGAGAGGCATGCTGCACATGCGCCGGTGTGAGTCGGGCCGCGAGAGCTCGCGGGGAGCTGCGTGACTCCCTACCTGGTCGTCTTCGCTGCGAGTGCGCTCGTGTGTTTCGTCGGGACCCCCGTCGTCCGTCGCATCGCCGTGCGGGTAGGCGCGATCGCACATCCATCGGACCGGATGGTCCACGAGCGCTCGACGCCCTCGATGGGGGGGATCGCGATGTACGCGGGTCTGGTCGTGGGCCTGCTCGTCGCTCGCGCACTCCCGGCATTCGACAACCTGGCCGGTTCGACCCTGCAGTGGATCGCGGTCGTGGGAGCGGTGACAGTTGCCGCGGGTGTGGGCGCGATCGACGACATCAAGGACATCACCGCCCTCTCGAAGCTCACCGGACAGATCCTGATCGCCGGGCTCCTGGCCATCGGCGGCGTCACGCTGCTGTACTTCTTGTTCCCGGGGCAAGGCCTGCTGGCGCTGTCGCCGGACATGCAGGTGTTGCTCACGATCCTGTGGGTGCTCTTGCTGGTGAACGCCGTCAACCTGATCGACGGCCTCGACGGCCTCGCGGCCGGCATGGTCGCGATCGCCGCCGTCGCGTTCTTCCTGTACATGTACCGTTCGCCGGGTGCGGCCTTCGGGGGCGAGGTCTCCGCGGCCGCACTGGTCTCCGCGATCACCGCCGGCGTGTGCGTCGGGTTCCTCCCGTGGAACTTCCACCCTGCGCGGATCTTCATGGGCGACTCGGGCGCGATGCTGCTCGGCACCCTGTTGGCCGTGTCGACGATCTTCGGGATCGGGCGCAACGCCTATCCTCCGACGGGCGGCGATCTGGCGGTCATCGCCCTGCCGGTATTCCTTCCCCTCCTGATCCTCGCGATCCCTCTTCTGGACGTTGTCCTCGCGGTGGTGCGCCGGGTTCGTCGGGGTCGCAGCTTCGCCCACGCGGACAAGGAGCACATCCATCACCGCCTGATGGATATCGGGCATGGGTACCGCAAGACCGTCCTGCTCATGTACCTGTGGAGTGCCCTGTTGTCCGCCGTCGCGCTTACCGTCGCACTCGCCGACGGGCGTACGGCCGAGGGGCGAAGGGTCACGATCGCGGTCTCCCTCCTCGCGTTCGTCGTCTTCCTCGCCACACTGATCCCGGGTCTGGTAGCTCGACGGCGCGAGGCGCGATCGATCCAGGAACGGTCCGACCGCACGACGGGCGACGTGGGCGACCAGCATGGATCCACAGGGCCGGGCTCGGCAGGGGCGGGTCCGGATGGTGTCTCGAACCCGCCGGCACGCCCGGCGCCCTCCACCCCGGACGCGCGGCCGTGACCTGACGGGCGGCATCGCGTGCCTGGGTCGGCCTGCGGCGCGCCGGGACCCATCCGCAGGGCAACTCCGGGGCGTATCAAAGGCGGGACGAGGATGTGCCGTTCCGTGGTCGCGCGCTCTGCCCCCGCGGGGGGTGATAATCGCGGCCCGCGTGCGGCATAATCCTGCCCACGGTCGGCAAGGGGGAGCGAGTGGCAGCTGAGATTGATGTGCGCCTCGAGCGCGTCACCAAGGCCTTCGGTGACACCCTCGCGGTGGACGATCTGTCCCTCGATATCGCCGAGGGCGAGTTCTTCAGCATGCTGGGGCCTTCGGGCTGTGGGAAGACCACCACCCTGCGCATGATCGGGGGGTTCGAGGAACCCACCCGCGGCACGGTCTATCTGGGCGGGCGCGACGTCACCGACGACCCTCCCTACAAGCGCGACGTCAACACCGTGTTCCAGTCCTACGCGCTGTTCCCGCACCTCAACGTGCGGGAGAACGTGGCCTTCGGTCTCAAACGTCGCAAGGTCGATCGGGGCGATATCGACACGCGTATCGGCGACGTGATGACGCTGGTGGACCTGCAGGGTTTCGAGGATCGGATGCCCCCTCAGATGTCCGGCGGGCAGCAGCAGCGGGTCGCCCTCGCTCGGGCGCTCGTGAACCGCCCCAAGGTGCTGCTGCTCGACGAGCCGCTCGGCGCGCTGGACCTGAAATTGCGCAAGCAGATGCAGCTGGAGCTCAAGCGGATCCAGCAGGAGGTCGGCATCACGTTCATCTATGTGACCCACGACCAAGAGGAAGCGATGACGATGTCCGATCGCCTGGCCGTGATGCGGTTGGGACTGATCGAACAGCTGGGAGCCCCCGAGGACGTGTACGAACGACCGCAGACCGAGTTCGTCGCCGGGTTCCTCGGGGCGTCCAACCTTCTCGAGGGCGAGCTGAAGGAGCAGCGCAACGGCATCTCCACCGTCCTCACGGCTGCCGGTGAGACGTTCACCGTTCCGAGCGAACGGGTGCCGGCCGATGCGGGGGCGTCGGTGAAGGTTGGTGTTCGACCGGAGAAAGTCTCGATCACACCCGAGTCTGATCCGGCTCCCGCCGGTGACAACAGTGTCACGGGCGTGCTGCGCATGTCGACGTTCATCGGTGTGAGTCACCAGTACAAGATCGAAGGGCCGGGCGGCACGAACATGACCGTCTACGTCCAGAACCTGGGCACCACCCCGGCTCCCAGGCCGGGTGACCGTGTTCGCCTCTCGTGGCGACCCGAATACACCTTCGTGGTGAAGCCGTCGGCTCCGCTGGCGTTGGAGGAGGAGGAAGAATGAGCGAGCACAAGCGACCGAAGATGGATCCGTCCTGGCTCCGGGGGATGACCCAGCGCAGGATGTCCCGACGGGACATGCTGAGAACGGCAGGTGTCGGGGCCGGAACCCTGAGCATGGCGGCGATCCTCGCCGCGTGCAGTTCCGATGAGGGTGGCACTACCGACACCGGTGACAACAACGACACGTCCCCCTTCGATGGCCAGACCGAGGAGCTCGTCAACTTCGCCAACTGGCCCCTGTACATCGACAAGTCACGCAACAGCGACGGTGACGTGATCTATCCGTCGCTCGTCGGCTTCACGAAAGAGACCGGCATCGAGGTCAACTACCAGGAGGTCATCCAGTCCAACCCCGAGTTCTTCGGCCGGATCCAGCCCCAGCTGTCCGCGGGCGATGACACCGAGTGGGACATCATCGTGCTCACGAACGGTCGCGAGCTTACCGCGATGCAGATCAACGACTGGGTGGTCGAACTCGACCCCTCCAAGCGCCCGAACTTCGACGCGAACGCGGCGGACTTCGCACGCGACCCGGTGTTCGACCCCGGCAACAAGTTCACGATGGCGTGGCAATCCGGCATCACCGGGATCGGGGTCAATACCGAGCTCGTCGACGCCGACATCACCTCGATGGACGACCTAGCCGATCCCGCGAAAGTCGGGACGAATAGTGTCGGCATGCTGAAGGACGACATGCCCGATTTCGTGATGATCAACCTCGGCATCGACCCAGCCACCTCGGGCCCCGATGAGTGGAAGCAGGCGGCCGACTGGCTGATGATGCAGCGCGAGGCGGGCACGGTTCGCAAGTACTACGACCAGGGCTACTTCGACGACTTCACCGCCGGCAACCTGCCGGTGACGATGGGGTGGTCCGGCGACGTGCTGTACGGCAAGCTCTGGCTCGGGGAGCCCTTCGAGTTCATCTTCCCGGAGGGCGGCGCCCTGCTGTGGATCGACAACATGATGATCCCGGCCAACGCGGCTCACCCCGACGCCGCCTACGCGCTGATGGACTACGTGTACCAGCCCGACGTCGCCCAGGGGATCACCGAGTGGGTGCTCTACATGTCTCCGGTGCCGGAGGTGCAGGAGATGATCGCCGAGCACGCGAAAGAGGCAGAGGCCGACGGAGACAAGGGGTACGCGAACAAGCTCCAACAGACCGCCGACAGCGAGTTCCTCTGGCCGACGCCGGAGTTCCTGTCGAACACGAAGTTCGCCAAGGATCTGCGGACCGACGAAGAGATCCAGGAGTGGGACGCCATCTTCCTTCCGATCTCGGAGGGGTGATCGGCTCCGTGGCAGCAGGCGGCGGTTCGCTCGAACAACGCAAGGCCCGCGGGGCCCACGCGACGCGGAAACGGCTCACGCCATACGCGCTGCTGGGTCCCGGAGGGATCTACCTCGCGCTGTTCTTCGTGGCCCCATTGATCGTCATGGTGTTCACCTCGCTCCAGCAGGGCGGGCTCCTTGCGGGCGGGTTCACCTTCGATATCAAGAACCCCAACTGGGCCAGCTATAGCGAAGTAGCGGCGAACGGGAGGTTCTACCTGCGAAGCGTCGTCTACGCCGCGATCGTCACGGTGATCGGACTGCTGTTGGCCTATCCGATGACCTACTGGATCGCCTTCTACGGCGGGCGTCGCAAGACCGCGTTCCTCCTGTTGTTGCTGCTGCCGTTCTTCGTGTCGTTCGTGATCCGCACGATCCAGTGGAACTTCATCCTGGGTGACAACGGGTTGATCTTCGGCCCGCTCAAGAACGCGGGGCTGCTGCCCCAGGATTTCCGGGTCCTGGCGACGCCTGTGGCGGTGATCGCCGGGATCACCTATAACTTCCTGCCGTTCACCGCGCTGCCGCTGTTCGTGGCGCTCGATCGGATCGACAAGCGGTTGGTGGAGGCGGCGAAGGATCTCTACGCCACGCGGTGGGACGCGTTCCGCAAGGTCGTGCTGCCGCTGTCGATTCCGGGCGTGTTCGCGGCGGTCATCCTCACGTTCGTCCCGGCGACGGGGGACTACGTGAACGCGTCCGTGTTGGGCGGCCTCAACACCACGATGATCGGCAACATCATCCAGACCAAGTTCCTGAGATCGCAGGCCTATCCGGAGGCGGCCGCGCTCTCCATCGTCCTGATGTTCGGGATGTTGGTGCTCGTGAGCATCTACGCGAAGCTGCTCGGCACGGAGGATGAGGCCTTGGCGGCAGGGGCATGAGCGCGGTCATCGAAGCGCCGCCGCTGGACTCGGCGCGCGAGCCCGCTCCGCTTCGAAAGCCCTACAAGCGCTGGACCCGATTCATCCTGCCGGTCTTCACCGGGCTGATGATCCTGTACCTCACCTTCCCCGTCCTGTTGATGATCGTCTACAGCTTCAACGACGTCCCGGGAGAGCGGCAGAGTCCAACCTTCTTCGGGTTCACGACCAAGTGGTACAGCCCGTCCGTCTTCCTCGGCGACCCCGGCCTGGCCGACGGGATCTGGAACACGATCCGGATCGCTCCGGCGGCCGCGCTGATCGCGACGATCATCGGCACCTTCATCGGTCTCGCGCTCGGGCGGTACTCCTTCCGTGGCCGCTCACCCGTGAACTTCATCATCTTCCTCGGGATCGCCGTTCCCGAGATCGTCCTCGGTTCCTCGCTCCTGTCCCTGTTCGTGCTGTTCGACAAGAACATCTCGTTCCTCACGCCCGGGTTCATCACGATCTTGCTTTCCCACATCGTCTTCTGTATCCCATTCGTGGCGATCACGGTTCGCGCGCGCGTGGCCGGCATGGACCGATCGCTCGAGAACGCGGCGCAGGATCTGTTCGCGACGCCCATGACCGCCTTCTTCAAGGTCACCTTGCCGATCATCTTCCCGGGCATCGTGGCCGGGTTCTTGCTGGCGTTCGTCCTGTCCCTCGACGACTTCGTCATCACGAACTTCGTGTCGGGGTCCGAGCCCACGTTCCCGACATGGGTATTCGGCGCAACCCGGATCGGTCTGCCACCGACCGTGAACGTACTGGGGACACTCCTGTTCGTCGGGGGCCTGCTCCTCGCCAGCGTGAATCTGCTGTTCAGTCGCAAACAGACCTGACGGGCGAAAGCGCACGGCGGCGTCGGTGAGGAACCGGGTCTTCTCCCCGTTCTCTTCGTGAATCGTTTCACAAGCTCGGCCCGAAACCCCATCTGACCTGCGAAAACGAGTGCTCTCACCCTTTGACGTGCCGTTCTGGCCGTCGCTATACTTGCGGCCCCGATGCCCGCACACAGCGAACGAGGGGACACCTGGCACGGCGCAGATGCGGCGTGGGGGGTCCTGGGAACCTTGATCGCCGGGCTCGTGGCCTGGGGCGGGGTCGGGCTGCTGCTCGACCTCTGGCTGGGGTTCCATTGGCTCTTCCTCCCGATCGGGATGGTCCTCGGGATGAGCACGGCGATCTACGTGGTGTACGTGCGGTACGGACGTGAGTAGGGGCGAGGCAGTGACGGATCGACCCGAGCGGGAGATGGTTCGGCGGGCCCTGATGCCCGGGGGGATCGCCGTTCCCGCGGCCGCCGCGATCGGCTGGCTGCTGGGTGGTCCCGACGCAGGTGTGTCCGCCGCGATCGGGATACTCCTGGTGCTCGCGAACTTCGCCGCACACGGGCTCTCCCTGGCGTGGGCCTCGACCGTGTCGGTCACGGCCGTCCACGCGGTCGCGCTCGGCGGGTTCGTCGTGCGTCTCGCGGTGATCGTCGGCGTCCTGTTCGCGCTCAACACCCTCGCCTGGTTCTCGCCGCTCGCCTTCGGTCTGGCGCTGGTGCCCGCAACGCTCCTGCTGCTCGGATACGAGGCGCGATTGATGCTTCGGGGCGTCGGCGCCGCCCTGCAGATCCCCGCGGATCCTGCGGCGATCCGTGCGGAACGAGCGTTGGCCGCCCGGGAGGCCGACTGATGCTTTCGACGCTCGTCTCGCTGCTCGCGTCCGACGTCCGGCCCCCGGCGGGGTTCGAGCCCCCGGGAACCGAGATCTTCGAAACGCCGTGTCTGATCGGCAGCGGTGACTACTGCGCGAACCGCGTGATGCTGTACATGGCATTGTCGGCGATCATCATCGTGGCTCTGTTCGTGATCGCGTTCCGCAAGCCCAAGCTGGTGCCGTCGGGATTGCAGAACGGGATGGAGTCGGTGGTCGAGTTCATCCGCAACGGGATCGTGATGGAGGTCATGGGCCCGAGCGGGCTGAAGTATCTTCCGTTCTTGACCTCGTTGTTCTTCTTCATCTTCGTGAACAACATCTTCGGGATCTTGCCGTTCATCCAGTTCCCGGTGAATTCGCGGATGGCGATCCCCGCGTTCCTCGCCGTGCTCGTGTGGTTCATCTACAACGTCGCGGGCATCAAAGCGCAGGGTCTCGGGGGCTATCTGAAGAGCTCCCTCTTTCCTCCGGGGGTCCCAACCCTGATCTACATCCTGGTGACGCCGATCGAATTCGTGTCGACGTTCATCGTCCGACCTCTCACCCTGGCCGTCCGACTCGCGGCGAACATGATCGCCGGCCACCTGATCCTCACGATCTTCTTCGTGGGCACCTGGTACCTGCAGTGGAAGCTGGTCACGATCCCGTTCGCGGCGCTGTCGTTCGCGTTGGGCACGGCACTCGTGGCCTTCGAGATCCTGGTGGCCGTCCTGCAGGCGTACATCTTCACGATCCTGACGGCCGTATATATCGCGGGGTCGGAGCACCCCGAGCACTGATCGAGACGAACGCCGGAGAAAGGGAGAATCGGATGGGACTGTTGGGACTGCTCGCCGCCGTTGAAGGCGACGTGGGCGCGATCGGCAAGGGGTTGGTCTACGGACTAGCCGCGATCGGCCCCGGCATAGGCATCGGATTCCTCGTCGGCAAGGCCGTCGAGGCGATGGCACGCCAGCCGGAGGCCGCCGGTATGGTCCGTACGACGATGTTCCTGGGGATCGCGTTCGTCGAGGCGCTCGCGCTGTTCGGCTTCGTCCTCTCGTTCATCATCTAGCAGGAGGGACTCCGCATGTTGTCCCTGATCCTGATCGCGACCGCGGCCGGCGAAGCCGTCGCCGAGGAGCACAATCCGATCCTGCCCGAGATCCCCGAGCTGATCTGGGGGAGCATCGCGTTCGCCATCGTGTTCGTGGTGCTGTGGAAGTTCGCGTTCCCGCAGATCAACACGATGCTGGCTGCTCGAGCCGAGAAGATCCAAGGTCAGATGGAGGAGGCCGAGGCCACGCGGACCGACGCCGACAAGCTCCTCGCGGACTACCGCGAGCAGCTGGCGAACGCCCGCGAAGAGGCCAACCGCATCATCGAAGAGGCGCGGAGCGCCGCGGAACAGATGCGCAAGGATCTCAACACGAAGGCCGAGCGCGAGGCGCAAGGCATCGTGGATCGCGCGAACGAGGAGATCCGGTCCGAGCGGGATCGAGTGTTCGCGGAGCTCAAGGCCCAGGTCGCAGACATCGCCGTGGAACTAGCGGGCCGAGTGGTTGGCCAGTCGCTCGACAAGAGTGCGCACGAGAAGCTTATCGACGACTACATCGCCGAGGTCTCGCGCAGCTCCAACGGCAACGGAGGCGGGAACTGACGTGGCCGACCCCGACCTGATCCGCGGCTACGCGCAGGCGATCGTCGCGATCGCAGAGGCTGAGGGGGAACCCGAGCGCGTCGAGGATGAGCTGTTCGCGTTCTCCAAGGCTGTCGAGTCGAACGGGGAGCTGCGACAGGCGCTCACCGATCCAGCCCTGCCGGTCGAGCGCAAGCGCGCCGTGATCGATGAGATCCTCGGCGATCGCGCCAGCCAGGCGACCCGCAATGCCCTGGGCCTGCTCGTCGAGCAGGGCAGGGCGAGGGAACTCACCAAGGTCGTCCAACAGGTCGCCGAGCTCGGTGCCCGTCACCGCTCCCATGCCGTCGCCGAGGTGCGCACCGCGGTCCCGCTCGATCCCGGGCGGCAGCAGCAGCTCGCGGCGGCACTTTCCAACGCGACCGGCAAGGAGATCGAGCTGAAGAACGTGGTCGATCCGTCGGTGCTGGGCGGGGTCACCGCGCAGATCGGCGACGAAGTGATCGACGGGACCGTGCGTACGCGCCTCGAAGAGGCGAAAGAGCTACTGAGGAGCAGATGACCCCATGGCGCTGAACATCGACCCCGGATCCATCGCGGACGCTCTGCGCAAGAACGTCGAGAGCTTCGAGCCCGCACTCGAGCGCGAGGAGATCGGCCGTGTGATCGAGACCGGCGACGGGATCGCCCGGGTCTCGGGCCTGCCGCGTGCGATGGCAAACGAATTGCTCGAGTTCCCCGGTGGTCTGCTCGGTCTCGCGCTCAACCTGGACGTGGACGAGATCGGCTGCGTGATCTTGGGCGAGTCCTACGAACTCGAGGAAGGCGATCCCGTCAAGGGGACAGGCCGGATCCTCTCGGTGCCGGTCGGCGACGGGTTCCTCGGCCGTGTGGTCGACGCCCTCGGCCGCCCGCTGGACGGCAAGGGCACGATCGAATCGAGCCAGACCCGCAACCTCGAGATCCAGGCGCCGACGGTCGTCCAACGCCAGCCCGTCTCTGAGCCGCTCCAAACCGGCATCAGTGCGATCGATGCGATGACGCCGATCGGTCGCGGACAGCGCCAGCTCATCATCGGCGACCGCCAGACGGGCAAGACGGCGATCGCGGTTGACGCGATCATCGCGCAGCGAGAGCTGTGGGGAACCGATCGGCAGGTCAAGTGCATCTACGTAGCGGTCGGCCAGAAGGCGTCGACCGTCTCGGAGGTCGTCGAAGCCCTGCGCGAGAACGGTGCGCTCGAGTACACGACGGTCGTCAATGCCTCCGCCGCCGACCCTGCACCGTTCCAGTACATCGCTCCCTACGCCGGCGCGGCGATCGGGGCGCACTGGATGTACGACGGGGACTCCGCGCTGATCGTCTACGACGATCTCTCAAAACAGGCGACCGCGTACCGCACCTTGTCGCTGCTGCTGCGCCGTCCGCCAGGGCGCGAGGCGTATCCGGGCGACGTGTTCTACCTCCACTCGCGTCTGCTCGAGCGCGCCGCCAAGCTGTCCGATGAGCTGGGGGCCGGGTCGATGACCGCGCTGCCGATCATCGAGACGAAGGGCAACGACGTCTCGGCCTACATCCCGACCAACGTGATCTCGATCACCGACGGGCAGATCTACCTGGAGCCCGACCTGTTCTTCGCAGGCGTGCGTCCGGCGATCAACGTCGGCATCTCGGTCAGTCGTGTCGGCGGCAACGCCCAGACCAAGGCGATGAAGAAGGTCGCGGGACGGCTGCGGATCGATCTCGCGCAGTACCGAGCGCTCGAGGCGTTCGCGCAGTTCGGATCGGAACTCGACAAGGCCTCCCAGCAGCAGCTCGCTCGGGGGGCCCGCGTCGTCGAGATCCTGAAACAGCCGCAGTACGCGCCGATCACGCCCGCGCATCAGGTGATCCGGGTGTGGACCGGGACGGGCGGCTACCTCGACGATATCCCCGTGGAGGACGCTGCTCGATTCGTCGAGGAGTTCACCGCGTACGTGGAGAACCGCCATGGACCCGTCGTCGCGACGATCGCGGAGGGGAAGTTCTCGGACGAGGTGGAGCAGACCCTGCGGACCGCGGTCGAGGAGTTCACCTCGATGTTCGCGCCGAGCTCGAACGCCGATGGCTCAGATGCGGCGCTGGCGGCGGGCACGCCACCCGACGAGGTCAAGCCCGACGTCGGGTGGGACCGGATGTCCTCAGCCGACGACGAGGACGGCGAAGAGCGCGCGCCCGGAGATGCCGACGTCACGCCGCCGGCCTGATCCATGGGAGCCAAGCTTCGCGTCGTCCAGCGCCGGATCCGGTCGTTCGAATCGACCATGAAGATCACGCGCGCGATGGAGCTGATCGCGACCTCGCGCATCATGAAGGCCCAGCAGCGCGTCGAAGCGGCGCGACCCTACGCCGAGCTACTGACCCAGGCGATGGAGGACGTCGCTCGTCAGACCGGCTCGGTGGCGCATCCGTTGCTGGAGGAGCGACCCGACCCGAAGGCCGCTGGCATCCTCGTGATCTGCTCCGACCGCGGGCTGGCCGGCTCGTACAACACCAACGCGCTCCGGCGGGCGGAACAACTGATGGAGTCGGTGCGTGCACGTGGACTCGAACCGGTGCTCTATGTAGCGGGCAAGAAGGCCGAAGGCTACTTCCGCTTCCAAGGGCAGCCGATGGCGCAGACCTGGACCGGCGTTAGCGAAGTGCCGCCGTACGAGGCCGCGCAACAGATCGGCCGCGTGCTGATCGATGCGTTCGCCGAGCATCGGATCGACGAGCTGCACGTCGTCTACACGGATTTCCGGTCGATGTTCACGTTGCGTGCGACCGACCGCCGTTTCCTGCCGATCGCCCCGGAAGAGATCGCCGGCCAGATCGGAGCTCCGCACGCGGAGTACACCTTCGAGCCTACGCCGGCACAGATCCTCGACCGGTTGCTGCCCGCCTACGTGATCACCAAGATCTTCGCCGCGATGCTCGAGTCCGCGGCGTCGGAGAACGCTGCCCGTCGCCGGGCGATGAAGGCGGCGACCGAGAACGCGCAAGAGCTGATCAAGACGCTCACCCGCGAAGCGAATCAGGCTCGTCAGGCCGAGATCACGACCGAGATCATGGAGATCGTCGGCGGAGCCGAGGCTCTGACACAGGCATCCGGGAAGTGAGGAGGATCCGATGAGCGACAACGGCAGTTCCACGGCGCAGGGCAGGGTGGCCCGCGTGATCGGCCCGGTGGTGGACGTGGAGTTCCCACCGAACCAGCTTCCCGAGCTGAACAACGCGCTCACTATCGACGTCACGATCGACGACATAACGACGACGATCACCTGCGAGGTTGCCCAGCACCTCGGCGATTCGATCGTGCGAACGGTCGCGCTGAAGCCGACCGACGGCATGGTTCGTGGCGCGCCCGTCGTCGACCTCGGCCACTCGATCACCGTCCCGGTGGGGGAAGGCGTCCTGGGCCACGTGTACAACGTGCTCGGTGAGCCGCTCGACACCTCGATCGACGAGATCCACCCCGCTGATCACTGGCCGATCCACCGCGAGGCGCCACCGTTCGATGAGCTCGAGTCCCGCTCGGTGATGCTCGAGACGGGCATCAAGGTCATCGATCTGCTTGAGCCCTACGTCCAGGGCGGCAAGATCGGGATGTTCGGCGGCGCCGGCGTCGGCAAGACCGTCATCATCCAGGAGATGATCCGGCGCCAAGCGGAGCAGCACGGCGGTGTGTCGGTCTTCGCCGGAGTGGGTGAGCGGACCCGAGAGGGCAACGACCTGTTCCTGGAGATGACCGAGTCCGGGGTGATCGACAAGACCGCGCTGGTGTTCGGACAGATGGACGAGCCGCCCGGCGTACGGCTGCGGGTCGCCCTCTCGGCCTTGACGATGGCGGAGTACTTCCGCGACGTGGAGCGCAAGGACGTCCTGCTGTTCATCGACAACATCTTCCGGTTCACGCAGGCCGGCTCGGAGGTGTCCACCTTGCTCGGACGGATGCCATCGGCGGTTGGGTATCAGCCGACCCTCGCCGACGAGATGGGTGAACTGCAGGAGCGGATCACCTCTACGAAGGGTCGTTCGATCACGTCGCTGCAGGCGATCTACGTTCCCGCCGACGACATCACGGACCCGGCTCCGCACACGGCGTTCGCGCACCTGGACGCCACAACGGTGCTCTCCCGGGAGATCTCGGCGCTGGGGATCTACCCGGCCGTCGACCCGCTCGACTCGACCTCGCGGATCCTCGACCCGCGGTACGTCGGCGAGGAGCACTACGCCGTCGCGCGACGCGTGCAGGAGATCTTGCAGCGCTACAAAGACCTACAAGACATCATCGCGATCCTCGGCGTCGACGAGCTGTCGGAGGAGGACAAGGTCATCGTGTCCCGTGCGCGACGGATCCAGCGGTTCTTGTCGCAGCCGTTTTTCGTGGCCGAGCAGTTCACCGGCCTGCCCGGCAGATACGTGCCACTGGAAGAGACGATCGCCTCGTTCAAGGCGCTGTGTGAAGGCGAATACGACCACCTTCCCGAACAGGCCTTCCTGCTGGTCGGTGGTATCGAAGAAGCCGAAGCCGCCGCGAAGGAGCTCGCCAAGGTGGGCGCGGAGTAGCCATGGCCCTCTCGGTGCGCATCGTCACGCCCGAACGGGACCTGTGGTCGGGTCCCGCCTCCATGGTGATCGCGCGCGGCGTCGAAGGGGAGGTCGGGATCCTCGCCGGGCACGTCCCGATGCTCGTCTCGCTCGCGATCGGCCCGCTCCGGATCCAGGTGGACGAGCAGACGGAGCAGGTCGTCATCGTCGATGGGGGATTCCTGCACGTGACGAGCGACGGCGACCAAACACGTATCGACGTGCTGGCCGAGCAGGGTGTGCTCGCGCAGGACATCGACCCGGGGGCGATCCGAGAGCTGATGCCCGAGCTCGAGCGCGCCGCGGGATCCGGCGACGCCCTCGCGAAGGCCGAACTCGCCAAGGCGCAGGCACGTCTCGCGGCGGCTGGCGAGCCCGTCACCCAGTGACGTCACCGGAACTCCACTCCGATCTGCGCGGTCGGACCGCGCTGCCCCCCTACAATCCTGGGGGTATGGACCGACTCCTGGTGACGGGTGGTACGCGCCTCAACGGCTCCGTGCGGATCGCCGGAGCCAAGAACTCGGCGCTGAAGCTGCTGGCCGCCTCGCTGTTGGGGCACGGGCGTTCGGTGGTGCACAACGTCCCGAGGATCCAGGACTGCCTGACGATGGGAGAGGTGCTTGAGCACCTCGGTGCCGGGATCGCCTGGGACGGAACCACCGTGTCGATCGATACGTCGAGTGTCGCGACCTTCGAGACGTCTTACGAACTGGTGCGCAGGATGCGCGCCTCGATCCTCGTGCTCGGCCCGTTGCTCGCGAGGTACGGCCGGGCGCGGGTGGCGATGCCGGGCGGCTGCAACATCGGTTCGCGAACGATCGATCTGCATCTCAAGGGCCTCGAGCGCATGGGCGCGCGGTTCGAGCAAGAGCATGGGTTCCTGCAGGGGCGCACCGACGGGCTCCGAGGCGCGATGATCACGCTGGACTTCCCGAGCGTAGGCGCGACAGAGAACCTATTGATGGCGGCGGTCTCGGCGAAGGGAACCACGGTGATCGAGAATGCGGCACGCGAACCCGAACTCGTCGATCTCGCCGCGTTCCTCACGTCGATGGGAGCGACGATCGATGGAGCGGGGGGCACCACGATCGAGATCGAGGGAGCCGGCTCCACCGACGGATTCGTCCCGGTGGAGCATCGCGTGATCCCCGACAGGATCGAGGCGGGGACGTTCGCCCTCGCGGCGTGCGCGACACAGGGTGAGGTGCTGCTCGAGGGTGCCCGGAGCGATCACCTCGACCTCGTGCTCGCCAAGCTCTCCGACGCGGGAGCGGACATCCTCGCAGGCCCGGAGGGAGTGAGGGTCGCGATGGACCGGCGCCCCAAGGCGGTCGACTTCGTGACGCTTCCCTACCCGGGGTTCGCGACGGACCTGCAGCCGCAGCTGATGGCGATGCTGGCCACGGCAGACGGAACGAGCATCGCGACCGAGAACGTGTTCGAGGGTCGCTTCATGTTCGTCGACGAACTCACGAGGATGGGTGCCGATATCCGGACCGAGGGGCATCACGCCGTGATCCGCGGTGTTCCCCGGCTCTCGTCCGCGCCGGTTCGGGCGCTGGACATCCGTGCGGGCGCTGCGATGGTGGTCGCCGCTCTCGGTGCCGACAAGACGACGGAGATCGCGGACATGTATCACGTCGATCGAGGCTACGAGGAGTTCGAGGCGAAGCTCACCGGACTCGGCGCCGAGGTTCGGCGCGAACGCTCGGTGACGCCCGCGCTCTCGTGAGATCGCGGAACGTCCGCCTCCTTCTTCCGATGGCGCTCGTTCCGGTGATGCTGATCGGCCTCGGTTCGACCGCAACCGCGCAGACCGCTCCCGAACCCCGGACCAGGGCCGTCGTCATCGTGGGGCTGGAGGGCGTCTCCGCCGGTGAGGTATTCGCCTCCGACCTGGCGTCGGTCGGCGGGGACGAGGTCGGATCGGGGCTGCTCGTGCCGCAGACGTCGCCCGGGAACCAACTCGACCTGATCGAGACGCTCGGCGAGGGTAACGCGACGATCACGTCCGTGCGCCTGGGGCGCGACGAGATCGCATCCTTGGCAGATGACGGTTCGGTCGTGTCGGGCCTCGACGCTGTCGCAGGGTCGGTCGCGGGGGACGCCGCGGCGTCGGACGCGGGCCGGGTGCTCGTCCTGGTCGTCGGCGTCGCACCGCACGCGACCATGGTCGCGCGAAGGGACGGCGTCCTGCCCGTCGTCGTCGCCGCCGGAGCCCCGCCGTCCTTCGACGTGCGAACATCCGGGGTGTCGTTGACGTCCGACTCGACCCGCAGAGAGGGGGTCGTCTCCAGTTTCGACCTGCTGCCGACCGTGTCCGCGTTCCTCGGGCGATCGATCTCCGACACCGAGGGGGGGTCGGTGATCCGGGTCGCTCCCGTGGATCCTCCCGTGGCCCTCTACGAGCGATATCTCGAGATGCGACGGATCACGGTTCCGGTCCAGGCGGCCGCGGCGCTCTACGTCACGCTCGCGACGCTGGTGCTTGCCGTGATGCTCGTGCTCAGATCGCGCGGGTCGGCGCGGTTCGGAGATCGCGCGGTGAACCGTGCCCGCTGGTTCGGACTCAGCGTCCCGCCGCTGGCGGTCGGACTGTTCGCCGCAGGGCACCTCCCGAGGCTGACCTATCCGATCGCGCTGCCGTTCGTCGTGGCGGTCACGGTCGCCGGAACCCTGGCCGTTGTTCCCCTCGCCCGGCGGGGACGGTTCGGTCCCATCGTGGCGATGGGGATCGGGGTCTTGGTGCTCACCGTGATCGAGACGCTGCTGGGCTGGTCTGCGGCATTGACTCCCCTCTTGGGCGGTTCCCAACTCGACGGTGGTCGCTTCTTCGGCATGCCCAACGTCGTGGTCGGATTGGTGGTGGGGGCGGGTGTCTACGCGGCGGCGCGATCGTCCTTCGCCGTCGGCGCTTGGCTGCTGGTCGGGATCGCTCTGCTCGTGGGTCTTCCGGGCATGGGCGCGAACATCGGCGCCGCGATCGCGGCATGTGCGGCAGCCGGCCTCTGGTTCGTGGTCGGCACACGCGGCCGGTTCGATACTCGCGCCGCCGCGGCGGGACTCGGGGCGGCGGTTGTTGGGGGGTTGGTGATCCTCGCGATCCATCGCTTCGCGCCCGGCGCACCAACGCATGCGACCCGTTTCGTCGAGGGCGCCTCCGGCGGCCCGCTGACGGCGTTGACCGACCGTCTCGAGGTCGGGATCGAGCTGCTCCGGCGTTCGCCCGCGGCGATCGGTCCGACGCTCGGCGTCGTGGTGCTGGCCGCACTCGGCTTGTGGCCGGCGCGCGCCGTCCGTCCCGCGTTCTCGATCGAGCCCCGTTTGCGCTTCCTCGTGCTCGTGCTGGGGATGACCGGGATCCTGTCGTATCTCGTGGAGGACTCTGGTGCCGCTGCCGCAGGCCTGTTCTTCGGTCTCGGCTTGGGGGCCCTCTTCTACGTGTCGCTTCCCCTCGCGAACGGCGATGATGTGGCGCGACCATGAGCGATCTTCCTCCCGTGCCCGAGCCGGTCCCGCCCGCCCCGGGGCTCCCCCCCGCCGAGCCTGCGCCGGTCGGTCCCGACGGGCTCCCTGAGCGTCCCGACCGGTCGACTCCGCTCGCGACCTGGACGTGGTGGGAGGCCGTGCTCGCATACCTGATCCTGACCTACGTTGTCGGATCGGTCGTGAGCATCCCGGTGCTGCTGCTCATGAGCCGCGGGACGGGCCCCAGCGACGGTTTCGATCCCACCGGAGCCGGCCTGATCGTGGCGAGCATCGTGATCGACCTGGTGCTCGCTGGCGGTCTGGTGCTGTGGTTGAACAGGGCGCACCCCACTTGGAAGCGCGTGATGGGCTTCCCGAAGACGACCGCGGCCCTGTCGAAGGAGATGGCTGCCGGGTTCATCGCTGCACTCGCGATCCTCGTGGTTGCGGGGATCGTCGGCTCCATCGTCCAGGCGATCGTGAGCGCGCTCGCGGGTCGAGACCTCGTCGTTCCCGACCAGCTCCCGGACGATCTGAGCGGCGTGGGAAACGTGGTGACGGTGGTATTCGTCTGCGTGGTTGCTCCGATCGTGGAGGAGTTCTACTTCCGCGGGGTCCTCTTCCGTTCGATCCGCGACCGCTACGGAGCCGTTCTCGGGGTGGTCGCGTCGGGACTGCTGTTCGGCTTGGTGCACGTCGGGGTCGACGGTGGCAGCCTCACGTCCAATCTGCTGCTGCAGATCCCGCTGGCGGTCGTCGGCATGGGATTCGCGATCGTCTATGAGCGCCGCCGAAACCTGGCTGCACCGATCGCGGCGCACATGATGTTCAACATCATCGGGATCATCACGCTCTTCTTCTTCACCTAGCCGAGCGCGAAGGAAGTGATGCACATGGCGCTGTTCCCGTCACAGGAATGGGTCACGGCGTTCCGCGACGCGATCAACGCCTCGACGGCGTATCGAGAGGCCGCCGAGACCTGGGAGGGGGCGATCGCCTTCTCCTTCGAAGCCGAGCCGGACCGGGGAGTGCCGGACGATGTCTGGGCATTGCTGGATCTGTGGCACGGGGCATGCCGGGAGGCCGCCATCGTGACACCCGCGGCGGGAGCACGAGCCCCCTACGTGATCCGAGCGCCGTATTCTCGATGGCGCTCGATCCTGGAGGGCGACCTCGATCCGATCAAGGCCATGATGCAGGGCAAGCTCAAAGTGCGCGGCAACTTGGCCACGATCGTTCGGTACGTGCGTGCCGCGAACGAACTGGTCCGGCTCACGGGGACCGTGCCCACCGAGTTCATCGGCGACACGGTCTGAGGCGGCGGGCGTGCGGGCGGTAGTCTTCGCGGGGGTCGGCCGGGTCGAGGTGCGCGAGGTGCCGGAGCCGTCGCTCCTCGAGCCGGACGACGCGATCGTCCGTGTCACGCTGACGGGCATCTGCGGGAGCGATCTGCATTTCCTGCACGGGAAGGCGCCGCTGGAGCCGGGCGAACAGATCGGACACGAGGCGGTCGGCATCGTGGAGCGGGTCGGAGAGGCCGTCGAGACGGTGAAGCAGGGCGACCGCGTCGTGGTCTCGTTCGATATCGCCTGCGGGGTCTGCTGGTTCTGTCGCAAGGGCCAGACGCAGTTGTGCGAACGATCAGGGATCCTCGGTGCGGGCGCGTTCGGCGGCGACCTCGCCGGAACGCAGGCCGAGCGCGTGCGCGTCCCGGTCGCCGACGTGAACCTGCTCGTACTCCCGGACGACGTCGACGACGAGGCGGCGCTCTTCGTAGGCGATGTGCTCTCGACCGCGGTCGCGGTCGCCGACCTAGCCGAGCCTTCGCCTGGCGACGCGGTGGCGGTGATCGGGTGCGGCCCGGTGGGGTTCCTCACCGTCCAGGCCTTGCGCGCCGGGGACCTGGAGCGTGTCCTGGTCCTGGAACGTCAGGCCGATCGACTCCACCTCGCGGCGAGCGTGGGTGCGCAGCCGATCGACGTCACCGCGAGACACCCACAGAGCGCGGTCGACGAGGCGACCGGCGGCCGGGGCGCCGACGTCGTCGTCGAATGTGTCGGGCATCCGGATGCGTTCGAGACGGCGATCGACGTCGTGCGTCGCGGCGGTCGCGTGGTCGTGGCCGGGATGTATGCGGGCGAGACGATCGAGGCCCAGCTCGGCTCGTGGTGGATCCGCGCGCTCGAGCTGCGGTTCTCGGGGATGTGTCCCGTGCATGCGTACTGGGAGCGGGCGCTGGGCGAACTCGTGGCCGGCCGCATCGATCCTCGGCCGCTGATCTCGCATCGTTTGCCACTGTCCGCCGCACAACAGGCCTATCGCCTCTTCGACACACGCGAGGCGACGAAGGTCGTGCTCCGTCCGTGAGGAGCTATGCGGCGATCGAACCGGCATCGGTCGCCGCGCATCCGCTTGCACCCGGGGGGAAGGGGAGTGGTTGGCGCCGATGACCGCGCTCCCTCAGCCCCCTCGGATCTCCCCGCCACGCCGATGGTGGCCGTCCCTGCTCGTGGTTCTCGTCCTGCTGGTCACCGTCTTCGGTGGCTACCTCGTCGCGGAAGCCTTGGAGGGACCGGTGGGACCACCGGTGACCGTGGCCGACACGGTCCGCGTTCGTCCCCTGTCGGGGTGGGAGTCGGCCCGCACGTACTCGGGGGACGGCTTCCAAGGCGCCAGCCTCACGCGCGGGAGCGGCAACCTCGATGTCGTGGTCATCGACGCCGGTCCCGGCGGCGTCGCCGGCTACGCCACCCGCTACGTGGACGAGGGCCTACGTCCGAACGCGCAACGACTGTCGGTCTCCGAGGAACTCGAGCTCGTGGGGCTGGCCGCCGGACTCGACGGGGTGCGCTTCTCGTACGTGGGTGTATTCGAGCGGGGAGGGGCCCCGATCGAGGGAGAGGTCACGGTCGTCGTGGCCTCGACCGGCAACGGCGTCGTGTTCGACGCGTGGGGACCCGAAGGACAACTCGGCCTGATCCTCGGCGATGCCCACACGATGGAGGACGGAGCGGTGATCCGATGAGCGAGTCCCTGCGCGGACCCAGGCCGGGACCCGGAGCCGGCCTGCGCCGCGCGCTCGACGCGGGAACCCGCGGACCCGCCCTGGTCGTGTACCTGATGCTTCTGGTGATCTCCGGCGTCCTGACCCTGCTGGAGCAAGGCGCGATCCGCGAGCTGTCCCCCGGCGGGTGGGCGCTGTCCTGGGCGCTCCTGGTGGTCTACGCGTTGCCGGTGTTCCTGGTGATCTACACGCTCGACCTCTACGAGCGTGAACCGCCTCGCTTCCTCGTTGCGTCGTTCTTCTGGGGGGCCGTGGTCGCCACCCAGCTCGCGGGATTCGCGAACGCCGGGTGGGGTTTGGTCGTTGCGCGTGTGGGCGGTCCGGAGTTCGCTGCCCGCTGGACGCCGGCTCTCACCGCGCCATTCGTGGAGGAGATCATCAAGGGGGCCGGTCGTCGTGCTCGTATTCCTGATCGCTCGCGACCAGGTGGACGACGTGCTCGATGGGTTCGTCTACGGCGCCGTCTGCGGACTCGGGTTCGCGGTCGTAGAAGATGTCTTCTACTTCGTGGGTGTTTTCGGAGGAACGACCGCGGGTGTGCTCCAGGGGTTCTTCGTCCGCGTGATCTCCAGCGGTCTGTACGGCCACGTCCTGTACACGGGGCTCGTCGGTATGGGGATCGGCTACTTCGTCTCCCACCGACGTGATACCCCGCTGTCTCGACGCCTTGCCGTACTGATCCTACTGACGGCTGTCGGCGTCTTCGGGCACTTCCTGTGGAACTCCCCGCTGCTGGATCTGCTGCCCACATCGCCTTCCGGTGCGGGCTGGTTGCTCGTTCCCGGTGCGACCGCCGTCAAAGGCGCGCCATTGTTGGCCTTCGTCGGCGTGGCGATCGTGCTGGCGCTCGGCCGCGAACGTCGTTGGTTGCGGCATGCGCTCGGTCCCGAGGTCGGGGGACCGGCCGTCGGCGACGACGATCTCGCGACCTTGGAGGATCCACGCAGCCGCCGTCGGGCCCGTCGCGCGATGGCTACGCGGGCGGGGGACGCAGCCGCGTCCTTGTTGCATCGCCTGCAGCGCGAGCAGCTCCAGCTCGCCGCAGTGCGCACCCGTGCCGGATACCTCGAGACCCCGGAGGTCGGTCGGCAGCGTGGAGTGTGCCGTTCGCTACGCGACGCGATCGCCGCCGTCCCGGGCGCGGCGTCGGCGGCCGGTGGGATACGTTCCGTTCCCGGGGCCGGACCGGGCGCCGAGTAGGCTGAGCGCCGTCGTGGACGTCTCGGAGGTGATCGCGGGTGTGCTCCGGGGAGAGCCGCGGGCCGTCGCCCGCGCGATCTCCCTGGTGGAAAGCGGGGCACCCGAGCTCGCACAGCTGTCGGCCGGGGTGTTCCCCCACACCGGGAACGCGTGGAGCATCGGGCTGACGGGATCGCCCGGAGTGGGGAAGTCGAGCCTAGCCGCGGGGTTGGTGCGCGCAGCTCGGTCGCGAGAGGAGCGGATCGCGGTACTCGCGGTCGACCCCTCATCGCCGTTCTCCGGAGGCGCCCTGCTCGGCGATCGCGTCAGGATGCAGGAGCACGCGACCGACCCTGGCGTATTCATCCGGTCGATGGCCACGCGGGGACATCTCGGCGGCATGGCTCTGGCTGCGCCCGAGGCGATCCGGATCCTCGACGCCTCCGGGGCGGAGCAGATCGTCGTGGAAACCGTCGGCGTCGGGCAGGCGGAACTCGAGGTCGCCACTGCGACGGACACGACGGTCGTCGTCGTCCAGCCCGGGTGGGGTGACGCGGTCCAGGTGGCGAAGGCGGGCATCCTGGAGATCGCGAACGTGTTCGTGGTCAACAAGGCCGAGCTCGAAGGAGCCAACCAAGCGGTCCGTGAACTCGAGTCGATGCTGCGACTGGGCGGCCGACCCCCGTGGACCCCGCCCGTCGTGAAGGTGTCGACTCGGACCGGTGAAGGTCTCGACGAGCTGTCGGAGGCGATCTTGGCGCACCGGTCCCACATCCATGCGACGGGAGCGCTTGCCCGATCCCGTGCGCTCCGCCTCCGGCGGGAGGTCGAGGGGATCGCCGCAGAGTTGCTTCGCCGCGGCGCCGGCCGAGTGCTCGACGATGATCCGGCCCTCGCGGAGCAGCTCGAGGCGCGCACGATCGATCCGTACGCGGCCGCCGCTCGCGTCATCTCAGGGGCCGCTGCCCGAGCGGGCACGTTCGAGGCGGAGGGGCCCGGAGCGACCTCGCCCGACGCGTAGGTTCGGCCCCCTTCTGGACCTTGACGCTCAGCCGGGCTCCCGATAGCGTGCGTGGTAGCCGGTGCTGCATGCTCTTGCAACTGCAACATCAAGCAAGAGACGGGGGCGCCAGAGTCACGGCTTACGCGTCGGGCGGCTGCGGGCGCGGGTTCGATCGCGTGTCGAGGAGGCAGCAGATGCACATCCCGGACGGGTTCATCGATGCGGGTGTTTCCGCGGGCGCGGGCGTCGCCGCCGCCGGGGGGATCGGGGTCTGCCTGAAGAAGACGGCGGACACGCTCGAGGACAAGCAGGCCCCGCTCGCCGGCCTGGTGGCGGCGTTCATCTTCGCCGTTCAGATGCTGAACTTCCCCGTGGCCGCCGGCACGAGTGGACACCTCCTCGGTGGCGTCCTTGCTGCCGTGTTGGTCGGACCGTGGACGGGTGCGATCTGCGTCGCCCTCGTCCTGCTCGTGCAAGCGATCTTCTTCGCCGACGGCGGTATCTCCGCCCTCGGCCTGAACATCGTCAACATGGCGCTGATCGGCGCCCTAGGTGGGTACGCGATCTTCGTCGGTATCCGCAAGGTGCTACCGAGCAATCGCACCGTGGTGGTCGCGGCTGCGGGCATCGCAGCGGGCATGTCGGTGGTCTTGGCGTCGATCGGCTTCTGGGTCGAGTACGCGATCGGGGGGGTTGGGAACGCGCCGCTACCGACGGTCTTCGCCGCGATGGCGGGAACGCACGCCCTGATCGGTATCGGGGAGGGAGTCATCACCGCGCTCACGGTAGGCGCGGTCCTCACCGTGCGTCCCGACCTCGTATACGGAGCCCGTGACCTGAAGCCATCCCTCACGCTCGGGGCCGGCGTGCAGCCGGTCGGTCGATAGGAAGGGAGATCGTGGACCGCAGGAACCTCTCGTTGTTCATCGTCGGTGGACTCATAGTGGCGCTCGGTCTCGCGTTCTTCCTCAGTCCGTTGGCGAGCGGATCGCCGGATGGACTCGAGAAGGTGGCCGGTGAGCACGGGTTCATCGACACGGCCGAGGACCATGCACTCTCCGATTCTCCGCTCGCAGACTACTCGGCCGATGGTATCGAAAACGAGGCTGTGAGCACGGGTGTGGCCGGGATCATCGGCGTGGTGATCACGTTCGGCGTCGGCATGCTGCTGTTCGCTTCCTTGCGAACCTACCGATCCCACCGAGGCCAGGGCGAGGCGCCGTCCGCCGGGTCAGCCGGGTCAGCCGGCGGCGTGATCGGCGCACCGTGAGCGGGACGCACGCCCATGCGCTCTACGTGCACGGCCATTCCCCGGTGCACCGTCTGGCGCCCGAGTGCAAGCTCGCCGCCCAGTTCCTGTTCGTGATCGCGATCGTCACCACGCCCCGTGAGGCATTCTGGGCGTTCGGCTGCTACGTGGTGATCGTCGGCGCCCTGATCGCCCTCGCGGGCATCCCGCCTCGCTTCGTGGCACGGCGACTTGTGTTCGAGATCCCGTTCATCGCCTTCGCGCTCTTCTTGCCCATCGTGGGACAGGGTGCCCGAACGGAGGTCGTCGGCGTGTCCCTGTCGGTCGAGGGGCTGTGGGGGCTGTGGAACATCGTGGCTAAGGCGACGCTCGGTCTTGCGGTCAGCATCGTCGTGGCGTCGACCACGACGATGGCCGAGTTCCTTCGCGGGTTCGATCGGTTGCGCATGCCGAGGGCGTTCACGTCGATAGCCTCCTTCATGGTGCGCTACGCGGACGTGATCGCCGAAGAGATGCGCCGGATGCGGATCGCGCGCCTCTCTCGCGGGTTCGAGGGCCGATGGATCTGGCAGGTCAGAGCCGTGGCCGCATCTGCCGGGACGCTGTTCATCCGATCGTACGAGCGAGGTGAGCGGGTATATCTGTCGATGCTCTCCCGCGGGTTCACTGGTTCGATGCCCGACCTCGGCGAGCCGACGGCGACGCGAGCGATGTGGGTCGGCGCTATGGCCCTCCCGATCGTGGGCGCGGCGATCGCCGCCACCGCCTGGCAGGTGACGGCCCGGTGACGGTCCCGGCGCTCGCCGTGGCCGGACTTGCGTTCGCCTATCCCGACGGATACCAGGCGCTGTTCGGCATCGATCTCTCCGTGGCCTCCGGAGAGCGGGTCGCCGTCCTGGGGCCGAACGGTGCCGGCAAGACCACCCTTGTGCTCCACTTGAACGGCATCCATCCGACGCAGACGGGCGAGGTGCGCGTCGCGGGACTCCCTGTTGCTAAGGAGCACCTACGGGAGATCCGCCGGCGGGTGGGCATCGTCTTCCAGGACCCGGACGATCAACTCTTCATGCCGACGGTTCGCGAGGACGTTGCGTTCGGTCCCGCGAACCTGGGGATCCACGGTGAGGAGCTCGAAGAGCGGGTGCAGCAAGCGCTCATCTCCGTCGGGATGCAGGAGCATGCCGACCGGGCTCCGCACCACCTGAGTTTCGGTCAGCGTCGCCGTGTGGCGGTCGCGACGGTGCTGGCGATGCATCCGCAGATCCTGGTCCTGGACGAACCGTCGTCGAACCTCGATCCCGCTGGGCGCCGAGAGCTTGCGGACATCCTCCTGAACCTCAACGTCACGATCTTGATGGTGACCCACGATCTGCCGTACGCGCTCGAGTTATGTCCGCGCGCGGTCGTGATGAACGGTGGACGCATCGTGGCTGACGGACCGACGATCGACCTGCTCCGTGACGAGCCGCTGATGGCGGCGAACCGCCTGGAGCTGCCCTTCGGGTTCGTCCCCGCGTCGGTTGCCGACCGCGTCGATCGCACCGCTGGGTCCGGCTAGCGGATCAGGCCCCTCGCAGGCTCAGGTACCCGTGGCCTGGACCCGCTGGCACGCGGCGCACAAGCCGCCGATCGCGAAGTGGGTGAGATCGGGGGAGAACCCGTGGTGGCGTTCGACGACCTTATGGAGCGCCTTGGCTTCGTCGATCGAGAGGTCGTCCTCGGCGCCGCATCGTGAGCACGTGAGATGGACGTGCTCGGCTTCCTCCGCTCGGTGGTACTCGGCCCCGCTCTCCAGGTGGGAGTGCGACAACACCCCGATCTCCTCGAGCAGGGCCAGGGTTCGATAGACGGTGGAGGCGTTGACTCCCGGCATGTCCCCCTGGACCCGGCGCGCGACCATCGTCGGAGAGATATGACCTTGCGTTCGCATCACCTCCGCCACGATCGCGCGGCGTTGAGGCGTCATGCGAAGGCCCCGGTTGCGGAGCAGGTCCATCACGTCGGCGGCGGGCATCACCTGGCTCATCCGGGCGATGCTATCAGTCACTTGCACCTGCAAGAGATGGGAGCAGGTGCGAACTCTCGCATAGAGGCCCGCTCCGCTAGCATCTGCGCGCGATGAGCGTGGCGGTGATCGGGGCATCGGGCATGGTGGGGACGGCGGTCGTTCGGGCGCTCGCCGCCCGCGATCCGTCGGTCAAGGCATCCGTGCGCAGGCCGGAGGCCGCAGATCTCGTTCGCGCGGCGGGTGCCAAGGTCGCGGTCGGTCAGCTCGACGACCCTGTTTTCTTGGCCGCCGTACTGGGAGGAGCGGAGACCGTCTGCCATCTCGCCGGGGCAGCGAACGAGCCGAACGAGCACGCGTACGATGCCGGCTCGAGAGCGTCCCTGGAACAGGTGCTGCACACGGCGAAGAGCGTCGGAGTGCGTCGGGTGCTCCTCCTGTCGGCTTTCGGGGCCGCTCCCGAGGCCTCCAATCCGTTCCTGCGAGCGAAGGGCCGCGCCGAGCGGCTGCTGTCGAGTTCCGGGCTGGAGCACTCGGTCCTGCGGGTGGCGCCGGTCTACGGCCTCGGTGGCTTCTGGTTCGCGGCCACGGTGGTGCTGTCCGAGCTGGTCCCTCCCGCGGTCGCGGGTGAGGTTCATCGGCTGCTCGCCCCGGTCTTCGTGGACGATGTCGCCGCCGCCTTCGCGGCCCTGGACGATCTCGCGGACCCACCCGCGGGGCCGCTGGCGCTCGCAGGGCCGGACCGCCTGAGCGCGGGAGCGCTCGCTACGAAGATCAGCGGGCGCTCCGACGTTCGCTCGCTCGTTCCGGTACACGCGCACGCGGCGCTCGTGCACGCGCTCGAACGCCCGGTCTCGCAGATGGCGATGGAGTTGCTCTGCGCTTCCGGCGTCCCCGAACCGGGTCTACCCGACGCCGCAGCGGTACTCGGGCTGCGGCCGACGCCCTTGGATGAAGGACTCGCTCGCGTCGCGGCCCTGGCCTCCGGCGAGGAAGGGTAGGCTCGCCGGATGGGCGAGTACGTCACGCTTGCGGTGAACGAAGGGGTCGGCACGATCCGGATCGATCGCCCACCGGCGAATGCGATCGATCATCAGCTCGGGCGAGAGTTCGGCGAAGCCGTCCGCGCAGCGTCGGATGCGTCCGTGAAGGCGGTGGTCGTCTGGGGTGGCCCGACGTTGTTCGCCGCAGGGGCGGACATCAAGGAGATGGCCGATCTCGATCCAGACGGGATCCGTCCGGTCGTTTCGGCGCTCGGGAACGCGCTGCTCGACCTGGACGCGCTCGACGTCGTGACGATCGCCGCGGTGAACGGCTTCGCGCTCGGAGGCGGCTGCGAGATCGCTCTCGCATGCGATCTGCGCGTTGTCGGAGAGAAGGCTGAGCTCGGGCAACCGGAGATCCTCCTGGGAGTGATGCCGGGAGCGGGCGGCACCCAGCGACTGCCGCGCGCGGTCGGTCATGCGCGCGCGTCGGAGTTGCTCTTCTCCGGGCGCCGGGTCGGGTCGCAGGAGGCAGTTTCGATCGGACTCGTGCACGAGGTCGTGCCGGACGGCGAGGTCTATACGACGGCGTGGGATCGCGCTCGCGGGTACGCTCGGGGTCCGACCCGCGCGTTGACGTCCGCCAAGGCGGCACTACGTGCGGCCCGAGGATCCGGCGCGGCGGAACTCGACGCGGAGCGGGAGGCGTTCGTGGCACTGTTCTCGACCGAGGACCAACGAGAGGGGATGAAGGCCTTCCTCGAGAAGCGACCGCCACGGTTCCGGGGCCTATGAGGTGATGGGAGCGGCCGAGGGCATGCAGGTCCGGCAAGCGACGCCGTCAGACGTTCCGTCGCTCGTCACCCTCTTCCAAGAGCTGGACGGGATGCAGCGGGACTGGCGGGTGTTCACGCCCCGTCCCGGCTTCTACGACGAGGTCGGATCGAAGTATCGAGAGGCGATGGGCCGTGAGAACCAGATGGTGCTGGTCGCGGAGGCCGACGGAGAGGTCGTCGGCATGGCCTACGGTGAGGTGCGCGTTCCCTCCCGTTTCACCGACGAGCGAGCGCTGGAGGTGTCCGGCGTCGTCGTCCGTGCGGGGCACCGAGGCAGGGGCGTCGGCCGGGCCCTGGTTCGTGAGGCGGCGCGGTTCGCCGACGCCCGGGGTGTGCCCTGGATCACCCTGAAGACCTTCGCTCCCAACGAAGGCGCGATGGCTTTTTGGGAACAGCTCGGATTCACCCCTCGCGTGGTGCAGCTCACCTCCTCCACCGTTGCCCTCGAGCAGAGGATGGACGCCCCCGAGCAGGGGTGATCGCTCGATACCCGCATCGAACGTCTGCATCGGTGCGTGCCTGGAGCGCGGCTCGGCTGGGAATGAACCGGTCCCTTCATCGGTTCGAATGCATGACGAGGCTTCACCGTGGGTACCACCTCGTCGCCCCAAGGAGGAGAATCGCCGTGGCCGAACAGAGCTACAAGGGAGCTCGCGCCAAGGAACTGAATAAGCCCAACCGCACCTACCAGGCAGGACGCGTCTGCGGAGCCGAGGGGTGCGTGACGAAGCTGTCGATCTACAACAAGTGGGAGTTCTGCTGGCAGCACGAGCCCGTGCATAGTTACATCCCTCGCGGCAAGCGCCGCCGCAAGGCCGAGGCCGCCTGAGCGTTCCGCCGGCCCACAACTTCATCGTTTCGCAATGAGCCCTCTCCGATACCAGGGGAGGGCTCATCGCGTGCGGGGACGGCCGCTCCGCCTGGTCCTGGCGCCGAGGGACCAGCCCAGTATCGGTCGCCGAGCACCGGGGCCCTGCGGCGGGGGAGGCCCATGCCACCCGTACGGGTAAAGGCAGGGCGACACCCGGCCGACAACTAGGGGGACCGCTCCCCTCGGGGCGTTCCCAAACGGATGCCGAACAGCACACATGAACCCGCCATGCGAGAGGCGGAGTGCCCGTACTGCGAGCGCAGCGTGCTCGTGTACCAGGACCCGCCCCGCTGTCCGCTCTGCGACTGTCCTCTGGACGGTGAGCGGACACATCCGTACGAGTTCCCTCAGCCACCCGCCGTCCCACCCGCCGGGCCCGCTGCCGGTACCGAAACCGAAACCGAGGCCTAGCCGGCCGCGCCGCGGTCGACGAGAACGGCTTCGCGCCATCCCCGTGTCGAGTTGATCAGGGCGATCCCATCGGCCCGACGCAGGTCTGCGACCGGGATCACCCGTTCGGTCAGGGTTCCGTCTTCAAGGAGTGCGGCCCGCCGGGTTCCGGGCAAGCACCCCGAAGGCAGCGGCGGAGTGAACCAGCGGCCCTGTAGTCGGACGGCGATATTGGCGATCGTCGATTCCGTTGCCTCCCCGCGATCGTTGACCAGGAGGACGTCGTCGGCTTCCGGGTGGCGAGCGGCGGCGTCGTCGTACCGGGCACGGCGCGAGGTCTTGTGGAAGAGCAGTGCGTCGCGCGGGTCCACGGGGACGTCGTCGATCGCGAGTCGAATCGGCGAGCTCGGCTCGGCAAGCGGGAGCGCGACCGCGTCGACGGAACCGTCTCGCGCCAGCGTGACCCGGACGCGGACCGGGGCCATCGCATCGGCGACGGCCTCGTCCAGGGCGTCGCCGACACGGCGCTCGTCGTAGGTGAATCCGAAGTAGTCGGCGGAGGACGACAGGCGCCGCAGGTGCAGCGGGAGGTCGGCTACCCCCCTGTCGCGGTCGTAGCGTAGGGTCTCGATCAGGACGAACGGGGGGCGCCGGACGGCGAGTACCCGGGCCTTCGCCAGGACCTCGTCGAACTCCGCTGCCGCGCGCGAGTCGTGGGTGATGCCGCCTCCCACCCCGTACTCCGCGTGGCCGGTCTCGGCGTCGAACATCACCGTTCGGATCGCGACGTTGAAGTTGGCGCGCGGCTCTCCCGACCCGGGTGGGGCGAGGTACCCAACCGCGCCGCAATACACGCCCCGAGATACCGCCTCAAGCTCTCGGATCAGCTGCATCGTGCGCACTTTCGGGGCGCCGGTCACCGAACCGCTCGGGAACAGGGCACGGAACACCTCGACGAGGCCGGTGGTCGGCCGGAGTTCCGCCACGACGCTCGAGGTCATCTGCCACACGGTCTCGTACCGCTCCGTGGTGAACATGTCCGGCACCTCGACCGTACCCGGGCGAGCGACCCGGCCGAGATCGTTGCGGAGCAGGTCCACGATCATCGCGTTCTCCGCGCGATCCTTGGCCGACGCGCCAAGGGCTTGCGCGTGCTCGAGGTCTTCCTCCGCCCAGCGGCCACGCGGAGCTGTTCCCTTCATCGGCCGCGTGAGGATGCGGTCGCGGTCGATCCGAAGGAACAGCTCGGGCGAAGCCGAGAGCACACGGTAGCGTCCGAGGTTGAGGTAGGCGCCGAACGAACCCCGCTGCGCGAGGCACAGGTCGCGATAGAGCCCTCGTTCGTCGCCTTCGAGGCGCGCCCGCAGGCGGAGCGTGTAGTTGACCTGGTAAGTGTCCCCAGCGGCGATGTGTTCGCGGATCCGCTCCACCGATCGGTCGTAGCGCTCCCGCGTTACCGAGGGAAGCCAGGTCTCGTCCAGCGGAGGAGGCTGCACGTCGTCCACCGGTTCGGGCAACGCGGCATCCTCTCGCTGCTCGAAGAGTGCGAACCACACCAGGGGGAGATCGACGAACGGATCGTCGTGGGCCCTGGCGAGCACGGCGAGGGAGGGATCGAGCCCGGACGCGGCCTCGTAGGCCACGAATCCGGCGGCCCATAGGCCGCGCTCGGATGCGCCTTCCGCGGCCGCGAGGGCGTTGGCCACCTCGTCGGCCCGGCGCGCCTCGATCACGCCGACGGGCTCGGCCAACCGGAAGGAGCGCGGCGTGGGACCGAGATCGTCGAAGCGGGCTTCGATCACCGGTGCGATCCGCTCGTAGGCATCTCGTGGTTCATGCAGCGGTCATGTTGGCAGACTCGGCCACCCGGCCGGCCGAACGCTCGCCCTGGGAGCGTGGACGGTGCCGACTAGACTGACGCACCATGGGCGAGAGACGATCCGTACTGGTCGCGATGTCGGGGGGCGTGGACTCCTCCGTTGCCGCCTGCCTGCTCCAGGAGCAGGGCTACGAGGTCCTGGGCTCGCACCTGCGGCTGGTCGATCCCGACGGTGCCGGCGAAGAGGTGGAGCATGGGTGTTGCGGCCCGAGGGCCCGAGGCGACGCGGCCGAGGTTGCACGGATCCGAGGCTTCGACTTCGAGGTCGTCGATCTCTCCGAGGTGTTCGAGCGAACCGTCCTCGCGGATTTCTACGAAGAGCATGCTGCGGGGCGCACCCCCAATCCTTGCGTCCGCTGCAACGAACAGATCAAGTTCGGAGCCTTCGTGCGGCGTGCCGACGAGATCGGGGTCGACGCGGTGGCCACGGGCCACTACGTACGCTCCGAGCGCGATGCGCATGGCGCCTGGCGGCTGCTCCGCGGGGCCGATCGCGCGAAGGATCAGTCCTACGTGCTGCACACACTGGGCCAGCCCGAGCTCGCACGATCGATGTTCCCCGTGGGCTCGATGCCGAAGTCGCGGACCCGGGTGCTTGCGCATCGGCTCGGATTGCCCGTCGCGGACAAGCCCGATTCCCAGGAGGTCTGCTTCGTCCCCGATGCGGACCATGCGGCGTTCCTCGAAACCCACGCGCCGCAGCTCGTGCGCGAGGGCGAGATAGTCGACGCGGCTTCGGGCGAGGTACTCGGGGCACATCGCGGAACGTTCCGGTTCACGATCGGACAGCGTCGTGGTCTCGGCATCTCGCGATCCGAGCCGACGTACGTGGTGGATATGGACCCGGTGGCAAACCGTGTGCTTGTCGGCCCCGGGGAGCTCCTCGCGCGCGGCGGCCTCGTCGCCGATCGAGTGTCGTGGGTCGCCGGGCGCGCTCCCTCGACGGCATCGTTCGACGCCGGGGTGCGGCTCCGCTCACAAGGTGACGACGTTTCGTCGATCGTCGAGGTCCACGCTGACACCATCCGGGTGTCGTTCGGCGCGCCTCAGCGGGGAGTGGCGCCCGGCCAGAGCGTGGTGATCTATCGCGGGGACGAGCTCCTCGGAGGTGGCAGGATCGTGGAGGCACTGCGGTTGTCGGCACGGGAGACCGAGTCGGCGTGAAGTTGTTCCGCAAGCGACGGGAGACCTTCGAGATCCGCGTCCAGGAGCTCATGGTGCGCGTCACCGCACCCCCCGACCTCGTGGAGGAGTCGAGGGCCGCCACCCTCACCTTCTGGGAACAGTTGCAGGCCTACTCCCTGCAACACCCGGACTTCACCAGCAAGCGCCCGATCCCGGTTCCCGACGACGCGCCGGATCTGATCCGGGAGATGGTCGCGGTTGCGGCCTCGGCCGGCGTCGGTCCGATGTTCGCCGCACGCGGAGCGGTCGTCGACTTCGTCGGACGGCTGCTCTCACGCCAGGCCTCCGAGCTCAGGGTGGAGTGTGGCGGCGACCTGTTCCTGCGCGCACGCAAGCGCTCGAAGATCACGGTCGCTCGTCGCACCGACGCGTCGACGGTGGGTGTGATCGTCGAGCCGCGGCCGCAAGGTGTCGGGATCTCCACCACGACGGGCAGGGGGCGTCCCGGTGCCACTGCCGCCGATGCCCTCGCCGTCCTCGCGCCCTCGTGCATGCTCGCCGAGGCCGCGTCCGCGGGAGTGCAAGCATTGATCCCCAAGCCGGACGGCCTTCGACAGGCGTTGCGCTACCTCGAGTCGATATCCGACATCGTCGGAGCGGTCGTCGTCCACGAGGGTCAGATCGGGGTCGCCGGCGCGGTTGAGATCGCGTCCTAGATGGCTCGCAGCACCAAGACCGAACGTGAGCTGGCCCGCGCAAAGGTCCGGGTCGAGGAACTACGCGAGCAGATCAACCACCACAGCTACCGCTATCACGTGCTGGACGATCCGGAGGCCGCGGACGCGGACTACGACGGGTTGGTGCGCGAACTCGTCGAACTCGAGGAGCGGTTCCCGGAGTTGATCACTCCGGACAGTCCCACCCAGCGTGTGGGAGCCATGCCCGACGACCTCTTCAAGCCCGTGCCGCACCGCTCGCGCATGTTGTCCCTGGACAACGCGTTCTCGCCCGACGAGCTCGCCGCGTGGGCCGCACGCGTCGAGCGCAGCGTTGGCGACCAAGGCCGCTACTCGTGCGAGCTCAAGATCGACGGAGTCGCCGTGGCGCTTACCTACGAGCGCGGCAAGCTGGTGCAGGGAGCGACGCGCGGCGACGGTACCACCGGTGAGGACGTCACGGCCAACGTCCGCACGGTTCGAACGATCCCCACCGTGCTGCGGACCCCCGATCCACCGGAGCTGCTCGAGGTCCGTGGCGAGATCTACCTGCCGATCAAGGCGTTCGAGGACCTGAATCACTCACTGACCGAGCGGGAGCAGCGGCCGTTCGCGAATCCGCGCAACGCGGCCGCGGGGTCGCTGCGGCAGAAAGACCCGAAGGTCACCGCGAGCCGACCCCTGAAGCTGTGGGTGCACAGTTTCGGCTACTCGGACGGGGTCTCGTTCGAGACGCACTCGGGGTTCTTGTCCTGGTGCCAGCAGGCGGGCCTGCCCGTGCAACCGACGTCCGTGGTGCTCGACACGATGGAGGAGGTCGAGGCGTACACGCTGCGGTGGCAGGACGATCGGCACACGATCGACTGGGAGATCGATGGCGTCGTCGTCAAGGTCGATGAGCTCGCGCTGCAGCGCCAGCTCGGCGCGACCTCCAAGGCACCCCGGTGGGCGATCGCGTACAAGTTCCCGCCCGAGGAGCGAACGACGGTGCTGCGCAAGATCGACGTGCACACCGGACGGACCGGCAAGGTGACGCCGTTCGCCGTCCTCGAGCCCGTCGTCGTCGGCGGGGTCACCGTGACCTACGCAACGCTTCACAACGAGGACGAGGTTCGTCGCAAGGACGTCCGCAACGGGGACACCGTGATCGTGCGTCGTGCCGGAGACGTGATCCCGGAGATCGTCGGTCCGGTGCCCTCGAAGCGCAAGAAGGGCGCGCGCCCTTGGAGGATGCCCGCGGCGTGCACCTCCTGCGGCACGCCGCTCGTTCGCGGTGAGGGAGAGGCCGACTACCGCTGCCCGAACAAGACCGGGTGTCCCTCGCAGAACATCGAATGGCTCTTCCACTTCGCAGGCCGGGGAGCGATGGACATCGAAGGGCTCGGGTACGAGACGGGGATGCAGCTGCTGGATCGGGGCCTCGTGACCGACCCGGCGGGCGTTTACGACCTCAACGACGAGCAGCTCGCGCAACTCGAAGGGTTCAAGGACAAGAAGATCATGAACCTTCGTCGTGCACTCGAAACATCGAAACAACGTCCGATCTGGCGGCTGCTCGTCGGTCTGAATATCCGCCACGTCGGCGAACACGTGGCCCAGGTCCTCGCCGACGCCTTCGGTTCGCTCGATGCGATCGCGAACGCCGACGAACTGCGGATCGACGACGTCGAGGAGATCGGTCCCGAGATCGCGCGCAGTGTGCGCGAGTGGTTCGACGACCCCGAGAACGCCAAGCTGATCGAGCGTCTGCGTAAAGCGGGCGTTCGGATGGCGGACGAGCGCAAGGCCTTGCCCAAGGACGGTCCCTTGGCAGGCTCCACGATCGTTCTCACGGGTGGTCTTGCCTCTATGTCTCGCGACGAAGCCGCGAGCGCCGCCAAGCAAGCGGGCGCCAAAGTTGCGTCCAGCGTGTCGAAGAAGACCGACTTCGTGGTCGCCGGCGAGAACCCCGGAACGAAGTACGACCAGGCGGTGAAGCTCGGGGTCGAGGTGATCGAGGAAGACGAGTTCCTCCGACGCCTTGGCCGTGCTTCGGTGGCCGACCCCAGCAACTAGACTCTGCCTCCATGCCGGTCGAGATCGACATCGAGCACGTCGCCCGCCTCGCGCGGGTCGCGCTCGCCGAAGGGGAGAAGACCCAGCTCACCGCGCAGCTGGGTCAGATCCTGGAGCACGCAGCCAGGGTCGGTGAAGTCGCCGTCGCTGACGTGGAGCCCACCGCCTCGGCGATCCCGCGCGTGAACGTGCTGCGTCCCGACGAACCCGAGCCGTCCCTCCCGGTCGAAGAGGCGTTGTTCAACGCCCCCGAGCGCGAGGGTGACCGGTTCAAGGTCCCGCGGATCGCGGAGATCGAGTGACGCCGTGACCGAGCTCTGCGACCGAACCGCCTCGGACCTCGCTCCGCTGCTCGCCGGCGGGGAGATCTCTGCCGTGCAGATCGCGGAATCGTGCTTGGCCAGGGTCGATGCCGTGGAGGAGCGTGTGCGTGCTTTTTTGACCGTGACTCCGGACGTCGCCCGTGAGCGCGCTGCGGCCCTCGATGAGTACCGAGCGATCGGCGCCGAACAGACGCCGCTGGCGGGGATCCCGCTCGCGGTGAAGGACGTGTTCGCCACCCAGGGGATCCGCACGACGGCCGCGTCGAAGATCCTCGACAACTACGTGCCGCCGTTCGATGCCACCGCGTGGTCCCGTGCTTCCGGCGACGGGGCGGTACTCATGGGCAAGACCAACTGCGATGAGTTCGCCATGGGCTCTTCCAACGAGAACTCCGCGTTCGGTCCCGTGCACAATCCGTGGAACCTCGACACCGTGCCGGGTGGGTCGTCCGGGGGATCTGCGGCTGCGGTCGCGGCGGGGGAGGCGATCTGGGCGCTCGGCTCGGACACCGGGGGATCCGTCCGCCAGCCGGCGGCGCTCTGCGGCGTGGTCGGACTCAAACCGACCTACGGCCTGATCTCCCGGTACGGCTTGATAGCGTTCGCGTCCTCGCTCGACACCGTGGGGATGTTCACCCGGAGCGTTCGGGACGCCGGTGTGCTTCTCGGATCGCTCGCCGGCCGGGACCCACGGGACGCGACGAGTCTGGATGCGCCGAGGCGCGACTACACGACGAGCATCGAGGAAGGTGTCGCGGGCCTGCGGGTGGGCGTCGTCGCCGATGCGTTCGGGGAGGGTGTGCAGCCCGCGGTCGCCGGCCGGGTCCGTGCGGCCGTCGACACTCTCGAGCGACTGGGAGCGAGCATCGGGGAGGTATCACTGCCACACGCCGCATACGCGTTGTCGGCGTACTACTTGATCGCTCCTTCCGAGGCTTCGTCCAACCTCGCGCGCTACGACGGGGTCCGGTACGGCTTTCGAGCGCCCGGGTCGACGGACTCTGTGGAGATGATGACGGCCACGCGCGGACAGGGGTTCGGTCCGGAGGTGAAGCGCCGCGTGATGCTTGGAACCTATGCGTTGTCCGCGGGGTACTACGAGGCCTACTACGGGCAGGCGCAGAAGGTGCGAACGCTCGTGATCCGCGACTACGACGAGGCGTTCGCGAACTACGATCTGCTCGTCTCCCCGACCTCGCCGACGACGGCCTTCCGGCTCGGCGAGAAGGTGGACGATCCGTTCGCGATGTACCTGAACGACGTGTTCACGATCCCGGCCAACCTCGCGGGGGTTCCCGCCCTTTCCCTGCCGTGCGGACTCGACGACGAGGGGCTGCCCGTCGGAGTACAACTCACGGCGAAGGTGCTGGACGAGCCCACCCTGTTGCGCGCGGGACACGCCCTCGAGAATGCGCTCGGGTTCGATCCGACGTCCCCGGTTGCCCGAGAGGCGGTCTCGTGACCGACCGGGAAGCGGTGATCGGGCTGGAGTGCCACGTCGAGCTGTCGACGCGCACCAAGATGTTCTGTGGTTGCAGCAACGCCTTCGGAGCTGCGCCGAACGCGAACACGTGTCCTGTGTGCCTGGGTCATCCGGGCACCCTTCCGGTGCCGAACGAGCAGGCGATCGTGTCGATCACCACGATCGGACTGGCGCTCGACAGCGAGATCGCGCCACGATCCGAATTCGCGCGGAAGAACTACTTCTATCCGGATATGCCGAAGAACTTTCAGATCTCCCAGTACGACCTGCCGACGTGCGTCGGCGGACACCTCGACATCGATGTCGACGGCGACACTCGGCGGATCGGCATCACCCGAGTGCACATGGAAGAGGACACTGGCAAGACGACGCATGCCGGTACGACGGGGCGCATCTCGGAGGCCGAGTATGCGCTGATCGACTACAACCGCGCGGGGGTGCCGCTCGTGGAGTGTGTGTCCGAGCCCGACATGCGAACCGCCGGGGAAGCCGGAGCCTACCTGCGCACACTGCGATCGACGCTCGAGTCGCTCGGGGTCTCGGATGTTCGGATGGAGGAGGGATCCCTACGCTGCGACGCGAACGTCTCCGTGCGTGAGCGGGGAGTCGACGCGTTCGGGACGAAGGTCGAGATCAAGAACATGAACTCGGTTCGGTCACTGGAACGCGCGATCCGCTTTGAGATCGACCGGCAGAACACGCTGCTGGATGCTGGTCAGTCGATCGTGCAGGAGACGCGTCACTGGAACGAAGACGAAGGCACCACGCACTCGATGCGGTCGAAGGAGGAAGCCTTCGACTACCGGTACTTCCCCGAACCCGACATCCCTCCGCTCCGCCCCGACCGCGCGTGGATCGAACAGGTGCGAACGTCGCTTCCGGAGCTCCCGGCGGCTCGCCGCGCACGGTACGAACGCGAGTTGGCGCTGAACGAGGAACCCGCGCGTCTGCTTGCTTCGTCACGGGAGCTCGGCGCGTTCTTCGAGGAAGCGGTCCAGCTCGGCGCCGCCCCGATCGCCGCCGCGAACTGGTTGACCCAGGACCTCGCGGGAACCCTGAACAAGGCCGGAGTGACGCTCGCCGACGCCAAGATCACCCCCCAGCACATCGCCGACGTCGTGCAGCTCGTGGACGAAGGGACGGTGTCCTCCGCCGGCGCCAAGCAGATCGTCGAGGCCGCCGTCGCAACCGGCGATCGAGCCCAAGACATCGTTGTCCGGATGGGGTTGACGCAGGTCTCCGACGAGGGAGCGCTCGGCGGTGTGATCGACGAGGTGATCACCGAGAACGCCGAGGCCGCAGACCGCTTCCGGGGTGGCAACGAGGGTACCCTCGGCTTCTTGGTGGGACAGGTGATGAAGAAGACCGGCGGTTCGGCCAATCCGAAGCTCGCGGGCGACCTGCTCCGCTCGCGACTGAGCTCCTGACGGGAGGCACTTCGTTGCCGGACCCGGACGGCGGCGCCGCTCGGCCCCGCGGTCGCTCCACACGGTCGTGGTGGGAGGTCCTGCTCGCATTAGTCGTGGCTGGGCTCGGCGTCGCCCTGTCACCGCTGCGGCGCATGTGGCGATCCGATCAACCGCTCGACGGCTACGCTCTCGTCAACCTCGCGAGCGTCGCCGGCGACACCCTCGTCGCGATCGCGTTGGCCGATTCGGTGTTCTTCTCGATCCCGGTCGGTGAGGCACAGGGAAACGTCGCGCTCTACCTGCTGTTGACGATGGCCCCGCTCGCGATCGCCGGGCCCCTGCTGGTTCCGGTGCTCGATCGGGCCGGCCCACGCCGGGCGATCACCGTGACGGCAGCCGCGGCTCGCGCCTTTCTCGCGCTGTATGCGGCCTCGCGGACGGGATCCCTCCTTCTGCTCCCGGCGGTGTTCCTGCTCTTGGTCGGGTCCCGGGTCCACGGCGTGAGCAGGAGCGCACTCGTCCTGGCGTACGCAGGTCCGGGGGAGGGGCTCGTCCGAGCGAACGCGCGTCTGGGACGGATCGCCGCGGTGGGCGCGGTGCTCGCCGCGGTGCCGGGGATCATCGTGCTCCGGCTCGCCGGTGACGCCACGACCCTGTATCTGGCCTCGTTCGTCTACGGAACGACGGCGCTGCTGATGCTGCGACTCCCGCAGCCGAAGATCGCCCGCACGCCACATGCCCGTCCGGTGGGCAGGCGGGGACGGATCCGGTCCCTGACCACGCCGGCGATCGGGGCCACGGGCCTGCGGGCGGCCAACGGCTTCATGATCTTTTTGTTGGCGTTCGCGCTTCGACGCGACGGGCAGCCGGCGTATTGGTTCGGCATCTTGTTCGGGGCTGCGATCCTCGGGTCGTTGCTGGCCGACGTGCTCGCTCCTCGGCTCCCGAACACGATCCGGGAGGAACTGGTGGTGGTGGGCTGTGTGGTGGGCGCCGCGCTGGGAGCGCTGCTCGCCTTCCAAGCCTTCGCGCTTCCGGTCCTCGCACTCTTCGGCCTGTCGGTCGGCGCCGCGAGCGAACTCGGCCGTCTCGCGTTCCAAAGCCTGATGCAGCGCCAGGCTCCCGAGGGCGCGCTCGGCCGGGTGTTCGTCCGGTACGAGGTGCAGTTCCAGCTCGCATGGGTGCTCGGGGCCCTGCTCCCCGCGGTGCTCCCGATCGAGTTCCGAGGGGGCATCCTCGTGCTCGCCGCGTTCTACACCATCGTCGTGATCAGCTACCTGACTTGGCCGCGGATCGAGCGCCGCTTGGCCGCCGGCGGGTCGGCCCCACCCGATGTTTCCTAGTGCGGGGTCACGGCCAGGTCCACCTCGTATCTCCGCATCCGGGTTCCGGCAGCCGGTCGCCCGGCTCCACCACCCAGGCCCACGCCTGCTCGTCGACGTTCCACGCGATCCGCGTCGACGCGATCCGCCCCGTTCGTAGGTCGAGCAGTCGCCAGAAGATCCCGGTGGCCCGGCCTTCGAACACCGAGCGGACGTCGTGCGCACCGAGCACGAGTACGTGGTGCGGTCCTGCGGGCAGCAGCCGCCACGGCGTCTCGGCGAAGCCCCAGTCGATCGCCGTCCCTCGATAGACGCGGGCGGATCCCTCGCTCTCGCACGTCGTTCGGAACAGGCGCAGGGCGTAGTCGTCGGGGAAGAACTCGTGCGCGACCGGGACGACGTAGTCGGTCGGAGATACCCACGCGACGCCGATCGGGACGTCGGTCTGCGCCCGGGACTCGTTGGTTCCCCATAGGGTGACGGACGCGTCGGCCGAACCTGATCGGTCGTCGTTGCGGAGGATCTCGAACCGGGTCGGGACGTCGTTCTGTCGGAACAACGACAAGGTGAACGTGTCGGAACCGGGATAGGCGTCGATGTCGACGACCCCCTCGGTGAACCTGAGAGGGACCCGGACCGGTCGGGGCCCCGCGGCGCTCTCCACCATGACCTGTGTCTGGATGCGTCCGTCGCTGCCCACGCCTTCACCGACGCGGAGCCAGTACAGGCGCTCGGTCGTTTCCGTGCTCTCGGTGGGTGGTCGTAGGAACAAGGGCGTGTCGAGGGACCGGAAGTCGTCGACCACGTCGACTAGACGCACCCGTCCGTCGGGATCCAGCGAATACAAGAACGCGGATGTGTCGGAAACGTTGATCCTCGGATCGGTCGCCGCCAGACCTATGGCCAGCCGGCGCCCACCCTCCGACGCTGCGAGTTGGACGACCCGGGCCTCGGGATGACGCCACACGAGTCGTCGCCGACCGGAGAGGTCGATCGACCAAAGGCGCGCTCCGTCATCGTGCAGGAGCGAACCCGTTTCGACCGGTCGCCCGCTCCACCGCAAGCCGTCGAAGGGTCCGGACTCGAGCGATACTTGGAAGGGTCTCGCCGTCGGTGTGACGGTGTCGAGTGGCGGGTCGAGAGCGTCGGGAGCCTGACAGGCACCGAGCGCCAGCAGCACGGTCACGCAGATGGCGCCGCCGTGTCCGGCGCTACGCATGGTGGACCACGTAGACCTCGGCCCGCCGACGATTGTCGGTGCGGTGACTCCACTTCGCGCGCAGCCCCCGGATGCCCTTGATCGTCAGTCGGATGCAGCCAGCGGTTCGCGTGGTCCAGAACCGCGAAGAGCCATCGCCGTTGCGGCCCCCGTGGATCTCGAAGGAGCTGCGGGTGTGGCTCGGCTTCGAGGGCTGGTGGATCACCCATGGGTCGAGGCGCCACTTGCCGGGGTAGAAGGATCCGGTGCCGTCACGTTCGAAGCCGGTGTAGGAGCCGTTCATTCGACCCCAGCGGAAACTCGTTCGCGCCCGGCCACCGGCGGAGGCGGTGAAGCGGTTGGGCACCGGTCCGAGGTTGCGGACCCACTTGCTGGCGGGACGATTGTTGCCGGAGCGGGCGGGGAAGGCCGTCACCTGGATCCCTGGCCTCGGTCCCGAGGAGTCGATCGCTCGGTACTTATGGAAGAGCCAGCCGCAGAAGTTGTTGTCCTTGATCGTGCCGGCGCAGTGCTTGTCGCGGTACAGGTGGAAGCTGACCCAGCCACCGTAGGAGATGCCGCCACCGCGTAGCCTTCGGGCGGGCACCACGGGCAACTCCGAGAGTGCGCGGTCATCCTCGGTGCGCACGTCGGAGTCGTCGAACACGGTGCCGCGCAGCTGTGCGTAGGTCTGCTCGCAGATGGACGCACCCGCGCACGAGTTGGGCCCCGATGCCGGGTCGGTTGCGTCGGCTCCCGGAACACACCCGTCGGATCCAGCGAGCGGCGAACCATCGATCTCGCACGCGGGGTCGGACCAATCGGCCACCGCGGGCGGTGCGGCGAGCGCGCCCGAGGTCACCAGCAGGGCGCAGAGTGGGATGAACAGACGGCGTAGGAGCACGGGGAACCTCCTCGGTGTGGGCCCGGAGCGGCCGGGCCGACCCGCGAAGGGGAGTGGTGATCACGGTACGCGTCCGCATACGCATCGTCCGTGCGGGATGTCACGAACCTCCCGTACCGATCCGGGGGGACCAGCGGAACCGGTCGAGGCGGATGCTAGGCTGGGTTCCCGGCGCAGACACCGCCCGCGACCGAGACTCCGAGGAGCTGAACGCACGTGGACAGGCCCGAGATCATCCTCGCTCCGGGACCGACGCCGATCCCGCCCGAGGTCTACATCGCCCAGGCAGGACCGATCGTCTACCACAGGGGCCCCGGCTTCGGGAAGCTCCTGCGGGAGGTCACCGAGGGACTCAAGGGCTTGTACCGAACGCAAGGCGACGTCCTCCTGTTCACCTCTTCCGGCACCGGTGGTCTGGAATCTGCGGTCGCGAACTGCTTCTCGCCGGGGGATGAGGTGCTCGTTCCGCTGGCGGGGTTCTTCGCGGAGCGGTTCAAGAAGATCGCTGAGTCGTATGGATTGACGGTTCACACGATCGACTACGCGTGGGGCGAGACCGTCAAGGCGGCGGACGTGGAACGCGCGCTCGCGGCGCATCCCGTCAAGGCCGTGTTGCTCACCCAGAGTGAGACCTCCACGGGCGTCTGCCACGACATCGGATCGATCGCACCGGTGGTGCGCTCGCACGGCGCGATGGTCATCGTCGACGCGGTGTCGAGCCTGGGCGCGGTGCCGTTCGATTTCGACGGATGGGGGATCGACGTGGCTGTCGGCGGTTCGCAGAAGGCGCTGAGTGCCACCCCCGGAGTCGCGTTCGTGGCGATATCCGAAGCGGCCTGGGAGGCCTCGCGGACGGCCACCAACTCGCGCTTCTACTTCGACTGGGCAACGACGAAGAAGTTCTACGACCTCCCGGATCCCGAGAGCCCCTGGACCCCTGCGATCTCGGTGATCCAAGGGCTGCACGCCGCGCTCCGCTTGTACGAGCAGGACGGTCTTGTGACGGCGATCGCTCGCCACGAGCTGCTCGCGCGTTCCATCAAAGAAGGCGTCCGCGCGCTGGGGCTCGATCTCTTCGGGGAGGACCCCGAGCGTGCCGTCACCGTCACCGCGATCCGCGCCCCTGAGGGCATCGACGCGGACACGATCTGCGCGCGGATCCGAGCGGACTTCGGCGTGGTGCTCGCACCCGGCCAAGGCCCGCTCAAGGGCGATGTGTTCCGGATCGGACACCTCGGCTACTACGAGCCGCTGGACATGATCCGAGGCCTCGCCGCCCTCGAGATGACCCTCGAGCGGCTTGGTCATCCCGTCAAGCGCGGTGCAGCGGTCGCCGCGGCCGAGGGCGTGTTCGCGCAGGCGGGCTGACCGTGCGGGTGCTCGTCACCGAGGAGCTCTCCGACAGCGGCCTCGATCTGCTCCGAAGGGACTTCCAGGTCGACGTCCGATCGGACCTGGCAACCGGCGACCTCGCCGGTGAGATCGGTCCGTACGATGCCCTCGTGGTGCGCTCGCAGACGCAGGTCACCGCCGCGGTGCTGGCTGCGGCCGACAGCCTCAAGGTGGTGGGACGGGCAGGCATCGGCTTGGACAACGTCGATGTCGAGGCCGCGACGCGCCGCGGCGTCATGGTGGTCAACGCGCCGCAGTCCAACATCGTGTCCGCCGCCGAGCACACGGTTGCGATCCTGCTCGCCCAGGCGCGAAATGTTCCCCAGGCCCACGCCGCGCTGAAGGCGGGGGAGTGGGCTCGATCTCGCTACCAGGGCGTCGAGCTGTTGGGCAAGACGCTCGGCATCGTTGGTCTCGGTCGGGTGGGCACGATGGTCGCCGAACGAACGGCTGGCTTTGGCATGCGCGTGATCGCGTTCGATCCCTACGTGTCACGCGAACGAGCCAAGGAGATGGGCATCGAGTTGATGCCCACGCTCGAGGCCCTGCTCGTCCAATCCGACTTTGTGACCCTGCACCTGCCGCGGACCGCCGAGACCGAGGGCTTGATCGGACCGAAAGAGCTGTCGATGATCAAGCCCGGGGCGCGCATCGTGAACACCGCCCGCGGTGGGATCGTCGACGAGGAGGCGCTCGCGAAGGCGATCGAGGACGGTCAGCTCGCGGGCGCGGCGCTCGATGTCTTCGCCGTGGAACCCACCACCGACAGTCCGTTGTTCACGCACGACTCGGTCGTCGTGACGCCGCACCTGGGCGCGTCGACCGTCGAAGCGCAGGACAAGGCGGGGACCACGATCGCCGAGATGGTGGGCCTGGCGCTGCGGGGCGAGTTCGTGCCCTACGCGGTGAACGTATCGGCAGGGGCCGAGGTGACCGAGACGGTCCGACCGTTCCTGCCGCTGGCCGAGCGCCTCGGGTCGATCCTCACAGGGCTTGCGCAGGGCGCGGTTCAAACGATCGAGGCGGCGTTCTTGGGAAGGATCGCCGAGAACGATACTCGGGCTCTGACCTTGGCGATCCTCAAGGGATCGCTCGCCGGCGTTGTGCATGAGCCCATCTCGTTCGTGAACGCGCCGATCATCGCGCGCGAGCGGGGGATCGAGCTGTCCGAGACGACGTCCACCGTCTCCCGGGACTACGTGAGCCTGATCTCCTTGCGCGCGGAGACCGACGACGGCGACGTCACCGTCGCGGGAACCCTCCTCGGCAAACGTGACGCGCAGCGGGTGACCCAGGTTTTCGGCTTCGACATCGAGATCCCGCCCGCCGAGTACATGCTGTTCTTCACCTACGAGGACCGACCCGGTGTGATCGGCAGGGTCGGCACGGTGCTCGGTGATCGCGGCATCAACATCGCCACGATGGAGGTCGGGCGCAAGGAGGCCGGCGGGGAGGCGCTGATGGGACTGACGGTCGACGTTCCGTTGGCGCAGGAGGTCCTCGACGAGCTCTCCGAGGCGATCGGCGCCCAGCGCACACGCTTCCTGGTGCTCGGCGCCTGAACGCGCCGACGGGCCGCTCCGACGCGCCGCGGGGCTCCCGATCCCGTGCTAGCATCCGTGCCGTGATGAAGCAGACCACGGTGACAGCATTGTGGCTCACCGGTCGGCACAAGGGCGCATCGATCGCCCGGCCGGCCCCGAACCGCTAGTCCCGGCGTCCTCACACCCGTCCGTCCTCGCACCAGGAGTCTGCTTCGATGAACATCTCGTCCCGATCCGCCGTTCGTCGCCTCGCGACCGCGCGCCTGATCTCGATCACCGGTGGCGCCGCCGCGTTCATCGCGCTGAACTACACGCTCTACGTGGAGACGGGCTCGACGGCGTGGGTCGCTGCCGGACTCGTTGCCACCTTCGGGGTCCAGGGGATCGTCGGGCCGTTCGCGGGCATCCTCGGGGACCGTTTCGACCGGCGACGCGTGATGATCGTCTCGGACCTGCTGGGGGCGGTGTTCTACCTGGCTATGGCGGCCGTCACCGACCGCCCGGTGCTGCTGATCGCCTTCGCGCTGTGCGCCGCCGTCGTCGAGCTGCCGTTCGAGTCGTCCTCGGCCGCCGCGATCCCCAACCTCGCCGGAGAAGACGACCTCGCCAAGGCCAACAGCCTGGTCGCTATCGGTAGGTACGCGGGTATCGCGGTCGGACCGGCGATAGGTGGCATATTCGTCGATCAGTTCGGGCCGACCTGGGTGTTCTTAGTCAACGGGCTGTCGTTCGTCGGGTCGGCGGCGATCGTTTGGTCGATCCGGGTTCGATTCTCGCGCGAGCGTTCCGAGGATGACATCCACGATCACGGGCTCGCCGCGGTTCGCGCGGGGATCGCTTTCCTCAGGCGACAACCGGTGCTGTTGCGGATCACCCTTGCTTGGACCGTCCTCGTCCTGGGGTTGGGCATGAGCATGGTGGCGGACGTGCCGTTCGCCGAAGAGTTCGGGCAGAGCGGCGGTGGCTACGGCTTCATCATCGGCGCGTGGGGCGTGGGATCGGTGGTTGGATCGTTCCTCGGGCGGTTCCTGACCGTACGGACCGAGCGCGTCGTGATCGTGTGTTCGACGCTGGGGATCGCGCTGACCTCCGCCGCGATCGGCCTCGCGCCGCTGTTCTGGATCGCCCTCGTGTTTCTCGTGCTCAACGGAGTGAACGATTCGATCGGACTCGTCGCTGAACAGAGCCTTCGGCAGCGGAGCACACCCGACGCGCTGCGCGCTCGGGTGATGGCGGCGTCCGAATCCCTGTGGCAGCTCGCGATGCTGCTGTCGTTCCTGCTGGCCGCGCCAGTGATCGACGCGCTCGGCGCCCGAGGTGTGTACCTGCTTGGCGGAGCATTCGGCCTGGTCGCGACCGCCATCCTGGTCCCCTTGCTCCGTCACGGCCATGGGCAGCATGACGAGACTGAACCAACACTCAAGCAACCGATCGTCGGAGAGTCCCAGGCCGGGCTGACTGAATGACAGTTAGACAGCCTGTCCATCCCGGGTAGCGCTGAATCAGCATTCAGGAGTACAGTTCGGAGGATCGATCGCGGCGAGGGCCGCGGAGATAACCAAAGATGGGAGGTTCCTCGTGGACCGGTACGACGCAATCGTGATCGGTGGGGGCCACAACGGCCTCGTCGCCGGCGCGTACCTGGCGAGGGCGGGAGCGCGCACGGTCGTCCTCGAGGCCCGACACAAGGTCGGTGGCGCGGCCGCGACCGACGCCCCATGGCCGGAGGCCCCGGACTGCAGGGTCACGACGCTCAGCTACGTGATGAGCTTGATGCCGGACACGATCTTGCGCGATCTCCAGCTCGAGCGACACGGCTACAAGGTCTATCCCACGGGTCCGTACCTCGTCCCCTTCCCCGACGGAAGTGCGATCACCCAATACATCGACTCGCAGCGCAACTACGAGGAGTTCGCCAAGTTCTCCAAGCGCGATGCGGACGCGATCGAGCGATGGGACGCGTGGATCGGCGGACTGGCCGAGGTGCTCGGTCCGCTGCTGATGACCACGCCCCCCAGGCTCGGCTCCAAGGCACCGGCCGATCTGTTCGAACAGCTCAAGCTCGCCTGGCGCTTCCGCGGTCTCGACGTGCGATCGATCGGCGACGTCACGCGGCTGCTGACGATGAGTGTGGTCGATGTGCTCGACATGTTTTTCGAATCCGAGCAGGTCAAGACCGTGATGGCGCTGAACGGCCTGAGCGGCACCTGGGCGGGCCCGCGCGAACCCGGCACCGGCTATGTGATGGCCCACCACTCGATCGGCGACGTGGGCGACGGGCACCTGGGCGCGTGGGCGGTTCCCGAAGGTGGTATGGGTGCGGTGTCGGACGCCCTCGCCTCTTCGGCGACCAGCCTGGGAGCCGATATCCGATGCAACGCGCGGGTCGCCGAGATCAAGGTCGCCCGTGGTCGCGCTGTCGGCGTGGTACTCGAAGGCGGGGAGGAGGTCGACGCGGGGGTGGTCGTGACGGCGACCCACCCCAGGACCACGTTCCTGGAGCAGCTCGACCGGCGTCTGCTGCCCGACGAGTTCGTGCGGGACATCGAGAACTGGAAGTCGCGGTCCGGCGTGGTGAAGATCAACCTGGCAGTCGATCGCCTTCCTCGGTTCACTGCGAACGCGGAACTCACCGACCTGTCCGGGGGATTCGAGCTCGCGCACTCGATCGACTACCTGGAGCGAGCGTTCGAGCAGGCTCGCAGCGGCACGCCGTCGACGGGCCCGTTCTCCGACGGGGTCTGCCCGACGGTCCACGATCGCACGCTCGCGCCCGAAGGAACGCACATCCTGTCGTTGTTCACCCAGTGGGTCCCGCAGGAGTGGAGCGAGAAGCCCCACAGCGAAGAACTCGACGCCTACGCAGACCGCGTGATCGCCGGCTATGAGGAGCTGGCGCCGGGGTTCACCGACGCGATCCTGCACAAGCACGTGCTCGGCCCCTACGACATGGAGCAGGAGTGGGGGTTGGTGGGAGGCAACATCTTCCACGGCGAGCTCTCGGCAGAGCAACTGTTCCACATGCGTCCGGCACCGGGCTATGCCGACTACCGAACCCCGATCCCCGGGCTGTACCAGTGTTCGTCCGCGACGCACGCGGGCGGAGGCGTCACGGGTATCCCCGCATACAACTGTGTCCGAGAGATCCGCAAGGATCGCAAACGCGCGCGCAGCGCGATGAGCAGGTTCGTCTGACCATGGCAACCGAAGCACCGCAAGGCGAGCGCAACAAGTGGTTCCCTTTCTACTTCGCGTCCTGGTACAAGAAGTCTCCCTATTTCGACCGCACGGTCGAGGCAGGTGCCACGAGCTGGGATCTGTACAACCACATGCTGATCCCCACGCTGTACGACGACGACGTCAAGGAGTACTGGCACCTGCTCAACCACGTCACGCTGTGGGACGTCGCAGTCGAGCGCCAGGTCGAGATCACCGGTCCCGACGCAACTCGGTTCACCCAGCTGCTGACCCCGCGCGACCTGTCGAACTGCGCCGTCGGACAGGGCAAGTACGTCCTGATCTGTGCGCCTGACGGGGGGATCGTGAACGACCCGATCTTGCTGCGGCTGGAGGAGAACCACTTCTGGCTCTCACTCGCCGACTCGGACGCGCTGCTCTACGCCCTCGGCGTGGCCGCGTTCGCCGACATGGATGTGCAGATACGCGAACCGGACGTCTCGCCGTTGCAGTTGCAGGGGCCCAAGTCCAAGCAGGTGATCCAGAAGTTGTTCGGCGACGACGTGATGAACTTGAAGTACTACGGGTGCACCCAGACCGAGCTGAACGGTATCCCGCTCGTGATCTCGCGCACCGGGTGGACGGGCGAGGTCGGCTACGAGCTGTACCTGCGGGACTCCTCCCGCGGCGGCGAGCTGTGGGACGCGGTGATGGCGGCCGGCGAGGAGTTCGAGATCCGCGCGATCGCGCCGAGCGACCAGCGGCGGATGGAAGCCGGCATCTTCAACTACGGCAATGACATGGACGTCACGCACAGTCCGTTCCAGGTAACCGGTCTCGAGCGACTCGTGGAGCTAGACAACGACAACACCTTCGTCTCACGCTCCTCACTGGAGCGGATCGCCGCAGAGGGCGTGGCCACAAAGCTCGTCGGCGTGAAGATAAACACCGACCCGCTCGGCATGTGGCTCGAGGACTTCTGGCCCGTGTCCTCGAACGGAACGGTCGTCGGGCACACGACGTCCGCGAGCTACTCGCCCCGGCTCGAGATCAACATGGGCTACGTCTGGGTTCCGATCGAGCTCGCCGACGTGGGCACCCACGTCACGCTTGACTCCCCCGAGGGACCGCTGGACGCGCAAGTCGTGCCGCTGCCGTTCCTCGATCCGAAGAAAGATGTGCCCAAGCAGTAGTCGGGCGGCTGGACCCAAGTCGCGTGGAGTACGTGCGGTGCGACGCCGGGCGCGAGAAGATGCCGCCCGTGGAGGACCTCGGCGGACAGCTGCTGATCTCGGCTCCGACATTGTGGGATCCGAACTTCCGCCGAACGGTGGTGCTCGTTGGAGCGCACGACGATGACGGAGCGGTCGGCGTGGTGCTCAATCGCGTGACCGAGCTTGCGGTCGTCGACGCTGCGCCGCCCCTGGCGGATCTGGTTCCCGGAGGTGAACCGCTGTTCGTCGGCGGTCCGGTGCGGCCCGAGGGGGCGGTGGTTCTGGCGGACCTGGAGCACCCGGAGCGCGTCGAGGTGGTCGCGTTCGCGTCGATCGGGTTCTTGCCCGAGGTGGTGGACCGCGCGGCGCTCGGGCGGATCCGCCGAGCCCGCGTGTTCGCCGGGCATACGGGATGGGGCCCCGGGCAGCTCGAAGCCGAGATCGAGGAAGGCTCGTGGCTCCTGGAGCCCGCGATCCCCGATGACGTGTTCCATCCGGATCCCGGGCGTCTCTGGGAAGATGTGCTGCAGCGCAAGGGCAAGGGCTTCGAGATACTCCGACTGATGCCAGGCGATCCGTCGACGAACTAGGCGAGGAATCCCCCGATCGTAGGTGGCGGACCTCCCAAAGCCCGGCGTACCATCTGCGAACGATGGCCGGCACCCCCGCACCGATCGATCCCGTTGCGCTCCAGGCCGCCTTGCGCCCGTGGGGCCGCAGCGTCGGACTGCCGGGCGAGGCGTACACCTCGGAAGAGGTGTTCGACTGGGAACGGCGCCAGTTCTTCGATGATTCCTGGACGTGTATCGGCCGGGCGGGAGTGCATCGGCGTCATCCATCTCAGCGCGAGCTCGGTGGGTGGGCGTTCGTGAACCGCTCCGGACACGCCGAGGTGCCGTTCGAAGAGCAATTCGGGAACCTTGCCGCACACCTCGCGCCGTACGAACCGGAGCGGCTCGTGGTCGGCGCCCGGCACACCTACGAGATCGCCGCCAATTGGAAGCTCCTGCACGAGAACTATCAGGAGTGTCTGCACTGCTCGGAGATCCACCCCGAGCTGTGCCGGGTCACTCCTCCCGAGAGCGGGTACTCGATCGACCTGCAGGGGCTCTTCATCGCCGGACCGATGGACCTTCGCGACGATGCGGAGACGATGTCGTTGGACGGCAAGTCGCAGGGGATATTCCTTCGCGGGCTCAACGAGCGCCAGCGCCGGGAAGTGGGCTACTTCGGGATCTTCCCCAACCTGCTCGTCTCGCCGCATCCCGATTACGTGCTCACCCACCGGATCGAGATGATCGCACCGGGTCGTTCGTTCGTGGAGTGCGAGTGGCTGTTCCCGCCCGAGATGGTGGAGCGCGACGACTTCGACCCCGGCTGGGCCGTGGAGTTCTGGGACGTCACGAACCGCGAGGACTGGGAGGCGTGCGAATCGCTCCAGCGGGGCGTCGCGTCTCGCGGATACCGGCCGGGTCCGCTCTCCACGGACTGGGAGATGGGTCCGTACATGTGGGTCACGATGATCGCCCGAGGCTATCGCGACGGACATGTGCTCGAGGGAAGTCCCAACCCCGTCTGGCGCGAGGCACCCGCCGAAGCGGGATGACGAGATGGATCTGGCGGTCGGAGTCGTCCGTGCTTGGGCGGCCGAGCGCTTCGGCGACCTCGACGCCCCGATCCACGCCCGGCTGCTCTGGCGTGCCTACGGTCTCCCGTCCTGAGGTCGTTCTCCCTGGTCAAGACGGTCCGGTATCCTGGGCGGCATGTTCGCGTCGGAACCTCCGGCGCGGCACACGAGATCCAACGGGAGAAGGAGCGCACGGTGCCGATCACGCCCGTCGAGAAGATCTGGATGGATGGGGAGTTGCTGGACTGGGACAAGGCCCAGATCCACGTGCTGTCCCACGCCCTCCACTACGGCAGCGGCGTGTTCGAGGGGATCCGGGTCTACGAGACCTCCGACGGGCCGGCCGTGTTCCGCGTGAACGACCACCTGAAGCGCCTGTTCCGGTCCGCGCACCTGTACCACATGGAGATCCCGTTCTCGATCCAGGCGTTGTCCGACGCGATCGCGGAGACTGTGATGGCGAACGGGCTGAGTGCGTGTTATGTGCGGCCGATCGTGTACCGGGGCTACGGGGAGATGGGCGTCAACCCGCTCCAGGCGCCACTGAACGTGTGCGTGGCGACGTGGCCGTGGGGCGCCTACCTTGGCGAGCACGCGCTCGAGCACGGTGTGCGCGCGAAGATCTCGTCGTGGAAGCGGAACGATCAGAACTCGCTACCCACCTCCGCGAAGGCGACCGGGCAATACATCAACTCGGTGCTCGCCAAGCTCGAGGCCGTGCATGCCGGCTACGACGAGGCGATCATGCTGAACCAGCACGGCTACGTCACCGATGGATCCGGGGAGAACATCTTCGTGGTGCGCGACGGTGTGATCACGACGCCGCCTATCTTCGCCGGCTGCCTCGACGGGATCACGCGCGATTCGGTGATGGCGATCGCCCGCGATCTCGGTCACGAGTTGCGCGAGGAGAACCTCGTGCGTACCGACCTGTACCACGCCGACGAGGTGTTCTTCACCGGAACGGCGGCCGAGGTCACTCCGGTCCGTGAGGTGGACGACCGATCGGTCGGCGAGGGCTCTCGCGGTCCGGTGACCAAAGAACTCCAGGGGACGTTCTTCGCTGCGACCAAGGGTGAGCTCGAGCAGTACCGATCCTGGCTCACCACGATCTCCTAGGCGCTCTCCCCGAGACTTGCAGCGAGGTCGATTGCGGTAGCCTCCCGCCCGTATGCGACTGGTTCGGTTCGTTTTCGGCGATCGGATCGCGCACGGGGTGGTCGACGGCGGCGACACCGTGCGGGTCCTCGAGGGGACCTTCTTCGAGAACCCCGTCCCCACGGGAGAGGAGGTCGCGCTCGACGACATCCGGCTCCTGTCGCCGGTGCTGCCGTCCAAGGTGGTGTGTGTCGGCAAGAATTACGAGGACCACGTCGCGGAGTTCGGCGGCTCGGTCCCCGAGGAGCCCTTGCTGTTCCTCAAGCCGACGACCGCGGTCTGCGGGCCGGGTGATGCGATCCCGTTGCTGCCGTTCTCCAGACGCGTCGACTACGAGGGTGAACTTGCGGTCGTGATCGGCGCGCTGGCACGCAACGTCCTCGCCGAGGAGGCCGGCAAGATCGTGCTCGGGTACACCTGCGGCAACGACGTGACCTTGCGCGACATCCAGAAGAAGGACGAGCAGTGGACTCGCGCGAAGGGCTTCGACTCTTCGTGCCCCCTCGGCCCGTGGATCGAAACCGAGCTGGATCCGATCGACGTGCGGATCGAGACGCGGCTGAATGGGGAGACACGCCAGGCGGCGAACAGCTCGTCCATGGTTTTCGGCGTTGCCACATTGATCGAGTTCATCACGACCTTCATGACCCTGCTCCCGGGTGACGTTCTGATGACCGGCACGCCAGAAGGGGTCGGTGCCCTGGGTCCGGGCGATCTCGTCGAGGTCGAGATCGATGGGATCGGGACGCTGACCAATCCGGTGGCCGGATGAGCCCGGAAACGGGTCCGACGATCCGCTGTCGGTTCGCTCCCGCTCCCAGCGGGTCGATCCATGTGGGCAACGCTCGCTCAGCGTTGTTCAGTTGGCTTGTGGCGCGGCACGCCGCTGGCACGTTCGTGCTCCGTGTGGAAGACACCGACGCGAGCCGCGTCACTGAGGAGGCCTACCGGGGCGTGCTCGGCTCTCTGACCTGGCTCGGGCTGGATTGGGACGAGGGCCCCGACATCGGCGGCACGCACGCGCCGTATCGCCAGTCCCAGCGACTGGACCTCTACCAGGAGCACCTTCACGCGCTCGTCGAGTCCGGCGACGCGTATCGCTGCTACTGCACGCCAGAGGAGTTGGATGAGCGGCGCAAGGCTGCGCTCACGAGGGGCGAACCACCCGGCTACGACGGCCGGTGCCGGCGGCTGACCGATCAGGAACGTCAGGTCTTCGAGGATGAGCGTCGATCGTTCGCCTATCGATTCGCGATGCCCGAGCGCGACTGGGTCGTCGACGATCTCGTCAAGGGCGAGGTCACCTTCCGGGCGGGCATGCTCCGCGACTTCGTGATCGTTCGATCGGACGGCTCGCCGACGTTCCTGCTCGCCGTTGCCGTGGACGACATGTTGATGGCCATCACGCACGTGATCCGCGGCGACGATCTTCTCGCGTCCGCCCCGCGCAACGCGGCCGTGATCCAAGCACTCGGCGGTACCCCGCCCACCTACGCGCATCTCCCGCAGGTGCTGGGGGGCGACGGCAAGCCGCTGTCCAAGCGACACGGGTCCACATCGGTGGAGGCGTTCCGGGAGCAGGGGTATCTGCCGGAAGCCCTGATGAACTATCTCGCCTTGCTCGGCTGGAGCTGGGACGACGAGACGACGTTCTTCTCGCGGGATGAGCTGATCGAGCGCTTCGACCTGTCGCGCGTGTCGCACAATCCCGCGGCCTTCGACACGCAGAAGCTCGAGTGGCTCAACAACCACTACATCCAGCAGCTCGGGGATGACGAGCTTGCCGCTCGGATCCTGCCGTTCTTGACCCAGACCGGTCTGTTGATCGACGATCTCGCCGAGCTGCGGGCCGCCATGCCACTGGTCCGAGAGCGGATGAAGACCCTCAGCGAGGCCCCGCTGCTGTTGCGATTCCTGTTCACCGACGATATCGAACCCGACGAGAAGGCCACCAAGCTGATCGAGAAGGCGGGGGCGGAGCATCTGCGAACCGCCGCCGACCTCTTGGAGCAGGTCGATCCTTGGAGCGTGGACGGTGTTTCAGCGGCACTCGACGCTCTTACCGAGCGCACCGGCGTGTCGCGGACCAAGGCGTGGCAGCCGATCCGAGCGGCGATCTCGGGCAGCACCGTCTCTCCCCCTCTCGACGGCTCGATCCATCTGCTCGGCAAGCAGAGAACCTCCACGCGGCTTCGTGCCGCTGCGGCGACGATCTCCTGATCTCCGACCTGCGTTCCCGGCCAGCTTCCGGGCTACCCTGTCGGGGTTCCCGACGGAGGAGCTCCGGGCCGATCCTTCGTCGCGGACCTACAACTCGAAACGACCAGGAGGGGGCAGGATGCGCATCACTCGAACGAGCAAGGTGCTCACGATCGCGGCCGTGCTGGCGCTGTCGCTGACGGCGTGCAGCGGGAGCGGGGACGACTCGGGCGGCGACGAGCGAACGGTGTCGGCCGAGACGTACATGAACACCCTGTGCGGCGAGTTGCAGACCTGGCTCACGGCGCTGCAGGAGGGCGGCTCGGTGATCTCCGATCAGTTGCAGGGGGCGGAGGCCGAAGAGGCCCGCGAAGTGCTCGGCGCGTATCTGGACGACGCGATCCAGGCGACCCAGGAGGCCGAGGCAGCGATCGGTGAGGCGGGGGTTCCCGATGTCGAGGGTGGGGCAGAAGCTGCGCAGGCGGCGATCGCTGGTCTGGACGCCGCCGAACAGATCTTCGTCGAGGCCCGAGCCGCCGTGGACGAACTCCCCGACGATAGGGCGGGGTTCGCCGCCGGTACCACCGAGATCGGGCAGCAGATCCAGACGGCCCTCGCGGACAACCCGCTGACCGAGATCGAGCAGAACACGGCGCTGGCCGAAGCCGAGGCGCAGGCCGAATCGTGCGTGGCGCTCAACGCCGCGACCTGATCGGAGCCGACGCGCGACGACCCCCGAGGTGGTGTCTCGGGGGTCGTCGGCGTCCTCGGGGTAGTCCCAACGGGATTTGAACCCGTGTTTCCGCCTTGAGAGGGCGGCGTCCTGGGCCACTAGACGATGGGACCAGGTCCCTCACGATAACGAAAGGGCGCCCGAGCGAGCGGGCAGACCTGCCGCCGAGCGGGTGTCGCGATCAATTCTCACCCTGGTCCCGGGTGAACCCCAACTCGCCGTCGAACTCTTGGAGTTTCTCGATGTGCATCCAGCGGTGCCGGCTGGAGATCTTCACGAGCAGATCGTGCACGTCCTCGTCCGGCAGGTCGCCCGGCTCCTCCTTGATGATGAAGCGGCACCGCCAGTGGTCGAGCTCGTCGGTGATCGCCCCGGTGGGCGGGAACACCTTCGTGCCACGGCTGGAGATCATCTTGAGCGACAGCTTGGTGTCCCCCGTCAGCTCCATCAAGCTCGCGCCGAGTTCGGAGCTCGACAACGGAGACTCCACGAAGACGTCGAGCCCCACCACGGCCCGCTCGGACGGCCGCACGTAGTCAGCATCGGTTCGCAGCTGGGGGAGCGCGATCGGTCCGTAGTCGCGGACCTGCCACGTGTCCGACCGGCGCCCCAGGTTGGCGATGATCGCGTCCGTGTACGCCGAGGTGCTCGCGGCTCCGTCGTCGCCGACGACGTCGCGGGTGAGCACACCGGACTCCATCGTCACGAAGACGGCGTGCTCGATCGCGGCCGCCGCCTCGAATTCCCCGAGGTGGCGAAGCATCAAGACCGCCGTGAGGATCACCGCCGTGGGATTGATCACGTCCTTGCCTGCGTACTTGGGCGCCGAGCCGTGCACCGCCTCGAAGATCGCGACCTCGTTGCCGATGTTGGCGCTCGGGGCGAACCCCAGGCCCCCCACGAGTGCCGAGGTGAGGTCGGAGAGGATGTCGCCGTTCATGTTCGTGGTCACGATGACGTCGAACTGCTCCGGGCGCTTGACCAGCTGATGCGCACAGTTGTCGACGATGATGTGGTTCGCCTCGATCTGGGGGTACTCGGGCGCGATGCGCTCGAACACCCGCTTGAGCGTTCCTTCGGTGAGCTTCATGATGTTGGCCTTGGACGCACAGTGCACGACTCGTCGACCCTCGGCGGCGGCGAGTTCGAACGCGAAGCGCACGATCTTTTCGCAGCCCTTCTCGCTGATCAGTTTCAGGCACTGCGCCACGCCCGGCGTCTGCATGTGCTCGATACCCGCGTAGAGGTCCTCGACGTTCTCTCGGACGACGACGAGGTCGATCCCACGTCCCGAGTAAGGCGTCACCACACCTGGCATCTCCCGGACGGGACGGACGTTCGCGTAGGTCTCGAAGAGCTTGCGGAGGGTGACGTTGGCGCTCTTCTCGCCGAACCCGACCGGCGTCTCCAGCGGGCCCTTCAGTGCGACGCGTGTTCGCTTGATCGAGGCGAGGGTCTCGGGTGGCACCCCTGAGGGTAGTCCCTGCTTGAACACCGACGCTCCGGCCTGTTGCTCCTCCCAGGCAACGCGAGCGCCGGAGGCCTCGACGATCCTTTGAGCGGAGCGAACGACTTCGGGGCCGATCCCGTCACCGGGGATAACCGTCACGAGCCTGGTCGTGGGCGGTGTTGCCGCTGATTTCCCGTTGGTCACGAGCCGCTCCTCCGAACGTGTGCTACCCGACCGGTCTCGGGTCGGGTCATCCTACCGGCCGCTGAACGCTCGACCGTGTCGGTGGAGGGGTCGAGTAGCATGACCCGCTATGCGCCGACGCCTCTCGCAAGCAGCGATGTTGCTCCTGCCTGCCGCGCTCCTCGCGGCGGCGTGCACGTCCGGGACTCCCGATGCTTCGCCGGCTGCGACCGAGACGGGGCCGACGGCTCCACCGTCCGCTTCGGCCACGGGCGGCCCCAAGGGGCTCGAGAAGATCGAGCACCTGATCTTCATCGTCCAGGAGAACCGGAGCTTCGATCACTACTTCGGCACCTACCCGGGTGCGGACGGTCTGCTCAAGCCGAACGGCGACTTCAAACAGGGAACCTGTCAGCCCGACCCCGTGCTCGACCGGCTCTCGTGCCCGTATCACGACCGCTCGATCGTCGACCTTGGGGGACCGCACGCCAAGCCGAACTCGGATGTCAGCGTGAACGGAGGCAAGATGGACGGCTTCATCACCTCCGTCGTGAACTCGCCGAACCCCTGCGCGAACGAGCGTGACAAGCGATCGTGCGCCGACCTCACCGGTCCGAACGGCGAGCCGGACGTGATGGGCTACCACACCGCGAAAGAGTTGCCGAACTACTGGGCTTACGCGGATAACTTCGTCCTGCAGGATCGGATGTTCGCCCCCGCCGACTCCTGGACGCTGCCGGCGCACCTGTTCCTGTTCTCGGCGTGGGCCGCGGAGTGCGACGATCCGCGCGATCCGATGAGTTGCCGGTCCGATCTGTTCTTGGGGGACGTCCTCGGACGGCTGCGCCGGGGCGTTGCCAAGCCGACGTATGCATGGACCGACATCACCTACCTCCTCGACGAGGCGGGGGTCGGTTGGGGGCACTATGCCGGGCAAGAGGTGTGCGAGGACCCGCCCTGCAAAGGCAAGGTGGGTCCGCCTCCGGCACAGAGCGTCCTCCCGGGCTTCACCACCGTGATCGAGAACGACAGTCTCGACAAGATCCAGGACCACGCGGCGTACCTGGATGCGGCTGCGGCGGGCGAGCTGCCTTCGGTCTCCTGGATCACTCCGGGCCGCGGCGGCATCAGCGAACATCCGGGGACCGGGGAACCGATGTCCCTCGGGATGGAGCACGTCACGAAGATGGTCAACGCGGCGATGGAGGGACCGGATTGGAACTCCACGGCGATCTTCCTCACCTGGGACGACTGGGGCGGCTTCTTCGATCACGTGTCGCCGCCCCGGGTCGACGAGAACGGGTACGGGATTCGGGTGCCGGCGATCGCGATCAGTCCCTGGGTCGCGCCGGGGACGATCGATCATCAGGTCCTCACGTTCGATGCGTACCTGAAGCTGATCGAGGACCGGTTCCTGGGTGGGCAGCGGCTCGATCCCGACACGATGTCCCGACCGGACTCGCGCCCGACCGTTCGCGAGGACGTGCGGCTCCTCGGGGACCTGCGGCGCATCTTCGATTTCTCGCAAGAGCCGAACCCACCGCTGATCTTGGATCCCCTGCCGCTGGGTGCGCACCCGCGCAACGTGCCGATCCCGGACGCGTACATGGAGGACTGGGAAGCCTGATCGGGCGTCAGGGGCCAGGGCAGTCGGCCGCCGCGCTGTCCGGGTCGATCATGCAGGCCGAGGTGTCGACTGCCTCGAACCGGTGGGCGGGAACCTGCTTCAACTGATCGAGCAAGGCGTTGGTCCATCGACCATCGCGGGTCCCGGTGAAGTACCAATCCGATCCGTTGTCGGCCAGGATCAGCCCGTAGCGCTTCATCGCCTGCAACACGACCTGGGCGCGAGGGCTGAAGCCGGAGATGTCGTCCGTCCTGGAGACGGAACCGGGCGCCCATCGGCGGGGCGTCGGGGTCGTTCACGCCGGCCTCGTGTCGAGCCGGCCAGAGCCAGTTTTCCGAGGTAACCTCCGCGGTCACCCGGATCGCGTGATCGATCTCCCCGGCCTTGATCTCGTCGAAACGCACGAGTCCCGGAAGGATCGGCAGGCCGGCGGCGTCGGCTGAGGTCCAGCCCTCGGGTCGCAGTGCATCGGAGCCCAGGGGGAAGATCGCGCCGCTGCCCGCCGTGACCTTCGTACCGTTCCACCGGACGCGGAACAGCTCATAGAGCACACATCGTGACCGGTCCACGATCAGGGCGTGCCGGTCGCTCCCGCCCTCGATCGGTGTGGACTTCGTGATCGGGTAGCGCTTGCGATCGCTCTGCCCTGCGTATTGGAACTTCACCGCCCGCCGGGGTGCGTTGGCTCCGACGACGTCGAAAGGGATCCCGTAGTCGGGGGGCCCGAAGTCGGGGTGCAAGTGTGTGGTGTCGGATCGCATCGAGTCGAGCCATTCGTCGTTCATATCGTGCACCGGCAGTCCGGAGATGTCGGTGTTCCAGATGTTGTCGTCGGGGAACACCTGGCACGAGGTATCCGGGATCGTTCGGTCTGCCCACGGCGCCGCGCGCTCGCCGACGCCGACGTCGAGACCGGCGCCCGCGGGGGCGAAAAGAGCGCCCGAAAGAGCGCCCGAGAGTGCGAAGCAGGCGAGAACGCTGAGGAGAGGCAGGAGGCGGTTCATCCCTATCGGTATCGGCTCGAACCAACGGGTTCCTGGAGCGATCGCGTCAGGTGGTCTGGCTGGCCCGCCTAGATTCGAACTAGGACTAACTGATCCAGAGTCAGCCGTGCTGCCGTTACACCACGGGCCATCGTGGAGAACCCCCAGGATACCCAACGAGAGCGTCGCAGCCGCGGTCGCTAGCGCGGGCGGATCGGCGTTTGACCGTTCCGATCAGCGCCGTTACGGTGCAAGGCACGTACTCCGACCGAACGAGGAGGCGGGTCGTGAACAAGAGCGGACTGATCGCCGAGGTCGCGAAGCGAACCGGCGCCAGCAAGGCGGACGTCTCCCGATACCTGGAGGCGACGATGGACACCGTGCGAGAGTCGGTGTCCAAAGGCGGCCGGGTGTCGCTGTCGGGTTTCGGCACGTTCGAGCGAAAGCATCGGAACGAGCGGATCGCGCGGAACCCGCGCAAGCCGGACGTGCCGATCGTCGTTCCCGCTCGAGATCTGCCGTCGTTTAACCCCGGCAAGGACTTCCGGGATGCGGTGACCGCGAAGTCGCGGCGGTCCACCACCAAGAAGAAGAAGCGCTGACGCTCGTCCGCATCCCACGGCGGACCAGGGTCAGAAGGTGAGGATGTGCAGCTTCCGGGCGACCTGAGTTCCGCCGACCTCGTCGATGTCGAACCGGACCCGCTGTCCCAGTCGGAGCGTTCGCAGGTCGGAACCTTGCGTCGAGACGCCGTCGATCGCGATCTCCGTCCCGTTCTCCAACAGCAGTGATCCGCTGTGCGCGTCCTCGTCGTAATGCTTGATCGTTCCCTGCGCCATCTGGCTCCTCGTCCTTTCGATCCCGAGCTCTCGGCTCAGGTGCGTACCCGTAAACGGTCCTCGAGCTCGAGCTCCGTACAGACATCGAGCGTGCGGCCGTGCACGCCCGACGACATCAGCGTCAGGATATCGTCCGGAACGTCGAGGTCGAAAGCGATCTGGGGGGCCTCCACGATCGCGACCGGGAGCTGCTTGCTCGCGGCTTCCGAGCGGTGCTTGGTGAACGAGTCGCTCCCGAAGAGCGGGCGTATCGCGCGTGGTGGCCGACGCAGCAGCAGGTTCGTTCCGGATCGGTCGGCCGAGGGCGCGAGAACGACCGGGCCCATCGTGTGCAGAGCTACGGCGAGGGCATCAGCGGTGAGCATCGGGGTGTCCGCGAGGACGACCGCCATCGCGTCCGCGTCACGAGCGGTGGCCTCCATGTCCACATGCCGGATCGCGCCCTGAAGGGTGGGACTTGGCTCGCGGACCGGCCGCGCGCCCCGCCGCACCGCGACCTCGAGCACCACTTCGTCGGAAGAGACGATCCACGTCTCCCACGCCGCAAGCTGCAGTGTGGCGTCCAGAACGTCCTCGAGCATCGCGAGCGTGAGCGCGCCTCGTTCGATCGGCGAGAGCACCGAGGCAAGCCGGCTCTTCGTCCGGCTCAGCGACTTCACGGGGACTGTAACGATCCGCACTCGTCGAGCCTAGCCCACGAGAAAGGATCCGGACCAACGATGCTCACCGTCTGGCACGCGGTAGGCTTCGGGCTCTGCCGCCATCCTTCCCGGTCGGCGGCCGGGGCGAGATCGCCGTTCGTAGTCCGACGAAGCCGACATCCGACCCACGAGGAGGACCGTACCGTGACCACACTCGCGCTCGCCGCAGCGCCGCCGAGGAGCCGCGTCAACAGCGTCGTCTATCAACTTGCACTTGCCGCACTCGGGAGTGTCCTGCTGGCGGGACTGGCCCAGCTGAGTGTTCCCCTGCCGTTCACGCCGGTCCCGATCACCGGGCAGACGCTCGGCGTCCTGCTGATCGGGGCATGCTTGGGTCCGCTCTTCGGTGCGATCTCGGTGCTGCTGTATCTCGCGTACGCGGTCGTGGGCCTTCCCGCCCTCGCCCCGAATGCCGACGGCACCCACGACACCGGATTGGCGATCCTCGGGCTCGCACAAGCCACGGGCGGCTACCTGTGGGGGTTCTTCGTCGCGAGTGCGCTCGTCGGTTGGCTGGCGCGGCGGGGCTGGGACAAGTCGAGTAACAGCGCGATCGGCGCGATGCTCCTGGGCTCGATCGTGATCTATGTGGTTGGGATCCCGTGGTTGTTGCTGTCGGTGCGTCAGGCGGGGGTCGCGTACAGCCTCGAGGACGCGCTGCAGGACGGGTTGTATCCGTTCGTGATCGGCGACACGATCAAGCTGCTGGTGGCTGCGGGGCTGCTTCCCTTGGCGTGGAAGCTCGTCCGCCGTGGTGACGGCGTCACGTGATTGCTGTGCAGGTATGCCTCCCCGAGCACGGGTAGGCTGGCGGGGTTCGGTGGGTGCGCGGCACGGTAAAGGAGCCATCGATGAAGCGGCGCGTGGTGGTGTTGTTCGGGGGACGTTCGGCCGAGCACGAGATCTCCTGCCTCTCCGCCCGATCGGTGATCGATGCCCTCGATCCCCAACGCTACGAGGTGGTTCCCGTCGGGATCAGCAAGGCGGGGACGTGGCACCTGCTCACCGGACCCCCCGCGCTCGGGGGCGGTGCGGTGCTTCCCGCGGTCGATCCGGTTGCCGGTTCTCAGGTGGCCCTCGGCCAGGAATCGGGCGCGTCCACACTCGTCGCGGAGGGGGGAACCCCTCGCGAGATCGACGTCGTCTTCCCCGTGTTGCACGGTCCATTCGGTGAGGACGGCGCAACCCAGGGCCTCCTCGAACTGGCGGGCGTTCCGTACGTGGGATCCGGTGTGCTGGCCTCGGCGGTCGGCATGGACAAGGCGATCCAGAAGGTCCTGTTCGAAGCCGAAGGCCTGCCGGTCGTGGAATGGACGTCCGTCCGCGAACCCGAGTGGGAAGAAGACCCGGAGGGCGTCGAGGGCAGAACGGCCGAGCTGGGCTATCCGGTGTTCTCCAAGCCCGCCACGTTGGGTTCGTCCGTCGGCGTCCGCAAGGTGCACCGTCCTGCCGAGCTCCGCGGCGCCCTCGAGGAAGCTTTCGGCTACGCGCGCAAAGCGGTCGTCGAGCGATCGGTGCAGGGAGCGCGAGAGATCGAGTGCTCCGTCCTCGGCAACGACGATCCCGTCGCGTCCATCGCGGGCGAGATCGCGCCCTCGGGCCACGAGTTCTACGACTACGCGGCGAAGTATCTGGATCCCGACGGCGCGCGACTGACGATCCCGGCCGATCTCTCGGACGCTACGCTCGAGGAGGTACAGCGGATCGCGATCGCCGCGTTCCGGACGATCGACGCGACGGGGATGGCGCGGGTCGATTTCTTCCTCGACACGCAAGGTGCGCTGTTCCTGAACGAGATCAACACGATCCCGGGTTTCACTTCGATCTCGATGTATCCCAAACTGTGGGAGGCCTCGGGTCTGCGCTATCCGGATCTGATCGATCGGCTCGTGGACCTCGCGGTCGAGCGTCACGAGCGAGAGCGCAAGAAGGGCACGGGCGCGGGGGAACTCCGCGGACACGAGCCCGATCGTCGGGCCTGACCACGGACCCGACCCCGTTCGGGCACCGCCGTCGCTACAGGTGCACGACCGGACAGGTCAGCGTGCGGGTGATCCCTTCGACCCCCTGGATCTTCGCGACCACGAGCTTGCCGAGCTCGTCGACGTTCTGGGCCTCGGCGCGCACGATCACGTCGTAGGGGCCGGTGACGTCCTCGGCCTCCGTGACGCCACCGATCGCGCGCACCTCGTCGGCGACCTGGGCGGCCTTGCCGACCTCCGTCTGGATCAAGACGTACGCATGCACCACGTTGAGACCTCCCTGCGGTTGGGGGCAGCATGCTAGTCGGGGCGCTCGAAGCGGGCAAGGCTGCACGCCAAGCCATACGACCCCGGCGACGGCCGCCCCGTCACGGGAACGTATGGGAGCATGCAGCGGTGAGGTTCACCGACCGAGCGCAGGCCGGTGAGGCGCTCGCGGGAGCCCTCGCCGGGCATCTGTCCGACGTGCCGACCGACGTCGTCGTGCTCGGGATCCCACGGGGAGGCGTGATCGTCGCCGCAGCCGTCGCCCGGTCCCTCGGCGTTCCGATCGATGTCGTCGTGCCGCGCAAGCTCGGTGCGCCGGGCAATCCGGAACTAGGGATCGGTGCGATCGCGCCGGGCGTACAGGTCCTGGACGAGCGGATGATCGCGCGGCTGGCGGTTGGACAGCAGTACGTGGACGAGGAGATCGCCAGGCAACAGTCCGAGATCGAACGCCGGGAGCACCGCTATCGAGGTGGCCATGGACCACTCCCGGTCGCCGACAAGACCGTGGTGCTCGTCGACGACGGAGTCGCGACGGGAGGCACCGCGATCGCGTCGATCCGGTGGGCCCGCACAAGCGGTGCCGTGAGGGTCGTCTTCGCGGCTCCCGTCGCACCCCCTCCCGCGGTTCGGCGACTGGCGGACGAAGCGGACGAAGTCGTTATCCTCGCGGCGCCTCGCGCGTTCGGATCGGTCGGAGAGTGGTACGACCTATTCGACCAGACGACGGACGAAGAGGTGGTCGCTGCGCTGGCGGGGTCGCCGTGAGGGCATTCGAGTTCGGTCTTGCCGTGCTGTTCTCGATCGGCGGGGCCCGGTCGCTGTGGTACTGGGCGCGCCGACCCTTCGCGAGTCCGGACCTGACCGATCAGCTGCTCTACGCGATCTTCCGGACCGCGCGCATCGGTTCATGGTTCGGCTTCGCCGGGCTCTTCGTGATCTATGCAACCGCGGATCGGATGAGCTTCGCGGCACAGACCGAGCAGCTAAGTTGGTACTTGGCGATGCTCGTTGTGCTGTCGGGGGTGCAGTTCGCGACCGGATTGCTGCTCGGTCACCGTCGCCCCCGCGGATCGGAGGGTGAATGATCGGGGGCCGGCATCGAACCTGCGGCTCGCGGTCTAGCTCTCAGCTCACGGCGTCGACGATGTCGTCGGACAGCTGCGGGAACGTCTCGAGGTGTGAGCGCCGTTCGGCCTTGAGTCGGGTGACCATCTCGTCGTACTCCTCCGTGCGCCCTTGGCGTTCGTACAGGCGCTTGGGTTGCAGCAGCTCGATGTCGTCGAATCCGGGAACGGAGTCGGCTATCTGATAGCCGAAGTCGGGGTCCTCGGTCCAGGAGACCGAGCGCTCGGCGATCGCCTTCACGCACGCCGACGTGTGCGGGATCTTCACCTTCTTCGAGCGGTCGTCGCCGTCCTTGCCGCCGACACGGCCGGTGTTGAGCAAGTAGACCTCGATCGGGTGTGAGTGCAACAGCTCGAGGATCCGATTGCCCTGGAGCCCGTGGGGGAGCGGGAAGAACGGATTGGTTCCCGGGACACGCAGGAACTTGCCCGCCTCCGACGCGCCGCCGGCCGCAGTCCCGGTGGTCTCGCCGAGCATGAAGAAGGCGGCAGCCTGCGCCTGCGAGAGCTTCGCGATCGACGGGATGATGTTCTCGTTCCGGTTGAGGATCAGCAGGTAGTCCACCGTGCCGACCCCCTCGGCATCCCGGTAACGGGCGAGGTCGCTCATGCCGAACACGGCGCGGCCGTTCTGCGTGTAGTTCTCGTTGAAGAAGTCCACCGTGCCGGTGTCGTCCTGATACACGTTCTCGAGGTACGCGTTCGGCTTGACGACCGCGTTGTAGATGTTCGGCTCGAAGTCCGGGTCGAGGCTGAACGTCTTGGCGAAGCACCCGTTCTCGGTGCCGTAGACCCCTCCGCCCGGCATGAGTCCGACGAAGTCGTCCTGCACGGGGAGCGAATCGTTCTGGGTCGTGAAGGTCGTGGTGGTCTTGCCGGTGCCCGACAGGCCGATGATCATGATGACCTTTTCGCCGTCGTCGGTGGGGATCACCTTCAGGCCGGCATGCAGGGCGAGACCGCCCCGGCCGAAGACGATGTTGTTCCACATCCGCAGGCCGCCCTTCTTCGACTCCCCGAAGTAGTCGGAGTTGAACACCCGCGTCACGTTGTTCTCCAGGTCCACGGCGATCATCCGGTCGTCCGGGTAGCCGGAAACGGGCAGGTTGGGCGTGTAGATCACGTGGACCTCGGGCTCGCCGCCCTCTCGCGGGAAGTACAGCTTCTGCTGCATGCCCGCTATGTTCGCGTTCGCGCGCTCGATCGTGAGCCTGGCGGCAGTCCGGAACTCGGGATCGTTGCCGATGAAGCCGTCGATCTGGATCAGGTCCCGCGAGGACAGGTACTGGTCCTGGAGGCCGGCCAGGCGCTCGTATTCCGCGCGAGTGATGCTCTTGCCGCTCGTGGTGGACGGGTCCTCGGTTACCACGTGGGTGCTGGCGGCGCTGCGGGAGAGTACCTGGGTCTGCACGTTGACGTTGTCGAACTCGGTGATCCGGGTCTGCGGCATCTCCTCGGTGAACTTGCGCAATTCCTCCGGGGAGGGATTGTCGTAGATCGTGCCAGTCGTCATCTCCAACGCCAACGGAGTCTCCTTCGCGTGTGACGGATAGGCCAGCTCCTGGGGAACGGGGCTAGAGTCTACCGAAACCACTCCCCGCCACCCTCCGCACGCTGGGGGAATGTCGCAGCGAGCGATTGGACGGAGCGGACAAAGGCGACGGCGACAGGCTAGGGACGATGGATCGGAACGAGAACGAGCTGCTGGAGGCGATCGGCAAGGTGCTCTCGGGTGCCGGGCCCGAGGTCATCGTGGGCGTGGGCGACGATGCGGCGGTCCTGAGCCCCGCAACAGGGGAGCAGCTCCTCACGACCGACGCGCTGGTCGAAGGGACGCACTTCGAACTCGGCCTGACCTCCGCCCGCGACCTCGGGTACAAGGCGATCGCGGTGAACGTGTCCGACATCGCCGCGATGGGTGGCAGTCCGCGGGCGGCGCTGTGCGCGCTCACGCTGTCGGATGCGGTCGACGCCGCTTGGGTGATCGAACTGATCGGCGGCATGCGAGAGTGCTGCGACGAGTACGCGTTGTGGCTCGTCGGAGGCAACCTTGCGCGGGGTGACGCGGTCTCGGTGGTCGTCACGGTCACAGGTGAAGTCGCGCCGGGACGGGCCGTGACCCGCGGCGGAGCTCGGGTGGGCGACCGCGTGGTCGTGACCGGAGAGCTCGGTTCCGCCGCGGTCGGTCTGCGGGTGGCTCGCTCGAGCGGTGCGCCGGATCGCGAGGCGCTCGCGGCCCTGCATGCGTATCTGCGACCGACCCCGAGGGTGGGCGAAGCATCGGTCCTCGCACGGCACGGGGCCACTGCGATGCTCGATGTGTCCGACGGGCTCGCGATCGACCTGTCGCGCTTGTGCGAGGCCAGTGGCGTCGGGGCCCGTATCGGCTACCGGCAGCTCCCCCTTGCGCCGGGCGCGCAACGTACGGACGTGCTGGGTGGCGGGGAAGACTACGAGCTGTTGGCGACACTGCCGTCCGGCATCGACGTCGATTCGGCGCGCACGGCCCTGCGCGAGGGGTTCGGGGTGCCGCTCGCCGAGATCGGCGCCATCATCGAGAAGGGGCTCGTCCTCGAGGAGATCGACGGATCGGAACATGCGCTCGCCGAACAGGGGTGGGACCATTTCGGATGACACGGACACGAGGCGTCCTCGAGTCCTGACGATCGCGGGCTCGGATTCGGGCGGCGGCGCGGGGATCCAGGCCGACCTCAAGACCTTCGCGGCGCTCGGCGCGTTCGGCATGAGCGCGGTCACCGCCGTGACGGTACAGAACACCAAGGGCGTTTCCGGCTACGAGACGCTTTCGCCCACCCTCGTGGCCGATCAGATCCGCAGCGTCGCGACGGATATCGGCGTCGACGCCGCCAAGACCGGCATGCTCGCGTCGGCAGCGATCGTCCGAAGCGTCGCCGACGCGGTTCGGGAGACCCATGTCCCCAACCTCGTCGTCGACCCCGTCTTCATGAGCAAACACGGGCATGCCCTCCTCGACGAGGACGCGGTGCAGCGGTTGCGCGCGGAGCTGTTCCCGCTGGCGGTGCTGGTGACCCCCAACCTTCCGGAAGCCTCCGGCGTGCTCGGCTGGCGGGTCGAAGATCGCGGCGACATGCAACGGGCGGCCGCCGATCTGCTCGACTCAGGCGTGCCAGCCGTCCTGATCAAAGGTGGACACCTCCAGGAGGGCTCGGCGGCCGATCTCTTCGCCGATGGGGACCGTGAGGCATGGCTCGAGTCCGAACGGATCGACACACCCCACACGCACGGGACGGGGTGCACGTTGTCCGCGGCGATCGCTGCACATCTGGCTCGCGGGACGGGGCTATTCGAATCCGTCCGGGCCGGAAAGGGATTCGTGACCGAAGCGATCAGGCATGCCTACGCCCTGGGCGGCGGGATCGGACCGGTGGATCACCTGTGGAGCATCCCGCGATGATGCGCGGGCAGGACGCCGGTGTCAGCCTGCGCGTTTGACCTTGCCGGCCTTGATGCAGCTGACGCAGACATGCAGTCGCTTGGGCGCCCCGTCGACCACCGCGCGGACGCGCTGGATGTTGGGGTTCCAGCGGCGCTTCGTTCGGCGGTGGGAGTGGGACACCGACATGCCGAAGAACGGCTTCTTCCCGCAGATGTCGCAGACGGCTGCCATATCGACGCAAAGGGTAGCAGACGACTCTTCATGCGCCGGTCCGTCGCCGCAGGTCAGGCCACGTAGGGTCCGCTCCTACGCGAGTGCCTTTTCGATCCCGGCGCGCAGTTGTTCCGGTGGGATCGGTCCCTGCCAGTCGTCGACCCGTTGTCCGTCCGCGTCGTAGAAGATCGTGACCGGCTGCCCCAAGAATCCCAAGCTGTCCCGGATCGCTCCGTCCGGGTCGAACACGCTCGGGTAGCTCCAGCCCGCCTCTCGGATGAAGCTGGCCGCAGACGTTCGCTCGTCGAGCATGTCGACACCGATGAACTGCACGCGATCTCCGTACCGTTCGGCGGCGGCCTTGAGGTCCGGGGCTTCCTGCCTGCAGGGGGCGCACCACGAACCCCAGAGGTTCACCACCACGGGGGTTCCCTTCAGCTGTGCGAGGAGCTCGACGTAGGACGTTGCGTCGATCTCCGGAAGCGCGTCGACGGTGGTGGGGAGCAGCGCAGCCTGTGTCGCGTTGCTTGCCGGGGACCCCGTCGGGGTCAGCGCCGGCGAAGGTACATCCCCGTTGGAGCCGCCCGAACAGGCAAAGACCAGGACGAAGATCGTCGGCAGCGCAGCCGCGCGGAGGAGTCGCACACCCGCATGGTAGAACCGTGCGAGCGAAAGGACGATGACGAGACCTTGACCCTCACCCCCGCCTCCCCGATCAGCGCGATCGATCGCCGCCTGGCCTCGCGGAGGATGGGGGCCAAATCCAAGGGTCCGCCGGCGGCTGAGGTCGTTGCCGACGGACTGGGGATCGATTCGGTCGGCGCCCTGCTGCACCACTATCCGCGCTCCTACATCGACCGGTCGGAGGTCGATCGGATCCGCGACCTCAAGATCGGGAGCCAGGCCACCGTCATCTCTCGGATCAAGCGCGTCTCACGGCGTCAGGGGCGTAACCGCAAGGCCATCGTGACGGTCACGCTCTACGACGGGACCGGCTACCTCGATCTGCTCTTCTTCAACCAGCCGTGGGCGGCCAATCAGTACAAGGAGGGCATGGAGGTCGCCGCCTCGGGTGTAGTGGCGATCTACCGCGGTCGTCTGCAGTTGCACAAGCACGAGGTCGAGATCCTCCGAAGCGGCGACGATACGGTGCACTCCGGGCGCATCACGCCGGTGCACTCCGTCAGCGAGGGCATCTCGACGAGGACGCTCCGCGAGCTGGTCTTCCGAGCGCTCGAACAGCTACCGGTGCTGGAGGATCCGCTCCCCGCCTCGGTGGTCGAGGCGGAAGCGCTTCCCTCCTACGACCGGGCGATCCGCGACATCCACTTCCCGCGGGAGCCGGAGGAGCTGGCGCGAGCTCGTGATCGGCTCAAGTTCGATGAATTGTTCGTCCTCGAGCTCGGCGTCGCTTTCCGCAAGCGACGGGTGGAGACCGAGACCGTCGGCGTCGCACACGATGCCGGGGGGCCGCTGGCAGCGGGCCTGGTAGGCGAGCTTCCCTTCGAGCTCACGGGCGCGCAGGGACGGGCGATCGATGAGGTGCGCACGGCGATGCAGCGGTCGCGGCCGATGAACCTGTTGTTGCAGGGCGATGTCGGTGCCGGCAAGACGGTCGTGGCGCTCGCCGCGGCCCTCGTGGCGATCGACTCGGGGCATCAGGCGGCGGTGATGGCTCCGACCGAGGTGCTCGCGGCACAGCACATCTGCTCGATGACGGCACTGCTGCAACGGATCGGCGCGGTGCCGTTCCTCGAGCGCCCGGAGACGGGAGCGTCGTCCCAACCTTCCCTGCTGGACGATCCGACGGTCACGGCGCCGACGATGACTTTCGCGCTCCTCACGGGCTCGGTGACCGGTAAACGACGGGCGCGGGTCATCGAAGCGATCGCGGACGGCTCGGTGGACCTGGTCGTCGGCACCCACGCGCTCGTGCAGGAGGGTGTCACCTTCAAGGATCTCTCCCTGGCGGTGATCGACGAGCAGCACCGGTTCGGCGTGCATCAGCGGATCGCGCTCAAGGGCAAAGGAGTCGAACCGGACGTCGTGATCATGACCGCGACACCGATCCCCCGGACCCTCGCGCTCACCTACTACGGCGACCTCGACGTCGTCGTCCTCGACGAGCTTCCCGCCGGGCGGCGACCCGTGCAGACCCGAGTGGTGCGCACCGCCGCCCAACGCCGCGCCGCCGAAGAGGTGATACGGACCGAGGTTGCGGCGGGCAGGCAGGCGTTCGTCGTGTGCGCCGCGATCGATGAGGACAACCGTACCCAGGTCAAGGCGGCCGAAGTCGAGGCCGAGCGGCTCGCCACCGAGGTTTTCCCCGATCTGCGGGTCGACGTGCTCCACGGGCGCATGCGTTCGGCCGACAAGGAGCGGCGGATGGAGGTATTCGCGGCCGGGGAGTCGGACGTGTTGATCTCCACGACGGTGATCGAGGTCGGTGTCGACGTTCCCAACGCGACCGTGATGCTCGTGGAGAATGCGGAGCGATTCGGGCTCGCGCAGCTGCACCAGCTCCGAGGTCGTATCGGCCGCAGCACCCTCCGGTCGTTCTGCTTCCTGGTCGACGAGAGCGAGGCGGGAAACGGCGAGGCGAAGGCACGGCTGCAAGCGATGGTCGCGACGCAGGACGGATTCGCGCTAGCGGACGAGGACCTTCGTCTTCGCGGGGAGGGAACGCTGTTCGACGTCCGCCAGTCGGGCATGCCGGACCTAAAGCTGGCCCGACTGGCCGACGACCTGGGATTGGTTCGCCGCGCTCGGGCGCAGGCGTTCGAGACGATCGATGCCGATCCCGATCTGGGGGACCACCCCGGCCTTCTGGAGGAGTTGCGCCGCCGCTTCCAGGCATCGATCGACTGGCTCTTCCACAGCTGACCGACTCGGTCTCCGCTCGGGGAGTTCGGTAGCTTGCCCGGCCGCATCGGCCCACCGATGATGCGGTGATGGCACCCCTCACGAGCGCCTCGGTCGACGGCTCCGCGACGTGAGGATCATCGCCGGAACGGCTCGGGGTGTCCGGCTCGGCCGGGTCCCGCGGGGAACGCGCCCGGTCTCCGATCGTGCGCGCGAAGGGTTGTTCTCGAGCCTCGGGTCCGAGGTTGTGGACTCGACGGTGCTCGACCTGTTCGCCGGGACCGGGGCGATCGGCATGGAGGCGCTTTCCCGGGGCGCTGCCGAAGCGACCTTCGTCGATCGGTCCGGTGCGGCGGTCGCTTCGATCCGAGACAACCTGGATCGCACGCGGCTCGCGGACGCCGCCAAGGCTGTGTCCTCCGGTGTCGAGGGGTTCCTTGCCGCGGGTCCACCGACCCCCGGACCGCCGGTCGATCTGGTGTTCCTCGATCCGCCCTATGACATCGCCGGTGAGGAGTTGTCCGGGCTGCTGCATGTCCTCGAGACGCGTTGGCTCAACGGGCGCGCGGGTTGGAAGGTATGCCTTACACGATCGGCTCGGAGTTCCACGGTTGTGGTTCCGATAGGATGGGTCGTCGCGCGGCGTCTGGAGTACGGCGACAACCTCGTCATCTGCTACCGCCGGGAGGAGTGACCGTGGGCCCGACCGCCCTGTGCCCGGGGACGTTCGACCCCGTGACCAATGGACATCTCGACATCATCGTCCGGACCGCGCGCCGGTTCGACGCGCTGATCGTGGGGGTGCTCGAGAACCCGGGGAAGGCCCCGATGTTCTCGGTCGAGGAGCGGGTGGCGATGTTGAAGGAGGCCACGATCGACCTAGCCGCGGTCGAGGTCACCTCCTTCTCCGGTTTGCTGGTGGACTACGCGCGGCAGCGAGATGTGGATGTGGTCGTGAAGGGCCTTCGGGCCGTCACCGACTTCGAATACGAGATCCAGATGGCACAGATGAACCACCGGCTCACCGGTCTCGAGACGCTGTTCATGACCACGAATCCGAAGTGGTCGTTCTTGTCGTCCTCTCTCGTCAAGGAGGTCGCCGGCTTCGGTGGTGACGTCACGGGCTTGGTCCCCGACGTCGTACGAGATCGCATGTCGGACAAGCTCGGCCCACAACGAAGGAACGCCTGACTATGGACCTGACCGCTCGGATCACTCAGCTCGAACAGCTCGTGCAGGAGGCGAAGTCGATGCCTCTGTCCTCTTCCGTGCTGATCAACCAGGACGAGGTCCTGGAGATCGTCGACGAGATGAAGCGATCGCTGCCGGAGGAGATCAAGCAAGCACGGTGGGTCGTGAAGGACCGAGAGGAGCTGTTGGTCAAGGCTCGCTCCGAGGCAGACCAGCTCGTGGAGCAAGCTCGCCAGGAGCAGTTGCGGATGGCGACCAAGGAGGAGATCGTCGAGCGGGCCAAGCGGGAGGCCGAGCGGATCCTCGACGTCGCGGACCAGGAGTCGCGCCGCACGACGCTCGAGGCGGAGGACTACGTCGACGGCAAGCTCGCCCAGTTCGAGAACGTCCTGCGGAAGGTCAGCGAGGATCTGTCCGACTCTTCTCAGCAGATCGTCCGCACGATCGAACAGGTTCAGGCGGGACGCGAGAAGCTTCGCTCCGGCACGGTGGCGGAACAGGAGTTCGGCGACACCGGGCCGCAGCAACCCGTGCCCGCGGCGACCGTGGACCAACCGATCGACCTCGACGTGGAGGTCCCGGGAGACGCATGATGCGCCCGATCGACGTTCGCGAGCTGTTGGAACATCCAGGGTCGGCCACCACGAGCCGGGTCCAGGACCCCTTGGCGGGACTGCGTACCGAGGTCGCCGTCCTCGACGACGAGACGCCCGTCGAGGGAGAACTGTTGCTGGAGAGCGTTGTCGAGGGCATCTTGGTGAGCGGCACGCTCCACGCGCCCGTCACGTTCGTCTGCGCCCGCTGCGTCAAGGAGTTCGCCGGGCCTGTTGACGTGCAGGTCAGCGAGCTCTTCGTCCCCGACCCCGACCCCGACGCGGACGATTACGCACTGGCGCCCGAGGGCGAATTGGATCCCGAGCAGATGGTGCGAGACGCCTTGGGACTCGCGCTGCCGTTCGCGCCGCTGTGCCGAGCGGATTGCAAGGGTCTGTGCGAACGCTGTGGCTCCGATCGCAACGTCGGCTCGTGTTCCTGCGCGGAGTCGGTCGACGCGCGATGGGCTCCACTCCAAGACCTGAAGATCGACGACTAAGGAGCACTCATGGCCGTCCCCAAGAAGAAGCAGAGCAAGGAGCGTTCCCGCAAGCGCGCGGCAAACTGGAAGGCGCAGCCTTCCACCTACGCCGAGTGCCCGCAGTGCCACCAGGCCAAGCTCCCGCACGTGGTCTGCGGAAACTGCGGATACTACGCCGGTCGCAAGGCCGTCGAGGTCGAGTAGCGGGAGTCGCGTGGGCCAGGGACACCGGGCAGACCCCGAGGCGCAGCTCCCCGGCGCAGCGCCGGCCGAGCGGCTCGATGAGGTGCTGGGCATCGCGTTCCGCGACGCGGCGCTCCGCGAGGCCGCGCTGAGCCACCGTTCCTACGCCTTCGAGCAAGGCCGCGACGTTACGAACGAGCGGCTCGAGTTCTTGGGAGACGCCGTGCTCGGTCTCGTCGTCACGGATCTCGCGTTCACGCGGTTCCCCGATCTGTCCGAAGGGCAGTTGGCCAAACTCCGCGCGGCGATCGTGAACATGCAGTCCCTCGCCGAGGTCGCTCGCGAGCTCGAACTCGGGTCCGTGCTCCTGCTCGGCCGTGGGGAGGAACTGTCGGGAGGACGGGACAAGGCCAGCATCCTCGCCGACGGCCTCGAAGCCGTGCTGGGAGCGGTCTACCTGGACCGTGGACTGACCGCCGCGCGCGAGTTGATCGAGCGGCTCTTCTGGCCGCGCATGGAGGCGTACGCGCGCGGCGAGGGGGCTCGCGACTACAAGACGATCTTGCAGGAGCTCGCGTCCCAGGATCTCCGAGAACTTCCCGAGTACCAGCTCACGGATTCGGGTCCCGACCACGAGAAGGAGTTCACCGCGGTCGTCTATCTGGCGGGCACGCCCTGGGGCAGTGGGCGGGGCCGTTCGAAGAAGGAGGCCGAGCAGCAAGCAGCGCGCGAGGCCTTCGAGAAGCTGACAACCGCCCACGAGGCCACGGACGGGAGGACATAGGTGGAGCTCCCAGAGGTCGAGGTCATGCGCCGCGATCTGGAGAAGGACGTCGTCGGTCGCCGGATCAAGACGGCGGATGTGCGTCCCTCGAAGAACGCGATGCGCGCCATCCGACGCCACGGCAAACGCAAGGACTTCTCCTCGCGCGTCGAGGGCACCAAGATCCAGAAGGTTGAACGCAAGGGCAAGTACCTGCTCTTGTTCCTCGACAGCGGCGACGTGCTCGTCGTGCACTTCGGCATGAGCGGCCGATTCATCCGCGGCAACAAGCGGATGCCCGTTGCGCCACACACCCACGTCCTGTTCACCTTCACGCAGGGGGGTGACCTGCGCTTCATCGACCCCCGCACCTTCGGGGAGATGTTCGTCACCGACGCCGACGAACTCGACAAGGTCAAGGAGTTGCAGCACCTGGCGATCGATCCGCTCGACCAGGTCTTCACGTGGCCCTCGTTCCAGATGCGGCTCGCCGACAAGGCCGCCAAGATGAAGTCGCTGTTGATGGATCAGAAGTTCATCAGCGGGCTCGGCAACATCTACTCCGACGAGGTCCTGTTCACGGCCAGTCTGCGCTACGACCGGATGAGCAACACGTTGAGCTCGCAGGAGGTCCGGCGTCTCTACCGAGCGATCCAGGAGACGATGCAGGAGGCGATCCGCTACCGGGGAACCACGCTGGAGGACGAGGCGTACGTGGACCTGTTCGGTGAGCCGGGGGAGTACCAGAAGGAACTCAAGGTCTATGGAAGGGTCCGCGAACCATGCCGGCGCTGCCGTACGCCGATCAAGAGCGTTCGTCTGGGCAATCGCAGCGCGTACTTCTGTCCCCAATGTCAGTCCTGAACCCGGCCTCGAGTACTGTGCGGCCTTCCGGGCGATCGGGCCGTCTTCTCCGCGCGAGCGCCTTCACCACGTGCGCGGTGCTCGTCGCGCTGCTCGCGGCGAGCGTGCCCGCATCGGGCGAACCGGCTCGCCCCGGTGATGGACCGCGCGAGCGCGTCGATCGGTCGATCGCGCGCCGGCTCGTGATCGTCCGCGGCGACGGTCCCCGAGTCGGCCGCAAGAACGCGCGGGTACGGCGCTACCTCGTCGAGGTCGAACGCCGTCTCTCGGTGCGACGCGAGGCGTTCGCGGACCGGGTAGAGGAGATCCTGTCCGATCGGCGTGGCTGGATCGGCGGTCGTGGGGTTGCCTTGAGGCGGGTGAGCAGCGGACCCGTCTCGTTCCGCGTGACCCTCGCGAGGCCGCGGACCACAGATCGACTCTGTGCCCCGTTGCAGACCGCGGGGATCTACTCCTGCTACATGAACGGCCGCTCGGTGCTCAACGCGATGCGTTGGCGACGGGGTGCGACCGCCTATCATCGCGACCTGGAGGGCTACCGGACCTACCTCGTCAACCACGAGGTCGGGCACGCGCTCGGACACGGGCATGCGTTCTGCCGGGCGACCCGACGCAAGGCGCCGGTGATGATGCAGCAGACCAAGGGCGTTCGCCCGTGTGAACCGAACCCGTGGCCGCTCGAGCGTGAACGACGGTGAAACGGGTCCGGGTCGTGGTCTCCGGCCATGTGCAGGGGGTCTTCTTCCGGGCGAGCTGTGCCGAGCAGGCCCGGTCGCGAACGGTCTCGGGAGGAGTCCGCAACCTCCCCGACGGCCGGGTGGAGGCGACCTTCGAAGGGCCCGCCGACGCGGTGGATGCCCTGGTGGAGTGGTGTCGCCGTGGCCCGTCCGGAGCTCGCGTCGACGCGGTCGAGACGCACGTCGACCCGCTTTCGGGCGAGGCCGGATTCCGGATCGTCGGCTGATCGAGGCCGTGTGGACGGCGAGATCGCGGACCCCAACCCGGGATTCGGTGCGCGTGCGTTGGTAGCATCGCGTCCCAGCATGTTCCTCCGGCAACTTTCGATCCGGGGCTTCAAGTCGTTCGCCGACAAGACGGTCCTGGAATTCACCCCCGGCGTCTCGGTTATCGTCGGCCCCAACGGCTCGGGCAAGTCCAACCTCGTCGACGCGATCAGTTGGGTACTCGGCCAGCAGGGCCCTCGGGCGATGCGAAGCGGGGAGATGGCCGACGTCATCTTCGCCGGTTCTCCGTCCCGCACCGCACTCGGGATGGCCGAGGTCAAGATCGTGATCGACAATTCAGCGGGCACGATCCCCGTACCGATGTCGGAGATCGAGGTCAGCCGCACGATCTTCCGCTCGGGCGAGAGCGAGTATCGGATCGGCGGCCAGGTCGTTCGCCTGATGGACGTCCAGGAACTGCTGTCGGAAACAGGCATCGGCCGGGCGCTGCACACGGTTGTCGGCCAGGGCCAGCTCGAGGACGTGCTCACCGCGCGCCCGGAGGATCGCCGCCGCTACATCGAAGAGGCCGCGGGGATCGCGAAACACCGCAAGCGCAAGGAGCGCGCCGAGCGCAAACTTGCCGGGCTCGATCAAGACCTGCTGCGATTGCAGGACGTCCTCGCGGAGCTCAAGCGACAACTGAAGCCCTTGCGGCAGCAGGCCGAGATGGCGGGCCGCCACGAGACGCTGACGGCGCAGGCCGACGAGCTCACCGTCAAGCTCGCCGCCGCGCGCCTGCGGGACCTCCGAGGGGAGCGAGACCGGCGCAGTTCCGGGTGGGATGAAGGACTGGAGAAGCGCAAGGCCGCCCGTGCCCAGCTGGACGACCTCGATGAGCAGGTGGTCGCCGCGGCCGAAGAGCGCGCCCAGGCCACCTGGGCGCTCCAGGCGGCGGAGACCTCGTTCCGCGACTCCCAGGGACTCCGTTCCACGGCCGAACAGGCTTTCCGGTCAGCGGTCGAACAGGAATCCGCCGCGCGCACGGCGCTCGCGAGTGAGGCCACGAAAACCGCTCGCATCGCCGCGGTCGACGAAGAGCTCGGGCGGGTCGAGGACGAACTGCGGACCCTGACCGAGCAACTCGCACAGAGCGAGGCCGAACTGGACGCGGCCGAGCAGACGTTCCGGTCGGCCGAGGCTCGACGCCGCGAGGCAGAGGATGAGCGTCGCCGGCTCTCCGAGGAGGGGGCCGCCCGGCGGGCGGAGATCGAGGCGATCCAGCGATCACTCGCCGGCTACGACCACGAACGTGAGCGGCTGGAGACCTCGATCGAGACGGTGCGTGAACGAATCGCCGAGGCAGACGCCGAACGCGCGACGTTGGATGCACAGGTCGAGCGGCTCGATTCCGAGGCGTCGCCGGTCGGGGAGCAACGGTTGGCTCTCGAAGCCGAACGCCGAGTGCTCGTCGACGAGGTTGCCGAGCTCGAGGACATCGAGCGCCGAAACCGATCGCGACGGGACCTGCTCGAAGCCCGTCGGCGCGATATCGAAGAGACACCGGGGTCGCGGTTCCTCGCCCAGCACAAGGGCCGCGCGATCGGACTGTTGCGCGACCTGGTGCGAGCCGATCCCGGTCTGGAGCGAGCGCTGCTCGCCGCGCTCGGTCCGCTCGCCGATGCGGTCGTGTATCACGATGGGGAGAACGCTCTCGCCGACGCTCCCGACGGCGACGGCGCGATCCTCGCGGTCGCCGCAGGCGGGCCCGTGTCCTTCAAGCTCCCCGGTGAACGGAGTTTGCTTTCCGCGGTGACCGCCCAGCCGCCGGCGCGCGGACTGGTCAGCACCGTGCTGCGCGACGTCTACCTGGCGACGTCGGTGCCACAGGCGGCGGACAAGCACGCGCAACACCCGAAAGCGTCGTTCGTCACCGAGGACGGTGTGTTGGTGGGCCCCGCGGTGATCCATACGGCTGCGGGGGCCGACGATCGCGCGCGTGAGATTCGAGCGGAGCTGCAGGTTCTCGAGCACGACCTGGCTGCGGGCGAGGCAAAGCTGCGACCCAAGCACGCGCGTCTGCAGGAGATCGCTCGGGAGACCGAGGAGCTCGGACGACGGCTCGAGAGCGCCGACGCGGAGCTCACGACTGCGGCCGAGCGAAGCGGTGGGCTCGCCGCAGTTCTTGCCTCGTTGCGGAAAGAGGAAGAGATGCTGTTGCAGCGGCTCTCCGGCCTCCAGGAGGCGGCTGACGCGTGGCGCCGATCCCTCGCGGACTCGCCGGCGACGGCCGCAGTCCTCCCCGAACTCCCTGCGATGCCCGAGTCGCCGATCAAGGCGCGGGTTACCGTGGAAACCCTGCGTCGCGATCGCTTCGCCCATGACAACCGTTCTGCCACGCTGCGGACCGAACGTGTTGCGTTGGCCGCACACGATCCCGACGCCCTGCGCCAAGAGCTGGCCGCTGCCGAGGCCGCCCGGGCAGAGGCGGAGAGCGGCCTGCAGACCTCGGAGGCTGCACAAACCGTCGCCTCGGCCGAGCGCGACGCTGCGGCGTTGCGCGAACGCGGCGCCGTCGACGAGGAGGCGCGGATCAACAAGGCGTGGCGCGAGGCGTCGAGCGAGCTGGAGCATCTGCGGGAGTCCTACGAGGAGGAAGACCGGATCCGCGGTGATCTCGAGCGCAGGATCCGCGAGACCGAGCGCTTGATCGTCGAAGGGCACGGCGCAGACCCCGACGTGGTGATCGCAACGATCGCCCCGGAGGACTCCGTCGAGGCCCTCGAGAAGCGGGCGCAGCTCGTGCAACGGCGCCTTGCCCTCTTGGGCCGCGTGAACCTACTTGCCTCCGGAGAGTTCGAAGCGCTGCAACAACGCCACGACTTCCTCCAGCGCGAACTCGAGGACGTCCGCAAGGCCCGACGTGATCTCCTGCAGGTGATCGACCAGATCGAACAGGAGATCCTCACGACCTTCGACGCCGCCTATCGAGACGTAGCGGTGGAGTTCGAAAACCTGATCGGTGAGCTCTTCCCCGGCGGCGAAGGGCGACTCGTCTTGACGGACCCGGCGAATCCCCTCTCGAGCGGGATCGAGATCGAAGCGCGGCCGGGACGCAAGCGCGTCAAGCGGATCTCGTTGCTCTCGGGAGGAGAGCGGGCCCTGACCGCCATGGCGTTCCTGTTCTCGATCTTCCGATCGCGCCCCAGTCCCTTCTATCTGATGGACGAGGTCGAGCCGGCGCTCGACGACGTGAACCTGCATCGGTTCCTTCGCCTCCTCGAGTGGTTCGCCGAGCGTTCGCAGGTGATGATCGTGACCCACCAGAAGCGCACGATGGAGATCGCGTCGACGATGTACGGCGTCTCGATGTCCTCGGACGGGACTTCGCGTGTGTTGTGCCAGCGCCTGGAGGACCGAGACACGGCGAAGGCGGCGGCCGAGCAAGCACATACCCGTGCCGCCTCGGCCGAACTTCCCACGGGGGGGCCGGACGCCGGTGTTCCCGACGGCTCCCCGTCGAGCCCCCCTCCCAGCGGGCATGTCTCGGTGGATGGGCACCCCGACCAGGTCACCGTCGTCGATGACGGGCTGGAGGTCGCGGTGCCCCACCCCGACCCCGTCCGATAGCCTCTCCCGGCATGGAGATAGTGCTGATCGCCTTCGTCGCGATCGTGGTCCTCGGGATCGTGTTCGCCGTCGTGGTGCGAGGTCGCCGAGGCGCGCCGCCGGGTCGAGCCCGCCCGACCCGGCCCGGATCGACTCCTCTGGAGCCCACCCGTCCGGGCACGTCGCCGACGCCGCGACCGGTTTCCGATAGCGGCGTCGGGACCGCGGTCGCGGCGACGACGCTCGCCCCGACCGCCGTCAAGGAGGGCCTCGGCTCTAAGATCCGCCAACTCCTGGGAACCGCGCCGACACGGGACGCCTGGCACGAGCTCGAAGCGGTCCTGGTCCGCGCCGACGTCGGTGCGCGAGCCGCCGGCGATCTGGTCGAGCGGGTGAAGGCGCGGTTCGACGGCGCAACCGATCCGGTCGTCCTGGTGCGCGAAGAGATCGTCGCTCTCCTCGGCACCGATACGATCCTCGATCTGCCCACGGACCGCCTCGCCATCGTGATGGTGGTCGGGGTGAACGGGGCCGGGAAGTCGACCACGATCGGCAAGCTCGCCGCCAAGCTCGGCCGGGACGGCAAGCAGGTCACGCTCGCGAACAGCGACACCTTCCGGGCCGCGGCGGGGGAGCAACTCGGTGTCTGGGCCGACCGAGCGGGAGCCACGCTCGTCGCGCAGAACCGCGGCGCCGACCCCGGATCGGTGGCGTTCGACGCCGTCACGTCGGCGACGGCGAAGGGTGCCGACGTGCTGATCGTGGACACCGCCGGGCGATTGCACACGAAGACCCCGCTCATGGACGAGCTGGCCAAGGTGCGCCGCGTGACCGAGAAGGCGGGAGGAACCGTCGACGAGACGCTCCTCGTTCTCGACGCGCAGACGGGGCAGAACGGGATCGCGCAGGCCCGAGCGTTCACGGACGCGGTCAAGGTCACCGGTGTGGTCCTTACGAAGATGGATGGCTCCGCTCGTGGCGGGATCGTGCTCGCGGTTCGGGAGGAACTGGGCGTACCGGTCAAGCTGGTCGGTGTCGGTGAGTCGATCGACGATCTCGAAACGTTCGACTCCGGAGCGTTCGCCGACGGGTTGTTGGGGGCATGAGTCGATGAGCACCCGGATCCTGATCGTCGAGGACCATCCGACGATGCGCGAGGCGATGCGCATGGTGCTCGAACACGAGGGCTTCTCGATCCGTGAGGCAGCAGACGGCCAGGCCGCGCTCGAGATGGTTCGAAGCGATCCGCCGGATCTCGTGTTCCTTGATCTCAACATCCCCGGAACCTCCGGTTCGGAGGTCCTGCGCGAGCTGAAGAGCGATCCCGAGACCGTGGGGGTCCGCGTCATCATCGTGACGGCGACGGGGGAGGAAGGCCGAGATCAGGTCCTCGCACTCGGTGCGGACGAGTACTTCACGAAGCCGTTCAGTCCGCTTGCTCTCCTGCGGACAGTCGAGCGGGTGCTGGACTCGCCGCCTGGTGCGCCGGAAGCCGAACGCTGAACGTCGAGCCTCGCCCGACCTCCGAATCCAGCGCGATCTCTCCGCCCATCGCCTCGACGAGCCGCCGGGTGATGTAGAGCCCGAGTCCCGCTCCCTCCGCCTTGCGGGTGCTGGCCGCGTCGGTCTGGTGGAAACGCTCGAAGATCCGACGTTGCTCGTCCTGTGGGACCCCGACGCCGTGATCGGTGACGCTGAACGAGACGCGCTCCCCTTCGGCATGCGTCCGAAGCATCACCGGCTCTGCACTCGGGGAGAACTTGAGCGCGTTCTGGAGCAGGTTGGTGAGCACCTGCCCCAATCGGTGGGGGTCGACGAACATGCGGTCCGGGGTGGTGGGATCGCAGAACACTTCGACACGAGGGGCGCCGTCGCCGAGACCGCGAACGACACCGTCGAGGAACTCTGGGGGTCCGATCGACTCCGGGTGGAACGCGATCTTTCCCGCCTCGATCCGGGAGACGACGAGCAGATCCTCTACGAGTCGGATCAACCGATCCGTCTGCTGATCGATGATCCCCAGGAACTCCTCGACCTCCTCCGGTGAGAGCTTACCGATCCTGCGACGGAGCGTGTTCACGAAGCCCCGGACCGCTGCGAGCGGGGTTCTCAGTTCGTGGCTCGTGATCGCGACGAAGTCGGACTTCATGTCGTCGAGTTCCCGGAGTCGCCGCAGGGTTTCCTGCTGCCGGGCATGGAGCTGAGCCGCTCGGACTACAAGAGCCACCTGCTGGGCGAGCCGTGTGAGCAGTCCCAGGCGCTCCTGGTCGATCGCGTGGGGTGGTTCCCGATGCTCGTAGAGCACGCCGATCGCCTCGTCCCCCACCCGCAGGGGTGCGGCGGCTTCGGACGCGCCTCGTTCGTCCACCGACATGAGTGCTGTTCCGGTCTGCAATGCCCGCTCGACCACATCCGGCGCGTCGACGAGCGGCACCTCGACCGGGAAGCCGGCCTCGCCGTGCACCGCTCGTGGCACGAGCCGGCCGTCCTCGGACAGTAGGATCGAGAACGATCCGAACCCGAGGTCGCGCGCGATCGCCTCGGCCATCGACTGCAGGCCACCGTCCTGGTCCTCCGAGGCGACGCCGGCGAGGATCGCCGTCTGGAAAGCGGCGAGCTCACCCCGAGCCGCCTGTTCGCGTGCCACCGCGTTTTCCGCCAGCGTGGCGCGCTCCCGGGCGAGGTCGGCCTCGCGTTGCATCGAGCGAGCCATGAGACCGGCGACGATCGCGACGACGAGTTCCATCCCGACTCGGGTAACCACGGTGCCTACGGCGACCTTCGTGTGCAGACCCTGTGCGTCGTGGGTCACCTGTCTCGAGAGTTCCGAGACGATCGTGACGGCCACCGGCAGAAGCGCGCCGGCCAGTCCGTAGCGGATCGCTCCCTCCAACGGCAGGAGGTAGGCGATCACCCACGTCGCGTCCTCCGGACTGTCGGTGCCGATCCACACGAGGCCGGTGATGACCGCGATGTCGAGCACGAACGCGGCCAGACCGATCACGGAGAGCTGTTCGGGACGCCTCGTGCGTTCCACGAGGAGGGTGATCGCCACGTTACCGATAGCGAGGACGGCGACCAGGACGAACCCGAGTGGGACGGCGTACCCGGGGGCGTCCGTCCTGTCCTGCACGGTGAGGAAGGTGAGCAAACCGCCGAGCATGACGACGAACCACCGGAGCCCGATCAATCCGGTCTCCAGTCGTCGTGCCTGAGCCAGATCCCTGCCCCTCACAAGCATCGTTCCTCCCGTAGGTACACTTCCCGTCCGGCCCGAGCACGCACATGCAGGGCCGCTCGGAGCCCATACAGAGATGTTCGACACCCTGACCGACCGCTTGAATGCGGTCTTCAAGAAGGTCAAATCCCGAGGCAAACTCCACCCCAAGCAGGTGGAGAACGCCTTGGGGGATATCCGGCTGGCCCTGCTCGACGCCGACGTGGCGGTGGAGGTGGCTGACGACTTCCTCGAGCGCGTACGTACGCGAGCCCTGTCAGAGGAAGTGATGAAGAGCCTGACGCCCGGTCAGCAGATCGTGAAGGTCGTCCGGGACGAACTGCAGGTCACGTTGGGCGGAGAGCAGGTGCCGTTCCAGTTCCCGGGCGCGAGCCCGGCCGTCGTGATGATGGCCGGCGTGCAGGGTTCGGGGAAGACGACGGCGTGCGCCAAGCTCGCGAGGCTGCTCAAGTCCAAGGGCAAACGCCCCCTCCTCGTCGCCGCAGATCTGCAGCGTCCCGGCGCGGTTGAGCAGCTCCGCACGCTTGGCGGCGAGATCGGTGTCCCGGTGGTCTCCGACGGCAAGGACGCGGTCAAGGTCGCGAAGAACGCGATGAAGGAGGCATCTCGACAGGGAGCGGACGTCGTGATCGTCGACACGGCCGGGCGCCTGCACGTCGATGCCGACATGATGAAGGAGGCCGGGCGGGTTCGAGACGCGATCGAGCCGCACCACGTCCTCATGGCCTGTGACGCGATGATCGGCCAGGACGCCGTGATCCAGGCCCGTGCCTTCATGCAGGAGGTCGATACCACCGGGTTCATCCTCACGAAGCTGGACGGAGACGCCCGAGGCGGAGCTGCGTTGTCGATCACCCGCGTGACGGGCCGTCCGATCTTCTTCGTGGGAACGGGCGAGCGACCGGAGGATCTCGAGCCCTTCTACCCAGATCGCATGGCCTCGCGGATCCTCGGCATGGGCGATGTGCTCTCTCTGATCGACAAGGCCCAGGACACGATGGACTCCGACACGGCCAAGGAGTCGGCCGAACGGCTCCTGAAGGCCCAGTTCACGCTCGAGGACTTCCTTACGCAACTGCGCGAGATGCAGAAGCTTGGGCCGATCCAGGACATCCTCGGGATGCTGCCGGGGGTGCCGGGTGGCAAGAACGCGATGAAGGATCTCGCCACCCAAGTGGACGATGGGCAGCTGAAGCGAGCCGAAGCGGTCATCCTGAGCATGACCCCGGACGAGCGCCGGAATCCCGCTATCATCCATGGGTCTCGCCGCCTGCGGATCGCTCGTGGGTCGGGCACAACGACCGCCGAGGTCAACGGGCTCCTCAAGGACTTCGAGGGGGCGCGGAAGATGATGCGGTCGATGATGGGGGGCAAGCGGATGCCGAAGATCCCCGGCATGCCACCGCTCCCGAAGATCTAGGCACAACACGAACGGACACGCGACCAAGACAGGGGAGTACGAGGGCATGTCGACACGGATCAGGCTCCGGCGGATGGGCGCCACGAAGCGCCCCTTCTTCCGCGTAGTGGTGGCAGACCAGCGGGATCCCCGCGACGGCCGGTTCATCGAGGCGATCGGCAAGTACCACCCGCTCGAGGACCCCTCGCTGATCGAGATCGACGAGGAGCGCGCCCTGCACTGGCTCAACACCGGCGCCCAGCCGAGCACCACCGTGCAGAACCTGCTCGACAAGGTCGGGATCTGGGAGAAGTACGCCGCCGATCACCCTAAGGTCAAGACGAAGGCGGAGGCGAAGGCGAAGACGGACGCCCTCAAGTTCAAGCGCGGAGAAGCCCAGCGCGCCGAGGCCACGAAGCATCGCGAAGCGCAGGCCAAGGCGGAGGCCGAAGCCGCGAAAGCAGAAGCCGACGCCGAAGCCGCCAAGGCTGAAGCCGACGCCGAAGCCGCGAAGGCGGAAGCAGACGCCCCTGCGGCAACTCACGACGGAGACGAAGCGACCGGGTGAAGAAGCTCGTCGAGTTCCTCGCGAAGCAGATCGTCGACGAACCCGACGCCGTTCGCGTGTCGGAGCGCACCGACGATCGAGGTCTGCTCGTCAGTCTCAAGGTCGCCCCCGACGACATGGGCAAAGTGATCGGCAAGGGTGGGCGAACAGCTCGGGCGATCCGGTCGGTGGTCCGGGCGGCAGCGACCCGTCAGGACGTCCACGCCAGCGTGGAGATCGTCGAGGACTGACGTGGAGGAGCCGACCGTTGTCGTCGGCGAGATCACCAAGGTCCACGGTCTCACCGGCGAGGTGCTCGTCAAGGTCTACTCCGAAGTTCCCGAGCGGTTCGCACCGGGCGCCACGGTCTATCTGCAGGATGGACCCGAGCTCACGGTCGCGGCCACCCGCAACGACCGCGGCAGGCTCCTGGTGACGTTCCGTGAGATCGCAGATCGCAGCGCTGCCGAACGTGTGCGCGGTCGTGCCCTTTTGATCCCGGAGTCCTGGCTCCCCGAGCTCGCGGAGGGCCGCTGGTGGCCTCATGAGCTCGTAGGCTGCAACGTGGTCACCGAGGGAGGGCGCTCCCTGGGGGCCGTCGCGGACGTCGTCGAGAACCCCGCGAACGATCTCTGGGTGGCCGTCGACGACGACGGGACCGAGACATTGGTGCCCGCGCTCCGCGATGTCGTCGTCGAGGTCGACGTCGCCGGACGACGCATCGTCGTGCGTGACATCCCAGGGCTTACCGTGCCCGAGGAGACGGCCCAGGACTGAGTCCCGAGGTGCCCGAGGGGTAGGCTGCCCTGGTGCGGATCGATGCGATCACGATCTTTCCCGAGATCCTCGCCGAGCCACTTCGAGCCAGCCTGCTGGGCAAGGCGATCGAAGCCGGTCTCGTGGACGTGCGCGTTCACGACCTTCGCGATCACGCCGACCCCGAAGACGTGCATCGATCGGTCGACGACGCCCCGTACGGAGGAGGGCCGGGGATGGTGCTCCAGGTCGAGCCGGTCGTGCGCGCGGTCGAGGCGCTCGCTGACGGGCCCAGACGGGTGTTCGTACTTTCCCCGGCTGGGCGCCGGTTGGATCAGCAGCTCGTGCGGGAGCTGGCGACCGAGGAACGGATCGTGCTGGTCTGCGGGCGATACGAGGGCGTCGACGAGCGGGCGCTCCAGGTGCTCGGCGCCGAGGAGCTGTCGATCGGCGACTACGTGCTGTCCGGCGGCGAGCTCGCCGCGCTCGTGGTGATCGAGGCCGTGACCAGGCTCGTCCCCGGCGTGATCGGAAGGGAGGAGTCGCACGAGCGAGATTCCTTCGCAGCGGACGGCGCCCTCGACCATCCGCACTACACGCGCCCGTCGGTGTTCCGGGGGCTCGCGGTGCCGGATGTGCTCCTTTCGGGCAACCATGCAGCGATCGAGAGGTGGCGCCGGGAGGCGGCCGACGAGAAGTCCGGACGGAACCGACCGGACCTGCGACCGGGGTCCCCCGACCACGATCGATCGTGACCGAACCTCCACCTCACACGGGGCCGCCGGACCTCGAGCGACCGCTCCCACCTGCTATGATTCCGCACCCGCCGCCCGACCTCCGGCGGGTTCCGCTATGAAGAGCACCGATCTCATCGACCAGGCGTACCTCCGCGACGACCTGCCGGAATTCCGGCCGGGTGACACCGTGAAGGTGCACGTGCGAGTCGTCGAGGGCAATCGCGAGCGCACGCAGGTCTTCCAAGGGGTCGTGATCCGGCGCCAGGGCGGCGGGCTGCAAGAGACCTTCACGGTCCGAAAGATCTCCTTCGGCGTCGGCGTCGAACGAACCTTCCCCCTGCACTCGCCGTCGATCGCCAAGCTCGAACTCGAGTCACGCGGCCGCGTGCGCCGAGCCAAGCTCTACTACCTTCGCGAGCGCACAGGCAAGAAGGCGCGGATCAAGGAGCGCCGGGACGAAGCGGCGGAGATGGCCGAGACAGCTCGTCTCACCGCGCTCGAGCAGGCAGCCAACGCTCCGGCCGAAGAGCCTGCTTCCGATCCCGTTCCCGAGGCGCAGGCCCCTGACGCTCCGGCCGACGCCTCTGCTGAGGACGCTCCGTCCGTCGACGCCGAGCCGGCGGAGCAGAGCTAGCCGACAGCCCCACCCGGGCGCCGTATTACGGGCCGCCCCGTCCCCGATGTCATCCCTGCATCGGGTAGGTTCGCGTCGAACATGCGAACGTCGCAACGGCAAGATCCTGCTCCAACCCCCGCCCCGGTTCCACCTGCGGATGCCCGCGCCTCGCAGGCCGCAGATCTCGGTCGGTACGAACGACGGCTGCGTGCGGCCGGCTTCTCCAAGATCGCGGGCGCGGACGAGGCGGGGAGAGGAGCGCTCGCGGGACCGCTCGTTGCCGCAGCGGTGATCCTTCCGGATGCGTTCGATCTGGAAGGGATCCGCGATTCCAAGCTGTTGAGCGGTGCCCAGCGCGAACGCGCGTACGGCCGCATCCTCGCCGAGGCGACTTCGGTCGCGGTGTGCCGTGCAACCCCCCAGCGGATCGACGGCTACGGCCTGCATCGCAGCAACCTCGCGTTGCTCCGCCGGGTGGTCCGGACGCTCGACGTGCTTCCCGACTACGTACTCATCGACGGATTCCCGCCCGGGAGGATCCCCGTACCGTGCCTGTCGATCAAGAAGGGGGACCTCGTCACCGCATCCGTCGCGGCCGCCTCGATCGTGGCGAAGGTGGTTCGCGACCGCTCGATGCGCAGGTATCACCGCCGCTGGCCCGACTACGGGTTCGACCACAACAAGGGGTACGGCACGCCGGACCACCTCACCGCGCTCGACCGGCTGGGCCCGACCCCGATCCACCGGTTGTCCTTCCGCGGCGTCGGGCAGGTCCGCTTGGACCTGGACGCCGACGCTCCGGTTGTGGGGGTCGAAGTGCCGAGACCCGTGTCAGGAGACGTGGAGGCGCCCAAGGGCGGGAGGCCTCCGACCTGGGATGATGACACCGCATGAGCGACGACGACATCGAACGGTTCGAAGAGGAGCGCGAGCTCGAGCTCTATCGCGAATACCGCGACGTGTTGCCGATGTTCTCGTTCGTGGTGGAGACCGAGCGACGCTTCTACCTCGCGAACACGGTCGACGTGCAGCCGAAGGGCGAGCATTGGGTCGAGGTGCAACTCCAGGACGCATGGGTGTGGGACATGTTCCGTCCCGCCCGTTTCGTGTCCACGGTCCGCGTGCTGACCCGTCGGGACGTCAACGTGGAGGAGCTCTCGCACAACGAGGAGCCGATCCCCCGGTGAGACGCGCGGCCCGCGCGGCGGGATCCGTCGCCGTGCTGGCGCTGGTCGCGTCCCTGCTCTCCACGGGCGTCGCTGCCGCGTCCCTGACTCCGTATCCCTCCGACGCGACCTACATCGCGACGCTCTCCACGGGCACAAAGGGCCATTCGTGGGCGGGCAACCTGGAGATCACCTTCACGAACTCCGGGCCGTCGCCCATGAGCACGGCCTATCTTCGACTCTGGCCCAACGGGCTCTTCGGTTGCAGTGGAGCGAACGGGCAGGCGATCAAGGTTTCCGGGATAACCGGAGCGACCGACCACGGGTACGAGCCTGGACTGCGGTGTAGCGCCGTGCGCATCGAGATCGATCCGCCGGTCGCCGTCGATGCCGACGCGACGATCACGATGGACGTTTCGGTGGACCTGCCGAACCGCAACGACCGCTTCGGGTGGTGGCAGGAAACGGCCTTCGCCGGGACGGCCATGCCTGTGCTCGCCGCGGCTGACCAGGATGGTTGGCACCTCGACCCGTACACGGACGCCGGGGAGAGCTACTACGCGCCGATCGCCGACTACGAAGTGGCCTACGAGACGCCCAAGGCACTCAAGGTCGCGTCCGCGGGGGTGCTCGACTCCTCGACTCCGCTGGGCGATGGGCGCGTCCGCCGCGTTTTCCACGGCGAAGATCTGCGCGATTTTGCGTGGGCTGCGGCTCCATTCCGAAAGGTCGCCGGCGTCGATGCACTCGGGACGACGGTGCGTGTCTGGTACCCGAACACGGGTTCGCGAAGCGTCGCCGAGGGGATGCTGGCGAACACGATCCGGTCGATGGACCTGTTCGCGGCGGCCTTCGGCGAATATCCCGCGCAGTGGGAGGAGATCGATGTCGTCCGTTCCTCCTACACCACGTTCGGCGGCATGGAGTTCCCGAGCATCGTGTTCACCAATCCCGGCTCCGGCATCGTCGCCCACGAGGTCGGCCACCAATGGTGGATGGGGATCGTCGGCAACGACTCCTACCGCGCCCCGTTCCTGGACGAAGGGTTCGCGGAGTGGGCCGCGCTCTACGTCGTGAACCGTCCCGCGGCCAAGAACCCGTCGTGGTGCACGCCGTTGAACTGGCCGCGAGCGGATACGCGCCTGACGAACGGGATGGACTACTGGGACGAGTTCGGGCACTACGGGCTCGTATACACGTACGGCTCGTGTGCGCTGAGCGATCTCGCGCAAAGACTCGGGATGGCGCGCTTCAAGGCCCTGCTGCAGGGATACGTCGGGGACCATTACCTGACCCCGATGACGGATACGGGTGACTTCATGGCGGCGGTCGAGGACGCAGCCGTGGAGGTGCCGACGTTCCAGCCTTCCGACTACTTCGAGCGCTGGCGTATCGGGCCCGAAGCCTGACCGATCCGCGGTCTCGGGCGTCGGTTCCGGAGCGGGACGAGCGTGTCGGTGGGCGGGACGAGCGTGTCGGTGGGCGGGACGAGCGTGTCGGTGGGCGGGACGAGCGTGTCGGTGGGTGGACCTAGGGTCGGGGTATGTCCTCGCGTTCCGCACCGTCAGCATGCTCATCCGATACCTCGGGGTCGAGGGCCTCTTCGCCGGCTGCACGCCCCGAGGCCAACCGCCATGACGCACGCGCCTCCCTCGGCGCGCGAGGCGAGGCCGCCGCGCTCGCCCTCTACCGGAGGTCGGGGTTCCGGCTGCTCGCTCGCAACTGGCGATGTCCCGCCGGTGAACTCGATCTCGTGGTCGAGCGCGGTGGAGTGATCGTCGTGTGCGAGGTCAAGACGCGATCCGGTTCGGCCTTCGGCGCAGGGTACGAATCGGTCACGTGGAGCAAGCGCCGTCGTCTCCGTCGTCTCGCTGAAGCCTTCGTTATCCAGCGGCGTCGAACGGGTTCGCCGATCCGGTTCGACGTTGTCAGCGTCCACCTCGAGCGCAGCGGCCGTCCCGACGTCGTCCTGTTCCAAGACGCGTTCTGACTCGGGCAAGCGATCGTGTCGGTCCCTACCGATAGGGTCCGCGCATGTACGGCAAGGTTGTGGGAGTTGCGGTCACCGGCGTGCGAGGACGGCCGGTCGTCGTCGAGGCGCACATCGGTCGCGGGTTGCCGTCCTTGACGCTCACCGGCATGCCGGGAGCGGCGATCTCCGACGCGCGCGATCGGATACGACCTGCGGTCGAACGGTCCGGGCTCGAGTGGCCGCTGCGACGCGTCGTCGTCAACCTGTCGCCCGGTAGCGTTCGGAAAGAGGGCCCCGGCCTCGACCTTCCCCTCGCGCTGGGAGTGCTCGCCGCGTCTCGACAGGTCCCGCACGAACGGCTCGGGGCGTTCGCGGTCTGGGGTGAACTGTCGTTGCAAGGCGACCTCGTCCCCACTCCAGGTGCGCTCTCGGTCGCGATCGCCGTTGCAGCGGCCGGGCTGCAGGGAGTCATCGTCCCTGCCCGCAACGCGGTCGAGGCAGCGCTCGTCGAAGAGCTCGAGGTCGTCGGAGTCGCCTCGTTGAGCGAAGCGGTTGGATTCCTCCGGGGGACGTTCGCTCCGCAGGCGGTCGAGCACAACCGATCCGATACGACAGCGGACGATCTCCCAGCGATGCCCGATCTGGCCGAGGTCCGGGGCCAGGCTCGAGCCCGGCGAGCCTTGGAGATCGCCGCAGCGGGGGGACACAACCTGTCGATGACGGGACCGCCCGGCGCCGGCAAGACGATGCTCGCGCGTCGGCTTCCGACGATCCTGCCCCCGTTGGCGCGTGACGAGGCGCTCGAAGTCACCCAATTGCACTCGGTCACGGGGTTGCTCGACGGCGGTGGACTCGTCTCTCGGCGCCCGTTCCGATGCCCGCACCACTCCGTGTCGATGGCCGGATTGCTCGGCGGCGGAGGCGCAGGGGGCTTCCGACCGGGCGAGATCTCCCTCGCGCACCATGGAGTCCTGCTCCTGGACGAGGTGACGGAGTTCCGGCGAGACGCGTTGGAGGGGCTTCGCCAGCCACTCGAGGACGGCCGCGTGGTGATCGCGCGATTGCATGGGTCGGTGGAATTCCCTGCGCGGTGCACCCTCGTGACGACGGCGAACCCGTGCCCGTGTGGCAGATCCGGTGTTCCGGGCGAGATCTGCTCGTGCTCCCCCCAATCGGTGAGCGGCTACCGAACGCGGCTGTCTGGTCCACTGCTCGATCGCATCGATATCCGTCTGGACGTGCCGCGTGTTTCCCGACACGAGTTGCTGGGGCACGACCGCGCCGAATCATCGGCACGCGTCCGAGACCGGGTACTCGCGGCTCGCGCCCGCCAGGCTGCGCGGCTCCATGACACAGGTGTGACCTGCAATGCGCATCTGCCGGGATCGGTCGCCCGCCGTGTGGCGTCGCTCTCGGCAGACGCCGAGCGGCTCCTGGCCGAGGCGGTAGATGTGTTCGGACTGACGGGGCGCGGGTTCGATCGCTCCCTGCGCGTCGCCCGGACGATCGCCGACCTCGAGGATGCTTCCGAGGGGGTTTCCGCGGGGCACCTCGCCGAGGCGTTGTCCTTGCGCGGTGGGAAGGAGCTGCGGCGTGCCGGGTGAGCGGCGGCGGGTGACCGACCTACCGCGAGGCTGGCCGGTCGGATTCGGCCGGGGTGAGGACGAGCGGCCGGCGGTCGTCGTGCTTGCGGCGCTGCGTTCGGTGCGCCCTCGCAGGCTGCGCGAGATCGCGTGGCAGCTCGGATCGGCGCAGTCGTGCCTTGCGGCTGTTCGGACGGGCAAGGTTTCCGGACCTGCCGATCGCGGCATCGCGAACACGGTGGACGGCGAGGAGCTCCTCGACCGGGTCGCTGCCTGCGGCGCCCGCGTGGCGCTCCCCGGTGACGAGGAGTTCGATCCGCGGTTGCTGGACCTCGCGGACCCTCCCGCGGTGCTGTTCGTCCAGGGCCGTGTCCTCGCGCCCGGAACGCAACGCGTGGCTATCGTCGGATCGCGCCGGCCCACGGACACCGGTTGCGATGTGGCGGAGTCGCTCGGAGCCGCACTCGCTGCCGGCGGCGTCTGGGTCGCTAGCGGCGCAGCCCAGGGCATCGACCGTGCCGCTCACCGAGGGGCGCTCACCGCGGGGGGCCCGACGGTCGCCGTGCTCGCCGAAGGGATCGGTGCACGCCATGGTGGTTGGCGCGGTTCGCTCCTTCGCAAGGTCGCCGACTGCGGATCGATCCTCAGCGAGTGCGCCCCCGGCGTTCCAGCGGACAGATACCGATTCCCGGCGCGCAACCGGATCGTGGCCGCCCTCGCGAGCGCGGTGGTCGTGGTCGAAGGCGCGGAGCGTAGCGGCTCGCTGATCACCGCCGGTCATGCGGCCGATCTGGGTCGAGCGGTGTTGGCGGTGCCCGGTTCGGTCGTCAACCCACAGTCGGCGGCGACGTTCGCGTTGCTGGACGAAGGTGCGCGCCCGGTGCGACATGCCCGCGACGTCTGTGAGGCGGCGGACATCCCCTTCGACGAAGCGGCGATCGCTGCTCGCCGCGCGGCGCTGCGCGGCGGTGTCGATCCGATCGAGGCTCGGGTACTCGACGCCGTCGGTGACGGTGTGCTCCCCGAACACGTCGCCGACGGTGCCGGCCTGACTCTTCCCGACACCCTGGCCTGCTTGCTGCGTCTCGAGCTCCGTGGATTGGTGCGCAGCGACGGGGGGCGGTTCCGCCGAAGTCTGGACGCGTCCGCCCTCGAACCCCGATAGCCCTTCGGGAGCACGTCCCCTATGGTCGATCCGGCGTGTCGCTTGAACGAGGTACCGGCCGCTGATACAACCCACACGGGACCCGCCCCGACCCGGAAGAGAGTTTCGTGCCGACGGCAACCGACCTTCCCCGCGCCGAGGCCGACCTGATCGGTCGCTTCTGCGACCACCTGGCGCTCGAGCGTCACCTTTCTCCGAACACCGTTGCCGCGTATCGACGCGATCTCACGCAGCTCGCGGTGTTCCTGGGTCGCGCGAACGGATCGCTGGCGCGAGCCGACCACGAGCGGCTCCGCCGATTCCTCGCGCAGCAGGCGACCCGCGGGTACGCCCGAGCGACGATCGCCCGACGGGTGGGGGCGATCCATACCTTCTACCGGTGGGCGGAGGCGAGAGGCGAGGTGCAGGTGGATCCGGCGGCGATGCTCGGGCGTCCCAAGGTGTCCTCGCGGTTGCCGGGCGTGCTCCGCGCGAAGGAGGCGGAAGAGCTCGTCGAGGCCGCGGGAGCGGACCAGGACTCCACCGGCGATCCGATCGCCGAGGCGGTTTCTCTTCGCGACCGAGCGATCCTCGAGGTGCTGTACGGATCGGGCCTGCGGGTCGGAGAGCTGGCGGGGCTGACGTTGGAGCGCGTGGACCTGGACCGTGGGCGCGTCAACGTGCTCGGCAAGGGCTCGAAGGAGCGAGAGATCCCTCTTTCCGAGTACGCTGTCGATGCGCTGGAGCGCTATGTTCGTGAGGCCCGGGCACGCCTGCTGCCCGAGAAGGCGATTGGGTCGGCGCTCTTCATCAACCGGCGGCGCAAGCCGATGACCGAACGAGACATCCGAACGATCGTGGCCGAATATGCTGGACGAACACTGTCGGGACGCCGAGTGACACCGCACACGCTGCGGCATTCGTTCGCGACCCACCTGCTCGAAGGAGGAGCGGACATCCGGGCCGTACAAGAACTCCTCGGCCATGCGAGCGTGGCCACGACGCAGCGGTATACGCACGTCTCGCGCGAGCGGCTGCGGACGGCGTATCGACAGAGCCATCCGAGGGCCTGATGGCGAGAGCGACCAGGACGCCCGATCAACCGACGCCGACCGCGAAGAAGACGAAGGCGGTCGTGAAGAAGGCCACCACGAAGAAGGCTGCCGCGAAGACTGCGACGAAGTCCACATCGAAGACATCGTCAAAGACCAAGTCGACGAGCAAGACCGCGACGAAGACCGCTTCCCGAACGGCGAAGCAAGCGGCGCCGGCGCCCTCGGGTAAGGGGCCGGTCGAGAAGAACAGCGATGAGCTCGCGGCTCTGTGGCAGGAGTACAAGTCCAGCGGCTCCCACGATGCGCGCGAGCGACTGATCCTGCACTACGCCCCGCTCGTGAAGTACGTGGCGAGCAAGGTCGCCACGGGTCTTCCGGCAAGTGTCGAGCAGGCCGATCTCGTGAGCTACGGCATGTTCGGGTTGATCGACGGTTTGCTGAAGTTCGAGCCGGGACGCGGCAACAAGTTCGAGACGTACGCGATCCCTCGGATCCGCGGCGCGATCATCGACGAGCTCCGCGCGATGGACTGGGTGCCGCGGTCGGTTCGTTTCAAGGCGCGGGAGATCGAGAAGGCCTACAGCGATCTCGAGACGATGATGAAACGTGCGCCGTCCGAGGATGAACTGTCCGATCGCCTGGGGATCACCTTGTCGGAGTTGCACGACGTCGTGAATCAGATCTCGTTCGTCTCAGTGCTCGCTCTCGACGAGATGGTGTCCGTCGGAGCGGATCGAGGGGAGAAGGTGTCGTTGCTCGACACGCTGGCCGATAAGGGCGTCGATCCCGCTGCCGGCATGGAGAGTCACGAGACCCGCGGACTGCTCGCCCACGCGATCAACAACCTCTCCGAGCGAGAGAAGATCGTCGTCACGCTGTATTACTTCGAGGGCCTCACGCTAGCGGAGATCGGCGAGATCCTCGGCGTTACCGAGTCGCGCGTGTGTCAGATCCACACGAAGGCCGTCGGCGGCCTTCGGCTCCAGTTCCAGGACGACGAGTAGCCCTCCCATCCGAGGATCTCTCGTCAGGGTTCGGCCGATCGTGACATCGAGCACGGAATCTGCCCCCTCCGCCGCGTAGCGTCGGGATCGATGACCCGCCGTCTGTCTCCGATCGCATCGGGAGTCGCGACGATCTTGATCGTCGCGGTCTCGGTTCTGGGCGCTCGTCCGGCTGACGCCTCCGTACCCGGCGACTGGACGTGGCCCGTCGTCGGCGCGGTGATCCGACCGTTCGATGCTCCCGATTCGCCCTTCGGTAGCGGGCATCGCGGCATCGACGTCGCCGCAGCCCCGGGCACCGCGCTGGTGGCGCCTTCACCGGGCACGGTGAAGTTCTCGGGTCTCATCGCCGGGCAGCTGTTCATCTCCGTCTCCCACGGCGGTGGGTGGGAGTCCACGGCATCATGGGTGGGAGCGACATCGGTGCGCGTGGGAGACGTCGTCTTCGAGGGTCAGCCGCTCGGGGTCACGGGAATCGGTCATCCCGGGGCAACCATCCCGCACGTGCATCTGGGCGTGAAACACGCAGGGGCCTACGTGGATCCGCTCACGGTTTTCGGCCGCCTCTCGCTCGAGGGGCTCGTGCATCTGGCACCGATCACACAGGAGCCGCAGCTCGGCGTTCGCTTCTCCGATGCCCCGGTAGGATGGTCCGCCTGACCCGAGCGGGAGATGCTCCACCCTGAAGCGAACAGCCTCCACATATGCTCGGCCTTGGCTGGCCCGAGCGACCCGACCGGTCGTGTCGATCCTCGGCGCGGGGTTGGTCGTCCTGATCGCGCTCACTGGCGCGGCGAGCGCGCAACAGTCCTCCTCGTGGCCCCAGTTCCAGAAGGACGGGGCACACAGCGGCTCGGGGACTGGACCGGAGCCACCGTATCGGGAGGCCTGGCACTTCGACGTCGAACGCGTGGAGCAGCGAGGCGCCTCCGCCCCGGTGATAGCCGGAGATGTCGTGATCGTCGTCGGGCCGAAGTCCGTCTACGGCATCGACCTTGCGACGGGAGCGCCCGAGTGGGGCGTTCCGCGGGCCGAGGGTTCGCCCGTGTCCGGCGCGGTCGTCCACGGCGACCGTGATCTCTTCGTGTACACCGAGGGAGGTGGTCTGGAGGATCCCGAGGCGACACCGACACCCGAGGCGACCGGGAGCGACGACCGGGAGCGATCGACGGTCGTCGCCATCGACATCGAGACGCAAGAAGAGGTCTGGAGCACGGACGCAGTCCTTGAGGGCGTTGCAGAGGCACCGCCCGTGGCGCACGGTGACACGCTCATCGTGGGCGACGACACCGGCGTGCTCGCGGCGCTCGACGCAGCCACCGGCAAGCCGGTCTGGAACGAACCGGTCGACGTTGGAGGAGAGGTCCTGCGCTCGCCTGCCGTCGCCAACGGCAAGGTGGTTCTGTCCTTTCAGCAGGCTGACGAGGTCCAGCCAACGGTGGCGGCCTACGATCTCGCGACGGGAGCAGTGCTCTGGAGCGTTGCTCCGCCGGTGACCGCACCGAATCCGTTCACCACCGTTCCCACGATCGCCGACGGGGCGGTGTTCTTCGGAGCGTTCGATCGAGTGGTCCATGCGCTTTCTCTCGCCGATGGCGCGCAACGATGGAGCACGAGCGCGGGATTCCGATCCTTCGGCCTGCTCACCTCGCCGGCAGCCGCCGACGGAGCGGTCTACCTCGGCGACGACACCGGAGGGTTGCATCGACTTGACACGAACACGGGCCAGGTCGAGTGGAGTTACGCGCTCAACTCGGGGATCCGGTTCAGCGCTCCCGTGGTTTCCGGCCAGGCCGTGGTCGTCGGGTTGATCGACGGACGACTGGCTGCGATCGATCGAGACACCGGCCTGTTGGCTTGGGAGAGCGACGCCGGAGACGAACTCGGGCCCATCGCACTATCGGAGGACCTGCTCGTCGTCACACGAGCGGCTGAAGGGTCGGGAGTCGTCGCTTTCGAGCACGATCCAGACGCTTCTTTGTCAGCGATCGTGTCACCATCCGAGCTCCAGGGATCGGCGCTCGTGCTCGGCTGGTTGGGGGCGGCGGCGATCGTCGCCCTTGTTCTGTTCGTTCCCCTGCGTTTGGTCGCGTCTCGGATCGCGCCGTCGCCGGTAGCCGACGACGCATCACGCGGGTCCGCTGAGGATGGGACCTCGGACGACGAAGGGGACGCGGACGAGTGAGTAACGCGAAGAAGAAGCGCCGGGCCGACTACCGAGCCCCAGCACGGTCGCCCTCGCCATCGCCGCAACCGGTTCGGCAACGGTCGGCGGGGGTGCTGGGTGGTTTGCTCGGACGCGGTGCGGTCGCAGCCCCCGCCCAATCTCCCTATCCCTCGCTGCGCCAATCGTTCGCCCGGGGCCTGCTCGCGGTCTGTTCCTCGCCCGTCCTGCTCGGCACAGCGCTCGTGGTCCCCTTCCTCGTGTGGGTTGTCCTGCAACTCCTCGGGTCGGTCCCGTTGATCGGGAACCTCGCGGGCTACCTTTCGCTGCCGTCGATCGGCGTCAGCGCCGATATCGTTGCGGCGAACCAGACGTTCGGTGTGCGCGGCGGTTCTCTCGCGGCCCCCGTCCTCATCGCGGTCCGCGCCGTGGTGACCGCGTTGCTGGCGGGACTCGTCGTCGAGCAGATCCGATACGGCCGCGTTTCCGGCGCCGGTCTGCGTGCGGGCGTCCGTGCGATCCCCGTCACCTTGGCGATCGGGATCTTGGCGTTCACCGCCACGTTGATCATCAACATCGTGGGCGGGTTCGGGCTTGGGATCGCGGTGTCCCTGCTCCTGCTCGTCGGTTCCGTCTTCTTCCTGTCCTATGGTCCGGTCGTCGGCGTGGAGCATCCCAGGGGTATCGGCCTCGCCCTCCGCCGGACGTTCTCCGCGGCTCGCGTTCCCGGGTCCCAGAACCTCGTGCTGGCGTTCGCATACTCCCTCTTCGCGTTCATCTCCCCGCTGCTCGTGCCCGGCCTCGGCCGGGTGGACGCAAATCCCGGAGTCGCCACGTGGATCGGTGTGCTCGGCGTCAACGTCGTGCACGTCGGGTTCCTCGCCGTCTATTGCTATCGCTATCTCTTCGCCGAACCGGGGTTGCCGGTTCCGGACGTCGGGCAGCGCCGCTCCCGGGGCTGACCCCTTGAGCGAGCGGCTGGGGAGAGCCCGAACCCGCTGCTAGACTCCCTCGCGGCGCTTCGGCGTACACCACAGGCCCGGGGACCGTATCCCGGGGTCCCGGCGGAGACGCCGGGCCGGGACGGGAAGATCCGGGCCGAGGGCATCACGAAAAACCACGAAGGAGGCATCATGCCCGTCGTCACGAGGCGGGAGCTCCTCGAGGCGGGCGTGCACTTCGGGCACCAGACCAGGCGCTGGAACCCGAAGATGCAGCGCTTCCTCTACGGGGAACGCTCCGGCATCTACATCATCGACCTCGAGAAGAGTCTCGAAGGCCTCGAGCAGGCACATGCGTTCGTCCGCGACCTCGCCGCACGCAACGGCGTCGTGCTGTTCATCGGAACCAAGAAGCAGGCGCACGAGCCGATCCACGAGCACGCTGGGCGCTCCGGCATGCCGTTCGTCACGATGCGCTGGCTCGGGGGCATGCTCACCAACTTCCAGACGGTGTCGAAGCGGTTGATCCGCCTTCGGGAACTCCGTGAGATGGATCGCACCGACGCGTTCGACTCGCTGCCGAAGAAGGAAGTGATCCGCCTGCGCCACGAGATGGCCAAGCTGGAGCGCAACCTCGGCGGGATCCAGGATCTCGAGCGACTCCCTGACGCGGTGTTCATCATCGATACGAAGAAGGAGCACATCGCGATCACCGAAGCTCGAAAGCTCGGTCTGCCGGTGATCGCGATCGTGGACACTAACTGCGACCCGGACGAGGTCGACTACGCGATCCCGGGCAACGACGACGCGATCCGTGCCGTGAACCTCGTGACCAGGGTGATCGCCGACGCGATCGTCGAGGGACGCCAGGAGGGTCGTGAGCGCGCGATCACGAAGGCCACCGGCCCCGAGATCGAACCCGAGGCCGCAGCGACGCCCGACGCGGCGAAGCCGGCCGGCTCCGAGACCAGCGCCACGGACGCGGCTCCATCAGCAACGCCCGCGCCTGCGAAGGTCAGGGCGGCACCCGCGAAGCCGCCTGCCCCGGGCAAGTCCACGGCGAAGCCGGCAGCCAAGCCGGCCGCCAAGCCGGCCGCGAAACCTTCGGTCGCGAAGCCAGCCGCGAAGTCCGCTCCAAAACCCGCGACTACTCCCGAGGAGCCCGCGGTGGCTGCGCCCTCGGGCACGGAGGAGCCGACGGTATGAGCGACGTCACCGCCACACAGGTCAAGACGCTTCGCGATGCCACCGGCGCCGGGATGATGGACGCGAAGAAGGCCCTCGTCGCGGCGGGCGGCGATGCCGAGAAGGCGACCCAACTGCTACGCGAGAAGGGCTTGGCCGGCGTCGCCAAGCGCGCGGACCGCGCCGCCGAGCAGGGAGTGATCGCGAACTACCAGCACTTCAACGGTACCGTCGGCGTCCTCGTCGAGGTGAACACCGAGACGGACTTCGTCGCCAACACCGAGCAGTTCCAGCAGCTCGCCAAGGACCTCGCGGTCCACATCGCGAGCATGGCTCCGCGATACCGCTCTCGCGAAGACGTTCCCGAGGACGTCTTGGCCAAGGAGCGCGAGATCTATTCTGCGCAAGCCGCTGAGCTGGGCAAGCCCGACAACGTGATCCCCAAGATCGTCGACGGCAAGCTTGAGGCGTTCTACAGAGATGTCGTCCTGCTCGACCAGGTGTTCGTCAAGGACGACTCCCTCACGATCGGGCAGCTCGTTGACGAGACGGCGGCCAAGCTGGGAGAGAAAGTTGCCGTGCGCCGGTTCGTCCGGTACAAGCTTGGCGAGGAACTCGACTGAAGGGGCCGGCGAGATGAGCGATGGGGCGCCGCAGATCGAGCCGCCGGCGACGCCGCGCGCCGAACGGCCGATCTACCACCGGGTTCTGCTCAAGCTCTCCGGCGAGGCGTTCTCTCCGCCCGACGACGAACACGGCATCTCCACCGAGGCCACGACGCTGCTTGCCCGTCAGCTCGCCGAAGTCGTCGATCTCGGCGTGCAGACCGCGGTGGTCGTGGGCGGCGGCAATATCTTCCGCGGACGCGACGCCGAGGGTATCGACCGCGGCCGCGCCGACTACATGGGCATGCTGGGAACCGTGATGAACGCCCTGGCGTTGCAGGATGCTCTCGAGAAGATCCACGTCACCACGCGGGTCCAGACGGCGATCCAGATGGCACAGATCGCAGAGCCGTACGTTCCGCTGCGCGCGACACGGCACCTGGAGAAGGGCCGCATCGTGATCTTCGCGGCGGGACTCGGTGCTCCATTTTTCTCGACGGACACGACGGCCGCTCAGCGCGCGCTCGAGATCAAGGCGCAGGCGATCTTGAAGGGGACCAAGGTCGACGGTGTGTACACGGCCGACCCGCACAAGGACGCGAACGCGCGCAAGTTCGAGACGATCGAGTATCTCGACGTGCTGCGCGAGGGGTATCAGGTGATGGACGCCACCGCGATCTCGTTGTGCATGGAGAACGATCTGCCGATCATCGTGTTCGACTTCCGCCAGGAGGGCAACATCCGGCGCGCCCTGTCCGGGGAACCGATCGGCACGTTGGTTCATGGGGCGGCCTCGTGACCGTGCCGGCGGCGCTCTCGGAGGCGAAGGAGAAGATGGCGAAGGCCGTCACCCATCTCAAGGACGAGATGGGTGGTGTGCGCACCGGGCGAGCCAACACCAGCCTGCTCAACCGTGTGACCGTCGACTACTACGGGGCCCAGACGCCGCTGCAGCAGCTGGCCGGTATCTCGGTGCAAGAGGGCCGGACCCTCGTGATCCAGCCGTTCGATCGCAATTCTGTCGGCGCCATCGAGAAGGCCATCCAGACCAGCGATCTGGGGATCACGCCGCAGAGCGACGGCGCCCTGATACGGCTGACGATCCCGCAACTGACGCAGGAGCGCCGCAACGAGCTCGTGAAGGTGGTCCACGGTCTGGCGGAGGACGGCCGGGTGGCGGTGCGGAACGTGCGTAGGCACGACAAGGAGAAGCTCGAAAGACTTGAACGAGAGGGCACCATCTCCGAGGATGACTTGAAGCGTGCCGAGAAGGAGCTGCAGAAGCTCACGGACCAGCACGTCGCGGAGATCGATGAGATCCTCGCCCACAAGGAGCAGGAACTCAAGGAGATCGCGTGACGGATCGCGACCGGGACAAGGACGAGCTGTTCGAGGACCTGGACAAGTTCTTCGCACCGATCCAGGACGTCGACTGGCCCGAGCCCGAGGCCCCTGCGACCGAGCCGTCCGAACCCGTTCGCCCCACGCCGGCCGAACCCACGTCGTACGAGGAGCCGACGGCCGACGAGCCCGCGTACGACCTGCCAGGCGACGCTGCCTCCGGTCGCCCCGAGCGACGTGTCGACATCTACGCCGAAACCCAGCCGCCCGGATCCGGGTCGGCGGAGCTCTCGGACGAGGAGCCGGACGAGCCCGCCGGGGACATGATCGAAGGCATCCGGGTCCGCCCTGCAGGACAGCCGACTCAGGAGCCACAGGCAGACCTGTTCGACACCGCGGATCCGGTCGACGAGGGGGAGTGGCCATTTTCGGCCGAGGCCGAGGTGGAAGTGGTCGATGTGACCGACGTGGTCGAAGTCGTCGAGCCGGTCGAGGCGCAGGTACTCGGTTCAGAGCCGCAGGACGAGCCCGACATCGCTGCCGCCGCCGAACACTTCGCCGCGTCGGTGCGCGCCGAAACCGGGCAGGAGGCGCCGAGCGCTTCGGGTGACGATCACATGCCGCCGGTCGACGAGCCGCCTGCGTCGTACCCGACGGAGGAGCTGGACCCGCAGAACGCGCCCGAGACCGAGCAGGTCGAGGTGTACGCAACCGAGACGGTGGTCGGGGAGCCCTACGACGTCTCGCAGCCGTTCGCACCCGCGACCGAGGTCGAAGAGACGCTCCTTGCCGATCTCGACGAGGGAGGAGCCGACGATCCGGTCATGGTCGGCGGCCCGGACGACGGACCCAGCTGGCAGGAACCGACCTCGGTGGAGGTCGGGGGCGCGGAGGAGGGTCGTGGCGGAGGCCGCGACGTCCCGGCGGCGTTCCTGACCGGAGTCGTCCTCGCGGCGGTCGCGCTCGGGAGTCTCGCGATCGGCTCCGGGGTGTTCGCGATCGTCGCGTCGGCGCTCGTTCTGCTGGCGCAAGGAGAGTTGTACTGGGTTGTGCAGAAGCGCCACCTGCAGCCCGCCACGATCGTGGGACTGGCGACGGGCGCGCTGGTGCTTGCTGCCGGGTACTACCACGGTGAGGCCGCGATGCTCGCGATGATCGCGCTCGGCACGTTCGCGACGTTCCTGTGGTACATGACCGTCCCCGCCGCCCATCGCAAGCACATCGTCGTCGGGATCGCATCGACGCTTCTGCCGGTGATCTACGTCGCCGGGCTTGCGGGATACGCGCTGATCACCCTTGCCCTGCCGGAGGCTCTCGACGGGCGCGCGCTGATGATCTCCGTGATCGGCCTCACTTTCGTCTACGACACAGCTGCATTCGCGATCGGTTCCGTGTGGGGAAGTCGCCCGCTCGCACAATCGATCAGCCCGAAGAAGTCCTGGGAGGGAGCGATCGGGGCCACCCTGATCGTGATCATCGTGGCGGTCGCGGTGCTCTCGCCCTTGGTCGACCCGCTCGAGACGGTCGGTCGTTCGATCGGCCTCGCGATCGTCGTGGCGATCTTCGCCCCGATCGGAGACCTCGCCGAGTCGTTGATCAAGCGCGATCTCGACGTGAAGGACATGGGAAGCATCCTCCCGGGGCACGGAGGCGTGCTGGACAGGATCGACTCGCTCCTCTTCGTGGCCCCCGCCGCGTTCCTGTATTTCCGCATCTTCCTGTAGACCTTCCGCGCCTGCGCGCACCACGGCCCTGTCAGCTACCGAACGCAAGGTATCGCGGTCGTCGGCGCTCGATCCGATACTGGTGGGGAAGGGTCGCTGACGTCGGAGACGTGCCTGCCGGTGACGCGACCAGGGATTCCTCGACTTGTGGGAGACCCGGGGTACCCTAGATGACGATGCGTTCATTGATCGTTCTCGGCTCGACGGGTTCCGTCGGAACCCAAGCGCTCGACGTCGTGCGCCGCAACCCGGACCGGTTCCGGGTTGTCGGGCTGTCCGCGGGCACCAACCACGAGCTGCTGATCGGCCAGATCCGCGAGTTCCTGCCGCCGTTCGTCGCGATCGCCGACGAGACCGCGTCGATCGACCTCAAGGAGAAGCTCGAGGGTCTCAAGGGCGTCGAGCTGCTCGTCGGCCCCGACGCCGCCGAGCGACTCGCCCGCGATGCAGAAGCCGACATGGTGCTCAACGCACTCGTCGGTTCGGCCGGACTGGGACCCACGATGGCCACGCTGCAGAGCGGCAAGACGCTCGCCCTGGCCAACAAGGAAAGTCTCGTGGTCGGAGGCGAGCTCGTGAAGGATCTGATCAAGGGTGAGCCCGAGCGACTGATCCCCGTCGACTCCGAACACGCAGCCCTGGCGCTGTGCCTGCGTGGGGAGCAACGCGAGGACCTCAAGCGCGTGATCCTTACCGGCTCCGGCGGGCCGTTCCGGGGCTGGACCCGAAACGAACTCGCCCGCGCCTCGGTCAAGGAGGCGCTGGCGCACCCAGTGTGGCAGATGGGACCCAAGATCACGATCGACTCGGCGACGCTCATGAACAAGGGGCTCGAGGTGATCGAGGCGCACTACCTTTTCGACCTGGAGTACTCGTCGATCCACGTCGTGGTGCACCCGGAAGGACTGGTGCATGCGATGGCGGAGTTCCGCGACGGCGGCATCACCGCACAGATCGCGGCGCCGGACATGAGGCTCCCGATCCAGCTCGCGCTCGGCTGGCCCGACCGGCTGCCGACCGGCATCGAGTCGGTGCCGCTCGTCGACTCCTCCTTCTCCTTCGAACCCGTCGATCGCGAGGCGTTCCCCGCCGTCGATCTCGCGTACCGCGTGGGGCAGCTCGGCCAGACCTTCCCTGCGGTGATGAATGCCGCCAACGAAGTCGCGGTGATGGCCTTCCTTGAGGGCAAGATCCAGCTCACACGCATCGTCGAGGTGGTGCAGACCACCGTGGACGAGCACGAGGCTCCCTCGGTTGTTTCCGTGGTCAACCTCGAGCGGGCCGACACCTGGGCCCGCAAGCGCGCGGCCGAACTGCTCGAGGAGGACTAGCCCGTGAGCACCGCCCTGGGCGTGGCGGCGTTCATCGTGATGCTCCTGCTCGTGGTCCTGATCCACGAGGCCGCACACTTCGGGTTCGCGAAACTCTTCGGGTTCAAGGTTGAGGAGTATTTCGTCGGCTTCGGCAAGCGGCTCTGGTCGGTCCGTCGCGGCGAGACCGAGTACGGCCTCAAGGCGATCCCGGCGGGCGGCTACGTGAAGATCGCCGGGATGGACCCGTTCCGTCCCGTGGCGCCCTCCGACCCCGACTTCCCACGCACCTACTACGAGAAGCCGGCCTGGCAGCGCGCGATCGTGATCGCCGCGGGGCCGCTCACGCACTTCGTTATCGCCTTCATCTTCTTCTCCATCGCGTTGACGTTCGCCGGAGGGCTCTTCCCATCCGAGTCCGTGACGTTTCCCACGGTCGAGCAGACGTTCGCGGCACCGCTTCCGCCCGGGGATTTGTCCGCGATGGCCGGAGACCGCGTCGTGCTCGTGGTGGCGGGGTCTGCCAGCGTTGCGCACCCGAGCGAGGCGGGGTTCCAACGATTCGTCCGCGAACACCAGGGTGAAGAGCTGCTGTTGGTACTCGAACGGCAACAGGGGGAAACAACCGAGCGGGTGGAAACGGTCGTCGCCGCGAGCGTTCTGGCCACGCCGTCCGATGTCGCCGGCCTGCGCCGCGGGGATCGCGTCGTCGAGGTCGCCAGCGGGCCGGATCGCGTGAGCGAACCCTCGGCGAACGTCTTCGTCGAGTTCGTCGGCGAGCATCAGCGCGACGCGCTCGAACTAGTGATCGAGCGTGACGGCGAGGTCATCGAAACGACGCTCCAACCGGTCCTCGTGCCGTCTCCAGGCGTCGATGAAGTCCAGATGCAATGGCGGATCGGCGTGGAGCTGAGCGAGTCTGTCGTCGAGAAGAGCGGGTTCCCGCAGTCTCTGTCTGACGGCGCGCAGATGGTCTGGTTGGCAACGCAGGACTCGGTACGCGAGGCGGCTCGGATCTTCGGCCCCGAAGGGATCGGGCGGATGCGCGATCTCCTGTTCACCGACGCGGAGCGGGAGGTCACCGATCCGGCGAGCGCGATCGGCCTGGCGGGCGCGGCGGGCACCCTGTCCGAAGGTGGGAGGTTCTTCCAGCTGCTGTTTTTGTTCGGGGCGATCAACGTCTTCGTCGGACTGCTCAACCTCTTGCCCTTGCCGCCGTTCGACGGAGGACACCTGGCGGTCCTGGTGATCGAGAAGATCCGAGGCAAGCGCGTGGATGTCCGGCGGCTCGTTCCGGTGGCCGCGGTGGTCCTGACCTTCTTCGTGCTGTTCACTTCTGCTGCGGTGCTCGTCGACATCACCAAGCCCCTGCAGCTCGGGCCCTGACGCACGTCCGCTCCGCCGCGGGAGCCTCCGAACCCAACAGCGCAGGGATGAACATCCTCGCTGTTCAGCAAGTCCGAACCACGATATCTCCACACCCTCGCTGATGGTCCATCACGCGACGCGGGCTACGATGGTGCCGTGAGTGAGCAGAGAACCGTCCTGGTCGTCGACGACGAGGAGGCGATCGCGGAGGCAGTCCGCAAGCGCCTCGAGAGCGAGGGCTACCGCGTGGAAGTGGCCTACGACGGTCCCGAGGCGATCCGCTTGCACGGCCAGGTATCCCCCGATCTGGTCGTACTGGACCTGATGCTTCCCGGGATGGACGGCCTCGAAGTGTGCCGGGAGATCCAGCGCGACGGCTGGACCCCGGTGCTGATGCTCACGGCGCGCACCGAGGAAACGGACAAGGTGGCCGGCTTCGCCGCCGGTGCCGACGACTACCTCACCAAGCCCTTCAGCCTGCGTGAGCTCGCGGTTCGCGTTCGCGCGATCATCCGGCGTATGGACAACATCCGCACGGCTAAGCCGAGCGGTCCCGTGGAGCACGACGGATTGGTCATCGACCCGCAGCGGCGGCGCACGGTTCTCGACGGTGAAGAAGTCCCGCTGACCCCGCTGGAGTTCGAGATCCTAGCGACTCTCGCTGCGGAGCCCGGCGTCGTGCTCTCCCGCGAGCAGCTGATGGACAGCGTGTGGGGTTACCGAGACTACGCGGGCGGGCGGGTCGTCGATTCACACGTCGCACGGATCCGTCGCAAGCTCGAGGAGGACGGCAACGAACCGCGCTTCATCCGCACGGTCCACGGCGTGGGGTACGCCTTCCAGGACGGCGGATAGATGCGGGTCCTGCAGCGGCTGCCGTCGATCCGGGCCAAGCTCGGATCCACTATCGTCCTCGCGGTCATGGTGACCCTGGTGGTGATCTACGTTCTCTTCGCGTACGCGCTGCGAAATTCGCAAGCGGAAGCGGACTTCCTCCGGCTCATGGTCGTCGCGAACCGCGCGGCGTCGGCCGATCTGCGCAAGACGCCACCGGGCGTCGAGATCCTCTACCTGAACCACGCCAGATACTTCGAGGGCAGGGCTCCCGATGAGCTGCCCCCGCAGTATTTCGACGGTCGGAGCCATTGGGGAGTCAACGCGGAGGTGATCTGGGCTGCGGTACCGATGGTCGTGGACGGCAAACAGGTCGCAACGATCTACGCCTACCGCAACGCCCCGCCCCGTGGGCTGGTCGGCGGTTTCGCGAAATCCGCACGCTTCCTCCGCGATTACCGATGGCAGCTCCTGCTGGCGGGAGCGATCGCCGGTGGCACCGCGCTGTTGTTCGCACGGTGGCTCGCGCGAGGCATGACCCAGCCGTTGCGGGATATGGCTGCCGCCGCGGGGTCGATGGCGATGGGCGAGTACGGCCATCGCGTGACTACGACCTCTCGAGACGAGGTCGGCCAGCTCGCCGAGGCATTCAATCGCATGGCTTCCGAACTCGAGAGCGTCGAGCGACAGCGTCGGGATCTCGTCGCGAACGCGGCCCACGAACTCAAGACCCCGATCACGGCGATGCACGCGCACCTGGAGAACCTCCTCGACGGGGTCGAACAACCTGATCCCGAGACGCTGCAGGTCATGCTCGGGCAAGCCGAACGCCTCGGCCGGCTCGTCGATCAACTCCTGGACCTGTCCCGGCTGGAGTCGGGCGATGTCCCGCTGCACCGGGGCCGGGTGCCGATCGCACCACTCGTCGACCGGGTGGTATCGGAGATCGAGGTCGCTCGCGCTGCGAGGCAGGTACGCGTCGAGAGCGAGATCCCCGACGGCGTTCCCGCGGCGCTTGCGGATGCGGAGCGCGTGCACCAGGTGCTGTTCAACCTGCTCGACAACGCGGTTCGATTCACGCCGGCCGGAGGGAGCGTGACCGTGACCGCGCAGCCGCACGAAGGCGCGGTCCAGGTGCGCGTGGCGGACACCGGGGTGGGCATCCCCCCCGAGCACCTTCCTCGTCTCTTCGAGCGGTTCTACCGCGTAGACTCAGCGCGCTCCCGAGACGACGGGGGCACCGGGATCGGCCTCGCGATCGCCCGCTCGGTGATCGAGGCACATGGTGGTCGGATCTGGGCAGAGAGCCGGCCGGGCCAGGGCAGCATCTTCGCCTTCGAGTTGCCGGCCGCGGCATCTCGCGGTGACGAGGAGCAGTCCGGGCCCGACCCGAAAACGAACGTCGGTACAAGGAGGCATCTGTGACCGCTCGCACGACGACGATCGAAGTGACCGCACCCGAGCGCTACGCCTATCGCGATCTCACCGAGGAGCTGGACCGAGCCGTCAAGGACTCGGGAGTGACCGAGGGGGCGGCGATCGTCTTCTGCGCCCACACGACGTGCGCCCTGCTCATCAACGAATGGGAGGACGGCGCGATGGCCGACTTCCGCACCCGGGTGCGCGACCTCGTGCCCGACGAGGATCTGTACTACGCGCACGACGATCTCGAGCTGCGCACACAGAACCTCCAGGAGCCGCATGAGCGAGCCAACGGCCATTCCCACGTGAAGGCCATGCTGCTGTCGGCCACCTCCCACGCGATCCCCGTGGTCGCGGGCGAGCCCGGATTCGGCCGCTGGCAGCGACTGATCCTGTTCGAGATGGACGAACCGAAGGAGCGCCAGATCACCTTCCACGTCTTCGGGGAATGAGTCGCTCGAGCCGGGTGTGCCCATGCTGACCGAACGACGACAGACGCGGAAGATCCGGCTCGGCGACGTCGACATCGGCGGAGGCGCTCCGGTGCGGATCCAGTCGATGACGACGACCAAGACCGCCGACATCAACGCGACTCTGCAACAGATCGCCTCGCTCGTCGCCACGGGCTGCGAGATCGTCCGGGTCGCCGTCCCGCATTGGGAGGACGCCGAGGCGCTCACCGCGATCGCAGCCAAGTCCACGATCCCGGTCGTGGCCGATATCCACTTCCAGTGGAAGTACGCGATGGCAGCGCTGGAAGCGGGGATCCAGGGACTCCGCATCAACCCCGGCAACATCAAGTACCAGGACAAGGTCCGCTTGATCGCGCGCGAGGCCAAGGACCGCGGCGTCCCGATCCGGATCGGGGTCAACGCCGGATCGCTGGAGAAGGACCTTCTCGACAAGTACGGGGCGCCCACGCCCGAAGCGTTGACCGAATCGGCCTTGAACGAAGCCCACATCCTCGAGGACGAAGACTTCTTCGACATCAAGATCTCGGTGAAGCACTCCAATCCCCGCGTGATGATCGAGTCCTACCGGATGCTCGCCGAGAAGTGCGACTATCCGCTCCACCTCGGCGTCACGGAAGCGGGCCCGATGCCGATCGGAGGGGTCAAGAGCGCCGTGGGGATCGGCACGCTGCTCGCCGAAGGGATCGGTGACACGATCCGCGTCTCGCTGACCGACGACCCTGTCGAGGAGGTCAAGGTCGGCGCCGCGATCCTGCAATCCCTCGGGTTGCGCAAACGCGGACTCGACCTGGTTGCCTGCCCCAGCTGTGGTCGCGCCGAGGTCGACGTGCTGGGTCTCACGAAGCAGGTCAACGAGGCACTCGAGCGTGAAGGGCTCAAGGTTCCGATCCGCGTCGCCGTCATGGGCTGCGTCGTGAACGGACCCGGCGAGGCTCGCGAGGCCGACCTCGGCATCGCGGCGGGCAAAGGGCAGGGATTCCTGATCGTCGGCGGCGAGGTCGTCGATAAGATCCCTGAATCGGAGTTCGTCTCGCGATTGATCGCCGAGGCCAAGAAGATCGAGGCCGACCGCGCCTCCGAGCCCGCCTGATAGATCGGGTCCGAAGGGCAGCGGCCTGCTCGGCTCAGACCGTGCGGCCGGTTTCGGCGAGAAGCCGAGTCTGTGTGTCTGCACCCTCCGGCACCGGCACCGGGTTGACGAACGCGCCACCCGACCGCCAATCCTCGATCTGAGGGAGCAGTCGCTCGCTGACGAACGTGACGAGTTCGGGATCCAGTGTGTCGTCGGCGCCGATCCCACGAGCAAGATCCCACGCGTGGATCGTATGGTCAGCTGTCAACTGGAACGCGTACTCCTCAGCGGGTGACTCGCCGAACGATAGGTGGACCTTGCGAGTCATCGCGTCAGCCGCGGAGAATCCCGCTTGCGCGGATCCGACCGCGCGATCCCAAGCTGCGATCGGATCGTCCCCCAACACGTCACCGTCGAAGGCGTCTCCCACGTCCTCGATGGTCTTGCCGGCGAGCAGTGGAGGTACCCAGAGATCCTCGACGACCAGGTGATTCACGAGCGCGCGGACGTCCCACTCGGTACATGGCGTCGACGATGTCCACTGATCATCTCGCACGAGATGCACGAGCTCTCCGAATCGGCTGCTCGCAGTCTGGAACAGGCTGGCAAGGTCACTCATCGCGAGTCTCCTCGTTGGGGCCGGATGCGGGCGTTCAGCTTGGTCCGAGCTCGTCACGAGTGCAAACTCACGGCTGGCTACCTCGTGAGGCGCAAGAAGCTCTCGACGATCGTCGGCCCCTCTGGTGTCAGGATGCTCTCCGGGTGGAACTGGACGCCGAATCGAGGAAGCTCCCGGTGCTGGGTCGCCATCACGAGTCCGTCGTCGGTCCATGCGGTGAGCTCGAGCTGGTCGGGGAGGTCGTCGCGCAACACTACGAGCGAGTGGTACCGGGCGGCCTCGAACGGGTTCGAGACGCCGGCGAGGATCCCCGCTCCTTCGTGGAAGACCTTGGACGCCTTCCCATGGACGGGGGCGGCGCGCTCGACCCGTCCTCCCGCGGCGATGCCGAGGGCCTGATGACCGAGGCACACGCCGAGGACTGGGGTCTCGGACGGGAGGATCGCGAGCAGGTCGGTCATACATCCGGCGTCCTCCGGTCGACCGGGACCGGGAGACAGCACCACGGCGTCGGGCCTGCGAGCAACCAGTGCCTCGGCGGATTCCGCATCGCTGCGGACGACGTCGGTGCTTGCGCCGAGCTTCTCGATCAACTGGACGAGGTTGTAGACGAACGAGTCGTAGTGGTCGATCACGAGGATCATCGCAGCGCTCCCGTATCCGCGGCCGGATCGTTCTCGCCGGACGCTGAGGCCCTCGGGGTGCTCGCCGGTCCGGCGACCGCAGGCATGAGACCCGATGCCTTCGCCTTGCTCTCGCGCAGCTCGGTCTCGGGATCGGAATCGGCCACGATGCCGCCGCCGGATTGCACCGTGGCGATGCCATCGGCGATCACCGCGGTACGGATCGTGATGCAGAAGTCGAGATCTCCGGCGAAGGTGAGATATCCCACCGCCCCAGCGTAGGGGCCGCGCGCGGTCGGCTCTGCTTCGGCGATCAACTCCATGGCCCTGCGTTTGGGAGCACCGCTCACGGTCCCGGCAGGGAACGTGACCGCGAGCGCGTCGAGTGGATCGAGTCCGTCGGCGAGATCGCCCTCGACGGTACTCACGATGTGCATCACCCGGGAGAATCGTTCGACCACCATGAGTTCCGTGGGTTCGACGGTCCCCGCCGTGCACACACGGCCGATGTCGTTGCGGGCGAGATCGACGAGCATCGCGTGTTCGGCGAGCTCCTTCGGATCGGCGAGGAGTTTGCGCTCGAGCGCGAGGTCCTCCTGTTCGTCGGCGCCGCGAGCGTACGTCCCGGCGATCGGGCGGGTCGATACACGTCGTCCTTCGACGCGCACCAGTGGCTCCGGGGAGGAGCCTGCGAGCTCCATGCCGGGCTGGCGGACGTAGAACATGTACGGCGACGGGTTGCTCACCCGCAGTCGGCGGTAGATCGGGAATCCTCCGTCCGGCGCAGGGAACGCGACGCGTCGCGAGGGGACTCCCTGGAAGATGTCGCCGGCGAGGATGTGCTCCTTGAAGTCTCGGACGATCTGCACGAATCGTTCGTCGGTCATGTTCGTTTCTCCGAGCCCGATGTCGATCGCGCTTGAGGAGGGGAGCGGCGCGGGGGCAGGAGCGACCGCTCCGCCGACCCGTTCGGCGAGATCCTCCAGCGCTGCAACCCCCTCGTCGTAGCCGCCGGCGGGCACGTGCGCGACGAGAAGCAGACGCTGCCTCCAGTGATCGAACACGACGGCGCGGTCGATCACCTGCAGGGTGATGGGAGGGCACGGCGGCAGACCGCCCGGTCCGTCGCCGCTCGGATACGGATGTCCGTCCAGCAGGTGTGCGGCTTCGTAGCTCAGGACCCCCATCAGCCCGCCCGTCAAGGCGGGGAGGGCCTCGACCCGGGGTCCGAGCAGCGCCTGTGCCACGGAGCGGAGGGCCTCGCGCGGCTGCGATGGGGATTCGGGCACCGCTATGGGGAGATCTCGTGCCTGCGCCTCGATCCGCACGCCGCGCTCGTCGGCGACGATCAAGGCGGCGGGGTCGCCCGCCACGAAGGAGAAGCGACCCCAGCGCTCCGACCGTTCAACGCTCTCGAGCAGGATCCCGGGTCCGTCCCCCGCGAGCGCGTGGAACAGCCCGACAGGGGTGGAGACGTCGGCGAGCAGCTCGGTCCAAACCGGGACGAGCGGCCACTGCGAAGCGAGGGCGTCGAACTCGTCTCGATCGGGCCGGATCTGCTGATGCGGTTGCACCGGTCCTCCTTCTGTGGTTCGTCGGCGGGTCCGGAACGGAAAAACCCCGGGCTTATCGCCCGGGGCCGGCCGCGTCGTCGTTGCTGGTGGAGGATCAGGCGCGTGTCGGCACCGGGCTCATCGAGCCCAAGCGCCACACCCAGCCTTCCGCCAGAACGCTCATCCGGGGCATCGTGCCAGCTCGCTCGGGTTCCGTCAAACATTGGGCGAGAGGTCGTTGACGTGGACGGTCTCCGGCGCCCGTGCGGTAGGGTCGGGGGAGTTCCGCGGAGTTCCCCCGAACGCCGCTCGCAGGAAGGTCTTCGCGATCCGTCCCACCCGATGCCACATCCACATCGCCGTGTTGGTCGCGCTCATCGTTGCAGTGTCTTCTCCGGTAGCCGCAGCCGATGTCGTTGCGACGCCGGCTGAGGTCGCGGGTCGCAAGCTCCGGACGAGGATCGTTGATCCCGGTCGCCTCCTCCCGCCGTCCCAGACCGCCATCGTGGGGCGAACGCCCGTGTCCGATGGAGGGTTCCTCGGCATCGACGACCGGGTGGGAGCGGTTCCGGCTTCGAGCACCGGGGCGCTCGGCGACTCCTGGTTCGTCTCCGCCGTGACACCGCATGTCGGCGTGTTCGGTCCCGTTTCGGGGGCGCTGCGCGCCGGATGGCCGATCCGGTTGCGATCGCTGCGCAACGCGCTGCCCAACGGCGCCGTGGAGTCCGCGCCGCGGGTGGTCTTCGACCACTACGCCAAACGGTTCGTCCTCGTCTACGTCGCCCAAGACCGCGCCTCGAACCCGACCCGCTCGTGGATCGTGGTCGCGACCGCGCGAGACGAAACGGCGGACGACCCGAGCGCCTGGTGCGTTCGCAAGATCAACGGCGATCAGACACCCCGCGACGCGAAGCAGCGCGCCACGCAGCCGGCGCTGGGGTTCACGGGCGATCGCGTGACGATCGCGACCGATCAGCGGGGGATCAAGGGGGCGAAGTTCCACTACGCGCAGGTCCTGGCGTTCCCGAAGGGGAGCCTGTACGGAGGTTGCGGTGAACTCCAGCGGAAGGTCTTCGCAGGCGACCGGACGCGTGATCCCCACAACGAGCGGGGCGTCGGCCTGCAGCCGATGCAGACCTACGGCGGGTCGTCGCCGCAGGTGCAGTACCTCGTCTCCTTCCAGGGGTCGATCCGAGGGGAACGGGTCGTGCTGTGGCGCCTCAAGCGTGGGGGCGGGGGACTCAAGCTCGCGCGCGCCGCCAAGAGGGTCGCTCCGGTGGCGGTCGCTCCCTACGGGACACAAGCCGACGGGGGCCTCGGCGACCCCGATACGTTCTGGGATACGGGCGATCTTCGGTTCGGACCATCCGTGTACGACGTCGACGCCGATCGGATAACGGCTGCGCACACGATCCGACGTGATGTGGGCGGGGCGGGATACGTGGAATCGGCGGTCCGCTGGTACCAAGTGCGTCCGGACGCGGACCTCGGTGCCTCCGTGGTCACCGCCCACGGCACCATCGCCATCGAGGACCGCGATCTCGCCTGGCCGGCAGTGGCCACCACCGCGGGGGGCACGATCGTCGCCACGTACGTTCGCGCGGGGCTGCTGGGGGGCGGGGAGTATTTGTCCGCCTACGCGACCGACATCGTCGGGGGAACCATCGACGGTACCGTGCGACTGCGTGCCGGCCAGGCGCGCTACCAAGCCGGGCCGGGAGTCGACCCCTGGGGCGGCACCAGCGCCGCGAACCGGGATCCGGGAGACGCCGAGCGCGTGGCGGTGACGAGTCAGTTCGCGGAGTCGGACGGCTCCGGTGCCACCGATCTGTGGCGCCAGTGGCTCGACGTGCTCGCGCCCACCTGAGAGCGCCGACCCGGACGGGTATCCTTCGCTGATGCGTCTGTCGCATCTGTTCGCGCGCACCCTGCGAGAGGATCCCGCCGAGGCGGACGCCGCATCGCATCGGTTGTTGATGCGCGCCGCGTTCATCCGGCAGGTTATGGCGGGTGTTTACACGACCCTGCCGCTCGGGTTGCGAACCGTACGCAAGATCGAGGCGATCGTTCGGGAGGAGATGGACGCGTGCGGCGCGCAGGAACTGCGGATGCCGATCCTGCTTCCGTCCGATCCCTGGAAGGCCACCGGCCGGTGGGAGGCCTACGGCGACGAGATGTTCAAGCTCACGGACCGGCACGGCCGTGAGGTGGGACTCGGTCCCACCCAGGAGGAAGTCGTTGCGCCGCTCGTCGCGGGCGAGCTGCCTTCGTACCGCGATCTTCCCGTGAACCTGTATCAGATCGAGTGGAAGTACCGGGACGAGCGGCGTCCGCGCTACGGACTGCTGCGGGGCCGGGAGTTCCTGATGAAGGATGCCTACTCCTTCGACGTCGACGAGGACGCGATGCGTCGGTCCTACGACGTGATGCTGCAGGCCTACCATCGCGTCTTCGCCAGATGCGGCTTGGACTACCTCGTCGTAGAGGCCGATCCCGGTTCGATCGGCGGTGACGTCAACCACGAGTTCATGGCGCCGGCGGAGATCGGCGAGGACCTGTACGTGACGTGCGAGAACGGGGACTATCTGGCGGACCTCGAGGCGGCCTCCCAGCATCTCCCCGAAGCCGCGTCGGTCGACGAGCCCGCGAAGTCCGAGGATGTTGCGACACCGGGAGCCACCTCCGTTGCGGCGGTCGCGCGGCTCCTCGAGGTGCCCGAGTCCCAGATCCTCAAGACCATGTTGTTCGACGCGGGGGGGCAGGCTGTCGCGGTGCTCGTTCCCGGCGATCGGGAGGTCAACGAGAAGAAGCTCGCTCGGCTGTATTCCCCATCGCAGGTTCGGGCATTCGACGAGGACGCCTTCGAGGCCCATGGGCTCGTACGGGGCTTCGTCGGGCCTCAGGGGTTGGGCCAGGAGATCGCGATCCTCGCGGACCGGCTCGTGTCCGGCGCGGGGAACTGGGTGGCCGGAGCGAACAGACCCGACCACCACACGGTCGGGGTGAACGTCACGCGAGACTTCCGTGTCGACCGGTACGAGGATCTCGTCCAGATCTCAGAAGGCGACCGTTGTCCGAACGACGGCGGGGCATTGCGGATCGGGTCCTCGATCGTTGTCGGCCACATCTACCAGCTCGGGACGCTCTACTCCGAACCGCTCAAAGCCACCTTCGCCGACGAGGACGGGATCGAGCACCCGTACCAGATGGCGTGCTACGGGATCGGCATCTCGCGGATCGTAGCGGCGGCGGCGGAACAGTTCCACGACGATGACGGACTGACGTGGCCCAAGGCGCTGGCCCCTTTCGAGGTCTGTGTGGTGCTCGCGACGCGGGACCACGAACCGTCCGTCGCGCAGGCGGAAGCGATCTACGAGGGACTGTCCGAACGCGGGGTCGAGGTCGTGCTGGACGACCGAGCGGAGTCCGCAGGTGTGAAGTTCAAAGATGCCGACCTGATCGGGTACCCGGTGCAGGTCGTGGTGGGCAAGCGCGGCATCGAGGCCGGCACCATCGATGTGAAAGCGCGTCGATCCGGAGAACGGACGACCGCCCCCCTTGCCGCAGCGGTCGACGCCGCCTCCAGGGCACTGCAAGCAGCCCCCTGATCGTTCCGCCACGGGGCATCGGAGGTTCGCTGACCTGCGGCGAAGCAGGCGTTCGAACCGGCGCCGCTATACTCTTTCTCGGACTGGAACTCGTGCGTACCGGAGTGGGCCGCGGCCCACTTTCTGTTTCTCAGGGCTTGTTCCCGCAGCACGAACGGGAAAGGGGCGAGGGGGGTGAAGGATCTGGAGACGCTGATCGCACCGGTGGTGGCATCCGATGGGCTCGAGCTCGTGGAGGCGTCGGTCACCCGTGAACACGGTGAGCGCGTGCTCCGGGTCACCATCGAACGCCCGGCCGGTGCCCTGGATCTCGGCACGATCGCGCAGACCTCGGAGCGTATCTCGCGACGGCTCGATCTCGAGGGGTTCGACCCCGGCCCCGGGTCCTACCGGCTCGAGGTGTCCTCACCGGGCATCGAGCGTCCGCTCAGGAGGCCGGAGCACTTCAAGCGCCGGATCGGTGACCGGGTGAAGGTGAAGACGACGGAGCCGATCGACGGCTCGTGGACACACGCGGGCGCGCTCGTCTCGGCCGATGCGGAGGCCATCGTGGTGGCCGCCGACGGCGGAGAGGTACGCGTCCGGTACGACGACATCGCGTCGGCTCGCACCGTGTTCGAGTGGGGAGCCGAGCAGAAGAGAGGTACGAGATGAACGCAGAGATGATCGCTGCGCTCCGTGAGTTGGAGCGTGAGAAGGGCATCGCGTTCGAGACGATCCTCGCCGGCCTCGAGGAGGCCATGGCCTCGGCGTACAAGTCCTGGTACAAGCAGGAGCACCCGGAGATCGACGAGGACACGCTCGGCGTCCGCGCGTCGATCGATCCCGAGACCGGCGACCTTCGCATCTGGCTCCAAGAGCTCGAGGAGATCTATCCCGACGAGCCGGCGGCCGAGGCCGTTGTGGAGGAGGCGACAGAAGAGCAGGCGCAGTCCTTCGAGCCCACGGAGGCCCCCGAGCCGGTGGAGCCGGAGATCCGCGTGGTTTCCGAGCAGGAGGTCGCAGTTACCGACGACTTCAAAGGCAGGATCGGCGCGCAGACCGCCAAGCAGGTGATCTTCCAGAAGCTCCGCGACGCCGAGCGCGAGATGACCTACGAGGAGTTCGCCGGACGCGAGGGCGACATCGTCACGGGCATCGTGCAGCAGTCCGAGCGGCGATACACCCTGCTCGACCTGGGCAAGGTCGAAGCATTGTTGCCGCAGGGGGAGCAGGTTCCCAGCGAGCCGTACCGCAACGGCGAGCGCCTCAAGGCCTACATCACGGAGGTCCGCAAGGGCACCAAGGGTCCGCAGATCGTGGTGTCGCGGTCCCACCCCGGCCTGTTGAAGTCCCTCTTCGCGATGGAGGTGCCCGAGATCGACGAGGGGATCGTCGAGATCAGGAACGTCGCCCGGGAGCCCGGGCATCGCTCCAAGATCGCGGTGTCCTCGAACGAGCCGGCCGTCGACCCTGTCGGCGCGTGTGTCGGTCCAAAGGGCTCCCGCGTTCGCATGGTCGTTAACGAACTTCGGGGCGAGAAGATCGATGTGGTCCCGTGGAGTGCGAACCCGGCGGAGTTCGTGGCGAATGCGTTGCAGCCGGCGAAGGTGAATCGCGTGGAGACTGATGACTCAACGCAGAACGCGCTCGTGATCGTTCCCGACTACCAACTGTCGCTCGCGATCGGCAAGGAGGGCCAGAACGCCCGTCTCGCGGCCAGGCTCACCGGTTGGCGGATCGACATCAAGTCCGAGACCCAACAGCAAGAGGAGACTCGCGGCGCCGCGGCAGCCGCTGCGGAGGCGACCGCCGAGGCGACCGCCGAGGCGACCGCTCCCGTTGCGCAAGAGCCTGCACCGGTGCCGGAGCCCGAGGACGGCGCCCCGGTTCCCGTCGAGGATGCGGTCTCGGTGCCCGACGCGGCGCCGACCGAGGAGGGGACTCCCGCGGAGGGCTGAGGTGGCCCGGCGCGGGCGTGTGCCCGAACGGATCTGTGTCGTGTGCCGCGTTCGAGGGCCGAAGGCAGCCCTGCTTCGGGTGGCTAGGTTGCCGGACGGTACGCTACGGGTGGATCGCACGGGAGCGGCGCCGGGGCGAGGCGCCTACCTGCACAGGGAGGCAGCGTGTTCCGGCGCCCCCATCAGCACTGAAGCGCTGCGCCGGGCGCTCCGCGCGGGCCCGTCCGACGACGCAGACGCTAGGCTACGCAGGGACATCGACGAGGTTGTGAGGCTGGCTTGAGGGTTCACGAACTGGCGAAGGAACTGGGGGTCTCCAGCAAGGAGTTGCTGGGGGTCCTCGAAGAGATGGGGATCGGCGGCGGGACCGCTTCTTCGAGCGTGCCCGACGAGGCGGTCCCACGGCTCCGGGCTTCCGGCGGCAAGGCCGTCAAGGGGGGCAAGCCGAAGGAGGTCCTAGAGGCGCCCACCCCGCCGAAGCGACGCAAGCCGGCTGCCAAGAAGACCGCGGCCAAACCGGAGGCCAAGCCCGAGTCCAAGCCCAAGTCCAAGCCCAAGTCCAAGCCCAAGTCCAAGCCCGAAGTCGAGGCCAAGCCCAAGCCCGCCGCCAAGACCGCAGCGAGATCTGCGGCTGCCGCTCCGGCCACCAAGACGACGAGGGCGAAGACCTCCGCGAAGTCCGCGTCCAAACCGGCAAAGGCACCGGCGCCGGCCGCCGAGCCTGCGGAGCTGGAGACTGCTCCTCCTGCCGCCGAAAGCTCGGCCGGTGTGCTCCAAGCCGAGGCGCCGTCCCCCGATGCGACGTCGATCCCGGCTCCCGAGCCGACAACGCCGTCCCTCTCGCAGCTAAAGATCGCTCGAGGTACCACGGCGCAGGAGCTGGCGGACCTGCTTTCGAAGAGCCCTGCCGAGGTCGTGAAGACGCTCTTCGACCTCGGCGAGATGGCATCGGCGACGACCTCGCTGTCCGACGACGCGCTCACACTCGTTACGCACGAACTTGGCTATGAGGCAGAGATCGTCGGCGTCGATGAAGATCTCGCGGACGACGACGACGAAGAAGTGGACGAAGCGGCCCTGCGGCCCCGCCCGCCGGTCGTGACGATCATGGGGCACGTCGACCACGGAAAGACGAAGCTGCTCGATGCGATCCGGGAGGCGAACGTCGTCGAGGGTGAGTTCGGGGGCATCACACAGCACATCGGGGCCTATCAGGCACACGTCGGAGAGCGCGAGATCACGTTCATCGACACACCGGGTCACGAGGCCTTCACCGCGATGCGTGCGCGAGGAGCGCAGGTCACCGACATCGCGGTGCTCGTGGTTGCGGCCGACGACGGCGTGATGCCGCAGACGGTCGAGGCGCTCGATCACGCGAAGGCCGCCGGTGTCCCGATCATCGTGGCGGTCAACAAGGTCGACAAGGAAGAGGCCGACCCCACCCGCGTGCGCCAGCAGATGGTGGAGCGGGGGATCGTTCCCGTCGAATGGGGCGGCGACTATGAGTTCGTGGACGTTTCGGCGAAGGCGCATACCAACCTGGATGCGCTGCTCGACACGATCCTGATCGTCGCCGATCTCGCGGAGCTCAAGGCTGACCCCGGGGGCCGCGCTCGAGGAGCGGTGATCGAGGCGCACCTGGACAAGGGCCGCGGTCCCGTCGCGACCGTATTGGTCCAGCGCGGAACGCTGGAGGTCGGGGACGCACTGGTCGCAGGTACGGCTTTCGCGAAGATCCGGGCGATGCGGGACGAGCATGGACGCCCCGTCGAGCTCGCGGGTCCCTCCAAGCCGGTCTTGATCCTCGGGTGGTCGGCGGTCCCGACCGCCGGTGACGACTTCCGCGAGGTCGCGGACGAGCGCGCCGCTCGACACCTCGCGCAGGATCGTGAGTCCCGCACCCGCGCCGCCGATCTGGTCACGACGCGAGCCACCACACTGCAGGACCTGCTCGCACAGGCGCGCGACGACGAGGTCGCCGAGCTCAACCTCGTGCTGAAGGCCGACGTCCAGGGGTCCCTCGGGGCGCTGACGGATTCGTTCCTGAAGATCCCGCAGGACGAAGTGCGGATCCGGATCGTCCGGTCGGGCGCGGGCGGTATCACCGAGAACGACGTCCAGCTCGCCATGGCGTCCAACGCGATCATCATCGGGTTCAACGTGCGACCGGACGCCGGCGCACGGGGTCTCGCCGAGACCGAGGGCGTCGACATCCGAACCTACCGCGTGATCTACGACGCGATCGCGGATGTTCGCGCAGCGCTCACGGGCTTGCTGACGCCTGGGCAAGAAGACGTGGAGCTCGGACAGGCGGAGGTGCGTGCGACGTTCCGTGTCCCCAAGCTCGGGGTCATCGCCGGTTGTTACGTCACCGGTGGCAACATCCGGCGGGACTCGAGGGTGCGCCTGGTGCGCGATGGCGTGGTGGTCTACGACGGCAGGGTCGGCTCGCTGCGCCGGTTCAAGGACGACGTCCGAGAGGTCGCGCAGGGATACGAGTGCGGGATCGGGATCGAGAACTTCCAGGACATCAAAGACGGCGACGTGATCGAGGCCTACGAGGTCCGCGAGGTCGCCCGCTCGCTGTAGGCGCGGACCGCATGGGGTTGCACATGCTCGTCGCGGTGGAACGGTTCGACCTTCGCATCCGAGGATGCGGTTCGCTCAAGGAGAAGCGCCATGTGGTCAAGACCCTTACCGCAGGGCTGCGCGGCCGCTTTCCCGTGGCGGTGGCCGAAGTCGATCATCAGCAGCTGTGGCAGCGAAGCGCGATCGGGGTCGCCGCCGTGGGTGCCGAGGGGTACCACCTTCGCAAGGTGCTGCACGAGGTGGAGCGCTTCGTCGAGATCCACCCGGGGGTCGAGGTACTGGACCGCGACGTGACATTCCACGACCCGGAGGAAGAGTGATGCCGGCTGCCGGCTTCCCGAGTGCCCGGCCCAGCCGTGTGGCCGAAGAGATCCGTGAGGTGCTCGCGCTCGAGTTGCCCAAGCTCAAGGATCCGCGGATCGGATTCGTGACCATTACTGCGACGAAGGCGTCTCCGGATCTTCGCCACGCATGGATCTACTACACGACGCTCGGAGACGGCTCCCAGCGGCGCGCGACCTCCGCAGGGCTCCGCTCGGCGACGACGCACCTTCGGTCGGTGGTCGGGCGCCAGGTACGGTTGAAGTTCCTTCCCGAACTGCACTTCGAACAAGACCACACCTCCGAGGAGGGTGAGCGGATCGATCGCCTGCTGCAACAGCTCCACGAGCGAAAGGACGGACCATGAGCGGAGATGACGCTGATCGGACGCAGCTGGATCGTGCCGCCGAACTGCTGAGTGCCGCCACCAGCGTGGCGATCGCCTGCCACGTGAACCCAGACGCGGACGCTTTGGGTTCGATGCTCGGTCTGGCCAATTTCCTGCGCACTCGGGGGGTCGAGACGATCTGCTCATTCCCGAACGAGCCGCTCGAACCGCCTCGCTGGGCCGCCCTGCTGCCGGGCAGCGATCGACTCGTGCAGGTGAAGGAGTTTCCCAAGCGTCCTTCCCTGATGGTGACCTGCGATTGCGCGTCCGCGGACCGTCTCGGCCCGTTGCTCGGTGCTGCGTCGAAGGCCGAGGAGTTGATCTGGATCGACCATCACGTCAGCAACGATGGCCTGGGTACCGTGCCGCTGATCGAGCCGTCCGCGTCCTCGACGGCGGAGATCGTGTTCCGACTCCTCAGGCGGATCGGCGGTGCGATCCCGGCGGAGACCGCCGCCTGCCTCTACGCCGGGATCGTGACCGACACGGGTCGCTTCCAGTACCAAGCGACGACGCCGGAGACGCTGCGTGTGGCAGCGGAGCTGCGGGAAGCCCCGTTCGATCACGCACGTCTCGTCCAGGCGCTCTACGAAGACAATCGGTTCGACTACATCCGTCTGCTCGGCACCGCGCTCGAACGGGCCACGCTGGAGGCTGAAGACCGCCTCGTGTGGACGTATCTGACTCAGGCCGACCTGGTCGGCGCAGGTGTACACGCGCAGGAGACCGACGATCTGATCGACGGGATCCGAACGGCACGGGAGGCCGATGTGGCCGCGGTACTCAAGCAGCAGAAGGACGGCCGATTCAAGGTGTCGATGCGCAGCCGCGGCGATCACGACGTTGCCGCCGTCGCGGAGGTCTTCGGCGGCGGCGGGCACCGGCTCGCGTCTGGCTACACCTCCAAGCACGGGCTCGCCGAGAGCGTCACACGGATGCGCGCCGCCCTGCGCGGCGAAGCCGTCGCGCCGTGAGTGCTGCTCGCCGCGGTCGTGCTCACGGCGACGGCCCGGGCCCCGACGGGCTGCTGGTGATCGACAAGCCGCCCGCCATGACTTCGCACGACGTCGTGGACGCGGTTCGACGCGCGCTCAGCACGCGGAAGGTGGGACACGCGGGCACCCTCGACCCGATGGCCACGGGTGTGTTGCTCGTCGGCGTCGGCCGCGCCACCCGGCTGCTCCGGTTCCTGGCCGATCTCCCGAAGGCCTACCAGGGAACCGCACGGCTCGGGGTCCAAACCGACACGCTTGACGCTCAAGGCGCGGTTGTGCGCACGGTCGAGGTCGCGGTCGAGCGGGCATCGCTGGATGCGGCGGTCGGCGCGCTGGTCGGGGACTCCGATCAGCGTCCACCGGCATATTCGGCGGTCAAGGTCGGGGGGCGCAAACTCTACGAGGCGGCGCGGGCGGGTGAGCGGCTCGAAGCGAAGGCTCGACCGATCCGGGTCGAAGAGTTCGAGATCGAGCGGTTCGCATCCCCGGAGGTGGACTTCCGCGTCACCTGCTCGAGTGGCACGTATGTGCGTGTGCTGCTCGCCGACGTGGGGACGGCGCTCGGCTGCGGCGCGCACCTGACGCGACTCGTCCGCACGCGGATCGGGCCGTTCGGCTTGACGGCGGCGGTGACGCCGACCGATCTGGGAGATCCGTTGCCCCTCGAAGCTGCAGTGGCGCACCTGCCGCGGATCGATCTACATCCCGAAGAGGCCATCGCGGCGTCGCACGGGCGGATCCTGGCGCCGGCCGGGATCCAAGGTCCCTACGGCGTGTTCGCACCCGACGGGCACCTCGTGGGTGTGTACCGCGATGCGGCTTCGAGGGCACAGCCCGAGGTCATCCTGGCGCCGGCGGCCCCTCCGGGGGCCCCGACGCCAATCGCCTAGAGAGGTCCGGGTTCGGGAGGCGCCTCTTCGGGATGCTCCTCGACCTCGTGACGCCACCAGAACTCGCGGACCTCCGAGATGATCGCAGCGCATCCGACGGCGATCCCGGCACCGAGCAGCACGCCGCCCAGCGTGTCGAAGAACCAGTGCGCGTTCAGCATCACGCGCGAGAGCGCCATCAGCAGCGACACGGCGACCGCCGTGAGTTCCCACCTGAGACGGCGCCGGCCGGGTTTGAGCAACACGATCACGAGTGCGACTGCGGTCGCGGCAGTGGCCGAGGCGTGACCGGATGGGAACGAGCCGCCGGTGGTCGCGACGAGCGGGTTGGGGGGCCGGGGGCGGTCGTAGACGGCCTTGGCGATGGTCGTGAGGACCTCGACGAGCACCCACGTGAGCAGCCACGTGGACAGCGCCGCCCACCGCCGCCGATAGATCAGCCATCCCGCGACGAGGATCCGCAGGGGTGTCGTGACGTAGGCTCCCCCGAGAACGTCGAGCACCTTCGCGATCTCGTCCACGAACCCGACCCGGATACGGTTCGCAGCGTCGAACACCGCTTGGTCGATCCGGTCGATGCCCGCGCGAGATCCCGCGTTCCACATCAACAGGAACAGCGTGGTCAGTGCGACACCGAGGACGACCGCCCATGCGAGGGCTCGACGATGGTTGTGCAGCAACTCCTGTCGCCGACGGGGGACTATCCCGGACAGGGGGGTGCCTCCGCTCCGCACAGGATCTCGCCGATCCGCTCGGACGTCTCGGCGACGATCTCGCTGCGAGGCAGGAACGACAGCGCGGTGCCGGCTTCCGCGAACAGGCTGGAGGGTGCGTCCGCCGCCAGGCGATACTCGACGGTCACGCACGCGCCCGGATAACGATAGAAGGCGGTTGCGGGAAGGATCCGGCCGCCGGTCTCGATCGGCCGAACGTACTTCGTCGTGCCGATCTCGTCTCCCTGCACCTGCTGTGGGCGGGCATCTCCGATCGCACAGACCGGGGTCATCGTCACCTTCATCGCGTCGAACCCGCCGCGATCGTTGTCGAGCGTGAAGACGGTCTCGCCCGCCGCCACCGTCATGCCTCCGAAGTTCCATCCCGCAGGAAAGACCTCGATGCACGGGACGAGCGAGGCGTCCGGTATCGACTGCGCTACCAGGAGCCGCTCCGGCAGGCTGCTCTCAGGCGTGCACATGGGAGCCGCCACGTTGTTCGCGGCGCATCCGGCGAGCAACGGGACGAGCACGGTGAGCGCGACCACGGCCGCCGCACGCCGCGCGCCACGGGACCCACGGCCGTTCGCTCGCCCGGTCACAGGACCCCCCGTTGGACCATCGCCAACGCCATTGCGAGCAGGATCAGACCCGAGACGACCACGATCCCGGTGAGTCCCACGCGCCGCAGGCTCCACCGTTGGATCGAGATCCTCGGGCGCGTCGGAGCGAGCTCTCGGAATCTGGCCACGAGGTCGCGGTCGTCACGCTTCATCTCCGTGCGGAGCTGCGAGGGACTCGCCATCCCGTACGTCGCCGCGAATGCCTCCGCGATCTCATCCGGCTGGAAGAACTGCAGCGCCCGCTCGTACACGCGATCGGGATCGCTGTAGAGGGCGAGAACCAGCATCATGTTCGCAAGGTCCACGGCCTGACGCCACGGCGACGGGCGCACCTGGCCGAACGCGACGTCGATCACTTGCAAGCGGCAGTCCCGCACGAGCAGGTTCGCCGGCTTGATGTCACGGTGGGCCAGTCCAGCCTCCCAGAGCTTGCGAACGAGGAGCAGGCCGTCGTCGATCACGCGATCGTCGACCTCGGCTTCGGAGATCTCGACGGCTCCCTCGAACAGTTCGGTGACGATCATGTATTCGCGCTCCGGGGTGATCTCGACGACGCCGTAGGGCGTGGCGACGGGGATGCCGGAGTCCCGCATCAATCGCAAGGCGTAGTCCTCGTACTCCACGAGTTGGCGCACCGACTTGAACGGCTTCTCGTCCTCGAGTGCGCCGTAGCGGATCGTGCGACCGGTCTTGTACCAGCGGTCCGCCCGCACGTGCTGCGTCGCGTACAGCTTGGCGAACAGGTACGGCTGGGAGCCGCCCTCGACCCTGAGGCGCATGGGGCTCGAGCCGCCCGACCCAGCGAGTCCGAAGGGTTTGACTTCGACGACCTGCAGACCGAGCCCGTCGGCCACGGCCATCCGGATCGCCTCGCCACGTTCGCCACCGAGATCGAGATGAGCGCTCGTGCCACGGCCGTAGCTCACCGGGAAGATGTCGCTCGGGGCGAAGATACGGAACCCCCCAACCGCGAACACGAAGCCCAGGAGCGCCCCGGTGAGCACGTCGGACGGATGGTTCACCGCGAGGTAGATCTCCGCGAGGCTCACGAGAACGATGAACGCACCCGCGATGCTCTTGGCGCGGAACCGCCAGCGCCCGTGGGGGACAAGTGCGTAGATCGCGCCGATCGCGATCACACTGATCGTCGCGACGCCTCGGGCGGGGAACGATGGTCCTTCCCATCCTGACAGGATCGTCACGCCGAGCGGTCGTGGTCGTTCCAGCAATGCTTGCAGCTGGAAGGTCGCCAGCTCCAACAACAGGATCGAGATCACGAACACCGCTAGGTGTCGCCAGCGGCGGAAGACGATCAGCACGAGCATCGTCGACCAGCCCAGCAAACGGATGAACCAGAGGTCGGTGAGATCGTGCAGCCCGTCGGCGATGCTGGTGAGCCACGGTGTCCGCAGCTTCGCGATCGCCCGGATCACGCTCGACTCGAATCGCTCCGTCGCGCCGACTTCGCCGGCGGCATAGGCCAGGATCACTCCCGCAACGACCGACGCGAGCAACAGCCCGACCAACAGGCGTCCGGATGCGCCGAGCTTGCCGCGGGGCAGCGGCGGCGGTTCGCCCGAGGGTCGGCGCCGAACCTGGCCGGAGCGGATCGATCGCTTGTGTTCGTCCGCCGGTCCTTCCCCGATCTCGGTCGCGTCCATGCTCATCCCTCCTCTCGGCTTTCGACCTGCGGGATCAGCCCGTTGCGCTCGAGCCAGTCGAGCGTGATCTGCTCCGGGGCGCGACCCTGCTCCGCCGATTCGTCCATCAGCGAGAGATCTCGGGTGGTGAGCCTACGGGACACGGCGTCGATGATGTCGACGGCCTCCGAACCGAACCGCTGAACCACCTCGGGACGGACCACCGGCACGATGTTCTGGCGGGGTTGTAGATGTCGGTCGTCGTCGAGGAGCACGAAATCCTCGACCCGGACGTCCGCGTCGGTCGTGAACAACAACGCCGCGTCGACGACGCCGTCCGCCAACGCGGCGCTCGTGATCGGACCGCCGACGTCCAATGAGATGAATCCGGCGAACCGCAGGCCGTAGACGCGCTCGAGGCCGGGAAGACACGTCGGACGCTGCGGGCACTCGGGTGGCCCGCCGAAGAGCAACTCCGGAGCCACGCGGTCCAGATCGCTGACCGACTCCAGATCGTGCCGCTCTGCGGTCGCCCGCGTGACGGCGACCTTGTCACGATCCTGAGCGCGGGAGAAGGCCAAGGCTCGCAGCCCTGCGGTCTCAAGCGCCGCATCGAGTTGCTGCGGAAGGTCGCCGGCATCAGCGCCGGTGAGCGATCCGGGCGTGTAGTAGTCGAGCGCTGCACCTGAGTACTCGGGGACGAGTTCGAGGATCCCGAGTTCGAGCGCGGGCGACACGTCTTCCTCGGTTCCCAGCGTGACCGAGCAACTCATGAGGGTCAGAAGCACGAGCAGGAAGATCCCACCTCGGATCCATCGCGATCCGGCGCCGTTGCAGGTGCGGGGGGCGCTCATGGGCCGCATCGTAGGGGTTCTCCGACCGGAACCACAGAGGCCCGTGGCGCCCTCGGGTACCCTGCCGTGCGATGGCGTCCGGCGACATGATCGTGCACCGCGGGCTCGAGGCGCTGCCGCTGCAGCTTGCGGCCTCGACCGTCACCGTCGGGTTCTTCGACGGGGTCCACCGCGGTCATCGGGCGGTGCTGGGTCGGGCGGTGGAGGTGGCCCGCAGCCGAGGCATCCCGTCGGTGGCCGTGACGTTCGACAAGCATCCGCGCGAGATCCTCACTCCGGGGCGCGAACCTCGCCTGCTCACATCGGTCGAGCGGAAGGCAGAGCTGATCGCCTCAGCCGGGATCGATCATCTGGTGGTGTTGGAGTTCACGGAGTCGGTTTCGCGTTGGACGCCGGAGAAGTTCATGGACCAGGTCTTGGCAACGGGCCTGCGAGCCGCGCACGTGGTGATCGGAGCGAACTTCACGTTCGGTCACAAGGCGGCCGGAACGATCGGGACCCTTCGAGCGCATGCGGACCGATGCGGGTTCACGGCGGAAGCCGTCGAGCTCGTGGACATCGACGGCCGACGCGTGTCGTCGTCATCGATCCGAGAGGCGCTGGCAGCCGGAGATCTGATGTGGCCGACGGCAGCGCTCGGACGGCGTTTCGTGCTGGATGGCGAAGTGGTAGCCGGCGCCGGCAGGGGTAAGGGTCTCGGCTACCCCACGGCGAACCTGCGGACATGGCCCCGGTTGTTGCTTCCCGGATCGGGGATCTACGCGGGATCCGCCCGGGTCGCAGACGGCCGCTTCGTTGCGGCGATCAGCTGTGGGACCAACCCGACCTTCGGATCCGAACCGTTACACGTGGAGGCCTATCTCTTGGATTTCGCTGCTGCCGAGCTTCGAGGCGACCCGATCGCCGTCTCGTTCCATGCCCGACTGCGCGACGAGGAGCGGTTCGACGGACCCGAGGCACTCACCGACGCGATCGCACAAGACGTCGAGCGCACCCGCGCCCTGGTCGATCTGTCCGCGGGGGACTAGCCGATGCCAGCAGGCCACGGCACCCACCGCCGACGCGGTGGTTCGCCGTGGGTGCTGATCGCGCTCGCCGCGATCGCGTCGACGGCTGTCGGACTCGGTTCGATCGCATGGATGCACCGGGCTGGGTCGGAGGGGGTCGGCGCACCGACGGTCACCGCTCTCGCCCCATCCGACAGCCTGGATCCCTCGCCATCGCCTCGCGCTCGTGAGGGCGCGGCGCACGAGAACGTCGAGGAGGAGCCGAAGGGGGCGATCGTGATCCAAGGAACGGGTGATGTGAACATCGACCCGTCCTACGTCCCCACGTTCGTTTCCCACGGGTGGGACTACGCGTGGTCGGGTCTCGATGGCTCGTTCCGTCGCGACGACCTGACGGTGATCAATCTCGAGTGCGCGGTCTCCGACAGAGGTGCCGCGGTCGAGAAGGAGTTCAACTTCCGCGGCGATCCCGCCGCCCTTGGGTCGATGCGTCGTGCGGGTGTAGAGGTCGCGAACCTCGGCAACAATCACGCGTACGATTTCGGCCCGGCCGCGCTCCTGGACACCGTTCGCAACGTGCGCCGGGCACGGATCGCCCCGGTCGGCGCGGGCGCCACTCAAGACGACGCCCTGGATCCCGCGAGATTCGAGCTCGACGGTTGGAAGGTCGCGGTCCTCGGTTTCGACCAGGTGGTCGATCCATACCCGGACGCGATCGCCACCGCTTCGAAGCCCGGAACGGCGGCGGGTCACGATACTCAGCTGATGCTTCGGGCGATCCGCTCGGCTGCCCGCCGGTCCGACATCGTGGTCGTCACTATCCATTGGGGGGTCGAGCTCGACACTGAGCCCCGCCCCGAACAGGTGGTCCTGGGGCACCGGTTCGTCGACGCCGGGGCAGACATCGTGTTCGGCCACCACTCGCACCGCTTGCAACCTCTCGATCTGTACCGGGGCAAGCCGATCTTCTGGAGCCTGGGGAACTTCGTCTGGCCGGACTTCTCGGTCGCCGGATCCGCCACGGGTGTTGGCCGGGTGGCGATCCGGCCGAACGGTGCCCTGAGAGCCCGGCTGCTTCCCGCCACGATCGAGGCGACGGGCCACCCTGTCTTGCGGTGAGCCCTGCCCGACGGGGCCGGGTCGACCCCTCTACGGGACGAGCCGGCAACCCTCCCCGGTCACCGGCTCGTCGGCAGCTCCCCCTGAGATGTGGACGCAGGGAGTTCTGTCCCCCGATCGTAGTCCGCTGGTACCGTGCCCGGCCTCGGTCGGAAGTCGGGTCCGTGGGGGTCTTTCGGTCACGCTTCGGGGGTGATCCGCCGCATGTGGTGCCCGGCAAGACGTGAATGTGCCTGTGGTAGCCTTCCTGCTGCATATGGCGCTTACGAAAGAAGACAAGACCCAGCTGGTCGGTGAGCACCGGCGTTCTGATGGGGATACGGGCTCGGCCGAAGTGCAGGTCGCGATCCTCAGCAAGCGGATCTCCGATCTCACGGAGCACCTCAAGACCCACTCCAAGGACCACGCGTCCCGGCGTGGGCTGCTCCAGATGGTCGGTCGTCGCCGACGGATGCTCGACTACCTCAAGCGCGAGGACATCCAGCGGTATCGCGAACTGATTGCCCGCTTGGGTCTGCGGCGCTGAAGCGATCCGAGCAGCGGCTCGGTCGCGCTGCATCCGCTCGGAGAGGGGGAAGTCGAACGACCAGCCCTTGAACCACGGAGGGGCGAGCGGCATCGGGTCGGTTCTCAGTAGCGAGTCCCCGAACGCGTCCGTGAGGCGCTCGGAGATTCACCACTGACAACTGGCCACGCCGGCTCCCTCCCGCAGTCGTCCCACCACACCACGCGCACCCAAGGTGCGCCCGTTTCCAAGGAGGAACAGGCCTATGGCCACCACCAAACTTTCCCGACAGATCGGGAACCAGACGATGACGCTCGAGACGGGGCTCCTGGCTCCGCAGTCCCAAGGCGCTGTCGTCGTTACCTACGGCGAGACGCAGGTCTTGTGCACCACCAACTCAGCCAAGCCCCGCGAGGGCCTCGACTTCTTCCCGTTGACGGTCGACGTCGAGGAGAAGATGTATGCGGCCGGCAAGATCCCCGGCAGCTTCTTCCGACGCGAAGGCCGACCCGGCGAGACCGCGATCCTCACAGCTCGCCTGACCGACCGTCCACTGCGTCCGAGCTTCAAGGAGGGCTACAACGACGACGTGCAGGTCGTGATCACGGTCCTGTCGGTCGACATGGTGAACCCCTACGACATCGTCGGAATGAACGGGGCCAGCGCCGCGACGATGCAGGCGGGCTTGCCGTTCGAGGGTCCGATCGGTGCCGTGCGGATGGGCTTGATCGGTGACGAGTGGGTCGTGAACCCGACCTTCCAGGACGCCGAGGAAGCCACGTTCGACATCGTCGTCGCCGGTCGCCGCAACGACGCCGGCAAGATCGACGTGCTGATGATCGAGGGCGAAGCGCCCGAGAATACCTGGAAGCTGATCGCCGACGGCTCTTCCGCTCCGACCGAGGAGGTTGTGGCGGAGGGCCTCGAGGCCGCGAAGCGCGCGATCGGCGAGGTGATCGATTTCCAGAGCGAGTTCCTCGGGATGCTCGAGGTGCAACCGCAGCCGTTCGAGGCGAAGAAGCCCTACTCGGATGAGGTCGCGACCGCCGTGGAGGCGTTCGCGAAAGAGCGGCTCACCGGCGCGCTCGTGCCGCAGAAGAAGGAGCGCGAGGCGAAGCTGTCGGGACTCAAAGACGAGCTCAAAGAGCATCTGCGCCAGACCTGGGGCGAGGACAAGTTCGCCGAGGTCGCTTCGCAGGTGTCCCCAGCCTTCAAGGACCTGCAGAAGCGGGTCATGCGTAAGAAGGTGATCTCCGAAGGGATCCGACTCGACGGACGCACTCCCACGGAGCTGCGGCCGCTCTCGGCGATCGTCGGACTGCTGCCCCGGGCGCACGGGTCCGCGGTCTTCCAGCGCGGCGACACCCAGGCGCTCAACATCACGACGCTCGGCATGCTGCGCATGACGCAGATGATCGACACGCTCGACCTCGAAGAAACCAAGCGGTACATGCATCACTACAACATGCCGCCGTTCGCGAACGGAGAGACCGGAAGGATCGGAACCCCACGCCGGCGAGAGATCGGCCATGGGGCGCTCGCGGAGCGCGCGTTGATCCCGGTGATCCCCTCCGAGGAGGAGTTCCCCTACACCCTGCGCCTCGTGTCGGAGATCCTCAGCTCGAACGGGTCCACGTCGATGGCAAGCGTGTGCTCCTCGGCGCTGTCGTTGATGGACGCCGGGGTGCCGATCAAAGCCCCCGTCGCGGGCATCGCGATGGGCATGATCGCCGAAGGCGACACGTACGTGACCCTCACCGACATCCTCGGCGCGGAGGACGCGCTGGGGGACATGGACTTCAAGGTCGCCGGCACCGACGAGTTTGTCACCGCGATCCAGCTCGACATGAAGGTCACCGGGCTGCCGTCGGAGGAACTCGTGAAGGCGCTGGGTCAAGCGAAAGAAGCGAGGACAAAGATCCTGCAGGTCATGCACGACACGATCCCGGGTCCCCGCACCGAGGTGAACTCCAAGGCGCCACGGATCCTCACGATCTCGATCCCCGTGGAGAAGATCGGCGAGGTCATCGGGCCAAAGGGCAAGCGGATCAACCAGATCATCGCGATGACGGGTGCGGACGTCGACATCCAGGACGACGGCACGGTGTTCATCGGTTCTCGGGAAGGTGCGGGTGCCGACGAAGCAGCGAAGATGATCGACGAGATCGCGAACCCGCGACCGTTGTCGATCGGTGAGGAGTTCGACGGCCATGTCGTCAAGACGACAACCTTCGGTGCCTTCGTGAACCTCGTCCCCGGGCGCGACGGACTCGTGCACATCTCCAAGCTCGGCAAGGGAAAGCGACTGAGTAGCGTCGAAGAAGCCGTCAAGGAAGGCGACACGATCCGCGTCCGCATCGAGGACATCGACGCGATGGGCAAGGTCAGCCTCAAGCCCGTCGGCCCAGAATGGGACGCTCCGGAAGGCCAAGGCGGCGGCGGTGGCGGCGGGGGAGACCGCGATCGACGCCCTCGAGGCGGTGACCGAGGCGGTGACCGAGGCGGTGACCGAGGCGGGAATAGCTCGACCGGGGGTGGAGATCGGACCGCCGACACCGGCGGTGACCGTGAACGCGACCGCGATCCCGAGCGACGTAACCGCCGTCGACGCCGTCGCTCCGGCGGCGAGGGTTCCGGTGGGGACACGCCCACCGATGGCGGCTCCGGATCCGGCGAAGCTCCCACCTCCGGCTGACTGCCGGGATCCCGTGGCGATCCAACGCACGGAGTTCGCCTCCGGCCTTCGGGTGGTCACCGACCGCATGCCCGGCGTGCGGTCGGTGGCGCTCGGGTTCTGGGTTCTCGCAGGATCCCGTGACGAACACACGAAGATCAGCGGCTCCTCACATTTCCTCGAGCACCTGCTCTTCAAAGGTACGCAGAGCCGGAGCGCTCTCGACATCGCCGAGGCGTTCGACGCCGTCGGGGGTGACCTCAACGCGTTCACAGCCAAGGAGACGACCTGCTACTACGCGCGGGTGCGCGACCACGATCTCCCGATGGCTGTCGACTACCTCGCGGACATGCTGCAGCACAGCGTGATCCGGACGGCCGACCTCGATGCAGAGCGCCAGGTGATCCTCGAAGAGATCAACATGCACGAAGACTCTCCCGACGAAGTCGTGCACGATCTGTTCACCGAGTCTCTGTGGCCGGGGCACCCGCTGGGACGACCGGTCCTGGGGACCCGCGAGACGATCGAGGTGGCCACGAGGGACCGCGTCCGTCGCTTCTACCAGAAGCACTACGTGCCCGGGAACGTGGTCGTCGCGGCCGCGGGAAACGTCCGGCATGAGGACCTGTTGCAGCACTTGCGGCGGCACATCGAAACGGGGCGAGCACTGCGTGCAGGCGCGAGGCGGCCCTGGAACCTGCGAACCGCCGGTGTCGAGCCTACCCCGTCCGGGGTGTCGGTCATCCGCAAGCGCAAGACCGAGCAGGCCAACATCTGCATCGGAACGAATGGCCTCGCGCGCAACGATCCGGACCGGTTCGCGTTCTTGATCGTGAACACCGCGCTCGGAGGGGGCATGAGCTCTCGGCTGTTCCAGCAGATCCGAGAGCAACGGGGTCTCGCGTATTCGGTCTACAGCTATCACACGCAGTACACGGAGACGGGCGAGTGGGCCGCCTACGCGGGCACCACGCCGGTCCGGGCGCAGGAGGTTGTCGATCTGCTGCGTGCCGAGATCGAAGCCGTCGCCCAGGGGGGATTGCGCGAGGACGAGTTCGAGCGGGCCAAAGGACACGTCAAGGGGTCGATCGTCCTGTCGTTGGAAGACCCAAGCAGCAGGATGTCGCGCATCGGCAAGTCGGAGATCGCGAACGGCGAGACCCTCACGGTCGACCAGATGCTACGCCGGATAGAGTCGGTGACCTTGGCCGATGCGCACCGGGTCGCGCTCCGGGTACTGTCCAGACCGATGACGCTGACCGTGCTTGGACCGTTCGGCGAGAGGGCGTTCGAGGTGGGTGCGGCGGCCGTCCGTGCCGCGAAGCGCGGCGGGGGGAGGAACGTGAGGTGATCCGGGTGGGCGTGATCGGTGCCAGCGGACGCATGGGCCAGTTGGTGTGCCGCGCCGTCGTCGAGGATCCGGACGCGAGACTGGTTGCCGCGATCGATCGATCGCGCACCGGACAGTCGATCGGCAAGCTGATCGGACACCCCGAGGCCGACGTCCCGATCACCGACGATCTCGACGCGCTGCTGCAGGCGGAGGTCGAGGTGGCCGTCGACTTCACCACCCCAGACGCGGTGCGGGACGACCTGCAGTGGTGCATCGCACACGGAGTCAATCTGGTCGTGGGAACCACTGGCCTCACGACTGGGGAATTGGAAGGCATCACGGCGCAGCTCGAGGCGGAGGGCAACGAGTCCAACGTGATCGTTGCGCCGAACTTCGCGCTGGGCGCGGTGCTGATGGATCGTTTCGCAGCGATCGCGGCCCATGTGTTCCCCTCCGCGGAGATCATCGAACTGCACCACGACGGCAAGGTCGACGCCCCGTCGGGTACGGCGCTCGCTTCGGCTCGGCGACTGCTCGCCGAGCGCACGGCCGACTATCGAGGACCGACGGGCGAGTCGGTCCCGGGCGCGCGCGGCGCCGACTTCGACGGGGTTCGCGTGCACTCCGTACGGCTCCCTGGGCTCGTGGCGCACCAGGAGATCATCTTCGGAGGCCAGGGACAGACCCTGACGATCCGACACGATGCGATGGATCGCAACAGCTTCATGCCCGGGGTGTTGCTTGCGATCAAGGCAGTGTCGACCCGTCGCGGGCTGACGATCGGGCTCGAGCCGCTGCTCGATCTCGATCTGGATCCCTGAGATCGGCGCGAACCGGTGACGTTCGAAGCATGTCCGTCCACGACCTCGACTGGAGGCACCGAGTGAGCAAGCGCCTGGCGATCGTGCTCGCCCACCCCGACGACGATACGTGGGGGACCAGTGGCACGGTCGCGTTGCATGCCGACGATCCCGGTTTCGAGTTCACTCTCGTCCTCGCGACCAGCGGCGATGCCGGCGAGATCGCAGATCCGAGTCTCGCGACGCCGGAGAACCTCGCGGAGGTCCGGGAGGAAGAAGACCGGGCGTCGTGGCGGACGCTGGGTCGAGAACCCGATCGTCTCGAGTTCCTGCGCTACAAGGACGGGGAGCTGCTGTCGGCCGACCGCGAGGAGCTGATCGAGCGGGTGGCGCAGGTGCTGCGGGAGGCGCGACCCGATGTCGTCGTGACGTTCGGCCCCGACGGCATCACCGGCCACGAAGATCACGTCACGATCGGCCTTGTCGCCACCGAGGCGTTCCACCGTGTCCGTTCGGAAGGCGCGGACCGAGACGGACTGCGCCGACTGCTCTACAGCGTGGTTACGCGGAGCGAGATCGACAAGATGAACGAATGGCTGGTCACGGCCGGCCAGGACCCGATCGACTCGACCCAGCCGTTCCAACCGAGAGGTGTTCCCGACGACACGCTGGGTGTGCTCGCAGACACCTCGGAGGTATGGCGGCGAAAGTTGGAAGCCCTGCGCGAGCATCGAACGCAGGCGGATGGGCAAGCGTTTCCCGACGAAGTGTGGCCAGAGGTGCTTGGCTGGGAGCGGTACGTGATGGCATGGCCGCAACGAGAGCCCCATGCGCCACTGCTTGCCGACGTGTTCGAGGCGATCTAGCCGTCGGTTCCCGCGGATCACGCCTAGCTGCGGCGGAGTTCATCGACGCGGAGTTCGTCACCGTCCTGGGTCACCAAGATGCCCTCACATTCAGCGAGCGCCTCGATCGGCGATCCGGTGAGGCCCTTGGCCGCATGTTCGATCAACGGGGTATGGCCGATGGCGAGCCCCCGGCCGCCGGCCGGGATCTGCACCAGGAGGTCGCGAACCGTGCGTGCCATGCCGTCCGGAGTGGGTTTTCCGGGCTCGATACCCGCCAGACCCGGCACGATCGCGTGCTCTGGCAGCTGTGCTCCCATGCCACGCAGGAACCAGGCGGCGGTCTCGGCCGCGCGGGTGGCGGGAGAGACGAACACGAGCGCGTAGCCGCCCGTCATGCCTCGGCCGGTGTCCTCGGCCTGGATCCGCCCCTCGGGCGACAGGCGATCGGCCTGAGGGTCGCGCCTGGCATGTCGCCGGAGTTCTAGCGTTTTCGTCGTGGTCGGGCTCCTCGCAGGTTCTGCGGCCGGGAGTTCGTGTAGCATGCCCGCGCCGTGAGCACTCTACGCAGGTTCCTCGCGCTCTTCGCCGCCGTGGGCGTGGTTGCCGTGCTGGCTACCGGGTGCGATTCCGATGCCGAGCCGACGCCGGACCCGACGACACCGGATCCGTCGGCAACGGAAGACCCCTCGGGGCCGATCGCCGGCAAGTACCTCTATGCGAACGCGGGGTTGCGAGCCACTGTGGAGTTCGACGGCAACGCCGGGCAGCTCGACATCTCCAACAAGACCGGGCGCGAGCTCCCCGAGCCGTTCCTCTACGTTCGCGCCGCAGACGACGGCGCGCAGGTCGACGGCAAGGTGGTCGGCGCCAAGCCGATTCCCGACGGCAAGAACGAGAGCTTCCGCTTCGAATTCCCCCCCGAGGTCGATCCGAGCACGATTGGGCTGCTGTTCCTCGTCCTCGGCGAGGACGACTACGGCGCGTTCATCCCTCCCGCAGCCTCGGGCTAGGCGTCCTTCCGGCTCGCCGGTTCGGACTCCCCCGCGGCCCAACGCGCGAGTACGAAGAGCAGATCACTGAGCCGGTTCAGGTACCGCTGCACCTCCGGATTGGCTTCGCGCGCGGGTTCGTCTAGCAGGGCAACCACGAGCCGCTCGGCACGCCGCACGATGCTGCGCGCGAGGTCGGTCGCGGCGCTGGTCGGGTTCGCGCCGGGTACGATGAACATCTGGGGGAGAGGAGCTTGCGCGACCAGCTCGTCGATCCGTCGTTCGAGCCGACGGGTCATGCCCTCGGACACCAGGGAGATATCCTCCTCGAGCTTGGCGCGCTCCCGGGGGTTCGTGGCGAGGTCGGCGGCAACGACGAAGAGTTCGCGCTGGAGCATCAAGAGATCCTTGGCGAGGGCCGGTTCGTCGCTCGAAGCCCGGGCGAGTCCGATCGCCGCAACCGCCTCGTCGACCGTGCCGTACGCCTCCGTCGCGGGATCGGCCTTCGATACCCGGCCCCCGTAGAGCAGGCCCGTGGTTCCGTCGTCACCGGTCTTGGTGTAGATGCGGGGCATCGGCCGCTAGGATAGCCGCAAGGGACCGCGAACCTCCGTCGTCGGAACCGCGTTTCCTGTGCCAATTGTTACTCGTGTGACTCGGGTGTCACACGAGTCTCGTGGGGCTCACGGTGCACTCGGAGCCATCGCAGGCCCGAGATCGGACCCTGAGTCCTCCGAACGCACGTGATGGGTGAGGAGGAGAGGCCATGCCGGGCAGGTTCGGAGCCGTGGTCACCGCGATGGTGACCCCATTCAGGCAGGACCACACGCTCGACCTTGACGGCGCTCAACGATTGGCGGCCTCTCTCCTGGACTCCGGATCGGACGCGCTCGTGGTCGCCGGTTCCACGGGTGAGGCCCCGACGCTCACCGTCCGCGAGAAGGGCGATCTGTACCGCGCCGTTGTCGAAGCCGCGGGGGGCAGGGGCAAGGTGATCTGCGGCGCTGGGACGTACTCGACGGCCGAAACCCTGGAATTCACCAGCGCGGCCGAGGACGCGGGGGCGGACGGACTGCTCGTCGTCACCCCGTACTACAACAAGCCACCGCAGCGAGGTCTGGTCGCGCACTTCAAGGCGGTCGCCGAGCAAACGCGGCTGCCGATCATCGCGTACAACGTCCCCGGACGCACTGCCACGCGGATCGAACACGACACCCTGCTCGCGCTCGCGGAGATCCCCAACATCGTCGCGGTGAAGGACTCCACGGGCGATTTCCAGGGGATCTCGAGACTGATCGACCAAGCGCCCGCAGACTTCGAGGTCTACTGCGGCGACGACTGGGCAACGTTCGGCTACATGTGCCTGGGAGCCAAGGGCGTCGTCAGCGTCGCGAGCCACCTCGTCGGCTCGCGGATCGGTCAGATGATCGACCTGATCGAAACCGGGGACGTGCCGGCCGCCCGCAAGATCCATCAGGAACTCTCGCCGCTGTACAACACGCTGTTCATCACCTCGAACCCGATCCCTATCAAGGCGGCCCTCGAGATCCTCGGTCGCCCCGCAGGTCCGCCGCGTCTGCCTTTGGTTCCCGCCACCGACCAGGAGAGTTCCCGCGTTCGAGCCGCACTCGAGGACGCGGGCCTGCTCTAGCCGGACGCTCCAACTTGCCTTGGACCAGCTTCGCGATCTTCGCCTGATCGTCTCCTGCCCGCGTCGCGGGACGGCAACGAGGGTCCGTCCGCAGGCTAGGATGGGCCTTCGATGAGCGATCGTCCCCCTAAAGGCGGCTCTGCCGACCCGGTTCGCCTGGTCTTCCTCGGCGGCCTCGGCGAGATCGGGCGCAACATGGCCTGCCTGGAACTCGACGGCCGGCTGCTGCTGATCGACGTCGGTCTGTCGTTCCCGAACGCCGATATGCCGGGCGTCGACCTCGTACTCCCGGACTTCACCTATGTGCGGGATCGTGCCGACGACATCGAGGCCGTCGTCCTCACCCACGGCCACGAAGACCACATCGGGGCGTTTCCCTACCTCCTTCGCGAGATCGATGACGTTTTGCCCGTGTACGCGACCCCGTTCACGCTTGCCCTGCTCCACGGCAAGCTCGAAGAGCACGAGGTGCGGGACTATGCCGACTTCCGTGAGGCGGAGGTGGGCGGTGGGGCGACGGTCGGTCCGTTCTCGATGCGCTTCTTGCATGTGACGCACTCGATCCCCGACGGCATGGCCGTGGCGGTGGACACCCCGTTCGGGTCGATCCTGCACACGGGCGACTTCAAGATCGACCAGACGCCCCTGGACGGCCGCCCGACCGATCTTCACGGGGTCGCTCGGGAGGCCGAGCGCGGTGTGCACCTGCTGCTGTCGGACTCCACCAACGCTGAGGAACCCGGCTACACGCAGAGTGAGCGCAGCGTCGGCCCGGTGCTGCACGACATCGTCGAGGAGGCGGAGCAGCTCGTCGTGGTGGCGTGTTTCTCCAGCCACATCCACCGCGTGCAGCAGGTGATCGAGGCCGCCCGAGCCAATGAACGGGTCGTCGCCTTCCTCGGTCGGTCGATGCACCAAACCGTGCGAGCCGCGCGAGAGCTGGGGGTCCTCGACGTGCCGGAGTCCGACGTGATCCTGATCGAAGACGTCGACAAGCTCGATCCCTCTCGGGTCGTCGTCGTGTCCACCGGATCGCAAGGCGAGCCGTTCTCGGCGCTGTCGCTGATGGCCGCCCGCGAACACAAGTGGATCAAGCTGAAGGAGGGCGACAGCGTCGTGCTGTCGTCCTCATTGATCCCCGGCAACGAGCCGGCGATCCATCGGGTGGTCGACGGTCTGTACCGAACGGGCGCGAACGTGTTTCACGTCCCAGCTGCCCAGGTCCACGCCTCGGGCCACGCGAGCGCGGAAGAACTGCGCCTCATGTTGAACATGGTTCGGCCACGTTGGTTCATCCCGATCCACGGTGAGCGCCGGCACCTGTCGCATCATGCGCGGATCGCGCGCGAAACCGGCGTGGAGTCCGATCACGTGCTGATCGCCGAGGACGGCGACATCGTGGAAGTGGGCGAGAAGGTGGCGATCACCGGCCGTGCCCCGGCCGGCATGACATTCGTCGACGGGCTCGGGATCGGGGATGTGGGCGGTGAGGTCCTTCGGGATCGTCGCAAACTGTCCGCCGACGGCGTCGTGGTCGCTGTCGTGACGATCGATGCCCACCACGGGGAACTTCTGGGCGAGGTCGAGCTCGTGAACCGGGGGTTCGTCTACGATGAAACCTCCGCCGACATCCTTGAAGAGGCCCGGAATCGCGTCATGCTGTCGTTGGAAGGCAGCGCCAAGGATGAAGTCACGGACCGCACGGTCCTGCAGCAGAACGTCCGGCGCGTGCTCGCGAAGTACTTCTGGGAGGTCACCAAGCGCAAGCCCGTGATCCTTCCCATCGTCCTGGAGGTGTAGGTGACCACGAAGACGAAGCGGGGCTCCGCGTCCCGGTCGTCTGGCCGTCGCGGTGCGTCCAAGAAAGGTTCCGGCGCGAGGTCGTCCGCATCCGAGCGCACGCCCGTTCGTACCCATCTCGCACCGTGGGCCCGCGACGCGTTCGGGATCTTCCTCGTCGTGTTCGCGCTCCTTGCGATCCTCGCCCTCTGGTTCGACGCGGCGGGGAGCGCGGGCCGGGCGATCGAATGGTTGCTCAAGGGGGCGTTCGGGCTCGCGGCGATCGCCTTCCCGGTGATCGCCGTGTACTGGGGCGTTCTCCTTTTGCGGAAAACGGCGGACGAGGACCGGGTGCGGATGTTCATCGGGTTCGCGATCGCGTTCGCCGGGGTACTCGGCATCCTCTCGATCACGAACGGCAATCCCTCGCCACTCGACGGATGGGACGGCGGTCGCGCGCAAGGGATCGCCGAGGCCGGCGGATCCGTCGGTTCCTTGTTCGGCTGGCCGCTCGGCACCGCGCTGTCACCGCTCGGCGGCGGGATCGTCTGTACCGGTCTCGTTCTGCTCGGCGTCCTGATCTTCTCGGGAACCCCTCTGTCGAACGTATGGGTTCGGCTCAAGGAGCTGTTCTCGGATGGAGCCCTCTCGCGGGCGTTCGGTCTGAGCGAGGTTGAGGCCGATGACGAGCGGAGCGATCGCGCTCCGGGGCCTGCGCAGGATCCCGTGCGCGGTCGACGGGTGCTGCGAAGCGACGACGAGGATGCAGCGACGGAACAGACGATCGTGGTCCCCGATGCCGACGACGCCACTTCGTCTGCCTCCGCGGCGTTTGCGCCCGCGAAGATCCCGTTGGCCGCGGAGGAACTGGACGACCTGGCGCCGGCCCCGGTCGCTCCGACGGTCGCGGCGGCAGCCTCCAAGCGCGCCGCACAGGGGGAGTACAAGCTGCCGCCCCTCGATCTGTTGCGCACGGCTCCGGCGAAGGAAGCCGATACGAGCGATGAGGAGCACACGATGGACGCCCTCGAGCGCACGTTCCAGACGTTCGGGGTGGAGGCGACGGTACCCACGGCCCACCGCGGGCCCACGGTCACGCTCTACGAGGTGGAGGTCGGCGCGGGCACCAAGGTCAACAAGGTGCTCAACCTCGCCGACGACATCGCCTATGCATTGGCCACACCCGACGTGCGGATCATCGCGCCGATCCCCGGCAGGTCCGCGATCGGCGTCGAGGTCCCGAACAGGGTCCGCGACTTCGTAACGCTGGGCGACATCCTCCGGAGCAAGGCGGCGCGCGATGAGACGCTGCAGCTCTCGGTCGCGCTCGGCAAGGATGTCCACGGGCGCGCGCAGATGGTCGACCTCGCGAAGATGCCGCATGTCCTGATCGCCGGCGCGACCGGTGCCGGAAAGTCGAGCCTGATCAACTCGTTCGTGACGTCGATCCTGATGCGCACCGACCCGGATCGGGTCAAGCTCGTCCTGATCGACCCCAAGCGTGTGGAGCTGTCGCACTTCGCCGACCTCCCGCACCTGCTCTCCCCGGTGATCGTGCATCCGAAGCGCGCCGCCGAGGCGCTGGGGTGGGTCGTCCGCGAGATGGAGAACCGGTACGAACTCCTCGCGATGTGCGGCGTCCGCGACATCGACGGGTACCGGGAAGGCCTCGCCGACGGCACACTGCGGATCCCACCGGGCCAGGAGTCGAAGTTCGTGGAGTTCCCATATCTCGTTGTCGTGATCGACGAGCTCGCAGACCTGATGATGGTCGCCCCGCGCGCCGTGGAGGACGCGATCTGCCGCGTGGCCCAGATGGCGCGCGCCGTGGGGATCCACCTCGTGGTCGCCACGCAACGACCCTCGGTCGATGTCGTCACCGGGCTGATCAAGGCCAACATCCCGAGCCGGATCGCGTTGATGACGTCGAGTCAGGCCGACTCCCGCGTGATCCTCGACTCGAACGGCGCCGAGAAGCTCGTCGGGCACGGCGACATGCTGTATGCCCCCGCCAACGCCAACAAGCCGATCCGCCTGCAAGCCGCCTGGGTGACGGAGAAGGAGATCCACGCGGTCGCCGAATGGATCCGTGGTCAGCGAGAGGTCGTCTACGAGACAACCGTGGAGGGACTCGGTCGCCCGCCGAGCGCGGAAGAGGAGGCCGCGGTGAGCGCCGGATCCTCGGACGACGACGACCTGCTGGAACAGGCTGCAGACCTCGTGATCCGCTCCCAGCTGGGCTCCACCTCGATGTTGCAGCGCAAGCTCAAGGTCGGCTTCTCCCGCGCCGGACGCTTGATGGATCTGCTGGAGGAGCGCGGCGTGGTCGGTCCATCCCAGGGGTCCAAGGCGCGCGACGTGTTGCTCACTGCAGAAGAGTGGGAAGAGTCCCGCTCCTCAACCCGAAGCGCCTGACCGCTCTCAGCGCAGCGCAACCGCGCCGTCGTCGCTTGCAGCGTCCTGCACCGGGAGCGGTTCGACGAACTCGGGCGTGTGGATGTCCAGGCGCATGCGCCGAGCGGCGCGATCCAAGGAGCCGAGCAGCGGCCGGCCGAGGAGCACGACCATCGCCGCGTTGCCGATCGCGCGGAAGGTGTCCCACGTCGCCGACGTCGCGGCGTAGTAGGCGACGTAGTGTTCGACGTTGTCGGCGAGGCTCTGCTGCGGGACCCAGCTCAGCTCGGATCCGGCCGCGGTGAACGGCCAGGACCAGAGGTTCATCACGATCCCGAAGGCGTATCCGACGACGAACCCGTAGGCGGCGAGCGCCGCGAGGCGAACCCGCCACGAGGTGCCCGCTCCAGGAAGTAGCCCGGCGCCGAGGCCGACCCATCCGATCGCCGCCATCTGGAACGGGAGCCACGGGCCGAGCCCGCCCACGAACAGTCCGCTCGCGAAGGTTCCGATAGCTCCCAGCACGAACCCGAACCCGGGCCCGAACGCGTTCCCGGCGACGAGCACGATGATGAACATCGCGGAGAATCCCGCGACGAACCCCGGCAGCCGCAGCGCGACCATCGCGGCTCCGAGCACGCCGATCAGCGCCACGGCCTTGGGGCCCATGCCGCCCCGGCCGAGGTCGACGAACAGCACCGCGCTGAGACACACGAGCACGCCGAGTAGGATCAGTGGCGCGTCGCGCTGATGCGGTCCGTTCGCGCCGAGCACACTTGGAACGAGGAACGGCCAGACGAACGCGAACGCGGCTACGGCGTTCGCGAAGACCAACACGCCGATCCGAACGCGCTCGGGAGTTGCCGCGATCCTCATCCACCCGTTGCCGCCGTCTGTGCTCATCGCACCGCCGCCGCAACCTGCTCGGGGGTCAGCCATCCCGGGCCGAAGACGCGGGTCATCTGCGGCGCGAAAACGTGGGAGTCGCCGAGGACCTCGCCTGGCCTGCCGTCCGCGATAACCTCACCGCCGGCCAACACCACGACGCGCGTGGCGACGTCCGCGGCCAGCTCGACATCGTGTGTCGCGAACATCGCGCCGCCTCCATCGTCGCCGTGCGCGCGAAGGAACTGCCCGAGACGATGTTTCGCTTCCGGATCCAGCCCCCGCGTCGGTTCGTCCAACAGCAGGACGGGTGCCCCGGCGGCGGACACCGCGGCCGCAGCAACGAGCAGGCGCTGTCCCGAGGAGAGATCCCGGGGATGCCGTCGGGCGAACGAGGAGAGATCGAATCGCTCGAGTATCGGCGCGGCGGGACGTTGGTCCCCGCGCGCCGTCAACGTCGCCTGCACCTCCTCCCGCACCGTCTCGGCGAACAGCACCGACTCCGGCTCCTGCGGACAGAGCGCGACGTCGATGCCCGGCCGTGGCGGGCGGCTCGGGACCTCGACGGTTCCGCGCTCGAGGGCGTGGACGCCGGTCAAGCACCGCAGCAGCGTCGTCTTGCCTGCACCGTTTCGTCCCATCAGCGCCACGACCTCGCCCTCGGCGATCTCGAGATCGACGTCGCGCAGCACCGGCGATCCGGGGTACCCGGCAACGACCCCACGAGCGCGCACGAGGGCCTCCCCTCGCGCGGTGACCGGGGGAGCGGGGGCATCGGCGAGGGCGACCGAGCGCGCGAGGCCGCGTGCCTCGCGGACCGTGATCGGCGCCGGGTCCCAGCCGAGCAGCCGTCCGACCCGCGTGACCGGTGGCCCTCCGACGGCGTTGCCGAGGAGTTCTGCTGGGGCACCGGCCACCACGGAGCCGTTCCGGACCGCGAGGACGACGTCCGCGAATCCGGCAACGCGCTCGAGCCGATGTTCCGCGAGCAGCACCGTCATCCCGTGATCGTGAACGAGCCGCTGGAGGCCGGCGAGCACGTCTTCGGCTCCCTGGGGGTCGAGCTGACTGGTCGGTTCGTCGAGCACGAGCAGCCTCGGCCCGGCCGCGAGGGCGGCCGCGATCGCGACGCGCTGGCGTTCTCCGCCCGACAGCGTCCGCACGCTCCGCTTGCGGAGGCGCTCGATGTCGAGCAGGTCCAGTGTCTCCTCGACCCGGCGCCGCATCCGGTCGGCGGGAACGCGGAGGTTCTCCATCCCGTACGCGAGTTCGTCTTCTACACGATCGAGCACGAACGACGCTCCCGGGTCTTGGGGGACGAACGCGACCGCATCGGCGAGTTCCCGGGGTCGCGTGGTCGTCGTACTTCGACCCGCCACGGTGACCTCCCCGGCGAACGTGCCGCCGGAAAAGTGCGGGACCAACCCGTTCGCGGCTCGCAACAGCGTGGATTTCCCCGCGCCGGTCGGGCCCACCACGAGGGCGAACGAGCCCTCGGAGACATCCACCGTCACATCCGTCAGCGCCGCTTCGTCGACGTCGGGGTAGCGAAAGGTGACGTCTCGATAGCGCAGCGCCGGACTCACAGGTCACTCCGGGCTACGAGCCCTGGGAGCGCGAGCAGGACGACGACCCCCACGAGCCAGGGTGCCGCCTGAGGCCACGTCAGGGGATCGGTGATCGGGAGCAGATCGGGACGGTGCGCGATCGCCTCGGCGAGGAAGACGCTCCCGGCCGTGATCCCCACGCCGGCGGTCGCGACGGAACCAGGTGTCCAGCGATGGGGCCGATAGCGCGACCGCGTGCCACTACCGTGCCCGCGCGCGTCCATGCTCTCCGCGAGCGTCATCGCCTCTTCCATCCCGGTCTCGAGGACCGGGATCGCGAGCGCGGGGAGCGAGCGCCACCGGCGTAAACGGAAGCCGCGGAGTTCTTGCGCCTCCCGCACCGTTGCGGCGGCGGAGATCGTCCTGGGCGCGATCGACAAGGCGAGCGCCGCGGCAAGCGCAGGCTCGTGGAAGCGTCGCGGCGCCAATCGAAGCACGCCGAACGGATCGGTGACCGAGTTGAAGGTGCCGAACACGACGAGAAGAACCCCTAGGCGCAGCCCCTCGAGCGCGGCGTAGGTCACGTTGGAGGCATCGACCGTGCCGAAGAACACCAGTGCGGTGCGGATCGCCATCGCGAGAAGGCCGAACACCAGGAAGATGCGGAACGATCTCGCCCACGGCCCGTCTCGTCGATGGGCAGCATGGACGAACCATGCGACGCCGACGAGCGGGAGCAGGTACCACGGGTTCGTGGTGCTGAACGCCACGAGCCCCGCACCGGTGGCCCACGCGATCCAAGCGAGTGGATGCATCGGCTAGCCCGAACGCCGCTTCCAGGCGAGGAACGCGCCGCCCGCCAGTAGCATCCCGAGCGCGAGCAGGCTCACGATGGGCCCTACCGGGAGCAGGTCGGCCCCTGCCTCGTTGTTCGCGAGCGCCGCGGCTCGCACCGGCGCCGCGTTCGATCCAGGCGACGCGACCTCATCGGGGACGGGGTTCATATCCGAAGTGTCCGGGTGGCTTCCGCTGGCTTCCCTTTCGCTGCCGTTCTCCTGATCGGATCGTTGCCCGCCTGCGTCGGAAGCGCCGGACGATTGCGCGCCCGCTTGGGTGTCGCCGCTGCTTTGATCGCTCGCGGAACCGGAGGGAGCGCCGCCGCCGCCTCCACCGTTGTTCCCGCGGTCGTTGCCGTCCCCGCCTGCGCCCGCGCCCGGGCCGCCGTCGTCGTCCGGGGGCGGCGTCGCGGGTGGATCGCACACGGACGTGAGCGGAGTGACCGGAGGAGCCGGATGTGATGCGCCGTCCTGCCCGGTGCCCCAGCTCCATCCTTGGACGTCGCCGGGGCCGACCGAGATCGACCCCGCCCCGACGCTCGACCACGACCAGCCACCGGCCGGTGCTCCTCGCCAGTACCCCCAGAAGCGGGGGAAGTCCGCGAAGCAATCGCCGCCGGTGACGCCCACTCCCGCGAGCTGGCAGACGGCCTCGCCGCCGAACCCCAAGGAGTACTGCAGGCCGTATTGGCGGTTGGCGAGGCGGATCAGCTCGATCCCGTCGACCGTCCCCGGGATGGCGACGCAATACGCCAACTCCCGAGTTCCGGTGTCGATCACGAGTGCCGCGTGGCGGGGGGTGCTCGCGCATGCCACCGTGGTCGACAGCAATGCCGGTGCCGGTGCCGCGATCGCGAGGAAGACGGCTGCCGCCAGGATCCGGCTCCATCGCCGGGTCCCCACGGTGATGCCACTATGCGCTCGCATCTTGTCCTCCTACGACGGGCACGCCGGTGTTGACGGCGCCGGCTTGGTCACCGGTGACGGCGGGACGGGATACGGGCGTACCAGCAACCCGACGATCGCCGAGATCGTCGCGCCGGGATCCGGCGCGCTCTTGACGAAGTCCCCGCCGTCCGGGATCCAGGTAAAGGCGAACGCGCCGCAATCCTTGTACTGCAGTTTCTTGAGCGCGGCGAGCGCCCCCGCCGGGACCGTGCGCGCGTCGGCGGCAAACGCCTGCACCACGAGGCTCGTGGAGTTCGCGTCGGTCGCGTACCCCCACGAGTAGCCCCAGCCGCCGAACTGCGGATCGCGGATCGCGGTGAAGAAGTCGAACGGCGCGTTCGCGAGCGCGTCGCCGCCGACGGAGGCGAGCGCTTGCACCGCGTATGACGTGGTGTTGGTGTCCGATCCGAAGAAGTCATTGCCCGGATCGACCTCGCTCACGCAGTGGTCGTCGCTCGACGGCGACCACCTGGCCAGGTACTCCCATCCGCCGTCGGGACACTGCGCCTCGGCCAGCCAGCCCTCCGCGTCGTCGGACACGGTCTCGCCTGCAGCGGAGAGCGCCAGGATCGCCAGCGACTGATCGAACACGGCGGTGCCGCTCCCGAACCGGCCGTTGGGCAGTTCCGTTGAGGCGATCGCGTCGATCAGATCCTCGCCGCCGAAGCTGGACGGATCGCGACCGCCGGCGACGGCGGCCATCGCGACCTTGGCCTGCAGCCCGATACCGACCACATTGCCGTTCTGGGTCTGGCGTGCCAGGTACGCAAGAGCCTTCTTGATCGTGATCGGGCCGCGTTTCACGGCGACCAGCGACATGACCGCGTCGGCGGTGGATCCGACCGGAGAGAAGGCGGGGATCGAGCCGTTGTTCTTCTGCTGTGTGGCGATGAACCCGGCAGCCGACCTGGCACGGACCACCGAGTCCGTCGGTGCGGCGGATGCGGGGGACACGACGGCCAACGTGAGTGCTGCCGCGACGAGCAAGCCGAACGACCTGCGGAGGGTGTGACACATGTGGAGCTCCTTCCCGGGCGTGCCTCGCGCCCAACGGGAACGACCCTCCACTTCAGGGAGGGTCGTGGCGCGGGAACGGTGTCCCGGTGGCTGCGACTTCTCCGCGGAGGTTCGTTCAGCCCTCGTGACCGTCAGGGCGACCGGGCTCGCCCACCCGAGGGTGGACCTACCGTTGCGGGACAGCGCCGGATTTTGACCGGACTTCGCCTGCAGTCACGTGGAGTCTTCGTATGTACGTGCGCGGAGCCTAGCAGTCAGCCGCGAGGCGTGCATCGCGCCGCGATACGCACTGTCCCGCAGCAGGTCACGGGGCCACGGAGAGTGTTCGTTTAGGGCCCGGCGGGTCGTTGGTCGGTCAGCCGGGTGCGAGCCTCTGCGATGACCTGCAACGCTGCCTCGCGGCCTTCGAATCCTTTGGTGTCGACCTTCTTGTCCTCGAGGTCCTTGTAGACCTGGAAGAAGTGCTCGATCTCGTTGAGCAGGCTCGGCGGGATGTCCTCGATGCGCTCCACCGAGGACCAGACCGGATCCTTCAGTGGCACGCACAGGATCTTCTCGTCCGGGCCCTTCTCGTCGGTCATCCGGAACATCCCGACGGCTCTGGCTCTGATGTGGCAGCCGGGGAACGTGGGTTCCCCGACGAAGACCAGGGCGTCCAGCGTGTCTCCGTCGCCGCCGAGCGTCCCCTCGATGTAGCCGTAGTCGGCCGGGTACTGCATCGAGGTGAAGAGCATCCGATCCAGCCAGATGACGCCGCCGCCGGCGTCGTACTCGTACTTGTTCCGCGATCCCTTGGGGATCTCCACCACCACGGTGACCAGGGCGTCGTCGTCCATCGCGCGAGTCTACCGGCCTTCGGCCGGCGCCCGGCGCGTATCATCGGCACACCCATGTCTGAAGGGCGTGTTGTCGCGTTGCAGGGATCTCAGATCGGTGTCGGTGCCGCGCTGCGCAAGGCGCGTATGCGCCGCGGCGTCACGATCGACGAGGCGAGCCGGGGAACCAGGATCCGGCAGGACGCTCTCGAGGCGCTCGAGCACGAGGAGTTCGAGGCGCTCCTGGGTGAAGTCTACGTCCGGGGCACCCTGCGGACGTACGCGAACTATCTGGGGCTCGACCCCGAGAAGGTGTTGCAGATCTACGCCCGGGGGGCGGGCGTGTCGGCTCCCGCCACACCCGAACCTCCGACGGAGCTCCGTAGGAGGGCCGGGCACGAGCGACGCCGCGACAACCATCGACTCGCATGGGGAGTTGTCGCGATCGTCGTTATCGCGGCGGCCGGGTTCGGCGTGTTGTCTCGTTCCGGTTCGACACCCGCACCCGCAACGCTGCCCGGTTCTCCGGTCGTCGTCGACCCGGAGACCTCCAACGTCGTCGTCGGCGTCACGTCCAGGACCGATCTCAGCCTCCGGGTGGAATCCGACGGTGTGGAGCAGGCCGTCGAAGTCAGGCGCGGAGAGGAACGCATCTTCGAGGCCGACGACATCCTCTCCCTTGAGCTGACGGAGGGTGGTCCGGCAACGATCTCGGTCAATGGCACCGGCCCCTTGGAGATCTCGAAGGCGGGCAAGCCCTGGAACGACTCCTTCAGCGACACGAGTGTGATCGCGGGATCGGACGAGTCGGCACAGCAACAGCTGCGGGCGCTGCAAGCGCTCGAGGCCGCCCGAGAGGACGCCGTCGCGAGTGCAACACCTTGACCGGAAGGAACGCGGCATGAACGCCGAGATCGTGTGCGTCGGGACCGAGCTGCTGCTCGGGCAGATCTCGAACACGAACGCGCAATGGATCTCGCAGCGACTCGCGGCGATCGGGGTCGACGTCCTCCGCAGTCAGGTGGTTGGCGACAACTTCGATCGGATCGTGGAAGCACTGCGCGAGGCCGCGGACCGAGCGGATGTGGTGTTGGTGACGGGGGGACTCGGGCCCACGGAGGACGACATCACCCGGGACGCCCTCGCGGAGGTGCTCGGCGCCCAACTCGTGCGAGATCCGGGACTGGAGCAGTGGCTGCGCGATCGCTTTTCGGGATTCGGCCGGGAGATGCCCGCCTCCAACCTGCGGCAAGCCGATGTCCCGGCAGGGGCTCGCTCGATCCCCAACGAACGTGGCTCCGCTCCCGGCTTGATCGGAACGCTCGCTGATGGAACGCACTTCTACACGGTTCCGGGGGTACCCGGTGAGATGCGGGACATGATGGAAGGCACGATCCTTCCCGAGCTCGCGGAGCGCACAGGCGCCACGATCGTGTCGAGGATCGTGCGGTGCACCGGGATCGGAGAATCGAAGGTCGCCGAACTGCTGGCCGACCGATTCGCCGGGGCCACCAACCCAACGATCGCCTACCTGGCGAGCGCCGGTGAGGTGAAGGTGCGGATCACCGCGAAAGCCCGGACCTCGCAAGAGGCAGAGGAGCTGATCGCGCCGATGCTCGAAGATGTCGTCGGGTGTCTCGGCGACGTGGTGTTCACCGCCGACGACGAATCGCTCGAGGAGGCGGTTGCGCGGCTGTTGCGCCAGGTCGGCCAGCGCATCTCGGTCGCGGAGTCGCTCACGGGCGGCGGGGTCTGCGAGCGCTTGTCGGCAGCGCCGGGGAGCTCGAAGACGTTCGCCGGTGGCGCGGTCACCTACGACGAGGACGCGAAGATGAAGGTCCTGGGTGTGTCGCGTCTCACGTTGGAAACCCACGGAGTAGTGAGTCGTGTGTGTGCGCTCGAGATGGCGGCAGGCGTGCGGAGCTTGTTCGGAGGCGACCTGGGGATCTCCTTGACGGGTGTCGCGGGTCCGGAACCACATGGGGCGGCCGAGCCGGGCACGGTGTGGATCGCCCTCGTGTCCGATCGCACCGTGCACGCGCGTGGGTTCCTGGCGCCGGGGGAGCGCGATCAGGTGCGTCGGTGGTCCGAACAGGCGGCGCTCGACCTCGTCCGGCGCCACCTCGAAGGGCGTCCACTGCCAGACAGCGATCGCATCGTCTGAGGCGACGGTGTCGTCGCCGCGGTGACGACTCGAAGGTTGCGCGCCGGGCTAGGGAGTCGCAGGAACTTCGGCGGTGATGTCGTCGAAGTTGTAGGTCACGGTTTTCTCGTTGTCGTCGCCGATCTGCAGGCGGCCGATGCCGAGCAGACCGAAAGCGGCGGGAAACGAGCCGAGATCGGTGCCGTTCAAGGACGCGGAGACGGTGCCGTTGGAGGTCCGTCCGCACAGTTCCAGGGTGCTCCAGCCGGCCGGAATCTTCGTGCGGCCGACCGAGGAGTAGGTCAGGTCCGACAGGTCGGCCCGCAGTTTCAGGTGATCCGTCGAGTCGATGAACACCCGAACGAGGCCGCTTCCATCCTGTTCTCGCAGGCGGAGCAACGTCACCGATCCGTCGTGCGACGCCACCCGAACGTCGGCGCGTACGCAGGCGTCGGGCACCGGCGAACCGAGGTCCTTGAAAGCGAAGGCTTTGTCGAGGATCAAGGCGCTGCCGGCACTCGGCGCGGCGTCACCGAACTCCACCTCGTCGGTCACGAAACCCTTGACGAACGTCCAATGAACGAACCCGTCGGTGAAATCGTCGGAGAACGGAAGCGCCTGACCCGGGTCTGGAGGTACCGCGCCCTCAGCGAACGCGGCGAAGCCACGGCGCGGCTGCCCAGACACAAGGGTGAAGTCCCCGCCGATGAACAGGTGTGTGCCTCCGGCCATCGAGAAGACACCGTGAACGCTGTTCGCCGATGCTCCCCACTCGACGCGGAACCCCTCGGTGCTGACCGCCGCGACCTTGTTCTCCGGCTGACCGGTGAAGTTCTCGAAGTGCCCGCCGATGTAGACGATGCCCTCCTGTGCGTGCACCGCCTGGACGTCGCCGTCTCCACCGACCGCCCACAGCTGCTCCCCGGTGGTCAAGACGTGTTTGGTGACCTCGTTGGAACGCGAACCGACGTAGGCGAATCCGTCCAGTACGGAGAGCGCGAGCACCTGGTCGAGGGGCGGCGTCGCCCACGGCTTCACCTTCGCACCCGCATGGGTGACGGTTGTGACGTAGTTCCGAGGGTTGTCGCCGATCGCGGTAAACGTGCCTCCGACGAGGAGCCGCTCGTCCGTGACGGCGAGCGCGCGCACGCTGCGATCGACGTCACCCGGGTACCACTTCTTCATCACCTTGCCGGTGGCGGCGGTCAAGGCCGCGATGCCGCGTCGTGTCGTCCCCGAGATCGAGCCGAACGTGCCGCCCAGGTACAGCCGCGTTCCCCACACCGCGAGGGCACGGACGGCCGAACTGACCTTGGGCCGCCATCCGGGAACCCCGAGACCGGTCGTGGCGTCGAGCGCGGCGAGGTTCACGACGCTCTGACCGCCGGAGTTCTTGAACAACCCCCCCGCGTAGATCGTGGTGCCGTCCGCGGATGCCGCGAGCGCGGAGACTTCGCCGTCGGTGCCCGGGTTCCACGGCGTCGGTTCGCCGGTGGTGAGATCGATCGCCGCGAGATGCTCCCGAGGCAGGGAGACCCCGAGTCCGTCGTGGATCTCGGTGAACAGTCCTCCCAGATACACGATGTTGCCGACCTCGACGATCGCGTTCACGCGTCCGTTCGTCTGCCAGGTGGGATCCGCGGCGCCTTGGACGAACGCTGCCGAAGGAGAGGCGAGCAGTCCCGTCAACAGGCACGACACGATCACGGCGCGTAGGAAGGATCGTCGATCGGTATCGGGCAGTGTCACGTTGGGTCTCCTCGCCTCGCGCCGCCGCGAGGTCCGACCCATAGTGCGCTACTGGGGGCGATGTAGACAATGGGCCTGCGCCCTAGGGCCGGTGCCCTCCGCATCCTAACGCCGAGCCCCGATGCCCTGGCCGCTCTCGGCGGTTACAACGCCGTCGGCCGACCCCGGGAGCACGATCACCGCGCCGGCGCGCGCCATCCCGGCCACCATCTGCCCGGGAACACCAACGGCGAGATCGTCGCGCCCGTCGCCGTCGAAGTCCGAAGAAGGGTGCTCAGCGACCGCGGCGTCGCTCGATGTGGTGCCGATCGTCTGCAGCGACGTGACGAATACGGCCAGTAGGGCGATGTGGACGAGCCGTAAAAGGCGACGCATCGCGCTCTCTCCTCATGTCTTCGGGGGCGACGAGGCATCGCCGGGACCGGCGCAGGCTACCCACCACGGCGGCGTTGCACAATCGTCCATCGGTCGATGCTTGACCCCGAACATACGTTCGACTAGCGTCGGCCACATCGTCCACCGAATCACACCGATGTAACCTGTGTCGGACCCCCTCACTAGGGTGCTCGGCATCGATGGGGAAGGGCTCGTCGGCGCGAACACCGCGCGGTCGAGGGGGCCATAAGGGAGGAACCGCGCATGGATCGCGACAAGATGCTCGACGTCACGCTCTCGCAGATCGAGAAGCAGTTCGGCAAGGGCGCGGTGATGAAGCTGGGCGAGCACTCGATGAGCGATGGCCTGTCCATCATCCCGACGGGATCGATGGCCCTCGACATCGCACTCGGTGTCGGCGGCATCCCGAAGGGCCGTGTGGTCGAGGTCTTCGGTCCCGAAGGCTCGGGCAAGACCACCGTGTGTCTGCACATCATCGCCGAGGCGCAGAAGAAGGGTGGCATCGCCGCGTTCATCGACGCCGAACATGCCCTCGATCCCACCTACGCGCAAGAGCTCGGGGTCAACATCGACGAGCTCCTCGTCTCCCAGCCCGACTCCGGCGAGCAAGCGCTCGAGATCGCCGACATGCTGGTTCGCTCGGGTGCGCTCGATCTCGTCGTGATCGACTCGGTCGCCGCACTTGTCCCACGGGCCGAGATCGAGGGCGAGATGGGCGACACACACGTCGGGTTGCAGGCGCGTCTGATGTCTCAGGCGATGCGCAAGCTGTCCGGCTCCCTTTCCCGATTCGACACCACCGCGATCTTCATCAACCAGCTGCGCGAGAAGATCGGTGTGATGTTCGGATGCTTTACTTATGGGACACGAGTGACGCTCGCCGACGGAACACAAGAGAAGATCGGCAAGATCGTCAACCAACGGATGCCCGTGGAGGTGCTCTCCTACGACGCCGAGCGGGGCGAGGTCGTTCCCAAGAAGGTCGTGAACTGGTTCGACAACGGTCGCACCGAATCGTTCACGAAGTTCGTGGTCGCCAAGCCCAGCGGCAACGGCCGCTCGCAATTCGCGTGCACCCCCAACCACCAGATCCGGACTCCCGGAGGATGGCGCGAAGCACAAGAGCTCCACGTCGGCGACCGTGTGCTCCAAGCCGTCCCACATCGGCTCTCCGACTTCCAGTGGCAAGTGCTTCTCGGCGGCTTGCTCGGCGACGGGGCTTTGTCCCCGAGCAAGAGTGGACATGCAGGCCGGTTCCGATGGGGCCACGGCGCTCGGCAGGTTGAGTACGGTGATTGGAAGGCGAGCTTGTTCGCCAACATCGGCTCCAGCCGGTCCACCAACGCCAAAGGGGCTGTCTTCCACGACATGACGCCTCTCCCCGAGCTCGCCGAGCTCAGGCGAGCGGTGTACGTGGGTGGCAAGAAGGTTGTCAGCGAGGAGTACCTCAAGCAGCTCACACCGCTTTCCCTGGCCGTTTGGTACATGGACGACGGCAGCTTCCAGCTCCGTGCCAAGGGCCTGCAGCAACGCACCCGGGAAGGCAGTGGGCGTTCTGAGATCTGCATCGAATCCATCGAGCCCACGAGCCGCCAGCGACTGACCGATTGGCTTGCCGACACGTGGGGTATCCGGCCCAAGCTCATCTCGAGAACAGAAAAAGCCGTACTGCAGTTCCCGAAGGATGAGACCGCGAAGTTGCACGCGCTCATCGCTCCATTCGTACACCCGTCGATGCAGTACAAGCTCCTCCCGATCTATCGGGGGCGATTCGGCGTCGAGCCGATTTTCGTGCCGATGCGATACGACCTGATGCCGATGCCCGTCCTCGAGATCGGGAGCAGTGCGAAGTCGCGGGCGACCCATCGCTTCGATCTCGAAGTCGAAGGAACGCACAACTACCTCGTCGATGGAACCGTCGTGCACAACTCGCCGGAGACAACCCCCGGGGGGCGCGCGCTCAAGTTCTACTCCTCCGTTCGCCTCGACGTGCGCAAGATCGAGAACCTCAAGGACGCCACCGAGGTCGTCGGTTCGCGCACCCGCGTCAAGGTCGTGAAAAACAAGGTCGCCCCGCCCTTCCGGCAGTGCGAGTTCGACATCATGTACGGCAAAGGCATCTCCGCCGAAGGCAGTCTGCTCGACGTCGGTGTCGACTTGGAGATCGTCAAGAAGAGTGGCGCCTGGTTCACCTACGAGGGCGAACAGCTGGGTCAGGGCCGGGAGAACGCGCGTCAGTTCCTCGTGGAGCACGAAGACGTTCGGCAGGAGATCGAGCGTCGGGTCCGGGAGGCCGTTGGTCTCGATCGCTTCGACGAAGCCGACGATAAGCCGATCGAGCTGCCCGACACGCCGGCCGCGACCCCCGACGCGACCCCGGACGCGACCCCGTCGGAACCTAAGACCAAGTCCAAGCAGCCGGCCGACGCGTCCGCCAACTGACCGCCCGTCGAGCGTGTCCATGAATACTCGAGTCAAGGGCGATGCCGAGCGCGGACCCAAAGGGGGGCGCAAACTCGGATTACACGATCGCGCGCTCGGACTCCTTGCCGTTCGTATGCGGAGTAGGCGGGAGCTCGAACAGCGACTCCTTCGAGCGGGCTTCGAAGCAGGTGAAGTTGCCGAAGAGCTGCAGCGGCTCGAGGCGGTGAACCTCATCGACGACGACGCGTTCGCCGAGGCGTTCGCCGAGCAGGCCGTCAACGGTCGAAAGGGCGGGCGGGCGATCGCGAGCGGCCTGTACGCCAAGGGTGTCGATCGGGCCACGATCGACCGCGTCGTCGCCGGATCCACCGATGGCGAGTTCGAGCGGGCGCTGGAGTTCGCCGAGGGTCGCGTCCGTCGGATGAGCGGGGTCGCTCCCCCCAAAGCGCATAAGCGCATCGTCGACGCCTTGATGCGTAGGGGGTACACCCCCGACACGGCGCGGGAGGCGGCCCGGCGAGCCCTCTCGGTTCCGGACGACGAGGACTAGCAGGCCTGCGTATTGCGCTGATCCCTTGCCCGTTCCGAGGGTCGGGCGTATGTTGGGGAAAACGGAGAGAACGCCCTACGACTCGACCCGACACGCGCACGAAAGACCTACGGTGACCAGCCAAACGACAGCATCGAGACAGTCCCGACCGAAGGGTGTGAGACGGCAGATCCCCGTCTGACGTCCTAGCTCTTCTGCTCGACCGCGCGTACGCCGAGGAAGGCCGATGGGCCCTCTCCTCGGCGTTCTTACGTTCGGCCGATGTTCGGCAGGAGGCAACGATGACGGAGGCGTTGATCGGCATCGCAGCCCTGGCCCTCGGTGTAGCGATCGGGTTCGCGATCCGCACCGCGATCGGCGCCTCTCGTGCGCACAGCGCGGAGGCCCAGGCCCGGAAGCTTGTCCTGGACGCGAAGGTCCAGGCCGAAACCACCACGCAGCAGTCCTTGGTGGAGGCCACCCAGGAGGTAGCCACGATCCGGCGTGAGGCCGAGGGGGAACTGCGGATCCGTCGCGACGAGATCCAGCGCCAGGAACAGCGCGCGGCGCAGCAGGAGGAACGGCTGCACGAGAAGGAGGAGCTCCTCGAGCGCAAGCTCGTCGAGCACGAGGAGCGTCGTCAGGAGTTGAACGACCGCGACCGTGCCCTGGCAGACGTGCGCGTCGCGTTGGAGCAGCAGATGGATGTGCAGACCGCCAAGCTGGAGCAGATCGCCGGGCTCACGGCCAGTGAAGCCCGCGACGCGCTCGCTTCGCAGGTCGTAGAGGACGCCAAACGAAGGGCGATGTCGACGGTACGGGAGATCGAGGAACAGGCGCGGGAGGAAGGCGAGCAGCGTGCTCGCAAGATCGTCACGATCGCGATCCAGCGCGTGGCGTCGGAGCAGACCGCGGAATCGACCGTGTCCGTGTTCACCTTGCCGAGCGACGACATGAAGGGGCGCATCATCGGCCGGGAGGGCCGCAACATCCGGGCGTTCGAAGGCGCGACCGGGGTCAACCTGATCATCGACGACACGCCGGACACGGTGGTGCTGTCGAGCTTCGATCCGGTCCGCCGGGAGGCCGCCCGGATGACCCTGGAGAAGCTCGTCGGCGACGGCCGGATCCAGCCGGCGCGCATCGAGGAGATGCACGCGCGCTCGCTCGAGGAGCTCGCCGAGCAGATCCGCAGAGCCGGTGAGGAGGCGATCCTCGAAGTCGGCATCCCCGACATCCACCCCGAGCTGGTCAAGCTTCTGGGCGCACTGCAGTTCCGGACCTCCTACGGGCAGAACGTTCTCAAGCACCTGCTGGAGTCGGCGCACATCGCGACGACGTTGGCCGCCGAACTCGGGATGGATCCGACGATCCCCAAGCGTGGAGCGTTCCTGCACGACATCGGGAAGGCCGTGACCCACGAGGTGGAGGGCTCCCACGCGCTGATCGGAGCCGAGATCGCCCGCAGGCTGGGCGAGTCCCCGGAGGTCGTCCACTGCATCGAGGCGCACCACGGGGAGGTGGAGCAGCGAACGGTCGACGCCGTCCTGGCGCAGATCGCCGACGGGATCAGCGGCGGCCGGCCCGGCGCGCGTCGCGAGAGCCTCGAAACCTACGTGAAGCGCCTGGAACGGCTCGAGGAGATCTGTGAGGCGTTCGAAGGGGTCGAAAAGGTCTTCGCGATGCAGGCAGGGCGCGAGGTCCGCGTGATGGTCCAACCCGACGGCGTCGACGATCTGGCCGCGGGCGTGATGGCGCGCGACATCGCCAAGCAGGTCGAGGAGGAGCTCCAGTACCCCGGCCAGATCAAGATCACGGTGGTGCGCGAGAGCCGTTCGATCGAGTACGCCCGGTAGGCTCGGTGGTCATGGAGCAGCGCCGATACCTCCTCCGCACCTTCGGGTGCCAGATGAACGAGCACGATTCCGAACGGATCGCGGGTCTGCTCCAGGCTGATGGCATGGTTCCCGCCGCGGACGCCGCCGGGGCCGAGGTCGTGGTGTTCAACACGTGCGCGATCCGAGAGAACGCCGACAATCGCCTGTACGGCAACCTCGGGCACCTTCGTCCGTTGAAGGAGCAGAACCCGAGGATGCGGATCGTCGTCGCCGGGTGCCTAGCGCAGAAAGACCAAGGCACGATCCAGCGCAAGGCGCCGTGGGTCGACGTCGTCGTGGGGACCCACGCCCTCCCGGGCCTGATCGAGCTGATCGAACGCTCGGCCACCGAAGGTCCTCAGATGGACGTAACCGAGGCGACGGAGACGTTCCCGTCGGCGCTACCGGCTGTACGAGGCAACGACTTCAAGGCCTGGGTGTCGATCGCTCCCGGCTGCGACAACGCATGCACGTTCTGCATCGTTCCCCTCGTTCGCGGGCCGCAACTGTCTCGCTCGGTCGGCGACATCCTCGCCGAGGTGCAAGGCCTCGCCGCGCGCGGCGTCGTCGAAATCACGCTTCTCGGGCAGAACGTGAATACATTCGGTCGCGACCTCACCGTGCCGGATTCCAGTCGCAAGCCGCTGTTCGCCCAACTGCTGCGAGCGGTGGACGGCATCGAGGGCATACGGCGCATCCGGTTCACGAGCCCACATCCGCACGATTTCACTCCGGACGTGATCGACGCGATGGCCGAATGCGAGGGCGTGTGCGAACACATTCATTTCCCGTTGCAATCCGGGTCCGACCGGGTGCTCAAGCTGATGAACCGCTCGTACCGTTCCGCGCGCTACCTCGGATGGCTGGAACGGATCCGCGCGGCGATCCCCGAGATCGCGGTGTCCACCGACGTCATCGTGGGGTTCCCGGGAGAGACAGAGGAGGACTTCCGGGCAACGCTCGACGTCGTTCGCGAGGCGCGCTTCGACTCCGCGTACCTGTTCCAGTACTCCCCACGCCCGGGAACCGTAGCCGCCACGATGGAGGACCAACTGCCCAAGCAGATCGTCCAGGAGCGCTTCGAGCGCCTCGTCGCGGTCCAGGAGCGGTCCTCGCTCGAACGCAGCAGCGAGCAGGTGGGAACCGCGGTCGAGCTGCTGATCGAGGGGGGCGCCAAGAAGGGACCCTCGATCCAGGGACGAACGCGAACCAACAGGATCGTGCATCTGGACGCCGACCTCGCGCCGGGAACATTCGTCACGGCCCGGATCACGCGGGCTGCCCCGCACCACCTGTTCGGCGAACCGGCGCCCGCCCCCGCCGCCGTCGCGGGATAAGGTGATGACGCCGCCGCTGCTCGCGCTGGTGGGGCCGACGGCGTCGGGGAAGACCGATGCGGGGATCGAACTCGCCGGGCGGCTGGACGCCGAGATCGTTTCCGTCGACTCGATGCTCGTGTACCGGGGGATGGATGTGGGCACAGCGAAGCCGACGTCCGAGCAGCGTGCCCGCGTTCCGCATCACCTGATCGACGTCGTGGAGCCGAGCGAGTCTTTCACCGTTCAGCGATTCCAACGGCTCGCCCGCGCCACCGTGGCCGAGATCCGGGCACGAGGCCACACACCCCTGCTCGTCGGGGGATCCGGCCTCTACTTCCGAGCCGTGGTCGACGACCTCGAGTTCCCGGGCACCGACACCGAGACGCGGCAAGAGCTCGAGCGAGCGGCGCAGGCGCTGGGTCCCGAGCTCTTGCATGCGCGGCTCGCCGATCTGGACCCGATCGCGGCCGCGAAGATCGAGCCCGCCAACGTCCGGCGCACGATCCGGGCCCTGGAGGTGGCAGCGATCACCGGGCAGCCGTTCTCGAGCTTCGCGGGTGCCTGGGAGACGTATGCGCCGGAGAGGGTGCGCGCGGTCGGGGTGGAGCTATCGCGAGAAGTGCTGTCCGCGCGGATCGAGCGCCGCGTTCACCGGATGGTCGACCGAGGTCTCATCGAGGAGGTGCGGACACTCGTCGCGCGCGGGTTCGGTCGATGGCTCACGTCGAGTAAGGCCATCGGCTACGCTGAGATCGCGCAGCATCTCGCCGGGGAGGGCACGCTCGACGAAGCTTCCGAGGCCACGGTGCGACGCACCCGGAGCCTTGCCCGACGACAGCTGTCGTGGTTCGCCCGCGATCCGAGGATCAGGTGGGTAGCTGCAGCAAGCGTGGGTGAGGAGGATCTCGTGGCCGCCTTCGCTCGCAAGCTGGAACCCGCCGCGCAGGAGCATCGATGACCGACGAACTCTCGTTCTCCAAGTACCAGGGAACCGGCAACGACTTCGTCATGGTCGAGGACCTGCTCGACGAGATCCGGATCCACGAGGATGACGCAGCGCTGTTGTGCGACCGCCGGTTCGGTGTGGGAGCCGACGGCACGATCCGCGTCACCGGCGTGGACGCGAAAGCGGCCAAGGAGACTGCGAAGCACGTGGGGGTCGATCCGAAGCGCGCACAGTTCTTCATGGACCACCGCAACGCGGACGGAACGACCTCGGAGATGTGCGGCAACGGGATCAGATGCCTTGCAGCGTTCGTCCACGACCGCGGGCTCGAGGGTGGCGACGAGATCGACGTGCTTACGCGCTCGGGGATCAAACAGCTCCGTCTGCGCGAGAGCGACGACGGGCTCCAGGTTCGCGTCGCGATGGGCCCAGCTCGGTTCCCGCGAGCCACGATCCCGATGCGCGGGCCTGCCTGGGAGCCCTTCCTGGGCGAGCCCTTCGAGCTGGGCGATGGTCTCACGCTCAAGGCGTCCGCGTTGTCGATGGGCAATCCGCACCTCGTGCTCTTCGTCGAGGACGACCCCGCGCGCTACCACGTCGCGCACATCGGCCCCGCGATCGAGCATCACGAGCTGTTCCCCGAGCGCACCAACGTGGAGTTCGTTGCGATCCAGGACGGCGATCTGAAGGTCCGCGTGTGGGAGCGAGGGGTGGGAGAGACGATGGCGTGTGGCACCGGCGCTGCCGCCGCACTCGTCGCCGCGAACGAAGCTGGGCTCTGTGGCCCGCGGGCCGTGGTGCGGTTCCCCGGAGGGGCGGTCACCGTGGAGCGACTGGAGGATGGCGAGGTCACCCTCACCGGGCCCGCGATGCACGTCTACGACGGGATCGTGAACCCCGCGCGTCTGCTTCCGCCGTCCTGAGGGCGACCGCGCCCCCTAGGATGGGTCCCGTGAAGACGGACCTCGACCTCGCGCGGCGCCTGGCAGACCGCACGGAGGAGCTCGTCGGCATCGCCTCGGAGAGCGGGAGCGAGGCGGCGATCCTCGACCGGATCGATCGCACGGTCGGAGCGTTGCCGCGTCACGGGGACGCGGCACACGACGGGGTCCGGCTGTACGCCCACGAACCGCACCCCGATCGTCCGTTCGTGGTGCTTGCGGGCCATGTCGACACCGTCCCGGTCGCGGGCAGCGCGTCGCCTGGGCGTCGGGGCGAGGCGATCGTCGGGCGGGGGAGTGCCGACATGAAGGCAGGTCTCGCCGTGATGCTCGAGCTCGCCGCCGACTTGGGGAGTGGGCAGCGCGCGGATCGCCCGGCCGACGTCGGGTACTGCTTCTTCGGTCGAGAGGAACTGCCGATCACGCAGAGCGCCTTGCTCCCGTTCTTGCGTGCCACCCCGCTGGTAGAGCGCATCGACTTGGCGGTGGTCCTCGAACCCACCGGCAACGCACTCGAGGTGGGGTGTCTCGGCAACCTCAACGCGGACGTGATCTTCCGCGGCATCAGTGCGCACTCCGCGCGGCCGTGGAACGGGGAGAACGCCGCTCATGCTGCGATCCACGGCCTACGCGAGATCGCCTCCGCCACGCCGCGAGACGTCGAGCAGGACGGGTTGATCTACCGCGAGGTCGTGAACGTGACGGCGATCTCCGGAGGAAGGGCCCGTAACGTATTGCCCGACGAGGTCCGGGCATCGGTGAACTTCCGCTACGCGCCCGACCGAACCGCGGAGGAAGCCGAACTACAGCTGCGTCGCTGGATCGTCTCGGCCGGCGCCGAGATCGACGTGATCGGGAATGCTCCCGCGGGACCGGTGCCGGAGGGAAATCCCCTCGTGGCGTCGCTGCGGGCGGCCGGCGACCTGGATCGCCGAGCCAAGCAGGCCTGGACCTCGGTCGCGGAGTTCGGTCTCATGGCTGTCGACGCCGTGAACTTCGGCCCCGGCGACCCTGCGATGGCCCACACCGACGGCGAACTCGTCGAGATCCCCGACATCGTTCGCTCCTACGACGTACTGCACCGGTTCCTGACGGGGGCAGCGCGATGACCACGTTCTCCCCGGGTCTGCGCGGGGTCGAGCCCTACCCGTTCGAGGCGCTCGATCGCGCGAAGGCGGAGGCGGTCGCAGCCGGCCGCGACGTGATCGATTTCGGCGTCGGCGACCCGCGCGAAGTGACGCCCGCATTCATCCGGCGGGGCCTGACGGACGCGATCGAGCCGATCTCTTCCTATCCTCGAGCGGCCGGGCTCCACGAGTTGCGGCGGTCGATCGCCGGGTGGATCTCCCGCCGGTTCGATGTGTCCGTAGATCAGAGCACGCAGCTGCTTCCGACATTGGGCTCCAAGGAGATCGTGTTCTCGCTCGCGTCGGCGATCGTCGATCCCGCCAGCGGGAGGGATCTCGTCGTCGTCACGGCTCCGGGGTACACGGTTCCCGAGCGCGGAGCGCAATACGTCGGCGCACAGGTGATGCGGCTCCCGCTGTCGGAGGGGCGGGGCTTTCTTCCGGACCTCGACGCGCTCGATCCGGCCACTCTGCGGCGCACCGCGATCCTGTGGACGAACTACCCGAACAATCCCACCGGAGCCACGGCTCCCTTGGAGTGGTACGAGCGGGTCGCTGCGCTCGCGCGCGAGTACGGGTTCGTGTGGGCGTCCGACGAGGCGTACTCGGAGCTGTGGTTCGATAGGCCGCCCGCCTCCGCCCTGCAGGTGGGAGACCTGACGAACGTGTTCTGCGTGAACACCCTGAGTAAGCGCTCATCGATGACGGGGTACCGAAGCGGGTTTGCGGCCGGCGATGCCGACTTGATCGGTGCCCTGAAACACCTGCGGCCCGCCACGGGGGTCACGCCCCAGGAGTTCGTCCAGCGAGCCTCGGTGCTCGCATGGAACGACGAGTCGCACGTCGCGGAGAACCGAGCACGGTACGCGGCTAAACGGCGCGTGCTGCTCGATCTGTTCGACCGCAAGCAGATCCGCGTCGCAGGGTCCTCCGCGACGTTCTACCTCTGGGTCGTGGTCCCGGGCGGCGAACCGTCGACGACGTTCGCGATGCGTCTGCTCGACCAGGCAGGGGTCGTGGTCGCTCCGGGCGCGTTCTTCGGCCCCGAGGGTGAGGGGTACGTGCGCATCGCGCTGGTGCCTACCGTGGAAGACTGCGAACGAGCTGCCGTCGCACTCGACGGCGTCTTGGGGGAGGTCCACACGTGAACGATCTTCAGGCGCGGATCGAGCAGAGTTTCGATCGTCCGGGCGAGGGGATGGACGAGAGCGCGGTCGAGACGGCGATCGGGATGCTCGACCGCGGGGAGCTCCGCGTCGCGGAACCCCAGTCCGACGGCGAGTGGATCGTGCACGACTGGGTCAAGAAGGCGATCCTGCTCTACTTCCGCGTCCGCGGCCTGGAGACGATGGAAGCGGGGCCGTTCGAGTACCACGACAAGCTTCCGCTCAAGAGCGATTACGCAGAAGCCGGGGTGCGGGTCGTGCCGCCTGCCGTCGCGCGGTACGGATCCCACTTGGAGCGCGGTGTCGTCCTGATGCCCAGCTACGTGAACATCGGCGCGCGGGTCGGAGCGGGAACCATGGTGGACACGTGGGCGACGGTGGGATCGTGCGCGCAGATCGGCAGCGGGGTACACCTGTCCGGCGGCGTGGGCATCGGTGGAGTGCTCGAGCCGATCCAGGCCGAACCCGTGGTGATCGAGGACGACGCATTCATCGGTTCGCGGTGCATCGTCGTCGAAGGGGTGCGCGTGGGGCGGCGCGCGGTGCTCGGCGCGGGGGTGGTGCTCACCTCGAACACGCCGGTGATCGACGTGACCGGTGAGGAACCGGTCGAGTACCGAGGTGTCGTGCCGTCCGAAGCCGTCGTGGTTCCCGGCATGCGGCCGCGCGCGTTCCCTGCAGGGGAGTACATGCTGCCGTGCGGGTTGATCATCGGATACCGGAGTGAGAAGACCGATGCCAAGCTGCGATTGAACGACATGCTGCGCGATATGGGCCTGTCCCTGGAAGGCGCGTAAGCTCGTCGGCATGTCCGACGAACCGTCACCGGATCGAACCGCGACCTCGCGCTCACGCGCGCGCGGAACCCATGCAGGCGCGGGGGCCCTCGAGTCGCCGCTCGCCGCGACGTGGCGCCCCGCCGTTCGTGAGAAGGCCGTGCTCGTTGGCGTCGCGCCGAGCATCGTGGAGGAGGACCTCGATGAACTCGCGGCACTTGCCGACTCCGCCGGCGCCGAGGTTGTGGCGCGCATCGTGCAGCCTCGCGCCGTGCCCGACACCGCGACCTACGTCGGCAAGGGAAAGGTGGAGGAGATCCACCGGACCCTGCACGCGGCCGGCGCGGATGCGGTGATCCTGGACGGCGAGCTCTCGCCGGGCCAGCTCCGGGCGCTAGAGGAGCGCTTCCGCGTTCGCGTGATCGATCGCACCGCCCTGATCCTGGACATATTCGCTCTGCACGCGCGCTCCAAGGAGGGCCGCGCGCAGGTCGAGCTCGCGCAGCTCAACTACCTGCTCCCCCGCCTACGAGGCTGGGGCGAGGCGATGTCGCGTCTGGGCGGAGGGATCGGGACGCGGTTCGGGGGCGGCGAGACGAAGATGGAGGTCGACCGCCAGCACATCCGCAAGCGGATCGCGAAGCTCAAGCGCGAGATCATCGCCCTCGGCAAGCAGCGCGACGTGAAGCGCGCGGGGCGGGAGCGTTCCCGCGTGCCGCAGATCGCGATCGCCGGATACACCAACGCCGGCAAGTCGACGCTGACGAACGCGCTTACCGGTGCCGACGTGCTCGTGGCCGACCAGCTCTTCGCGACGCTGGATCCCACCACTCGCAAGGTGGATCTCCCGAGTGGTCGGCAGGCAACGATCTCGGACACGGTCGGATTCGTCAGCAAGCTCCCGCACGATCTCGTGGAAGCCTTCCGTTCGACGCTCGAGGAGGTCACGCGGGCGACGATCGTGCTGCATGTGGCCGACGCGTCGTCTCCCGACCTCGATCGCCAGATCGAAGCGGTGCGCGAAGTGCTCGAGGAGATCGGTGCGGCCGATATCCCCGAGGTCCTCGCTCTGAACAAGGCAGATCTGCTCTCCGACGTGGAGCGCGCCCGGATGGGCCGACGCTTCCCCGATGCCGTCGTGGTCTCCAGCGTGACCGGGGCAGGCTTGGATGCGCTACTGGTCCACGCCGAGGAGGCGATCCCTCGTCCACCGATCGAGGTGCGGTTGTTGGTTCCGTACGGACGCGAAGACGTCACCGCGCGGCTGTATCGGGAAGCCGAGGTGCTCGGGACGGAACTGGCGGACGACGGAACCCGCGTGCACGCTCTGGTGAACGAACGTCAGCGGACCTCGCTCGCGGAGCTGATCGTCGCCGAGCCGGCGGTCGTGACGCAGACCCAGCTCCGCCGCCGGTCGGAGCCGGCCTGAACCTCAGAGCTTGCGCAAGACGGCGACGACCTTGCCGAGCAAGCTGCCGTCGGTCATCTCGAACGGTTGCAGTCGGGGGTTCTCCGGGATCAGCATCACCCGGCCCTTCTCGTGGCGGATGCGCTTGACCGTGGCCTCGTCTTCGGCGGGTCCGGGAAGCAGCGCCGCCACGATGTCACCGTCGTCGGCCACCGACTGCTGGCGAACGATCACGGTGTCCCCATCGTGGATGCCCGCGTCGATCATCGAGTCGCCGGTGACCTTCAGGGCGAAGTGCACCGTGCCGTCTACCCAGTCATTGGGGACGGTGAGGTAGTCCTCGACGTTCTGCTCGGCCAGCACAGGGGCGCCGGCCGCGATACGACCGACCATCGGGACCACCGCACCCTCGGGACGCGGCGCCTCGAGATTGATCGCACGAGGCTTGGTCGGGTCCTTGTGCAGGAGTCCCTTCTTCTGCAGGTTCTCGAGCTGGCTGTGAACGCTGGAGGACGAGGTGAGTCCGACGGCCTCGCCGATCTCCCGGACGGTGGGGGGGTAGCCTCGCTCGCTCACGGTGGTCTCGATGAATTCGATGATCCGGCGCTGTCTCGCGGTCAGATCGACGTCGGTGGTGGCCATCTCGGGCTCCCTCTCGTTTCGGCGAGTCCGAACGTAGCACGGGGGTGGAACCGACTCAAACATATGTTCGGTTATGTGCTTGACCCCGAACGGGTGTTCGGAGAAACTACTCTCCATGGCTCGAACATCTGTTCGCATCCGGCGACGCCGCCTCGCTGTCTTCGTCGGGGCCCCGCTGCTGGTCCTGACCCTGTGGGGGCCGGCTGCCGGGGCTCTCAACGGCGGCGCTGCGAGAGATCCCGCTCCCCAGCGCTACGTGGTCCGCGCAGGCGACACCGTCTGGTCGATCGCGCAGGCGCAGGTGGGCTCCGAGGCCGATCCACGGCCGCTGGTCGACGCGATCGCTGAACTCAACGGCGTGGATGGCACAGCTATCGTCCCCGGTCAGGCGCTCGACATCCCTGCGAGCGCCTGAGCGCTCCCCGCGTCTTCCCCGGTTGACGCCCCCACATCTCGGGGGTACCGTGCGCTGGCCACAACATGTTGTGGCTCTTATGCGCTGTCCCTGGTGTCATCACGAGGACGACCGAGTCGTCGATTCGCGCCCAGCCGAGGCGGGCGGTGCGATCCGTCGGCGACGCGAGTGCGCCTCGTGTGGGCGCAGGTACACCACGTTCGAACGGGTCGAAGGTCTCGGCGTGACCGTCGTGAAGCGGGACGGTTCCAAGGAGCCGTACTCGCGCGAGAAGGTGCTCGCGGGACTCCACAAGGCTCTGGCAGGCCGCGAGACGGACGAGGAGCGGATCCAGAAGGTTGCCGACCGCGTCGGGGATCGACTCCGCCGCCACGGGCCCGAGGTGACCTCCGAGGAGGTCGGGGTCGAGGTCCTCCAGGCGCTCAAGAAGCTCGACGACATCGCCTACCTGCGCTTCGCAAGCGTCTACAAGGGCTTCGAAGACGTCGAGGACTTCCAGCGGGAGATGGGTCGGATCCAACGCAAGGAGCCGGCGAAGAAGCGCCCGTGATCCGGCACCTTCGGGACGCCACCTCCCAAGAGAAAGAGCGACAGGATCCACTGCGGGGCGAGTCCGCGAGCTTTGCTTGTCGGCTCCTGCAGCTAGCATCGGATCCTGGTCCGAGCGGCATCTGCGCTGACCTGCGGCTTTCGTGGCGACCACAATATCTAGCGGTATGATTTCAGGGTTGGCACTACATCTTCGGTCTCGGGACTTGACCCGGTGGGCGAGGCGCGACAGAATCACGGCCCTGTAATTCAACGGTCGATCGTTCCCCGGCGACCCACGGCCCAAGGCAGAAACACGACGAGGAGAGGGGGTCTCCTGGTGGCGACGAGAGAGGGCGACGTCCAGGTCATCCGCGATGGTCTGACGTTCAAGCGGTTCTTCACCACGGACGGCACGCACCCGTTCGATCAGATCGAGTGGGAGCGCCGAGACGCGGTGATCCCGAACTTCAAGGAGGGCGGCAACGCCTTCGAACAGCGCGACGTCGAGTTCCCCAAGAAGTGGTCGCAGAACGCCACCAACATCGTCGCCCAGAAATACTTCCGCGGAACGCTCGACACCCCACAGCGGGAGACCTCCGTGCGCCAGCTCGTCGGCCGTGTCGTGGATACGATCCGGGGCTGGGGCGTCAAAGATGGCTACTTCGACACCCCGGCAGACGCGCAGGTGTTCGCGGAGGAGCTCAGCCATCTGCTCGTCACCCAGAAGGCCGCCTTCAACTCGCCGGTGTGGTTCAACGTCGGTGTCCCCGACACACCCCAGCAGTGCTCGGCCTGCTTCATCCTGGCTGTCGACGACAAGATGACCTCGATCCTCAACTGGTACGTCGAAGAGGGAACCATCTTCAAGGGGGGTTCGGGCTCGGGCATCAATCTGAGTCGGATCCGCTCGTCCAAGGAGCCCCTGGCCGGGGGCGGCACCGCCAGCGGGCCGGTCAGCTTCATGCGCGGCGCCGATGCCTCTGCCGGCACGATCAAGTCCGGCGGCAAGACTCGCCGCGCGGCCAAGATGGTCGTGCTCAACATCGACCATCCGGACGTGCGCGAGTTCATCTGGTGCAAGGCCGGCGAGGAGGGCAAGGCTCGCGTGCTCCGCGACAACGGCTTCGACATGGACCTCGACGGCAAGGATTCGCACTCGATCCAATATCAGAACGCGAACAACTCGGTGCGCGTGACCGACGAGTTCATGCAGGCATACGTCGACGACCGCGACCACAAGCTCAAGGCCGTGCTCGGCGGCGAAGAGGTCGAGTCGGTGCGTGCCCGTGATCTGATGCGGGAGATCGCGCAAGCGGCATGGGAGTGTGCCGACCCGGGCATGCAGTACGACACGACGATCAACGAGTGGCACACGTGCCCGGCCTCGGGCCGTATCAACGCCTCCAACCCGTGCTCGGAGTACATGCACCTGGACAACTCCGCGTGCAACCTGGCGTCGCTCAACCTGTTGACGTTCATGGACGCAGAGGGCACCTTCGACGTCGCGGCGTTCAAGGCGGCGGTCGAGGTCGTCTTCACCGCCCAGGAGATCATCGTCGGCAACTCCGACTACCCGACCGAGAAGATCGGCCGCAACGCACGCGCGTTCCGCCAGCTGGGGCTCGGCTACGCGAACCTCGGCGCGCTGCTGATGGCTCGGGGGCTTCCCTACGACTCCGACGGCGGGCGGGCGTGGGCAGGAGCCCTCACGGCGCTGATGACCGGTCAGGCCTACGGCACCAGCGCACGTATCGCCGCGGTGACGGGCCCGTACGCCGGCTACCCGCCGAACCGCGACGCGATGCTGCGGGTGATCCGCAAGCATCGGGCCAAGGCGGACGACATCGACCCGGAGCTGGTGCCCGAGGGACTGCTGTCCGCGGCCAAGAGTTCGTGGGACCAGGCCGCCTCGCTCGGAGAGCAGCACGGTTTCCGCAACGCGCAGGCCTCGGTGCTCGCGCCGACGGGGACCATCGGTCTGATGATGGACTGCGACACCACCGGGATCGAGCCCGAGCTGGCGCTCGTCAAGACCAAGAAGCTGGTCGGCGGTGGCACGATGCAGTTCGTCAACCAGACCGTGCCGCGCGCGCTCGAGCGGCTCGGCTACACCGAGGAGGAGCAGCAGGACATCGTCTCCTACATCGCCGAGCACAACTCGGTCTCCGACGCGCCTCACCTCAAGCAGGAGCACTACGCGGTGTTCGACACCTCGATGGGGGCGCAGCCGATCCACTACATGGGTCACGTGCGAATGATGGCGGCGGCGCAGCCGTTCATCTCGGGCGCGATCTCCAAGACGGTCAACATGCCCGAGAGCGCCACGGTCGAAGACGTCGAGGACCTACTCGTCGAAAGCTGGAAGCTCGGTCTCAAGGCCGTCGCGATCTACCGCGACAACTGCAAGGTCGCCCAACCCCTGTCGGCCGACAAGAAGAAGACGGCAATCGTGGACCAGGCCGCGCACCTCGCGCAGCCGGTGCGCAAGCGGCTCCCGCAATCGCGTCCGTCGCGAACGATCTCGTTCGCGGTCGGCGAGTCCGAGGGCTACATCACGGCGGGGGAGTACCCGGAAGATGGCATCGGCGAGGTCTTCCTCAAGGTGTCCAAGCAGGGCTCCACGCTGTCGGGGATCATGGACGCCTTCGCGATCGCGGTTTCCCTCGGTCTGCAGTACGGCGTCCCGCTCGAGGCCTATGCGTCCAAGTTCGTGAACATGAAGTTCGAGCCGAGCGGGCTCACCAACGACCCGGACATCCGGCTCGCCAGCTCACTGGTCGACTACGTGTTCCGTCGGCTTGCCCTGGACTACCTCACACCCGAGCAGCGGGCCGGCATGGGCATCCAGTCGATGGACGAGCGCAAGCAGTATGCACAAGCGCAGCTCGCCGGCGAGGTGGATCCCGCACCGATCGACGAGGCCGAGATCACTGCGCAGCCGATCGAGATCGCACCCCGCCCCGATCTGGGGAGCGGAGCGAGCGACAAGGTGCAGGCCCACACGGCCGACGCGCCGCTGTGCTACTCGTGTGGCTCCAAGATGCAGCCTGCGGGCTCGTGCTACGTGTGTTCCAGCTGCGGTTCCACCAGCGGCTGCTCCTGACCGCAGCGTCGATCGACGACGGTCCCGGGGCCCCCGCTCGGGGCCGTCCCTCGTTCGGTGTGCGTAGAATCGTCACCCATCCCTCGCGACAGCGCGGGGACGGGGCCGGGAAGGAAGGGAGTCATGGGAGCCGACGACGTTCGCCTGATCGGGATCCATCACGTGCAGCTCGCGATGCCCGACGGGGAGGAACACGACGCCGTACGGTTCTACGCGACCGCCCTCGGCCTCGACCAGGTGGAGAAGCCTCCGCAGCTCTCACCGCGCGGCGGCGTGTGGTTCCGTTCCGGGGACATCGAGCTGCACCTGGGCGTCGAAGAGGTGTTCCGCCCCGCGATCAAGGCGCATCCGGCGATCCTCGTCGAGGGCCTCGGCAAGATCCGCGCCCGGCTCGAAGAGGCGGGCTACAAGGTCACCGACACGGTGGAGATGGACGGGTACGACCGCGTCTACGTGCGCGACCCGTTCGGGAACCGCCTGGAGCTGATCGAGGAGCTCCGCGGTTGACGCAGGCCCCGACGGCCTTTGGACTGACCGGCTACCACCACGTACAGCTCGCCATGCCGCCGGGCCGAGAGGACGATGCCGAAGCCTTCTACGTCCGGAACCCGTTCGGCAATCGCATCGAGCTGATCGAGGAGCGTGGGTAGATGCAGCTACGGTTCAAGAAGGTCGATCGGCGGGGACACACGCCGACGCAGGCGCGCGCGAGCGACGCGGGCCTCGACCTGGAGGCGACCGAGGATCACCTGATCGAGCCAGGCGAGCGCACCCTCATCGGCACGGGCCTGGCCGTCGAGATCCCGCCGAACCATGCGGGCTTAGTGCTCCCGCGCTCGGGTCTGGCCACACGTCACGGCCTCACCCTGATCAACGCGCCGGGCCTGATCGACGCCGGCTACCGGGGAGAGGTCAGGATCGCCGTGGTGAACCACGATCGTTCCGAGCCTGTGAAGATCGGGCGCGGAGACCGCGTAGCGCAGCTCGTTGTCGTGGCGTTGCCGAGCGTCGAGCCCGTGCTCGTCGACGAGCTGTCAGATTCCGAGCGCGGCACGGAAGGGTTTGGCTCCAGCGGGTCCTGACCTGGGATTTCGGCCACCTGATCCGTTCGGCGGTTGTAGGGGTGGGTGGCCGCTCCTAGACTGACCGTGGCAGCACGCGCGGACGTGGCTCAGTTGGTAGAGCACCACCTTGCCAAGGTGGGGGTCGCGGGTTCGAATCCCGTCGTCCG
>JBBDWR010000028.1:119788-225654 GCA_040902745.1 Actinomycetota bacterium | reverse complement strand
CCTGTGACCTCTGGGTTATGAGCCCAGCGAGCTACCAGACTGCTCCACCCCGCAGGACGAGGATAGCAGGGCCGCTCCGACGGACCGTGGGCGTGGGAGCGGGTAGTCCCTGCGAGCCTGTCGCGCTCAGCCGAGCGAGATCGCGATCTGCTCGAGTCGATCCATCGCTTCCTGCATGCCGCCTTCCATGCCGGAATCGATGTGGGCATCACGGTGCTCCTGGCTCGAATGTTGCACCAAGACCGTGAGGGTCGTGCGCCCATGCTGTTCGGTGAGCGTGTGGGTATCCACCGCCTCGCCATCGGGCATGCCTTCGTAGACCTCGGTCTGAACGATGCGCTCGTTCGGGACGATCTCCCGGTACTCACCGTGGAACGCCACCTCGAAGCCTTCGTTCGCGGTCATCACGTACCGCCACGTGCCACCGACCCGAAGGTCCACTTCGACGCTCGTGACCTCGCCGCGTTCCCCGCTCCACCAGCGCTTGATGAGCCCGGGGGTGGTCCACGCCTTGTAGACCAGATGTTTCGGTGCGTCGAACTCCCGCGTGATCAGGATCTGCGTCGGCGTCGGGAGCGACACGACCGCTGTGCCGTTACTCGCCACTGCCACCATCTCCATCCTCCCTTTCCTTGAGGTCCTCCAACACCACGTCCAGCCGGTCGAAGCGCTCCGCCCACGACCGCTCGTAGTTCTTCACCCAGTCGTGGATAGGCTTGAGCGAAGGACCGTTGAGCCGGTAGATCCGCCGTCGGCCTTCGTCGCGCACATGCACCAGTCCGACCTCCCGCAGCACCCGAAGATGCTTGGAGACCACCGGCTGCGACAGGCCGAGCTTCACGACGAGGTCGTTGACGGGCCGTTCGCCCCCTGCGAGCACGCCGAGGATCTGCCGTCCCCGGGAGGGTGGTTGGAGCACGCAGGATGGTGCCAGCCACTGCCCGATCCGGATCCCGGGCACTTCTCCTTCGACGGGTGCCACTGAGCGGCGGAGCTACAGCAGTCCGTTCCACACCAGACCCGCGACCGCGCTGGCGAGCACGATCGGGACGACACCCACCTTGAACCACCGCATCGCGACGAAGCCCCCCAATGCCACGACGACGGCGAACCACACCACGCTGGAGAGGACGGGAACGGGGATCGGACCGCGGACCATTCCGACGAGCCGTACGCGCGAGAAGAGCGTCGTTATCGCGAACGTGATCGCGAGGCTGGCGATCACCCCGACGACGGCAGCGGTGACGGTCTGCAGCGCGGCTCCGAGCCGACGGTTCCCGCGCAGTCGCTCGATGTACGGAGCACCGAGGAAGATCCACAAGAAGCACGGCGCGAACGTTGCCCAAACGGCGACGCTCGCTCCGAGGATACCGGCGACGATGGGCTCGAGCTCTCCCGGATTCTGATACGCGCCCACGAACCCGACGAACTCCACGACCATGATCAGCGGCCCGGGCGTTGATTCCGCCAGTCCGAGCCCGACGACCATCTGGCCCGGGAGGAGCCATCCGTACTGCACCACCGCCGCCTGATTGATGTAGGCGAGCACCGCGTACGCTCCGCCGAAGGTCACCAGGGCCGCGCGGCTGAAGAACCACCCTTGCTCGGTGAGCACGTCCCCACTCCCCCGCCACCACGCGACCAGCAGCAGCGGGAGCAACCAGGCGGCGAGACCGATCACGAGCACGAGCACCGTGTGGCGGACGGTGGGCCGTGTGTGTTCCCCTGCCGCCGCATCGTCCCGGATCGCCGCCTGTTCGTGCTCCTCGAGCTCTCGTTCCACTCCGACCTCGAACCAGTCCGGGCGTAGGTGGTCGCCCAACAGTCCCAGCCCCGCGGCGACCAACACGATGCCGGGGAACGGCAGATGCAACACGAAGATCGCCACGAACGAGGCGACGGCGACGCCGGCCATCAGGGGGTTCGCCAGCGCCCGGGATCCGATCCGGATCGTCGCGACGACAACGATCGCGATCACGGCCGCCGCGAGCCCCGAGAAGATGCCGGCCACCCAGTCGACCGACCCGTGGGCCGCATAGACCCACGACAGCCCGAGCAAGAGGAAGAAGCTCGGAAGGACGAAGGCGATCCCGGCGACCAAGCCGCCGCGGACCCGATGCAGCAGCCATCCGATGTAGATCGCGAGCTGCTGTGCCTCCGGACCGGGCAGCAGCATGCAGTAGTTCAGGGCGTGGAGGAACCGTCCTTCGCCGATCCACCGTCGGCGTTCGACGATCTCCGCGTGCATGATCGAGATCTGCCCCGCCGGGCCACCGAAGTTGATGAAGCCCAGCTTGATCCAGAAGCGCGCAGCTTCGCCGAATCCCACCGGATGTTCGGTCGTCGGCGGTGATGGCTCGCCCATCGACGAGAGTTACGGCGAGGCGGAAGCGGACGACGACGGGGTCGAAGTCGGGGTCGAAGTCGGGGTCGGGAGCGCGTCGCTCGGCGCGAGTACATCGGCCCCCTGCTGACGGAGCCGGGCCGCGAGTTCGTCGGCCTGCTCCACGAGCCGCTCCGCAGCCTCGATCTCGGATTGGTACGTCGCGAGGTCGCCATCCTGCAGCGCCTGGTCCGCAGCCTGGAAGTGCTGCACTGCCTCTGCGATCACCTGGGCGAGCCGCTGCTCGGCGGACCCGGTGGGTTCACCGCCGTCGGGTTCGTCGACGACCTGTCCGACGAAGGAATCGGTCAGGGCCTCTTCCAGCGTCGAGCCGAACCCGATGCGCGTGCCGTTGCCGACGAGCACGAACTTCAGCTCGGGGATCGAGTTCGCTTGCGCCGCACGAACGTAGACCGGCTGCACATACAGGATCGAGTCGTCGACCGGGATCACCAGGAAATCGCCGAACTGCACCTGGGACCCGGCTTGGCTCAGCAACGAGCGCTGCGCGGAGAACCGGGGTTCGGCATTCATCCGCGCGAAGATCTGCGTAGGTCCCTCGATGTTGCGCGTCGAGGGGAACTCGTAGCTGATCAGGTCACCGTAGCCCTCCGGATCCGAACGCGCGGACATCCACGCCACCATGTTCTGGCGTCCTTCCGGCGTGAACGGAAGGATCAACGCGAACTCCTCCTGCGTCTCCTCGGGCAACGTCATCAGCACGTAGTACGGATCGAGTGGGGGGAGCGTGCCCACCGGCGTCTCCGGGGCGTTGAGATCCGTCGTGCTCGTCAGCGGCGATCCCGCGGTCGGATCGGAAGCGATCTGCCAGAAGTCCTGCTTCTGATAGAAGACGTCGGGATCGTCCACGTGGTAATCGGCGAACTGCTCCGCCTGCACCTGGAACAGTCCTTCCGGGTATCGGAAGTGCTCGACGAGTTCGGCCGGAGCTTCGGAGGCGGGAGTGAACAGCGCCGGGAACGCCGTCTGCCACACCTGGATGATCGGGTCGGACTCGTCGGTCACGTAGTACGTCAGCGTGCCGTCATAGGCGTCCACCACGATCTTGACCGAGTTCCGGATGTAGTTCGCCGTTCCGGTCATGCCCCCATCGGTGGACGCCGCAAGGTCCGTCTCTTGCGAGTAGGGATACTGCGCGCTGGTCGTGTAGGCGTCCCAGATCCATTGCACGCGACCGTCGATCACCGCGGCATACGGATCGTGGTCGAGCGTCAAAAACGGCACCGCCTGCTCGACCCGCTCCTGGAGTGCGCGGTGGGTCATTATCCTGCTCTCCGGGCCGATCAGTCCCGACAACAGCAGATTCACGTCACGGAAGTGGTAAGCGAACACCGCGCGCTGCAGCAGGTTCCCCATCTCGATGCCACCCGTGCCGTCGTAGCGGTAGGTCACCTGTTGATCGGCTCCCTCCGCGGTGCCCTGGTAGTCGAGCTCGTCGGCCTGCGTGTTCACGACGACGAAGGGAACGTCCGCCTGCTCCCCGTAGTAGATGCGGGGTTGCGCCTCGAGTGACGGCTCCCCTTCGGGTGGGATGTCCTTCAGGGTGAAGACCGGGAGTCCCTCCGCTGAGGCCGAGTTCGGGAGCGAGGCGACGGCACCGAAGCCGTGCGTAAACACCAGGTGGGTGTTCTGCCACGTCTGGCCCCCCAGGGGGATCTCGTTCTGCGCGATCTCCCTGGCCGCGAGCATCGTCATCCGGCGCTCGCCGGCGATGTCGTAGCGATCGACGTCGACGTCGCGGAAGTCGTAGTACTGCCGGATCCGCTGCAGGGTCCCGTACGCCTCCTCGAGCGTCGGCACGGGGCGCCACAGACGGATGTTGGAGACGGTGGTCGCGTTGCGATCGATCTGTTCGGGCGTCACCTCCGCCGTCACGGGGCGCTCGGAGACTTCGATGTCCTCACCCGGGGTGATCCCGAACGCGCGCTGCGTCGCTTCGATGTTTCGAGCGATGTACGGGCGTTCGCGTTGCAGTTCCTGTGGATCCACCGAGAACCGCTGCACGGCCGCGGGGATCAGGGCTCCCGCGACGATCGACACGAGCGCGAGCAGTCCGACACCGATCACCGGCAGCGCCCAGTTCTTCTTCCAGATGTTTGCGAAGAACAGCAATGCGCACGCGATCGCGATGAAGGTGAGCAGTCGCAACGCCGGCAGCTGCGCCTTCTGGTCGGTGTAGGAAACGCCCGTCACGACCCCTCGCGGCGACACGAGCAGATCGAAGGTTCCGAGGTAGTACCCCCAGGCCTTCACGAGCAGGATCAGGCCTAGCAGCGTCGACAGGTGTGCACGTACCTGCGGCGTGGCCTTGTCGGCGAACGCAGGCGCCTGGGGCCGGATCCCTCCCCACAGGTAGTGCGCCACTGCCGTGATGATCGTGACCCCGACGAGCGCCGAAAACAGCCAGCCCTGGACGAACTCGAACCACGGGAGCGAGAACACGTAGAAGGCGGGGTCGCGGCCGAAGGTGGGCTCCGTCACGCCGAAGCTCGCCTCGCCGGCGTTGCGCCAGAGGAGGAACAGCTCCCACCGACCGGATGCGGCGATGCCGACGAAAAGCGCGAGCACGCCCGCCACGAGGGGAAGGATCCATCGAAGCGACGGCTCCAGCGTGAGCCGGTAGCGCTCGAAGATCTCTTGCTCGGCGGTCAGCGCACGGAACGGCGGCTTGAGCCGGCGAACGATCAGCAGGTTCGCGTACAACAATCCGAAGAACGTGAGCCCGAAGGCGAGCGTGAGCGTGCCCTTGGCCCGGATCGTCGTCCAGAACACGCTCGAAAGATCGACCTCGCGGTACCACAGGACGTCGACCCAGAAGCCCGTGAACACGGCGAAGAGCACCAACAGGAGCACGACGCCGAGGATCGTGCCGAGGACGACCCGGCGTCGGGCGGGCATCTGCGCTGCCATCCGAGTTGCCACGAGGGATGTCCTTGGGGTCCAGGGGCCGCCATGGACCCGGTCCGCGGCAGCCTAGCACCGGTTCGCGCGAAGGCGGTGCATCGAGCCAGCCCATCGGGTCATGCCGCCGCCTGCCGATCGCCCACGACGCCGAAGTAGTCGAGCGCGTCTTGGAAGGTTCCGACCTCCACCAGTTCGAGCCCCTCGGGTGCCACCTCGAGTGCCGCCGCGAAGTTGCGCGCAGGAACCAGCAGCACCTCGGCCCCGGTCCGCTCGGCTGCGACGACCTTCTCCTCGATCCCCCCGATCGGCCCCACTCGCCCGTCCAGGCCGATCGTTCCGGTTCCCGCGACGGTTCGCCCGTCCGTGAGATCGCCGGGCGTGAGGAGGTCGTAGAGTCCAAGGGAGAACATCAGCCCGGCAGACGGTCCACCGATGTCCCCGCTGCCGATCGACACCTCGAAGGGGAACACCGGCACTCTGGCGATCCCGACGAGCGGCTCCTTCGACGCGCCGCACGGCTTGCGGACGAGCCGCACGTCCTCGGTCGTCGATTCACCCAGCGGCCGAACGGTGAAGATCACGGTATCGCCGGACGGCACGTCATCGATCACACGGTCCGCCGCCCGGACGTCGGCGACCGGCCGCCCGTTCACGTCGAGCACGACGTCTCCCGGATAGAGCACGCCGTCTGCGGAACAGCCCGGTACAAGCCCCTGGATCAAGGCGCCCCTCCCGTGCTCCTTCGGATACCCCGTGAGTTCCCGGAGCGCAACGAAGGTCGCGTTGATCTTGCTCGTATCCATGTCCGAGATCGCGAGCCGATGCTCTTCCTCCGACGTGAGCCCGGGCGGGAACAGCACTGATTCGTCGACCACGGCCTCATCGGGGTCCAGCCAGGCGAGCACGACGCCGATCGCGGTCAGCTGTCGGTAGGAGACTGTCGTCATCACTAGGCGTCCGGACGAGGCGTACACCCGCGGTCCCTCGACCGCGATCAGGGGCTGCACCTCCCGGGCCGGACCCGGGCCGATCCCGTAGAACGGCAGACGGGCGAGGCCGGCGGCGACCGCCACGGCGAGGACGGCGACGCTCCACGCGATCACCAGGAAGGTTCGGAACCCGAAGCGCATGCCGACCAGTCAACCGTACGTGGGGCCGAACGCCAGCATCACGGGATCGAAGCGGTCGGATGTGGTGGTGCCCGACAGCTGTGCGGCTCGACCTCGCGGGATACGCTTACCGACACGCGGAGGAGGCGAACAGACATGTGGGTGGTGGCAGTGTTGACGGTGTCGCTCGTAGCCGGGGCGCTCGTGTATGTGCTCTCCCTGCGGGTTACCGAAGACGGCCCAAGCTCGAGATCGGCGCAAGGAGCCCGCTGGCCGTCGCGCAAGGCGACCCAGGCGACGGCCGCATCGGCACAGCCACTCCCGCGTTCGCTGCAGCTCACGATCCCCGGCATCACCTACCTGCCGGTTTCTACGATCCGGACGCCCGCGCGAGCCCGGCTGTTCGGCATCCTCGGACTCCTGTTGGTCGTGGCGATCACCGCTGTGGTGTTGACGCTGATCGTCGTCGTCGGAGGAAGGATCTTCGGCGACGCCCTCGAGAGCTACTTCGGAAGCTGAATCGCCGGATTCACCGCGGTCGGACGAGCTGGAACGAGCTCTGATACTCCGAGAGGTGCTCGAGCATCAAGCCGGCTCCCCGTACCACCGTCTGCAGCGGATCTTCCGCCATGTGCACGGGGACCTCGCACTCCTGCGCGAGCAGCATGTCCATCCCGCGCAGCAACGCTCCCCCGCCGGCGAGGAAGATCCCCGTCTCGAGGACGTCGTGGGTCAGTTCGGCCGGCGCAGCAGCGAGGATGCTGCGCGCAGCCTCGACGATCTTGCCGATAGGTGGGCCCATGGCCTGTCGCACTTCACGCTCGTCGATCTCGAGCTCCACCGTGCTTCCGGTTCCGAGGTCGCGCCCGGGAACGATCGCCGCGCGCTCCTGCGGAAGGGGGAAGGCGGACCCGATCGCGATCTTCAGCTCCTCGGCGGTCTTCTCCCCGATCGCGACGTTGTACTCGGCGCGCAGGTGGGACTGGATCGCGGCGTCCAGGTGGAACCCGCCGACGCGCACCGACGCTCCGGCGACGACCCCGCCCATCGACACGACCGCCATCTCAGAGTTGCCGCCGCCGATATCCACGATGAGGTTGCCCATCGGCTCGTGGATCGGCAGGTGCGCACCGATCGCCGCGGCGAGGGGTTCTTCGACCAGAACGACGTTGCGACCGCCGGCGCGCGCGATCGCCTCCTCCACGGCTCGACGTTCGACCGGTGAGCTTGAGGACGGAACGCAGACGAGGATCCGCGGCCGGGGGAACCGCGTCAGACCGATCCGTCGCAGCATCGCGTGCACCATCTTCTCGGTGATGTCGTACTCGGTCATCACGCCGTGGCGCATCGGGCGGACCGCGATCACGCTGCCTCGCGTGCCGCCGATCGCCTGCCACGCCTCTTCACCCAGGGCGACGACATCGCCCGTGTTCGCGTCGAGGGCGACGACGCTCGGCTCGTTGAACACGACGCCGTCCCCCTGACGGTAGATCAGCGTATTCGCGGTGCCGAGGTCGATCGCGAGGTCGCGCCCCATCTACGACCCCACCACCCAGCGCGCGTCGCCGTCGGCGAGCGCCTCCTTCTTCCAGATCGGCGCGTCCTGCTTGATCCGCTCGATCCCGTGCCGGCAGGCGGCGAACGCATCCGGGCGGTGCGGGGCCGACGAAGCCACCACGACCGACACCTCCCCGATCCCGAGCGAGCCGATCCGGTGCAGCAGGGCGGCGCGGCGCGAGGGCCACCGTTCGAGCATCTCCTCACCCACCGCCCGCAGACGCTCGGACGCCTGCTCCTCCCACGCCTCATACGTGAGGCCCGTGACCTCCCCGGCGTTGGAATTGTCTCGGACCGTGCCGAGGAACACGCAGGTGGCGCCGGCAGCAGGGTCGGAGACGAAGCGCACCGCTTCGTCGACGGAGAGCGCATCGGAGATGACGCGGATCAGGAGTCGATCGAGCACGGCCGTCATGGTACGGGACGTGCCCTAGAGTGGCTCCATGAGCGATCCGGGCCCCGGCGGCGGCACGAACGATCCCCGGGACGGTGGCACGGGCGGTTTCGGCGGCTTCGGGTTCGGACCGGGGGGCGATCCGGAAGCGTTCGCCGATACCCCACTCTTCCGCGAGATCCAGCGCGTGATGTCCTCCTCCGACGGACCGATCAACTGGGAGCTGGCGCGGCAGGTCGGGATCGCGACCGCCCAGGAGGGCAAGCCCGACCCGGAACCGACGGACGAAGACCGGGCGACCTTCGAGGGAGCGGTTCGCGTCGCGGAACTGCAGATCGGCGAGTTGACGGGCCTCGAGCCGCCGACCGATGTGGCGCGAGTGCGGCCGGTCCGGCGCGCAACGTGGGTGGAGGAGAACCTCACCGGGTTGCGCGAGTTGCTCGAGCCGGCGGCCGATCGTGTGTCCGATGCGCTCGCGACGCAGCAGGGCGGCGGCGACCTCGCCGCGCAACTTCCCGAGGAACTCCGCTCACAGCTCCCACCGGGGTTCGAGCAGCAGCTGCAACAGGCGATGACGATGTTCGCCCCACTGATGATGGGAACCCAGGTCGGGCAGACGCTCGGGTTCCTTGGACAGAACGTGATGGGGCAATACGACGTCGCCGTTCCCCGTCCTGGACCCGGCGCCCTGCTGTTCGTGGTTCCGAACATCGCGCGGTTCGAAGCCGACTGGAGCCTGCCTCCGACCGACTTCCGAACGCTGATCGCGATCCACGAGGTGACCCACCGGTTCGAATTCGCTCGCCCGTGGGCGGCGAGCCGCTTCCGCGAGTTGCTCGAGGACTTCCTGTCCACGATGCAGATCGACGCGGGCGAGCTGCAACAGCGGATGGCGGGGATCGACATGTCCGATCCCGAGGCGATGCGTCGAGCGGTCGAAGACGGTGACGGGCTGTTCGGCACTGTCCTCGACGACGAGCAGCGCCTCAAGCTCGGCCGCATCCAGGCGTTCATGGCCGCAGCCGAGGGCTACGGCGATCACGTCATGTACACGATCGGCCGCTCACTGCTATCGAGCTACGCGCGGATAGAGGAAGCGATGCGCCGCTACCGGGAGAGCGAGGTGCACGACCCCGTGTTCGAACGCCTGCTCGGGATCGAGATGAAGCGCGACCAGTACCGGCAGGGCCGCGCCTTCTGCGACACGGTGGTCGAGCTCACCGACGAGGCCACGCTCACCACGATGTGGGACTCCCCCGAGGCGATGCCGTCCTTGCCCGAGATCGAAGAGCCGCGCCTGTGGCTCGCTCGGAGCGCATAGTTTACGGACGCCCGGTGCTCGACCGAGGGCGGCGATCGCGTCACCCGCTATCATCAGCGCCCGATGGCAGCCGGGGAACTCGTCGCAGCAGGAGTGATCGACCAGCGTGTGTTCGATGCGTACGGCGAAGAGGGCCCCAACGGTATCTACGTGCTGAATCAACCGGGCAGGGCCCTGCCGTTCACGATCTACCGCGCGTGGAAGGTCCCGACCGGGTTCGTGAACGAAGAGATCCGGTTCATAGGCCCTTCAGGCCGCACGGTCTGGCGCTTCGGTCCCCACGCCCGCCGCATGATCGGCTCGATGGACCTGACGGTGTTCGCCGACAAGATCACCGACGCCTTCTTCGACGAGACCGGCACCTACCTCGCCTCGTTCATCATCGACGACGAGATCGTCGGCGAGTTGGAGGTTGTGGTCCACGTGCAGCAGGCACCGACCAAGCTCCCCAAGGAGGTCGAGGAGGGGCTGAAGAAGTCCGACGTGATCTGGGTGGGGGTCGAAGGCGACCCGCACCGACAGGTTCCCGTGTGGTTCGCCTACAAGGACGGCAAGATCCTGCTGCTGTCCCAATCCCAGCCCGGCCCCGAGGAACAGACCGTTCCGGGGATCCCCGGTGCCGCTGAGCTCCAGGTCATCACGCGTCGTAAGGGCAGGGACACCGCGCTCGACGCGTTCCCGGCAGCGGTCCGGTTGCTCGAGGGACCCGAATGGGAGGCAGCCGCGAAGACGCTCGTCGATCGGCGCCGAAGCCGTGTCGGGCCACCGGACGATTCCCTCAAGCGCTGGCGCGGCAAGACGGCTATCGCCGAACTGACCCCGATCGTCGAAGGGGCCTAGCCCCAGCTGCGACCGATCGCGCCGCTGACCGCGCGCAGTTGGTCCCCGAGTTGCTTGAGCGAGAGCGAGGTCAAGGCCTGCGGGCCGTCGCACAGCGCCTTTCCTGGATCCGGGTGCGTGTCGATCATCACTGCGTCCGCTCCGGCTGCCGCTGCAGCGAGGGCAAGCGGAGCGACGAGTTCGCGGATCCCGCTGGCGTGGGACGGATCGACGATCACGGGCAGATGGCTCTCGTTCTGCGCGACGAGCATCCCACCGAGGTCGAGCGTGTTCCGCGTTGCCGTCTCGAACGTGCGGATGCCGCGCTCGCACAGGATGACCTCGGAGTTGCCGCGCTGCGCGACGTACTCGGCGGCCATCAACCACTCCTCGATCGTGCTCGACAGACCGCGTTTGACCATAACCGGCTTGCGCGCCTGACCGACCTCCTTGAGGAGTTCGAAGTTCTGCATGTTCCGTGTGCCGATCTGCAGCGCGTCCGCGTGCTCGGCGACGAGCTCCACATGCCGCGCGTCGACCACTTCGGTGATCACGGGCACCCCGAGTTCGTCGCGTACTGCTGAAAGGATCTCGAGTCCGCGCTCCCCCAGCCCCTGGAACGAGTACGGGGAGGTCCGCGGCTTGTACGCGCCCCCGCGCAAGACGGTCGCGCCGGCGTCCACCGCTGCGCGACACGCGGCCAGGGCTTGCTCCTCGCTCTCCACCGCGCACGGGCCGGCGATCAGCGTGAAGGAGTCGCGACCGATCGCCGTCCGGCCGATCTTCACGGTGGTCGTGTCGGGGTGCAGGTCGCGAGCGACCATCTTGTAGGGCTTGCCGACCTGGATCACGTGATCGACACCCTCGAGCTGTTGCAGCTCGAGCCCCTGGAACCGGGAGGTGTCGCCGACGAGTCCGATGATCGTGTGCACCGTGCCGCGAGACACGAAGGCTTCGCCTCCGGCCTCTCGAACCATCTCGGCGACGGCGGCGATCTGCTCCTCCGTCGCACCGAACTTCATCACGACGACCATCTCGGTGCTCCTCCTGCGGTCATGGACCCGGAGCGAATGGAAAACCCCGGGTCTTCGTCGGCCCGGGGTCCCCTGCGAACGCGATGCGGCAGGCGCCTACCCCGGGCTGGGCCCGAAGTAGCTAAACCAGAAGTAGCGGTGGGTGCCTGGCATCGCCTCTCATTGTGCGCGGGAGCAGGGCCGATGGCAACCTGCCCCGTGACGATCCCGTGTCGGCGCGGCTTCGGCGGGGAGAACTTTCGTCGTCGCTGCCACCCCGAGTCCGTCCGTACCCTAGGATGCGCAGGTGCCTCCCACGCTCCTGGATCACCCTCTTGCGGCCGATCTGCTCACGCGCCTGCGCGCCCGAGGGACGTCGCCTGCCGACTTCCGCGAGCTGTCGCGACGGCTCGCCGTCGTGCTGGTGCTCGAGGCCACGCGCGATCTTCCCGTCGCTCAGGTCGAGGTGCGCACGCCGATGGCTCCGACCACGGGGGCAAAGCTCTGGAGCGGCATCGTGGCCGTCCCGGTGCTACGGGCGGGACTCGGGATGTTGCCGGCGGTCCTCGATCTGTTCCCGAACGCGGACGTCGGTCCCGTCGGGTTGGAACGCGACGAGCTGACGCTGGAACCCCGCGAGTACTACGCGAAGTTCCCGCCCCTCGAAGAGCGTCAGGTGCTTGTGCTCGATCCCATGCTGGCGACCGGGGGGTCGGGCTCGGCGGCCTGCGCCGCTGTCAAGCGCGCGGGAGCATCGGACATCCGATTCGTGTGCGTCGTCGCTGCGCCCGAAGGCATCGCGCGGATGGAGGGCGACCATCCGGACGTCCCCATCGTCGCGGCCGCGGTCGACGAGCGGCTCGATGACTCCGGGTTCATCGTGCCTGGACTCGGTGACTTCGGCGACCGCCTGTTCGGCACCTCGAGCTGAGCGGATCGACCCTCAAACCGAAGCGGAACCGGTCGGCGGTGTCGTGGTCGGCGGCGTCGACGTCGGAGGCGGGCTCGTCGGTTCGGCCGGAAGTTCGGGTTCGAGTTCGGGCTCGGTCGGCACGACGATCTCCCCGCTCGCGACCCTCGACAGCACCTCGTCCAGGCGCAGCTGCATCGCCTCGGACAGGAGCCTGGGTGTGTCGTTCACCGCGTTGACCGCGTAGTCCACACCACCCTGCGCGAGGCCGAAGGAGTGCGACCCGTCCACGAACGTCCCCTCCGCGGCCGCGCGGATCGTGTCTTCGACCACCACATCGATCCGATCGACGGCCGAAGTGAGGATCGCCTCCTGCTCCTCGGGTGGTACCAACAGGGTCTCGTCGACGTCCGCACCGATCGCCAGCTTGGCCGTGTCCGCGGCGGCCGCGAAGACACCCGCACCGGACGCGCCCGCGTCGTGTGCGATCACATCCGCGCCGTTCGCGTACATCGTCGCGGCCAGCGCCTGTGCGGCGCCGGGATCCGCGAAGGCCGTCGGATCCTCGCCCACATAGGCGACCAGGATGCCGACGTCCGAGTCGACCTCACGAGCACCGGCTTCGAAGCCCGCCTGCGACGCTTCGATCAATCCGGTGCCCGACTGGCCGCCGACGAATCCCACGAGCCCGGACTTCGATTTCATCGCGGCCGCGGCACCCGCGAGGAATCCCGCGTCGTTGCGGCGGAAGGTCATGTCCGCGACGTTCCTGCCTGGCTGGGCCCCACCTCCGACGATCGCGAAGAGTTGGCGACGATGGTCGCGTGCGACCTCGTCGACCGCGTGCGTATACGCAGCCCCGATCGCGATCACAAGGTCGAACCCCTCGTCGGCGGCCGAGCGCACCATCGCCCGGCGGTCTGTCCCCTGAGCGTTGGGTTCGAAGACCTTCGTGTCGGTCTGGGCAACGACCCCTGCATCGATCGCCCGCTCGAGTCCGGCGACGGCTCCGAAATCGCCCGCGCCTTCCTCGATCGCTGGTGCGAGTACGAGCGCGACCGTCAGCTCGCTCGCCGGCGTCGGCCCGATCGGCTCGGGTTCCGCGCCAGGATCGGCGGTACACGCGGCGGCAAGCATCAGCGCTGCGACGCATGCACAGAGGCCGACGACGGTCGCAGAGCGACCCGTGCGCGATTGCGCTGCTCCTGGGTGCATCACGTTCCGCCCGCATCCTCCGCCGCGGCCGTTCATCCAGCGGCCGTGCGAGACTACGCGCCGATGGACGCAGCGGCACGCTCTCGCTTGGAGACCGCGATCCGGGAGGTACACGACCGGATGGCACGGTCGCATTTCCATCAGTGGGCGGGTATCAGCCTGATCCGGGTCGGGGACGGTGAAGTCGAGATCGCCCTGCAGGCCGAGGAGCACCACCTGAACCTGCTCGGCACCCTGCATGGAGGCATCGTCGCGACGATCGCGGACACCGCGATGGGGCTGGCCGTGCGAACCCGCCACGAGCCCGGCTCGACACACGTCACCGGGTCGCTGCAGGTGACCTACCTGTCGCCCGGCAGGCCCGGGACAGTGCGGGCGATCGGGCGGGCGATCAAGGCTGGGCGACAGATGGGGTACGCGGAGGCCGACGTGCTCGACGACTCGGATCGGTTGCTCGCCAGGGCGAGTGCGACCTTCATCGTGCTCCACGCTCGCCCGGAGCGGGAGGGAACGCCGCCGCCGTGATCGCGACGCGCTAGTACTCGATGTCCATCGCGGACATGTGATCCGCGAGCAGTCCGAGCGCCGATTGCAGCGCCATCAGCGTCCCGAGGTTGCCTTCGACCTTGATCTTGCCGGTCATGAACGCGGCGACCGGGCTGACCTCTCGCCGCGCGAGCCCAACCGCGGTTGCGTAGTCCTGCTCGATGGTCGCGTCCGCATCGTCGATCGATCCCACACCGAGTGAGACAACGCCATCCGCCACTTTGAGCCAGTAGTCCACTGGGCCATCGCCGGTGGCGATCGCCTGCTGGATGGCGACCGTTTGTCCCGCGACGGCCTTCCCGAACGCCGGATCGCCGTTGAGGCGCTCCTGGAGTTCTGCCGCCCATGCTTCGGACAGGAACTTCACCGCCACGGCTGCTCCTTTCTGAGTGCCGTCCGGACCTTCACCGACCGGAACGCCGGAGCATAACAAGCCCCTTGAGGACGGACGTCTGAGCTTTCTGATACTTACTGTTCATTTCTATCAACTGTTGAGGTGCTCGGAAGGCACGGCAGCATCAAGATGCATCCTGAGGCAATCCCTGGGTCGGATCGTCGTAGAGGTGCGGTTCGGTGAGGTGGCGCACATCGTTCAGGAACCGCACCGCGAGCGCGGGGCCGTCGAGGGCGAGGGTGTTCACCGAGGTGTTTTCGGGGAGGAAGAACATCACCTGATCGGCGACACCGAGCAGCGGCGCCAAGTAGGCATTGATAACGCCGCCGTGGCAGATCACGGCCACGTTCCCCTGGGTGTGTCGCTCGAGGATCTCTCCGATCGCGCTCGTCACCCGTTCGCGGAGCGCGTCGATCGGCTCCGCACCCGGTGCCTCGTTCCACATCGCGTTCTCCGTGCGGAACGCATGTAGGAGGCTCGCGTCGCTCGCGAGGATCTTTTCGAAGGAGCGGTTCTCCCAGTCCCCCACGTGCGCTTCCGCAAGGTCGTCGCGATAGGTCACCGGTGAATCGGACATCTCCGCGAACGGAGTGATCGTTTCGCGTGCTCGGCGCATCACCGAGCAGTAGAGCGCAGCCGGAGGAGGCTTCATCAGCAGCAATCGACGCGCGAGGAGCCGGGCCTGCTCCCGTCCTTGCTCGGACAGCGGCGGATCCCACTGCGGCCCGCGCCCGACGTCGATGAGGTCGTTCGATTCGAAGTCGGATCGGCCGTGCCGGATCAAGAACAGCAGGCGGGGATCGCTCACCGGCGACCGCGCCCCGCCGGATGATTCCGAACGGAGGCATCCACAGGATCCGGTTCGCCGCTGCGCCGAGCCTGCTTCTCGCGCCACGCGGCGGCGAACGATTCGACGTCCTCGCGCAGCCAGATCCTGCCGGAGGCGAGCGCGATCAGAGGCTGGGGGAACGAACCCCGGTTCAGATACGTGATCACCCGCCGCTTGTCCCAGCCGAGGATCGCGGCCGCCTCCGCGACCCCGGCCAGCGGAGGGATCACCTCCACCGTGAGCGTGGCCTCGTCGCCGGCGGCGCTGCGGAGCTCCCGCATGCACGCCTCACGGGTGGGCCCTTGGACCTCCACCATGGGTGCATCCAACAGCGCGGCCCAGCTGCCGCTTCGCTGCTCCCACATCGTCGCGTGGGCCTGTGCGGTCGCCATCGCTACCACCCGCAGCAGGGCTGGATGTAGCCGCAGCTGGGGCAGCGGTAGTGAGCGTGCTCGGGTTCCATCGGGTGGCCGCAGGCATCGCAGGGAAGCCGCTTGGATTCCACCGGCCGGCAGCTCGGGGGCGACGTGCGCCCGTCTGCGCCAGCCTCGGTGTTCACGATCGCCTCCACGACGGCGATGCTACCCCCGGCTCCCGACGCGGCCGGGGAGGGGACGGGATGTCGGCCGGCCGGGCTCCCCACCCGGTGCTCAGACCAGGCCGAGACGCCGCAATTCCCGGCGCCAGCACTCCGTGTGCCAATGGCGGCGGGCGTCCGGATCGTCCTGCGGGACCACGACCAGATGCCAGAGGCCGATGCGGATCTCGTGGTCGCAGCCCGGACATCGGTACGGCTTGTCGCCCTGCACTTGACGGACATCGAACCCGGGAGCGGTTGCCCACGTCGGCGCGTCCGATCGGCGCACGGGTGGCTGCGGCGCCACGTCGAGGCCGCGATCGCGACGATTGCGCCGAGGCATCAGCCGCCGACCTTGCGGATGAACGCGACCGTGTCGGGCGCGAGCGACGCACCGATCTCTCGGTCGTCACGCTTTGCCCCTTTGACGCGGAAGGAGTGATCGCCTCCCTCGATCGGCACTAAGGTCGCCCGCTTCTTCAGCTTGGCGATCACCGGGCGCAACCGATCCGGCTTTGCGAAGGGATCGGACGTTCCCTGCAGGAACAGCATCGGTGCCTTCACGTCGTACAGGTGCGCGTCGCGGATCTTCTCCGGCTTGCCCGGCGGATGCAGCGGATATCCGAGGAAGACGAGTCCGGTCGCGTCCAGCTCTCCGTCTGCGACGCACATCGAGGCGATGCGTCCTCCCAGCGACTTGCCACCGACGAACACGGGGCGCTCCTTCGCCCGCTTGCGAGCAACCGCGAACGCTCCGCGCCAGGCCTCGCGAAGCCTCAGCTCGGGGTCCGGCGCGCGGCGTCCCGCCTCGCTGTAGAGGAAGTTGAACCGCAGGGTGGCGATGCGCTCGGTGTTCATCGCCCGCGTGAGCCCCACGAGGAACGGCGCGTCCAGCGTTCCTCCGGCCCCGTGGGCGATCACGAGCATCGCCGTGGCGCCACGGGGAACGGCGAGCGCCCCTGTGACCCCTCCGCGCTCGGTCTCGATCTGTATCCGCTGCTCGGGCGTCGGCATGGCATCATGCTGTCATGTCCGGCGCGCTCTATCTCGGCACCTCCGGGTACAGCTATGACGAATGGAAGCACGGCGTCTTCTATCCGGAAGGCCTCAAGAATCGGGAGATGCTCGCCCACTACGCGACCCAGCTGAACTCGGTGGAGATCAACTACACGTTCCGCCGGTTCCCCTCCGACAAGACGATCGCGAACTGGATCGAGCAGACCCCGGAGACGTTCCGGTTCACGTTGAAGGCGCACCAGCGCATCACCCACTTCCGTAAGCTCGCGGATACCGACGACGACGTCCGCACGTTCCTCGAGATCGCCGGCAAGCTCGGCGTTCGGCTCGGGTGCGTGTTGTTCCAGTGCCCGCCGAGTCTCGAATACGACCGGCAACTGATCGAACGGTTCGTCGGTTACCTGCCGCCGACCGTGCGCTGTGCGATGGAATTCCGTCATCCGTCCTGGCGCGCGGCGCGGGAGCTCTTGGTGGAACAAGGGGTCGCGTGGTGCGTTGCCGAGACCGACGAGCAGGATCCGGGCGAGGACGATCTCGCATGGGAGCCCTTCGGCTTCCTCCGGCTGCGCAAGTCTTCCTACGACGACGAGGAACTACGGACCTGGGCCGAGCGCATCGGCAAGGCGAACGCCGACGGCAACGACGTCTTCTGCTACTTCAAGCACGAGGACGAGGGTGCCTCACCCAAGATGGCGAAGCGACTAGAGGCCCTGCTTATTTAGCCTGTACTTGCAAGCCATTCACTGGGTCATCCTTTAGAAAGTCCTATGTGAGCCGCAACGTGTCGCCTTCGTACACGACGCGTTCCGCGAGCCAGGTCCGGGTGATCTCAGCGACCTGAGGGAAGAGCCAGGGCCGCTCGCTGCCTTATTCGTCGGAACCTCTTGAGGCGAGAGGTCTTGACCCAGCATAGTGACCCCTCGCCGGGAGGAATCGGCCCGTGACCGCCTCGTGGTCTCGGTAGCCGGGGAAGGCTTCGGCCAAACGGTGCTCTTCCCACCGAGCCTTGAGATTGAACAGGATCACGAGGGCCACCGCCTCGGCCAGCACGACGACGCTGCCCGACCGGATCGTGACACCGGCCACGATCAGCATCACCGCCGTGTACATCGGGTGTCGCACCCACCGGTACGGACCCCTGGTGACGAGATCGACCGCTCCGTTGGGCAGGGGGGAGGGGGTGAGCCCTCGCCCGAGCCGCAGGGCAGACCAGAGCCCGAGCGCCACGCCGAGCGCGAGGACGCAGAACGCGACGGCGTCCAGCCACCGCGCATGAGCCCAGTCGTCGCCGCGTGGTGTCGCCACTACCGCGATCAGGAGCGCCGCTTGGGCGGCGACGAACGACCACGCCACTACCGTGTGGTTTCTCCCGGGGCTTGGACCGCTCATTGCGCCGGTCGTGTGCCGAACCGGTGCTCGAGTCGATCTGCGAGCCTCGGGGGTATCACGCTGTCGGGGTCGCGGAGCCCCGGCAGATGCACGCGCACCCCCACGATCGAGGCGTAGAGGGGCGGGCACGTCGGGCAGGTCTCGAGGTGGCGCTCGATCTCCGCGCGCTCGTCCGCCGGAAGCTCGTCATCGAGGTAGTCGGAGATGCGCCGCCGCGCATCCCAGCACCGCAACGGCACACCTTCCAGGACGACCCTCCGTCCGGTCGCTCCGGCGAGCGCCGTGACCAGCATCATGCGGCCCCTGCGAAGCCGCTGCTTGGCCGCGGGCAGATCGATCCCCATCGTCTCGGCTACCTCCCGCATCGTCCAGCCCTCGATGTCGTGGAGCACGACGGCCGACCGGTAGATGAACGGCAGCCTGACGAGCCCGTCCTCGAGGTCCTCACGTGTCTCGGCGTGCTCGACCACGGCCGCGGCGTCGACCGTGTAGGCGTCGTCGCGCCACTTCTCCTCGACCTCGTCGACCAGCACCTCATGGCTCGAGCGACGGGCGCGGTCGACCGCGAGGTTGTGCAGGATGCGCCGGAGCCACGTGGCTTCTGAGGACTCCCCTCGGAAACGGGCCCGCTGCTCGAACCCCCGAACGAAGGTCTCCTGCACGAGGTCCTCCGCGGCATGCGGGTCTCGCACGATGGACAGCGCGAAGCGATACATCGAAGGGGCGAGCTCGCGGACGAGGACCTCGAAGCGGTCGGCCTCGAGGCCCTCGGTCTCACGCTCAGCACCCGTCCCCGGCATCTCCACGATGCCCCGAGCTTATGACCGATCCGACGCCGTGGATGCCGGGCAGGTCGAGACGCCGAGCAGGCTGTAGAGAGGGCACCATCCGGCGAGAGCCGTCGCCAGCATGATGGCCGCCACGATGAGCGCCACGATGCCGAGCACGGTCCCGAAGCCTGCGAGCGCCGCCACGATCACTCCTGCCGGTGCGAGGACGAACCCTCGGATCACGCGGTCGGCCTTCCCCATGTTGTGCTGCATACGGTTCCCCCTCCATCGTGGCCGCGGCCTCCTGCCTCGGCCCTGGACTCACACCGATGGACGGATGAGACCCCGGGAGGGATACATGCGGCGGGGCTTTCCCCGAGCCTGAAGACCGAGATATCTGGGACCGCGATCGACGTCACCTATCGAACCAACCGTCGCGAAGCGCCTAGAAGACACCTTGCGCTCCAAAGCATGAGATGAGCGCAACGCTCGGTCGGGGTTCAGCGCTCGAGCAGCGCGACCGCCGCCAGGTTCCCCTTGGCTCGGAGCTTCGCGATGGCGTCGAGGCGGGCCGTTGCCGCCTCATCCCCCATCCCCCGCGCGTCCAACGCGTCCGCGAGCACGAGCAACGCGTCTACCCTGTCGGGGATGAGGTCCGTGGACTCGAGGAGCTTGAGCGCGCGTCTCGCCGAGGCCTCCGCCTCCACCGCGGAGCCGCGGAGAAGATGGGCCCGCGCCAGCACCACCTGACGCTTGACGAGGTTGTGACGGTCGGTCATGAGCGAGGAGGCTGCGAACGCGTCTGCGAGACGGAGGAACTCAGGCGGTCGGTCCTGCGCGTAGACCGCTTCGCACAGGTACTCGTCGGCGACGCTCATGTACCAAACGTTGCCGATCTGGGTGAAGAACTGCCGCGCCTCCCGGAGCCGCCGCTCGGCAGCCTCCGCTCGGCCCGCCCACAACTCGACGAACGCGATCTCCATCCCATGCGCCGCGGCCAGCCATGCCAGCCCGTGGCGGTCGACGACGCTGCGCCACCTCTCCTCGTGCTCACGGAACCCGGCTTCGTCGCCCGCGGCGAGCGCAGCCGCCGCCATCAAGGCATGTCCGGGGCTATCGGAGATGGGATCGCCAGCGGTGAGCAGTTCCTCGGCATCCGCAGCGAATCGAGTGAACGGGACGGGCCCGACGAGCGCCATCCCGACCAGGTCGCCGGCGGCCTGGGTGGCCTCCCTCGGGCGACCGGCGGCGAGCGCACGGAACATCGCCCTCGTCGCCCACCGCTGCGCCTCGTCGCAGTGCGCACGCACGTACTCCAGGTTGATCACCACGGTCGCCGCCTCGGCCATGCCCATCTCGTCACCCGACGCCTCGAACACGTCGAAGGCACGCCGCGCTTCCACGGATGCGGACTCGATCTCCGCTTCATCCGATGAGCGGTAGATCCGGTTGGACAAGAGCTGCACGGATGCGCGGAGCGCATCGCGCTCCGATCCCGTCGCGTGCGCCTGATCCACGGCCTCCCTCAGGAGCGCATCGCTCTCCTCCGCACGGCCCGAATCCGCGAGCGCAGCCCCAAGGCTCGGGAGGATCTCCATGCGGCGAGGAGATCCCTCCGGCAAGTGGGCCACAGCGCGGCTCAGGAAGTCGCGGGCCGTGATGTAGTCGAGCGCCGTGAACGCCCGAGACCCCGCCGTCGCGAAGAGTTCACCCGCGCGTGCCGCGAGGGCGGCGGATCGCTCGTCCCGAGCGCCGAGCTCCTCGCGCAGGTGCAGCGCATGCTCGAGGTGCCGCGCGACCGACTCGTCGACGTCGGCCTGTTCGGCGTCCTCCACGGTCATCCAGTCGGCGAGCCGTTCGTGCAGATCCGCTCGCAGCTCCTTCGAGACGCCCCGGTAGGCGGCGTCGAGGACGAGCGCGTGTGCGAATCGCCACCGACCGGCGGCCTCGTCCTCCGGCTGGACGAGGCCACGCCGCTCCAGCGACGCGATCGCGGCCTCGAACTCCTCCTGACCGAGGTCGGGAGCGAGCGCACGGATCGCCACGATCCGGAACCGGCGTCCCTCAACCGATGCCCGCTCGAGGATCAGACGCGGTGTGGGATCGAGGCGATCGAGCCTCGAGGCGAGCAGCGCTTGCAGGGTCTCGGGGATCTCGACGTCGGCGTCGTCCGAGCCGACCCAGCGACCGTCGACGAGGAGACCCTGATCGGCGAGCATCGCGGTGAGCTGCTCCAGATACAAGGGATTCCCCTCGGCCGTCTCGCAGACCCGGTCGACCACGGCCGCGGGAGCCTCCCCTCCGAGCAGGAGCTCTGCGACCCGCCGCGCCTCTGTCGGCACGAGTGGGGGGAGCGTCATGGTGATCGCCCGGGGCTTGCCGGCCGACCACGTGGGTCGCTGCTCGAGGAGCTCGGGTCTCGCGAGACAGAGGAAGAGGACGGCACCGTGCACCCGCTCGACGACCGCATCGGCCAGGTCCAGCATCGGCGTCTCCGCCCAGTGGACGTCTTCGAGCACCACGACGAGCGGCTGCTCGGCGGCGATGACCTCGAGCAGGCGCCTGACCGCCCAGGAAGCGTCGGACGCGAGCGCCTCACCGACCCCGAGGAGCTGAGCAAGGCGATCGCCAACAGCCGGTCCGTCGGGCTGGTCGACCAGTCGCTGGCGGAGCGCCGCCGCGACCTGCTCGGCGTCTCCACCGGGTCGTCCGGCCGCCTCGGCCAGCAGCTCGACGAGCGACGCGAACGTGACGCCGCCATATGACGGGGTCTGTCCTACGAGGACCGTCGCCCGTTCGCGCAGCACCTCCGCGAACGCCACCGCAAGTCGCGACTTGCCCACGCCGGGCGGAGCCAGGACGGTGACGAGGACGCAGGCTTGGTCATCGATCGCGCCCTGCAGCGCCTGGTGAAGCACACTCAAGTGTCGGTCGCGCCCGACGAGCGGCGTCTCGCTCCCGGCCACCACCGGATGGATCTCCAGGACGCGCCAGGCCGAGACCGGCTCGGCCTTGCCCTTCGCCTGTAGCGGCTCGACCGCCTCCGCCGCGACCGCGTCGCGCACCAGACGCCTGGTCGGCTCCCCCATCAGTACCTCGCCGGGTTTCGCGCCGGACTGCAGGCGCGACGCGGTGTTCATCGCGTCGCCGATGATCGGCTTCCCGTCGCCGGGTACCAGCACCTCGCCGCTGGTGATGCCGATCCGGGCGGCGAGCGGGATCGGCGAGACTTCGTTCAGCGTCTGCAAGTGCCCCTGCATCTCGATGCCGGCGCGCACGGCGCGAAGCGCATCGTCCTCGTGGGCGTTCGGCAGACCGAAGACGGCCACCACCGCGTCGCCGATGAACTTCTGCACGAGACCGCCATGGCGTTCGACCGCCGAACTCATCTCGGTGAAGTAGCCGTCGAGGATCGGCCTGAGCACCTCGGGGTCATGCTGTTCGCCCAGGGTCGTGGACCCCACGAGATCGCAGAACAGGGCGGAGATGGTCTTGCGCACCTCACCGGGCGGGGCGGACGCGCCGAGGAGCGTCGCGCACCCGTTGCAGAACTTCGCGCCGTCAGGGTTCCCGGCACCGCAGGTCGAGCAGGTGAGCACGCGAAGATGCTATCCCGCATATGCACGGCGATGCTCGGGTGGGGCCGTGTCAGCATCAAGGTCCCGCCAGCGCCGGTCGATCTTGGCGAACGAGACTGGCCGCGTGAAGGACCCCGACGCCCGGCACGCGTGGCACCGCGACGAGCACGAACTCAAAGGGGTCACTGTGAGACGACGCCGAGGGCGCAAGTCCGAAGATGGCCCGGCCACTCGGCCCTCCTCAACTAGGCTGCGCCCGGCTCAATGGGCCGCGCGTTCGGCGAGGATGCGCTCGATCCCTCCGAGCGCGGCGGTGTCGACGATCTTGCGGCCGACCGTGTCCCGCACGTAGAAGGCGTCGATCACACGCTCGCCATACGTGGCGACCTTCGCGAGATGGACGTCAAGTCCCAGCTCGGCCAGCGTGCGCGTGATGTCGTAGAGCAGGCCCAGGCGGTCGGGGGCACCGACCTCGATCACCGTGAAGAAGTCCGACGCTTCGTTGTCGACGGTGATCTTCACCGCCGACCGCGGTGTGGACACGGGGTAGTGCCGACGCTTGTCGGCAACGCGGTGCTCCAGGGACGACTTGCCTTCGATCGCCTTGCGCAGTGCCGAGCGAAACGTCCGCCACCGCTCTTCGGCGACGTCACCCTCGAAGCTGCCTTCGATCTCAAACAGATCCATCGCCACATCGTCTTCCGTGGTGAACACCTGCGCGGAAAGGATCGACAAGCCCGCGAGCGACAGGGCTCCTGCCACGAGCGAAAGCAGTCCGTGACGGTCGGCGGCGACCACGGTGAGTTGATGGATCTGCGACCGGGGTCCCGGCGCGGAGAGGGTGCGCACCTCCGTCGCCCCGATCGGCGAGGAGAGCAGCCGGAAATGTTCCGCGGCGAGGTCCGCCGTAACCGCGAGCAGGTATGCGGGAGGGACCCTCCCCACGAAGGTCTCGACCGCAGCGGGATCCTCCGCAGCAAGCAAGCGGCGTATCGCCGAGACCTGCGCCTCAAGGCGCTCCGCGTGATCGGCCGACATCTCGCCGCGCTCCAACACGTTGCGAACCTTCCGCACCAGTTCTTGCACCAGGGTGCGACGCCAGGGTGTCCACGCGTGTGGCCCGGTGGCTCCGGCGTCGGCGATCGCGAGCAGGTACAGCCCCGCCAGGCGTTCGAGTGTCTCCACCGTGGCCGCGACCGACATGATCAAGTCCTCGTCGCCGAGATCGCGCCGGGTGGCGGTGTCGGGCAACAGCAGGTGGTTGGCCACCATGAACCGAGCCATCTCACGGGTGGGTGCGGGGATTCCCATCGTCTCCAGGGTCTCGTCGGCGATCCGGGCGCCGACCGGCACGTGCCGTCCTTCACCCGTCTTGCCGACGTCGTGGAACAACGCCCCGAGAAGGAGCGCATCGCGGTCGCCGACCAGCGAGAGGAGTTCCGCCGCCAGTGGGTCCTCGATCGGAGCCCCGTCGGCGGCCGAGATCAGGCGTGCGACACCCGCGAGTGCCTCCAGCAGGTGCACGTCGACCGTGTAGCGGTGATAGGGGTCGCGTTGGGGCCGGCAGCGCACGGCCGCCCAGGCGGGAAGGAACCGCTCGAGCAGCCCGACGCGATCCATCGCTTCGAGCGTGCCGATCCCGCCGTCGCCCGATCGCAGGATGCGAAGGAACGCGGAACGCACCTGCGGTGTCCAGGTGACCGGCGAGGGAAGCTCGATCTCCTCGATCCGGTCGAGCAGCGTCGGGGAGAGACGCCTGCCCTCCTCCGCCGCGAGGGCGAACGCCGTCAGCACGCCCTCCGGCGTCGGATCCGGGTCGCCGGTCTCTTCCTCGCCACCCAGGTAGCGCTCGAAGACACACGCGACGACGTGTTCGACCTGGCGCGCGTGAGTGAACACCGCGCGCATCAGGCCATCGACCGCCACGAGACCTGGCTCGTCGGCGAACCCCATGTCGCGCGCGATGTCCGGTTGTCGATCCAGGGGTAGACGATCGGTCTTCGTTCGCGTCTGTAGATGTACCGCACTGCGCACCCGCGTGAGGAACTCGGTGGCTGCGTCGATCTCATCGCGCTCGACGGCGCGCAGCATGCCGACGCCGTCGAGGGTCGGGGCCCCGGAGGTTTCACCGCCGACGGCGGCGAGCCAGCCGAGTGTCTGGATGTCGCGGAGTCCACCGCTTCCCTCCTTCACGTCCGGTTCGAGGTGGTGGGACACGGTGCCGTAGCGTCGATGCCGCTCGAGCATCGCCTCCCGCAACCGCACGGCGAACCCAGCAGGGTCCTCCCGGATCCACCCGAACACGTCCGCGCGAACCTGCTCGGCGAGGACCTCGTCGCCGGCCACGAGTCGGGCGTCGAGCATCGCGGTCGCGGCGTCGACTCGGCCGGCCGCGTACGCGAGGCAATCCAGCGGCGTGCGGACCGCATGACCAACCGACAAGCCCGTGTCCCAGAGGGGATACAGCAACGACTGTGCGAGGGTCGCGACGGCATCTGGGTGCTCGCCGTCGTGCACCAACAGCAGATCGATGTCGGATGCGGGCGCCAGCTCGGCACGTCCGTAGCCCCCGATCGCGAGGAGGGCTACGGGACCAGCGAGGTCGGCGGCGGACGCTGCCGAGAAGAGCTCCCGGACACAGGTATCGACCAGCTCGGTTCGGCGGTGCGCCGACCACCGGCCGTGGTGGCCGGGTGAATAGGCGCGGTCGAGGGCCTCGAGTTCTGAGACGAGACGGACGACGGCCGGCGCCGCTCCGGGCGCGGCGTTGTTGCTCATCGGTTCGGTCGGGCCCGCCTAGAGGGCGTCGGGCCCCATCTCCCCCGTGCGGATCCGCACGACCGTCTCCACCGGTACGATCCAGATCTTCCCGTCGCCGATCTTGCCGGTGCGCGCCGCCTTCGTGATCGCGTCGACGACGCCCTGCGTCTGTTCCTCATCGACGAGGACCTCGACCTTGACCTTGGGGACGAAGTCGACCTGGTACTCCGCGCCGCGGTACACCTCGGTGTGGCCGCGCTGACGTCCGAACCCCTCGACATCGGTTGTCGTGAGTCCCTGGACGCCGACGTCGCGAAGCGCCTCCTTGACGGCATCGAGCACGTGCGGCTTGAGCACCGCGACGACGAGCTTCATCCGCGCACGCTGGTCGTCACTCGCCGACGGCCTTCTTGCGCGGTGCGGCGGTCTTCTTGGCGGTGGACTTCTTGGCCGCCGAGCGCTTCTTCGCCGAACCCGTCTTCGCTGCCGACTTCTTGGTCGAGGACGACACCTTGGCGGCCGAGCGCTTGGGTCCCGATGGCTCGGCCTTGGGCTCATCGCCCTTCTTGGCCGAGGAGACCGACGCCTTGAGCGCCTCCATGAGGTCGACGACCTTAGCGGGGGCCTCGGACTCGATGATCTCGATCTCCTCACCGGCGATCTTCTTCTCGACGATCGCCAGCATCGCCTCGCGGTACTCGTCGGTGTACTCCTCGGGGTTCCAGTCGCTGGTGAGGTTGTCGATCAGCTGCTTGGCCATCTCGAGTTCTTGCGAACGGACCTTCTGGTCGACGTTGACGCCATCGAACTCGGCCGCGCGGATCTCGTCCGGCCAGTACATCGTCTCAAGGACGAACGCGTCGTCGACGAATCGCAGCGCCGCGAGATGTTCTTTGTCGCGGAAGCTGACCTTGGCGATACCGACCTTGCTTTCCTCGGCCATCGCCTCGCGCAACAGCGCGTAGGCCTTGGCGCCGGTCTCCTCAGGGACGAGGTAGTACGACTTCTTGTAGAGCATCGGGTCGATCTCCTCGAGATCGACGAACTGGTGGATGTCGATCGCCCGCGAGGACTCCACCGGGATCGCGTCGAAGTCGTCGTCGGTGAGGGTGACGTAGTGATCCTTCTCGTACTCGAAACCTTTGACGATCTCGTCGAAGGGCACTTCTTCGCCGTCGATCGAGCAGGTCCGCTTGTAGCGGATCCGCCCACCGTCGGGCTCGTGGAGCTGGTTGAACTTCAGGGACTTCTCCTCCGTGGCCGGGTATACGGCGACGGGGATCGTGACGAGGCCGAAGGAGATGGCCCCTTTCCACATCGATCTGGGCATGGCGGTTCCTCCGAGGGAAGGCAGCGTCCCACTCGCGTGGGGGTGACCAAGTGTATCCCCGCCCTCCGACCCGACGAAACACCAGGTCATCGACGGGACGAAAGGCTCGAGTGACCGTCACCCCTCCCTCGTCCCGAGGGGAGAACCCGCCACCACCCTTTGGACATCGACGGCTACCATCGCGCGCGATGGCTCGCAAGCGCGCCCGCTCGGCCGGACGGCCGTTCACCGTGGAGTTCCCGACGCCGCTGCCCGCGAACAAGGACGGCGACGCGTGGTGGCTCGAGACCGACGGGCAGCGGCTCCGACTGTCCAACCTCGACAAGCTCTTCTGGCCCGAGGAGGGCTACACGAAGGGCGATCTGATCGCCTACTACTTCAACGTCGCCTCGCTGATCGTGCCCCACCTGGACGGTCGCCCTCTGACGATGAAGCGGATGCCCGACGGGATCGACGGCGAGTTCTTCTACGAGAAGTCCGCACCCTCGCACACGCCGGACTGGATCGGACGCTGCCCGGTGCACAGCGAGGAAGCTCGCAAGGGGGTGATCGACTACCTGATGATCGACGACACCGCCGGGTTGTTGTTCATCGCGAACCTCGGGTGCATCGAATTCCATCCGCTGCATTCGCGATGCGCCGACACCGAGCACCCCGACTACCTGTTCTTCGATCTGGATCCGTTCGAGCCGTACACCTTCGAGGACGTGCTATCCGTCGCCCGTCACGTCAAGGTGGTGCTCGATCAGCTCGGCATCGTTGGCTACCCGAAGACCTCCGGCGCGACGGGCGTCCAGATCTTCGTGCCGCTGGAACGCGGGCGGTACACCTACGAGCAGACGCGCGCGTTCGTCGGCGCGGCCGGGCGATTGATCGAGAAGGCAGACCCCGACCACGTGACGATGGCGTGGCAGATCTCCAACCGCACCGGCAAGGTCTTCATCGACCACAACATGAATCGCTCGGGCGCGAATCTCTCGGCCGCCTACTGCCTCCGCCCGGAGCCGCGCTCCCCCGTCTCCACTCCCCTCACCTGGGACGAGGTGGACGAGGGCGGCTTCGAACCCCAAGACTTTCGTATCGACAACGTCTTCGAACGATTCGCGTCCGTCGGCGACCTGTTCGAAGGCGTTCGCACCACACCGCAATCGATCGATGACGCGTTCGAAGCACTCGGAGTTGCGCTGGATCCTGCGGGAACCGTGACCGACGCCGGCGATCGCACGTCCGCGACTCGCACGAGCGGAGAGGTGATCGCCTCGTCGAAGGACCCCAAGCTCGCGGAGTACCTGCGCAAGCGCGATTTCGAAGGCACGCCGGAGCCCGCGCCGGGAGACGAAGCGGCCGGTGCGGGCAACTCCTTCGTGATCCACAAGCACCGCGCGACGCGCCTGCACTACGACGTCCGGCTCGAGCACGACGGCGCGCTCCCCTCGTGGGCGGTTCCGCGCGGGCTCCCGATCCAGAAGGGAGACAAGCGGCTCGCCGTCCGTACCGAGGACCACCCCCTCGAGTACGGAAGCTTCGAGGGAACGATCCCCGAGGGACATTACGGAGCCGGGGACGTTCGGATCTTCGACAACGGCTGGTACGAAGAGGTCGAGTGGGACGACAAGAAGGTGAGCTTCCGGCTCCACGGCCGCCGTTACCCCGGCCTGGAGTTCCATCTCATCAAGACGCGGACCGACTGGCTCGCGCTGTTGGCGAGCAGGCAGGAGGCGCCGCTGATCGCCACACCGCCGACGTACCAGGCGATGCTCGCCGAGAGCGGCGCGAAAGCTTTCGACGATCCCGCGTGGCGGTTCGAACCGAAGTTCGACGGGATCCGCTCGATCACCGAGATGGAGACCGGCGAGACCAAGCTGGTGACGCGCACCGGACGCGACGCAACCGCGCAATACCCCGAACTGCACATGGTCCACGAGATGGTGAACCAGGTGAACGCGGTGCTGGATGGCGAGATCGTCGCGTTCGACGAGGACGGTCGCAACTCGTTCCAGGCCCTGCAGCAGCGGATGAACGTGGTCAACGAACGCGAGATCAAGCGGCTGTCGACCAAGATCCCCGTCGCGCTGGTCGTCTTCGACCTGCTCTGGCTCGACGGCCACGACACGACGGAACTCGGGCTGGAACAGCGTCGCGAACTGCTCGAGGCGATCGTCGAGCAGGACCACCGGATCCAGCTACCGCCGTACGTGGACGGGGACGGGAAGGCTTTCACCGTGACCGCCGAGCAGCAGGGCCTCGAGGGCGTGATGGCCAAGCGACTCGGGTCGCGCTACCGGCCGGGGCGGCGCAGCCCCGACTGGCGCAAGATCAAGCTGCGCAACACACAGGACTGCGCGATCCTCGGCTGGACGCCCGGCCAGGGAGGACGCTCCGGCTCGTTCGGCGCCCTGCTCGTCGGCGCGATCGTCGACGGGGAGCTTCGCTGGGTCGGACAGGTCGGCAGTGGGTTCGACGACCGGACGCTCACGACCGTTATGGAGCTGCTCGAGCCGCTGGTCCGCGACACCCCGCCGATCGACGATCCGGAGCTTGCCAAGGTCAAGGGCGCCGTGTTCGTCGAGCCGGAGATCGTCTGTGAGGTCGAGTACCTCGAGATCACCAAGGGCACGAGCAAGAAGATGCGCGCCCCCAGCTTCAAGGGACTGAGGCCGGATGTCCGCCCCGAGGACTGCGTGTTGGAGCCACCCGCGAAGGGATAGGCCTCAGAAGGGTTCGAAGCCGGCCTTGACGAGGAGCGAACGCACGTCGCGCTCCTCCATCCCGCGGTCGAGCAACTCGAGGTAGAGCCGAACGGCGGCCAGTTGCTTCCCACACGTGGGACAGAAGTGGTAGTGCTCCTGGAACGGGGTCTCACACCACGGACAACGGGTGATCTCGACGAGCTCCTTGGCCTCGAGGCCGCTGTCCTTGAGGGCGTCGATGTAACCCTTGCCGTAGTCCCACTGGATGTATTCCTCTTCGCGAACCTCGAACGCGGGCTCGTGCATCCGTGGCTCGCCGGACTCGAGCATGTGCTCGAGGTTATCCGCGAGTAGATCCCATTCGTAGAAGTGGTTCGACCCGCAGTCGGGGCAGGAGATGACCACGCCCTTGACGCCCTGGGGCGCGAAGTTTTCCCACATCGCCCGCAGGTCGTGCAGGTCCGCCTCGATGTCCGCGCGCTCCTGAGGATCGAGCTGCTGCGGTTCTGAGTCCTCCATGACGCCCCCTCGGACCCCGGTGGTCCGACCCTACTCCGGTTCGACAGCCCCCGGCTCGTCATCGACGAACCGGAACACCTTGAAGGCCTCGGCGTATTCGTAGCCGGCCTCGGCCCCTATCATCCGGGCACGCTCGCGGACGAACGGCTCCGCTGCGCCTCCGTCTTCAGAGGCGTGCTCGGCCAGTGCCGCGAGCTTCGTGTCGATCGTGTCCGTGATGTCGACATAGGTATCGGACTCGTTGGAGGACAACCAAAGGTTGCCGATCTCGAAGGGCTCCAGACCCTCGTCCAGCAGCTCCGGGAACTGTGCCCGGGTCGGCGAATCGGGCATCACCGCGCACAGCGCGATGGTGCCTGCGACCTTGTGGTCCCAATGGTTGATGTACCCATTGCCGAACCACAGCCGCTGCGGATCGGGAGCAACGATCACGTCCGGACGGACGGATCGCACGACCCGGGTGACGTCGCGGCGCAGCTCGAAGGTCACCTCGATCATCCCGTCGGTGTACCCGAGGAAGTGGACCTGCTTGATCCCGAGGACGTCGGCAGCAGCCTGTTGTTCGCGTATCCGGACCGGAGCGACTTGCTCGCGCGTCACACCGGGTTCGTTGGATCCGGCAGAGCCGTCGGTGATGCAGCAGTAGTGGACCTCGGTTCCCTGCCGGGTCCACCTCGCGGTCGTACCTCCCGCCATGAACTCGGCGTCGTCGGGATGGGCGAAGATCACCAGTGCGCGTTCGAAGTCGCTCATGTGGACCATGCTACGAGACGCCCGAGACAACCTGAACGAGACTGGGGGTCATGAGCAACAGTCCAGCCCACGACCCCGCGCAGCCGGCCGGCCTGCCTCGTGAGCCGCGTCCCTCGGGAGTCCTCGCCGCGGCAGTCGGACTCGGAGGCTTCTGGGGACTCGTTTCCTACACGATCTTGTGGGAGGGCCAGCCGGTCCAGGTGAACAGGCCGTTCGTCGAAAGCATCGCCGGAACGCTCCTGCTGCTGCCCGCTCGCATCGTGATCTGGGGTGTGTTGCTTGCCGAGGAGATCGCGGGGCGAACGTTCGATCTGTCCAGCAACAACCTCTGGATCGGGCTTGTCGCGAGCATGCTCAGCGCGGCGATCGGGCTCGGGGTTCTGCTGCTGGGTCGCGGCGCGACCCGCCGCACGATCCGCTCGCGAGGCACATAGGAAGACAGGTCACGCTCCGGATCGATCACACCGAGAGCTACGGGTGAGCCCGGGTGCGGGGTTCGGGTCGCATCGGCACCGGACCACGCGGGCGAAGCGTGACGAGCGCCTGCAGCGGAAGCGGTCCCTGATCGATCGGCCGCAGACGCACGCGTCGCGCGATCGTCGCCAGCGCGAGCACGAGTTCGGCACGCGCGAGCGGTTCCCCGACGCAGATCCGGGGACCGGCACCGAACGGGAAGTAGGCCCCGCGGGGGCGCTCGGAGGCGGGTTGCTCGGTCCAACGCAGTGGCCGGAACAGCGCCGGTGCGTCCCACCACCGCGGATCGCGGTGCAGCAACCATTGCGACACGACGATCGTGTCTTTGGCCGCGACGGTGTTGCCGGCGAGCTCCATATCGACGCGGGTGCGGCGGGCCATCGCCCACGAGGGTGGGTACAGCCGCAGCGACTCCCGCACGATCGCGTCGGTCAGCGGGAGGCGGCCGACGTCGGCCGGTGTGGGATCGGTGTCACCGAGCACCTGCGCGAGTTCGGCGTGCAGCGCCTCCTCGACGGTGGGATGCGATCCCAGCAGATGCCAGGTGAACGTCAGCGCGTTCGCGGTCGTTTCGTGACCCGCGAGGAACAGCGTCATCACCTCATCGCGCACCTGCTCATCACTCATGTGCGCGTGGTCGTCATCGTCCTCGGTGCGAAGCAGGACGGAGAGCAGGTCGTCGCCCTCCGCCCCTGCCCGACGTTTTTGGGCGACGATCACATCCACGGCGTGGTCGAGCCGTTCCTGCGCCCGTCGGCGGCGGTGATTGGCGTCGATCGGCAGCCGTCCGAACACATCCCCACCCGGGAAGCTTAGGATGCGCATCGCCCGGAGCAACGTGGCGATCGACGCCGCGACATCGCCGGCGGTCGACGCAGGCACGTCGACACCGAACAACGAACGCGCCACGACGGCGAGGGAAAGGTCGGTCATCTCCGCGTGGACGTCCACGGGTTCGCCGCTCGACCACGCATCCGCGCGCCGGCCGGCGAGGGTCACGATGTCCTGGCCGTACCCCGCGACCCGATCGCGGCGGAAGGCAGGCTGGATCATCCGCCGCTGCCGACGATGCAGATCTCCTTCGCTCGTCAGCAGCCCGTCGCCCAGGACGAGCCTGAGCAGATCGACCGTCGGGCCCTTTCGGACGTCACGGTGGCGCGAGACGAGTGCCTCCCACACCAGGTCCGGATGGTTCGCGAGAACGGCGTTCCCGCCCGGGAGCCGGAAGGCGACGACGTCCCCGGATCGGGCGGCGCGCTCCAGCTGTTCCAAGGGTCGACCCAACGCGGTTCGGGCCATCCCGAGCCAGGACGTCCGGAGGCGGGGTGGGCGTCGCGCGCGATCTGGTGACGAGGGCATCCGCATAGCTTGCCGCACGCCTCGATCGACCGTCCGCCGTTTCGTTCCGGGTACCCTGGTCGTCCTGTGAACGGTGACACGAACCTCGACCCCGACTCCCCCGGTGAGGGGCCCGCGGTTCGCAAACCCGACGCCGTCCCGACTTCGCATCGGATCGGATCCCTCGGCACCGCAGGCCTGATCGCGCGCGTAGTCGCGATCGATCCTCGCCGTTGGAAGCACCGACGCAGGCTGGCGATGGTCTTGGTGCCCTTGCTGGTTCTCATCTCAGGCTTCCTCGTGGTGGATTCGCTCGTTTACGGAAGCTCGGTCTCCGGCGGCGTCGAGGTCGGAGGCCTCGACATCGGTGGTCTCCAGCCACCGACTGCGTCACGAGCGCTGCGGACGCACGCACGAGAGCTCGCGACCATGCCGATCCGCCTCACCTACGAAAGCCAGACCTACGAGACCACGCCGGCCGAGCTGGGCTGGGAACCCGACGTTCCGGCGACCATGCAAGAGGCGATGGGCGTGGGCCGTGAAGGCCTTCCCTGGACCCGCGTGATGGACCGGCTTCGCGGTCTGCTCGGGGCGCTGCGGATCGACTGGGTGGCCGACTTCGACGACGCGGCGATCGCGAACGTTCAGTCCGACTGGGAGGCGCAGATCGGCGCCGCTCCCCGAGAGGGGTCGGTGCGCGTCGTCGACGGAGAGGTCGTCGCCCGCGAACCTCGTGCCGGGATCGGCGTGCAACCGATCGCGTTGCGCGAACTGGCGACGGAGTTCGTCAACGGCGAGGCGATCGACGACACGACCCTTCCCGCGACCCCTCGCGACCCCGTGACGACGAGCGCCGACGTTCAGCAGGCGCGACGCACCGTCGAGCGGGCGATCTCGGGGCCCATCACCGCGCAGTTGCGCGACGTCGAGGTCACGTTGGAGCCGGAGGCATTCGCGCCGCTCGTGCGGACGACCGTGATCCCGGCTCACGAGGACGGCCCCCTCGTCGTCGGCCTCGCCCCGAAGGGGGTGGGCGAGTTGCTCGAGCGGTACCGACGGCGGGTCGACGTCCCGGCACGCGATGCGGAGTTCCTGACCGGCAAGAAGGTGCGGATCCGCCCTTCGAAGCCGGGCAGGACGATCGAGCCGACGCTGGCCGCGACGGGGCTCTTGCGGATCGCGACCCGTCCGTCGCGAACGGGTCGCGTCGGACTCGCGCCGCTGCCCCCCGAGTTCACGACGAGCGAAGCGGAGGGCCTGGGGATCGAGGAGCGGCTCTCGACATTCACGACCTACTTCCCCGCCGGTGAGCCGCGCGTGATCAACATCCAGACCGCGGCTGCACACATCGACGGGACCGTGCTGGAGCCCGGTGAACAGTTCTCGATGAACGCGATCCTCGGCCAACGCACGCTCGAAGGCGGCTACGTGATGGCTCCCGCGATCGTCGACGGCAAGTTCGAGGAGCAGATCGGTGGCGGCGTGTCCCAGCTGGCGACCACGACCTTCAACGCTGCGTTCTTCGCCGGTTTTCCGTTCCAGGAGTACCAGGCGCACAGCTTCTATTTCGATCGCTACCCGATGGGACGCGAGGCGACCGTGTCGTGGACCGCTCCCGACCTGAAGTTCACCAACGACACCGACGACGCGGTCCTGATCGCGACGGATTCCTCGGCGGTCTCGGTCACGGTGAGCGCCTACGGCACGAACCCGGGGCGGGAGGTCGAAGCCACCGACCCGGAGATCGTCAGCGAGACCAAGGCTGGATTCACGGTGCTCGTCGAACGCGTGGTCACCGATCGGAAGGGCGACGTGATCGACCGCGACACGTTCCGGACCTACTACAAGACCCTGGAGGAGGAGTAGCGCTCAGGCGCTCAGGACTCGTAGATCGTCCAGAACTTGCGGACCGAGCGCAGGCTCTTCCAGTGGCCACGGCTCCCCTTGGGAGTGATCACGATGTCCCGCGGCCTCGCATGCAGCGTGCGGCCGTCCGGCGTGGTGAAGTCGGCTTCTCCTTCGAGGATCACCGCGACCTCGTCGAACGGGCGCTCGAAATCCCGATCCTGTTGGTCGCGCTGCCAAAGTCCGCAGCTGAACGGGCCCCGTTCGAACGCCACGATCTCGCGGCCGGCCGCGTATCCGTCGTCTGGAGGGATCGACGCCTCCTGCCAGGTCAACCCGTCTGCGGGGCGGATCGCGCTGACCGCCGTCTCGGTCACTTCCCCCTGGAAAACGGCCCAGAACTTGAAGACGGGCGTCTTGGCGTCCCAGATCGCGTCCGCGCCGTTGGGCGCGCTCAGGATGTCGCCGGGACCGAGGACGAGGGTGCGCTCTCCTTCGTGGATCTCCACCTCACCGTCGAGCAGTTGCATGATCTCGTCGAAGGGAGGCTGCAGGTTGCCGCGTTCGGGAACCCGGCGCCAGAAGCCACAGCTCATCTTGCCGTCGGAAGAGCGGAACACGACCGTCTCCTCACCGGGCGCCGTGGTGTCTCCAGTCGGTCTGGGCAACTCGTCCCACGCGAAGGCCTCCGGTTCGAAACGGATGACCTCGATGTCGACGGTCTGTTGGCTCACCGCACATCCCTCCCACGACTCGCTGCCGCGGCCCGCGGGCCGGAAGGCTCGTTGCCCGAGACCTCGGCGAACAGCCTACCCAGCGGCTCGTTCGTCCGCGCGGCCGAGCTCGGCGATCAGGACGACACCCCCAGCAAGGGCCAGCAGAGCCGACGTGAATACCAGCCACGTGCCGGGCCCGAACGTGACGTCGCCGAGGTCCGCGTACACCGTTCGATCGGCTATGGCCAGACGTACACCTTCGCGAAGGATCTGAGCACCTCGCCATGCGATCGGTATCGACAAGACGATCGCGATCACCGCCGAGACGCGACGGCGCACGGATCCGAGAACGATCAGTGCAACCGCCTCTCCCACCAACAGGAACTTGGCCCCTGTGTCGAGGTCCGAACCTCGGAGTTCGAGCGCTCCGTCGCCCGCGCTCACCCAAGGCAGCGTGATCGCGAGCGCGAGCAGCACGCCGGCGGAGCAGATCAATACCGGTCCGCGGATGGGGCCGCGCTGCTTGTAGGGACGGGCATCGTACGGATCGGTCGGGTGTTGAGCCGGTGGTTCACGCGATGGATCGGCAGGCGGATCGCTCACGCGCGCCTCGACGCAAGCTCCGCATCGATCTCAGCGATCTGTGCCCGGACGCTGTCCGGTGATGGACCCCCGGGCATCGAGCGGGCACGCACCGCACGGTCCGGGTCGAGGAGTCGAGACCCTTCCGGGACACCGAACGACTCCCACTCGTCGGCACTGAGATCGCGCAAGCCACGGTCGTGCTCGGCCAACTCCTTGAGGAGCGCCCCCGTTCGGCGATGGGCCTCGCGGAACGGAACACCTGCGGAGACCAGGGACTCCGCCAGGTCGGTGGCGTACAGACCATCGGGCGCGCACGCAGCACGCATCGCGTCCTGATCGAACCGGATCGTCTGTACGGCGCCCACGAGCGCGGGCAACGTGAGTTCGAGCGTGTCCGCCGCGTCGAACACGGGCTCCTTGTCCTCCTGCAGATCCCGGTGATAGCCGAGCGGCAACCCCTGGAGGAGCGCGGTGAGCGCGGTGAAGTCGCCGGCGATGCGCGCCACCTTCGCGCGCGCGAGCTCCACGGTGTCGGGGTTCCGCTTCTGGGGCATCATGCTCGATCCAGTGGAATAGGCCTCGTCGAGCTCCGCCCAGCCGAGGGTCTCATCGGTCCATCGCGCGAGGTCGGCGGCAAGTCGCGACAGGTGCATCCCGAGGATCGCCGAGCAGGAGAGGAACTCCATCGCGAAGTCGCGGTCGCTGACCGCGTCGAGTGAGTTCGCGAAGGCGCGCGAGAAGCCGAGCCGTTCAGCGGTTGCCCCGGGATCCAGCGGCAAGGTCGAGGTGCCCAGCGCGCCGGCGCCTAGCGGCGACACGGCCGTTCGCCCGGCCCAGTCCGAGAAGCGATCGAGATCGCGAAGCAGCGCCCAGGCGTGCGCCAGCAGATGGTGTCCGAGCGTGACTGGCTGCGCCAGGCGTCCGTGCGTCGTCCCCGGAACCACCGATTCACCATGCTCACGCGCTCGAGTGACGAGCTCGCGAGCGAGCATGGTGGTCAGGGCATCGATCCGCATCCGGGCCGCGAGCAGCCACAGACGCAGATCGGTCACCACCAGGTCGTTGCGGGACCGTCCGGCGTGCAAGCGCTCGCCGAGTTCGCCGAGACGATCGGTTACCCCTCGCTCGACGACGGAGTGCACGTCTTCATCCGACGGGTCCGCGACCAGCGATCCGTCGGCGATCGCCGCACCGACCTCTCGCAGTGCATGCTCCAGCCGGGTCGCCTCGTCGGCTGAGATCACGCCCGCCGCCTCGAGGCCGCGGACGTGCGCCACGGACGCCTCCACGTCCTGTGGCGCCAGCCGAGCGTCGTAGCCGATGCTCACCCCGAGCGCGTGCGCCTCCGGCGCCGGCGAACGAGCGAACCTGCCGGCCCACAATGCGCCGCCGTCCGTCTTCTCGCGCCGCTGCTCGCCCATGGCGGGCGAGCCTAGTCGAGGCCCTGGCGGCCCGACCAGGTCTTCGTCGACAGGCCCCACAGCCGCACGAACCCCTCCGCGTGCGCGTGGTCGAACTGATCCTGCGGACCGTAGGTCGCGAGCCCCATGTCGTAGAGCGCGTGCGGCGATCGGCGTCCGACGACGACGCACGAGCCCGCAGTGAACCGCAGCCGGACCTCGCCCGTGACGCAGCGCTGCGTGTCGGCGACGAACGCGTCGAGCGATCGACGTAGCGGCGAGAACCAAAGCCCGTCGTACACGAGCTCCGCCCACCGTTGCTCGAGGATCGGCTTGAAGTGTCCGACCTCGCGCTCGAGCGTGAGGTCCTCGAGCGCTTGGTGGGCCTGGATCAGCGCAAGCGCGCCGGGAACCTCGTACAGCTCGCGGCTCTTGATGCCCACGCGCCTGTTCTCGATCATGTCCACCCGCCCGAAGCCGTACCGACCGCCGACCCCGTCGACCTGGCGGATCACCTCCGCGAGCGGAGTCGGGCTCCCGCCGAACGAGGTGGGGATCCCGCGTTCGAAACCGATCACGACCTCCGTCGGCTCGTCCGGTCGATCGGCAGGCACAGCGGTGCGGCCGAACGCATCTTCGGGGGGCGCAACCCACGGATCCTCGAGCGGACCGCACTCGGCGGTACGGCCCCACAGGTTCTCGTCGATCGAGTACGCCGTCGCGACCTTGGAGATCGGGATGCCCATCTCGTCCGCGTATGCGATCGCCTTCTCGCGAGGGATCACCGATTCACGGATCGGCGCGACGATCTCCAGGTCGGGCGCCAGCACGCCGAACGCCGTCTCGAAGCGAACCTGATCGTTTCCCTTTCCGGTGCAACCGTGCGCGACCGCGTCCGCGCCGACCTCCTTGGCGACGTTGACCACCTCGCGAGCGATCAGCGGCCGAGCGAGTCCCGAAACCATCGGGTATTTCTGTTCGTAGAGCCCGTTCGCTGCGATCGCGGGTGCGAGGAACTCCTCCGCGAACGTGTCGGTGGCGTGCACGACACGCACCTCGGCCGCACCGGCCCTTTTGCCGCGCTCGACGATCGAGTCGAAGTCCTCTTGCTGTCCGATGTCGATCGCGACGGGAAACACCTCGGCGCCCTGGTCGCCCATCCACTTGATCGCGACGGACGTGTCGAGCCCACCGCTGTAGGCGAGTACCACGCGTTTCATCTGTTCAGGCCTCCATGATCTGAGTGAGCGCCCGCTCGAGCTCCCGGGCGGTGACGCCCTCGCGGGCGACGAGCAGGATCGTGTTGTCCCCGGCGATCGTGCCGGCGACGTCGGCGAGCCCGACGCGATCCAGTCCCTCCGCAAGGGCGTTGGCCGCGCCGGGCGGGGTTCGGATCACGAGCAGGTTGTCGGCCGGCGTGAACGACAGAGCGAACTCGTCGAGCAGGTGACGCAGCAGACGGATCGGCCCCGGGGCGTCGCTCTCCCCGGGCACAACGTAGCGCAGACCGTCGGCGTCGTGGACGCGCGCCAATCCGAGCTCCTCCACGTCGCGCGAGATCGTCGACTGTGTCGCCTCGAGCCCGAGCCCTCGCAAGCGCGCGCGGATCTCCTCCTGCGACGAGAGTCGCTCCCGACCGACGAGAGACAGGATCGCGTGCTGTCGCTTCGTCTTCAAAGCGGGGTTGGATCGCCCGCGCCCGTTCGCCCGCTCGTCCGGGTCCACCGGCGCTCGCTTCGTCGTCATGCGGAGCTCCCGACAGCCTGCGCGACGGTACTCGCCGCGCGTTCGAAGGCGGCGACGGCCTCGCTCACGTCGGCGTCGGTCACGGTCAGCGGAGGCGAAAGGCGGACCACGTCGGGCCCCGCCTCGGTCGCGAGCACTCCCCCGTCGAGCATCGCGAGCACCATCTCGTGCGCAGCAGGGCGCTCGAGCTGGATCCCGAGGAGCAGTCCTCGCCCTCGGATCTGTTGCACGAACGGAGCGACACCCGCGGCCTGGAGCCGATCTCTAAGGGTAGCTCCACGCTCACGGGCGTTGCGCAGCAAGTCTTCTTCGCGGATCGTGCGGATCACGGCGACAGCGGCCGCGCACGGCACCGGACCGGCCCCGAACGTCGAGGCGTGATCGCCGGCGGCGAACGCGATCGGCGCGGACGAGATGCACGCCCCGATCGGAAGCCCTCCCCCCAGCCCCTTCGCGAGCGTGACCACGTCGGGAACGACGTCCGACAGGGACGAGGACAACCAGTCGCCGCAGCGCCCGAGGCCAGCCTGGACCTCGTCGGCCACCAGCAGCACTCCGCGTTCGGAACACAAGCGACGGACGGCCCGCAGGTAGTCGCCCTCGAGCGGGATCACGCCGCCCTCCCCCAGCACCGGCTCGAGCAACACGGCGGCGGTGTCGTCGCCGACGACGCGGTCGATCGCGTTCACGTCGTTCGGCGGGACGTGGACGAACCAGTCGACCAGCGGTTCGAACGCCGCGCGTTTCGCCGCTTGCCCGGTCGCCGCAAGGGTCGCGACGCTGCGCCCGTGGAACGATCCATCGAGGGCGACGATCGTCGAGCGGCCGCGAGCCAGCCCGTGCTTGCGCGCGAGTTTGATCGCGGCTTCGTTGGCTTCTGCTCCGGAATTGCAGAAGAACACCCTCGCGTCCGGGATCGGCAGCGTCGCTGCCAGCAGCTCGGCGAGCTCGGCTTGCGGCCGGGTCGCGTACAGGTTGCTCACCATCGTGAGTTCGTCGAGCTGCGCGTGGACCGCGCGACGCCATGCGGGGTGCCCGTGACCGAGCGAGACCGCACCGAGCGCGCCCGCGAAGTCCAGGTAGGGGCGCCCGGCGTCGTCCCACACGCGCATCCCCTCGCCGCGAACGAGCGTCAGCGGATAGCGCGCATACGTCGGCATCACGAACGTCTCGCCGGGAAGGGTCACGGGGTGACCTCCCGGGATCCGACATCGGCGGTGATCATCGTGCCGACGCCCTCGGGGGTGAACAGCTCGAGGACCAGGGCGTGTTCCACCCGGCCATCCACCAGATGCACCCGACGAACGCCCGCCTTGACCGCTCGCACGGCGCTCTCCAGCTTGGGGATCATCCCTCCGGCGATCACTCCTTCGGCCGCGAGCAGGTCGAGACACTCCTGCGCACCGAGTTCGGAGAGCAGGTCGCCCTTCGGACCGATGATCCCGGGAACATCGACGACGAACACGAGCTTCTCCGCACCGAGGGCCACCGCGAGTTCGGCGGCCACCACGTCGGCGTTCACGTTGTACGCCTGTCCAGCCTCGTCGGCGGCGATCGACGCGATCACGGGCACGAACTCCTCTGCCAGCAAGGTGCGAGCGAGGTCGCCGTCGACCTGAACGACCTCCCCGACGAACCCGAGGTCTGGCGAGGTCTGCCGCCGGGCGATCAGCAGGCCGCCGTCGACCCCGGAGAGCCCCACCGCCGGCACACCGCCCTGTCGCAGCCCCAACACGACGTCGGTGTTGAGCTTGCCGGCGAGCACCATCGTCGCGACGTCGAGCGTGGCGGCGTCGGTGACGCGGAGCCCGTCGACGAACGTCGTCTCGATCCCGAGCTGCGTAGCCACCTCGGTCACCTGCGGGCCGCCGCCGTGCACGATCACCGGAAGGATCCCCGAGTGCAGCAGCAGCGCCACGTCTTCGGCGAACGGGCGGACGAGCGGAGCCCGGTCCATGGCCGCGCCGCCGTATTTGATCACGACGACTTTGCCGCGATGCCCCTGCATGAACGGCAACGCCTCGATCAAGGTCCGCGCCTTGGAGATCGTCCGCTCGCGGATCTGGGGTGGGAGGTCTTTCACGTGCGCGCTCCTCAGGTCGTGTACTCGCCGTTGATCCGGACGTAGTCGTGCGACAGATCGCATCCGAGCACTCGGCTCGTTCCGGGCCCGTCGCCGAGCCGGATCCGGTAGGCGATCTGGGGCTCCTTCATCGCCGCCCGAGCCTGCTCGTCTCCACCCGGCGCGAAGTAGGCCGGCTCGACCACGCCCGCCCGGATCACGGGAACCTCGCCGATCGCGACGTCGACCCGCGCGGGATCCATCTGGATCCCCGCCGCGCCGACTGCCTGCAGGATGCGTCCGGGGTTCGGGTCGCCGCCGAACGCGGCGGTCTTGACGAGCGGCGAATCGGCGACGGCCTTCGCGGCGATCCTCGCCTGCCCCGTCGTCGCCGCGCCGGAGATCTCGACGAGCAGCACGTGAGTTGCTCCCTCTGCGTCCGCGGCGAGCTGATCCAGCAGGGAGGACGCAACGGCCTCGATCGCCGAGGACACCTCGGACCAGGCCGTGGAAGACGGCGTGACCGCGTCGCCGCCCGCAGCGCCCGACGCGAGCAGCAGAACCGTGTCGTTCGTCGACGTCGACGCGTCGACCGAGAGCGATTCGAAGGCCGGTTCCAGCACGGTCGTCGCGAGTTCGTGCACCGCCGCCGGCGGCACAGACGCGTCCGTCGTCACGAACACGAGCATCGTGGCGAGGTCAGGAGCGATCATGCCGACGCCCTTCGCCGCACCCCCGACCCGATACCTGCCCGCCTGCGCCGTCGCCTGCTTCGACACCGTGTCGGTGGTCATGATCGCCTGTGCGAACTCCGGGCCCCCGTCGGTGGACAGCACCCGGACCACCGCCGGGACCCCCGTGAGGAGCTCGTCCATATGCAAAGGCTCACCGATGACCCCCGTGGAGCAAGCGAGCACGGCGCTCGCATCTACCCCCAACGCCTCTGCCACCTCTTCGGTCGATCGCAGTGCGTCTCGGGTTCCGGTCTCGCCGGTCGCGGCATTCGCCTGTCCCGCGTTGACGAGTACAGCGCTGGTCGTCCCGTCGGCCAGACGGCGCGCGCACAGCTCCACCGGTGCGGCACGGAACGCGTTCGTCGTGAAGACGCCCGCGGCCGACGCGGATCCGTCGGCGACCAGCAGCCCGAGGTCGGGTGCGCCGGAGGGCTTGAACCCCGCGACGACGCCGGCCGCGCGGAACCCCGCTGGGAACGTGACACTCATGGGTACACCCCGAGGACCGGGAGACCGGCGGACTCGTCGAGGCCCGCCATCAGGTTCCAGTTCTGGATCGCCTGACCCGCCGCACCCTTGACCAGGTTGTCCACCGCCGCGGCGACGACGGCGGTGGACGTCCGCCCGTCCGCGACGGCCTGCAGTTCGACCACGTTGCTCCCGCGAACCCGCTTGGAGTCGATCATCTCGCCCGCCTCGACCACGCGAACGAACGGCGCGTCCGCGTAGCGGTCGGCCAGCACCTGCGTCAGCGATTCGGAGGTGGCGTCCACCCGGAGCTTGGCATACGAGGTCGTGAGCACCCCGCGCACCGTCGGCACGAGATGCGGCACGAACAACACCGACGGCAGCTGACCGCTCGCGAGCGCGAGCGACCGCTCGATCTCCGGTGTGTGCTGATGGTTCGGGAACCGATAGGGTCGCACGCTCTCCTCCGTGGAGGAGTACAACGTGGCCTCGCTCGCGCCGCGGCCCGCACCCGACAGACCGGTCTTGCCGTCCACGAGGATCTGTTCGGCCGAGACCAGTCCCGCCTCCAGAAGTGGAGCCAAACCGATCGACGCGGCCGTCGGATAGCAGCCGGGGTTCGCGACGAGCTGCGCTCCCGCGATCTCGTCGCGGAACAGCTCCGGGAGGCCGTACACCGCCTTCTCCAGCCACTCGGGAGCGGGATGCTCCCAGCCGTACCACTCCGGGTACGCGGCAGCGTCGAGCCGGAAGTCCCCCGCGAGGTCGACGACGCGCATCCCGGCCTCGAGCATCGACGGGGCCAGCTCCGCGCTCGCCCCATGCGGGAGCGCGCAGAACGCGACGTCCGCCCGCGACGCGACGGCTCCGGCATCTATCGGCTCGAGCAGCATGTCGCCCAGCGCGGCGAGCTGAGGCTGCGCCTGGGCCAAGGTCTTTCCTGCCGAGCTGTTCGCGCCGAGGTAGGTCACCTCGGCTGCCGGGTGGCCCGAGAGCAGGCGTACGAGCTCGCCCCCCGTGTACCCGGAGGCGCCCAAGATCGCGACGCGGGTGGTGGATGGATCAGGCATGAAGTGCATAACTATGCACTACGAGGGTGAGCGGCGTCAAGAGAGATCGGGACGCGAGTTTCTAGGGTGCGCTCCACGTTCGGCAATCGATCCTCGGCAGCGCCCTGAGCGCGAGTTCCTTCTTCAAGAAGTTGAAGTCGTGCGCGTTGGCCTGGGGGCAGAACTCCGCCGGCCTCAGCCGGTACTCGACACCGAATACCGCCTTGCCCTCGTCGACGAACCGATCGAGTCGATCGCACTCGCGGTACTGGTGACACTGTTCGTTCAGCGCGTAGTCGTAGTAGTCCACGAGTACGGGGATCTGCGACAGATCGTTCTTGAGCGCGGCGGACAGCCCTCGAGCATGGGCGGCGTTCGCGAGGTAGACGTTGTAGCGGAGCTGGTCCGCGCCGTCGATCGGGAACCCGGGGTGATTCTTGAACGCCTCGACATTGTCGAACTCCACGCCGTCGAAGCCCTTGTCGGCACACTTGTCCAGGCGAGCGTTCATGATCGGACGCAAGACCCGGAGCCGTCGGATATCCAGCCACCGCTCCCCCGGCCACCCATCGAGCTTGTTTCCCAACACCTTCGCGGGGAACTCGTCCGCGTCCGGCCGCCACTTCTCCCAGGAGCCGGCGCTGAGGTAGCACACGACCGCCGAGCCGTCGCCGTGCAGCTCGTCGATCGTGCTCATCGGAGTCTCGAACAGGTCGATGTCGTACATGTCGACAACGACGGATGTGTCGATCGTCCCCTGCAACTGCCATTGCCAGCTCGTATCGAGATCCGGGATCCAGCACGAGCCCACACAGGCGACCGACGCAGGGAGCGCCCGACGGGGAGCCGGGGCACGAACCTCGCGCTCGAAGGGCCCGCCGGCGACAGCGACCGCGCCGGCCGACGACACTGCGCCGCCGATCAGCAGCAGCGTGCATAACGCGATCAGGAGCGCGGCGAGACGACGCATCATCTTGTTATCGGCATCCGGCGTCACGGAGCTGAAGCTCATTCATTCCGCGCGTTGGGGTCGGCTACCTGGGCGAGTCGCACGGACGCGAGCATCGCCTCGGTGTGATCGAGTGCAGCGGTGAGCCATGAGACGTCCTGTGGCCCTCGCAGGTCCTCCCGCGGGTAGAGGTACTGGTTGAGTCCCTCATCCGAACCGACCTGCATCCCGAGGGTCGCTACGTAGTCGGCGATCGCGAACTCCCAGGAGAACAACGCCCGGTCGTCGTCGGTGAGCTGCACCGTGTAGGTGGTGAAACGGTTCGGCGTTCCGACGTACAGGTCACCGAACGCCCGGCCGGTGCGCCGCTCGTCGCTGCGACGGAACCCGAGATCGAGAAGCGCTCGCTCGAAGTCCTCCATCGTTGCCAGGCTACCCGCGACGGGGAGAACGGTCAGCGCACGATCTCGAGTGCCTCCGGTGCCGGATCGTCGACGCGCACCGCCGTGGCTCGGGCCAGCGAACCGCGGGCCTTGCCGAGCTGGGAACGGAACTCATCGGCGCCGTTGGCCACCATCGTGGCCCCTCGAGAGATCTTGTTCTCGAGCGCGACCTCGAGGACATCGAACACCGAGTCGAGCTCGGACAGACACGAGCGTACGTCTCCGGCATCTCCATATCGCTGTGCCAGCGAGTAGAGGAACAACACGATCGGGAGCGCGCTGGAGTAGGGAACGATCACCACGCCGCGCGCGAACGCATCCGCGTGGGCACGGCGAAGGACCTCGTAGGCGGCATCGGGCACGGCGGCCACCGCGACCGACGCGGTCAATGCGGGATCGAGATACTGCGCGACCTCGCGCGCTCGGAGAACCACCACCTTTTCGACCTCGCGTGCGAGCACGTCTCGCTCGGCGGGATCGGTGCACGCGTCGAGCGCCTCGAGTTCAGCTCGGGCCGACCATTTCGAATCGATAGGAAGCCTGCGGCCGTCGGGGAGCAGCAGCCCGAACTCCACGACCTTTCCGTTGACACGGAAGTCGGTGACGAGCATGCCGGGAGGCAGCTCCGAAAGGTGCTCACGCAAGACGTTCTCGCCGGCGCGGCCCTTGGACGCGCCGCCCGCGAGCACCGTCGACAGGCGTCGCACCACTTCCGAGTCGAGCTGCTGTTGGGCACGTCGCTGCTCGTCGCGGACGGTGAGTTCGTGCACCGCCCGGCGCGCTGCATCGACGGCATCGTGCAACCGCTGCGCACCCTCGTCGCGCACGTGGGCGCCGTCGGCCAAGCGCCGCAGCTCGGCCGCCTGCACCTCGAGGCGCGCTTCGAGCCGAGCAGCGGAACCTGCCTCGCCCACAGGAGCCGATCGCGCACGCATCGCGGCCGCGACCGCCAGTCCGAGCGCCAGGCCGACTCCCAGCGCCACCAGCCCGATCCCGATCTGTTCCATTGCACGCTCCTGCCGCCTCGCGCGCTCGCCTGTAGGCGAACACCGTGAGATCGAACCTAGCTTGCAGGGCCGACACGTTCGTGTGAGGACTCGGGACCGGTATCCGGATATCCGTGCGTGGACTAGCCTGGTGGATCTCGACGCTCATCCGACCCATAGGAGGACCCGCCGTGTCCCGTCCGAACCATCGCTTCGCGCGCATCGCCGTGCTCGTCCTGGCCATCGCCGCCGTGTCGGCCATCGCGGCCGCGCCTGCCTCGGCACAGGTCACTCCCGATCAGGATCTGGAAACCGACGTCGGCAACGACGCACAGGTCGTGCTCAACGGCGACGTGCGCGTCGAGTCGGGGGACTCCGTGTCCGGCGTGGTCCTGTTCAACGGAACCGCGGTGATCGAGGGAGAGGTCGACGGCGACGTCGTCGTATTCAACGGCGACACAGAGATCACCGGCCGGGTGGTCGGGAGCGTGACGGTGTTCAGCGGCCTCGTTACGGTCGGTCCGGGTGCGGAGATCACCGGCGACCTGTCGACGCGAGAGGCGCCGATCGTGGATCCGACGGCCACGATCGGTGGGTCGACCAAGCGGGTGAGCAACGTGGACGTCGACTTCACGTACGCCTCCCGCGTCGTCGTCTGGATCGCGACATCGCTGTCGCTGTTGTTGGTCGGGATCCTCCTGCTTGCGTTCGCGCCCCGCGCGATGGATGCCCTGCCCCGGCAGCTGCGCGAGCGAACCGGGAGCTCGATCGCGTGGGGCGCGGGGTTGTTCTTCTTGTTGCCGGTCGTCGGGGTGGTGGCATTGATAACCCTGGTCGGGATCCCGTTCGGACTCGGACTGCTCTTCGCGCTCTTCGCGATCTATTCGGTGGGCTACGTCGCGACCACGCACGTCGTCGGACGCCTCATCTTGAAGGAACCACGGTCACGCTTCCTCGCGTTCCTAATCGGGTGGTTGCTGCTGCGGCTGATCGCGCTCGTGCCCTTCCTCGCGGGTCTGTCCTGGTTCCTAGCCAGCGCGATCGGACTCGGGATCCTTGCGAGCGCGGCGCGCCGTGCTGATGCACGCGGTGAGGCGCTCGACTCGGTCCCGCCCCCGCCCGCTCCGGCGTCGACGCCGCCCCTGCCTCCGAACCCGGCAGGCTGACGCACATGGCTCCTCGAACGATCGAGATCCTGCGCGTCGCCGGATCGCACCGAGAGGTCGGCCGGCAGATCGGCGACGCGTTCGCGCCCGCGATCCGCCGGGCGTCACGCATGGATCCCGACACCAACCCGATCCCCGCGGGTCGCACCCTCGAACAGCAGCTCGCGCTGGCCGGGCGCTACCGGATCGTGGCGGAGCGCGCGTACCCCTGGCTGCTCGAGGAGTTCGACGGCTGTGCCGAGGCCGCGGGTGTCGATCCACTGACGTTCTTCGCCGTGAGCATCGAGGAGATCTGGTACGACCCAGAGGATCGCCGGCCGATCGGACGCTGCAGCGACCTCGTCGCCGGGCCGGAGGCCACCACCGACGGGCACCTGCTCGTCGGACACAACAACGACCTGGGTCCGGACGCCGAGGACGAGATCGTCGCGATCGAGAAGACCGTGCCGGGTGATCCGGTGATCTTCCAGCTCGGAGGAGCGCCCTGGCTGTCGGTCGGGTTCAACTCGGCGGGACTCGCCCTCACCGGCAACGAACTGTCACCCAACGACGAGCGCATCGGCGTCTCGCGGTCCCTGCAGGTGTTCGAGATCATGCGGTGCCGATCCGTCGACGAGGCACTGCGCGCCAGCCTGCGCCCCGACCGGGCGTCGAGCTACAACAACGTCCTCACCCACCGCGACGGTGCCGTCGCCGACGTGGAGGGATCGGCGACCGACGCGGAGGTCACGGGTCTCGGCGACGACGGCACCCTCGCCCACACCAACAACTACGTGTGCGAACGGATGGTCGCCTACGAAGGCGACCCGCAGTACGCGCGGGGCTCGCAGGTGCGCTACGACCGAGCGAGAGGGCTGCTCGGCCGACACCGTGGCTCGATCGACCCGTCGACGATGCGAACGATGCTGTCCGACCACCAGAGCGATCCGTCGTTGTGCCGCCACGCCGACTCGACCGACCGCGCGAGCAAGACGGTGTTCTGGGTCGTGGCCGACATCACCACGCAGCAGATCGCGTTCGGACGGGGCAACCCCTGCGACTCGCAGGAGCAGACCTACACCTTCACAACGCACACAAGTTCCGAGGAGTCGGCGCTGATCGCGTGAACGTGGCTCAGCCCGTCAACGCTCCCGAGACGACGTCGCCCTCTTTGAGCACGAGCACCGGTTCGAGGATCGAGGCGATCTCCTCGAGTGGTTCACCGTCGTAGAGCGCGAGATCGGCGAGCTTGCCGGACTCCACCGTTCCGATCTCCGCATCCAAGCGCAGCAGCGTGGCCGCCTGGAGGGTCGCCGCCTGCATCGCGTTGAGCGGCGTCATGCCCCACTCGACCATCTTCACGATCTCGCCCGGACCACTGCCGTGCGGATTGTGCGGCGTACCCGCATCGGTGCCCATCGCGACGCGGACCCCTGTGCGCATCACGCGGCGGAAGGAGTCCTGCGCCCGCTCGACCACCGACCGCGCCTTCGTCACCGCGTACTCGGGAACCGACTCGGGATGGTTGGCGATACCCAGCAGTGCCGAGAGTGTCGGAACGTCGAAGGTCCCACGCTCCTTCATCTGCTTCGCCGTGGCTGCGTCGATCAGGGCGCCGTGCTCGATCGAGTCGACGCCCGCGCGCACGGCTCCCGCCGTACCGTCCACTCCGATCGAGTGCGCGGCGACGACCCTGCCCCACTTGTGCGCCTCTTCGACGGCGGCGGTGAGCTCTTCGACGTCGTACGCGGTGAAGTCCAACCCGATCCCCGGTGTCAACACGCCACCGGTGGCGATGAGTTTGATCGCGGTGGCTCCCGCGCGGATCTCCTCCCGCACGGCCTTGCGCATCGCGTCCGGCCCGTCCACCTCGCGCGCGAACGCCACGTTGTGCCCATGACCCCCGGTGATCGTGAGCGCGTGTCCGGCGGCGAGCGTTCTTGGGCCGGGAACGAGACCGGCCTGGATCGCCTTCGCGAGATCGGGAACGATGTTGTACGGACCCCCAAGATCGCGCACCGTCGTCACGCCGTGACGCAGGTGTCGCGCCGCGTTGTTGACCGCCTTGATCGCCGCGAGCGCGGGCGTGAGTTCGGCCGCCTCCCCCGCGAAGTCGGCGGAGCCGTCGAAGGTCAGGTGCACGTGACAGTCGATGAGCCCCGGCGTGAGCGTTCGGCCGGCTCCCGGTTCCTCGTGCGCGGCGGCCGCGAGCTTCGGGGCGCGGGTCCTGGGTCCCACCCACTCGATCCGCCCGCCGGCGACGAGCACTCCCTGCTTCGTCTTGAGTGTCCGGCCGTCGAATAGCGAGACGCCGTCGAAGAAGATCGCCATCGTTAGTCGCCCCACGGGGGGACGGTCTCGGTCCCGTCGAGCCGCTGCATCAGCGTGCCGGCCGGCATCGCACAATACAACGACGACGGAGCATCCTTCGCGTAGCCGTAGTGGAGCGTCCCCGCGGGGATCACCGCGGTGTCGCCGGCCTGCAACTCGAACGTCTCCTCGTCGAGGATCTGGAAGAAGGGACCGGCGAGCACGTGCACGATCTCTTCGTGATCGTGGCGGTGCTTCGGGAGCTCTTCCCCGGGCCGCACATCGAGCCGGTACGTGGTCGACTCTGTGGACCCTCGGGCGGGTGCGGCGAACCCGGTGACGTCGATGCCCGGCAGTTCGAACGCCGGAGCGTCCTCGGAGCGGATGATCGGCACGGTGTGTGTCCTCCTTGGCGTCGTTCGCTTCGTCCCTGGATCGGTTCTCGTGAGTGTCGTGCATCTTCCCATGCGCGCCGGCTCGCTCTGTCCTCGCTCAGCGTTGTGGGGCGGATGGCCGATGCACTGGTGGGCCGATCTCCCTACCCGAACGCGGGTCGGGCCGCTGCTACCCTTTCGCCGCACGGACGGCCGCTCTGGGAGTGGCGAAGGGGAGGGGACCGGGGTTGCTGGACGTGGCCAAGGAGGCGGTCGACGCTGCCGCCGCGGCCGGCGCCGATTACGCGGACGCCCGCGCCGGACGAGACGACACCGAAACCCTCACGGTGCGCAATCAGGAGATGGAGGGCATCGACCGCTCGACGTCCTCCGGTGTCGGGATCCGGGTCCTCGTCAACGGGCGATGGGGTTTCGCCGCGACGGCGCGTACCGACGCCGCGGAGATCCAACGCGCGGCAAAGCTCGCCATCGAGCAAGCCCGCGCCGCGACCGTCGTTCCCGGCGACCCCGTGCAGCTCTCCGATCTGGAACCGGTCGTGGACCACTGGCACGGACCCTGCCAGGAAGACCCTTTCGAGGTCCCGCTCGAGGAGAAGGTCGCGCTGTTGACGGAAGCCAGCCGGCGTATGCAGCAGGTCCCGGGGATCACCTTCGCGATCGGATCGCTCGACTTCTACCGGCGGCGTACCTGTTTCGCGTCCAGCGAAGGAGCCGCGATCGATCAAACGATCACACATTCCGGGGGCGGCATCGAGGCCGTGGCGGTCGACGACGGGGAGGTGCAGCACCGGTCGTATCCGAACTCCTTCCGTGGGCACCTCTCGGGCGCCGGATACGAGCACATCCGCTCACTGGGACTGCTCACCGAAGCCGAACGCACGTCGTCGCAGGCTGTGGAGCTAACGCACGCTCCCGAGTGTCCGACGGAGATCACCACCCTGGTGCTGGACTCCGGCCAGGTCGAACTCCAGGTGCACGAGTCCATCGGTCACGCCGTCGAACTCGACCGCGTGCTCGGCATGGAGGCCGCCTACGCGGGCACCTCGTTCGTCACGCCGCAGGACCGAGGGTCCCTGCGCTACGCCAGTCCGATCGTGAACATCACCGCCGACGCGACCTTGCGCGGTGGACTCGGAACGTTCGCCTACGACGACGAGGGTGTTCGAGCGCAGCGCACGCCGATCATCGTCGACGGCACGTTCGAACGCTTCATCTCCAGCAGGGAGACCGCGCCGGTGATCGGCGACGTTTCCAGCGGCACCATGCGAGCGGACGGTTGGGCACATCTCCCGCTGATCCGGATGACGAACATCTCGCTCGAACCCGGAGAGGGATCACTCGCCGACATCATCGGAGACACGGACGACGGTGTGTACATGGCAACGAACCGTTCGTGGTCGATAGACGACAAGCGGGTGAACTTCCAGTTCGGCTGCGAGATCGCGTGGCGGATCCGGGACGGCAAACTTGCCGAGCCTCTTCGCAATCCCACCTACGCGGGGATCACGACGGGATTCTGGAACTCCTGCGACGCGATCGCGGGCCCGGAGGAGTGGACGGTATGGGGCACGCCGAACTGCGGGAAGGGCCAACCGGGTCAGGTGGCTCGGGTGGGACACGGCACTAGCCCGGCGCGATTCCGCAACGTCCAGATCGGGGTCCGATGACAGCGGCGCATGCGCGAGCGGCGGTTCGAACCGTCGTGACCACAGGGGTGGGCATGTGCCCGGCCTGATCGGTGAAGAGGCGTTCGCAGCCGTGGCGGCGGCCGCACTCGAACTCGAGGGCGCGGACGGGGTGGAAGTGCTCTTCATGCACGAGTGGGCCGGCAACACGCGGTTCGCCTCGTCGCAGATCCACCAGAGCACCGCGCGCGAGGACACCAGTCTGCGGGTCCGCGTGATCCGCGACGGACGCATCGGCGTGGCTTCGACCAACGACTTCTCCTCCACGGGTGCGGGGTCGGCCGGGCGCAGCGCCTTGGAGATGACCGGGGTGGTCTCCCCCGACCCATCCTTCCCCGGACTCGCGCCGCCGGCCGATATCCCTGCTGCGACCGGTTTCGACGAAGCCACCGCGGCGACGTCCCCGGCACAAAGAGCGGCCGCGGTCGCCGAGGTGATCGCCTCGTGCGGGGACCGGATGCACGCGGCCGGAGCGTACGAGACGACGGCGATGGAGCTGGGGATCGCCAACACGCAGGGACAGCGATGCTGGGCACCGATCACCCAGGCGCAGCTGAACGCCGTGATCACCGGGCCGGACGGGGGCAACGGGTTCGCCGAATCGATCACTCCGCGGGTCGAGGACGTCGACCCGGGCGCGCTCGGGGCGGCGGCGGCGAGCAAGGCGGTGGCGTCCACCAACCCACGTCCGATCGAACCCGGCACGTATGAGGTCGTCCTTGAACCCGCTGCTTCGTCGACGCTTCTGGAGTTCCTCGCCTACCTCGGTCTGGGGGGCAAGGGTCTGCTCGAAGGCGAGTCCTGCTTGGCCGGACGGCAGGGGCAGCGAGTCGCGGATGAGTCGATCACGATCTTCGACGACGCGACGGACCCCCACACGGTCGGTCCGCCCTTCGACTTCGAAGGCGTCCCCAAGCGCAGGGTCGACCTGATCCGCGACGGCATGTTCGTCGACGGGGTCTACGACCTGCGAACGGCGAAGCAGGCGAACACCACCTCCACCGGCCACGGACTACCCGCCCCGAACCCCGACGGACCGTTCCCTCTCAACCTGTTCCTGGAACCCGGGACGGCGAGCGTGGACGAGATGATCGCCGCCACCGGTCGCGGCCTGCTGGTCACCCGCTTCCACTACACGAACGTCGTACATCCGATCGAGTCCACGATCACCGGGATGACCCGCGACGGAACGTTCCTGATCGAAGATGGCAAGATCGTCGGCCCCGTCCACAACCTTCGGTTCACGCAATCGGTGCTCGGGGCGCTGTCGGATGTGTCGATGGTTGGCCGCGACACGGCCCTCGCGAGCGAGTTCTTCTTCGCGGCAAGCTGCGTCCCCGCCCTCAAGATCGACCGATTCACCTTCTCCAGCACGAGCGATCACTAGTTCGGGGCCTACGCTCGCTTACGCTCGCTTCTTGAGGACTTCTTACAGACCGACCCGTGCTTCGTACGGCTGGCGTCGGGGCGGGTTGGGGCGGTACCCTGGGGAGCCCACTTCCCCGTCGAGGAGGAACGATGAAGGTCGCCGAGGTCATGAAGCCGAACGTCGTGCGGGCACGGCCGGACGACACGTTCGCCGACGTCGCCCGTCTCCTCCACGACAACCACATCTCGTCCGTGGTCGTGATGGAGGGTGAGGCGCTCGCCGGCATCGTCACCGAACGCGACCTGGTCAACGTCGTCGCCGAGGGGCTCGATCCGCGATCGATCCAGATCGGGAACCGGATGACTCGCGAGCTCGACACGGTCAGCGGCAAGACGGACGTTGCCGAGGCGGCCGAGCACATGGCGCGGCTGCAGATCCGCCACCTCCCCGTGGTCGACCACGGGGTCCTCGCGGGGATCCTGTCGATCCGCGACCTGACCACCTGGGCGGTCGAGGAGATCTCGGGCGGGCACGAGCTCGCCGACCTCCACCGCAGCCAAACCACCCTTTCCGCAGCAGCGCGGATCAACCGCTCCACCGCCGGCTGACTCCTCAGCCCGGACACACCTCGTGCCGATACAGGTGGCATGGATCAAGAACCGGGCACGAACGGCGTCGTCGTTCCCTTCCCGGTGGGTCGCAACGGCACACGGGCGAGCAGGCGGATCGGCATGCCCGCGTCCGAGCCCGTCCAGTCGACCCTCGGGCCGGAGCGCAGGATGAGCGTCGTCGAGATCGAGATCCGAGGCGCGCGAAGCGTAGAGCAGCGCCTCGGCCACGACGAGGCGCGAGCGGCCGTCGAACTTGCCGTGGATCACATCGCGTCGCATCTGCTCTCGCACGGCGCCGACGAGGTCGCATTGGAGGGATCTTCTTCCCGGCCCGTCCTGATCGCCTCTTTCGGCGCCAACGACCATGCTCTGCGAGCGGTTGCGGCTGCGGTGGATGCGCGTGATGCCGCCCGTGCCGCGTGTCCTGCGGGGAGCGCCGCGCCGAGCGGACACGGGCACGGCCGAGATCACGACGGTTTGGATGCAGCCGTCGGCGTGCACACCGGAAGCGTCGTCGACCTGGCGGTCGGCGGGATCACGCCGATGCCGTTCCGGGCGGTCGGCACGCTGCACACCTTCGCCGCCCGGCTCGCGGCCGACGCAGGCTTCGGACAGATCCTTCTGTCTGCCGACACGCTCGGGCACGTGACCGGCGCCGCGTCTGTGCACGCGGAGGGATCGGTGGTGCTCAACGGTCACGGCGAGCGGCGTGAGGCCTTCTGCCTCCTCGGCCTGGCACCCGCGGCCGGCGACTAGGGGTCGTTCCCACCCGAGGAGTCGGCAACACCCGGTTCGCCTCGATCCACGTCCACGTCGGCGAGGTTCGCCGCACCGTCGGGCTCGGGGTCCACACGCGGGGGTGGCGCGAGGGCGGCATCACCGACCGCGCGAGCGAACGGCGCGCGCGGCGCCTGGAGCGAGCCCAGCTGGGTCATGTCGCGAGAGAACAGCAGCCCGAACGTCCAGTCGACAACGATGCGCGCCTTGCGGTTGGGCGTCGGGATCATCCACAGATGGTACGAACGCGCTACGAACCACGCCGGGAACCCGCGCAGTCGCACACCGAGCACCCGCGCGACCCCCCGGTACCGTCCGAGGGAAGCAAGTGATCCGAGCGTCTTGTACCGGAACGGCGACGGCTCCTTGCCCGACAGGACGGCGAGCACGTTCTTGCCGAGCCGCTTGCCCTGTCGGACCGCATGCTGGGCGGTCGGCGGGCTGAATCCGCCGGGGGAATCAGGATCGGGCACCGCCGCCGCGTCCCCCGCGGCCCACACGTCGGCCAACCCCTGCACCCGCATGCATCCGTCGACCACGATGCGATGGCGACCGTCGACGGGCAGTCCCGACGCGAGAGCGAGCGGCTCGGGGGTCACCCCGGCGGTCCACACGAGCGTGTGCGCCGGCCACGATCGTTCGTTCGACAGGCGCACGGTCCCGAACTCCGCGGATTCGAGCCGGGTGTCGGTGAACACCTCGATCCCACGACGGGCGAGGACGCGCGCGGCATATCCGGCGAGCGCCGGTCCGATCTCGGGCAGGATCGCTGGGCCCGCCTCGACGAGCACCCACCGCATATCCGCTCGCGAGACGCTGGGCACGTACCTCGTGGCGGCGCGCGCGAGATCCTCCAGCTCCGCGATCGCCTCGACCCCCGCGTACCCTGCCCCGACGAACACGAACGTCAGCGCCGCGCGACGTTGCTCCGGATCAGTTGCCTCCGCCGCGACATCGAGGCGCGAGAGGATGTGGTTGCGCAGGAATATCGCCTCGGCCACCGTCTTGAAGCCGACCGCGCGATCGGCCAGACCGGGGATCGGCAACGTCCGCGATCGCGATCCGGGAGCGAGGATCAACACCTCGTAGGAGAGCTCGATCGTGCCCCCGTCGATCAACATCACGTGCACCACACGGCGCTCGTGATCGACCGAGCGGGCCTCGCCGACGATCAGCCGCGTCTTACGCAGCGCCTGTCGCAGAGGCACGACCACGTGTCGGGGCTCGATGTTCCCGGCCGCGGCCTCGGGAAGCAGCGATTGGTACTGCATGAAGTTCTCGGGGTTCACGAGCACGAGTTCGTGGCCCATCCGCTCGAGCGGCCCTTGCAGCTCTCGCGCCGCGAACGTCCCAACGGACCCGCCGCCCACGATCACGATGCGCATCGGCACCACCCGGATGTGGCCAGGTCAGGATGCCTCACATCGCCTCCAGCACCGCCGGGAGCTCGGAGAGAGAGCGGATACTCTTCTCGGGCACCGCGAGCTGCTCCAGCGTGGGATCGGCCGGGGCCTCTCCGCGGAGCAACCACGTCGTGTGCATACCGGCGTCGCGTGCGGGGCGGACGTCGTAGTCGAGCCGGTCGCCCACCATCATCGTGCGCTGGGCCGCCACCTTCGCGGACGCGAGGGCGTCGGCGAAGATCCGTGGATCGGGTTTCTCGATCCCGAGATCGTCCGACACTCCCCACAACTCGAAAGCGTCCGCGATGCCGTCGCGCTCCATCGCTGCCCGAACGTGGCTCGGCTGGTTCGCAACGATCCCGAGGCGGTATCTCCCCTCGAGTGCGGCCAGGCACGACCGGACGTCCGACTCGAGCGCATCCGGCGGATAGGCCCAATACTTCGCGGTCTCCCGTTGGAACGCGTCGATATCCGGGTGAGGTCCGAGGAACTCGGCGGCGATCGAGCGACGGAACGACGCCGACTGCGCCGCGCGCAATCGCTCGTACTCCGCGTCGAAGTCCTCCTGGGTGACGTCGGCCCCCAGATCGTGCAGTCCCCTCAGCAGCGCCCGTCGGTAGACGGTGTCGCTGTAGAGGACACCACCGATATCGAAGAACACGACCTCGAGCGATGCGACCACCGCCGTATCCTACGGCGGGCTCGCCGGCCGAGACGCCGACGGGGCCGTTAGCGACCCGCGGCGCGACGCAGGCGGTCCAGCTCGGCGGGGTCGGTGGTCTCCGAGCCCATCCGGAAGCCATATCGCTCGCCGTGGCAGTCGGAGGACCCGGTGATCACGAGTTCGAGCCGCTCCCCCATCGTGCGGTAGCGCTCACGCATGTCCGGGTCGTGATCGGGATGATCGACCTCGATCCCGACCATGCCGCCGGTGGCCATCTCCTCGATCAGCTCGTCGGGAACCGATCCGTTCCCTTTCCACATGCCAGGGTGGGCGATCACGCACACTCCGCCGGCGTCGCGGATCAAGGCGAGGGCATCGGTCGGGTGCAACGCATGCTTGGGCACGCTCGCCCGGCCACCGTCGGCGATGAACTCATCGGTGAACGCCGACTTCTCGTCGGGAACGATCCCCGCCTCCACCATCGCCTGCGCGACGTGCGGCCGGGCGATCAGGTTATCTCCGGCGATCTCGCGCACGCGATCGAACTCGATCGGGTAGCCGAGCTCTTGGAGCTTGGCCACCATCTGCTCCCCTCGGCGGAACCGCGTGTCGTTGAGACGGCGCAGCTCCACGACGAGCGCGGGGTCGGCGGGATCTGCCCAGTACGCGAGCACGTGCAGGCTGCTGCCCTCGTATTCCGTCGAGAACTCGATCCCGGGCACGATCGCGACTCCGAGCCGCTCTCCGGCCGCCGCCGCCTCCTGGAGCCCGTCGGTCGTGTCGTGATCGGTGATCGCGATCGTGTCCAGCCCACGCTCGGCCGCCAGTTCGACGGCTTCCGTTGGCGTCAGCGTGCCGTCGGAGCGGTTCGTGTGTACGTGCAGATCGATACCTGCCATGGGCCGGGCATCGTCGCAGAGTTGTCCGGTGCGCGTCACATGGACTCTCAGGCACTCCAAAGGCGTTTTGTTTCTCCAGAACCCAGGCACGAACCGGATCGAACGATCCGTGCCTAGGAACGATGCTCGACTGCGAAACAACTAGGCCGAATGAGTTGCCTGACGAGAAAACGGGTAGGGTCGATGAGTCCGAGGGCTTAGGCCGTTCGGCACTCCGCAAGCCCACGCGACTCCGACGCCTCAACGGCGTGCCGGAGTCGATCGTCGAAACGGGGACCCCCGATTCTCCGCGAAGGGAACGGCCAGGAGTGCACGTAGCACGTCAACGAGAGAGGAATCTCATGAAACATCGCCTTATCAGGCTGCTCGTAGCCTCAGCAGCCGCAGCACTGGTACTCGCATCGGTTCCCGCGGCACAGGCCGCCACGACGCTCGTCGTCGACGGCGACGGTTTAGCAGCCGTAGGTGACTGCAACGCGGTGACGCCGGCCGACAGCGCCACGATTCAGGGAGCTGTCACGCTCGCCGCTTTGGGCGACACGATCGAAGTGTGTCCCGGTCCCTATGCCGAGTCCGTCACGGTCTCGACCCCGAACCTGACGATCCTCGGCGCGCAGTCCGGCGTCGACGCCAGGACGAGGGCCGTGCCGTCGAGCCAGGAATCTCGGGTCAACCCGCCGGCAACCCTGGCGGGCTTCCGCCTCGAGGCGAACAGGATCGTGCTGGACGGCTTCACCGTGCGCAATGCCACCGACAACGCGGGTATCTACACGAGCCCCCTGTCGGACGGCTACCAGGTACAGAACAACATCGTCACGGAGAACACGTTCGGCCTGTATCTGCACTCTGCCGGCGACCAGAAGTCGATCGTCCGGTTCAACAGGTTCGCCGACAACAACGAACTCGGGGCGGCTGCCGGCAACGGGATCTACTCTGACCAGGGCGCCAAGGGCATCCTGGTGCGGGCGAACACGTTCAGCGATCACACCAACGGTGCGATCCTGTTCGCGTACTCACCCCCGGCCGAGAACGCGGATGTGATCATCCAGGCCAACCGCAGCACGAACGACGCCAACTTCGTCAACCTGTTCGGCGCCTTCAACTTCTCGATCCTCGGGAACAAGACGCTGGACAACGTGAACGCTGACGACGTCGCGCAGGGCTCGGCGATCCGCGTGGGTGGCCAGTCCGACGGAGTCCTGATCGAGGACAACGTGCTTCGGAATGCCGCATTCGCGGGCGTTGCGGTCCGCGACGATGGATTCGGAACCGGCGTGGCGAACGTCGACATCATCGCCAACTCGGTCGTGAATGCCGAGTCGAGCGGGATCGACGTGAGCTCGGCGGTTCCCGCCGTCGTACAGGCGAGGGGCAACACCCTCCGAGACAACGACGTCGACGGCATCTCCTTCGCTGTCGGCACGTCGGACAACTCGATCCGCCGCAACACGTCAGTGGACAACGGCGACTTCGATTGCCACGACAAGTCAACCGGCACCCACACGGCCGGAACCGCCAACTTCTGGCGGCGCAACGTCGGGGTGACCGATAGCCCCGACGGTCTGTGCAGGCCCCCCGCCTGACCGGACGCTGATCGGCGCGAGAGCCGTCGGGGTTTCCCCGGCGGCTCTCGTACGTCCGGGGCCTTCGTCTCACTGCCGGGTCTAGAGCGCCGGCATCACATGCGAGCGCGAGATGTCACCCACCGAGCGGCACCCGCACAGCGCCAGCGCGTTGTCGAACTCGTCGCGCAGGATCTCCAGGACCCGTACGACGCCGTCCTCTCCGGCCGCGGCCAGACCCCAGACGGCCGGGCGTCCGACGAGCACCGCCTGTGCCCCGAGTGCGATCGCGCGCAGGACGTCGGTGCCCCGGCGGACGCCGCCATCGACGAGGACCGGGACGCGTCCGTCGACCGCCTCCACGATCTCGGGGAGCACCGTGATCGGCGCCGGCACCCCATCGAGCTGTCGGCCCCCGTGGTTGGAGACGACGATGCCGTCCACACCGGCCTCGAGTGCGAGGTGAGCGTCTTCCGCGGTCAAGATCCCCTTGAGCAGCAGCGGCATCTTCGCCTGCTCGCGCACCCACGCGACGTCGTCCCACGTCAGGTTCGGCTCGTAGACGAGATCGTCACCGGGTAGCCCGACCGGCATGTGGAATCCACTCCGCGTGTCGCGGTGCCGCAGTCCGTTCACGGGAAAGTCGACCGTCATGCAGATCGCCCTGTAGCCAGCGGACACGACGCGCGCCAACATGTCCCGCGTGACCGAGCGGTCGGCGAACACGTACAGCTGCCACCACTTCGGCCCGTCGCTCGCGCTCGCGATCTCTTCGAGCGAGCCGAGGGCGGTCGTGGACACGACCACGATCGTGCCGGCTCGAGCAGCCGCTCGCGCGGTTGCCCGCTCCCCGTCCGGGTGGGCGTGTGATTGGTACGCCCAGGGGGCGACCAACACGGGGGAGGCCACCTCGGTTCCGAGCACATCGACCGACGTGTCGCGCTCGCCGACCCCAGTCAGCACACGAGGACGAAGCGCCCACCGCCGCCACGCCGACACGTTCTCGGCCAGGGTCCATTCGTCACCCGCCCCGCCCGCGTAGTAGTCGTAGACATCGCGCGGCAGCACGCGACGGGCGATCGGCTCGAAGTCGTCCACGGTGATGAACGGCGGGTCGCGCACCCCGGCCCCGTCGTCGCCGCTCCTCGACGTCATCCGATCTGCGACGCGGGAACCTCGGCGGAGGGGACCTCCTCGACCTCGCTCGCGAGGAACAAGCCATCGGAGAAGACGAAGCTGCGTCGCTGGAATGCGGCCGTCGACAGCAGGGCGTAGTCGGTCAGTCCCCCCTCGACCGTGACCGAGCCGTCGGGCAGCGGGCCGCCGTGCGCGAGCACCTCCGCGACCCCGCCAGTGGACATCGCGACGACGTCGTAGCTGAGGCTTCCGTCGGCAGACCCTTCGCGGAAGCCGACGACGAGTTCGGCGCCTCCGTCTCCGGTGAGGTCGGCGGCCGCCACGCCGATGTCCGACCACCGCGAGCCCTCCGGGTCCACTGCCGCCAGGCGCGTGACCCACCCTGCTGCGTCTGCAGAATAGGTCAACACCCGCACGCCGCGCGCCGTTGCGCCGCCTCCGGCCGCGCGCGACTCGACCACCCAGACCGCGCGCCCTCCCTCCACCGAGACCTGCCCGCAGTCGCCGGACCACCCGGGGGTCACCAGAGACGTGCACGCCGCAGCCTCGGACGCCAGCGCCACGGCCTGATCGCTCGGAACGAGCAGCCGTCCCTCGATCGAGAGCACGTCGACGGCGGGCGAGGCCGACGGCGGGTCACCGGGGACCTCGTTCGAGGGGATCGTCACCGTCGGGCGAGGCGTCGCGGCATCCTCCGGCGCCTCCTCCCCTCCGGCGCGGCCCAGCGCGAATCCGACACCTCCTGCGACGAGGGCGACGCCGACCATCACGACGACGATCGTGTTGCGCTGGTTGGAGTCCACGGCGGGACACGCTACGCGGCGTGCACGGGAAGGGCAACCTCGGCGGCGCGGATCAACACCGGGCTCACTCGGGCGCGATCTCGATCGGCCGACGCCCTTGGGAGGAGATCGCGAGCGCGATCCCCGCCAGGATCAGCGCACCACCCGCGACGGCGAGCGCGGGCGGCGCCTCGTCGAGCACGAGGAACGCCAACAGCGACGCGCCGACCGGCTCCGCGGTGACGGCGACCGCGACCACCCACGCCTCGACCTCCGCCAGCAGGTAGTTGAACACCGTATGCCCCATGAGTTGCGGTCCCGCCGCCATCAGGGCGAACAAGAGCCAGACCTTCGGGGTGAACCCGGTGAATGGGGTCCCCGCCACGAGCATGGCGACCACCAGGACGCCCGCGGCCACCGTGTAGACGATCGCGACGTAAACCACGAGCGACACGTGCGGTCGCACGGCCCGGCCGACGAGCACATATCCGGCCGCCGCGATCGCCCCGCCGAGGGCGAGGAAGTCGCCGACCAGTGCCCCACCGGACGTTCCCAGGTCGCCACCCGAGATCACGACGGCGCCCGCGAGCGTGCACCCGATGCCGATCGCGGCCCGGCGCCCGATGCGTTCGGACAGGGTTGCCGCCCCGATGATCGCGACCCATACGGGACCGGTGGTCACGAGGACCGTGCTCGCCGCGACGCTCGTCAGCTCGAGCGACGGCACCCACAGCGCGAAGTGCAGCGCCAGGATCGCCCCCGAGATCGCCATGAGCCGCCACTGTCGAGGCGACAAAGACCTGATCTCCGGCCCGCGGGTCCCCAAGGCGATCGGGAGTAGCACCGAGGCCGCGAGCGCGTTGCGGTAGAAGCTCACCGCGAGCGGCGGCGCCTCCGCGAGCCGGATCAGTATCGCCGACGATGACACGCCGAGGACCCCCACGACCAGCAGCGCCAGCGTCCGGGGTCGCACGATCAGCGACCGAGGATGCCGTTGGCGTGCAGCGCGTCTGCGGGCATCGCGGAGAGGATCACCGAGCGAAACCATCCGCCTCGCTTCGACCTGTTGTCAATGGCGCGCTGCTACGATGCGGCGACCACCGTGAGGACCCCAGACGAGCGCGCCGCGGCCTTCCTAACGGGCATCACGATCCTTCGAGTGGTGCTCGTTCCGATCGTGATGTGGTTGGTCCTCGCCGAGGGTGATCCCCGCTGGGCGACAGGCGTCGCCGCCGGACTGTTCGGCTTCGCAGCCCTCACCGACTTCTTCGACGGGCTCCTCGCCCGGCGCTGGGCGCAGACATCCACGCTCGGAGCGTTCCTCGACACGACGGCCGACAAGCTGCTGGTGACCGGTGTGCTGTTCGCGCTCGTCGCCGTCGGACGGGCTTCGGTGTGGATCGCCTCGATCATCGTCGCCCGCGAACTCCTTGTGCTGGGCTTGCGCGGCGTCGTCGCTGCCGGCGACGGCACGGTCGTGAAGCCGTCTATCTGGGGCAAGCTGAAGGCCAACGTGCAATTCATCGCGATCTTCCTCGCGATCTGGCGCCCCGGCGACCCGATCGGAGGCCTGTACCTCGATCAGTGGGTGATGCTCGCCGCCGGAGTCGTGACGGTGCTCTCGGCCGTCGAGTACTTCGCGCGGTTCGGCTCGGTCTTCCATCCCCGCCCGCGAACGGCTGCGCGCAAGCGCCCGACACCGGGCGCGTGAGCGACCCGGTCTTCGTCACCGGCGGCTCCGGTTTCGTCGGCGGGGCGCTCGTGGATCGGCTCGTTGCCGATGGGCACCCCGTTCGGGCCCTTGCGCGATCCGATGCCGCAGCCGCGAGCGTCGAGGCACGCGGCGCCGTTGCCGTGCGCGGCGACCTCGGGGACGTGGCAGCGTTGGGCGCCGGGATGGAAGGCAGCCAGCTCGTCTTCCACGTCGCCGGAGTCAACGCGATGTGCGTGCCCGACCCGCGCCCGATGTACCGAGACAACGTCGAGGGAGCCGATCGCGTCGTGATCGCCGCACACGAGGCCGGGGTCCGCCGCCTCGTGCACACCTCCTCGGCCGCGACGATCGGCGAAGCACGCGGGACGATCGGCCGGGAGGACTCCCCGCACCGTGGGAGCCAGCTCTCCCACTACGAGCGATCCAAGGCCCTCGGAGAACGCAGGGTCATGGCGAGGGCGCGCGAACTCGGTCTCGACGTCGTCTGCCTCAACCCGTCGTCGGTGCAAGGACCCGGCCGCACGACCGGCACGGCGCGCCTGCTGTTGGATGTCGCCAAAGGCCGTCTCCCACTCGCCGTAGATACATGGGTCAGCGTGGTCGATATCGACGACTGCGTCGAGGGGTTGCTGGCGGGGGCAGAGCGCGGCGCTGCGGGCGAGCGCTACCTGCTGTCGGGGACCTCGATCACGCTGCGGGAGGCGATCGAGGTCGCATCGAGGATCCTTCCGCTCCCGCGGCCGGTGCATTTCGTCCCCGGCACGGCCGCGACCGTTGCCGGGGCGCTCGGCGATCTCGTGAGGACCATCGGTCGCCGATCGGTGCCGATCTGCGGTGAGGCTGCCCGCACGCTGCTGCACGGTCACCGCTACGACGGCTCCCGCGCCGAACGCGACCTCGGTGTGCGCTACACCCCGTTCGAGGCGACCTTGCGACGCACGCTGGCTTGGTATGCGGCGCAGGGCCTGATCCCCCCGCTGCCCGGCCCGCCTCCCTCGCCCGAGCCCACGTAGGATGGGCGGGCGCGCCGGCTCCCCGCGGCCGCGACGAGCCAGGAGGACACGTGACCGAGCCCATGACCCGCGACCAACGACCCGACCGCAACCTAGCCCTGGAGCTGGTGCGCGTGACGGAGGCCGGAGCCCTGGCAGCGGGCCGGTGGATCGGTCGTGGAGACAAGGTCGCCGCCGATCGGGCCGCCGTTGACGCGATGCGCTTGATGGTGGACTCGGTCTCGATGCACGGCACCGTCGTGATCGGCGAGGGCGAGAAGGACGAAGCGCCGATGCTCTATAACGGCGAGGAGGTCGGCAACGGAGACGGTCCCTCCGTGGATGTCGCCGTGGATCCGATCGACGGCACCACGCTCACCGCCACCGGACAGGGGAACGCCCTGGCGGTGATCGCGCTGGCCGCACGAGGGTCGATGCTGTTCCCGGGATCGGCCGTCTACATGGAGAAGGTCGCCACGGGCGCCGAGGCGGCCGACGCGATCGACATCACGGCACCGCCCGGGGAGAACATCCGAGCGGTGGCCAAGGCCAAGGGAGCCCGGCCCGAGGAGATGGGCGTGACGATCCTCGACCGGCCACGGCACAAGGACCTGATCACGGCGTGCCGCGAGGCAGGCGCCCGCGTTTTCCTGATCAAGGACGGCGATGTTGCCAGCGCGATCGCCGCCGCCCAATCGCGGCGGAGCGGCGTCGATCTGATCCTGGGGATCGGCGGAACTCCGGAGGGGGTGATCGCGGCGGCCGCGCTGAAGTGCCTCGGGGGTGCGATGCAGGGACGCCTGCACCCGCGGACCGACGAGGAGCGCGAGGTCCTGATCGGTGAGGGCTTCGACCTCGAAGCGGTACTCACCACCGACGACCTCTGCGCGGGAGACGACGTGTTCTTCGCTGCCACCGGGGTCACCGACGGATCGCTGCTCAACGGGGTTCGCTACTGGCATGACGCGGCGAAGACATCCTCGATGGTGATGCGCTCACGGTCGGGAACCGTCCGCGTGATCGAGGCTGAGCACCAGTTCGAGAAGCTCGAGCGCTTCACCGGCCGCGACTACCGCCGCTAGCCCGACGACGGCGCTGGGATCGCACGACCGGGAGCCACGACACGCCCGGCGATCAACTCAACCATCTCGGCATCGGGGATCGCGAACGGGAGCTGGGCCGGCGTGATGATGATCTCTTCCACTCCGAGCTCGCCGAACGCCGCGATCCGTTCCAGGATGCGATCGGGTGTGCCGACGAGATGGTGGGCGGACAGCTCCTCGTGGGAGACACCCTCCAGACCCGGCCCCCAGTCCCGCAGCCGTTGCATGCGGCGGCGCAGGTCGGAGTCGTTCTCGCCCACGATCGTGTACAGCCCGACCGATCGCCGCACCGACGCCGGATCGCGCCCGACCTCCTCGCAGATCCGCTCGAGATCGCGCAGCTTCTCTGCATAGGCGTCGGGTGACCACCGCCAGACGGCGTTCCATCCGTCCGCCGATCGAGCGATCAACCGCAACAGACGCGTGCCGCCTTTGCCCCCGACCCAGATCGGGGGTCGCGGACGTTGGGCGGGCAGTGGCCGGTTAAGCGCTCCCGACATCGGGAACCGGGGCCCGTCGTGATCGACCGGCCCGCCTGCCAGCAGCGGGCCGAGGACCGCGAGGTATTCCTCGAGCAACGAGAAGCGTTCACCGAGCGTCCCGAAGTGCAAGCCGAAGGCAGCGAACTCGTCCTGATACCAGCCCGCTCCGATCCCGAGGTCGAGCCTGCCGGTGCTCGCGAGATCCACGGAGGTCGCGGCCTTCGCGAGCAGGGCCGGGTGGCGGAACGGCGCCCCGAGCACAAGCGTGCCGAGACGGATCCGATCGGTCGTCTCCGCGAGCGCCGCCAACGCCGTCATCGGCTCCAGTGAGCCGAACCGCTCATCCGATCCTCCGTAGCGTTCGAGCGAAAGGAAGAAGTGATCGGAGATCCATGCCGAGTCGAACCCGAGTTGCTCGGCGCGCGAGGCCCAGTCCACGAGCGCCCCGACGGTGATCGGGCGGACCCTCGGGAGCGAGAAGTCGTAGTGCGGGAGCGCGAGTCCGAAATGCATCGCAGCCGGCCTAGAGATGACGAAGGACGTCTGCGGGGCCGGTGATGTCGGTGCCCCGGGGGACGTCGATGCCGACGGGGATCTTCAGCCGTGGATAGACGGAGATGTCGCCGACGAGGTGCACACCGGCGTGCACCGTGACCTCGTCTCCGAGCGCAACCTGGTCGATGATCTCGGTCGGCAGGTCGAGCTCGGATCGGATCTCCGTCATCGATCCGACCACCGCCTCCCGCAGCCGCGCGCCCGCGCCGACGATCGCGCCGTCGCGGATCTGCGAGCGCTCTATCCGCGCCCCCTCCCCGACCTCGACGTCGTCGTCGAGGTTGGACTCCACGATCGTCACGCCCGGACCGATCTCGCAGAACCGGCCGATCCGAACGCCGGGACCGATCGTCACGCTCCCGTCGGCGATCTTCTCCGCCAGTGTGGTCTTGGTCGCGTCGTCACGAAGCTGGAGGGACTCGGGAGCGATCCACACGTTGCGCTCCGCGTCGAACGGGGGTCCGAGCAGGCGATCGACCGATGCGAAGTTCCCGCTGAGAACGTCGATCATCGTCTCGAGGAAGTCGCGGACGTTTCCGAGATCACCGATCCGCCGGACCGGTGAGGCAAGCACCGGATGGCCCTGCTCGACGAGCCACGGGAGCAGGTCCTTGCCGAAATCGAGACGCCGCTCGCGCATCGAGACGATGTCCGGGTGCGACGCCAGCTCGCGTACCCACTCGGTGTCGATCAAGTAGAAACCCGCGTTGGTCATCAGCGGCAGAGCGCGGAACTCCTCGTCCGTGTGCACGTGGAAATGCTCCCGGAGTTCGCCTAGCGTGGGCTTCTCGACGAACTCCGTGACCCGCCGGTCGCGGTCGGTGAGCATCACGCCGTACTTCTCGGCGACTTCATCGGGCTCGCGCGTCATCGCCGCGATCGTTGCGATCGCACCCGATTCCGTGTGTACCCGGACCATCGGTTCGAGATCGAAGTCGATGATCGAATCGGTCGGGAACACCAAGGCGTGCTGGCGAACGTCCCAGTGCTCGAGCATGCGGAGCGTCGAATCCGCGCTCCCCCGGGAGGCAGCGTCGTACTTCACGGGCGAGTACTTCACGTCGACCCCGAACTCTTCCCCGTAGCCGAGCATCACCTTGATCTGGTAACGGTTCTCCTTGCCGTGGGCGATCACGTAGTAGTCCTTGATGCCCTCGCTGGACAGGATCTGGATCACCCACCGGATCAGGCGACGGCCCAAGAACGACATCGCCGCCTTGGATCGCAGGTATCCGGGCGCCTTGAGGGTCAGCGGCCGGGCCCGAACCCCTTGCCCGCCCGCGAGGCCGATCCCGACGATATCGGTGAGCTCCGGCATACGTCGGCATCATAGGCCAGCATCTCGGCGGGCATGAGGGCCGGCAACCCTCTGCGAACGTGAGGTGCGCCGACTCAGTCCGGCGCGTCCAAGAAACCGGAGAGCACAACCCGTCCGTCGGCATCTTTCACGACCATGACGGTGACGCCGGAGAGGTTCCGGTCGATCCGACGAGCCTGCTCGAGGGCGCCCGATGCGTCGATCCGGCGCGCCCGGACGACAAGGATGCGGTCGTTGCCGCCGCCCCCCGTGAGCCACACGCGCACCGGCATCTGCACGCCTGCGGGCAACCCGACCAGGTTCACGCCGACCACGTCCGGTTGCCCGGGGGAGGTCACCACGTAGCCCCAGCCATCGCTCTGCGCTCCGTCGTTCGGCACCAGCCACGCGAAGAGCAATCGATCCCGGGGACGCAGCAGCTGGTCGTCGAGTACCTCCTGTACGCCCTCGCCCTGCTCCTGCAGTCGCTCCGCCTCTTGCGCCCGTCGCTCGGCGTCGCCTGCGCGCGACGCCATCACCGCGCCCCACCCGAACCCTCCGAGCGCCACCAGCGCCGCGACGGCGGCCGCGACACCCAGGAACCGCATGCGATGGCGGATCGTCGACTCCTTCGCCGCGCCGGTCGACACCGCCTGGACGACACGTTCCTGCAACCCGTCGGGCATCTGCGCCTCAGGTGCGGTGAACCCGAAGACCGCGCCGGCTTCCTCAAGGCTCGCTGCCTCTTTCCGGCATGCCGCACACCATGCGAGGTGGCGCTGCACACCGAGCCGGTCCAAGGGGCCCAGCAGGGAAAGCGCGTGTTCGGGAAGCAGGTCCCGCACCGCGGGACAGTTCACGGTCGTTCCTTGTCCAGGTTCGCGCGACGGAGTTTGATCAGCGCGGCGCGGACGCGAGTCTTCACCGTACCGAGCGGCACGCCGTCGGCCTCCGAGATCTCCCGAGCGGTCATGCCGCCGAAGTAGGCCCGCCCGAGCAGCGATCGCTCCGCATCGGTCAACGCCTCGAGTGCGCGCAGCGCTGCATCCCGCTCGAGCAGGAGCTCTTCTTCGTCGAGTCCGGGGGTCTCGGGCACCTCGTCCATCAGGACGAGCGTCGGTTTGCGCGCTCCGTGCTCACGGCGCAGGCGGTCTACCGCCAGATTGTGCGCGATCGTCATCAGCCAGGTGGAGAGCCGTCCCCGCGAGGGATCGAATCCCGCCGCCTTGCGCCACGCCGTGACGAAAACGTCTTGGGTCAGTTCCTGCGCGGCTTCGGCGCTGCCGAGGATGCGCAATCCCATGGAGTACACCGGACGTCCATAGCGAGCGTAGACGGTGCGGATCGCCTCCTCGTCCCCGGCAAGGAGTCCCTCGACCAATGCCTGTTCCTCCCGTGGATGCAACGGTCCGTGGGTCCGAGCACTCACGACTCGGTCTCCTCCCTGTATACGGGCGGCCGGGGAGGGCCGGTTTGCGGCGGTCGCCGATCACGCACGTGGCTTCCTAGTATGCGCCCGCTCACGCGCCTCGGTTCGGTACCCACCTGGGACCCGCCCCCACACCTGCCGCAGGTGCGATGATCGACGGATGCGCTGCATCCGTCGCGGGATCGCCCTCCTGGTATTCGCCCTGTCGGTCTGCGGACTGCTCGCGACGACGGCGGGCGCCCAGGCGACCGACGAACAGACGCCTCCACAGGTGCTGGAGCTGGAGCTCGACGGCGTCGTCGATCCTTTCGTCGCCGACTACATCCGTGGCGGGATCGGTTCGGCTCAGGACCGAGGGTCAGACGCCGTGCTGATCACGGTCGACACCCCGGGCGGGCTGGACAGCGCGATGCGCGAGATCGTCCAGTCGATCCTCACCTCGCGCACCCCTGTGCTCTGCTACGTCTCCCCGCAGGGAGCCCGTGCGGCATCGGCCGGGATGTACATCCTCCTGTCGTGCCCGATCGCGGCGATGGCTCCGGGGACCAACGTCGGCGCTGCTACACCGGTCGGGTTGTCGGGCGCGGTGGCTTCGGACAAGGCGGTGGAGGATTCCGTCGCCTACGCGCGGTCCCTCGCGCAACGGCACGACCGCAACGCGGACTGGGCGGAGCGCGCGGTGAGAGACGCGGCCAGCCTTCCCGCCGAGGAGGCACTCTCCGCGAACGTGATCGACGTGGTGGCGCCGAGCACTCCAGCACTCCTGAACGCGGTCGACGGCGACCAGGTCGAGGTCGCAGGCGCGCCACCGGTGACGCTGCGCACGGCAGGTGCCGAGGTGACGCAGGAGGAACTCGGCTGGGGGGTCGGCTTCGTCCATGCCCTGCTCGACCCGAACCTCGCGTTCCTCTTCTTCTGGCTCGGACTCGGCCTCATGATCCTGGAGTTCTTCCTGCCGCACTTCGGCGTGGCGGGCGTGATCGGCTTCGTGCTGTTCCTGCTGTCGATCGCGGCCTTCGGCATGCTGCCGGTCCAACTCGTGGGCATCGTCCTGTTGGTGGTTGCGGCCATCCTGCTGATACTCGAGATCCATACGCCTGGGTTCGGCGTCCTCGGAACCGGGGGTATCATCGCGCTCGTCGCGGGCGGCTTGCTGCTGTTCGACGGCTCGGACGTTCGCGTATCCCCCCTGCTGATCGCCGCCGTCGCCGCCGTGATGATCGGATTCTTCGGGTTCGTCCTGACAGCCGCGATGAAACTGCGGCATCATCCACCGATCGGTACCCACGCGGACATCGTCGGACTCCTCGGGCGCGCCCTCACCGACCTCGCCCCGGATGGGGTCGTGCACGTCGCTGGGGAGGAGTGGAGTGCGACCTCGATCGCCGGCCCCATGCCCAAGGACGCTCAGATCCGGGTCGTCGCCAAGAACGGGCTCCGCCTGGATGTGGAGCCCGACCACGCAGTCACCGATGGCGAGACGCAGGAGGCGTCCGCCGAGAAGGAGGGAAGCGCCTCGTGACCGGAACCCTGATCGCGGTCGGCATCGTCCTGCTCATCGTGCTGTTCCTGTTCGCCAGTGCCGTCAAGATCGTTGCCGAGTACCAGCGCCTGGTGGTCTTCCGATTGGGGCGCGCGATCGGCGCCAAGGGACCGGGATTGATCCTGCTGATCCCGATCATCGACCGGCCCGTCCGTGTCGACCTTCGGGAGTTCTTCCTCGAGATCCCGCGCCAGGACTCGATCACGAAGGACAACGCACCGATCTCCGTCGACTTCATCACCTTCTACAAGGTCGTAAATCCGCAGGACAGCGTGGTCCAGGTTGCGAACTTCGCCGGCGCCGCCCAGGCGCTCGCGGCCACGACGCTACGCGCGGTGATCGGCGACATCCCGCTGGACGACGTGCTCGCCAAGCGCGACGAGATCAACCAGATCCTGCGGGCGAAGCTCGACGAGGTGACCGAACGGTGGGGCGTCAAGGTTACGAACGTCGAGATCCGCGAGATCGTGCCACCGCCCGCTGTCCAGGACGCGATGACCCGGCAGATGTCGGCCGAACGCACGCGCCGCGCCGTGGTCACCGAGGCGGAGGGCGCCAAGCAAGCGGCGATCACCGTTGCCGAAGGCAACAAGGAGTCGGCGATCATCAACGCGCAGGGCTCACGGGAGTCGGCGATCTTGTCGGCGGAGGGCGAGCGACAGGCTGCGATCCTGCGAGCGGAGGGGTTTTCGCTCGCCCTGCGGACGATCTACGACGTCGCGAACACGGTGGACGCGAACACGATGAGCCTGCAGTACCTCGAGGCACTCAAGGCGCTGGGCGCCTCACCGTCGACCAAGTTCGTGATCCCGATGGAGTTCGCCACCTTGCTCTCCGGGGTCGCGGACCTCGCGGGGAGATCCTTCAGCGCGACCAGCGGCGATCGGCCGGCGGACACGAAGAGCTGACGCCTCGGAGTCGGAGGGTAGAGCGGAACGGAGACGACTTAGACGCCGCGGGCATCGTCGGGGATCTCGATCCCCACCTGCTGCAGCTCCAACTTGAAGTCGTGGGGTTCTGAGGATGCCTCCAAAGCCTCCTCGACCGAGACCTTGCCCTGCTTCACGAGCTCCAGGAGCGACTGGTCGAAAGTCATCATCCCGTAGAACCCGCCCTCCTTGATCACGTCGTGGATCTCATGGGTCTTGTCGGCGTCGGCGATGCGCTCTGCGACGCGCCCGGTGTTCACGAGCACCTCGAGTGTCGGCACCCGGCCCCCGTCGATCGTGGGCACGAGCCGCTGACAGATGATCCCCCGCAACGCTCCGGCGATCGTCAGCCGGATCTGCTTCTGCTGGTACGGCGGGAAGAAGTCGATACACCGGTTCACGGTCTCGGTGGCGTCGACCGTGTGCAGCGTCGACAGCACCAGGTGACCGGTCTCCGCGGCTTGAAGGGCGGCGCGGACCGTCTCTGTGTCGCGCATCTCGCCGATCAGGATCACGTCGGGGTCCTGCCGGAGCGCGGCCCGAAGCGCGGTGAGGAACGAGTCCGTGTCCTGGCCGACCTCACGTTGGTTGATCGACGCGACATCGTCGCGGTGGAGCACCTCGATCGGATCCTCGACGGTCACGATGTGCACGGGCTTGGTCCTGTTGAGGTAGGCGATCATCGACGCGAGCGTCGTCGTCTTTCCCGAACCGGTCGGTCCCGTGACGAGGACGAGACCACGAGGTTCCTCCGACAATGTTCGGATCACGTCCGGCAGACCCATCTCCTCGAACGTGGGCCCACCGAAGCGAAGGCGCCGAAGGACCATCGAGATCGAACTCCGCTGACGGAAGACGTTGACGCGGAACCGTCCCACCCCCGGCAGGGAGTGTGCGAAGTCGACCTCGCCGTGCTCCGCGAACTGTGCCTTGCGTTCCTCGGGGATGATCGCATCGCCTATGTCTTTGGTGTCCTCCTGCGACAAGTGTCCCCGCTCGACCTTTCGCAGCCGGCCGTCGATCCGGATCAGCGGTGGGGAGCCGACTTTCACGTGTAGGTCGGATCCCGAGAGATCCGAAACCTGCTGGAGCCACGAACTGAACTCGCCCATGATCCCTTCGCCGAGCGGAGCGATCGCAGGGATCGGTCCGTCGTCGTCGGCTTCGTCGAGGGCGGAGCCGGGGGTTGGTTCGGACTCCTCGGACGCGTCTTCGTCCGCGGCGGGTCCGTCTTCGACCCCCTTCAGATCCGGGTCCGAGGGATCCTCCGGCGCCGGAACCGGCTGCACCGCCGGAGGGGGTCCCGGCCGGGATGCCGGAGGGGCATCGGGCGCCGGCGCCGTCACACCGGCGGCCTCCGCCCAAGCCGAGGCGGACGGCCGTGCGGTGCCGGCAGCGCCGACGACCGGCAGCCCGGCGTCGGAGCGGACCGGCTGTCGCTCGCCTCGTGCGCGTGCCTCGTCTGAAGGATGTTGCATGTGGTGGAACCCCCCTAGTCGATCGATTCGGTCGGATGCGACGCCACCCGTAGGTGCCAAACCGGCACGGTCCCGACGGCGCCGTCGATCGGCGCTCCCCCTTCGGACGTGGCCGACAACTCCTGCGCCGCGCGCTCGGCAGCCGTGCCTCCGAGCAACAGCTCGCCGGGACGTGCGCGATCGCGTAGCCGGTCGGCGACGCGCCACGGAGAACCGCTCGCGACGGTCACACCGGCGGGTGTAGTCGTCGAGGTCCCCGCCGCGACCGCCGCGGCGACCGAGATCGACCGTTCACCGGACCGCTGCGCCTCGCGGACGGCGTGACCGATCTCCACAACGGCGTCCGCGGCACGGAGCGCGGCCTCGGGTCCCTCGAACCGGGCTTCTACGACCGGATGGGCGGAAGTGCCGGCGAGGGCGAGCTGGGCTCCTTCTCGACCGGCAACCACGAGCGCGGCCCGGATACACCGATCGTGCACTTTGCGCTGCACCTCGCCGTCCAGGCCGGAGCCACCCTCGCGGAAATGCAGCTCCAGCGAGAGCGTGGCGAGCTCCTCTCGCGGCGCCGGCGAAACTGTTCGCTGGGCACGCGCGGCGGAGAGCGGGATGACGGTCCCGTCCATACCTAGGAGGTATCGGCAGCGCCCTCGGGTGCCTGAGCCGTCGCACGGGACCGCAGGTGGGAGGGCCTCTACGCGCGGATCCGGCTCTCGTCAGGCGTCCGGCGTGGCCACGAGCCGGCAGGTCGAGCGCTCCATCGGAGGCTCAAAGGTGTTCATCCGCATCGCCGGTCGGATCTCCGCGAGCATGCCTTCGAGTAGCCCTCGGTGCACCGCGCACACGAGTTCCCGATGCTCCTCCAACAGGTCGCGGAACGGACAATCACGCATCGTGACCTCGACGGTCTTGCCCGAGCGACGGAACCGGGGGTCGAAACCCGCGCGCGCCATCGCCTCTTGCAGCGTCGCGAGATTGCGCCCGGCAGGCGAGCGCGTACCCGGCTTCGGGGTGTCGCGAGCGACCAGGTACCCGCCCCACTCGCGCGCGAGCGTCATGGCTCGTTCGCGCTGCCGCGTGCCCGAGAGGACACGTGCCAGGATCTCGCCGAGCAGCCTCCAATCGCGCCCTTCCTCCGCCTCGCGCTCGACGACCTCGTAGACGGCTTGCGGTCGGCCGACGGTGGCGACACGATGGGTATCGTGCACCACCAGCCCCACGTCTTCGAGTCGGCGCAGGTGCGGACGGATCGTGTTCGGATGCAGGGACAGGCGGGCCGCCATCTCGCGCACCGAGACCGGGCGCCCGGACAGCCGCAGGTACCGATACAAGCGGAAGCGGGTGTCGTCGGCCAGCGCTTTGTGGACCTCGATCGATCCGGCGTCGGTCACCTGAGCGTCCTCTCCGGCCGAGCATGACCACGGCGGTAGTAGCATGGGGTATATACGGTTCGCACCGTGCACAACAGCGTAATCGAACCCGGCAAGGAGAGAGAAGCCCTAGTGGCGACCGTCGAGCAGGTCCGCGAAGCCCTTCATGCAGTGCGCGATCCCGAGATCGGACGACCGATCGACGAGCTCGGGATGCTGCACGACGTGCGCATCGAGGGCGGCATCGTGCACGTGCACGTCCTTCTCACGATCGCGGGCTGTCCGCTGCGCGAAACGATCACGAAAGATGTCGAGGCCGCGGTGCTCCCGCTCGAAGGCGTCGAGCGTGTCGCGCTCGAGATGACGCCGATGAGCGAGCAGCAGCGGGCCGAACTCGTCTCGTCGTTGCGAGGACCTGATGCACAGGCATCGCAACCGCAGCAGAAGACGTTCTTCACCGGTTCGGACACGACCGTGATCGCCGTGGCATCCGGTAAGGGTGGCGTGGGCAAGTCGAGCGTCACCGTTAACCTCGCCGCCGCGATGGCCGCGAACGGGGTCAACGTCGGCGTCCTCGACGCGGACGTATGGGGATTCTCCGTCCCGCGCATGCTCGGCGTCTTTGGCAAGCCGGTCGGCTTCAACAACATGATCCTCCCGCTGGAGGCTCACGGCGTGAAGGTGATCTCGATGGGGTTCTTCGTTCCGGAGGAGACGCCCGTCATCTGGCGGGGACCGATGTTGCACAAGGCGATCGAGCAGTTCCTCGGCGACGTTTACTGGGGCGACCTCGACGTCCTGCTGACCGACCTCCCACCGGGAACCGGCGACGTCTCGATCTCTCTGGCTTCGTTCCTTCCCGGCGCGCAGATGCTCGTCGTCACGACCCCGCAAGAGGCCGCCCGCAAGGTCGCCGAGCGCGCAGGCAAGATGGCCGAGCGCACCAACCTGAAGCCGGTCGGCGTCGTGGAGAACATGAGCTTCTACCTATGTCCACATTGTGGCGAGCGCGAGGAGATCTTCGGCAGCGGCGGCGGCGCCGATGCCGCCGAAACGCTCCGCGTTCCACTACTCGCGCAGGTACCGCTGGTCCCGGCCGTACGAGCCGGCGGCGACGACGGGATCCCGATCGTCGTGAGCGATCCCGGATCGCCGGCCGCCGTCGCGCTGATCGAGGCGGCCCGCGGGCTGCAGCGCATGTCTTCCAGCAAGATCGGCAAGCCACTCACCCTGATGACCGGCCCCGCCCCCGCAGGGCACTCCCACTAAGGCTCCGTCGGGAGCACGTGCATCGAGAGTTCCACCCCTTCGGCGCCTCCGATCGTCACATCGTGCCTCTGCGCGCGCCCTCGAACCGCTCGCCACGGGTCCTCTCCCGTCCCCGGATCCCAGAGCGAGCGGGGGAACATGCTCCCGGCCAGGTCGAGACGCAGTCGGTGACCAGGCCGCAACCGGTATCCGGTGGGACCCAGATCGACTCGGACCCGCCGCGGTGCGCTCGGATCGGCGACGACCGCGATCCCCTGTGCGACCCGCCGCACGCGTCCGTTCGGGAACACGTCCGTGACTTTCGCGGCGAGGTGCATCGTCGGCCCGGTGGATCGGCACGTCGCCTCGACGGCGAGCGTGCCGGCCAGGTCCAGCGGCACGTCCGACGCCTCCGAGGTGAACGTCAGCACGTCGTCGCGCTCCTGCACCGATCGCTCGTCGGGCAGCGCCGGGTACAGGCTCCGCCATGGATCGGCGATGCCGTCGGGCACGAGGTGCTCCGGATCGTGGGTCCAGGCGACCTCGCCGGCGCTTCGATCGGGCTCGGGAAGGAGGCCTCCCCCCTCCGCCCCCCGAAGCGCGGAGGCGGCCCCCACCGCGTGCAGGACGAGTTCGCGGACTTTCGGAGGAGGCCACGAAGACGCCTCGCGCCATCCTTCGGATGCGAGGTTCCATCGCACCGAGGGGATCGACGTTTCGCGCCCACGCAGGACGCGGTCGAAGAAGTCGAGTGCCGGCCCGAGGTAGCCGGGGAGGAAGGCGGTGAGCGCTTCTGGATCCTCCTCGAAATCCGCCACGACATCGCCGTCGGGGCGCAGCTCGTCGTCGAAATGATCGGTTGCGCCCATCACCAGGAACTGGTCCGGGACGCCGAGACCGATCAGCCGGGCATAGTCGGCGACCTGGCTCCGGTTGAACACGTCCCACCAACCGCCGGTGTGCAGCACGGGGATGCGGATCCGATCGGGCATCCGCGCCCCCGGCCCCCAGATGTGCTCGGTCCAGAATCGATCGCGCGGTCCGCGTCGCCGCCAGCGGTCGAAGTCTGCGGAGCGCCGCCCCTCCTGGACGGCGGGGATCGCGTCGTCGAGCGGGCGAACCCCGAAGTCGGGCACACCCTCGTAGGCTCGATGATCGATCCAGGTCGTCGCCGCCCATTCGGCGATCTGGAAGAGGTTGAAAACGCCCTGACGCCACATCCAATCTTCGCCGATCTGCGTGGACGTCATGCGCGGAACGATCCCTCGGAGCGCGGGATGACCGCTCGCGGCCGCAGCCCACTGAGTGAATCCGTAGTAGGAATCGCCGAACATCCCCACCGCCCCATCGCACCAATGCCTGGTCGCGACCCACTCGAGGGTGTCCGCGCCGTCGTCGACCTCGTGGACGAAGCCCTCGAGCTCGCCCTCACTGTGCGCCTTGCCACGGACGTCCTGCGCGACGAACGCGAACCCTCGTGCACAGAAGCGTTCGGCGACCTGCGCCATGAACGCGAACCGCGAGCTCTTGTCGTACGGGAGACGCACGAGCACCGCGGGGATCGGACCCCTCGCGCCCGTCGGGAGGTAGACATCCGTTGCCAATCGGACGCCGTCGCGCATCGCGACCATGAACGACTCGGCGTGCTCGTCGACCTCTCCCAACGGGAGCGCCTTCATCGGACGGGTCACGGGACCGAAGCCTCACGCCCGCGGCCCGGTGCGCGTCGAGCGTTCATGCGATGTCGTCGGGCGGGGTCGTGGTCAGCGCCTCGGCGATGGCGCGTCCGAGGAGCAACCCGCCGAGCACGTCGCTCGGGTAGTGAACCCCGAGGTGGGTTCGCGACACACCGACGGCGATCGATAACATCCCGAGTCCGGCTTTCGACACGCCGCCGAGTCCGAGCTCGTGAGCGGCCGTGAGAGAGAACGCGAGGAGCGTCGCCGGATGGCTGCTCGGCCAGGACGTCGCAACGGGGCGGCCTATCAGCACCCGCGAGTCATGAGCGGCGTCGTAGGGACGCGGGCGGTTCCAGACCTTCTTGAGGCCCTGCCCCGCGAGCCACGCTGCCCCGGCGGCCGTGGCCCCTCGAACCGCGGCGCGCCGATGGCCGGTAACCGCGAGTGTGGCGGCCGCTCCCGCCGCCGCACCCAGCGCCCCGAGCTCCGTGATCGCCGAGAACAGCGCATCTGAGGCAGGGCCTCGATCGCGGTTCACCAGGGCGAACGCCGATTCGTCGAGGAGGCGGCCCCGGGACGTGGAGGAGACGATCCCGACCGCGACCGCGGCGGCGCCCCAGGCGAGAGTGAGTCCCAGGCGTCTCATCCCGGCATATCATCCGGGCAGACAGGAACAACGTCACCCATGGAAGGTGCCCAGATGAGTCGAGACGACGAACGCTCGGGCGGCCCGGATCGGCAACGAGACCGTACACGGGCGATCGACAGGGAACGACGTTCCCGTGGCGGCAAGCTCATCCTCGTGCTCGCGATCATCGTGCTCGTGATGCTCTTCGCCGTGCAGAACTCCGAGTCGACCCGGCTTCGGTTCTTGTGGTTCGAGTTCCAGCCGCCGTTGATCTGGGTGATCGTGGTCGTGGGCCTCGCCGGGGCACTGGCCGGATACCTCGTCGGCCGTCCGGGTCGGGCGGGCCGGGCGGGGCGGGCGGACCCGGACGCGGACGCGGACGGGTAGTTCGCTCACCGGGCTTCGATCTCCCGCTTCTGCGCGAGCGTCCCGTGGCGCAGAGCCAGCTGTGCGCCACCCACGAGACGCATGCTCCGGGCGGCGAAGTCTCCGAGTGGTCCGCCGCGGAAGCGGTAGTCGACGCTGTGCTCGAGCCGGGACCGCCTCCCCCCAGAGATCGGGGTCAAGGTTGTCTCCACCACGGCGTCGATCAGTCCGGAAAGCCGGATCGCCGAGCGCAGCGGCGGATCCCACTGCGTCACCTCGCATCGGATGCGCGTCTGTACGGCCATGAACCGCATCACCGTCGTGTAGCGGGCGCCGTTCGACAGCCCACCATCGACGCCTTCGACCCGGACGATGTGTTTGTCCCAGTGGGGCAGGTTGTGCGGATCGGACACGACGTCCCATGCGCGTTCCGCCGGCACCTCGAGTTCGACGGTGATCCCCACTCGCGTCACGGGCGAACCGTACCGCTCGACCAGCCCTGCCACCAGACGAGGCGGTCGGAAGTCAAGCGAACGAGCGACGCATCCGACGGGTCGAGACCCGTTGCCCGCACCTTCTTCGCCGCAGCAGTCGCTCCGGAGCTCAGTCGGTCGAGCGCGAACGTCTCGGCCTCACCCTGCGCCATCGCGCCGGCCATATCGCGCGCGCGCCACCAACTCGCCCGATCGATCGACAACGCCGCCGATCCGCGCGGCGGCGCTCCGCCGAGGGCTCGGGTCTGCGACGGCAGGGCGGCCCACAACTCTCGGTCGTCGGCCGCCCATCGGGCCGGCAGAACGACCGGGCCCCCGGAGGTGGCCAGGGCGAGCGCGGCATCGTCCCCACCGCGATCCAGTCGGCGGCCAAGCTTCTCCGGAAGACCGGCTAGGGAATCCACGGCTCCCGAGGCGGGCAGGGATCGGTATCGATCCATCGTCGGACGAGGCCCGTGTTCGGTCGCCCAGCTGCCCCAGACGGCGACCGGCCCGAGATCGTCGAGCACCGCTCCACCGTCGAGCTGCAGGCGCCCGAACACCCGCCCCGGCGGCGTCCACGCCAGCGGCACCTTCCTCGCGTCGATCGCGTACCCGGCGAAGAACCGCGCGTTCTTCCTGCTGAACCGAGCCGTCGCGCGCGCGAGCGTTGGGGCATCGAGCACCGATGTACCCCAGGTAGCCGTGTCGAGAGCGTCGTAGGTTCGCACGGACCCCGTGAACGCAACCGAGACCCGATCGCTGCGAACCAAGCCGGCCACCCTCGGGTCGCGAGCCCAGGCGCGCGCCTTGATCGAACCGCGCGCCGTCGTGACCCAGACCGCATCCCTGTACCACGCGAACACGAGGGGGGTCGCGTGGGGACCGCGAACGGTCGGCACCGCCACAGTGCAGAAGGTTCCGGCATCGAGCACCTGCCCGGCCACCTCGGGGATCTCGGATCTCGTCGTCACCGGACACCTGCTGCCTGCGGCGGGGGGAACACGATCATCAGGATCGTCCAGAGCAGATGGCACGCGGCTGCTGCGACGATGCCTCCGCTCCAGACCGCGAGCGCGGCCCACGTGGCCCCTCCGACCGTCGCACCGAGCACGATCGAGACGCTCCCGCTCGGCAGGTTCGCGATCACCGCCAGCACCCAGGTCAGCCCGGCTCCGCCCCACTCCCCTAGCGTCAGCTCGAGGCGCGGCTGGACGAGCCCTCTCCAGAACAGCTCCTCGGCGACCACGGAGATCGCCGCGAGCAGTACGACGAGCCCGAGGGGCAGGTCGCCGGTCGGCCCGTAGATGGAACGCGCGTCGGAGCGCAACACCGTCCACCCCTCGGCAGCGAGAAGGAATAGGCGGGTGGCGGCGAAGAGCGCCACGCCCGCGCCGAGTCCGACCAAGGCGGCCGTCCCCGCACCCACGTCGGACGCCAGCACGGGCGGCCGCACGAGGGCCGCAGCGATGCCGACGACGACCAATGCCGGCGTCATCGTCGCCCACACGCTCACCGCCCGGACCCGGATCGTCCGCCAGGCGGCAGCGATCGTCAGTACCCCGGCGGCGGTCACGACCAGTTCCACGGCTACCTCGGAAGGTACTGCGTCTTGACCGCGACCTCCGCGATGAACGCGGTCATGACGGCGAGATAGAAGAACCCCGTCGCCGCCTGCACCGCGGACGCGCGCTCACCCTTGAGGGTCAGCCGAACGAAGATCGCGACGAGGGCCGTCGCACCGACCATCCCCAACGCGATCCATCCGGCCAGCTGCACCGTGAGCGGATTGAAGGGCGTCGCCGACGCCGACACGTCCTCGAATCCACCCGTGAGGAACGCGGCGAGCACCGCGAGCCCTTCCGCGACGACCCCGCCGATCAGCACGTTCGTGTACCGGTTGATCGGCACCCGGGTCAGACCTCGGTCGGTCAGGTACCAGTGACCGAGCAGCAGGCCGTCGACGACCGCACCCAGGAACCACGCTCCCGCGAGCAGTTGGAACATCGCAACCGCAGCTCCCTGACGGGCGGCGATCGCGATCGGGATCAGGACCCCGATCGCAACCGCAGCACCGAGGATGCCGACCAGACGCGCGGGCGCGTGCTTGCGTGCGATCAGCAGGACGAGCCACAGCAGGGTGACGATCGTGTTCGCGGCTGCCAACCGCACGATCCAGTCACCCGCCTCGTCTCCCGGGATCCGACCCGACGACGCGGTGAACCACGTGAGGATGGCGAGGACGAAGAGGATCGAACCGGTCAGCGTGAAGAAGCCTCGCTTGACCTCGCCCCACAGCGGCGTCGCCCACAACAGCGCAGCGCTGCCGGCGACGGTCTGCGCGAGCACCACCGCCATCACCCCTGCCGACCCGCTCACACCTTCTCCTTCGGTCTTGGCCTCGGTCTTGGCCTCGGTCTTGGCCGCGGGTAAGCCTACCGGGGGCGCGCCGCGCGTCCGCGGGGAACCCTCCTAATCGAGGGCACCGGGTAGGCTTCCGGCTTCCATGAACGGCTGGCGCAGCTACGACGACGTCGCGGAGATCTACGAGCGGGTCCACGCTCCGAGGACCGGCCTCGTCGGCGTGGACCTCGTCGGCTACGCGGGAACATCCCCCGGCATCAGGACGCTCGACGTCGGCACAGGCACCGGTGTGACCGCGGAAGCGGCGGCGGCCATCGTTGAACCCGATGGTTCCGCGATCGGGGTGGACGTCTCGGTTCCGATGCTCCGGGTGGGACGCACCACCCGCCCCGCCCTGCCGTTCGTCGCGGGAGAGGCGATCGATCTGCCGTTCCGTAGCGGCGTGTTCGACGTGGTCACCGCCAACTTCGTGCTACAGCACTTCACGCGGTACGACACGGCGCTGTTCGACATGATCCGCGTGACGAAACCGGGGGGCCGGATCGCCGTGTCGGCGTGGGGGAAGAACATCGACGAGCTCGAGCGCACGTGGCGCTCGCTGCTCGAGGAACGCCTCGGACCCGACATGCTGCGCGACGTCCAGAAGCAGGCATCCCCGTGGCGCATCCGCTTCGAGGATCGCGGCCTGCTTGAAGAAACACTCGGCGACGCCGGCCTCAAGTCGATCCGCAGCGAGGAGCGCGAGTACCGCTTCACGTTCCGACTCAACGAGTGGATCGAGGGACGCGCGGCGCTGCCGACCGGACGCTTCGTCAAGCAGATGCTCGGCGCCGACATCTTCGCCGCCTTCCTCGACAACGTGCGCTCGGTATTCGCAGAACGCTTCAGCGATCCGCTCAACGATTTCCGCGACGTCTGGTTCGCCGCCGGAACCCGCGAGTAGCGCGGGGGCGATCAGTCCTCGAGCGTGAGCACGCGGAACGACTCCGCGTGGTCGACCCCGATCCGCCTACCGGCTTCCTGGGCCTCCTTGGGGAGCCATTCCTCGAAGTATCCCAGCAGGTCGCCGTCGACCTGGCTCCGATGCCGGCCGAGAGCATCGACCTTGGTCTGCATGAATCCGCTCACGTCCTCGTCGCGGTTCGGCTCGAGCGTCCAGGCCAGCCACACCTCGGAAACGCTCCACGGCTCGAGCCCTTCCGCGAGCTGATCGGAGAAGAACAGTGGGTTCCCCGCGTCGGGGAACACCGCATCCAGGGTCACGTCCCCCGCCGCCCGATGGTCGCGGTGGTTGATGTAGCTGTCTTCGAAGAAGCGAGCCGTCGGATCCGGACATAACACCGTCACGGGACGAACCCGGCGGATCTCACGCACGATCTCGGCGCGGACCTCATCGGTGTTGCGCAGATCGCCGTCGTGGATGTCGAGCACTCGGCCCCCGGCCAAGCCGAGGACCCGGCCGGCGTCGACGACCTCCTCCGCGCGGATCCGCTCGAGCTCGGCGCGATCCGTTTCGCGGTCGTTGGATCCCCGATCACCGTTCGTGAGCACCAGCAGGTGCACCTCTCGGCCCTGCGCGGCGAACTTCGCCATCGTGCCGCCTGCGGCGATCTCCGCGTCGTCGGGATGCGCGAACGAGGCCAGAACCGGACCGTCGGCCGGCGCCATCAACGACGGCGCCCGGCTCGCTCCAGCACGAACCGCACCAGCGAGCGCACCGGGACCCCGGTGCCGCCGAAGCCCGAAAGGTCTCCCGCTCGCTCGGCGAATGCGGGGCCCGCGATGTCGAGATGCACCCACGGGACGTCGTCCACGAACTCTTCGAGGAACAGCGCGGCCGTGATCGCCCCGCCCCACCGCGGTCCCACGTTCTTGACGTCGGCGATCGCCGAGTCGATCTGCGGTCGGTACTCGGCGCGCAGCGGCAGCTCCCACATCGGTTCACCGGTAACGTCGCCGGCGGCGATCACCTCCTTGGTGAGCGAGGGATCGTTGCCGAACGCACCGATCACCTCCTCGCCGAGCGCCACCATGCACGCTCCTGTGAGGGTCGCCGTGTCGATGATGCAGACCGGGTCTTGCTCGGCAAGCCAGGCGAGCGCGTCGGCGAGCACGAGGCGGCCCTCCGCGTCCGTGTTGAGCACCTCCGAGGTCTTGCCGTTGCGATGGTGGAGCACGTCGCCCGGCCGGATCGCGGAGCCGCTCGGCATGTTCTCCGACGACGGGATCGCGGCGACGACGTTGATCTTGGGCTCGAGTCTCGCGATCGCACGCATCGTCGCCAGGATCGAGGCCGCTCCTCCCATGTCGGACTTCATCCACTCCATGTTCTTCGCGTCCTTGAGCGACAGGCCACCGGAGTCGAACGCGATGCCCTTGCCCGAGAGAGCGATCGGTCGCTGCGAGGCGGCCGCCCCCGAATAGTGCAACTCGATCATCCGCGGCGGGTTCACGCTCCCCTGGCCGACACCCAGGATGCCGCCCATGTTCCCCTTCGTGAGTTCCGGTTCCTTCCAGATCTTGACCTTCAGCCCCTCGGCCTTGGCCATCTTCTGCGCCTCGCGGGCGATCGCGTCCGGTGGCATGTCCAAGGCCGGGGTGTTCACGAGATCGCGGGCCCAGCACGTTGCGTCCGCGACGATCTGCGCGGTCTGGATCGCGCGACGGCACGCCCGCGCGTTCCATCTGGGGAGCCCGAGCACCTCGACGGCCTCCAAAGCCGCAGGAGCATCGTCGCGCTTGGCGGTCCGGTATCGATCGAAGCGGTAGGAGCCGAGGACGAACCCTTCGACCGTCGCCTGCACGGCGTCTTCGGGCTTGCGCGAGGCCTGAGGCAGCGTGGTCGCCACGGTTCCGAAGGCGGCGGCCCGCGGAGCGGCGCGGGCTGCGACTCGGCGGATCACGTCGGGCGTGACCTTCGCGCGCTCACCGACACCGACGAGCAGCACGGCACCGGCGGCGAACCTCGCGTCATCGCTGCCGGGGACGAACAGGGTCTCTCCGCGCTTCCCGGTAAGTTTGGCGCTCGAGAAGGCGCTCTGCAGTCCTGCCTGTCGCACGCCGGGGCCGGGCGCGGGCCCCTGGAAGACGGGCAACACCAGCAGGTCGGCCTCAGCTTCGGCGGCGGCGCGGGTGGAGAACGAGAAATCGGCCACGGTTGACTCCCCTTCCGGAAACGTTCGGCCGGGCGATGCGGGCGCCAAGTCTACCCAGGCCCCGTATCGAGCGACCGTCCCCCGTTCAGCCTGCCCTGCGGGGCGATCGTCGCCGTCCGAGAGGCGGCGCCCGGCTAGGCTGGAGGCATGGAGACATCCGACATCAGGGACCTCGTCCACTTCGCTCCGGACGAACCGGCCCGCCACGACCTGTTCGAGACCGACCATCTGTGGTCGGAGGTGGTGTGCCTCCAGGAGACCCAACGGTTCGGTCCGGTCGGCGACAGCAACTCAGATGCGATCGTCGTGGTGCTCGCCGGCGAGGTGGCCGCACAGGTCGGCAAGGGGCGAGCACGGATCCGGCAGTGGGGTTGCGCCGTCGTTCCCGCGGGCGACGAACTCACCCTCGCGAACGCCTCGGGGGAACCGGCCGTCGTGTTGATGATCGCCGCCCCGCCTCCTCGGCCGGGCATCGCGATCACGCCAGACGGTTAGCGGGTACGACGCGTCGCGGCGAACCCCCCGAGTCCGATCACGAAGGCAACGACGAATCCGGGGATGCTCGCCCCGAGCGAGCCCTGCGCGAGCGGGAACCCAACGCCCAGCAGGTCCTCGAAGAACCACGCGACCGCCTGTTGCCAGCCGGGCAACGGGCTCGGGGACGACCAGTGGTACGCGATCACGCCCGCAAGCCATGCGACGACGGCTGCGGCATCCACGCCTGAGCTCGACTCCGAGCGTTGCCACCCGAAGGTCCGCATCGTCTCGTGGGCGAGGAACACCCCGAACAGTGGGACGAACACCGACCCGATCGTGAGCAGGAACAGCTCGAACGTCTCCGCCGACTCGCCTAGGAACAGCGCGATCGCGAACGCGATCGTGGCGATCGCGACGATCAGTCTGCGCCGAGAGAGGCGCGGCGCGATGTTGCCGACGGAAACCGCCGCCGAGTACAGGTTCGCGAACGCGGCATCGGTCTCGCCGACGACCAAGGACGCCAGCACGACCGCACCGCCGGCCAGCGCTATCAGCGCGTCGCCGATCCCGAGCACGCCGACCTGGGAGCCTGCGAGGAGGACGAGCAGCGCTCCGAGCGAATAGAACCACACGTTACCGACCAGGTAGCCGCCGAAGACCCCGGCGAACGCCCCGCGCGACGACGTCGAGAAGCGCGTGTAGTCCGCGACGAGCGGGAGCCAGGAAACGGGCATAGCGATAACGAGGTCGACGCCGAGCCAGAATCCGAGCCCACCCGTCCCCGGAGCTCCCCAGACCGCGGAGAGATCGCCGACCGTGAGGACGCGGAAGGTGAGCCAGGCTCCAGCCGCAAGCAACACATAGATGCCGAAGCGCTCGAGCCACCGCCGAACGAACCGCACGGGGCCTACGAGCGCAAGCGCCGTACAGCCCAGCGCGATCCCGACGAGCCAGACCGGATACAGATCTCGTCCCGTGGCCTCACGGGTTACAGCGTTCGCGACACCCGCCATCGCCCAGAACTCGAAGGCGGCCCACCCCACGAGTTGGACCGCGTTGATCACGGACGGGAGGTAGGAGCCTCGCACCCCCAGCACCGGGCGGAACAGCGCCATCGTTGCCGTCCCGGAGCGGGCCCCGGCAGCGGCGACGACGGCGAGCGGGATGCAGCCGAGGAGTGAACCGATCACGATCGCTCCCAGCGCATCCTGCAGGGAGAGCGCGGGGACGAGCAGCGCTCCGGTGTACAGCACCAGGATCCCGATCGACAGATCGCCCCAGAGGACCGCCATGTCGATGCCGGAAAGCCGGCGATCGGAAGTAACCACGACGAGGTCCGCGGAGACGGGGGCGTCCGAGCGCGGATCGCCAGCGCGATCGATCGAGGTCGTCATGCCTCGCTGCACTCCCTCCGCCGGCATTACCCGGATCAGGTTCCGCGGGTCGCCCCCCTCGATAGCAGGCCTCTCAGCCCGGCGCCACCGAGCTCCCCGGCGCCACGTCGGCGGCGCGGTCGCAGTGTATCGCCACCGCATCGGTGACCGGCCCTGCGCTAGCATCCCGACCCATGACGATCGTGGCTCGCATCGAGGCGATCGAGCTCCTGGAGCGCGGCCATCGCCGCGTCGCGGAGCAGATCGACGGCATCGACACGGTCGACCTCGAGCGTCCAGCGACGATCGGCGGGGGCGATTGGTCCGCGAAGGACCTGGTCGGGCACCTCGCGGCGTGGGAGCGCGAAGCGCTGCGCGCTCTCGAACGATGGCGACTGGGCCGGCGTCCCCACATCGAGGACGTGTTCGCGGACGGAGCGCCCGCGGTCGACCGCCTGAACGCCGAGACCGCTGCGCGCACATCGGCCCTGCCCCTCGACGCGGTTCTCATCGATGCCGAGCAGACGCATGCCGCGCTGATCGAGGCGATGCGCCGTCTGGACGACGACGCGTGGATCGAGCGAGCCCCTTACGAGACCCGAGGCCGCGAAGCTCCCACGCTCGCCGAGATGCTGGGCGGGATCACGGGCGCTCCGGGGGCGAACTTCGATCACGCGAGTGCGCACCTGGCCTCGCTGGAGGCGTTCAGAGCGAGCGTTCGTCCGGGCGACTGACGCGGGGCACGTCGCGATCGACGTGGCGCTCGCGTTCGATATGGGAACGGAGATCTCCGAGCGCACCACCCATCAGCCAGCGCAGGAACGGTCGGTACGTCCGAAGGGCGATCTCGCCCAGCACGGGAACAGGGAGCGCAACGTCCTCGGTCCATCGGAAGCGACACCCGTCGCCTGCGGGCATCAGCTGCCAAGTCCCGGAGCCCCGGAGGATACTCCGATGTGCCATCACGAGGCAGTTCGGCGGTTCCCACACTGTCACCTCCAGCCGCTCGGTGAACAGCGGCACGCCGAGTACGCGCGTGCGAACCGCGATCGTCGTGCCGACGCCTCGGCGCATCGGGGAGAGGACCTCGACACGATCCGCGTCGCGCATCCACCTCGCCTGGGCCTCCCAGTCGAGGAGGATCTCCCAGACGATCTCGCACGGCGCCGCGAACCCGATCTCTTGCTGAACCCGCACGGGTGCATCTTGCCAGGCGTCGAGGGGAGACTGCGCGTCAGCCGCGGGGCCCGAGCTCCCCGAGCGTGTTGATCGGCAGGCGGATCTCCACCGTTGTGCCGTGACCCGGGGAGGACTCGACGCGCACGGTGCCCGATTCGAGCCGTGCGCGCTCGCGCATCCCTGCGATACCGAGGCGCTGCACCGGACCGTCGGACGCGATCTCGAACCCGATGCCATCGTCGACGAGCTTGGTCGTGAACCAGCGACCTCTGCCCTCGAGCGAGACGGTGAGTTTCGTTGCCTTCGCGTGATCAAGTGCGTTGGATATCGCCTCTTGTGCGATCCGATAGGCGACCGCGCGGATCCGCTGGGGCGGTTCGAGCTGCAGGCGATCCAAGACCTCGAACCGCGGGCCGCCCTCGGAGACCCCTTGCTGGAGGCACTCACGCAGCGCCGCGGCGAGCCCGTCCTCATCCAGTGTGCGGGGGCGGAGCTCGAAGAGCATCGACCGCAGACGCTCCGTCGCCTGTTCCACCGAACGACCGAGCTTATCGATCGCACCGAGCTGCTTCGGGTCGGACAACCCCTTGCGCAGCGTCTCGACCCGCAGGCTCACGGCCGCCATCTTCTGGATCGGATCGTCGATCATGTCCTCGGCGAGTGCGGCGCGCTCCTGCTCCTGCTCCCGCACCAGATGATCGAGCAGCTCGCGTCGTTCGTCGTCGGCTCGGCGCAACCCCTCGAGCGACCCCGAAAGCTCGTGGACCGACTCCCGCAGATAGGTCTCCGCGCGCTTCTGCTCCGAGATATCCGAGATGGTACCGAGGTGACCCGTCACCACGCCCTGCGCATCTCGGACAGGCGTGGCGCTTCCCAAGACCCATCGCGTCATACCGTCGGCCGTCATCATGCGGTACTCCTGTCGGAAGTCGTGGCCGGCAGCGGCCGACTCTTCCCATTCGCGGCGCACGGCTTCACGATCATCCGGGTGCAGCGCGTCGGACCAGCCGGATCCCATCGACTGCTCGTACCGCAGACCGCTGATCTCGCTCCACCGCTCGTTGACGTAGTAACAGCTGCCCGAAGCGTCCGTCTGGAAGATGCCGACGGGCACGTTCGCCGCGAGGGCACGGAACCGCTCGAGGGTGTCCCGCAGACCCTCCTCGGCGACCGCGCGATCGGTCACGTCCAGCATGACCCCCTGCCACAGGGGCTCCTCGCCATCCTCGACGGACAGGAGCACCGCTTCGTCGTGGATCCAGACCTCCCGTCCGCCGCCATCGACGATCCGGTACTCCTCGCGGTAGAAGCCGTTGGATGACATCGACCTGCTGTCCGCGCCTGCGATCCGCTCGGCGTCCTCCGGGTGGATGATCGTTGCCCAGAAGTCGGGGTCGGAGAACCGCTCGGGAGCGTATCCCGTGAGCTGTTCGACCTGCGGACTGATGTAGAAGCGCTCGGGGTCTTTGTCCACGGACTGCACGTAGACCGTCGCCGGCATCTGTTGGACGAGGCTGCCGTACCGTCGCTCCAGACTCTCCAGCTCGTCCTGAACCCGGTGGCGCTCGGTGATATCGAGCATGACCCCCTGCAGGAGCCAGGGGTTGCCTGCATCGTCGCAAAGGAACAGCTTTCCGACGTCGTGGACCCAGACCCAGTGCCCATCTCGATGCCGCATCCGGTACTGCTCATCGAACGGATCGCCGGTTCGCTCGGTGCGATCCGCCGCCGTCAGCACTCGATCCGCGTCCTCGGGGTGAATCAGGTCCTTCCACAGGTACGGCTGGCCGTCGTATTCCTCGCGCGTGTAGCCGATCAGATCGACGATCCGGGGGCTCGTGTAGTAGCCGTACTCGAACGAACCCGGGTCCGCCGACTCTCCGATGTGGTCACTGTCGACCTCCCAGATGTAGGTCACGGCCGGGATCTGCTCCGCGAGCCCGCGGTACATCACTGTGGCGCGTTCCAATCTCGCACTCGCGGTCCGGGAGTCGGATACGTCACGCGTCGTCAGTACGAAACCCGCCACGTCGGGATCGTGCAGGAGGTTTCGACCGTGGACCTCGAGCCACCGCAACGAGCCATCCTTGTGGCGAGCACGCATCGTCGTCACCGCCGTCGCGTCGGGTCGCGCGGCGAGTTCGGCCATGAACGGCGCACCGTCGGCGGGATCGATGATCGACGAGCCGTCCCGGCCCTCGACCTCCGCCCGGGTCCAGCCCAGGATCCGCTCGACCACGGCGTTCTGGAAGGTCACCACACCCTCACCGTTCACAATCGTGATGATGTCGAGTGAACCCTCGACGAGGCTCGCGAGTCGCCGCTGCGCGCCCGCCGCCGCCTGGTCCGCCTCCCGCCGCAGCGTCACGTCGCGCTGCAGCGCGAAGAAGTGGGTGATACGACCCGTGTCGTCGCGGATCGGCGACACGCGCCATGCGAGCACGAACGGGCTGTTGTCCTTGCGGTAGTTGATCGCCTCGCCCGCGAACTCCTCTCCGCGCTCGAGACACGAACGCAGACGTGCGAGCACGGCACGATCGGTCTTTGGGCCCTGGAGGAGTCGCGGACTGCGGCCGAGCACCTCCGCCGCTTCGTAACCGGTGATCTCGGTGAACGCCCGGTTCGCGTACAGGATCCGGGGCCCGGGTTGCTCCAGATCCGCGTCCGTGACGAGGACACCTTCGCCCGCGCCTTCGACCACCGCTCGCAGCAGTTCGGGCAAGCCTTCGAGCGGGTTCTCCTCTGCGGTCATGTATCTCCTCGCGGTCGCCGCCCCCCTCGGACGCCTCCTCCAGCATCGGCACCCGCGCGGCACCCTTGATGGAGCGGTTGCACCGAGAGATCAGGCAGGGTTGCATGCAGCTATGGCATCCGCGGGGATCGGGGCGATCGTGGCTGGAACCGTCGTCTCGCCCGCAGGAACGGCGCCTCGGCGCGGCGACCAGCTCGAAGTGGTCGAAACGTACGCGCCCGGAGCGGTTGCGTGGGCCGGCGAGGAGCTCACCTACGTCGGACCGCCCGGGGGCCTTCCCGCCGATCTCCCGGTGGAACGCTTCGAACGGTCGACCGTCGTCCCGGGTTTCGTCGATTGCCACACGCACGTGCCGTTCATCGGCTGGCGCGCGGATGAGTTCGAGCTGCGCCTGTCAGGAAGCAGCTACCGCGAACAACACCGAGAGGGCGGGATCGCGCGCAGCGCTCGGATGTTCGCCGAGGCTCCCGACGACGAGATCCTCGCCTTCTCACTCGAGCTGCTGCAGGAGATGGCTGCCAACGGCACGACCACCGTCGAGATGAAGACCGGGTACGGACTCTCCGTGGAGGCGGAGCTGCGAGCGGCCAGGCTGGCCCGTAGGCTGGGCGAACAAGCCCCTCAGACCTGCGTGGTGACGCTGCTCGCGTGCCACACGGTGCCCGCGGGGTTCACGCGTGAGGAGTGGGTCCGGGTCGCGTGTGACGAACTGATCCCTGCCGCCGCCGCGGAAGGTCTCATGGACGCCGTCGACATCTACGTCGAGGACATCGCCTTCACTGTTCGCGACCTCGAGGCGGTTGCCGAGGCGGCGCACCGCGCGCACTTACCGCTGCGGTGCCACGCGGATCAGCTCGGCGCGTCCGGTGCGAGCCAGGCGGCGATCGCACTCGACGCCCGATCCATTGACCATTGCAACCACATCGACCGGGCCGGGATCGACGCACTCGGCTCCTCCGAAGCGGTTGCGGTGGTCTTACCGGGTTCCACCTTCCTCCTCCGAGCCACTCCCCCGCTCGTGAGCGGCATGCTCGACGCGGGCGCGGCCGTGGCGATCGCGACCGACTGCAACCCGGGAACCGCTCCGATCGCCTCGATGCCCGAGATCATCTCGTTCGCGTGCGTCCTCTACGGGCTTTCGCCCCATGCGGCCCTGACCGCCTGCACCGTGAACGCCGCACACGTTCTCGGATTGGGCGGAAGGGTCGGGGCACTGCGTCCCGGGTTCCGCGCCGATCTGGTGGTGCTGGACGGGGAGGGGTTCCGCGAGGTGCCGTACCGACCCGGTCACGATCCGGTCCTGGCGACCTACATCGGCGGCGCCCGCGTCGCCGGCTAAGCCTCAGTCGAGCGGACCCACTTCCGCCTGTACCGCATCAACAAGGGCGTCCCCGCGGACGAGCTCGACAGCGGCGTCGAAATCCGGCGCTAACTCGCGGTCCTCGGCGAGGAAGCCGACGCGATCGCGGACGACCGCGCGCGCCGCCGCTGACCCCGCCCCCGGCCGGAGCGGCGAACGCAGGTCGAGCGCTTGTGCCGCCGCGAGGAGCTCGATCGCGACGACGATCTCTGCGTTGTTCACGCATTCGCGCGCATGTCGGGCAGCCGTCATCCCCATGCTCACGTGGTCCTCCTGCCCCGCCGACGAAGGGATCGAGTCGATCGACGCCGGATGGGCGAGCGACTTCGACTCCGACACGAGCGATGCCGCCGTGTACTGCGCGAGCATGAACCCCGAGTGCAGACCGTGCTCTCGGACGAGGAAGGCCGGTAAGCCCGCGTTGCGGGCCGGATCCAGGAGCCGGTACAACCGCCTTTCGGAGATCGAGGCGAGGGACACGGTGGAGGCTGCCAGCGCGTCGAGCGCGATCGCGACGGGCTGCCCGTGGAAGTTCCCGCCCGAAACCACCTCATCGTCTCCCGGCAGCACGATCGGATTGTCCGAGACCGCGTTGAGTTCGATCGTGAGGACACCCTCGGCGAACGCAAGCGCGTCGCGCGTCGCGCCGTGCACCTGAGGAGCACATCGCATCGAGTACGCATCTTGCACGGCGTGAGCGCTCGACCGATGGGACTCGAGGATCGGAGACCCTGCGAGAAGGCGTCGCAGGTTCGCCGCGGACGATGCCTGTCCCGGATGCGGTCGGAGGCGGTGCAGCCGTTCATCGAACGGTCGGTCGGTTCCGAGCGCCGCCTCGATCGTCATCGCCGCGGTGACGTCGGCGACGCGCAGCATCCGGGCCAGGCGGTGGCTCGCGAGGCTCCCGACCGCGAGCATCCCCTGCGTCCCGTTCACGAGGGCGAGGCCTTCCTTCGCCCGCAGTTCGATCGGTGCGAGCCCGGCGCCGGCCATCGCGTCGGCCGAGGGGCGGATGCCCTCCGGCGTGTAGACGCGCCCCGATCCGAGCAGTGGCAAGGCCAGGGCAGCCAGCGGCGCCAGATCGCCCGACGCTCCGAGCGACCCCTGTTCGGGGACCACGGGGATCAGATCGCGCCGAAGCATCTCCAGCATCCGATCGACGATCTGGACGCGCACACCCGAGTGGCCGAGGGCGAGCACATGCGCACGCAGCAATAACATCGCGCGGGCCTCTTCCCGTGAGAGCGGTCGGCCGACCGCGGTGGCATGGGATCGCACGATCCCCGATTGGAGTGCGTCGGCCTGCGCCGGCTCGATCCGAACGTCGGCCAGGCTCCCGAAGCCCGTGGTCACGCCGTAGACGGTCGCCCCCGATGACACGACCCGCTCCACCACGTCGCGAGCCGCACGGATCCGCTCGACCGCGCCCGGTGCGAGTGCGACGTCCGCGCCGTGCGCGACCGCGACCACGTCCTCGAGCGAGAGCGGTTCCCCCACCTGCACCGGCACGGCGCCAAGGCTACACCCGGTGCCGGATGGTGTTCCGGGCCTTTGCGCCCACGTCGCCGGGTATCGGGCCGGGCGTGGCCCGAGACGTGATAGGAACAGGTCCATGTCGATCGTCCGCGCCGATCTCGTCTTCGCAGAGGACCACTTCCACCGGGACCACGCCTTCGTGATGCGCGGCCCGGCGCTGGAGGCCACCGGAACCCTCGCCCAGCTGGCGGAACGGTTCGGGGGGGAGGAGATCGAGGACTGGGGGCATGTCGCGGTGGTTCCCGGCACCGTCAACGGCCACGCGCACTCGTTCCAGGCGCTGCTGCGAGGCTACGGCGACGACCTTCCGTTCATGACGTGGCGCGATCGCGTCCTCTACCCGTTCTCCGAACTGCTCGACATCGATTCGATCGCAACAGGAGCCCTGCTGGACTTCTCGGAGATGGCCAGGGCAGGGGTCACCACCGTGACCGACTTCTTCTACCTCAACGACGGCGGCATCGAGAACGCCCGTGCCGTGATCGCTGCCGCCGGCGAGGTCGGCATGCGGATCGTGCTGGCGCGGACGATGTACGACTGGACCGGCGCTCCGAAACGCTACCGTGAGCCGCCGGACCTAGCGGTGCAGAACATCCGCGCGCTCCATGATCTGTTCCGCGCGGACACGCGGGCGTTCGTGCAACCGGCACCGCACTCGGTCCACGGCGCGAGCCCGCGCATGATCCAAGAAGGGGCAGCGCTCGCCGAGGAGCTCGACGAAGCCTTCCACATCCACGTGGCGGAGGGAAGGTACGAGCGCGAACGAACGATCTCCGATCACGGGGTTTCGCCGGTCCACTATCTCGATCAACTGGGCGTGCTCAACGAGCGGGCGGTTTTGATCGACTGCGTGTGGATCGACGACGACGATCTCTCCCTGATCGCCGATCGCGGCGCGTCGGTCGTCCACAACCCAGGCGCCAACGCGTTCCTCGGCGACGGTATCGCCCCGCTGCGCAAGATGTTGGAACGCGGGATCCCCGTGTGCCTCGGTACCGACGGAGGGTGCACCAACAGCCGGCAGAGTGTCTTCGACGACATGCGCACCGCCGCCCTGCTCGCGAAGGCCGTGGACGCCGACGCGAGCGCGATCCGGGCCGAGGACGTCTTGTTGGCCGGAACGGCGCGGGGCGGGCAGGTCCTCCGCCTGCCGGTGGGGCGCATCGCGCCCGGCCACGCAGCGGACCTCGTGGTCCTCGACCTCGATGATCTGTCGATGCAGCCGCCGGCCACGGCACACAAGCAGCTCATCTACTCGATGCAGCCCTCCGCGATCCGCCGTGTGATCGTCGGCGGACAACCGATCGTGGAGAACGGACAGGTACTCGGGGTCGACGAGGATGCGCTCCGAGCGCGCATCGCCCGGGCGACCAGCGCTTGGGAGCGCGCGTAGATCAGTCCCTCCACGGCAGCCGGACGCCGCGTTCGTCGGCCACTTCGAGCGCTCGTTCGTATCCCGCATCGGCGTGCCGCACGACGCCGGTACCGGGATCGGTCGTGAGGACGCGATCGAGCCGCTCCGCCGCCTCGTCGGTTCCGTCCGCCACGACGACCATGCCCGCATGGATCGAGTTGCCGATCCCAACCCCGCCGCCGTGGTGCACGCTGACCCAATGTGCACCCGCCGCGGTGTTGACCAAGGCGTTCAGGATCGGCCAGTCGGCGATCGCGTCGCTGCCGTCGCGCATCGCTTCGGTCTCGCGGTAGGGACTCGCCACACTCCCGCTGTCGAGGTGGTCGCGGCCGATCACGATCGGCGCCGACACCTCTCCGGTGCGAACCAGCTCGTTGAACGCGAGACCCGCCCGCGCCCGCTCCCCGTACCCCAACCAGCAGATCCGCGCGGGCAAACCCTGGAACGCCACTTGTTCGTTGGCCATCCGTAGCCAGCGAAGCAAGCGATCGTCGCCGGGGAACAGCTCGGCGACGGCGCGATCGGTGCGCGCGATATCACTCGGATCGCCCGAGAGGGCCACCCATCGGAATGGACCCTTGCCCTCGCAGAACATCGGTCGCACGAACGCCGGCACGAACCCCGGATAGTCGAACGCGCGAGCGAAGCCGCCCAGCTCCGCCTCCGCGCGCAGATTGTTGCCGTAGTCGAACACCACGGCTCCCGCATCGCCGAACCCCACCATCGCCTCGACGTGCCGCGCCATCGAGGCGCGCGCCTGCCGCACGTAGTCCTCGGGATCGGCGAGCCGCAGCGCCGTTGCCGCGTCGAGCTCCAAACCGGCCGGGACATAGCCCGCGAGCGGATCGTGCGCCGACGTCTGGTCGGTGACCACGTCGGGACGCAGCCCTCGGCTCAGCAAGGCCGGCAACACGTCGGCCGCGTTCCCGAGCAATCCGATCGAGATCGCCTCACGTGAGTCGCGCGCCCCGTCGGCCCAGGCGACGGCCGTGTCGAGATCGTGGGTCTCACGATCGAGGTAGCCGGTCTTGATCCTTCGATCGATCCGCGACGGGTCGACCTCCACACACAATGCGACACCGTCGTTCATCGTGACCGCGAGCGGCTGCGCCCCTCCCATGCCTCCCAGCCCCGACGTGAGGACCATGCGTCCGGCGAGCGATCCGCCGAAGTGCTGAGCGGCGCACTCGGCCAGGGTCTCGTAGGTCCCCTGCAGGATCCCCTGGGTGCCGATGTAGATCCATGAACCGGCCGTCATCTGGCCGTACATCGTCAGCCCCAGGCGCTCGAGCTCCCGGAACGTGTCCCAGTCCGCCCACTTCGGCACCAGCAGAGAGTTCGCGAGCAGCACACGGGGGGCCATCGCGTGGGTGCGGAACACACCGACCGGCTTCCCGGATTGCACGAGCAGCGTCTCCTCGTCCCCGAGCTCGCGCAGGGATCGCACGATCGCGTCGAATGCCTCCCACGAGCGCGCGGCGCGCCCCGTTCCTCCGTACACGACGAGATCCTCAGGGCGCTCGGCAACGTCGGGATCGAGGTTGTTCATCAGCATCCGGAGGGCTGCCTCTTGGGGCCAGCCTCGGCAGGATCGCCGCGAGCCCCGCGGGGCTCGGATCTCACGATGAGCCACCGACCGTTCTCCTCCCACGCCCGATACGCGACCGCCCGCCGATGCTACCCCTGCCTGCTCAAGGGGCGCTGCCAGGGTCCCGATGCACTCCATAGCACCTGACCAGCCGCTGACCAGCCGCTGACCGAAAATCTCGCGCCTGTAGAGGGGGGCGGATGCCCCGAGCGTTTCTCAACCACGCCGATCCGCGCAATCGAACGGGGCGGCGAACGCCACAAGCGACCGATGGACCAGGCTCCGGATCCGGCGGGCCGGCATCGGACGCCTCGAACGTGTCCGCACTTCACCCGGATCGGCACGAAGCGATCCTTCGAGCGGTCACGTTCGCGGCGCAGGCTTTCCTCGCCGATCCCGCGTGGGAGCGGCGCATGCCGGAGGTTCTGGAGCGACTCGGTGTCGCGACGGACGCCAGCCGTGTATACGTCTTCGAGGCGCGCCCAAAGACCGGCGGCGAACTGCGGCACTACCAGCGAGCCGAGTGGACCGCACCGTCGATCCGACCCTTGATCGACGAAGGGTGGCTCCAAGGATTCACCTTCGCGGACCTGCAGCAGGCACGTTGGGAGGACGTCCTTTCGGCCGGGGACGTGATCCACGGCCGGCGTGGTGATTTCCCAGAGGCGGAGCAGCGCGACCTGGTCGAGCAGGGGATCCTCGCGATCGCGTGCGTCCCCGTCTTCGCCGGGCCGGAGTGGTGGGGTTACATCGGATTCGACGAATGCCGGACCGAGCGGGATTGGAACCCCGCCGAGATCGACGCCCTCGTCGCGGCGGCGGCGATCCTCGGCGCCGCGATCGTTCGAGAGCGGACTCAGGCGCAGTACCGCGCACTGGTGGAGTCGCTTCCGGCGGTCACGTACGTGGAACACCCGCGGCCCGGAGGCGATGAGATCGTCTACGTCAGCCCCCAGATCGAAGACCTCCTGGGCTTCACACCGGACGAATGGCTTGCCGAGTCCGGCACGTGGCCCCGACTGCTCCACCCACAGGACCGCGACCGCGTCCTGGCCGCCGAGGAGCGCGCGGTCCGGACCGGGGAGCCGTTCCGCGAAGAGTTCCGCTATGTGCTCGACACCGGCAGCGAGGTCTGGGTCCGCAACGAAGCGGTGCCGGTGCGCGACAGCACCGGCCGGGTCATCTCCTGGCAAGGACTCGTCCTCGACATCACGGAGCAGCGCACCGCCGAGGAGCGCGTCCGGAAGGCGGAGGAGCGCTTCCGCGCGCTGGTCGAGCAGCTCCCCGCGGTCACTTACGTATGGGCGGAGAGCGCACCGGGCGCCAACGACTTCGCGACGACCTACGTCAGCCCGCAGATCGAGACCGTCCTCGGCTGGCCCCCCGAGCAGTGGGTCAACGACCCTGACGATCTGTGGATCGAGACGATCCACGACGACGACCGGGAGCGGGTGCTGGCGGAGAACGAGCGGACCGACGCGACCGGCGAGCCGTTCGCCCTCGAGTATCGCAAACACACTCGCGACGGCCGCGTGATCTGGGTTCACGAGGAGGCACAGCAGGTGCGAGGCGGTCCGGGCGTGGCTCGCGAGTGGCAGGGCGTGTTGTTCGATATCACGGAGCTCAAGACGACGCAGGAAGAACTGCAGCGAACCATCGATGTCCTGCAGAACACCGACGACGAACGACGCAGCCTGCTCGCTCGCGTGGTGCACGCCCAGGAGCAGGAGCGCCAGCGGATCGCCGCCGATATCCACGACGACTCGATCCAGAAGATGACCGCCGTCGGGTTGCGACTGGAAGCGCTCCGCGCCCTGGATCTCGGCAAGGAGGGCACCACGCTTCTTGAACGGCTGGGCGAGAGCGTCGAACTGGCGATCCGCCGACTCCGGCGGCTGACGTTCGAACTGCGGCCGCCGGCGCTCGATCGCGAGGGACTCGAGGCCGCGTTGCGCCAGTACCTGCACGAGCTCGCGATCGAGACGGACCTCGTCGTGCGCATCGACGCGCACCTCGACAGCGAACCCTCCGACGAAGTGCGGGCGATCACCTACCGGATCTCCCAGGAGGCGCTCGCGAACGTTCGGAAACATGCGCACGCCACGCAGATACGCGTGGAGATCGGCTCGGACAACAAGGGCATCCACGTTCGGATCGTCGACGACGGTGTGGGATTCGACTCCCAGCAAGTCACTCCCCGACCGGGACACCTCGGATTGACGTCGATCCGCGAGCGGGCAGAGCTCGCAGGGGGAACCTGCCGAGTTACGAGCGAACCCGGCAACGGGACCACGGTGGACTTCTGGCTGCCGGTCGAACGGCCGAGGGACGCTGGGGGGTCCGCGTGAGCACTCCGGGGAGGTTCGAGCAGATCATTGCCTCGCGGTGGAGGCGGACGTACGGTCTGCCCGCGTCGACCGGCATGCCCGCTGCCCCACGCGCGGCGGCGCTCTGGCTCCGAGGGGCGACCTGATGGACAGCATCCGGGTACTGATCGCAGACGACGAAGGCGAGGTGCGCTCCGCCCTCGCGGACTTGATCGACGCCGAGCGAGCACTCGACCTCGTGGGTGCTGCCGCCGACGCGGACGAGGCGATCGAGCTCGCGATCGCGCAACACCCCGATGTCGCGCTCGTCGACGTGAAGATGCCCGGAGGAGGCGGCGCACGTGCCGCCCGGGAGATCGTGCGAGCGTCTCCTCGGACACGCGTGCTCGCGCTGTCCGCGTACGAAGACCGCACGACCGTGCTGGAGATGCTGCGCGCAGGGGCGGTCGGCTACCTCGTGAAGGGCACCGCTCCCGAGGAGATCGTCGCCTCGATCGGTCGTGCCGTCCGAGGACAGACCTCGCTGTCGGCGGAGGTGATGGGCAGCGTCGTCCATGAGCTCTCGTCCCAGCTGCGGCGGGAGGCGACCGAGACCGAAGAGCGCGAGCTCGTGATGGAGCGGATCCGCCGAGTCGTCGACGGCACCGGCATGCGCATCGTTTTTCAGCCGATCGTCGATCTCGAAAACCGGGCGATCGTCGGCATGGAGGCCCTGGCACGGTTCGCGGGCGACCCTCCACGACCGCCCGACGTCTGGTTCAACGAGGCCGCGTCCGTCGGCTTGGGTACCGATCTCGAGCTCACAGCGATCCGCTTGGCGATGGAGAACATCGATCTGCTCCCGCCGGACGCATATCTCTCACTCAACCTCTCCCACCGCACCGCCACGTCTCCGCGCCTGCTCGACGTCGTGATCGGCGAACACTCCCAGCGTCTGGTGGTCGAGATCACCGAACACGAGGCGGTCGAGGACTACGATGCGCTTACGGAGTCTCTAGAGAAGCTGCGGATCCGAGGTGTGCGGGTTGCGATCGACGACGCGGGCGCCGGCTTCGCCAGTCTGCGACACGCGTTGCGCCTGGATCCGCACGTGCTGAAGGTCGACATCAGCCTGGTGCGAGACATCGACACGGATCGTGCTCGACGCGCGCTCGCATCGGGACTGATCCGGTTCGCCGAGGAGATGGACATCGCGATCGTCGCCGAAGGTATCGAGACGCAAGCGGAGCTGGACACCCTGCTCTCGCTCGGCGTGCAGTTCGGCCAAGGCTATTTCCTGGCACACCCCGCGCCGATCGACCAGCAGGAGCCGGTGCAGGGGGCGCCCGCGGTCGTGGCCGTAACGGACCACCGTCGGGCGACCGACGTGGGGATGCCATGATGGCGATGCCGGCGTCGGCCCACGCCGAGGCTCCATCGGCACCTGTGCTGTGCGGATGTGCACACCGGTGTCCGCGTGAAGGGTGTTGAGATGGATCAGATCCGCGTACTGATCGCGGAGGACGAGCCTGCCGTGCGCGCCGCGCTCGCCGATCTCGTCGAGTCCGATCCCGGCATGAACGTGGTCGGTATCGCCGGCGACGCCGACCAGGCGATCGAGGTCGCCAAGGACCAGCGCCCCGACGTGGCGCTCGTCGACGTGAAGATGCCCGCCGGTGGCGGCGTCCGCGCGACGAAGGAGATCCTTCGGGCGTCGCCACAGACCCACGTCGTTGCCCTCTCCGCGTACGAGGACCGTCGGACGGTCCTCGAGATGCTGCGCGCGGGAGTCGTCGGATACATGGTCAAGGGGACGCCCGCGGAGGAGATCCTCTATACGATCCGTCGGTCGATGCATGGCCAAGGATCGCTTTCCGTGGAAGTCACGGCAGATGTGATCCACGAACTCACCGATCTCCTGGAACGATCCGAGGGGTTGGCGCGTGAACTGCAGGAACTGAACCGAACCAAGTCCGAACTGATCCAGATCCTCTCGCACGAGCTCTTCACGCCGATCACGACGATCCAAGGGTTCGCACTGACGGTGGCCGAACACGGCGACGAGATGAGCAATGAGGACTTGCAGGATCTATTGCATGGCGTCACTCGCGCGGGCAATCGGATCAAGCGCCTGATCGGAAACCTCGCGGCCGCGGCACGCCTCGACCGTGAGGGAGTCGAAGTGTCGACCCGACCGGTGCAGGTGAGCGAGATCTTGGATCGGGCCTCGTCGGAGTTCGGAGAAGCTGCCGAGCGGATCGAGATGCCGGCCCAAGCCTTTGCGGACGCGAAGATCTGGGCGGATGTCGGCCTCGGCACACGCGCACTCGTCGTCCTGTTGGAGAATGCGCTCGCCCTCTCCCCACCCGAGGAATCCATCGTGATCCAGCTGGACGCGCACGACGGTGAGCTCCGGGTAAGCGTGCTCGATCGGGGACCGGGGATCCCCGACGACCTTCGAGAGCAGATCTTCGGAGCGTTCACGCAGGCGGACTCGAGCACCACCCGCTCCCACGAAGGACTTGGGATCGGTCTGTACCTCGCGCGCAGGATCATGCGCGCCCACGGTGGCAGCATCGACGTCGAGCCGCACGAGGGAGGCGGAAGCATCTTCCGCCTCTCGTTCCCCGCACTCGACGGGGCGGCGAGCTGAGGCCAACCAGCGAGCAGCATCGGGGAGGACGCGCCCCTCCGCGGAATCAGAAGGTGCGGCGGTCGATCGCCCAGGACGAGCCGGCCTGCTGCTTCGTGAAGGTCTTCATCTCCGTCGCGATCGCGACCGCCTCCGCGAAGTGCGAGTAGGCCCTGCGCTCGGTGGTGGCCACGCCGACCGAGACCGACACCAGCGGGTAGCGTTGCATCTCACCGGTGCGGCTCGGGAACTCCACGGCACCTCGGGCGCGGTCGGCTTCGTCGTAGAGCTGCGGTGACTCCTGGGCGAAGCGCTGGACGATCCGCTCGGCAACCGGCTCCGCGTACTGGGGATCGATCACGAGCACGAAGTCGTCCCCGCCGACATGACCCACGAATGCCTCGATGCCGGCGATGCCCTGGGCGACCTCTTGGAGCATCTGTGCCGTGTACTGGATCACTTGGTCCCCGCGAGCGAAGCCGTAGTGATCGTTGTAGGCCTTGAAGTAGTCGAGGTCGGCGTAGAGGATCGCGAATGGCCGCCCGGCAGTGACCCGTTCCTCGATCTCGTCCTGGATCCGGACGTTGCCCGGAAGGCCGGTCAACGGCGACTGAGCGCGCATCTCCTTTGCGCGCCGGAGCACCCCACGGATCCGCGCCAGCAACTCCGGCGTGTCGAAGGGTTTGACGATGTAATCGTCGGCCCCGACGGAGAACCCCTCGAGCTTGTCCGCGGACAGGCCACGGGCCGTCAGCAGGATCACGCTTACGCCGGACGTGGACGGATCGGCCCGGAGACGTCGCGTCAACTCGAGCCCGTCCATGTTGGGCATCATCACGTCGCAGAGCACCAGGGCGGGGACACGCTCGTGGATACGTTCGAGACCCTCTTTGCCGTCGACGGCCGTCACGACGTCGTAGCCGGACGCGCGCAGTTCGATCTCGAGGAGGCGAGCGATGAACGGGTCGTCGTCGACGACCAACACGTGCTCCGCTCCCTCGACCCCCTGCGCCGCCTCCGTCATGCGTCCTCCTCGCCTTGCCCGAGCGCTCCCGGGCGGTGGACCCAGCCCTCTGCCCCACGGGAATCGGCACGATACCCACACCCCTGAAGGTGGTCGAGGATCATCCGGACGCACCACCCGACCGGGGGTCGTTCAACCGGCCCACGCACCTGTGACACTACCGCTCCTCCGACGCTCGTCCGGCCCTCATCACGAAGGCCCGCGACGCTCTGGGGCATAGGAGGATCCGGGCGTCCGTTTCGCGTGGTTCTTCAGCTCGGTCGCGACGGCCACAGCCTCGGCGCGATGGAGGAATCGCCGCTGCTGCGTCGAGGCGATCCCGATCGAGATCGATACCAATGGGAAGCGCTGGAGTTGCCCTCGTCGATCCTCGATCTCCAGGTATCCGTTTGACGCGTCGGCCGGGTCGTAAAAGCTCGGCGCTCCGGCGTCGAATCGCTCGATGATCGTGTCCGCGATCGGCACGGCGAGGTCTGGGGAGGTCAGCACGACGAAGTCGTCTCCACCGATGTGTCCGACGAAGGCATCCGGGCCGGCGACCTCGCGGGCGGCATCGCGGATCAGCAATCCGGTCGCCCGCAGGGCTTCGTCGCCGCGAACGAACCCGTACCGGTCGCTGAACGACTTGAAGTTGTCCACGTCCGCGTACATCACGGCGAAGTCCTCGCCGGCGTCGACACGGGTCTGGATCTCATCCTCGATCCGAAGGTTGCCGGGCAGTCCGGTGAGGGGCGACTGCGACTTCATGTACTTCGATCGTCGCAGTGCTCCACGGACCCGTGCGATCACTTCCTCGTTGTCGAAGGGCTTGACGATGTAGTCGTCGGCTCCTGAGGACAGGCCCTCGAGCTTGTCCGCCCCCAGACCCCGAGCCGTGATCATGATGATCGTCGTTGCCTCGGTGCGCGGGTCGTCGCGCAGACGACGGGTGAGTTCGAACCCGTCCATCCGCGGCATCATCACGTCACACAGGACGAGATCGGGAGGACGCGCCAGCGCCTTCTCCAGCGCCTCGAGCCCGTCGGCGGCGGCCTCCACCTCGAAGCCTTCGGCACCGAGCTCGAGCGTCAGCAGGCGGGAGATGAAGGGATCGTCCTCGACGACCAGCACGTAGTCCTTGACGTCCGCTCGGTCCTCGATCTCGCTCGTGGCTCGCCCCCGGATCGATGCTGCGCGGCGACCGTGCCCCGCGCACCGTAGTGTTGCACGATAGGCAGGTCGCGATAGGGAGGAGGCGGTGTGAGCGGGGTGCTGGATTCGATCCTCGACGCGGTAGGAGCGACGCCGCTGGTGCGGCTCGGGAGGACCGCTGCGGGCGTTCGGCCCGAAGTGCTGGCGAAACTCGAGATGCTCAACCCCGGTGGCAGCGTGAAGGATCGCATCGGCTTGCCGATGATCGAGGCCGCCGAGCGTGCCGGCATGATCGGCCCCGGCGGCACGATCGTGGAACCGACATCGGGCAACACCGGACACGGCTTGGCGATCGCGGCAGCGCTGCGAGGCTATCGCTGCATCTTCGTGATGCCGGACAAGATGAGTCAGGAGAAGGTGGCCCTGTTGCGTGCGTACGGAGCCGAGGTCGTGATCACACCGACCGCGGTCCCGCCGGAGTCCCCGGAGTCCTACTACCGCGTGGCCGACCGGCTCACCGAAGAGATACCTGGCGCGTTCCAGCCCAATCAGTACTTCAACCAGGAGAACCCGCGCGCGCACTTCGACACGACCGGTCCGGAGCTTTGGGAGCAGACCGATGGCGACATCGACGTCTTCGTGGTCGGTGTGGGAACCGGTGGCACCATCACCGGGACCGGCCGGTACCTCAAGGAACGCAAACCGGACCTCGTGATCGTGGGGGCGGATCCCGAAGGCTCGATCTACTCGGGGGATACCCCTCGCCCCTACCTCACCGAGGGGATCGGCGAAGACTTCATGCCGGGCACCTTCGATCCCGACGTGGTCGATCGCTGGGTGCGCGTGTCCGATGCCGACGCGTTCCGAACGGCTCGCGCGCTCACACGTCAGGAGGGGATCCTCGCGGGCGAGTCGTGCGGGAGCGCCCTCGTGGCCGCGCTCACGGTTGCCCGCGACTACGACGAGAACACCCGCATCGTGGTGCTCCTGCCCGACACCGGACGCAACTATCTCTCGAAGCTCTACAGCGACTCCTGGTTGCTGCAGTACGGGATGCTCGATCGCCCGGATGTCTCCCGGGTCGAAGAGGTCCTCGCCGCCAAGGGGGGCACCCTTCCCCCGGTCGTGACGATCCTGGCGCACGACAAGGTCCGCCAAGCCGTCGACCTGTTGCAGCGGCACTCGATCTCCCAGGCGCCGGTCGTCCGCCACGAGGAACCCGACCTCACCGATTTCGTCGGCTCGATCCGGGAACGCGAACTCCTCGACCGAGTGTTCCGCGATCCCGACGCACTGCAAGCCGACGTCGCCGAGGTGATGGGTTCCCCGATCCCCATGGTCGAGTACGACCATCCGGTCGAAGCGGCGTTCGCCGAGCTGGAGCACGGACCGGCGGTGTTGGTTGCCAGGGAAGGTGCGGTCCTCGGCCTGCTGACGCGCAGCGACCTGCTCCAGTTCCTCGCGACGCGCCGGTCCCCGTAACATCCGACCGATGCGCCGCCCCGGTCGGCTCGATGCGCAGATCGGAGCACCTGGGGTAGCGTCCGGACGATGAGCGAGAACGATCGGCACTTCGAGACCCGCGCTATCCACGACGGGCAGGACCCGGAGCCCACCGTCGGCGCCGTGAACGTGCCGATCTTCCAGACATCCACCTACGCGCAGCCGGACGTGGGCATGCCGCTGCGCTACGACTACGCGCGCGGCGGCAACCCGACCCGGGACGCCCTGCAAACCGTGATCGCGTCGCTCGAGGGCGGACGCCATGGCTATTGCTTCGCTTCCGGCATGGCGGCCGAATCGACGCTGCTGCTCTCGACGCTCGCTGCCGGAGATCATGTCGTGCTGGGCGACGACGTGTACGGCGGCACCTACCGATTGCTGAAGGAGGTGATCGGCCCGTGGGGCGTCGAGTTCAACACGGTCGATCTCGGCGATCCCGACACGCTCCGCAGGGTGCTGCGCGCGAACACTCGGCTGGTGTGGGCAGAGACTCCGACCAACCCGCTGCTGAAGATCGTGGACCTAGCAAAGGTCGGCGCGCTCGCCCACGAGGGCGGAGCTCGTTTCGTGGTCGACAACACTTTCGCGACGCCCTACCTGCAACGCCCGCTCTCGCTCGGGGCGGATGTGGTGGTGCACTCGGTCACCAAGTACCTAGGCGGTCACTCCGATCTCGTCGGGGGCGCCCTCGTCCTGGACGACGACGCACTCGCGGAGCGGATCGCGTTTAACGTGAACGCCGTCGGCGCGGTGCCCGGGCCGATGGACTGCTACCTCGCCCTGCGCGGTGTGAAGACCCTGGCGGTTCGGATGCAGGCCCATTGCCGCAACGCCGGCGCCGTCGCGAGGTTCCTCGATCGGCGCTCCGACGTTGGGCGCGTGTTCTACCCGGGACTGGACGACGACCCCGGCCACGCCATCGCGGCGAGACAGATGCGCGGGTTCGGGGGCATGGTGTCATTCGAGGCCGCGGATCCGGAGGAAGCGACGCGGATCGCCCGCACCACCGAACTGTTCCTCCTCGCCGAATCGCTCGGCGGAGTGGAAAGCCTGATCGAAGTGCCCGCGCCGATGACACATGCCAGCGTGTCCGGTTCGTCACTTGAGGTGCCTGCGTCACTGGTGCGCCTGTCGGTCGGGATCGAACACGTCGACGACCTGATCGCCGACCTCGAGCAGGCGCTCGGCTGATCGACGTCCGACGGCGACAGCCGGGGTAGGCTCCAGTCATGCGCCGCCGTGCCGTGCCCGTGTTGCTGGCGGTCGTCGCCTCGCTCGTATCCCTCGGCCCAGCGGACGCGCAGTCACTCACCCTCGACCCGCTCGTCGAAGGAGCCGAGTTCCCGACGAACCTCGCCTCGGGCGAAGACGGAACCCTGCTGTACACCGAGAAGGTGACGGGTCGCGTCCGCGTGGTCGAGGCCGACGGCACCCTGCGGTCGCGACCGCTCGCCGAACTCGAGGTGACCGGCGATGCGGAGCGAGGCCTGCTCGGCATCGCGCACATGCCGGGCACGCAGTGGATCTACCTCTACCTCTCCGACGCGGCGGACGAGCGGAACCGCGTGGTACGGATCCCCGTTCAAGGGGGAGCGGCAGAACTCGTCCTCGATCTGCTCCCGAGCTCCAGCGGGTATCACAACGGGGGCGACCTCGCCTTCGGTCTCGACGGCATGCTCTACATCGTGACCGGTGAGGCGCACGACCCGGATCTCGCGCAGGACCCTGCGAGCCTGGGGGGCAAGCTGCTGCGGATGACTCCGGAGGGCGGGGTTCCCGACGACAACCCTACGCCGGGCTCGCTCGTCTTCGCCTCGGGGATCCGGAACTCCTTCGGGGTGTGTGTCGATCCTCGCTCGGGCGAGGTGTGGGAGACGGAGAACGGTCCGGACCGTGACGACGAGGTGAATCGGATCCCCGCCGGGGCCAATCTCGGCTGGCCACTACAGCTCGGACCCGGTGGCGCCCCTCGCTTCGTCGACCCCGTGCTCACCTTCGAGCAGGTGATCGTGCCGACCGGCTGCGCGGTGACGCCCGACGGCACCGTCTGGTTCGGAGACATCGCCGGGAACCTCCATCGAGTGGTCGTCTCGGGAGCGGAGGCGCAGGACGCGATCGTGGCGCGCCTGTCGGCAGGCATCATCGATGTCGCGACGGATCCTCGCGGCCGGTTGCTCGTCGCGACCACCGACACGATCTACCGTCAGCGGATCGGACCCGATCCACCTTCGCCGACATCGCCGCCGGACGGGTCACGCGGCTCGGCGCCGGTGAGCGACACGGGCTCGTCGCGGTGGATCGCGATGGTCGCCGCAGGCGTCGCCGTCGGCGCGATCGTGACCCTCATCGCGTCGCGCCGCCGCTCCTCTGGCCGGCGGGGCGGTCTTTCTCCAGGACCCGGGCCAGGACCCGGGCCAGGACCCGGGCCAGGACCCGGGCCAGGACCCGGGCCAGGAC
>JBBDWR010000028.1:86132-119688 GCA_040902745.1 Actinomycetota bacterium | reverse complement strand
CCGGGCCAGGATCGGGCCCGACCTAGCTCTTGGGACGCTTCAGATAGGCGATCGTCGACACACCCCCGGCAGGCGTCGCCTGTTGCGTCACCCCGACCAACTCCCACCCGTCGTCACCGAAGGTATTGAGGATCTCCCCCGGGTTGTGCTCGAGCAGCGGCGCTACGAAGTACTCCCACGATCGCATCGATGCCTCCGTTCGATCGGACCTGCCGTGCGTAGGATGCCCCGCCGAACCCGTCGCGTCACCCCGATGCGGCGCGGACGAGCGCCAGAAAGGTGTGGAGTATCGCGGCGGTGGCGCCCCAGATCGTCCGGCCGTCCACCTCATAGGCCCACCCCCGGTAGACGTGTCCATCCGAGAGCTGCCACTCCACCGACGCCTCCGCCTCGACGAGCGCCGAGATCGGGAACTCCAATACCTCCGCGATCTCCCCCGGATCTGGGTGCATGGACGGACGCGTCGCCAACCACCCAGCGAACGGGACGACGAGGATCCTGCTGACGAACGTGTGAACGGTCTCGGTTGCACCCAGGACGTCGATCGCGGCGGGCGCGATGCCGAGTTCTTCTTGCGTCTCCCGCAGGGCAGTATCGGCCAGGGTCGCGTCGGACGGATCCTGCATTCCTCCGGGGAACGAGATCTCGCCGGCATGGCGCGGCAGCTCGTCGGTCCGCTGCGTGAACACCAGGGAGACTTCGTCCTCACCGATCATCGGGATCAGGACGGCAGCCAGCCGGTCCCCCGGCGCGGCGGTGACGTCGGGTCGGGGATCCAATCGCTCGCGAAGCCGGTCGCCGAGGTCGCGCGGGTACATTGGCGCCATGGTAGGTCAGTCCGACGTCTCCGCGGCCGCCCGCGACGCAGCGCAAGCCGTCGACGCCGACGAGGTCCTCGAGCTCGCGCGCCGGCTGATCCGCTCACCGAGCGAGAACCCCGGGGGCACAGAGGAGGGACCTGCCACGATCGTGACCGAGATCCTCGACGGCCTGGGCGCGCACCCGGAGACCGTGCGGTCCGAGGCTGAACGCCCGAGCGTATTGGGCACGATGGGCCGCGGCGAGCGCTGCCTCGTGTTCAACGGTCATCTCGATGTTGTTCCCGCCGGGGATCCGCACGACTGGCCGCATCCGCCTTTCGATGCGGTCGTCACGGACGGCGTCCTGTGGGGACGCGGCTCCGCCGACATGAAAGGCCCGATCGCCGCAGCGCTCGGCGCGGCTGCCGCGATCCATCGCGCCGAGATCGAGCTCGACGGACGCATCGGCATGCACCTCGTGGCCGACGAGGAGTATCTCGGCGTGCACGGCACCGCCATGTTGCTCGAACGCGGGTTGCTGCGCGCAGACGCGTGCATCGTGGGGGAACCGAGCGAGTTGCAGTTGGGGCTCGCGCAACGAGGAGGCGCGTGGATCCGCGCGGCCGCGCACGGCAAGCTCGCGCACGGCTCGACACCGAACCTCGGTGTCAACGCGATCGAGGCGATGTCGCGATTCGTCCTCGCGCTCCCCGACGCGCTGCCCGATCTCCACCATCCGCTCGTCGGCGCTCCGTCTGTCAACGTGTCCACGATCGAAGGTGGCCGATCGTTCAACGTCGTCCCGGACCGGTGTGAGGTGGACGTCGACCGGCGAGCGATCCCCGGCGAGACGCTCGACGATGTCGTGGCAGGGATCGATCGCGTCCTCGAGAGGCTGTCGAACCTCCACGCCGGCTTCGACGTCTCGATCGACGTCCGGGACTGGTGCGAGCCCGCCGAAACCACGCCGGGGACCCCGGTCGTCGCAGCGCTCCGGTCGGCCGTAGCGGACGTGCGCGGCGTGGATCCCGAGGACACCGGCTTCACGGGTATCACCGACGCCCGCTTCTACTCGAACGACGCGCGTATCCCGACCGTGCTCTTCGGTCCAGGATCGCTGAGGGTCGCGCACACGTCGAGTGAATCCGTCGATGTCGTCGACCTCGTTACGGGCGCCCGAGTTTATGCACAAGCCTTCGTGCGCTTCCTCGGTCTATGAGGTCTCGCACTCTGTCCGCGGCCTCATCCACGAGACACGGAGGTACCATGTGGTCATGACGACGACGAACGACGTGCTCGGCGTGACCGAGCCCGCGGCTCGGAAGATCGCGGCCCTCGCCGCGAACGAGGGACACGCCGCGCCCGTCCTGCGGGTGCGCGTGGTGGCCGGTGGATGTTCGGGCTTCTCCTACGAACTGGGCTTCGAAACCGATGCCGCAAGCGGGGACCTCGTGATCGATGCCCACGGCATCCGGGTGCTGGTCGACCCGAGCAGCGCGCCGATCCTCGAGGGCTCCATCTTGGACTTCGATGACGCGTTGCTCGGAGGAGGTCTGCGGATCCGCAACCCCCGTGCCGTCAACGGGTGCGCCTGCGGGGACAGCTTCTCCGTCTAGTTCCCAAAGTGACCGTCCGGCACCGCGCACCTGGGCTGCGCTCCTCCGAGCGCGCCGGCCGCTAGACTGCGTCGGGTATGCCCACCTCCGCCGACAAGACCCAGTGGCGAGATCTCTACGACGAGGTCGTCATGACCGGCCTTTGCACGGGGTGCACCGCCTGCATCGTCGCCTGTCCGTTCCACGTCCTCGGCTACGAGGACAACCTCCCGGTCCAGTTGCAGCCCGAGGGGCCGGATGGGTGTTCGCATGGCGACAAGGGATGCGATATCTGCACCCGCGCGTGCCCTCGGTTCCGCGACTGGGAGCCGGAGATCGACCAGCTGCTGTTCGGCCAGACCCGCTCACCCGACCAAGTGATCGGGCAGTACCGCGGCATCGTCTTGTCGCGAGCAACGGGCGCGGACGAGAAGCTGCACGGTCAGGACGGCGGGACCGTCTCCGCCCTGCTGTTGTGGGGTCTGGCTAGCGGCGAGATCGACGGCGCGTGCACGTCCAAGCTCTCCGACGAGCGTCCATGGGACGCCGAACCTGCCGTCGTCACCGATCGCGAAGGCGTTCTGGCAACCGCCGGCTCCCGCTACACGTACTCGGCAAGTCCGCTCGCGCTCCTCAAGGCCGCGGAGATGGGACTGTCGAAGGTGGCGCTCGTGGGCATGAGTTGCCAGGCGAGCGTGACGGGAGCGATGGAGGCACGTCGGGTGAACAAGTGGCGACGCAAGATCGCATGGACGCTGGGATTGCTGTGCTCGAAGACGTTCACCTACGACGGGCTGATGGTCGAGATCGCGCAGAAGGAGTTGGGGATCGAACTCGATCACCTGATCCGCGTCAACGTCAAGGGAAAGCTCCTCTTCTACACGGACGACGGGCAGGAACACACCTACTCCCTGAAGGACGCCCAACGCTTCACCCGCCCCGGGTGCAAGAAGTGCCCGGACTTCGCCGCCGAACACGCCGACATCTCGTTCGGCGGTCTGGGTCAGGGCGAGGGATGGACGCTCACGATCATCCGCACCGAACGCGGGCAAGACCTGTTCGATCGAGCCGCTGCGGATGGTGTGATCGAGTTCCGCCCCGGCGAAGACGACCCCAAGGCGATCGAACTGATGGGCAAACTGGCCTCCCGGCAACGGGCTCGATGGCCGGACGATGTCCCGGACGGCTACGACCAACCGGGTGTCCGGCCGGCTCCGGCGGCCCCGACCGCATGACACCGACTGCCGGGTAGGCACGAAATTGGGCTCTGGCCCTGCGTTGTCTAGCCCCCGTTTCACCCCTCCTCCACGCACGCCGATACCTGATCGGACGGCCGGACGGCCTCACGGGGCTCGCGGAGCCTTGGGTCATGCTCGCCCGGCTGACGCGGGGCGGCGGAGGAGAGACGTGGCACAGACAGAACCACTCGCATTCGGCGCACCCCAGCGTCGGGACGCGATCCTGGAGGCCGTGGCGTTCACCGCCCGGCGTCTCGTCGAGACGTCGGACTGGCGCCTCGCGGTCGGCGACGTGCTGCGCCGGTTGGGGGAAGCCGCGCAGGTCTCCCGTACCCACATCCTGGAGAACCACCCCGACGCTCTCGGCAGGGCGGCGAGCAGCCAGCGGTTCGAGTGGTGCGCGCCGGGCATCACCTCGCAGATGGACAATCCGGAGTTGCAGAATGAACCCTGGGCTCCGGTGTTCGCCGATTGGGCACAGCGGCTCGAAGGCGGCGAACCGGTCGCAGCCGAAACGGGTTCCCTGCCGATCGGACAACGACGGCACCTCGAGGAACAGGGAACACGACGGATCTGCCTGGTGCCGGTCATGGCCGGCAACAACTGGTGGGGGACGATCGGTTTCGACGACTGCGTCGAGCGCCGCGATTGGGATCCGGCAGAGATCGACGCACTCGTCGCCGCCGCGGGGATCCTCGGCGCGGCGATCGAGCGCCAGCGCGCCGAACAGCAGGTGACCGAGACCGAGATCCGCTACCGGGCGCTGATCGAACACACACCGCTGGTGACCTACGAGGAGGTGGTCCCCGAAGGCGTCGCCGCATCGGCCGCGTTCATCTACATCAGCCCCCAGGTGCGCGGACTGCTCGGCTACGAGCCCGAACTCTGGCGCACGGAGGGCTTCTGGTCGCAGATCCTGCATCCTGATGACCTCTCCGCGATCGACGCAGCCAGCGAGCAGGCCATCACCACGGGGGAGCAGTACCGCCAGGACTATCGTTTCGTCGCCGCGGACGGCCACACCGTCTGGGTGCACGACGAGGCGCAGCTCGTGACATCACCGGGAGCGTGGCCGCAGCGATGGCACGGGGCGCTCCTCGACATCACCGATCGCAAGGACGCCGAACAACAACTCGAACACATTCGGGCGCGGCTGCAGGCGATCGTCGACAACACACCGGTCCTGATCTACGCGGAACCGACGGACGAGGACTCCGAGGACCTGTTCCTCAGCCCGCAGGTCGAGCGGATGCTCGGCTGGACTGCCGACGAGTGGCTCGAGGCGGACGAGTTCTGGCTCGAGCACATCCATCCTGACGACCTCGACATGGTACGCGAGCTCGATGGACGGGGCGAGGACACGTTCGAGGATTTCGTGTGCGAGTACCGGTTCCGCCACAAGGACGGGCATTGGGTGTGGCTGCGAGACCACGCGGTCGTGGTCTTCGACGACACCGGGCACCCCTCGCACTGGCAGGGATGCATGATCGACATCACCCAGCGCAAACGGATGGAGCGCGCGCTGCGGCAGACCGAGATGCGCTTCCGTACGCTCGTCGAGCACATGCCGGCCGTCACCTACGTGGAGGGTCTGGTCCCGCGCGAGGTGGACTTCTACATCAGCCCCCAGGTCGAGCGCATCTTCGGGTACACCGCAGAGGAGTGGCGCACGACCGAGGACTTCTGGTGGCATCACGTGCACCCTGACGATCTCGAGGCGGTGAGCACCGAAGACGAGCGGACGAACCGAACCGGGAAGCCCGTCATGATGGAGTATCGATTCCGCGCCGCGGACGGGTCGTACCGATGGGTCCACGATGAAGCGGTGCTCGTCCACGACGAGGACGGTGGACCGAGCTTCTGGCAGGGGTTCCTCCTCGACATCACCGAGCGTCGCGAGGCCGAGGAGCAGTTGGCGCGCGCCCTCCAGGTCGAGCGGGACGCGGCGCAACGCCTGCGCGAGACGGACGAGATGAAGGACACCTTCCTGCAGGCCGTCTCCCACGATCTCCGAACCCCACTGGCGGCGATCCTGGGATTGGCGGTCACGCTCGGCCGCGACGACCTGGAACTCGACCCGGTCGAAGGACGCGAACTCGCCGTGCGGATCGCGCAGAACGCGCGCAAGCTCCAGCGGCTGGTGACCGACCTGCTGGACCTCGATCGCCTAGCGCGCGGGCTCCTCGAACCGGCCAGACAGCCGATCGAACTCGGCGGACTGCTCAGGAGCATCGTGGAGAACACCGAACTCCTCGGCGATCATCCCGTCGAGGTATCCGTCGCCCCCCAACCGCTGATCGCCGCATTGGACGGAGCGAAGCTCGAACGGATCGTGGAGAATCTGCTTGCAAACGCGGCGCGGCACACGCCGAAAGACACGCCGGTCTGGGTTCGCGCCGTACGTCGCTCCGACGGAGTTCTCCTATCGGTCGAGGACGCAGGGCCGGGAGTGCCCTCGGGCGAGCGAGCAACGATCTTCGAGGCGTTCCGTCAGGGCTCGGACGCGCCGACCCACTCTCCGGGTATCGGCGTCGGTCTGACGCTGGTCGCCCGATTCGCGGAGCTGCACGGTGGAAGGGCTTGGGTGGAGGACCGCGAAGGAGGGGGCGCCGCATTCCGCGTGTTGCTGCCCGATGGCGATCTCGGGACGGCCTGGCGAGAGGACGTGGGTTGATGACTGATCCACGCACCGCGTCCCGAACCCGGCGCGAAGCCCCCTTCCGCAAGCTCGTCGAACACCTTCCGGCACTGATCTACGCCGAGGCGGTGGACGCGAACACCGACGACTTCTACCTGAGTCCCGCGGCCGAGCAGCTGCTCGGCTACACCCCCGAGGATTGGACGAGCGAGCCGAGCTTCTGGTTCGACCGGATCCACCCCGCGGATCTCGAGCGCGTGCGGGACGCCAACCGTGAGGCGAATCTCACCCGGGGACCGTTCTCGGCCGAGTACCGGTTCCGCCGGGCCGACGGCACCTACGTGTGGGTGCAAGACCAGGCGACGATCGTGGAGGATGAGGACTCCCGGCCCTTCTGGCAAGGGATCATCCTCGACGTCACGCAGCGCAAAGCGACCGAGGAGGCGCTGTTGGACGCAGAACGGCGCTACCGCGAGATCGTGGAGCGCACGCCGGCCGTGACCTACCAGGAGATGCTCACGGACGGCGAATGGGGCGCGACCGTGGTGTTCGTCAGCCCCCAGGTCGAAGCGATGTTGGGCTACACCCCCGAGCAGTGGTCGTCGGATCCGGGCTTCTGGGTGAGCGTGACCCACCCGGACGATCGCGAACGGATCCACGCCGAATCGTCGGAAGTGATCGAGTCGGGCAAGCTCTGGCGGTCGGACTACCGCATGATCCACCGGGACGGCAGCGTCGTCTGGATCCACGACGAAGCGATCCTCGTGACCGACGACGACGGCACCGGGCTCTACTGGCAGGGTTTCATGCTCGACGTCACCGAACAGCGTGAGATCGCCGAACGTCTCGCGGAGACCGAGGCGAAGTACCGGGCGATCGTGGAGCAAGTGCCGGCCGTTATCTACACACAGGTGATCGTCGAGGACGATCCCGGCCTGTCGGACACGGTTTTCATCAGCGCTCACAACGAGACGCTCACCGGCTACACGCCAGCGGAGATCTACGCCGATCCCGGTCTGTGGCGCACTTTGCTCCACCCCGACGACCGCGACCGGGTACTCGCGGACGACGCCCAGGTGAACGCCACCGGCGATGAAGTGTCGTGGGAGTACCGGATGGTGCACAAGGACGGGCACACCGTCTGGGTGCGAGACGAGGCACGGGTGATCCGCGACGCGGAGGGACGACCACGGTTCTGGCAAGGGTTCATGGTCGACATCACCGAGCAGAAGGACGCGGAAGAGCGACTCGCAGAGGCTCTCCAGGTCGAGCGTGAGGCCGCGCAACGCCTGCGCGAGCTTGACGACATGAAGAACACGTTCTTGCAGGCGGTCTCACATGATCTGCGCACGCCCCTCGCGGCGATCCTCGGCCTCGCGGTCACGCTGGAACGCGGCGACCTCGACCTGGCTCCACATGACGCCCAGGACCTGGCACGGAGGATCGCGCAGAACGCCCGCAAACTCGATCGGCTCGTCCGGGACCTCCTCGACCTCGACAGGCTGTCTCGAGGGATCGTCGCTCCCAAGCTCGCCCCGCTCGACCTCGGTGGGCTCGTTCGCCGCGTCGTCGCCGAATCCGATCTGATCACCGAACGTGACATCGCCCTCGAGACCGAGCGCATCGTCCTGCCCGTCGACGCGTCCAAGGTGGAGCGGATCGTCGAGAACCTGCTCGCGAACGCCGCCCGACATACACCGCAGGGAACCCGGGTGTGGGTCCGTGTCATCGCGTCACCCGACGGCGCGCAGATCGCGGTGGAGGACGACGGTGCCGGGGTCTCGGACGCCGACCGGGGCCGCATCTTCGAGCCGTTCCGCCAGGGTCCGGACGCCCCGACACATTCCCCAGGGGTCGGGGTCGGGCTGACACTGGTCGCGCGCTTCGCCGACCTGCACGGCGGACGCGCGTGGGTGCAGGCCCGTGAGGGCGGCGGCGCGTCGTTCCGCGTGTTCCTCCCGAGGCATCCGGCGCCGGCCGAGGACGAGCGACCCGGGGAGCTACGCTCCGGCGCTTAGTCGGCCGCCCACTCCGCGACCGTGGGGTGATCGACGGGTTGTGGCCCGACCTGAGCGGCGCCGCCCGGAGATCCGATCCCGCTCACGTTCTCGGCGAAGAATTCCGCGTTGATCGGGGTGAACTGCTTCCATTCAGCCGGGACGTCGTCCTCGTAGAAGATCGCAGTGACCGGGCAGACCGGCTCGCACGCCCCGCAGTCGACGCATTCGTCGGGATGGATGTAGAGCATCCGCGGGCCCTCGTAGATGCAGTCGACCGGGCACTCGTCCACGCACGCACGGTCCTTCACGTCGATGCATGGCTCCGCGATCGTGTACGTCATCGTCGCTCCCTGCCTGGTCCTCCAGAACCGCTCTTCGGCCCATCGGGCAAGATTTACACGGTGTCAACCTTGCTTATATGTCAAGATTTACACGGTGTCAACCTTGCTTATATGAGTGTACGCCCCGGCGGGGTCGTTCAACACATCCTGCCGCTACGGGGCGAGCACCGGGTGAGGGGCGAGAGCGAAGATCGTTCCAAGCAGCGACGACGCCCGATCCCGCGCCGGAACCGGGTACACGATCGGAAGCTGGGCCCCGGCCTCCCGGTAGGAGCGCAGGCGCGCTCTTCCCTCCTCGGCATCTCCGAGAAGCGACACCGCCCGCACTAGGGACTCCGGAACCGCATCGGGCCGGCGGTCGTGATGCGCCCGGGCAGCCGTCTGTGCCTCAACGGCCAGACCCGCCCGCTCGAACTGACGACGGTAGGCCGGGATCGCCGCGTACTCCCCGGCAGCAGCACGCAGCCCGGTCAGCGCAGCCGCGTCGTCCACGCCGACGCAGGCCCGCACGTATACGGCGACCGTGACCTCGGCCGGGTCGCGACCCGCCGCGCGTGCACCTTCGTGGACCTCGCCGACAGCCTGCGCGACCCGCTCGGGCGTGCACCAGTTCAGCAGGACGCCGTCAGCGATCTCTCCCGCCAGCCGAGTGGCCCGGGGCCCGAGCGCGGCGAGCCAGATCGGCACCGCGCGCGCAGGGGGGGCCTGCAGCCGCGCCGAGCCCTCGTCCGTCTCGACCCGCTCACCCGCGAACAGCCCCCGCAGACCTACGACGGTCGTGCGGAGGCGGTCCAGTGCCCCCGGCGTTGCAGGCCCCGTCCCGAGTCCGAGAACCAAACGCCCCGCGGACACCTCCTGAACCGTCGCGGCGGCCATCGCCATCGTCTGGATCCGCCGAGAGGCTGCGGTGACTACCCCGGTTCCGAGCCGCAGTCGTTGTGTGCGCCCGGCGATCGCGGCGAGCGTGGTGAAGGCCTCGCGCCCCGCGATCTCCGGCAGGAACAGCGCACCGTAGCCGGTTTCCTCCAGGGTCTCGACCACGCGGACGAAGTCCTGCCAGGGGATTGGATCGCGGATCGCCGCGGCGATCCTCGGCGCGGGATCCGCACCCAAGGTGCTTCCCGGGTGGTCGGCTACGGTGTCGGTCATGGTCGAGTCCATCGTCCCACAGGTGCCCGTACGCCTCTGCCTGAGCCTTCGACCCTGCGCGCGGTAGCTGTGACCAGCTGCTAGAGCGGGACGTGTGAGAGAACCATGATGCGCGGCTCGGTCATCTCCTCCATCGCCCAGCGCAGACCCTCGCGACCGAAGCCGGAGTCCTTCGAACCGCCGTAGGGCATCTGATCGGCCCGGAAGGCCGACACGTCGTTGACGATCACGCCGCCGACCTCGATCGTGCGGTGCGCCTGGAACGCGCGGTTGATGTCGTTGGTGAACAGTCCGGCCTGGAGCCCGTACTTCGAGTTGTTCACCTCGGCCAGCGCATCCTCGAAGGTCTCGTAGGGCGAGATCGTCGCGACGGGTCCGAACACCTCTTCACACCGGACCTTCATGTCCGACGTGGTGTTCGCGAGCAGGGTCGGCATGTAGACGGTCCCTTCCCGGCGGCCGCCCGTGAGCACTTCGGCTCCTGCCGCGACCGCCTCGTTCACCCACTCCTCGATGCGGTCGAGCGATCCGGCATCGATCACCGGTCCGACGTCGACCGTCGGGTCCATCGGGTTACCGACCTTCAGGCTCTCCACCTGCTTGGTGGCCCGGGTCACGAAGTCCTCGTAGACCTCCGACTGCACGAGGATCCGCTGGACGCTGATGCAGCTCTGCCCAGCCTGGTAGTAGCCGCCGAACGCGACACGCTGCGCTGCCAGATCGAGGTCGGCGTCCGAGTGCACGATCACGCCTGCGTTGCCGCCCAGTTCCAGCGTTACGCGCTTCTTCGGGTCGAGACCCTTGAGGTACCACCCGACACCCGATGAACCCGTGAACGAGATCTTGCGGAACCGTTCGTCGCGAGCCATCCCATCGGCGACTTTCGACGAGACGGGGAGCACCGACATCATGCCCTTGGGGAGATCGGTCTCGTCGAAGAGAGCACCGAGCACCAACGCGCCGATCGGAGTCGCGCTCGCGGGCTTGATCACGATGGGTGCCCCGACCGCCAGGGCAGGAGCGACCTTGTGCGCGACGAGATTGAGCGGGAAGTTGAACGGTGAGATCCCGAACACCGGACCGTAGGGGAACCGGCGGATCAACCCGACGCGAGAGCCGAGTGCCGCCTCGGTGTCCAGACGCACGAGTTCGTCGTCCCCGTGCCGGATCACCTCGGACGCCCACCTGAACGTCGAGGCCGCGCGTGTGGCCTCGACCGTGGCCCACTTCAGCGGCTTGCCGCCCTCGGCTGCGATCAGCTTGGCGTTCTCCTCGATCGTCTCCTGGAGTCGGCGGGAGATGTGATCGAGCGCGTCCGCTCGGGCGTGCACGGGCAGGTGCTGGCTCTCCTTGAAGGTCTCCGCTGCCGCGGCGGTCGCCTCCTCCACGTCGGCCTCGCTCGGGATCCCGATCTCGGCCACGACGCTGCCGTCGTAGGGACTGTGAACCTCGAACAATCCCTCTCCCGTTCGCCACGAGCCGTTCACCAGGTAAGGCCGAGTGCCCATCGTTGCGTCACCACCGTTCTGCGTCGTCCGTCGGTAACGACGAGCCCCGGCGACGCTCCGACGCCGAGGGCCCGTCGCGAGCCCGTTGGGGCTCGGGAACCTGTCCTTCGTCGTCGTCAGTCCAACGACGCCATCACATGCTTGATGTTCGTGTACTCCTCCAGCGAGTAGATCGACATGTCCTTGCCGTGTCCGGACTCCTTGTAGCCGCCGTGAGGCATCTCCGGCGTGAGCGGGATGTGGGTATTGATCCACACCGTTCCGAACTGCAGCTTGCGGCTCATCCGCAGGGCTCGCCCGACGTCTCGCGTCCACACGGAGGCCGCCAGTCCGTACTTCACTCCGTTGGCCCACTCCAGCGCCTGCTCCTCGTCGGAGAACTGCTGGACGGTGATCACCGGGCCGAATACCTCTTTCTGGATGATCTCGTCGTCCTGGTCCATCCCGGTCAGGACGGTCGGCTGGAACCAGTAGCCGTCCCGATCGATCCGCTCGCCCCCGACGACGGCCTCGAGGCCACGGGACTTGGCCCGGTCGACGAAGCCGGTGATGCGCTCGAGCTGCTCGGCGGACACGACAGAACCCATCGCGGAGTCCTCGTCCCAGATGTCACCGACCTTCATCCCTTTGACGTTGTCGGCCACCGCCGAAACCAGTTGGTCGTACATCTTGGGCCCCGCGATCACCCGGGTGGCGGCGGTGCAGTCCTGGCCGGAGTTGAAGGTTCCGGCGATCTGGATCCATTCCGCGGCCGCCGCGACGTCCGCATCGTCGAAGACGACCACCGGCGCCTTGCCGCCGAGCTCGAGGTGCACGCGCTTGAGCGTGTCGGCGGCGTTGCGGCTGATGATCTTGCCGGTGTCCACGTCCCCCGTCAGCGACACGATGCCGACATCGGGGTGGCGCACGAGCGCGTCGCCCGCGGGAACGCCGTCGCCCGTGACGACATTGAACACTCCCGGCGGAAAGATCTCCGCTTCCTGGATCAGCTCGGCGAATCGGAGCAACGTGAGCGGCGTCCACTCCGACGGCTTGATCACGATCGTGTTGCCCGCCGCGATCGCCGGGCCAAGCTTCCACGCCGCCATGAACAAGGGATAGTTCCACGGCACGATCAACCCCGCGACGCCGATAGGCTCACGCCGGATGATGCTGGTGAAGCCCTTCATGTACTCGCCGGCCGCTCGTCCCTCGAGGACGCGTGCGGCACCGGCGAAGAAGCGATAGTTGTCGGCGATCACCGGCATCTCCTCGCTCATCACGAGAGAGAACACCTTCCCGACGTTCTCGGCCTCGATCCGGCCGAGCTCTTCGGCATGCTGGTCGATCAGGTCTGCCATCTTCAGCAGGGCCGCCTGACGCTCCCCCGGCGTCGCGTCGAACCACCCGTCGAACGCCGTCTTCGCCGACGAGACCGCCCGATTCACATCGTCCGCCGACGCCTTGGGTACCTCGGCGATCACCTCGCCCGAGGCGGGGCTCACGATCTGCTGGGTTTCTCCGGTCGAGGAGTCCGACCACCGCCCGTTGATCAGCATCTTGTGGGTCTTGACCGACGTCGCCATACCGATGATCCCTCTCGTAGACGGCTCAGATCGGCCGCAGCACCCGCCGCGACCAGCACTCCGGAGCACCAGTATGCCCCGGGAGGCGGGGAACGGACCACCCCGCGAGGTGGACACCGAGCGCGATCGGCCATGTACGGGAGGGACAAGCCCCCCGATGGTTCGCTAGGCCTCAACGGCGCCTGCGGCCAGGAGTTCTCGCGCCCGCAGGGCGAGCCAGAACTCCATACGGTCGAACGAAGAGGCGAGGTCGCGGCCGGTGAGCTCCTCCGCCTTGCGCATGCGATAGCGAAGGGTGTGCCGGTGCACGTACAGCTGCGCAGCGGCCGTTTCCCACCGTGCGTTGTGCTTGAGGAAGGCTTCGAGAGACGTAAGCAGCTCACCGCCGTGCGCCGCGTCGTAGGCGTCGAGAGGAGCCAGCAGGGAATCGGAGAAGGCGCGGAGAGCATCCGGATCCGCCATCGACAGCAACAACCGGTAGGTGCCAAGGTCCGCGAACCCGGCACTGTGCCATCCCTCGAGCCGGCAGACCTGCAGGGCGTAGCGTGCTTCGCGCAGGCTCCGCGCCGTCTCCATCGGTGAGGCGGCGTCGCCCGCGCCGATCCGGAGATCGTCACCCACCTTCTCCCTCAGGGTCGCGGAGAGCAACTCGAGCTCCGGCTCACCGTCTATCGACACGAGCAGGTGTGCCCCGTCTGCGTGGGGGGAAACGAGGAAGGCGCCGGTGCGTCTCGACAGCAGATCGGCGGCGACGTGGGCGATCGTGTCGGGCTCGCCGCCCTCGGCCGAGATGACGCGCACGAGCGCCCCGCGTGCGAAACCGAAGCGGGCCAATCCTCGCATCGCCTCGGGTTCGGGAAGCGCACCCTGCGCGAGTTCGTCGAAGAAGTCCCCCTGCAGACGGCGCTGCGCGTCGGCGACCGCGCGTGCCTTCGCGAGTTCGATCGCCACGAGCGACAGGGCGTGTCCGGCCACGATCCGGTCCACCTGCGTCGGTGACTCGGGCTTGCCGACCGCGAGGAACGCCTCCACGCGCCCGCGCGCCCCGACGGGCTGCACCCACACGTGGTGGCCGCGGTCGACCACCGTCAACGAGAACCCCGTTCCCTCCGGGCGGGATGATCGCAGTTCGTCCCAGACCCGTGCCCTGCGTTGCTCCGCCGCTTTAGACGTCGCGGCCAACGGCATCCCGTGCAGATCGAGCAACAGCGCCCACCCGTGGACCACCTTCGCGAGGGACGCGGCGATCCCCTCCACGCCCCCGCCCTCGAGGACGGCGCGCGTGAGTGCGTGCTCGGCGTCGAAGGCCCGCTGCAACCCGTCGTACTGCTCGGCGACGAGCCGGGTGAACAGCGCCTCGGTGATCGCGATGAAGGGGACGTCGTAGGGGATCTCGACGAGCGGCAGGCCCGCGGAGTCGGCCGCCGCCACCAGCGCCTTCGGCAGCTTGTCGAAGGTGAACCCGATGCCGACCCCGAGGCCGACGACCCCGGAATCTGCGAGTCGCTTCACATATGCGCGTTGCTTCGCAGCGGTCGATCCCACGCCCATGCCCGTCGTGAGGATCAGCTCGCCTCCCTTGAGGAAGGGGGCCGGATCTTCGAGCTCGCTCACGTGGACCCAGCGAAGGGGGGCGTCGACCCGCGCCTCACCGGCCGCGAGCCGTAGGCCCAGATCGGGAGCCCGGAGTATGTCCTTGATCGTGACGGCCACGGTGCGGGCAGTGTACGGAATGGACAAAGCAGCCGCCCGGAGCCCCTGACCACCCCGGTCTCGGTATCGACGGGATGGATAAGGAAGGAGGCCGCCGTTGGTCCTCCCACCCGCGACGGGAGGCGGCGAGCCAGGAGAGTATCGACACCGAACCGGCCACCGACGCGAGGAGGACGCGAGCAGGATGGACATCCCGCAGGAGCGAAAGGTCGTCACGGAGATCCCGGGACCCAAGACGAAGGAATGGATCGCGCGGCGCGCGGCAGCCGTTCCGACGGGGGTCGCCAACCTCAATCCGATCGTCACCGAACGAGCGTCGGGCGCGATCGTCGAGGACGTCGACGGCAACCGCTTCATCGACCTCGCGACGGGCATCGCCGTGCTCAACGTGGGTCACACATCCCCCTACGTCGTCGACGCCGTTCGCGCACAGGTAGAGCGGGAGACCCACACGTGCTTCAGCGTCACGATGACCGAGCCCTACATCGAGCTCGCAGAGCAGTTGAACCGGCGGATCCCGATCTCCGGGGGAGAGGCGAGGACGTTCTTCATGAACTCCGGAGCCGAGGCCGTCGAGAATGCGGTCAAGGTGGCCCGTCACCACACGCGGCGCGACGCAGTCGTCGTCTTCGACCACGCCTTCCACGGACGGACGCTGCTCACGATGTCGATGACGGCGAAGATCATGCCCTACAAGCAAGGCTTCGGGCCCTTTTCTCCCGAGATCTATCGGCTTCCGTTCGCCTATCCCTACCGCCCGATCGGCGGGGACACTCCCGAGGAGATCACCGAGACCACCGCCTCGTACGCGATCGACCAGATGACCAAACACATCGGCGCCGACAACATCGCCTGTCTGGTCGTCGAGCCGATCCAGGGCGAGGGCGGATTCATCGTCCCCTCCCCCGGCTACCTCCTCGCGCTCAAGGAGTTCTGCGAGCGGCAGGGCATCGTGTTCGTCGCGGACGAGATCCAGACGGGGTTCGGCCGAACCGGGGACTGGTTCGCGATCGAACACGAGAGGATCGAGCCGGACGTGATGACCACAGGGAAAGCCCTCGGCGGCGGGCTGCCGATCTCCGCGATCACGGGGCGCCCCGAGATCATGGACGCGGTTCACGTCGGCGGGCTCGGCGGCACGTACGGCGGCAATCCGATCGCGGCCGCCGCAGCGCTCGCGGTGATCGAGCAGATCGAAGCCGACCATCTCGTCCAACGATCGCGCGACCTCGGTGCGATCGCCCTGGGCAAACTCCGTGACATGCAGGGCCAGCACGAGGTGATCGGGGACGTGCGCGGTCGTGGACTGATGGTCGCGATGGAACTCGTGGCCGATCGCACGTCGAAGGAGCCCTTGGACAAAACGACGAGTTCCAGGATCGTCGAGGCCTGCATCGCCGACGGCGTGATCGTCCTCAAGGCCGGCACCTACGACAACGTGATCCGGCTGTTGCCGCCGCTGGTCATCGACGAGGCGCTCATGGTCGAGGGGCTCGATATCCTCGACACGGCGATCGGCGCTGCGACCTCCGCAGGCTCCTGAGGTCAGTCGCCGGCCGGCGACCGTGTCGGAGCTCGCTAGCGGGGTGCCCGCAGGACGATGCGGTCGTGCGGCTCCTCGACATCGAGTGTTCCGTCGAGGCCGGACGCGACGAGCAGCGTGAACCCCGCCCGCACGAGGGTTTCGTCGCCGGGAAGTGGAGCCTCCACGATCTGCAGATCGACGCTGCCGCCGGACGCCGAGGCGGCCCGGAGCAGCGCGGCAGGGTTGAATCTCCGTGCAGCGGCAGACGAGCGTTCGAGGGCCTGTTCGGCGAGGTCGGTGAACTCGATCGTCACGCCTCGGATGGTACTCGCGGACCGCGGGCAACCGGCCGGCGTGTAACGATACCCTGCCTCACATGAGTACCGGCGCCGCCACTACCACGAAGCTCCAGTTCCCTCTTCGGGGCCCGGGCGGCGAACCGATCGACCTTCGCCGGACGATCGACTCGCACGGATTCAGCGACCTGCCTCCGATGCGGCTCGACGAGCGCTCACATGCACTCGAGGTCACGCTGCCACTACATCGGGGGCGCCCGCGCCGCGTTCGAATCGGCGCCGGTCGCCGAGGCCAGGGAGCTGTCGAGGTCGCCGGGCCCCCCCTCAGCACGACGGCGGCACGCGACGTCCTCGCGGCCGTGCGCGATGTGCTGCGGATGGACGAAGATCTCTCGGGCTTCTACGCGCTGATCGCGAACGATCCCGACCTCGCATGGGCCACCACGGGCGCAGGTCGGATGCTCCGCTCCCCCACGGTGTTCGAAGACGTGGTGAAGACGATCTGCACGACGAACTGCGCCTGGTCGGGCACCCGCCGCATGGTGGACGCGATCGTGACCCACCTCGGCGTGCCCGCGATCGGTCCGCCCCCGGACGGCCCATACGGCCGGGCGTTCCCCTCCCCCGCGACCATGGCTTCCGCGGACGAGGGGTTCTACCGAGAGGTCGCGCGCGCCGGCTACCGGGGCGCGTACCTGATCGCGCTGGCGCGCTCGGTCGCGGATGGAGCTCTGGACCTGGAGGCATGGGGTCGCAGTGACCCGGAGGAACTCCCCGACGACGAGTTGGAGGAGCGCCTGCTGGCGATCGCCGGCGTCGGTCCGTACGCGGCCGCCCACATCATGATGACGCTCGGTCGCTCCTCACGTCTGATCCTCGATTCCTGGACCCGGCCCACCTACGCGCGCCTGGCGGGGCATCGCCGGATCCCCAAGGACTCGACGATCGAGCGCCGCTTCCGGCGGTACGGCCGATGGGCGGGCCTGGCTTTCTGGCTGTTCTGCACCCGGGACTGGGTGGATGAACCGGCGCAGTGAGCCCGCGGCAGCCGCCCGAAAGGGTTGCCCCGCCTGCGGTGACGGCGGATACTGCCACGGGCCGTCCGGCCCGCGACCGACCACGAGCGAGCGGACGATGGGCGTTGGGTTATGGCCAGGCCTCAGATCGCGGTTCGGCGCCGCGCCCGGCGCCTGTGGAGCACCCTCGGAGCTGAGCGTCGCACGCTGCGCCAGGGGCTCGTCGCCCTCGTGGTGTCGACGTTCGCCGGTTTCGTCGCCGGCCTGATCCTCGCCGGCATCGACGACACCCTCCGCTTGCTTCCCGGTCTCCTCGTGCTGATCCCGGCCGCCGTCGGCATGCGGGGGACGATCTTCGGCGCGATCGGCGCGCGCCTCGGGACCAGCATCCACGCCGGACTGTTCGAGACCACCATGCGACAGGGCGGCGTCCTGCGACAGAACGCCTCGGTCGCGCTGCTCACGACGCTCTCCTCATCCGTGTACCTGGCGGCGCTCGCCCGCCTGGCGAGCGCCGCGTTCGGCGAGCCGTCGATCTCCTTCTGGGATCTGCTGACGATCTCGGTCGTCGGCGGCCTCCTCGGCTCGATGCTGATCCTCGCCGTCACGATCGGCTTTTCGGTGCTGTCGTATCGACGCGGCTGGGACCTCGACGCCGTCGCCACGCCGATGGTGACCGCGCTTGGCGACATGGCGACGCTGCCGACGCTCTTCCTCGCTACGTTCCTCGTCCGCAACGAGCCGACCCGAACGATCGCGGCGGCCGCGTGCGCGATCGTCGCGGTCGTGGCCGTCGTTCGTGGGTATGCGGTGGCCGATCGGGTGGTGCGGCGCGTCGTGCTCGAGATGACCGCGGTGATCGTACTGACACCCGTGCTCGACATCCTCGCGGGTTCGTTGCTCCAGGCGCGTTCGTCGACCTTTCGCGTCTACCCGGCGGTCCTACTACTCGTCCCGCCGTTCGTCGGGCAGGCAGGAGCACTCGGCGGGATCCTCTGCTCCCGGTTGTCTTCGAAGCTGCAGTTGGGTGTGATCACGCCTCGCGGGCTCCCGGAGGGGCCCGCATTGATCGACGGAGGGATCGTGCTCGCGTTCGGAGCGACGGTCTTCGCACTGATCGGATGTATCGGGTACGGGCTCGCCGAGGCCCTCGGCTCTCCGAATCCGGGCGCCGGCGACATGATCGGGGGCACGATCTTGGCCGGCATGTTCGCCCTGCCGATCGTGCTCGTCGTGGGCTACTACGTCGCGATCGTGACCGCCCGCTTCGGCCTGGATCCCGATAACCACAGCGTTCCCGCGATCACCAGCGTCATGGATCTCGTCGGCGTGATCTGCCTACTGTCCGTTCTGTCACTATTGGGGGTCTCGAATGGATGACCAACCACGTTCCGTCAAGGACCTCCTCGTCGAGGCCAAGGACGTCTCCGACCTGATGGTCGACCTGGCCTATGCGGCGGTCTTCTTCGAGGAGGAGAAGCTCGCCCGCGAGGTGGAGCGGCTGCACGACCGCATGAACGAGACGAATCGCCGCCTGCGTACGATGGCGGTATTGGCGGCGCGCAGCCGCGAGGACGCCGAGGCGATCGAGAGCGTGCTGCAGATCGCGTCGTCGATCGAGAAGATCGGTGGTGCGGCCGCCGACATCGCCCGGGTCGTCGAGGCCAAGCTGGGCATCCCCGAGGCGCTCCGCCCGGACCTACGCCACGCGGACGAGGTCTCGGGCCGGGTCAAGGTACGAGAGAACGCGCCGGCGATCGGGCGCTCGTTGCGAGACCTGTCACTTCCGACCGAGATCGGCGTGTGGTTGATGGCGATCCGCCGCGGAACCGACTGGGACTTCTCACCCGAGGCCGGCACCATGATCAACAAGGACGACGTCCTGCTGTTCCGGGGACCCGAGGAAGGCGTGGACCTGATCCGGGAGCTCGCAGGCGGGCCGGCGCTGCCGAACCCCGACCCCGACGGCCCGGTCCTGTCGGAGCTCGATCGCGCCGTCGACATCCTCGTGGAGATGAAGGACGCGTCCGAGGCAGCCGTCGGTCTCGCGTACTCCTGTCTGCTCTTCCAGGACCAGGCGCTCGCCGCGGAGGTCGCGACGCTCGAGGCGCAGAGCGACGTGCTCCAGGACGAACTCGAGTCCTGGGTGCTGCGCGCCGCCCCCGAGTCGCGCAACCCCGACGAGCTCCGCGGCTTGTTGCGGGTCGCGAGTGCGACCGCATCGATCTGCGACGCCGCGCGAGAGATGACGTGGTATGTGGAGCGCGGCGAACAGATGCATCCGGTCGTGCAGATGGCGCTCGAGGAGACCGAGGAGACGACGGTCGAAACCGAGGTCGCTGCCGGGTCCCCGGCGGATGGCCACACACTCAAGGAGCTGCGGGTCGAGACGGAGACAGGCATGTTCGTGCTCGCCGTGCAGCGCGGACGCCGTTGGATCTACCGACCGCGACCGGCCTTCCGACTGCATGGGGGCGACCGGCTGATCTCGATCGGACCCGAGGAGGGCGAGCGCGAGCTCGCCGAGCTGAGCGGTTCGGCCATCGACGGTGCGCCTCGCGACGAACACCGCTAGCGAGCCCACCAACGACCGTCCGCAGGTGCTTGAGCCGCCTTCCAACCAGGCCTAGCCTCGAATCGTGCATGCGTATGTGTATCTGCGCACGGATCCGGCGCGTGTCGACGACGTCCTCGTCGAACTGGCGGGCAAACACGGCGTCCGTAACGCGGTGTCGGTCACCGGGGACTGGGACATCCTCGTCGCCGTGGAGGGTGCGGACTTCGCCTCGGTCGGGCGCACGACCAAGCGCGAAGTGCTCACGGTCGACGGAGTCCGCCGTAGCACGACCGCCCCCGTGGTCCCGTTGGAACTCCTCGGAGTTGCCGGAGAAGTCGCCATGGGATATCCGCTGTATCGCGACGATCCGTGCTGCTACGTGCATATCGACACGCGCGCCGGTGCCGTGGCCTCGGTCGCCGAGATCCTGCTCCGGATCCGCGATGTGAGCGGCATCGCGGTGCTCGCCGGTCGTCACGACCTCCTCGTTGAGATCCCGCTCCCCTGGGAAGCGGCCAGCCGCGTGATCCTGCAGGAGCTCCACGGGATCGAGGGCATCGTGTCGACGACGACATCGGTTGCGATCGCACCGGAGGAGTCCGACGAGGACGGGATCCATCCGTCCAGCTGGGCGTGAGATCGATCAGGCGGGCGCCAGCGGGATGCTTCGCACCCCGGCGGGCAGCGAGAACCGGACGTTCTCCTCGGCGAGGCGCAGCTCCTCGACCTCGGTCGCCCCTCGCTCGGCGAGGAAGGTGAGCATGCGCTCGACGAGCCATTCCGGCGCGCTCGCTCCGCTGGTGACCCCCACGACGTCGACGCCTTCGAGCCACGCGGGATCCACCTCCGTCTCGTCGTCGACGAGGTAGCCGGGCGTGCCGAGGTCGGTCGCGACCTCGGCGAGGCGGTTCGAGTTCGAGCTGTTCTGCGAGCCGATCACGAGCACGACATCCGAGCGCCGGGCGACCTCCTTGACGGCGTCCTGCCGGTTCGTCGTCGCGTAGCAGATGTCGTCGCGAGGGGGCCCCTGCAGCGCCGGGAACCGTTGCTGCAGGATCTCGACGATCTCGTTGGTCTCGTCGACCGAGAGGGTCGTCTGGGTCAGGTAGCACAGGTGGTCGGGGTCGGGGACCTCGACGGAGCGAGCGTCGTCGGGGGTCTGCACGAGGATCGTCTGCCCCGCCGCCTGGCCGCTTGTGCCCTCCACTTCCTCATGACCCGCATGTCCGATCAACAGGATCGTCCGGCCCTCCGCCGCGAACCTGCGTGCCTCCAGGTGCACCTTCGTCACGAGCGGACAGGTCGCGTCGATCACGTCGAGCCCCCGACCAGCTGCGTGCTCGTAGACCTCCGGGGCCGAGCCGTGGGCCGACAACACGGCGACCGCCCCTTGTGGCACCTCGGTCACTTCGTCGACGAAGACGGCTCCCTGCGCCTCGAGGTCGCGGACGACGTGCAGGTTGTGGACGATCTGCTTGCGCACGTACACCGGCGACCCGTGCTTGGCGAGGGCCTTCTCGACGGCATCGACCGCGCGCTCGACTCCGGCGCAGTACCCACGGGGAGCAGCGATGATGACCTTGCGCAGCATGCCTGTATCGTACCGACGATCCTCGCGGAGCCCACCGGAAGGGCCGGATGCCGGCCCGACGAGTCATGGAGAACCTGTGCGGGTGCCCGATCGCGTGACCACCGGTCACATGCTCGGTCCCATGGGCGCCACCTGCCCGGACGCCCGGTGGGGAGCTCGGTCCGGGCGATCGAGCTCTCGTCGTTTTCCGCCGTGTCGGTTGTCGGATGTCGGAGGGCCTGGGTAGGTTCGACGAGTTCCCCCCGACACCCCCTCCGTTCCACCGGCGTGCCGCAGCGTGGGTTCCATCCGACACCAGGGTGGCTTCTGCGCGGGCGAACACCGGTGCCGGGAGGCGGTCGACGGGGGCGCCTAGGTCACGACAGATCCGCCGACGACGCAACCAGGAGGTGATGCGAACACCCACGACCTACCGCGGGTCGACCGGTACTCCCGTGCCGAGCGACGAGGACGAGGCCGCCAGCCCCGGTCCGCCGTGGGGGTGAAACCCCATCATGATGCAGACCACACATGCCCGCACCACCCGCGGCATCGCCGCGGCGCTCTTGTTCACGGGGATCATGACGTTGTTCTCGTTCTCCCCGCTATCTTCGGCCCCGAGCGCGGACGCGGCACGCCGCGTACCGCGCGATCTCTGCAAGTACGAATGGAAGCGCAGCGACCGACAGGTCAAGCGAACGATCCGCTGCGCCGTGCAACGGTGGCGCGTGCGCGGAGGCGTGCGCAAGGCGATGTCCATCGCCCGCCGAGAATCCGGGTTCGAGCCTCGCGCGTACAACTCGGCCGGGCCCTACCTCGGCGTGTACCAGCATGTACGGCGCTACTGGTCCTCCAGGGCCCGCCAGTACGGAATGGCCGGCAAGTCCGCCTTCAACGGACGCGCCAACGTGCTCGTGTCGATCCGCATGGCACACAAGCACGGCTGGGGCCCCTGGGGCGGCTGACCGATAGAACCGCTCCCCCCGTCAGCGGACGGGACCCCCCGGTCGCGGCGCACCCACGAGGGCGCCGCGGACCTCCGCCAAGGAGGTGGCCACCACATCGGCCCCGGGGAGGTCTCGGTCCGAGACGATCCGCAGCGTCGGGTACCGCTCACGCGCTTCGGCCACCAGCTCCGCGAACGGCCCGAACACCAAGAGGAAGTGCGGCCGCTCCTCCTCGAGCTGGATGCGTGCCTCCGCGGCGTTCTTCGCGCCGCCGACGAGTTCCCATTCGGCAGCCACAGCGGCTCGCCTGAGGGCGACGAGCGAGGCGTCGTCGGTCGCGACGCAGAGAACCTTCACGGCCCGGCACATTGTCCGGCAGTCTAGAGCCAGTCGCGGCGACGGAACATCCGGAACAGCGCATACGCGGCGCCGAACATCAGCACGAGCGCCATCGGGTAGCCGAACTTCCAGTCGAGCTCGGGCATGTAGGCGAAGTTCATGCCGTAGATCCCCGAGATCAACGTCGGCACCAGCAGGATGCTTCCCCATGAGGTGACCCGCTTCATGATGATGTTCGTGCGGTTCGAGACCTGCGACAGCTGAGCCTCGAGCGCGGACTGGAGGAGCTCGCGCACGTTGTCGATGAACTCCAGGGTTCGCAACACGTGGTCCTGCAGATCGCGGTAGTACGGCGCGAGCCGCGGGGTCTGGAAGTCGGGCTGGTCGCCCACGACGTCGATGATCTCTCGCGCGGGTGCGACCGCACGCCGGAAGATCGTGACCTCACGCTTGATCCGGAACAGATCCCTCTGCACCGCCTGACCCGTCTCGTCCCCGAAGACCCGATCCTCGAGCGCATCTGAGACGTCCTCGAAATGTTCGGCGATCGTCAGGTACTCGTCGATCACGGAGTCGAGGATCATATAGAGCAACGCCGCGGGTCCCTCCTTGATCAATCCCGGCATCCGCTTGATGTGCGCAAGGATCCCGGGGAAGTGCCTGCCGGGATCCTTGCGCAGCGTCGTGAGCACCCGGGGATGGACGAACACGTGCACCTCACGGTCGATCAGGACGTCCTCGTCGGAGAGCTCCAGCGCGTGGATCACGACGGTGAAGTAGGTCTCGAAGAACTCGATCTTGGAGCGCTGGTTCCAATGGAGCGCGTCCTCGATCGTGAGGGAGTGAAGCTTGACGACCTTGTCGATCGCCTCGAGATCGTCCTCATCCGGGCGCACCGCATCGATCCAGACGCGTGCGTGCTCGTCCTGTTCCAGGAGTTCGGGGATCTTCTCGACCGGGACTTCGCCGTGGAACTCGCCGGAACGGTAGAGATGACACGTCAGCACGCAAGCAGCCTACCCTCGCTACGTTCCTACCGGGAGCGACCCGACAGCTAGGTTTCTCTCACTTCGAACCTGGACACCACCGACGGACACGCCTATGAGGAAGCGTCCTAGACTCGCGGCCATGCGGGAAGACGACCGGTTGACCGCGATCCTCCGACACTGGAACACGATGGATGCGGCAGTGGCCCAGGTCACCCCAACTTCATGGGGGGCCGTCGTGACCGATCCAACCTCTCCCGAGATCTGGGACGTGAACTACGCCCGGGTCGAGTCCGACGATCCGGCCCTGCGGCTCGCGCACATCGAGGCCGAAACCGGGCCTGCGTTGGCGGCCGCTGGAGCCAACCGATTCCACGTCGCGATCATGCGCCCGGGCGGCCCGATCGATCTGCTCACCGACCTCAGCTCACGTGGCGACCGGATCCGATGGGAGCTCGTGATGGCCATCGATGTCACCGCAAGGAACACATCCGAAGACGTCGCGATCACCGAGCTCGATCCCGATCAGGTGTCGTTCGACCATGTTCTGCGTGCGACGAACGCGGCCTTCGGCGTCGACGATGTGGACGTCGGGCGGCGGCTACGGGCGATCGATCGCCGGATGCGTTCGCTCGGAAAGCGCTACTTCGGAGTCTCCGATGCCATCGGCCCCGGCGGGATCGCCGCGGTTGCAGCGCTGGTCCCGGGCGACGGGGTCGCCTACATCGACGATGTCGTCACGTTCCCGCACGCGAGAGGCCGGGGACTCGCCAGCCGGCTGGTCGGTTCGGTGCTCGAGGAGGCAGCCGTGAGTGGGGCGTCCTATGTGTACCTGCTCGCCGACCTCCACGGCCCGGTGCAGCTGTACGAGCGACTCGGATTCCGAGAGGTCTCCCGGATCGCCAGCGCACTGAGCCCCGTTCCCTAGCTGGGCGCGAGTACGCTCAGACTTCGTCAGGCGGCGGGACGTACCGCGCGCGGATGAAGCGACCGTCCTCGCGCTCCAGGACCCACGTCGATCCCTTGCGCCATCCGGCCGGCCCCTCGATCCGCAGACCGTCGGCGGCGAGCGCCTCGATGGCCGCGGGGATCACGTCGCCGTGACTGCACAACACCGCCCCGTCGAGCGACCGCTTCATCAGCGCCATACAGGCCTCCACGTCCACGCCTTCCGCGAGCGCCTCATCCGGGACCACCGGCAGCCCACGCGCGGCGGCAAGCGGCAGCACCGTGTCGACGCATCGGACGTAGGGGCTCGACACGATTTCCGTTACAGGGGCGTCGGCGAGCGCCTTGGCGATCTTACGAGCCTGCCGCGCACCCCGCTTGGAGAGCGGCCGCAGCCGGTCGTCCTGCTCCCATTTCGAGCGGCTGCCGGCCTTCGCATGTCGAACGAGGTAGACGCGCTCCTCGTTCATCCCTGCGCTCCGAACGCTTGCACGAGCTCTCGGTCGTGGGCGTAGCTGAGGATGTCGAGGGCTTCGGCCACCGGAAGCCACCGGAGTTCGTCGACTTCGTCGTTGGCGATGAACGCCCCTCCCAGCGGACGCATCACCCAGTACCGCACGACCTTGCGCCGGCCCTTGCGGTCCAGGTACTCCACCGGCGGCAGCTCCCGCCCAAGTTCGGTGCGCAAGCCGGTCTCTTCCTCCACCTCTCGGATCGCAGCGGCCTCGTGCGCCTCTCCGTCGTCCAGTTTGCCCTTGGGCAACGACCAGTCGTCGTAGCGAGGCCGGTGGACTACCGCGATCGCCGGGCGTCCACGATCGTCGGTGCCGATCAGGACGCCTCCGGCCGCCTGGACCTCGACCTGCTTCTCGCTCACGTCCAGAACCGCATCCGTTTGCGAGACAGCTGCTTCCATGCCGCTGGCCAAGCTGCGCGCGCCGCATCGGCTCGGGTCCGTTCGATCGCGGCGAGCTCACCCGACACGAACGAGGTGCGCGAACCGGCGCCAGGCGCCGCCGCGCGGAGCCAGGCGTCCGCGACGACCGCATCTTGATGCTCGCCCAGGATCTCCTGCACGTCGGCCGCGGCTTCGGCGAAACGGCGGGCCGCCTTGCCGAAGACCGGGATCGTCGACTCGGCCGCGTAGCGGGCGCGCTTGGCACGGATCCTCGCCGCATGCAGCTCCTCGTTGGCGGAGTCGGCGTCCAACGCGTCGAACGCAGCTCGAAGGTGTCGCCACGGGCCATCCATAACCTCAGCCATCGTCGCCCTGGCGGGTCGCCGCGCCTCGTCGAGAACGGCGGGCTGCTGCACCCCCGCGACCACCCGGTCGAGCAGTTGCCCGTATCGGGTCGAGCGCAGTTCAGCCAGCAGCGCCACCCGAGCCTCTTGTCGCGTTCGCTCGAGGCGCGTGCGCAGTCGCTTCGCCACGGCTGCGTCGGCTTCGGGAAGCCCGGCGGAGTGCGATCGCAGTCGCTCCCACAGCACGTCGGCGTCACGGACCCGGCCGAGCGCGTCCGCGAGCCGACCGAGGTCCTCGCGCAGAGGGGCTGCCCAGTCCGCGTCGAGCAGGTCCCGGTAGGTCCGCAGATCCGATCGCAGGCGGCGGGTCGCCACCCGGGCCTGATGGACGGCCTCGGGATCCTCGCCGATCCGGACCCCCGCATCGTGGCGGAGCAGGCGGATCGCCGACGAGGTCAGCGCCCCGCGGAGCACCTCTTCGATGCTGGGATCCTCGTCGAGCTCCGGCACCACCAGTTCGGGCGCCTTCGCTGCCTGCGGCCCGAGGGCATGTACGTGTTTGGGCGTCGAAGACGAGGCTCCCGCACCCGCTTCGCGCAGGCGCGCCACGATCGAGGTCGCGACCGCCTCGTCGACCGTGGGGTCCAGTTCCACCTCGACCTCCCGGAACCGGCCGGCGACGCGACGCCCGTCGAGAACGGACACCTCGTCGTCGACGACCTCACCGGCCGCCACCCCGTGCCCGTCGCGAAGTGCCACCCGTCGCCGAAGCGTCTGTAGTTTCGCGACTGGTCGCAGCTCCGCCCCACGGATGTACGCGCGAAGCAGATCGACCGCGGCCGACGGTGGCTTCGCCGGACCGCCCTCGAATTCGCGCTCCTCGCGCAGCAGCGCCTCGCCGTCGATCTCGGCCGGGAGCTTCACGGTCCATAACCCGCCGCGGCCCTCGCCGGTGCGATGCCGGAGCTGGCATCCCCAGCGGGCGATCCCTAGATCGGCGGTGTCCCAGTACGTGGTGTTGATCCGGCGGTCATCCTGCGAGGACGCGACGAAGCCGTTGATCGCGCCGTCGATGTCGGGCATGTGGAAGCTCGGAGGGACCGCCAACTTCACCTCGCGCTCGACAGTCATGCGCGCCCGCCGAACCCGTTCGCCTTCAACGTTCCCCCCTGGCCCGCTCCGCCGCCAGCTCCTGCAGACGCAGTTGCGCGTTCACGCCTCGGACGGTCGGCACCTTCGACCAGCTCGCGTCGGAACCGAGCTCCCAGGCGAGCTGATCGTCCTCCCGGCACACCTCCAGGATCTCATCGAGCCGCAGCTGCAGGTGCGGGTCCGTCACGGGGACGACCGCTTCGACGCGACGGTCGAGATTGCGGGGCATGAGGTCGGCGGATCCGATGTAGTAGTCGTGTCCGCGCTCGCGAGAACCGAAGCGGAAGATCCGCGAATGTTCGAGGAACCGGCCGACGATGGAGCGCACACGGACGGTTTCGGACAGGCCGGGTACCCCGGGTCGCAAGCAACAGATCCCGCGCACGATCAGCGACACGACGGCCCCCGATGCAGCCGCCTCGTAGATCGACTCGATCATGTCGGAGTCGACCAGGCTGTTCATCTTGAGGACGATCTCCCCGTCGGGAGCCTGCGCCTCCCGGCTGATCAGCTCCTGGAGCTTGGGCCGCACACCGGCGGGCGCGACCAGCAGCTTGCGGAAGTCGCGCTGCCGGCTGTACCCGGTGAGCCCGTTGAACAGGTCGGAGAGGTCCTGACCGAGCTCGTCGTCGGCCGACAGCAGTCCGACGTCCTCGTACAGCCGGGCCGTCACGTGGTTGTAATTGCCGGTGCCCACGTGCGCATAGCGGCGGATCCCTCCGCCCTCACGCCGCACCACGAGCGAGATCTTGGCGTGCGTCTTCAGGCCGACCATCCCGTAGACGACGTGCACCCCCGCCTGCTCCAACGCCCGCGCCCAAGTGATGTTGGCCTCTTCGTCGAATCGCGCCTTGAGCTCGACGAGTGCCACCACCTGCTTGCCCAGCTCGGCGGCCCGCGAGAGCGAGCGGATGATCGCGGACTCGCGCCCGGACGTGCGGTACAGGGTCTGCTTGATCGCAAGCACGTTGGGATCGGTCGCGGCCTGCTCGACGAAGGCTTCCACCGACGTCGCGAAGGAATCGTACGGGTGATGAACGAGCACGTCTCCCTCGCGCAGCGCCTGGAACAGGTCGAGGCGACCCCCTTCGCCCCGGACGAGTCGAGACTGCGTGATCGGGGTCCAAGGTTCGTCCTTCAACTCCGGACGGTCGAGCCGATGCAACGACCACAGCCCCTCGAGATCGAGGAATCCATCGCACACGTACACCTGCGACTCGTCGAGATCGAGCTCGCGGATCAGCAGCTCGCGAACCTCGTCGGACATCTCCGGTGTGATCTCCAGACGTACCGGCATCGCCGCCCGACGGCGTCGGCGCAGCACGGACTCGATCGCGTCGAGCAGATCGTCGGCCTCCTCCTCTTCGAGTTCGAGGTCCGCGTCGCGCGTCACCCGGAACACATGGTGCTCATGGATCTCCATACCGGGGAACAGGGCATCGAGGTGGGCGGCGATCACCTGTTCGAGCGGCACGAACCGCTCGCCGTCGGGCATCGGCACGAAACGTGGAAGCAGCGGCGGCACCTTGACCCTGGCGAAGCGTCGATCGCCGGTCATCGGATCACGGACGCTCGCCGCCAGGTTGAGCGACAGGCTGGAGATATACGGGAAGGGGTGCGCAGGGTCGACGGAGAGTGGCGTGAGTACGGGGAACATCGACTCACGGAACTGGTCGGAGAGGAACAACTTGTCCTCGGGCGACAGTGCCGACCACGACTCGATCCGGATGCGCTCCTTCTCCAGCGCGGGGAGGAGCTCCTGCAGCAACGTCCGGTCGACCCGGGTCAGGAGGTCGAGAACGCGAGCGCGGATCGCGGCGAGCTGCTCCGCGGGCGTCATCCCGTCGGGTGAGGCAGCCTTCCCCACCCCCGCCCCCTCCTGCTCCTGGAGTCCGGAGACGCGGACCTGGAAGAACTCGTCGAGGTTGGTCGCGAAGATCGCCAGGAACTTCGCCCGTTCCAGCAACGGTGCCGATGCGTCCTCGGCCAGCGCCAGCACTCGGGCGTTGAAATCGAGCCAGCTCAGCTCCCGATTCAGGAAGCGGGGCTCCTCCTCTGGCAGTTCCGGGGAAGGCATCGTCATGGCTCCCGGCAGGGTCGACCAGGCGCGTGCTCCCCGGGGCCGCCGGGGCGGACCCCGATGCTACGTTCGGCGCCCCGATACCGGCAAGGCTCAGTCGATGAACTTATAGCCAAGCCCCCGAACGGTGAGCAGGTGGACCGGCCGGTGGGGATCGTCTTCGATCTTCCGACGGAGACGCTTCACGTGCACGTCCAGGGTCTTCGTATCGCCGAAGTAGTCGGGGCCCCAGACCTCCTCGATCAGGAACTCACGGGTCAGCAATCGACCCTTGCGACGCAGGAACGTCTCCAGTAGCTCGAACTCCTTCGGGGGGAACTGCACCGGGTCCCGACCGACGCGGACCTCGTGGCGCACGACATCCATCTCGACGCGGCCGCCGACCAACACGTCGTCGGCCACGGCAACGGCTCGCATCTTCGAGCGACGGAGGTTGGCTCGTACGCGGGAGATCAGCTCGCGTACGCTGAACGGCTTCGTGACGTAGTCGTCGGCGCCCAGCTCCAGCCCGGTGACCTTGTCGGCCTCTGCATCCTTCGCGGTGACGATGATGATGGGCACATCCGATTCCGCACGGATCGCCCGGCACACGTCGAGCCCGGACAGCTCGGGCAGCATCAGGTCGAGGATCACGAGGGCGGGAGGGTCGGACCGAAACGATGCCAGCGCCGCCCGGCCGTCGCCGGCCACGCTGACCGCAAATCCCTCCCGCTCCAAGTTGTAGCGAACCGAGTCGACGAGCGCTTCCTCGTCTTCGACGAGCAGGATCCGCGGGATCGACTCCGTCGCGCTGTCGTTGCCGGATGGGTTCGACTCAGTCTGCATCGGGGACGGCCTCGACCGGATGGGATGCGTCGGTGAACTCGCGGAACTTGCCCGTCAGCAGGAACCCGACCTGCTCCCCCACGTCGACCGCATTGTCGCCGACCCGTTCGAGATGGCGAGCCACCAGCGACATGTGCAGGCCCCAGTCAAGTCGCTCCGGCTCGTTCGCGAGCCGCGTGACCTCGCCGTGCATGTTCCGGTTGAGCCGGTCGACGGGGTCATCCATCTCCGGCAGCTTCAGACACAGTTCGAGCTCGCGGCGCCGGAAGGCCTCCATCGAGGTCCGCACCATCGCCACCACCAGTTCGCCCATCTCCTGGATCATCGCGCGGATCTGCTCGTCACCTGCGTTGCCGTGCACGAGCCGCGCGATCTTCGCGACGTTGACAGCTTGGTCGCCGATCCGCTCCAGGTGCAGGTTGATGTGCAAGATCGCGGAGATCAGCCGAAGATCGGTCGCGACCGGTGTCTGAAGCGCGAGCATCTCCAGGATGCCCTCCTCGAGCGCGATGTACTTCTCGTCGATCGGATCGTCTTCTTCGATCACCCTGAGAGCCAGGTCGGGGTCGTCTGTGATCAGCGAGCGCACGGCGTTCTCTACGGCGATGCCGCACAGCTCTCCCATCGAGAGCAGCTCCATCTCGATCTGTTCCAACGACTCGTGGAAGTGCGCGCGCGGCATCAGCCGAACCGTCCCGTCACGTAGTCCTCCGTTCGTTGGTCGCTCGGGTTCGTGAAGATCGCCTCCGTGCGGTTGACCTCCACCACCATCCCCGTCCGCTGGCCGGTCTCGCCGACCTCGACCGAAAAGAACGCGGTTCGGTCGCTCACACGAGCGGCCTGCTGCATGTTGTGAGTCACGATCACGATCGTGTAGTCCTTCACGAGCACCTGCATCAGGTCTTCGATCCGTTGCGTGGCGATCGGGTCGAGCGCCGAACACGGTTCGTCCATCAAGATCACGTCCGGTTTCGTCGCGATCGCGCGAGCGATGCACAACCGTTGCTGCTGTCCACCCGACAGCGCAAGACCGGACTCCGTCAGTTTGTCCTTGACCTCATCCCACAAGGCGGCGCTGCGCAGAGATTCCTCGACCAGGTCGTCCATGTTGCCTTTGAACCCTGCGATCTTGGGGCCGAACGCGATGTTGTCGTAGATCGATTTCGGGAACGGGTTCGGCTTCTGGAAGACCATCCCGATCCGTCTGCGAACCTCCACCGGATCCACCTGCGGGTCGTACAGGTTCACCCCGTGATAGAGCAGGGTGCCCTCGACCCGCGCGCCCTCGATCAGGTCGTTCATTCGATCGAGGCAACGGATGAAGGTCGTTTTCCCGCAGCCGGACGGACCGATCAGCGCGGTGATCTCGTTGCCGAATACCGGAAGGTTCACGTCACGGATCGCGCGGAAGTCCCCGTAGTAGACCGAAAGGTCCTTCACGTCGAAGACGACTTCGCTCGCGGTCTCGGCTGCCTCCCTGGAGGCTTTCACCGTGAGGTGGCCGGCCTCGCGCTCCTCGGGCAGGGACGACGCCGGCTGCTGCCCGCGTTCTACGGTCACGTCCATCGGATCACCACTTTCGTTCATACCGGTTCCTCAAGATGATGGCGACGAAGTTCACGATGAGGATCGCTCCCAGCAGCACCACGATCGCCGCGTTCGTGTTGGCCGCCCATTCGTCGCCCGGAAGTTTGGACCACGCGAAGATCTGCGTCGGAAGGGCCGTGTAGGGACCTTGCAGTGTCTCGGCGACCCCCGCGTTGCCGGTGGACAGGAAGCCGGTGACCGCCCCGACCAGCAGGAGTGGTGCGGTCTCGCCGAAGACGCGAGCGAGCGAGAGGATCGCCCCGGTGAACATCCCGGGCGCCGCGTACGGCAACACGTGGCTGCGGGTGACTTCCCAGCGTGTCGCGCCGACGCCGTACGCCGCCTCCCGGATACCTCTGGGTACCGCACGCAGGGCTTCCATCGTGATGATGATCACGAACGGCATGATCAGGACACCGAGGGTGAGTCCCCCCGAGATGTAGCTGCGTCCGGGCGTACCGTCGCCCGGGCCGGTGAACGCGCGCATCGCCTGCACGAACACGACGAGTCCGAGGATCCCCCACACGATCGACGGAACCCCTGCCAGGTTGCGGATGTTGGAGGTCAACAGACGGTTCAGCCGGTTATCCCGGGCGTACTCCTGCAGGTACACGGCGGCTGCGATGCCCAAAGGGATCGCGAGCACCGCCACGATCGCGGTCAGGATCAGCGAGCCGATCAATCCCTGGCGCACGCCCGCGCGGCTTTCGATGCTCGAGGTGTTGCTGTTCACGAAGTCCGCGCCTCGCTCCGACAGCACCGGCCACGCGCCGAGGAGCACCGTCACGAGGAGCGCCACCAGTGCGGCGATCGCCACCAGCAGCATCGACAGCAACGCGGCTTGGAACAGTCGTCCGCGCACGTCCGCGTGCCGTCCCCGAAGTACCGCCTCCACGGTGGCGCTGGTCGCTCGCGTCGCGACGGCATCGGCCATCAGTACGCCTTCCTGACGCGGCGGACGAACCGTTCACTGACCACGTTGAGGGCCAGCGTCATGCCGAACAGCAGCAGGCCGACCAGATAGAGCGAGTTGAAGGCCTGGCCCGAACCGCGCACCTGATCGGACCCGATCGCGAGCGAGGAGATCGCGCCCGTCATCGTCTGCCCACGGCTGAACGGGTTCACCGTGAACGACGCTCCCCCGGTCGCGCCGGCAGCGATCGCGACGATCATCGTTTCCCCCACGGCTCTGGAGATCCCGAGGATGACCGCCGCGACGATCCCCGAGACGGCCGCGGGGAACACGACCTGCGTGCTCACGGTCCGGCGCCGTGCCCCGATGCCGTATGCACCCTCGCGGAGTGCCCCCGGCACAGCGAACATGGCGTCCTCCGCAACGGACGCGATCAGCGGCACGACCAGGATGCCGACCGCGATCCCGGCGGCCGCGAGCGTGAATGGACCGGCGTCCCCCGAAAGGGGCTGGACGAGGGCGGGGTTGATCGTCTTGAGGGCGAAGTAGCCGAGCACCACACTGGGGATACCGGCGAGTGTCTCCAACACCGGTTTCACCTTGCGACGGACACGAGGCTTCGCGTACTCCGATAGGTACAGCGCCGAGCCCAGGCCGACGGGCACGGCGACGACGATCGCGATCACGACGATGACCATCGTGCCGGCGAAGATCGTCGGCAATCCGAAGTCGTTGCTGCGCGGGAACCATCCATCGGCCCCGAGCCACCCGAGATCGATGTTGGTGAGGAACGAGATGGCATCGCCGGTCAGCACGACGACGATCGCCAGGCTGATCAGGATCGACAGGGCAGCCGAGGAGAACAACGTGCCCCGCACGACCGACTCCTTGCGACGCCGGCGAGCGCTGCCGCGCAGAGTCTCGATCGAGATCCGGTCCGTCGGGGTCATGCTCGTCGACATGTCTGCCGTACCTTACTCCGCCGATTCCGGGCGGGAGAAGGGGGCCGGCGCCGTTCGGACGGCG
>JBBDWR010000028.1:0-86122 GCA_040902745.1 Actinomycetota bacterium | reverse complement strand
CCCCCCCCCCCCCCCCCCCCCCCAACTGCCTGCGATCCGTAAATCGGCTAGGCCCCGCCGTCGCTCTGCCAGGTCGATCGCGTCGCGTCCTGGCGATCGGTCGGCAACGGGATGTAGCCGACCTCCTCGACCGCGGTGTTGAGGCCTTCCTCGGACACGTAGAGGTCCACGTAGCCTTGGAGCGCCTCGTTGCCGGACGCCTTGCCCGTGTTCACGTAGATGTACAGCGATCGTGACAAGGGGTAGCTGCCGTCCGAGACCGTCTCGATCGACGGCGCGACGCACCCGTCACCCCCGTCGACGGCGATCTCCTTGACTTGATCGCCAGCCTCCTCGGCGAACGCGAAGCCCACGAAGCCGAGCGCCGAGTCGGTGCCCTCCATCGCGGTGATGATCACGTTGTCGTCGGGCGAGGCCTGGTAGTCCTTGCGCAGCGCCTCGGAATCGTCCTCTTTCACCCCGTTCTCCACGGCGGTGTCGGGGATCCCGGAGAGCTCGATGAACGCGCCGTAGGTGCCGGACTCCTCACCCGGTGCCGTGATCTCCAGGGGCGCGTCGGGGAATCCCCCGTTGCCACCCACCTGCTCGGCCAACGCGTCGGCCTCCGACCAGTTCTCGAATCCTTCGGACTCGGGTCCGAACAAGGCATACAGATCGCCGGTGTTCAGGCACTCCACCGAGTTCGCCGGGTTGGTCAGCACGGTGAGACCGTCGAGCGAAACCTCGAGCTCGACGAAGTCGACCCCGTTCTCCTCACAGGCAGCGATCTCCTCTTCCTCGATCGCCCGCGACGCGTCCTGCACGTCCGTGTCCCCGTCGCAGAAGAGGACGAACCCATCGCTGGTGCCCGGGCCGTCGACGCTGACCTGTACGTCAGGGTTCTGCTCGGCGAAGAGCTCGGCCACCAGGTTGCTGATCGGCTGGACGGTCGACGAGCCGGAGATCGTGATGGTGCCACTCAAGCCAGACGTGTCGCCGCCGGTGTCTCCGTTGCCTCCGTCGTCGTCCCCCCCGCAGGCCGCTGCAACCATCGTGATCGCCAGCACTCCGACGAGCACGGTGAGCTTCCCTTTGATGCGCATGCATCCTCCTCGTATCGCGCGAACCGATGTGGTTCCCTCCATCTGCGTTCCCGACGCTACGGACGGAGGGTGTCGGGACCCTGGACCCAAGATGAACGGACGGGGAACAGTGAACGGACGGCGAACACGAGACGGCCGCCCTGTCACGAGCACGCGAGCCGACAAGCGGTCTGCATCTGATGGGATCGGAGATAGAGTGCTCTACAACATGAACAAGAGCGCCGCGCAGAAGGTCGAGTCTCCATCTCAGCTGATAGACGCAAAGATCAAAGAACTGGGCGACTGGCGGGGCAAGACCCTCTCCAGGGTTCGCGCCCTCATCAAGAAGGCCGACCCCGAAGTGGTCGAGGAGTGGAAGTGGAGAAAGCCGACGAATCCTGGGGTTCCAGTGTGGTCTCACCGAGGTCCGATCTGCACCGGCGAGACGTACAAGAGCGTCGTGAAACTCACATTCTTCAAGGGGGCCTCGCTGAAGGATCCTTCGGGACTGTTCAACTCAAGCCTCGAAGGCAACACTCGGCGCGCGATCGACTTCCGGGAGGGCGATGAGATCGATCAGAAGGCATTCGCGACCCTCATTCGAGCTGCCGTTAGCCTGAACGAGTCCTCGTCCCGCTAGTGCGCGGATCACCGCCGATTCGCTGGGACGGCCACTCGTTCCACTGAGACCGTAGACTCCGCGTCATGGACACCGCAGTGGTCGCGGTGGTCGCGGGGGCCCTCCTCCTCGGTGTGGGTCTCGGGGCGTGGCTTCGAGGCGCGACGATGGGGCGGCGGCTTCGCAGGATGACCGAGGCGATCACGCGGCTCGGAAAGGGCGAACCCGAGATCCGCACGAACGAAGGCGGCCCCGCCGAGGTCGCCGAGCTGGCCACGGCGGTGAACCGCGCGGCGGACCGGCTCGGCAAGCAGCTTCCTGCGCTGCGCCGTGAGCAACACGTTCGCGATCTGATCCTTTCGTCGATGCAGGAAGGGGTACTCCTTGTCGATGGGGACGGGGGGATCGTGTTCGCCAATGAAGCGATGGACGAACACCTTCGAACCCGCACGGAGAGCCTGAATCAGCTCCACCCCCCGGCGTTCCGCGAGGCGATCGAATTGGCCGCACAGACCCGCAGCCCGCTTTCCGTCGAGGCCGAGATGACCGCGCCGAACGCGTGGCTGCGCGGCACCGCCGTTCCGGCGGCGGAAGGCAGCGCAGTCCTCTTGGTCGTCCGGGACGTCACGGAAGCCAAGCGGTTGGACTCTGTGCGCCGCGACTTCGTCGCCAACGCGTCGCACGAGCTGAAGACTCCTGCCGCGTCGATCCAGGCGACCGCCGAAACGATCCGGCTCGCCGCGGCGGACGACCCTGCCGTGATCCCTCGCTTCGCGGAGCAGCTCGATCGCGAGGCCCTGCGACTTTCGCGCATCGTGGCCGACCTCTTGGACCTCTCTCGCTTGGAGACGGGAAGCGACATCGACGAGGATGTCCGCTTGGACACCTTGCTCCACGAGGAAGGAGCGCGGTTGCGAGAGGCCGCCGCGAGCGCTCAGGTCGAGTTGGAACTCGACGCTACTCCCGTGCCGCCGATCCGGGGGTCCGGCCGAGATCTGGCGCTGTGTATCCGCAACCTCGTCGACAACGCGATCCGGTACACCAAGCCGGGAGGGCGTGTTGAGGTCGCCGTCGTGGAGGGGGCTACGGGGGACGTCGTGGTACGGGTTTCGGACACGGGGGTCGGGATCCCCTCCCGTGATCTCCCCCGCATCTTCGAACGCTTCTATCGCGTCGACCGTGCCCGGTCCCGGCAGTCCGGCGGAACCGGGCTCGGGCTGTCGATCGCTCGCCACGTGATCGAGAACCACAGAGGGGAGATCGCGGTGGAGAGCGAACTCGGTGTTGGAACCCGCTTCGAGATCCGCTTTCCGCCGGTTCCGCCGAAGCCCGCCGGTGACCCCTTCACCCACGACCGAGAAGGACCCGCCGCAAAGGGCGAGTCCTTCCCCGGATCAGATCCGAGTGGGGCTGGTCAGATCTCGTCGCCGGCCGGGCGGAGCAGCAACAACTAGCCGTCTCCTACGGTGCCATCGCGGTCCACCAGTGAACCGGGACGAGGCCGCGCCTGCCGCGAACGCAGTCGGTTCCGCGCGCGGGCTATCCTGCGCGGATGACGCTGCTGCTGCTGATCCGACACGGCGTGACCGACGTGACCGGCACGCGGCTGGTCGGCTGGACGCCCGGGGTGCATCTGTCCGAGACCGGACGGGAGCAAGCCGACGCCGTGCGCGACCGCCTCGGGGGAACCCGCATCGACGCGATCTACTCCAGTCCACTCGAGCGCTGCCGGGAGACCGCCCAGCCTCTGGCGGCCGAACGCCGGCTGCCGATCCGGATCCGCAAGGGCATCGGGGAGGTTGCGTACGGCTCCTGGACCAACCGGCCCCTCAAGCAGCTCGCCAGGACCAAGCTCTGGCGGCGCGTGCAGATCGCTCCTTCACGGATGCGCTTTCCCGAAGGCGAGGCGATGAGCGAGGCCCGCTCCCGCGCGGTCACCGAACTCGATCGGATCGTGACCGATCACCCCAGGCATGTCGTCGCCGTGTTCTCACACGCCGATGTGATCAAGCTGGTCGTCGCGGAGTTCGCGGGCATACATATGGATCTGTTCCAGCGGATCGTGGTGGACCCTGCGTCGGTGTGTGCCGTGGAGATCGGAGGCGGGGTCCCACGCCTGCTCCGGATCAACGACACCGGATCCCTCGCCAGCCTCGCCCCTCGCAGGCGACGCGGGCACTGACCCGCTCGGCCGCCCGGGGGATCCGGCGAGAGAGGTGAGAGGATAGGCGCCGTGGAACTCGACCCCTGCGAACGGATCACCGCGGACGCGATCGGAGAGCCCGGCGAGCGCATCTTCTACCTTCAGGCAAGTGGCGCCACCGACCTCGTCACCGTCGTCCTCGAGAAGCAGCAGTTGGAATTGCTCGCCGCGTCGATCCTCGAACTGCTCGCGCAGGTCGGGAAGGAAACCGGTCAGGGCCCGGAGGACGAGGAGCTCACGCTCCGGGAGCCGATCGAGCCCAGGTTCCGGGTCGGGAGCCTGCGGATCGGCTACGAGCCGGAGCGCGACATGGTGCTTCTCGAGGTGGACGAGCTCGTCGACGACGACGCCGACGAGGAGTCCGTTCAGACAGAAGGCGACAAACTGCGGTTGTGGGCCACCCGCGACCAGATGTTCGCGCTCTCGCGGTACGCCGCGGACGTGGCTTCGCGCGGCAGGCCGACCTGCCAGTACTGCGGCAATCCGATCGATCCCGAGGGGCACACATGCCCGGCGATGAACGGGCACCGGAGCTAGACCCGCGCGGGACGCAGCTCGACGCGGCTGACGCGGAGCGTTTGCTGGCCGGCGGAAACATCGAGATCCTCGGACTGATGCCCCGCTCGTCCAACTACACGTTCTTGGCGAAGGTCGTCCCGGAGCGTCCGGAGGACCCCGAGGTCCTGGCGATCTACAAGCCACGGCGCGGCGAGCAGCCCCTGTGGGACTTCCCCGACGGGACGCTCGCCAACCGGGAGGTCGCCGCGTTCCGGGTCGCGACGCAGCTCGGCTGGCCGTTCGTCCCGCCGACCGTGTTGCGCGACGGCCCCGAGGGCCCCGGCTCGGTCCAGCTGTTCCTGGAGTTCGATCCGCAGCAGCACTTCTTCACGCTATTCGACCACCACGAGAGCGAATTCCGCCAGGTCGCCGTCTTCGACGCGATAGCCAACAACGCCGATCGCAAGGGCGGCCACACGCTGCTCGCCCACGACGGACGTGTGTTCGTGATCGATCACGGGGTGTGCTTCAACGCCGCGCCGAAGCTCCGCACGGTGATCTGGGAGTTCGAGGGTGAACCGATCGAGGCCGACCTGCTGGCCGATCTCGAGCGCTTGCGCGCCTCACTCGACGCGGGATCGCTGGGTCGAGATCTCGCCGCGCTACTGACGCGCGAGGAGATCGACGCGACGTTGCGGCGCACCGGCGAGCTGCTCGCCTCGAAGGTCTTCCCCTCCCCGGGGGACGAGCTTCCCTACCCGTGGCCGGCGATCTGATGGCATCGCCCCGGCTGATGTGGTCCACGATCACCTCGCCCGCGGGGGAGCTCATCGCCGTTCGCTCGACGTCGGGGATCATCCGGCTCGGATTCGTCGAGGACGGCGCCGACCGACTCGTCCAGGACGCTGAGGAGCAGACGGGCCTGCCCGCGGCCCGGGACGACCGGGCGCTGATGGAACTGCGCGGCGAGATCGACGCCTACTTCTCGGGCAGCATGTCCACGTTCGCCACTGCCTCCGACCTCTCGGGGATCAACGGATTCGCGCGGAGAGTGCTCGACGCCGCTCGGGCGATCCCCTTCGGCGCCGTCGCCACCTACGGGGAACTCGCGACCCGTGCCGGATCGCCGCGCGCGCAACGAGCGGCCGGAAGCGCGATGCGCCGCAATCCGGTGCTGCTGCTGGTGCCCTGCCATCGCGTGGTGCCCGCAGACGGATCGATCGGCGGTTACTCCGGCCGAGAGGACCGCAAGGCGTTCCTGCTCGACCACGAGGCCGTCGTCGTCGGCAACGCCGACGACGACGGTCGGCCCGGCGATCCGCTCCCCCGGCTCCACCGGATGGCAACGCCCGACCGCTAAGCTCGGGCCGTGTCCATCTGCCGGTACGTCTTCACCCTGGTCGCCGCTCTTGCGCTCCTTGCGCTCCCGGCGTGTTCCGACGATGGAAAGTCCTCCCCCGACGGGGCGGTGCCCGAGGGACCGGTGACCCAGGTCGAGGCCGATCGGACGGTCTCAGGGCTGTGCGAGATGCTCCGCATCGGCCGGCGAGACCGCGACGCGCTCAACGACGTGTTCTTCGACCAGAGCCACGCCGGCCTGCACCGGATCGCCGCCGACGCGCAGTCCCGGGACCGGGCGGCAACCGGGCTGCTGCTGGAACGCAAACAACTGGTGGAAAACGACCTGCTGGCCGATCCGATCCCGAAGACCTTCGACGAGGACATCGACTCCCTGGTCCACGCGACGAGTGGCGCCCTGCGCGTGATCGACCTCGACGCACCCCGCTGCGACGGCTGAGCATGTCGCATCGCGGCAGGTTCGGACCGCGTCCAAGCTCGATCGCACGGGTGCTCATCGCCACCGCGGTCCTGGTGGCCGTGGCGATCGGGATCGGGGTCGTGCTCCTGCGACCGAACGGAGAGGGTCGACCCGATCCCGAGGGGGTCCTGGCGCGCGGTGAGGTGTACCCCGCGAGCGTCGTGTCCGTGGACGAGGTTCCTTGCGCCAATACCGATCCCGCCGATGGGGCGGCGTGCCGTCAGGTGGCAGTCGAGCTCGGCGGGGGTCCCGACGAGGGCGAGACGATCGAGATCCAGCTGCCCGACGTCGCCACGACGATCCCCGTGGCGGCCGGAGACGATGTCATCGTCGCCCGCGAAGCGACCGCTCCCGAGGGGTTGGAGTACTCGATCGTCGATCGAGACCGCCGGTTCGCGCTGCTGCTACTGGCGGTGCTGTTCGGTCTCGTCGTCGTGGTGCTCGGACGCCTCCGCGGCGTGACCGCGCTCGTCGGGCTCGTCGCCACGGTCGCGATCCTGTTGACGTTCGTGCTCCCGGCGATCCTGGATGGGAGGAACCCCACCCTCGTGGCCGTCGTCGGAGCCGCGGTGATCCTCTACCTCGTGTTGTACCTCGCCCACGGATTCACCCTGAAGACCACGGTAGCGCTGCTCGGCACGCTCGCCGGCCTGGCGACCACGGCCGTGCTTGCGGAGGTGTTCGTCGAACTCGCGCACCTGACCGGGCTGTCCTCGGAGGAGGCCGGGATCGTGACGGCCCTCGGAGTGCAAGTGGACCTCGCCGGGTTGATCTTGGCCGGAGTGATCATCGGAGCGATGGGAGCGATCGACGACGTCGCGGTCACGCAGGCGTCCGCCGTGTGGGAGCTGCATCGCGCCGACCCCACCACGCCGCCGCGCGACCTCGCCCGGGCAGGGCTGCGGCTCGGCCGCGATCACGTCGCTTCGATCGTGAACACCCTCGTCCTCGCGTACGCGGGCGCATCGCTCCCACTGCTGATCGTCTTCACCCTGTCGCAGCAGTCGCTCGGCATCGTCGCGAACAGCGAGGTGGTGGCGACGGAGATCGTCCGCACGCTCGTCGGTTCGATCGGGCTCGTCGCCGCAGTGCCGGTGACGACCTGGCTCGCGTCCCGCGTCGTGGCGAGCGTGTACGACCCCGATGACGAAGGTCCGTTGTTCCCCCCGGAAGGGTCTTTCGGGGCCGAGCCTGGGAGGATGGGGACGTGATCCGTTTTGCCTCCCGCTCTTTCCGCACGATCGCGGCCATGTTGGTCGTCGGCGCGCTGCTTATGGCCTGCACCGGTGACGACGATCCTGCCCACGACCCATCGGCCGGGGCATCCACGTCCGACCTGGTGGCGATCGTGGCGAGCGCCGACCTCGTCGCCGAGCAGCCCCAGCGACTCGACGTCGGCTTGCTGACCTCGGACAACCGGTTCCTGAGCTACGGCGACGTCGAGTTCTCGTTCTCCTATCTCGGCACCGAGACCGACCCCGTGGATCCGGAACCGTCGGGAACGGCGACCGCACGCTTCGTACCCACCCCGGGCGAGCAGATCGACGATCGCGAGGCTCCCGAGATCGTGCCGCCGTCCGAGGCCCGTGGCGTCTACGAAGCCGGCGACGTCACGTTCGACCGCGCAGGCTTCTGGCGGGTGGAGGTCAGTGGAGCCCTTGCCAACGGCGGTTCCGTCACGGCCTCCGCCGACTTCGGCGTCAACGACCGGGCCACGCTCCCTTATCCCGGCGAGAAGGCCCTGAAGACGGAGAACCATGTCGTCGGCGAGAAAGGGGTCCCGGATGCGGCGATCGACTCGCGCGCCACGACCGAAGGCGAGGTGCCAGATCGAGCGCTGCACGAATGGACGATCGCCGGGGCGGTCGACCAAGGGATCCCGGCCCTCGTGCTCTTCGCTACACCCGTCTACTGCGAAACGGAGTTCTGCGGACCCGTCACCGACGAGCTGGCCGCGCTGCAGCGGGAATTCGGAGACCGGGCAGCGTACATCCACGTCGAGATCTGGCGCGACTTCCAGGCGACCACTCTGAACGAAGCCGCAGCCGACTGGCTCTACCGCGACGGTCAGCTCACCGAACCCTGGCTGTACCTGATCGGCGCCGACGGCAAGATCCTCGATCGATGGGGCCCCCTGTTCGACCCCGCCGAGGTCGAGGAGGCACTCGCGAAGCTCCCCAAGCTCCCGGCAGGTACGCGGCCCTCGTAGTTGCATCTCACGTCGTTCCCGCCGCCTCCCCGTACGATGTTGCGCATGGATCCGACCACTCCCGCGTCTGACCTGCCCACCGGGTTGGAGCCGTGTTACCGGCACCCGGACGAGCGCACCGGCGTGCACTGCACCCGATGCGGGCGCCCGATCTGCCCGAACTGCATGATCCCGGCGCCGGTCGGCTTCCAATGCCCGGAGTGCGTCCAGACGGCGCGGGAGGAGTTCCGACAGGGACCGGGCAAGGCCGTGCGAGCCACGGCCACTTGGAGCGTCTCCGTCACCAAGGTGCTCCTGGCGCTGATCATCGGCGTGTTCGTCGTCGAGATGGTGGTCGGCGGTGGCAACCTGCTCACCGGCCCTTCCGGCCAGAGCCTGTTCGAGATCGGGGCGCTCTACCCGCCCGCGATCGCGATCGATGGCGAGTACTGGCGGCTGCTGTCGCCGATGTTCCTGCACGCCGGTCTGATCCACATCGCGTTCAATTCCTACGTGTTGTGGGTCTTCGGTCAGCAGGTCGAAAGTACCTTCGGCAGCGCCCGCATGGTAGCCATCTTCCTCGTGACGGGATTCCTCGCGAGCGTCGCAAGCTATGTATTCGGTCCGATCAACGTCGTGGGTGTCGGGGCATCCGGAGCGATCTTCGGTCTGGCCGGAGCGTTCATCGCCTACACCTACCGGAGACGGTCGTCGTTCTCGTCGAATGCGCAGCTGCAGCAGGCCCTGTTCTTCGTCTTGATCAATGTCGTCCTCGGGTTCGTGATCCAGGGCATCGACTGGCGTGCGCACCTCGGCGGTCTCGTCGCCGGTATCGCCGCTGGCTGGGTTGCCGACCCGGGCCGACCCCGCCAAACGCGGACCCTCGTGACCGTCCTCGGGTTCGCCGTGCTGATCGCGCTCGGCGTGATCGCGACGATGGTGCGGTCCGAGCAGTTGCGCGAACTCGCGCTCTCCGTCATCTAGTCGCGGCGCGCTCACCCGGAGCGCGCGTTGCGAGACCCTCAGCCGGGCCGGAACGCCGGAAGACGGTCATCGGGGGTCGAGAGGACGACCGGCACGCTGCCCGCGAGCTCCGCCAGACGTACCGCGGCGCGGTTGTAGCCGTCGCGATCCCACGAGCGAACCACTTCGTCGACCACGCCCGAGGTATCCACCAGGACGAGCGTGGGAACGGACTCGATCCCGTACGCGTCCGACAGCGGATACGGCGGGGAGTCCTGGACCGGGGGCACCGACAACACGAGACCGGCCTGGTCGGCGAACGTAGCCAGCGCCTCCGGCGGGTCCTGTCCGATACCGATCATGGTGCCGGGAACGGCTTCGGCCAGGCGGGAGGCGATCGGGGCCGTCATCTCACACACAGGGCAGGTCACCTTGTAGAAGAAGATCCCCGTGGGACCTTCGGAGAAGTCCCGGCCCGGGATCGACGGTGCCACCTCGCCCAGTGCGATATGCGCCATGGACCGACCCTACCCCCAGTCGGCCTGCGGCGGGCCGCCTCAGCTCCGCTTGTCGCCGATGCCGTAGATCCCGCCGGAGCGGGTGCCGACGTAGATCATGCCGTCCCACACCGCAGGGGTGGACTCGATGCACCCGGACAGCTTGACGTCCCAGAGCTCCTTAGGCTCGCGGCGCGGGTTCGACGCGATGTCGTAGGCGTGCAACCTCCCCAGGCAGTCACCTTGCAGGAGCACGCCGTCGATCGGGACCGGCGAGGACCACAACGGCGCTGGAAGCTTGATCCGCCACCGCACCTTGCCGGACGCTTTGTCGACGCCGAGGAGCTCCCCGTAGTTGGTCGTGACGTAGACCATGTCCCCGTAGATCGCCGGCGTCGCCCAGATCCCGCCGAGCCCATCGCTTCCCTGCTCGGTCACCGGGACGCTCCACACCAGCGGCTTGCGCTTGCTCGGGTCGAGTTTCATGAGCTGTCCGTTGCGCGCCGCCGTTGCGTTGAACCGCTGCAGCTCGCTTGCCACGTAGAGCATGCCTTCGTCGTCGATCGCGATCGATCCGTCGGTGTCGTCGCCGGTCCAGAAGCGGAACACCCGTCGCGCCGTGTCGGATTCGCCCCGGAGGATCTTGGAGATGTCCCACCCTTGCACGAGCCCTCCCGAGTTCGCGAAGTACACGACACCGTCGTGGAAGGAAGGCGACGTCTCGATCGACACATCGTCGTCGGGGATCGACGACAGCAACTCGTCGTCGTAGCCGGGAAAGGCCGTGACCACGCGAGGATCCACGGTGACGTCGCCGTTCGGGGCATAGCCTCGATTCAACTTGATCACGTAGAAGTAGGAGTTCTCCCCTCCTTCGAGCAGATAGTCGTCGATCACGAGCGCCGCAGCGTCCCAATCGTCGTTCCACAGTCCGCCTCCCGGAACCGACGTCTCGGCGTTGATCGACCACAACTCCTCGACCTTGCGCTTCTGGGTCGACAGGATCCGGAACTCGTCGTCGCGCGATCCCGCGTAGTACAGGGGGTATCCGTCCGGGTCGCTGGTGGCGGATCCCTTGGCGAGATCCCCGGTCTGGAAGGCGGGTTTGACCGCCTCGCCGGTCTTGCCGTCGATGAAGTGGTACGCGGAGTCGTAGGCGCCGATACGCACCTCCGTGTCGCCCTTGCGGTTGACGAGCACGTTCGGCTGACCCGTCCACCCAGTGCCGCACCAGGTCGTCGTCTCCCCCAGGTTGGTCGACTGCGAGCACAGGCCCCCGGACGGCGGGTAGCGCCACAGGACCCTCGGACGGCTCGGGAGCGGCCCCTCGCCGTAGTAGGTGCGGGTAGCGTTCCCGCGGAACGTGGTGAGCCCGGTCACCTCGGTGCCGATCGGGGGCGCGGTGCGCACGCCGGCCGCATCCACGTTCTCGTCGTCCGATCCCTGGCCCCGATCGCCGTCGGGGGTCGGCGATACGGCAGGCTCCGTCGAACCCTCGCCGAGCGCTCGGCGCAGGCCCGGACCCGGGTCGTCATCCCCGCCGAACAGAGCGCGGGCACCCACCGCGAGGAGCACGATCACCGCGAGGACGGCGACGATCGTCGCGAACGGGAGGGGCGGTCCCGGACGTCGAGGACTCCGGACCGACTTCGGGGGTCGCTGCATCCCGCAGATGGTAGCCGCAGCCTCCGGGATCCCACGCGGTCGACGCCCGCGCGGGAAACCCGCCGACCCCGCTCAGACCGGAGAGGGATGCGACGGATAGGAACCGAGCACCTTCAACAGCGATGTGTGCTCGCGGACCTGATCGAGTGCCGCTTGGACCCCGTCGTCGGATGCCGAGCGAGCGAGGTCGACGTAGAAGACGTACTCGAACGGAGCCCCGGGCCGGGGCCGGGACTCGAGCTTGGTGAGGTTCACGCCGTGTTCGGCGAAAGGGGCGAGCGAGGCGAGCAACGAGCCGGGCCGGTCGTGAACAGCCATCACGAGCGACGTCTTGTCCGGCGGGCCGAGGTCCAGTTCGTCCGTCGAGACGACGGCGAACTTCGTGAAGTTCTCCGGGTGGGTCTGGATGTGCTCCGCGAGCACGGTGAGCCCGAACTTGGCGCCCGCGCCCACGCTGGCGACGGCTGCGGCGGTCGGGTCACCGTCCTCGGCGACGAGACGGGCCGCGCCGGCCGTGTCGTGGACCGGCACCATCTCGACCCCGAGCGAACCGAGGAACTCCTCGCACTGCGCGAGCGCCTGCCAGTGCGACAGCACCCGCTCGATCCCCTCGAGGCGGGCTCCGGGCGGCGCCAACAGCGCGTGGTCGATCCGCACGACCGTCTCGCCCCGGATCGAGACGAGAGAGGTCTGCAGCAACAAGTCGTAGGTCTCGTTGACGGACCCGGCCTGCGAGTTCTCGACCGGCACGACGCCGACGTCGGCTTCGCCGGAGGTCACACGGGAGAAGACAAGCCGGACCGTCTCACAGGGCATCGGCTCGGCATCCGGAAACACCGCCAGCACGGCGTGCTCGCTGTAGGCACCCGGTTCTCCCTGGTAGGCGGCCTTCATGGACGGGCAAGCCTAGCAGCGGGGATGCTAGGCTCGGCGCGCTCGGCGCGCCTCCCATCTGCGCCGGAAGAGCAACGATGACTCAGACCCCGACCGCGTCGACGAACGGGCACGCACGCCGGGATCACCCGGGGGGTCGGTCCGACCCCAGCGAGCGCAGACGTCGGATCCGCCGCGCGATCGTGTGGACGTTCGTCGTCCTCGCCGTGATCGTTCTCGTAGCCGCTGTCTTCGCCGGGATCCAGACGATCGGGATCCGAGAACAGCTCAGCGACGGACGCGACGCGCTCGACCGAGCCCGGAACGCGCTCGTCGAAGGCGACGTCGGCGTCGCACAGCGATCCTTCGACGAAGCGGCAGCAGAGTTCGACGAAGCGATTGCGGCTGCACACGGGCCCTCCTACCGGGTCCTCGGGTTCGTCCCGCTGCTCGGCCGGACACCGGACGCCGTCCAGGGGATCGCCGAAGCGGGCGGCGAACTCGCCGCGGCCGGGACCGCCCTCACCAACGGGATCGCACAACTCCCCGAAGGCCTCGGTTCGTTGTCCCCCTCCGCGGGTCGCGTCCCTCTGAAGCCGATCGGGCCTCTCGCCGAGACCGCGGTGACAGCCGAGGGCCACGCGAAAGCCGCATTGGACCGGATCGAGGCCTCTCCCTCCACGCTGCTCCTGGGCCCCCTGGGCGAGGCGCGGGAGCAAGCCGAGGAGGGCATCCGGTCCGCATACGAAGCCGTTCACGCGGGACGCCTGCTGCTGGAGGGCCTGCCCGAGTTCCTCGGCGCCGACGGACCTCGCTCCTACTTCGTCGGAGCGGAGAGCCCTGCGGAGCTGCGCGGCACCGGCGGCATCATCGGGGCGTACTCGATCTTGACCGTGGAGGACGGTCGATTCCGATTCGAGGACTTCGCACCCGTCCAGACGCTTCCCGGCAACCCGGCGGCATGGCAGAACGTGAACCTGCGGCCCGATTTCGCACAGATCGTCGCGCCGACGATCCTCGACCAGTACGAGAAGGCCACGGGACGCGAGCTGGACGGCGTGATCGAGGTCGATCCGTTCGCCTTGCAGGAGCTCCTGAAGGTGACCGGGCCCGTGCAGATCCCCGATCTCGACGTCGAGCTCTCCGCGGACAACGTGGTCGCATTCACCGCGAACGAGGCGTATTCGCGGTTCCGGGACCCGGCAACACGCAAAGAGGTCCTCGGCGCGGCGGCACAGGAGGTCTTCCTTCGGTTCCTCGCGGGCGGCGAGGGCATCGACGGGATCCGGGCGATCGGTACCGCTGCCGGGGGTGGTCACCTCACCACCTACAGCACGTCCCCGCAGATGCAGGAGGGGCTCCAGGCGGTACATGCGGCCGGCGACTTCCTGGTGCCCGAGGACAGCGACTTCCTCTCGGTGATCATGAACAACGGCGCCGGGAACAAGGTGGACTACTACCAGCAGCGGCAGATCGACTATTCGGTCGACCTGCTCTCCGATCGCACGGCCCGTGCGCGCACCGACGTGCGTATCACGAACGAAGCTCCGGATCACGGATTGCCGGCGTACGTGATCGGGCCGTTCGATCGTCGGTTCGGGCCCGGCGAGACGTTCGCGCTCCTCGATGTGTACTGCGCACCGAGCTGCACGGTCGACGGCGCTCAGCGTGACGGCACCGACGTGGAACCGACCGTGGGCGATCTCGGCGGTATCCCGTTCGCGAACGAGGTGTTCTCGATCCCCTCGGGTACGGAGGCGACACTCACAGTCGACACCACGATCACCGAAGGGTGGCAAGGCAACTCCTCGGGCGGCGTCTACCGGCTGCTCTTCCTGGGTCAGACCACCGTGAAACCGACGCAGCTGCGCGTGCAGATCGCTGCTCCCGAAGGGATGGAGTTGACGGGCGGCAGCGACGACGTCGATCTGCAGGGGGACGTGGCGATCTGGGAAGGCGAACCGGGCGCGCGACTCGAGCTAGAGGTTCGGTTCTCCCCTCCGGTCCCGGGCCGATGGTGGCGCAACATCACACGTTGATCCCGGGCCCGCAGGGACGCCATCGGTCAAACGAGTCGGGAACGCCAGAAGCCGGGTCGCCAGGACCCGGCTTCGGAGTCAGACTTCGTGCTCGTCGGTTGGTGCGGTTTCCGCTTCGTTTAGGAGTGTTCCGCCGCTGAGCGACGACGCGCGATGAAGAGCGCCGAGAGACCGGCGACCACCAGCACCGCCAAGAGCACCATCCACACGGAGACATTGCTGCCGGTGAAGGCAGTGTCACCCGCCGACTTGACCACGTTGTTGGTGTCCGTGTTCGCGTCGACGCAGGGCTTCGTGGGGGGGTACTGATCGCAGGCGGCCATCGCGGTTCCCGCCGTCACCATCAGGAACACAATCGCCGTAGCGGCGATCGCACCGATGACTGCAACTGCCCGCTTCATATGCTCTGCCTTTCCCATGCCCTCGAGGGATACCCCCCGGTCGGGCACTACTCGTAGTGCGTGAATACTAGCGGTCTACCCTGCCTAGGGGCAATAGAACCGACGTTCGTCGTCCCCTATGCCGGGCGATATAGTCCGAAAGTCCATAACTCCCAGGCACGGGTCAAGGTGTCGGTCCCGGCTGGTCGATACCTACCACATGCGCAGGGACTCCAAACTCGACCGCCTGGCCTCCGCTTTCGCGGATTCCGTGGCCCTCGGGCACCTGGACGAGGCGGAAGGATGGCTCACCACCGCATTCCTCGCCGCGGATCGCGCCGATTGCGCACACACCCTCGAGGACGGCCGGCGTGCCTGCGCCGACTGCCGCTCCCTCGAACACGCCCGCTGAGGCGACCTCCCGCCGGATCCGAGCTTGAGCCCCGCCCGCCGCGTGCCGACATCCGGTATCGAACCGAATGTGCACTCGCGGGGAGGGGCAGCACGTGGTCAGAGAGGATGGTTGTTCGACCAGAGACGCGTCCGTAGACTGACCAGGTCGAACGTCCCCGTCATCCCCCAGGCGAGGACCTGCACCGCCTGAGGACACCGGACGAAGGACGCGGAAGGAACTCGATGCCCCCCGAGAGCTACATGACCGGCCGCACCGAGACGGCCGAGGGCACGATCGACCTCCGGGCCTACCTGCAGGTCTTCCGAAACCAGAAGAAGGCGATCGCGCTGTGTGTGCTCGGGATGGTGGCGCTCGCGTCGCTCTACAGCTTCACCCGGACCCCGAGCTACTCGTCGAAGGCCACGATCCTCGTTCGCCCGGTCGGCGTCTCCCAGACAGAACTCGGTTCGCAGCCGCTCGCGGACCTCGTCAGCCTTGACACCGAGAAGGAGATCGCCTCATCGACGGAGGTCGAGGCGGCCGCGGCGCGGGTCTTGCGAACCGACCCGCAGGCGATCCAGAAGCACACCAGCGTGGCGTTCCCGACGGAATCGACGATCCTGGAGATCACCTACTCCGACACCGATCCGGAGCAAGCCGCGGCCGGCGCGAAGGCGGTGGCCGAGGAATACCTCAACTACAAGCGCGATGCAGCCGAGGCCGAGGTCAGCTCCCTGCGGGAGAACGTGACGGAACAGTTGAAACTGCTCGTCGACGAGCTCTCGGACGCCGGGTCCAGCGAGGCCCGTGACGACGCCTTGCTGGAGATCCGAATCGCGATCGACGAGTTCATCCAGACCGGAGCGTCCCTCAACACCAACCCCGGCCAGCTGCTCGGCGCGCCCGTTGCGCCCGCGCAGCCGAGCAGCCCGAACCACAAGCTCAATATCGCGGCGGGCCTGTTCCTCGGCTTGTTCCTCGGGATCGGGGTCGCGTTCCTGCGCGAGCGAACGGACGAGCGGGCCCGGACCCGCGAAGACCTCGAAGAGGCTTTCGCCGCGCCCGTACTGGCTATCGTGCCGAGGACTCCCGGCTGGGGAGACAAGCGGGCCGCCAGGTTGATCACGGTCGCCGATCCACAGAGCCCGAGCTCGGAGGCCTATCGCTCGTTGCGCACCGCGGTGCTGGCGATGTCGGCGCGTCAGGGCGTCAAGACCGTTCTCGTCACGAGCGCGCTGGCCGGGGAGGGCAAGTCCACGACGGCCGCGAACCTCGCGGTGAGCTTGGCGAGCACGGGCAAGCGCGTCGTGCTCGTGTCCGCCGACCTCCGGCGGCCCCGACTGCACCAGTTCTTCGGGTTGCCGAACTCCCGGGGCCTGTCGGATATCCTCACGGCCGACGACGAGACGATCCGGATCGGCCCGCGCGATACAGGGATCGAGAACCTCTGGGTGTTCGTCTCCGGCCCGATCCCCGAGCGCCCCGCGGAGCTGTTGCAGTCGCGCCGGATGCAGGACTTCATCGACGAGTGCCGAAAGGTCAGCGACATCACGATCATCGACGGCCCACCGATGCTCGCGGTGGCCGACTGTCTCGCGATCGCCCCATATGTCGACGGCATCGTGTTGGTCGCCGACTCGCAGACCACCCCGCGCGGAGCGATCGCACAGTCGCGGCTCGAGCTCGACCGGATCGGCGCCACGGTGCTCGGCGCCGTACTCAACAACTTCGATCCGTCTAAGGCGCCGAGTTCCTACGGCTACCAGAGCTACGAGATGTACGAGCAGCCCTCCGACGTCAAGCCCCCGCCCGGGGGGAACGGCAGCGGCGGGTTCGGACCCCCGGCCAAACCCCCGCGCTCCGGACGCGGCGCGCGTCCCAAGCGTCGCTGACCTCGTCCCCACCGCGACCGATCCCCGTCTGACCTTGCCCCGCACCCGAACGCGGCACACGTCGCCGTGGCTGGCCTTCCCCTAGCTCAAGCACCGACATCGCCGGCCGATACCCCTGAGGAGACAGCAACGGAACCGCCTCTGCGCCTGCCGGCGACATCCTGCCGGTGATCGCAGGCAGGCGCTCTCCGTGGGGGAGGATCGATGCCACACACGAGTTGGCGACGTCTATCGGCCGTCGCCGTCATCGCGACCATGTTCGTCACGACTCTCGCCGCGTTCGACTCACCGGCGTCGGCGGAGCTCGTGAATCGCGGCGGCGTGCTCGTCCGCGAATCCGTGTCGAAGCTCGTGCCGACGCGCGGGTCGCTGTTCGGCGCGTGGGTCAAGCCCCGAACGGGCTGGGACATGCGGGACCAGCAGCTCGGAGTTCGCAAGCTGGAACGCAAGGTGGGGCGCCGACTCGACGTCAACCATTACTACTACGCCTTCGACAAACCTTTCCCCACCTGGCGGGAGCCCTGGAGTCTACGGCGAGGCAGCATCCCGATGATCTCGTGGAACGGGACGTCGGCCGACCGGATCGCATCCGGCGACTACGACACGATGATCCGCCAGCGCGCGAACGCGGTGCGTGAGTTGGAGCAACCGGTGTTCCTCCGCTTCTTCTGGGAGATGGACGGCAAGCCGGAGATCGTCGACTCACCCGCGCAGTACATCCGCGCGTGGCGCCACGTCCGCGACATCTTCGACCGCCGCGGCGCGACCAACGCGGTCTGGACCTGGTGCCCGAACGCCTGGGCGTTCACGGAGGGGCGCGGGCAGAAGTTCTATCCGGGCGGGAACTATGTCGACTGGCTCTGCGCGGACGGCTACAACTGGGCACCGGGCAAGCGTGGGTCTCATTGGCGCAGCTTCGCCTCGATCTTCGCCGACTTCTATCGGTGGGGCATCAGGCGTGACAAGCCGATGATGGTCGGCGAGACGGGCGTGCAAGAGGACCGGCGCAAACCTGGCCGCAAGCGCCACTGGCTCCTCAACGCGAAGGACACGATGAAGCAGCGCTTCCCGAAGATCCGCGCCCTCATCTACTTCCACTCGAACTCGATCTATCCGTGGTGGGTGGATTCGAGCCGCGGGTCGATGCGCGCGTACCGATCGCTCGCTCGAAGCGACTACTTCCGCACTCGAGGGCGCTGACCGCTCACTCGAAGACGGCGCGTCGAAGGATCGCAGGTGCTGCCGAAGCGAACCGTGGATTGACGCCGGCACCGACGCTGCTCGCTCCCGCGTACCGCAACGCGACCTCCAGTGTGTGGAGCGTCGCCACCAGCCCGGGGCGCTCGACGTCCAGCTCCCGCAGCATCGGTGCGGCGGATGCGCGCGCGGCGTCGAGCGCCTCCCCGAGGGGACGGCCGTCCGCGATGAACGCGAGCTGGAAGAAGAAGTGCACGATGTCGAACCCGAACGGAACCGCCAGGTCGCCGTGCTCCCAGTCCCACACGACCAGCTCGCCGCCCGAACGCGCGAAGTTCCACGGCGACCAATCGCCGTGCCATGCGCCGAACGCCACCTGGGTATCGCCGTTGGCTGCCTCGATCGCCTCGGCCCGTGTCCGCACGGCGTCGAGCAACTCGGTATCCCCCCCGTTGATCACCTCGAGGCGCCCACCGACCCGCCTCCAGTAGGGACTCCTCGCGAGCGGGAGCGACGCCACTCCCCCGTCCGCGAGCGCCGCCACGTCCCGGATCGACGCGAGCGGCGGCGGGCGGCGCCACGGACGCCAGCGATCCACACCGAGCGGCAGCGGAGACGCAACCGAGAGCTCGAGGTCACGCCACCTTCCCGTGTGGAGCAGGCGCGGGGTTGCGAACGTCGGATGTGCCTGCGTCCCGCAGCGGGCGAGGAGGTCGGCCTCGGTGCGCACGAGCGCGCGCGTGACCTCGTTCCAACCGACCTTCACGAACCCGAGCGGCCGCCCCTCGCGCGAGAACACCTGCAGCACGGGTTTGCGGAAGGGACCGGGGCTGCCGATCCCGATCCCCGCGACGATCGGGCGGTCGTCGAACGCCGTGAGGCGCAGGTGCTCGAGCAGGGTGGGATCTTCACCTTCCGACACCACCGACAGACGGTCGCGCAGCATCGGTTGCGCGAGCCCCACGTCGAGCCCGATCCCGAGCACAGAGCGCAACAGGCGGGTGCGCGGCGAACGGAGCCGGTTATACGCGCGTACCGAAGCCGCGGCGGCGGGGCGTGGGGCGGCGGGAACCAAGAACCGCGCCCGGCTCCGTCCGGGAATCACCAGATAGGACTCGGAGACCTCCTCCCCACGGGGGCGTTCGAACGTGGTCCGCGCGCCCGAGGACGCGGGCCACAGGACGCCGGTCAGCCAGTCGAGCCGCTCGGACGCAGACGGGGTGCCCCGGGTGGCACTCATGTGGTGGCCGGTCGACGCCGAACCGCGTCACGGAGCGTGGTCAGGTCCAGCCGCTCGCGGGAACGCCACACCACCGCGAGATAGGCGCCGTACCCGATCACCGACGCAGCAAGGAACGCGGCAACACCCGATCCGGCGACCAGGCGGACGAGGAGTGCCGGGAACGCGACGCAGACCGTCGACGCGGTGGCGACGCGGAACCATCCGCGCCCGAACGGATGCAGGCGATGGAAGATCCATACCTGTATGAGCGGCAGCAGGTTGTTCGCCAGCAGGCTCGCGGCCCATGCCAGCGCGGCGCCCTCGATGCCCATGATCGGGATCAACACGAGGTTCAGAACGATGTTGAGCGTGAGCGCCACGATCGTATTCGCCATCTGCCATGCGCTGTGCCCGCCCATCAGCAGCACGATGTCGACGGGCCCAACGCCGTTCGCGACGAGGCTGGCCCCCGCGATGATCGCCAGGGCGGTGGCGCCCGTCTCGAATCCCGGCCCGAAGATCCCGAGCAGGGTGGAACCGAAGATGATCACCGTGAAGTAGAAGGGCCAGACGAGCAGCATCAACCAGGACGTCGCTCCTTGCCACAGATGTCCGGCGCGATCGTGTTCGCCGCGCGCGAGCACCTCGGACAGGCGCGGTCCGATCGCTTGGATCACGGCGACGTTGGCGAACGTGCCGACCTGGATGAACCGCGTTGCTGCCCCGTAGACGCCGGCTTCAGCGGTGGAGGCGAGCGCTCCTACCAACAGCGTGTCCAGCCACAGCACTCCCACTTGGAAGAAGCCGGCGAACCCACGGGGAGCGGTGAACCGCCAGAACTCTCCGGCGATCTCTCCCCACCGCCGTCGGACGGCGGTGGGACTCGGATCGGATGCCTCCCAACGACGGACGAGGACCGAGAGCCACCCCAGAGCGATCACGAGGCCGACGAACATCGGCATCGTGTACGCGAGAGACACGCCGAGCGCTTCGCCTCCGAGAGCCACGGCGACGAAGGCCAGCAGCACCTGCAGCACGGGCTTGCAGATCTTGTCGGCCACGACTGTGGGCAGCATCGTGCCGAATCCACGGGTCGCGGCGAGCGTGACGGTGAGCAAAGTGGCGACGGGCAAGAAGACGCCGAACCAGCGGATGTAGGGCTCCACCAGCGTGGCCGGGGAGTTCCGGGAGAACACGCGGGAGAGTTCCGGGGCGAACACGATCATCACCGCACCGAACGCGCACCCGACCAGCGCCACGGGAACGAGCGCGAGCGGCAGCGTCCGCCGTGGTTCGTCGACCTGCTCGAGCGCACGATGGCGCGCGATCATGCGTACCAGACCCGTGTCCGCTCCGAGCTCGGCGGTGTTGGCCAGGATCTGGAACAGCGCGACGCCGACGAAGAACGCGCCGACACGTTCCGGCCCCAGCCCCCTGGTGAGCACGACGATCAGCCCGAACCCGCAGACGCCGCTCGCGACGGCTCCCGCGAGGTTGAGGATGCCGCCACGGGCGAGCGTGGTCAGGTCCGAACGGCGGTGGCCGGACACCTCTTTCGCGGAACGCCCATCCCCTCGGACGGACCCGCCGGTACCGGCCGGCGTCGGGGCGTCCGGCTCTTCACGCGCGCCAGGCAAACTCTCTCCCCAGATACTCGAACAGCCTGCGGTTCGGCTCACGGTACTGCTCGATCAGGCGCTCGAGGGCAGCCGGGGGCATGTCGTCGTATCGGCGGGCATTGTGCTTACCGTAGGTTCCGAGCGATCGAGGAGACAGCCCGAGGAACTCCAGCGTGCGGCCGTACCCGGTATCGGGCTCCGCGAAGAACTCCTCGCTCCCGAGGATCAGAGTGCGCGCGGCCGGAACGTGCTCGGCCCACGTGAGGAGCTGATCGAGGTACAGACCTCGGGTCGCGTACGAGTGGTGCTGGAAGCTCAACGACTCAGAGGCCGGATCGGCCAGCAGCCGCTCGCGTTCGCCCGCCAGACGTTCGGCCTCCGCCTCGAGGGCATCGGTGAAGGCCAAGGACTCGTAGCCCCGAGCCTTCTCATGCTGATACTGCGAATAGGCCCGCTCCACGGGATCTCGCAACATCACGACGATCCGTACCTGGGGCAGCGTCTGTGCGACGCGGCCGGGGACCGCCGGATGCAGCAGGTAGTACGGAGCGCCTTCGCCCGTGACGAGCGGGGACTTGGTTCTGCGGTGCACACGTTTCGCGGTGCTGCGCGTCGGGAAGTGACCTCGATACCAGTCGAGTCCACGACCGTAGTTCTCGTCGAAGTAGTGCACGCCCTTGCCCATGACGACGCGAGCCACGTTCGGATGCTCGACGAGGTAGCGGTACAGGGAGGTCGTCCCGGCTCGCTGCGCACCGATGATCAGGAAGTCGGGCAACACGCGCAGACCGCTGGTCGCGAGAGCGAAGCGTTGTCCGGCGTTCTTGGCGATCTTACGGACGGGATCTGGCAGACGGGTCGTCTCGCTCCGGCCGGCCATCACACGCTCCCTTCGAGTACGTCCAGCGCGCTACGCGGCCCACGATCGTCGGATCCCAGGGTGCCGGCGACGCGGGCCTCCTCGTAACGCGCGAGCCGTTCGACGAAGTACCACGCGAGAACCGGACCCGGTTGGCGTACACCGAGTGGCTCCAAGACCCGGTCGATCGCAGGTCCGGCGGTGGCAAGGGCCGCCCGGAGGTCGCGGTTCGCCGCGTGTGACGCGACTTGGATCTCCCAGTGGACCGCATCGAGCCCCACGGGAACCCCCTCACCGGCCCGTTCCCAGTCCCACACCACCCACCGGCCCCGGTGCCACGTGGTGTTCCACGGAGCGAAATCCCCGTGCCAGGCGCCGAATATCATCGTCTCGGATCCCCAACGCCGCTCGACGAGGTCGAGCGCAGCGGCCGCGCGGTCGGCGATCGCCGTGCCGTCCGTCGCGTTCGCGATCCGTCGATGGAGCATCGACCACCCGACGTGCGAGGTCATCGCCCGTCGATCGGTGCCGCCGCGGTTCGCGATCTCTGCAACGACCTGGACGGGAACCTCCGTCGGACCGCGGCGCAGCACGGGTTGGGGAGCGGCCGAGACGGCGTGGACCGGATTGCCCCCCAGCGTCCCCCGGAACAGGGGACGCGGGACGTCGAACGCACCCGGGGGCTCCATCGCCCACGCAGCCAGCACCTCCGCCTCACGCTCCACGAGCGCACGGGTGAGTTCGTTCCACGCCACCTTCGCGAACGCGACTACCCGGCCGGTCACATCGAGCAATTGGACCACGGGCTTCGCGTTCGGGCGCACCGCTCCGAGGACCACCGCGACGACCGCATCGGGGGCGTCGAGACCGGCGCGCAGGAGCGACTCGATCCTCGCGCCTCCCCCACCGTCGTCGGTCACATGCAACGTCGCGCGCGCGAGGCGGCCGCCGGCTCCGAGGCGGAAGGCAAGGCTCCCGGCCGCCTTGCGAAGACGCGCAGGCTGTCGCATCGCCTGGTTGAACTGCAGGAGCGCCGCCGCCGCGGCACGGGGAGCGCCGAGCGGGACTAGCAGGCGCGGTTTCGCCGGGCTGGGGAGGACGGCGTAGGAGGCGACCACGCGCTGGCCCGAGGGGGCTTCGAGCCCCGCGTGCACGCCCGGCCCGGGCCACAGGACCGGAAGGAGCCAGTCGAGCGGCGCGGCCGACGCAGGAGCAGTCGGCGCTCCGGCGTCACTCACGGAACGACCGGAGCCCCGCCGCCGGGCAGCCCCGCCTCGGATCGGAGCGTGGCGACTCGCCGCTCCCGATTGTCCCGGGCAACGTCGCGAACGGCGCGCAGGCCCAGCGCACCGGCCACCATCGTGATGATGAGTTGCGCCGGAAGCTGTCCGTAGAACAGGAGCTGGACGAAGGCGATCAGCACGACGACCTGACACCACAAGATCAATTCCGTCTGGACGCGCCGCATCTTCCACAGCATCACGAGATACCAGGAGATGAAGAACACGATGCCCGGGATGCCGTGCGAATACATCACGAGCCAGAACTGTCCGTGGGTTCCGACCGACGGCAGGTTGGAGTTCTCCTCCGAATCCTGCGGCGATCCATAGCCGAACAGGGGTGACTCCCGAACGCCTCGAGCGGCTTCGCCGTAGAGGGTCGTGCGGCCCTCGTCGCTGTGGCCGGTGTCGATTCGCGCCTGGATCACGCCCCGAAGTGGACTGAACAGCACGAGGATCCCGATCACCGCCACACCGAACAGCAGATACCCCAGCGGCCCGCCCTTGCCCTTCTGGGCCAACCGCAAGGCCGCGTAGAGGATCCCCACCGACAGCGACACCCAGAGCCCGCGGTTCATCGACAGGATCACCGGGACGACCGCCAGAACCAGGACCAGGCGGAACAGGTTGCGCGAGGACCTTGTGCGCAAGAAGGTCCATCCGAGGATCGCGAACGGCGTGAGCAGTGCGATCGCTCCGCCCCAGTCGTTGGTGTACTCGAAGGGGAACTTGGGTCGCGGGGCATCGTAGCCGAGGAAGGTCTGCACCTGCGCGAACTGCAGATGCACCATGTTCTTGACCCACCCGTTCGACGTGAGCCCGCCGGGTAGGGCGAGCTCCATCGGACTGGGCGCCTCGAACCCGGGCATCAGCACACCGAGGAACCCGCCGAGGACGACGATCACCCAAAGGCTGACGACGGCCATCACGATCGCCTTGTCCGACATCTTGGAGCGCGGGGCGTTGTAGATGAACAGGAACACCGCCGTGGCCGCGCCGTACTGCAACGCACGGAATCCGAACGGAACGAGCCTGCCGGGTTCGCCCAGCATAATCGAGGACGCGAGCATCCACACGAGGAACAACACCCAGACGCCGAACCCGGTCGGAGCTTCGACCTTGTCGCGCATCAGCAGCGACAACCCCATCGCCGCTCCCATGATGAACCAGACGAAGACCGCCATCCCGAGTACCCACCACAGCAGGAACCCGCCGAAGACCATGTAGAACATCCAGCCGTACGGCAGGCGGGGAGCACCCAGTCGCGGCTCGACCCGGGCGCCGACGTTGACATCGATGGAGCTCATACGCCCCTCCCCGTCGCGTTGACGGCCTTGATCACCCACGCCGGTCGCACGATGCCGCTCGCGACGGCGTACGCGAGGTACCCACGCGGCTGACGCGGGTCGAGGCGGACCGAGTCGCGCGCCCACCGCCGCGCTTTCTCCTTGTCGCCCGATGCCGCGTACGCGAACGCGATCCGTCCGTACATGCGGCTCAGGTTGCGAGGATCGCGAGTGAGCTCCGGATGTTTGGCAAGCTGATACTCCAGTGCCGGCACGATCGTGCCCCAGCGATCGGCGAAGAACGACCCCGCCCAGTGAACGCGCGCGAGCGGTTCGGGAACCGCGACGATCGGCGCGAACTTGGCTGCTCGAAGCAGTAGGTCGTAGTCCTCGCCGTAACTGCCCGGGATGTCCTCGTCCACCAAGCCGATGTCGTCGAGCAGGCGGTCGCGCCGCATCACGAGCGTCGAGGAGTGGACCTCCATGCGCCGCGAACGGGTGAGGTGATCGAGCGTGACGCGCGGCCCCGGTGGGCTTCGCACGATCTCCCGCTGACCGTTGATCACGTAGATCCCGCACGTTGCCAACGACGCCTCCGGATGTGAGCGCAGCGCCTCGACCTGAAGCCGCAGCTTGGAGGGGAGCCACTCGTCGTCATCGTCGAGGAACGCCAGCAACTCGCCGGAGGCCGCCAGCGCACCGGTGTTGCGCGACCCGGCCAGTCCCGGACTGCGCTCGTTGGTGGACAACACGAGGTCGCGATCGCTCGCTTCACCCACGTCCGGCGCCTGTGGGTCGCGCTGGTCGAACACGATGAGGATCTCGATGCGGCCCGGGTAGTCCTGGGCCAGGACGCTGCGGATCGCTCGGGCCAACAGCTCAGGGCGATCGTGGGTGGGAACGATCGCGGTGACGACCGGCCACCCGTTCTCCAAAAGAGTGCGATGCGCCCGCTCTGAGGTGGCGGCCTTCACGCGCGCACCTCGTATCCGTAGCGACGCAACAGAGGCCACGTCACGAGTTCGACTCCTCGGAGATCGCCTCGCGGCAACTCCTGGCGCCACGCCTCATCGAGCCGCAGCGCGAGTGGACCCGTCTCGAACCGCATCGGGTTGCCCGCAACCGTGTGCGTGGCAGCCAGCTGGACGGTGTCGGGTCCGACGAATCCCAGGGCGTCGGAACCTGCGGACAGACGCGCGAAGCGAACCACGCGCTCGGTCTGTTCGCGCGGCTCTCGGATCAACGACTCATACCGCAGAAGCATCATCGGGACTCCCGTCACCGGCAGCAGGTCGAACAGCGCGTTGAATGCGAGCCACCACCGGGCCGCCTTGGCGGGGCCAAACCGGGGCATGAACTCCTTGCGCCCCACCACCTCAGGCTTGGCCACCTGCTTGGTCCAAGAATACGCCACACCCCTGGCATCGCGGACCAGGTGCACGACCCGCAGATCCAGCCCCCGAACGCCGCGGTAGACGTAGGCGGTCGACGCGTGCTTGCTGGAATCGATGACGACTTCGGCACCGCTGACGTCGCGGGCCGCCCGGAAGACGCGCTCGAGGTATCCCCCGTATCGGTTCGCCGCATGCCGGTACCCGGGTGCTGCCCACGGTGTGATCGTCAGCGGGATGAATCGGTTGCGATCGACGCGCGATTGCAGGGCCAGGACCTCCTCGACTTCGATCCGATCCCAGCCGCCGAATGCACGCTCGCCGACCTCGATCCAGAACGGGCATGCGGAGAAGACCTGGCCACACCCGCAGCGTTCGTCGTCGCGAACACCTCGGGCCCAGAGATGGACGACCTCGCCCAGCGAGCACGCTCCGGGGACTTGGCCGAGCATCCGATCGAGCAGGGTGCTTCCCGAACGCCCGGCACCGCCGATATAGAGCACCGCGACGGGATCGCCTTCGCTCAACGGTCCGTCCCGTTCCGGCCACCGACGCCGTACCCGTACCGCAGGAGTCCGGGCAAGGTCAGCGCCGTCAGCGCGATCCGATCGCGCTGTGGTAGTGCACGACGCCACTCGTCGTCGACGGTCAGCGTGCGGCGTCCGAAGGTGAACCGCATCGGGTTGCCCTCCACCGTGTGGCTCGGCGCGAGTTCGACCTGGCGACCGTCGAGGAAGTCCAGACCACTCGGCCCCGGCATGACACCGGCCAGGGCGAGCGCGCGCTCGACGTGCAGCCGCGGGTCGGCGATCAGGTCTTCGTACCGCAGGAACGCGTACGGCACCCCGAGCCGCGCGAACGCCGACGTCTCGGCGTTGTAGACGAGCCAGCGCGCCGCGGAGCCGACGACCCCGTAGCGAGGTAGAAGCTGCGGCGCTCCCTTCGAAACCTTCTTCTCCACAACCTTGCGCCACGAGTAGGCGACACCGCGGCTGTCGCGCACCAGGTGCAGTACGCGAAGATCGATGCGGGGAAGCGCGCGGAGCAGGTACGCATGCGACGGGATCTTCGTCGAATCCACGAGCACCCGTGTCTGGGGTCCGGCCGTCTCGGCGATCCCCCGATAGAGATCGTCGAGGATGACCCGGTATTCGCGAGCGTCATCGGCCGAGCGGGCGCCGCGGGCGCCGGGAAATCGAGGAGCGCCGGCGAGCGCCGGCACCATCCAAGGTTTGTCCAGGGCCGCCTGCAGACGCATCGTGTGCTCGACATCGAGCCCGCTCCAACCGCCGAACGCCCGCTCCCCCACCTCGGTCCAGAACGGACACGCCGAGAACGCCTGGTCGCACCCGCACGGACGGTCCTGAACGACCCCACGGAGCCAGACCTCCCGGACCTCGCCGAGGGACACTACACCGGGGACGTGTCCGAGGAGACGGTCGAGCAACGTGCTCCCACTTCTGCCCCATCCGCCGATGAACAGCACGCGGATCCGACCGACCTCGGGCGAACTCATTTCCCCGGCTTCCGCGAGAGCAGACCGTCGACGAGTCCGGCGAACCGGTCCACGGCCCGGCCGACATGCCCGTCCGAGGCGTCACCGGCGAACGAGCGCTCGCCGGACGCGGCCGCGTCGAGCAGTTCGTGCAAACGCTCTCGCCCTTCGGCGAGAGCGATCTCGCCAAGGCCCGCGAGTCTGCGTGCGAACTCCACCTGATGGTCATCGACGTGCTCACCGCGTGCCTGGACCCTGGGCACGACGATGGGGGTTCGGCCTGCGGCACGGGCGAGCATCACGCTGCCCGTACCCCCGTGACACACGACGACATCGGCTTCGTCGAGCAGGGCTCGCACTCGCTCGAACGCCAGGTAGTCCGATCCCTCCGCATGTTCCGGCGCCTGGGAGGTGCCGTACTGGACCACGCACCGGACACCTCGGGGGGATGAGCCGGCCCAGTCGTCGACCCATCCGACGAGGCGGTCGAACGGATACGTCTCCGTGCCCACGGTCGCGAAGACCGTGAAGGCGGGTGCGTTGCTGGTTGGCATGGGGAAGGCCTCTCGATGTGGTTCGTCCCTAGAGCAGAGCTCCGATCACCTCTCCACGAGGATAGAACGCTCGCTGTTCGGGCCACTGAAGGACGAAAAGCGTACTGAGCGGGTAGCACAGTCGCCCGGTCAGTGACGGACCGTCCACCCGCTCGTAGGCCTCGATGTAGACGGTCGGGATCCGCAGCAGCCGCGCGATCAAGAAGAACGGGAACGCAACGCCCGCGCCGGACGAGACGACCACATCCGGACGATCACGTCGAAGCAGCCGCCACGCGAGTCGAAGGTTCCGCATCGCGTTGGGGACGTTGCGCTGCGTCGGGTGGTGCGCCCATGCCACCCGCTCGCCGGCGAGCAGCGACTCAGCGTCGAGCTTCTGGAAGGTCACCCAGCTGCGCTGGTGATCGCTCCACCACGGTCGGAGCTGGGACAGCAGCAGGAGGTGTCCGCCCGAGGAACAGACGAGCAGCACACGCACCCGTCAGTAAGCTCCGCGATGTGCGAACAGTTGCGGGACCGTCTTCGCCACGATGAACAGATCGTAGGCCAGCGACCAGTTCTCGATATAGAACAGATCGAGGCGAACGTACTCGTCGAACGAGAGGTCGCTCCGGCCACTCACCTGCCACAAGCCGGTGATCCCGGGCTGCACCTCGAGCCGATCGAACTGCCAGTCCTCGTACGCTCTGACTTCCTCGGGCAACGGCGGACGCGGACCCACCAGGCTCATGTCGCCGCGGACGACGTTGATCAGCTGAGGCACCTCGTCGAGGCTCCACTTGCGCAGCCAGCGGCCGACGCGGGTCACTCGCGGGTCGTCCCTGAGCTTGAAGAGCGGGCCGTCGGCCTCGTTGCGCTCGCGGAGCCCCTCGAGACGCTGCTCGGCGTCGGTCTGCATCGTGCGGAACTTCAAGATCGTGAAGGGGCGTCCCCGTTGCCCCACCCGCCGTTGACGGAAGAGGACCGGCCCACTGGACGTGGCGCTGATCGAGGCGGCGATAAGGGCCCACAGGGGGAGCAAGACGAGCAGTGCGGCACTCGACATCACGACGTCGAACACGCGCTTCGCGGCCGCCTGCGTTCCGGTCAACCGCACCGGGCGCAACGACAGCGACATCAAGCCGCCGAGCGGCTGCGCGGTCACGCGGGAGGAGAGCACCTGGGGCAGCGTCGCCGTGACCCGGACCTCGACCCCTTCGAGCCGTACGGCCTTGGCGACGTGACGCATCTCATCGACCTCGAGAGCGGTCGAAGCGACGAAGACGCAATCCGCGCCGGAATCGCGGATCACTTCGCGCAGATCACCGACACCGCCCATCACGGCCCCGGGGGCGGTCGCGGTGTCCCCTCGACCGGTGGCCACGAAGCCGATCGCCTCGTAGCCGAGCGTCGGGCGGGCCATGAGCTGCTGCAGGTGGGCGGCCTCGTCGTTGGTCCCCACGATCAAGGTTCGGAACCGCAGGTCGCCCCGGGTGCGAGCGCGCCCGATGTACCAGTGCCACAGGCGGCGGGTGAACAGCGCGAACACCAGCGTGAGCCCCCACGTCAGCGCGATCCAGCTGCGGGCGAACGAGGACTTCGCCCAGAACGAAGCGGTCGCGAACCCCATCACACCGAGGGAGACGGCGAGGATGATGCGCCGGAATTCCTCGGCCGGGGTGAAGTGGTGCGCGTCATAGAGGTGGAACAGCGCGAAGACGCCGATCAGCACGATAGGGGAAGCGACGAGCAAGGCGGTGTACTCGGCGCCGGGCGTCTGCGGCCCGAAACGGATCAGGTGCGCGAGCACCAACGCGGCCGCGACCGAAAGGCCGTCGGTGATCGCCATGCGCCGGTACAGCGAGCGGTACCGCTCACGCGCGGTGAGCGTGACGGTGTCGGTACGGGGAAGGGCGTTGTTGCGCACCCTCTCGGCAACACCGATCCCCTGCGAAGTGGAAACGTCTTCCACGCGACCCTGCATCGAAACGATCTCCCTCTCTGTGCCCTACCGCCGTTGCACCCGACTCCCGCTTGCCACCGACCGAAACCGCCTCGATGTCCGTCACGCGGAAACCTTGTAGGGAGGATGGGCTCCTCTTGAAGCAATGTACGCGCATTGCGAGTGCTAGACCATACGGCGAAGGGTTGGGCCGTTCGGTGTAGCCGGGGACCGATAGGCTTAGGTCGTTCGGCCCATCACCCCCATCCGGCACACGGGCGACAGCAAGGTGGTTACCTCCTTGCGAACATCCGAAACCATCTGTGCCCCGCGGAAGGCATCGGGGGTGGGTCTCCGACGGGCCGATCGCTATTCGAGACCGCCGACGCTGACGAGCCCGGAGCGCGCGGCCGCGCGGATCGCCGCCAGCCGGGTACCGACACCGAGCTTGCCGTAGATGCGACCGAGGTGCGTGGTCACGGTCCGTTCTCGGACGCCGAGACGTTCGCCGATCTGCCTGGCAGTGAGGCCCTCGGCCGCCACCGTGAGGACCTCGCGCTCTCGAGCCGTCAGCCGAACCTCTACCTCGCGACGACGGTCGATCCCGTCGGCGATCTCCCCCACGGCCTCCACAGCCGGACCCACCAGCACCGTCTCGCCGGCATGCGCGCCGTGGAGCGCCCGGAGGAACTCGCCGGGTTCCACGTTCTTGTCGACGAAGCCGTCCGCGCCCACGAACAGCGCGCGAGAGATCGAGATCGGATCGGACTTCGCGCCCGCGGCGACGATCGTGAGGGACCCGAACCGCTCGCGGAGTTCGGCGATCAGCCGATAGGCATCGAGCTCCCCTTCGAGGTCGAGGCCCACGATCACGATCGGGTCGTGCCCACGGAACCGCGAGACCGCCCGCAGACCACCCTGGGCGTCACCCGCCTCGGCAAGGACGTCCAGATCGGGGTGCTCGTCGATCAGCATGGCGATCCCGGCACGTACGACTGGCAAGGGGTCGATCAGCACCACGCCCAAGCCGATCGCATCGGTGGCGCTCGATGCGCCCGGCGTGCCGGAAGAGGGATCGGGGCCGTTCACCATCTGGGGATCGCTTCGTTCGGCGCGCGTTTCCGCGCCGGACCGCGAACTGCAGCCTACCCCGGAGCAAGGATCGCTGCAGACGGGGTCGTCATCGCGCACCGTGCTCGTCGTCGGGCCGGGCAAGATCGATCAATCCGAGCGCCGCCGCGCGGGCGAACGCCTCGACCCGCGTCCTGACCCCGAGTTTGCGGTACAGACGGGTCACGTGCCCTTCCACGGTCCGAGGGGAGATGCCGAGTGCCGAGGCCGCCTTGCGGATCGTGCCACCCTCCGCGAGGAGGCGCAGGACAGCCAGCTCCCGATCGGTCAAGGTCTCGGCGGCCCATCGTTCCGTCCGCGCCGCGCGGGCGAAGCGGCCGAGCTCCGCGATGACCTCCTGCTCGTAGTCGGGAGAGAACGCTCGCCCTCCGGAAGCGACAGCGACCACCGCGTCGACGATCGCCCTTATGCCGGCGCTCTTGGCGATGCACCCCTCGATCTTGGCGCGCAGACACGCGAACACGAGGGGGCCGGACATCCGCTGTGCGAGGACCAACGTCGGAGCGCCGGGGCGGGCTGCACGAAGATCGAGGACGGCGGCCAATCGCCGGGTGCCGACCGTGCCGGGATCTCCGGACGGCGGATCTGGGTCGACCACGAGAACGTCGGGCCAGTGTCGAACGCAGGCGGCCAACGCCGATGGAAGGTCGCCCACCTCCGCCACGATCGTGAGCGTTCCCGTCGCCTCGCACGCGGTCCTCACGACCCCGCGGACGATGGGCTGCGGATCCAGGATCAGGACCCGATGCAACGCTGCCATCGTCTATCCAGGCTGCTCCCGATCACGCGGTGCGCGAGACGGGCGCGAGGCCGTGACGCCAGGCGAGCGTCACCGCTTCGACCTTGGAGTGCACTCCGAGCTTGGCAAGGATGCTCTTGACATGACTCTGTACCGTCAGCCGACTGATGCCGAGTTCGTCGGCCACCTCGACCGTGGATCCGCCGCGCGCGAGTGATCCGAGGATCTCGCGCTCGCGAACCGTGAGGCGATCGAGGCCGTCACGTGCCTCCGATCGGGACACGCGGCGCGCGTCGAGATGCGCGAGAACCTCTTGGAGTTCCCCGACCGGCATCACCATCTCGCCCATCGCGGCGCACCGGAGAACGGCACCGAGATCGCCGGGGTCCACGGAGCTGGAGACGAACCCGCACGCGCCCGATGCCAGCACCAGGGCGATCCGTTCCGCGCTCTGCTGCCGGGCAGTGACCAACACTTTGATCGAAGGCGCAGCCGCCTGGAGCGTGTGTGTCGCCTCGCCGCCATCGATGCCTGCCAGGTCGAGGTCGAGCAGCGCGACATCGGGGGTCTCGGCCGCCCGGCACCGCTGTTCGGCCTCCATCAGGCCGGACACGACGGCGACGAGCTCGACCCCCGCGCTGTCGTCCAGGAGGCGTTGCATATCCCCCCCGAACAGACCGTCGTCTCCGACGACGAGCACCCGGATCCGTTCGTTCATCCCTTTCGTTCCATCGGCGCCCGAGGCACGAAACCTGAGCCCACGTAGACTCGACCCGTGCGCACCTGTACCAACTGCGGCGAGCAGAATCCGGAGCACGCTCGCTTCTGCCTCGCGTGCGGCACCTCCCTCGGGCCGAGATCCGACGAGGAACGCAAGATCGTCACGGTGCTCTCGTGCGATCTCGTCGGCTTCACCGCCCGGTCCGATCACGCGGATCCCGAAGACGTAAAGGACACCCTGCGCCCGTTCCACGCCCGGCTCCTGAGGGAGATCGAACACTTCCAGGGCACGGTGGATCAGTTCATCGGCGACGCCGTGATCGCCGTTTTCGGCGCCCCCGTCGGACACGAGGACGATCCGGAGCGGGCGGTCCGCGCAGCGCTGCAGATCCTGGAAGCGATCGACGAGCTCAACAGTGAGGACCCGGTCCGCAGGCTGAACGTCCGGATAGGGATCGAGACGGGCGAGTCGATCGTGTCGGTCGGAGGCGGGGATCAGAACACGCCGCTGGTCACGGGCGAGGTGGTTGCCCGCGCGGATCGGCTCCAGACGCAAGCTCCACCCGGCGGGATCCTCGTCGGGCCGAACACGTTCGAAGCGTCGGGTCCGAACTTCGAGTGGGACCGCCCGGACGGATCGTCCGACACGGGGGCGTGGGTTCCGCGGCGCGCACGCTCCCTCCCGGGAGACGACCCGAGACGTCGGCAGAGCACACCGCTGGTCGGCCGCGTCGAGGAACTCTCCTTGCTCAAGTCGGCCTACCGACGCACCGTTCGCGAGGCTGCGGCGCAGCTCGTGACGATCGCGGGCGAACCCGGGATCGGCAAGAGCCGCATGGTGCAGGAGCTGGCCTCTTACCTCGACGAGCTCCCGGAGCTCGTGCGGTGGCGCAAGGGTCGATGCCTGCCCTACGGCGACGGCGTCAGCTTCTGGGCTCTCGGAGAGATCGTTCTCTGGGTCGTCGGACGCGAGGATGCCAGCCTCCTGTTTCAGGACTGGCCAGGTCGCTCGGCCTCGAGGCGGAGGAGGTGCGCGCCCTGCAGTTCCGCGGGGCCCTGTTGGTCGAGACCGGCGACGACCGGGGTCTCGAGGACCTGCGCGATGCCCTGGACCTCGCACTCGAACGCGGGATCGCTGACGAGGCTCCGATCGCGTGGGGAAACCTCGCGTACCAGCTCTGGCTGCGGGACGGTCCGCGCGCGGCGCTCTCCGTGTGGCGAGAGTGCGGCGACTTCAGTTCGGAGCGGGGCTATTCCGCGCACTACCGCTGGTCGCAAGCAGGGCAGCTCGAATGCCTCTACGACCTGCTGGAGTGGGACGCCGGCCTCGAGATCGCCCGGGACATGGCGCGGTGGGACGATGAGCGAGGCGTCAGTCAGATCGGCCTGTACGCGCGGACGTTCGAGGTCAGCGTGCTGACGATGCGGATGCAGGCCGACCAGGCATGGACCAAGGTGCAGGAGCTGCTGCCCCTGGCGCGAACGTCGGGGATCCCCGAGCACGCGGCGATGGCGGCGCTCGGCGCCGTGGACCGGTCCGATCCCCTGATGATCACGCAGGATGCGGTCTCTTCGCCGCGCCACCGGCTGTCGATCGCGACGGCGGTCGGGATGCGAGCACTCGCCGTCGGCGACATCGATGACGCGCTGCGAACGCTGGAGGATGCCGTGGCGCGATGGAGCGCGATGGACGTACCGGTCGAAGAGGCGTTGGTGTCGATGGCGTTCGGCCAGACGCTGGCGCTGGCGGGGCGCGCGAACGACGCGTTCGAGGTGTTCGCGCGCGCACGTCGGTTGCTCCGCAGCGGCGGCGCCGCCTGGCCACTGCAGGTGCTCGACGGCATCGGGGCCGCCGCGCGCGAGGGACGCTCCCACGAGCTCACGCCTTACGATCCCAACCGGTGACCCGCGTGGCGAACGAGAGGAACCGGCTCGGCTCACAGACGAGTCCCTACCTGCTGCAGCACGCGGACAACCCCGTCGACTGGGAACCGTGGGACGACCGCGCCCTCACGCGGGCTGCCGCCGAGGACAAGCCCTTGCTGGTGTCGATCGGCTACGCCGCGTGCCATTGGTGCCACGTGATGGAACGCGAGTCGTTCGAAGACATCGCGACCGCGACGCTGATGAACGAACACTTCGTCTGCATCAAAGTCGACCGGGAGGAACGCCCCGACCTGGACGCGATCTATATGGACGCGGTGCAGGCGACGACGGGACACGGCGGATGGCCGCTCACCGCCTTCTGCACACCGGACGGCGCACCCTTCTTCACGGGGACCTACTTTCCCCGAGAGGATCGTCCACCGATGCCGTCGTTCACCCGCGTCCTGACGGCGATCGCCGAGGGCTGGCAGGATCGGCGCGACGAGCTCGTCGCTCAGGGCCGCGCGATCGTGGAGGCGATCGGAGGCGCGAGCACAGTCACGGGCTCGGACGCACCGCTGTCGACGGACCTGTTGACCGGGGCGGGCGAACAGCTGCAGCGGGCGTTCGACGAACGGTGGGGTGGTTTCGGCGGCGCACCGAAGTTCCCGCAACCGATGACGCTCGAGCTGCTGCTGCGGCTCGAGGATCGCGGCGACGACGAGGCCCGAACGATGTTGACGACGACCTTGGAGCGGATGGCCGCAGGCGGGATGTACGACCAGATCGGCGGCGGCTTCTCCCGGTACTCGGTCGACGAGCGGTGGCACGTTCCGCACTTCGAGAAGATGCTCTACGACAACGCGCAGCTCGCACGGTTGTACACACACGCGTGGGAGCGCACGGGCGTCGCGGACTTCCGACGCGTCGCGACCGAGACGCTCGAGTACCTGCTGCGCGAACTGCGACACGCGGACGGCGGCTTCTTCTCGTCTCAGGACGCCGACTCCGAGGGCGTGGAGGGGGCGTTCTTCGCGTGGAGTTGGGACGAACTCCTCGAGCACACCACCGAGGCCGCCGCCGTAGCACTTGGGGCGACCCGGGAGGGCAACTGGCCCGAGGGCGGGTCCGAACTGAACGTCCTCTGGCGGCCGCAGACGCTCACCGATGTGGCCGAGCGATCCGAGCTGTCCGTCGAGCGCGTCGAGCGCGAGCTGGCCGAGGCGAAGTCGGCATTGTTCGCGGCTCGCGAGACCCGTGTGCATCCGGCGACCGACGACAAGGTCCTGGCAGGTTGGAACGGCCTGGCGATCTCCGCGCTCGCCGAAGCGGGGAGGGCGTTCGACGAACCACGGTACGTACACGCCGCCTCCCGCACGGCAACGTTCGTGCTCGCCAACCTCCGGTCCGAGGATGGCCGATTGCTGCGGTCCTGGCGCGACGGCGACGCGCGGATCCCGGCGTTCTCCGACGACCACGCGTTGCTAGCGGATGGGTTGCTTACCCTCTACGAGGCGACGTTCGACACCGCGTGGTTCGCGCGCGCCCGCGAGCTGGCCGATGCGCTGCTGGAGCTGTTCCTCGACGAAGAACGGGGAGGGTTCTACCAGTCGGGCCGCGATGCGGATGCGCTGGTGCTGCGTCCGAAGGAGGTGATGGACAACGCCGTCCCGAGCGGCAACTCCGTCGCGGCAACCGTCTTGCAGCGGCTCGCCCTGTTCACCGGCGAGACGCGCTACGAAGACGCGGCGGTTGGGGCACTCCGACTCGTTCGCGACCAGATGCAGCAGTGGCCCACGGGTTTCGGACAGGCTTTGTGCGCGGCCGACCTGCACCTTTCGCGTGCGCCGGAGATCGCGATCGTCGGTGACCTCGCTGCGGACGACACGCTCGCACTCATCGCCGCCGTCTCAGAAGGCTTCGCACCCAACCGGGTGTTGGCGGTTGCCGAGCCCGGGGATCGGACCGCGCAGAGGACGATCGCGCTGCTGCAGGACCGACCACCGATCGACGGCCGCGCCACGGCCTACGTGTGCGAACGGTTCGCGTGCCGGCTCCCCGTCACGGATCCGATCGCCCTCCGCGCGCAGCTGAAGTCGTGACACCCGGGTCGGGTACGCTCCGCCCGATGGCGATCGCGACCGAGCCCGAGATCGGCGACCCGGCGCCGGACTTCACCTTGCTCGACCAGACGGGAGCCACCGTCTCCCTCGCAGACTTCGCGGGACGCAAGCTGCTGCTGTATTTCTATCCGAAGGCCGACACGCCCGGATGTACGACGCAAGCTCGGGCGGTTCACGACGCGAAACACGACCTCGAGGCACTCGACGCGCAGGTCGTCGGCATCAGCCCCGACCCCATCGACGACCAGCGCACGTTCGACGAGAAGTACGCCCTGGGCTTCCCGCTGCTCTCCGATCGCGACCATGCGGTCGCCGAGGCCTACGGCGCGTGGGGCATCAAGAAGCTCTACGGCAGGGAGTACGAGGGTGTGATCCGCTCCTCGTTCCTCGTGGACGAGCAGGGTCGGATCGCCGGGGCATGGCCCAAGGTCACGCCGAAAGAGACCGTGCCCAAGGCACTCGACCGCCTCCGCGAGCTGACCACCGGCGACTAACCGCGGACGGACTCGGGCGCTTCCCCGGCGGCTGGCATACGGCACTCAACGGGTTCCGCGCCGCCGCGCAGCAGTAGACACCGGCCGATGCCAGTGGGGTCTATGCTCGCGGCCCAAGCCGCAGCCGGACCACCAGGAGGGATCTCATGACCACCGCGACGTTCGTTACGAATAAGGGAGCGTTCACCGCTACGCTGCTCGCAGATCACGCGCCGAAGACCGTCGAGAACTTCGTCGGACTCGCCGGCGGGACGAAGGAATGGACGGACCCGCGCGACGGCAAGCGCAAGACGGAGCCGCTCTACGCCGGGACCACGTTCCATCGGGTGATCGACGGATTCATGATCCAGGGTGGCGACCCGACCGGCACGGGTATGGGCGGCCCCGGGTACACCTTCGAGGACGAGGTCCCCGCCGACGGCCCGACCTTCGACAGACCGGGGCTCCTAGCGATGGCGAATGCGGGGCCCAACACGAACGGCTCGCAGTTCTTCGTCACGGTCTCCGCGCCGAACTGGCTCAACGGCAAGCACACGATCTTCGGAGAGATCACGAGCGGCTTCGACGTGGTCGAGGCGATCGCGAAAGCGCCGACCGAAGCCCAGGACAAACCTGCCCAGGACGTCGTCATCGAACGAATCGACATCTCCTAGCCTGCGCGCCGGTCCGATCCCAGCTCGCGTCGGGTGCTCAGCCCCACAAGGACAGGGCTCGCTCCCCGGGCACGCTCTGCGCCACCCCTGCGAGGGAGCCAGTTCCACCCCTGTGGGTGATGGGCGGGCACCGGACTGCTTCTTAGACTGGCGCCCACCAGCGGCAACGCCCTATACTTCGGCCCTCGTTTGAACGACCGTTCAGCGGGCCGGGCGTCGGTTCCGGTCCACACATCGAACGCTCGCCGAACTCGAACTCGAACTCGGACAACGGAGCCCCCTCGCACCGAGAGGGGCCCCGCGACCAGGAGGGGGAACCGTCATGGCTGACACGACGATCCCGGCGCTGCACCCCGGCGACCGGCTGCTCACCGGGCCCGGCCCGTCCAACGTGCATCCGAAGGTGCTCGAAGCGATGCAGCTGCCGATGAATGGGCACCTCGACCCGGATTTCTGGGACATCCTGCTCGACCTCGTCGCCGGCATGAAAGCACTGTGGCGACGCGGCAACCAGGGGCTGACGATCTCCCTGTCCTCGTCGGGCACCTCCGCGATGGAGGCCGGGTTCATGAACCTCGTGGAGCCCGGCGACAAGATCGTGAGCTGCCACTGGGGCTTCTTCGGATCGCGCCTGAACGACTTCGCGCACCGCATCGGCGGCAACGTCGTCGAGCTGACCGCCGACTTCGGCCAGATCGTCCCCGTGGATCAGATCCTCGAAGCGGTGAAGGCGAACCCCGACACGAAGATCGTGTCGGTCGTACACGCCGAGACCTCGACGGGCGCCGACTTCCCGCTCGCCGACCTGGCTGCCGGGCTTCACGATCTCGGCTCGGATGCATTGCTGTACGTGGACGCCGTGACCTCGCTCGGCGGCCAGCCCGTCGAGGCAGACGCATGGGGGATCGATTTCGGCTACAGCTGCTCGCAGAAGTCGCTCGGCTGCCCGCCCGGACTCGCGCCGGTCACGATCAGCGATCGCGCGATCGAGCGGATGCGCGGCCACAAGTCCCCCGTGCCCTACTACTACGACTTCGAGGAGCTCGCGAAGTACTGGATCGACCGGCCGATCACCTACCACCACACGATGCCGATCCTGCAGTTCTACGCCTTGTACACGGGCGTGAAGCTCGCGCTGGACGAGGGCCTGGGGAACCGATGGAAGCGCGGCGCCGACGCCGGACGCTACTTCCAGGACCAGATCCGCGACCGCGGGTTCGAGCTGCTCGCGGATCCCGATCGCCAGCTCGTCGAACTCACGGCGATCAAGGTTCCCGAGGGGATCGACGGCAAGGAGGTGCAGCTCCGGCTGCTCCGCGAACACGGGATCGAGGTCGGTGGCGGACTCGGCCCCAAGGCTCCCCCGATCTGGCGCGTCGGACTGATGGGCGTCAACGCACATCGGGAGACCGCCGATCGGGTGCTGTCGGGCTTCGACGCGGTCCTGCCGAGGTAGCCCATGGCCGTTCGCGACCGTCTGCATCGCAGTGAGCTGGCCGTCCCCGCGACGAACACGCGGGCGATGGAGAAGGCTCCGACGCTCGGAGCGGACGTCGTCTTCCTCGACCTGGAGGACGCCGTTGCCCCGGACGACAAGGTGCAGGCGCGCGCGAATGCGATCGAGGCACTCAACACGCTCGACTGGTCGGGTTGCGCCGTCTCGGTGCGCATCAACGGCCTCGACACGCACTACTGCTACCGCGACATCGTCGAAGTCGTGGAGCAGGCCGGCGGCAAGCTCGACACGCTGCTGATCCCGAAGGTGGGTTCGCCCAGTGACGTGGGATTCGTCGCCACGATGCTCGATCAGATCGAGGCCGCGAAGGGACTGGCGCCGATCAACCTGCACATCCTGATCGAGACCGCCCTCGGGATGGCCAACGTCGAGGCCATCGCACAGACACGACCCGATCGGCTCGAGGCGATGGTGTTCGGGGTCGCCGACTACGCGGCGTCCGTACAGGCGCGCACGACGAAGATCGGTGGCGCGAACCCCGACTACAGCGTGCTCACCGATCCGGATGCGGCGGGCGGGCGCGAGCGACACTGGGGCGACCAGTGGCACTACGCGATCAGCCGGATGACCGCCGCGTGTCGCGCGTACGGATTGCGAGCGATCGATGGCCCGTTCGGCGACTTCGAGGACGCCGACGGCTTCCGCTCTGCTGGCCGCCGCGCCGCCGCGCTCGGCTGCGAAGGCAAGTGGGCGGTCCATCCCAAGCAGGTCGAGCTCGCGAACGAGGTCTTCTCGCCCAGCGACGACGAAGTCGACCGCGCGCGACGGATCCTCGATGCCATGGAGAAGGCCGCGAAGCAAGGGCAGGGGGCGGTCTCGCTCGACGGCCGTCTGATCGACGCAGCGTCGATCCGGATGGCCGAGAATCTGATCGCGAAGGTGGAACAGCTCCGGACGCGCGGCTAGACCTTCACCGAGATGCTCGCCGGATCCGCATGGACTCGGCGCGAACGACACGAGGGGAACCGATGAACATCCACGAGTATCAGGCCAAGGAACTCCTGAAGGCCTACGGCGTCCCGGTTCCACCCGGCGAGGTCGCCTACTCGGGCAAGGCCGCCCGGCGGGTTGCGGAGGACATCGGCGGCAACCGCTGGGTCGTCAAGGCGCAGGTCCACGCGGGCGGGCGGGGCAAAGCCGGTGGCGTCAGACTCGTGAACTCGATCGACGAGATCCGCAACATCGCCGACGGCATGATCGGGCACCGTCTCGTAACCGCTCAGACCGGCACCGAAGGACAGCTGATCCAGCGGGTGCTGATCGAGCGCGCGACGAAGATCGAACGGGAGATCTACCTGGGCCTGGTGATCGACCGCGTGAGCCAACGGATCGTCGTGATCGCATCCGGCGAGGGCGGCGTCGACATCGAGCAGGTCGCCGAAGAGCATCCCGAGAAGATCCACAAGGAGATCGTGGACCCGGCGACCGGGCTGCTGGACTTCCAGTGCCGCAAACTCGCGATGGCGATCGGACTGCAACATCGCATGAGCCCCTTCGTGAAGATCGTGAATCGCTTCTACCGGCTGTTCCGCGACAAGGACGCGCTACAGGGGGAGATCAATCCTCTGGTGGTCACGGAGGAAGGGGACGTGATCGCGCTCGACTGCAAACTCACCTTCGACGACAACTCCCTGTTCCGACAGGGCGAGGTCGCGGAGCTCCGCGATTTCGACGAGGAGGACCCCAAGGAGGTCGAGGCCACCGGGCACGATCTCAACTACATCGCGCTCGACGGCGACGTCGGGTGCATCGTGAACGGAGCGGGACTCGCGATGGGAACGATGGACGCGATCGCACACCACGGCGGGCGGCCCGCGAACTTCCTCGACGTCGGCGGCGGCGCGAGCCCCGAGAAGATCGCGAACGCGTTCCGCATCGTCCTGAAGGACCCGAACGTCAAGGCGATCCTGGTGAACATCTTCGCCGGGATCAACCGATGCGATTGGATCGCGACGGGCGTCGTCCAGGCCTCACACGACCAGGAGATCGACGTGCCCGTGATCGTCCGGCTGGCCGGCACGAACGTCGAGGAGGGTCGGCAGATCCTGGACGAGAGTCAGATGGCGTTGATCCAGGCCGACGACCTCGACGACGCGGCTCGCAAGGCGGTCGAGGCAGCAGGGACAGCTCCTGTGCGCGTCGTCGACGACCCCACTGCGGATCCGGCCACCGAGCAAGAAGGGGCGCGCACATGAGCGTGTTCGTGGACCGCACATCCAAGGTGATCATCCAGGGGTTCACCGGACAGCATGCGACCTTCCACGCGCAGGAAGCGATGGACCACGGCACGCAGGTGGTCGGGGGTGTCACGCCCGGCAAGGGCGGCGGCACGCACCTGGGACTGCCGGTGTTCAACAGCGTTGCAGAAGCCGTCCGCGAGACCGGCGCGAGCGTTTCCGGCGTGTTCGTCCCGCCACAAGTCGCGGTGGACTCGCTGCTGGAGGCGATCGAGGCGGGGATCGAGATCGCGGTGATCATCGCCGACGGGGTGCCGGTTCAGGACATGGTCCGGACGAAGCGCTATCTCACCGGTCGTAACACGACGATCATCGGCCCGAACTCCCCAGGGATCATCACACCCGGCGAGTGCAAGGTCGGGATCATGCCGAGCCACATCTACTCCAAGGGCCGGGTTGGCGTGGTGTCGCGGTCCGGGACGCTCAACTACGAGGCCGTCTCGCAGATGACCGCCCGAGGGTTGGGTCAATCCAGCTGCGTCGGGATCGGCGGCGATCCGGTCAACGGCACGGACTTCAAGACGGTGCTGGAGGCCTTCGAGAACGACGACGAGACCGACATCGTCGTGATGATCGGTGAGATCGGGGGACAACAAGAGGTCGAGGCCGCCGCGTGGGCCGCCCAATACATGGCGAAGCCGCTCGTGTGCTTCGTCGCCGGCGTGTCTGCGCCCCGCGGGCGCCGGATGGGGCACGCGGGAGCCGTCATCTCCGGCGATTCCGACACGGCCCAGGCGAAGCTCGACGCGATCGAGGCTCTCGGCCATCACACGGTGCGCAACCCCGCGGAGATAGGTAGCACGGTCGAGCGCGCGATCTCCGAGTCCGGCATCGGTCTCGCGGGGGCGGCGCGCTCCGGAGCGTGAGCTCGTCGCGGGCACCTCGGCGTGCGCCTTACGGCGAAGGAGGGTCGACACCTCGGGGGGCGGTGCTGCATCATTGGCGGTTGATGCCCCCACCCCCACGCCGACTCCTCGCTCTGCTCGCAGCCTTCGCCGCGCTCGTGGCGATCGTGCCGTGGGCAGGCACGGCCGCAGCGGCTGCGAGCGTGACCAAGGAACTCGGGCCGGTGACGATCTCGCCCGGGGTGGAGTTCTCCCGCTACAAGGTCGTGCAGTCAAGCGGGGCGTACGCCAAGGTGCATGTGCTCGAGATCGACCCGGCGACCTCCGCAACGGTCGACGTGGGCTATGCCACCCCACATCTGCCCGGCGAGAGCGACATGAGTTCGTTCGCACCGGCGCAGGACGCGGTGGCCGCGATCAACGGCGACTTCGGCCATGGCCGACCGGATCACGCCTACCTGCAGGACGCAACCCTCTGGCAGAGCGCACTGCGTAAGGGCGGTCTGTTCGGCGTGCGACAGGACGAGGCGCGTGCCTTCGCGGGTGCTCCTCGCGTCAGCGTCTCGATCAACGATGGAAACCAGATCACGAGGATCAACAACTGGAACGCCGGTCCGCCCGGCAAGGACGAGTTGGCCGGCTTCTCCCCAGAGGCGGGCAACACCGAGGATCCGCCCGGCAAGGCATGCTCCGCGCGGCTCTCGAGCCCGGGACCGCTGGAGTGGTCGGCGGGTCAGAAGGGACTGCAGCGGAACTATGTGGTCCAGACACGACGTTGCAAGGTGGATCCGCTACCGGAGAAGGGCAAGATCGTGATCTCGTCAAGGCGGGGTGACGGCAGTCTCGACACCGTGATCAAGGGACTCGCGATCGGACAACTCGTGCGGTTGAAGTTCAGCTTCGGCATGCCCGGCGTGGTCGACGCGATGGGCGGCACGCCGGTGCTGATGAAAGACGGCGCGATCCCCACCCTCCAGACGTGCGCGACCGGACCCCTTTGGTGCCAACACAACCGCAGCTCGGTCGGTATCAACCAGGCGTGCACCACCGGCGGCGCCGGCTGCCGCATCTTCTACGTCGTGGTGGACTCGCGCCTGAACAACTGGTCGCAGGGGATGACGCTGATCCAGCTCGCGAACTTCTACAAGAACGAGCTGGAAGCCTGGGACGTGCTGAACATGGACGGGGGTGGCTCCGCCGGGATGTGGGTCAAGGCGAACGCCGCCTATCCGGCCCAGACATGCCAGTTCAAGAGCACGTCCACAGGCTGCTTCGTGAACAAGCCGGTGTGGAAGGACCAAACGCCCACCGAGCGCCAGGTCGAGAACGCGCTGCTGGTGAAGGCCGGAGCCGACCTGTTCCCTGGCGCCGAGCCGGTTCCGCTCGGGCCGTAGGTCCTGCCCCACACCGCGACCGGCACGAGACTCCGGCGTAGACTCGCGCGATGAACGATCACGTCGCCCCGGCCGTGCACCTCGTCCCGCAGGGCGCGGGCAACGTGCTTCCCGGGATCGATCCCGGGTCCACGGACGGCGTCTCGCAGAAGCGTGCCCGCGCGGAACTGCCCGAGGCGGTCCAGGAACTGGGCGGGCTGCAAGAACGCCTGTGGGCAGAACAGGCGCGTTCGGTGCTCGTGGTCCTGCAGGGGATGGACACCAGCGGTAAAGACGGAACGGTCAAACATGTGCTGGGCGCGATGAATCCCGGCGGCACCCGGGTCGTGAACTTCAAGAAACCCTCTCCAGAGGAGCTCGCGCACGATTTCCTGTGGCGGATCCTCCCACGGGTGCCGCGCCCCGGCGAGGTCACGGTGTTCAACCGTTCACATTACGAAGACGTGGTCGCGGTGCGGGCGTGGGCGCTCGCACCGGAGTCCGTGTGGCGTCCACGCTTCGAGCAGATCAACACGTTCGAACGAGAGCTCGCGCAAGCGGGGATCCACATCATCAAGCTGTTCCTGCACATCTCCTACGACGAGCAACGGCGGCGACTGCTCGCCAGGCTCGACCATCCGGACAAGCGGTGGAAGTTCGATCTCGCCGACCTCGACGCGCGCCAACGGTGGACCGCGTTCCAGAACGCCTACGAGGAGGCACTCTCTCGATGCTCGACGGACGACGCCCCTTGGTACGTGATCCCCGCCGACCACAAGTGGTACCGGAACTGGGTGGTGGCCCGGCTGCTAGAAGAGGTGCTCAGCGAGATGGACCCTCACTATCCGCAGCCGGATCTGGACATCGAAGATCTGCAGCGCCGGCTGGCGCCCCCGAACTGAACGGCCGGGAGCACTGACCTGGGTCTTCGCCGGGCATGTGCAGACGCTTCCCCGAAGGTCCATCGCCCTGGTCCAAAGGACAGTAGACAGTGCGGCCCGGTTTCCGCCACTATGTGCGCTCGATGCGCATCCCCCGTACCCGTCTCGCGCTCGTCCTGGCCGCCCTCATGGCCGTGGTCGTGCTTCCCTCGGCTCCGAGCGGCGCCGCGGACTCGACCACGTGGGAGATCGATCACGTCTCGATCGGTCCCGGGGTCACTTTCTCCCGCGTCAAGTGGGTGCAGGGCAGCAACACCAGCAGGCCCTTGATCCTCGAGATCGCTCCCTTCGCGAACGGCTCGACGGTCGACGTCGCCTCCGCGAGCACGAAGATCGAGATGAGCGCCAAGGTCTCGAAGATGGGCTCGGATCACCAGGCGTACGGCGCGATCAACGGCGACTTCGGGATCAAGCGTCCCGACCACGTCTTCGTCGAGGACGGCAAGATGTGGGGCAGCGGTCTGCAGAACGGCGGCACGATCTTCGGCTTCCGCAAGGACGAGGTCGGAGGCTACGTCGGCCCGCCGAGGACAAAGATCCAGTACAAGACCGGAACCACGGTCAAGGAGATCAAGCGGTGGAACTCCGGCAAGCCCGGCGCCGGAGAGATCGTCGCGTTCTCCGCCGAAGGCGGAACGCCGGAGAAGCCACCCGCCGACGCCTGCTCTGTCCGGCTCGTGAACCCCGGTGCACACAAGTGGACGTCCGGGAAGAAGGCGATCCAGCGCACATACACGATCGAGGCCCGCAAGTGCAGTGCATCTGGCGCCATGGCCGCGCCGACCGGACAACAGATCGTGCTGTCGTCCAAGCGCAGGGGCGCCGGCAAGAAGGCGCTCAACGCGCTCAACCTCGGTGGAACGCTCACGCTCAAGTGGGGCACCGCCGCCGTGGGCGCGGCCGACGTCGTCGGCGGCCGCCAGCACATGGTTATCGACGGCGGTCCGGGCGAGGTCGCCTGCGACCCGGGTGTGGGCGACGACTTGTGCGACGCGAACCCCAGAGCCGGTGTCGGCATGAACGCGGCGTGCACGATCGGCCCGAGTGCCGACTGCCGCGTCTACTACGTCGTAGTGGACGGCCGGCAGGGGGCGACCTGGTCACAGGGTCTCACGCTCGCGAACTTCTCCCGATTCATGTACGAGGTGCTCGACGTGGATCAGGCGGTCAACCTCGACGGTGGCGGCTCGGCGACGATGTGGATCAAGAAGGTCGCCGGACTTCCGACGGGATCGCAGGGGGCGTGCCAGTACACGAACAGCATGAGTTCGTTCGGCTGTGTGGTGAACCGTCCCAGCACGAACGGCAGCACGATCACCGAACGCGGCAGTGAGAACGCGGTCCTGGTCAAGCCCGAGCCGGACTCGTTCCCCGCAGCAGAACCCTCGGGGCTCTAGCCCCATGCGCCGCCTGCCCCGCGTCACCGTGGCCCTGCTCGCGCTCTCGCTCACGCTGTCGGCCGGGGCCGTCGCCGCGGGGACGCAGACCGAGCGCGGCGGACCGCTCTACGGCGTCAAGCAGGTCGTGAAGAACCTCACGAGTGTGAGCTCGTTCACCTTCGCGCCGGACGGGGACATCTTCTTCAACGAGCGGCTGACCGGGAAGATCAAGCGCTGGGACTCCGCCACGAAGACGAAGTCCACGTTCGCGACGGTCGCCAATCTCTCGGGCGACAACACGAACGAACTCGGACTGCTCGGGGTGGCGCTGCACCCCGACTACCCGGCCACGCCGTACGTGTACGTGTTCGCAACGGTCGTTCGCAACGGGGCGATCCGGATGCAGGTGCTTCGCTTCACCGACACCGCGGGGGTCGGCACGAACCGGCTGATCGCCCACGAGTTCGACACGACGGCGGGCGGCGGACACGTCGGGGGCAGGATCCTCTTCGGGCCAGACGATCGGCTCTACATCGTGACCGGCGAGCGGTTCGACGCGGCACTCGCCCAGGACCTCACCGTGGAGCGCGGCAAGGTGATGCGCTTCGACGTCGACACCAACCTCGACGGCACACTCGCTCCCGACGGTGCTCCTGTCTTCCAGGGTGGCAGCGTCGAGGACGACGCGTTCGTGTCGTTCGGCCACCGCAATTCGTTCGGACTCGGGTTCGATCCGGAGAACGGCAATCTGTGGGAGAGCGAGAACGGCCCCGAGTGCAACGACGAGCTCAACCTGATCCTCGAGACGGACAACCCCAACTACGCCTGGGGGCCGGACGGCGACTGCTCCACTCCCCCGAAGCGGCCACGGAACACGAACAACAGCGGCCCCACGCCTCGCGTCCTCCCAGAGTCCTACTGGCGGGCCACGATCGCGCCGACCGGGCTCGCGTTCTGCGACGGATGTGCGCTCGACGCGGCGGCCGAGGGGAACCTGTTGCTGGGGGCCTTCAACACGGGACAGATCCTCCTGTTCGATCTCGATGCCGAGCGAGATGACGTGCTGTCGCGGACGATCGCCTACCAGCACACGCGCCAGGTCCTGTCGATCGAGCGCGGGATCGACGGCCGCCTGTACTTCTCCGACGGCAGAGCGATCTTCCGCCTGAAGCCCGCCGCGTAGCAGCAGTCTCACGGCATCGCCGCTGCGTTCCTCGGTCCGACGATCTTTTCAGGCGACCCCGCGTTTCCCATCGGCCGGTGAGCGAGGTCACAGACCGCGCGGGGAGACCGTGCCAGGATCGGCGTTCCTCTCCCGCGACCTCGGGCGGCTACACACATGGGAAGGCATCTTCACCGGGCGAGGCAGACGTTCGTCACGGTGCTCATCCTCTCCACACTCGTCCCCCACGCGGCACCCGCGTCACCCCGGAGTCTTGAGGCGCGCCTGCGCGCGATCGAGCGCCGACTCGAGCGCCGGGCGCAGACGCTCCACCACACACGCGCACGACTTCGATCCGGGGCCGAGCGAGGACATCGACTGCGGCACGTCTCTCACCGGTCCACCGGGGCTGCGGTTCGTGCCCGAGTTCGCACCGGACGTCCGCTCCCGCAGGCCGCGGCCCGGATGCATCGATCGCTCCGGCGACTCGCGCGGTCGCATCGGCTGCGCGAGGACCTGCGGCACAATCTGCACCGGCATCGAACTCGGCTCCTGCAGCTCATGCGGGCTCGTCGTCGCGGCATCGCCGTCCTCGCGCGGCGACGACCGCTCGCCGTATGTCCGGTGAGCGGCCCGACGGTGATCTCGGATGACTTCGGGGCCCCGCGATGGGATCGTGGCGTGTACCACGCACATCAGGGCAACGACATCGCCGCGGCGTTCGGCGCGCCGATCCTCGCGCCGTTCGACGGGTTCGCCGCGGCGAGTTCCAGCGACTTGGGCGGCCTGACGGTACAGATCTCCGGTCCCCTCGGATATGCCGTCAACGTCCATCTGTCGCGGCTCGGAAGGCTCGGCCGGGTGCGGGTCGGCACGATCGTCGGGTACGTCGGCACGTCCGGCAATGCCACCGGGCCCCACGACCACTTCGAGTGGCACCCGGTCGGCGGTCCCGCGGCGGACCCGCATGATCTGCTGATGCAGGTCTGTTAAACCCCTCCCACCTGGGCTGGAGTATGCCGATGTGCAGACGCACCCCCTGATGGGGCACGATAGGGGTGCTTGACCCGACCGCCATCCCCCCGAGGCGAGCCGGGCCGACGGCCCCTGCTGTCGCGTCGCTGCATCGCCACTTCCCCCGCCCCCCGCGGGTATCCGCCCGTGCCCAAGCCCGGCGGTGCGATTCAGCCCGCGGGCCGCGACGCCGATGTTGGATGGATGAAGGGATCCTTCCTCCGCAGCTGGACGTTCGTCGCACTCGCGGCCTCGATCGCTGTCGCCACTCCGATCGCCGGCGTGACCGGGTCCGAGCCCACGCCGTCGCGCGAGCACGGCGCCGTCGTCGCTGCCCAAGGCTCCGTCGCGGGTGCAGATGGCCTCCGGCGACCACAGCCCTCCGAAGAGCCCACGGTCGCGCCCGACCCGCAACCGGAACCTCGACCCGAACCCGCACCGGAACCCAACCTGCTCGTCGAGATCCCTCGCGATCTGCAGATGTCGTCCCGACCCGGAGGGGGCCGCACCGTCGGCGTCGTTCCCAACGGGTCCCGGTTCTACGACGTCCCCACGGTGGCGTGGGTGCAGCAGGTCAGCGAGGACGGGCGGTTCGGCCGGCTCCGCGTGCCATATGCGCCCGGACATCGATCCGGGTGGATCCCGCTGCGCACCCTCGCGCGCGACCACACCTGGGTCACGGTGCACATCGATCTGTCGCGGCGTCGCATCACCGTCGAGCGGCGGGGCCAGGTCCTGTTCGGGACCCGGACCGCGATCGGCTCCGCCTCGAGCCCGACGCCGGTTGGCCGTTACTTCGTCACCGACCGGATCGCGTTCGGGGGCGGCAGCCCCCTGGGTGCCTTCGCGTTCGGGATCTCCGGGATCCAGCCGAACCTGCCCGCGGGCTGGACCGGCGGCGACCAGCTCGCGATCCACGGCACCAACGATCCGGGATCGGTCGGCCAGGCGGTGAGCGCGGGGTGCCTTCGGGTCTCTGCCTCGGCGCTCGAACGGCTGAAGCCGCTGATGCGCCTGGGCACGCCGGTCGTCATCACCCGCTAGCCTCGCGTCCCGCGTTCGCGCGTCAGCGACCCAGCAGGTCGCGAAGGGCCGCTTCCAGCTGCGGGTGCTTGAAGACATAGCCGGACGCCGTCAGGCGCTCGGGGAGGATCCGTTCACTCGACAGCAGCACTTCGCGCGCGCGCTCGGACCCGGCAGCGATCTGCAACGCCGGTCCCGGGATCCTCCAGAACGACGGACGATGCAGCACCCGGCCGAGGGTGGAGACGTACTCGGCGTTCGTGACCGGAGCCGGGGCGGTCAGGTTGACCGGACCCTCGATCTCGGCGTCGTGCAGGAGGTGCACGACCGCGCCGAGCTCGTCGGGGAGCGAGATCCAACTCGTCCATTGCCGTCCCGAACCGAAACGTCCCCCACCGAAGAGACGGAACTGCAGGAGCTGGACCGGCAGGAGCCCACCGTCGGGGCTCAGGACGATGCTCGACCGCAGCAGTACGAGACGGATCCCCGCATCAGCGGCGGGACGTGCGGCAGCCTCCCACGCGCTGCACACCTCTGCCCGGAACCCCGTTCCCACGGGCGAGCGTTCGGTGATCACCTCGTCGCCCCGGTCCCCGTAGTAGCCGGATGCCGACGCGCTGAGCAGCGTCGCCGGTGGCCGCTGCAGCGCTGCAAGGGTGCGGGCGAGAAGCGTCGTTCCCTGCACCCGGCTGTCCTTGATCGCGGCCTTACCGCGGCCGGTCCAGCGCGTGTCGCCGATGCTGACCCCGGCGAGATGGATCACCGCGTCGAGCCCCTCGAAACCCGCTGTGTCGATCGTGTCCGCATCCGGATCCCATCGGAGCACCTCTCCCCCGCGAGGGTCCGAGCCGGGACGAACGACCGGGATCACCCGATGTCCGGCGGCCTGGAGGGCGGGTCGAAGCGCCGAGCCGAGCAGGCCGCTCGACCCGGTGATCGCGATGTCCATGCCAGGAGCCTACGCGAGCGGTCGTGCGGAGTAGCGGCGCAGACCTACGCGAACCGATCCGGTGGCGGCTGCGCGAACATCGCGTCGCGTGCCGTGGACCATCCCAGGAGTCCGAGCGTCACGAACCCCAGCCCGTTGGCAATGCCGTGGATCTGCACCATCCGGTCGATCGTGAGCGTCGACCACCCGAGCCATCGCCCCACCGAGTAGTGGAACGCCAGCGCCATCCCGACGACCGCACAGATCGACGACAGCCCCAGCAGCACCCGGGTGCCGTCCGGCAACCCTGACGGCAGCGCGACGACGACGGTGAGCAGTGCAAGGGTGCCAAAGGCGAGCGCGAGGATCGTCCCCCCCGCCGCAGAGACCACCGGCGCGTCGAAGGTGAAACCGGCGGCCGTCACGGGGATCCCGATCACCACGCCGAGAGCCGCCGCCCGGCCCCAGATGGCGGCGGTGGACCCGGCATCCAGCGAACGCAGGAGCGCCCACGCCAGCACCACCCCCCCGAACCCGCGACATGGAAGTGCGCCGCGGTCAGCCACACGATCGTGTCGGAGAAGTCCAGGGGGTTCCAACCGAAACGCCACGCGACGAACCAGCCGGCCCCCACCACCAGGTACAGGAGCGCGAACGACGGAGCGATGACGATCGCTCGGAGCGAGCGTCGCGAACCGAGCCAGAAGAGTCCCCCGAGCGCGGCGAGCCCCGTGGGCGTCAACCAGCCGAGGGCAAACACGCCCGACAGGACACCAGGATCGAACAGGAAGGCGAGCAGAAGCGATAGCAGCCCGAACGGCCAGACGAGATACGCGATCGCGATCCACGCCTCGGCTCCCCCCGGGGCGCCACTGCGCAGATCCCCGAGTAGCCCGAACCCCAGCGGCAGCACGACACATGGACCCAGCAGGAACACGATCTCGAACAGGCCGAGTTGCCTCTCCAGCGGCCCGAGGGAGAGCAAGGCGAAGACCGCCCACACGATCGTTCCGGCCAGCACCGGGACCGACGGTGGGCTCGCGACCACGGGGTCCGAAGATGCCGCCTCGCTCACGGCCCGAACCCTACCCCGAGCGTCCCCACGGACGTGAACCGGTCCGGCCCCCGGGGCCAGGCTGGGACGATGATCGGATGAACGGGGAACCGCAGGTCGGTGATCGGGGTCGGAAGATCATGGGACGACGGAGCGGGACGTGGCCGGCGCTGCTCGTGCTCGTGTTCGTACTCTGCCTCTGCAGTGCGTGCTCGAGAGCCGACGCGGGGCGCGACCTGCGGGCGGCGCCGGCGACTACCTCGACGACGACGTCGACCGTCGGCACCTCTCCTACCTCCATGACGGGTTCGCCGGACTCCTCACCTTCAGTGGGAGAGAACCCACCTCCACCTCCGGAGGATGACGCTGCCGGGAGCGCCGAACCCTTCAAGATCGATCCGATCCGCGGCGCCGTGCGCCGGGAGATCGTGGGGACCAACTGGCACCCGGGATGCCCCGTCGGGCTGGATCGGCTCCGGGTGCTGACGGTGACCTACCTGGGGTTCGACGGCGACACGAAGGTGGGGCCGCTCGTCGTGCATCGGAACGTCGCCGAGGAGGTGCTCGGCGTGTTCCGACGACTCTTACGCCACGACTTCCCGATCAAGCACATCGCGCTCCCGCCTCGGTACCGACCCAACCTCGACGGCTACGACCGGACCCGGAGCGTCACGGCGGGCTTCAACTGCCGGCCGGTCACCGACGGTACGTCGTGGTCCCACCATGCGTACGGGCTCGCCGTCGACATCAACCCGCTGCAGAACCCGTACGTTCGTGGCGACGGATCGACGTTGCGACGAGCCGCACAGCCGTTCCGCGACCGGGGCCGATCGGCACCGGGGATGATCCGCGAGGGCGATATCGTCGTGCGTTCCTTCGACCGGATCGGGTGGACCTGGGGCGGCCGATGGACCTCGATCAAGGACTACATGCACTTCTCCGCCGTGGGGTCCTGAGCCCGGCGAGGGCGGCTTCGGGTCGCCGCGCGGTCTGCCCATCGTGACCATGCGGCTGTCACCCGGCCACGCTCAAGTTCACCCCCACGACCGGTCGATACCACCAACGTGGGGGACGACCGACCGACCGACGGAGCAGGAACCGGGACGCAGACGCTGTCGCGACGGTCGTTCATCAAGACAGCTTCGATGGGAGCCGTGGGGCGGCGGTCGCCGCGGGGGCGCTCGCCCGGCCCGCTGCGGCCGACGGAACCTACGTCCCGACCGATCCGGACCTGCACCTGCTTCGACGGGCGACCTACGGTCCCACGCCGACGCTGCTCGAGGGACTGCGCAACCAGGGTCGCCAAGCCTGGCTCGAGAAGCAGCTGAAACCCAGCCTGATCGACGATTCCACCTGTAACAAGCTGATCGCACGCTTCCCCCGACTGACGTGGAGCATCCCGAAGGTCAACAGCGATCTCGAGAACTTCTCGTGGGACCTGATGTTCGACGTTGGGGCGGCGACGCTTGCGCGCGCGGCATGGAGCAAGCGGCAGCTGCTCGAGGTGATGGTCGACTTCTGGTCGAACCACCTGAACGTCACGAACCCCAGCGACAACGTCTGGGACAACCGCCACGACTACGACCGCAACGTGATCCGCGCGTTCGCGCTCGGTCGCTACGAGGACATGCTGTTGGCCTCCGCACGGCATCCGGCGATGCTGCGCTACCTGAACAACGCGGAGTCGACCAAGGGATCTCCGAACGAGAACTACGGCCGGGAGCTGCTCGAGCTGCATTCGGTGGGTGTGGAAGCCGGGTACACCGAGGAGATGATGCGTGATTCCGCGCTCGTGATGACCGGCTTCTCGGTCGACTGGAGCACGGGGGCGTTCGTGTACCGACCGCAGTGGCACCACAAGCAAGCGGTGCAGATCCTGGACTGGTCCTCGGCCAACGCGACCGCGGACGGAGGCTACGACGTCGGCCGGGAATACGTGCGCTACCTCGCCAACCATCCCTCCACGGCCCGCAGGATCGCGACGAAGCTGTGTGAGCGGTTCGTCGCGGACGTGCCGCCGCCGACGCTGGTCGATGCCCTGACCCAGACCTACCTGGACTCCGGCACGGCGATCGCACCGGTGTTGCGCGAACTGTTCGGCTCGAGCGAGTTCGAGGCATCGCTCGGTGAGAAGGTGCGGCGCCCGATGCAGGACGTGATCGCCACGATGCGGATCCTCGGGATCCAGCCGGACTCGAAGGGCACCAGGGGGCTGCGGAGCCTCTACTGGATGATCGAGAGCCTCGGGGATGCGCCGCTCGCGTGGGTGCAGCCGAACGGCTACCCCGACACGGCCGACGCGTGGCGCTCCGCCGGCGGGATGCTCGGTACCTGGAACGCGACGATGTCGCTCGTGGCACATTGGTGGCCCAAGGAGCTGCGTCGCCCGCCCCTGCGGGATCTGCTCCCCCCCAGGCTGCCCAACACGCACGGCAAGCTCGTGGACACCCTTGCCCGGCGGCTCGTGTTCCGCACGCTGCCGACCGAGCACAAGGACGCGGTGCTGCAGTTCCTCGGGAAGAACGCCGACTCCCCGCTGACCAAGGACAGCGACGCGGTGAAGTGGCGACTCGCGTCGCTCGTCGCGTTGATCCTCAGCTCGCCGTACCACAAGATCCGCTGACCCCGACCCAGGAGCACGACGATGAACGAGACCACGACGGTCCCACCCACCGACCAGGCTGCCGACTGCGGCTGTCCCGAGGGAGGCGTGCTCACCCGCAGGACGTTCCTCAAAGCTGCGGCGGCGACCGGCGCGCTCACGGTCGCTTCGGAGGCGTACGCCACGCGGTACGCCTTCGCGGCGGAGCCCTACGCGGGTGACGTCTTCGTGGTGCTGAGCCTGCGCGGAGGTTTCGACGGACTGCAGGCCATCGTCCCCGCCTCGGACCCGCACTACCTCGACTGGCGCCCGAACGTCGGCATACCGACGAGCCAGCTCCTCCAGCTCGACCCCACGTTCGGGATGCACCCGGCCATGGCCGAGCTCAAGCCGCTCTACGACAGCGGGGACCTCGGCATCGTGCACGCCGTCGGACAGGCCGAGCCGAACCGCTCGCACTTCGAGGCGATGGAGGAGATGGAACGGGCCGCTCCCGGCACCTCCCTGCGCACCGGCTGGATCGACCGCGTGATCGGCGGTCGTACGGACGGCACGCCCTTCCAAGCGGTGCAGGTCGGCAACAGCATGCCGGCGCACTCGTTCACCGGTCCCAGTCCGGAACTGGCGATGTGGTCGGTGGAGTCGTTCGGTCTGGACGCGGCGTGGGACGAAGAGCAACGTGATCTGTGGGATCACGCCCTGCGCAAGCTCTACCTCGGTGCTCCCCCGTCGCTGTCCGCCCCGGCGCAGGTGGCGCTCCAGGCACTCGACACCACCGCCGACCTGCAGGAGGAGGGCTACGTCCCCGCGAACGGAGCCGTCTACCCGAACACCGATCTGGGCAGAGCTTTGCGCGACGTCGCGCGCCTGATCAAGGCCGACGTCGGGTTGCAGGTCGCCTGCGTGGATTATGGCGACTGGGACATGCACGCCGGGATGGGCAACGTCGACGGCGGGTGGATGGCCGATCACCTCGGCGAGTTGTCGGGCGCGCTGGCGGCGTTCCACACCGATCTCGGAACGAAGAACCAAGACGTGACGCTCGTCACGCTCACCGAGTTCGGTCGCCGGATCGAGGAGAACGGTTCGGGAGGGACCGACCACGGCTACGGCCAGGTCGTGCTGATGCTCGGCGGCGGGGTGAACGGGGGCCAGGTGCACGGGGATTGGCCCGGGCTCGCGGCCAACGATCTGATCGACGGCGACCTCAACGGCACGACGGACTACCGGCTGGTGCTGGCCGAGATCCTCGAGAAGCGGTGTGGGTCGGGCACGCTCACCGACGTGTTCCCGGGGATCGGCTCCGATCGGCTCGACCTCGTGCAGACCAAGCCGACGTAGCGCTCCTCGCACGGTCGATGCCGCGAAGCGCCGTGTAGGCTCGCCGTTCCATGCCTACACGCGAACACCTGCGCAACGTCGCGATCGTCGCTCACGTCGACCACGGCAAGACGACCCTGGTCGACGCGATGCTGTGGCAGTCCGGCGCGTTCCGCGAGAACCAGGACGTCGCCAAGCGCGTCATGGACTCGATGGACCTCGAGCGCGAGAAGGGCATCACGATCCTCGCGAAGAACACAGCCGTGGACCACGGCGGCGTCAAGATCAACATCGTCGACACCCCCGGGCACGCCGACTTCGGCGGCGAGGTCGAGCGCGCCCTCACGATGGTCGACGGCGTCCTGTTACTGGTGGACGCGAGCGAAGGACCGCTCCCACAGACGCGGTTCGTGCTGCGCAAGGCCTTGGAGCGGCGGCTCCCCGTAGTGCTCGTGGTCAACAAGGTCGACCGCCCGGACGCCCGCTCGGCGGACGTCGTACACGAGGTCGAGGAGCTCTTCCTGGATCTGGACGCGGACGAGCATCAGATCGATTTCCCGATCCTGTACGCGAACGCGCGGGAGGGGCACTGCGGCTTCACCGAGGACGCGCTCGAGCCCAACCTCGAGCCGCTGTTCACGACCCTGCTCGAGAGGATCCCCGCACCCGTGTACGAGGAAGGACATCCGCTCCAGGCGCTGGTCACCAACCTGGACGCCTCACCGTACGTCGGCCGGCTCGCGCTGTGTCGGGTGTTGAACGGGACGATCCGCAAGGGCCAGAACGTCGCCTGGTGCCGCGCGGACGGCACGATCGAGCCGTCGAAGATCTCCGAGTTGTTCATCACCGAAGCGCTCGATCGCGTGGACGCGGAGGAGGCGGGACCCGGGGAGATCATCGCGGTCGCCGGCATCGCGGAGATCACGATCGGCGAGACGCTGGCCGACGCGGACGATCCGCGGCCGCTGCCGGTCACGCGCGTGGACGAGCCGTCCCTGTCGATGACGGTCGGCATCAACACGGCACCGCTCGCGGGCTCCGACGGGGACAAGCTCACCGCGAGCCAACTCAAGTCGAGACTCGATCAGGAGGTCGTCGGCAACGTCTCGATCCGGGTGCTCGATACCGACCGACCCGAGCTCTGGGAGGTGCAAGGTCGCGGCGAACTCCAGCTCGCGATCCTGGTCGAGATGATGCGTCGCGAAGGGTTCGAACTCACGGTCGGCAAGCCGCAGGTCGTCACGCGGACGATCGACGGCGCCTTGCAGGAGCCGATGGAGCGCGTTGCGATCGACGTTCCGGAGGAATACCTCGGCGTCGTGTCACAGCTGCTCGCGCTGCGCAAGGGGCGCATGGAGAACATGGTGAACCACGGCACGGGATGGATCCGGATGGAGTACCTGGTGCCCGCTCGGGGCCTGATCGGCTTCCGCACCGAGTTCCTGACCGAGACGCGCGGCACCGGACAGCTCCACCATGTGTTCGAGGGCTACGAGCCGTGGCACGGGGAGCTGCGCACAAGGCCGACCGGCTCCCTGATCGCGGACCGCACAGGTCCGACGACGAACTTCGCCCTGCTGAACCTGCAGGAACGCGGCTCGATGTTCGTGGGGCCGGGCGAGGACGTGTACGAGGGCATGATCGTGGGCGAGAACTCGCGGGCGAACGACATGGACGTGAATCCGACGAAGGAGAAGAAGCTGACGAACATGCGCCAGGCCAACTCCGAGGAGCTCGTTCGGCTGATCCCCAAGCGAGAGTTGTCGCTGGAGCAGGCCCTGGAGTTCCTGCGCGAGGACGAGTGCGTGGAGGTGACGCCGAGCCACGTTCGTCTGCGCAAGGTGTTGCTCGGCCAGAACGACCGCGTGAAGTCGGCGCGCCGTGGCCGTCCGAAACCCGACTCGTAGCGTGCCCGGGGCGGGGTTCGAACCCGCACGCCCCGAAGGGCCGGCGCTTTTAAGGCGCCTCCGTCTCCCAGTTCCGGCACCCGGGCTCGACCATTTTAGGCGGTGGCGAGACTCAGAGCCCTCCGGCGTCCCGCAGTTGCGCGAACCACGCGACCGTCGTGCGTAGACCGTCCTCGAACGACCCTTCGGGCTCGAACCCCAGGAGCTCTCGAGCACGCGTCGCGTCGGCCTGGCTCGTCCGCACGTCCCCTGGGCGCGGCGGGTCGTGGACCGGCGCGGGATGCTCGCCGGGGATCAGTGCATGTACCGCCCCGATCAGCTCGTTGATCGAATGTCGCTGCCCGTATGCAACGTTGAACGCGCCGCCCCACGCGCCTTCAGGTGCGACGGCAGCAAGCAGGTTCGCCGATACGACGTCGCCGACGTAGGTGAAATCGCGGACCTGTTCTCCGTCGCCGAAGATCGTGACGGGTTCGTCGGCCAGTGTCGCGGCGATGAACCGCGGGATCACCGCGGCGTACTCTGCCCGCGGATCCTGGCGCGGACCGAACACGTTGAAGTAGCGCAGCGACACCGTCGGCAGTCCGTAGCTCTCGTGGAACGCCTGCAGGTAGCGCTCCCCCACAAGCTTGGACACTCCGTACGGGGAGATCGGCCGCGTCGGCAGCTCTTCGTGAACCGGCTGCACCGTGGCGTTGCCGTACACGCTGGAGGACGACGCGTAGACGACCCGTTCGACGTCCGCATCCCGAGCGGCGAGCAACACGTTGAGGGTGCCGGTCGCATTGGCCTCGTGGCTGGCGACCGGCTGGGCCACCGAACGAGCGACGCTGGGGATCGCGCCCTCGTGGAACACCACGTCACACCCCGCCACGGCCCGCGCCGTCGCCTCGGGATCGACGAGCGACCCTGTGACGAGCTCGACGTCGAGTTCGTCCAGGTTCACCGTGCGGCCCGTCGAGAAGTCGTCGAACACCCGGACCCGGTCCCCGGCCTCGAGCAACGCTCGTGCCAAGTTCGAACCGATGAAGCCGGCTCCTCCGGTGATCAGGAAGCGACGCGACGTCACGTGCCCGCCCCCCGCGCTGCTCCTCTCCGCTGCATGACGGCGAACTGTAGCCACGAGCCGGAGGGCGGGTCAAGGAAGCACGTACATCGTCTGACCGGGCCGTGACCGGGCGATCCGCCGGATCGGGACGGCTCACGGATCCGCCGTGCGGGACCGATAGGATGAAGATGGTGGCCACGCTCGGACACGATCTCGACGTCGATCCCCTCGACGCACTCGCGGCCCGCATCCGGCAGAAGGAAGCGGTGGTCGCGGTGGTCGGCCTCGGCTATGTCGGTCTCCCACTGCTCGTCGCGGCGCACGACGAGGGATTTCCGGTGATCGGCTACGACGCCGATGTCACCAAGGTCGCCGCGCTCGATGGCGGTCAATCTTACGTCGTGGATGTCGCCGATTCCGTGGTGGCCTCGATGGATCAGGCTCGGTTCGGGTCCGATCCGGCCGTGCTGCGGGACGCGGACGTGATCCTGATCTGCGTGCCCACGCCATTGAAGGACTCGACCCCCGATCTGTCGATGGTGCAACTCGCCACCGAACAGGTGGGTCTTGCTCTCAAACCGGGACGCCTGGTCGTGCTCGAATCGACGACCTACCCCGGCACCACCGAGGAGATCGTTCGCCCGATCCTCGAGCGCCTCTCCGGCCTGGAGCTCGGACACGGGTTCGCCCTCGCCTACTCCCCCGAACGGATCGACCCCGGACAGCAGACCCACCGCCTCGACAACACCCCGAAGATCGTGGCCGGCGTCACGGAGCGGTGCCGAGAGCTCGCGACCTCGTTCTACAGCCAGTTCGTGCAACAGGTGGTGACGACGTCGACCCCGCGCGAGGCCGAGATGGCCAAGCTGATCGAGAACACGTTCCGTCAGGTGAACATCGCGCTGGTGAACGAGCTCGCGATCATCGGACGCGAGCTGGGCGTCGACATCTGGGAGTCCCTCGAGGCCGCGGCGACCAAGCCTTTCGGGTACATGCCGTTCTGGCCCGGACCAGGCGTCGGCGGCCACTGCATCTCGATAGACCCCGGCTACCTCTCGTGGCGGGCTGGTCAGCAACTGGGGTACCGTGCAGCGTTCATCGAGCACGCGAACGAGGTCAACAACCGCATGCCGGCCTACGTGGTGGACCGGCTTTCCGAGGCGCTCAACGACGCGGGCAAACCCCTGAACGGCTCGAAGGTGCTCGCGATCGGCGTGTCGTACAAGGCCGGCGTCGACGATCGGCGCGAGTCACCCGCGCTCACAGTGATCGAGCGGATGCTACGCAAGGGTGCGAACGTCACGTACCACGATCCGTTCGTTCCCGAGGTCGAGATCGGCGACGAGCACCTGCGATCTGTCGCGCTTGAAGATGCCGACATCGCGAAGCTCGACTGCGTGCTGATCCTGACCGCTCACCCGGGGATCGACTGGCGTGCGATCGCGGGTGTCGCCTCCCTGGTGTTCGATACCCGAGGCGTCACAGCCGGGTTCGACGCACCGAACGTCGTCCGCCTCTAGGACTCGCGGACCTTCACCAAGTCGATGTAGACGGCCTCGGTCGGCGTCTCACCTTTCAGCGGCACCTTGGCGATCGCGTCCACGACATCCTGTCCGTCGATCACGCGGCCGAAGATCGTGTAGAGGTCGGGCGTCAACGCGTCGCTCTTGGCCAAGGTGATGAAGAACTGACTGCCGTTGGTGTCCACGCCGGAGTTCGCCATCGCAAGGATCCCGGGGCCGTCGTAGGCCTCGCCCCGGGGCATCTCATTCTTGTACTGGTACCCGGGCCCGCCCGTGCCGTCCCCTAGTGGGTCGCCGCCCTGGATCACGAATCCCGGCACGATCCGGTGGAACGTGACCCCGTCATAGAACCCTCCGTCGGCGAGGAACGCGAAGCTGTTCACGGTCTCGGGAGCCCCGTCGGCGAGCAGGTCGATCACGATGTCGCCGCACGAGGTTCGCATCGTCGCCTCATAGGTCTTGTCCGGGTCGATCGTCATCTTCGGTGGCTGGGCGAACTGCGGCTTGGGCTTACGCGCGGCTGACGGCGCCTTCGCCCCGCACGCCACCTTCGTGGGTGGCTCGACGACCGGAACGACCGTGTTCTGTGCCGGCTCGGTCGCCGCCGCCGTGGGGGTCGGGCCGGCCGCCGGCTGGTCCTTTCCACCGTTGGTGAACACGAGGAACCCGATCACGATCGCGAACAGCCCGATGCCGACCCCGGTGAAGATCGTGGCGGTCCGCTTCCTGCGGGCCACGTATCGCTGCTCCCGGCGGCGCGCGGCCTGCTTGGCGAGTTGCCGGTCCCGTGTGCGCTTGTTGCCCATCGGCTGCGTATCCTACGCGTTCGAGTGTGGGGGGCAACCATCGTCACGGGGCACGGAGCAGTTCCAGCACGAGTCCGTCGAGGATGTCGGTCTCCGACACGAGCGCCTGCGCGAACCCGAACCTGCGCATGACCGACAGCAGGATCAGCGCACCGGCTACGATCACGTCCCCTCGGCCGGGAGCCATGAACGGCAAGCCCGCACGCTCGGCATCGGTCATGCCTGATAGTCGTGCAAGCAGCGCTTGAACGCTGTCCAACCGAAGCTGGGTGCGGTGCAACAGATCGGGATCGTGGCGAGGCAGGTCGAGATCCATCGCCTTGAGGGTCGTGGCCGTGCCACCGACCGCGATCAACGTGTCCGCTGCGGCGACCGGAACCGTGCGAGCCGCAACATCGAGATGCTCGGCGACCTCGACCTCCATACAACGGATTTCCTCAGGCTTCGGAGGGTCCGAGCGGATGTACCGCTCGGTGAGACGGACACTGCCGGTCTGGGCCGAGATCGAGGCCGTCGGCGACGCGTCCCCCAAGATGAGTTCCGTGCTGCCACCGCCGATGTCGAGCACGGCGTAAGGCGGCGACACATCCGAACGGGTGTCCGCCAGGCCGTCGACGGCCCCCTGGAACGACAGCCCAGCCTCGCGCGAGCCATCGAGGATCTCCGGATCTGATCCGGCGTGCTCGCGTGCGGCGTCGACGAACGCGTCGCGGTTGGTGGCGTCGCGCACCGCACTCGTGGCGGCCACACGGATGTGGTGCGCACCGAGCGCTCGTGCACGGCGACAGAAGCGTGCGAGCGCGTCGATCGTGCGCGTGAGCGCCTGCGGATCGAGCCGCCCCGTTGCGTCCACGCCCGCGCCGAGCCGGGTGATCGTCATGTCGCGCGCGATCTCTCCCGCGGTAATGGTGCCGTCACCGTGCCTGAGGGGCTCGGCGACGAGCAGGCGGATCGAATTGGTCCCCTGGTCGATCGCGGCGACGCGTTCCCCGGGCGCGTGCGGGTGGATCGGTTCGACCTGCGAGGCCGTCCACGCCCCCGCGGGGTCGTTGCCGCCGGCGAGATGGTACGCGTAGTGCGCGTGCAAGCACTTAACTCCCGTGCGTGTCCCGGCGACGCCGCCGTGGATCTCCATGCCCCCCGCGAGCGACGCCCGCTCTCGCGCATACGCCGCGTGCGCCGCCGCGAGGTCTCGAGCGGATGCGGGGTCGGACCCGATCTGCTCGTTGAACTCGGCGATCGCACCGTGGGACTCGACCCGTGACACCACTCGCACCGCCTCCGGGCAGGTCAGCCAATACAACGTCGGAAACGGATCACCCTGGGCATCGATCGGTCGGTTCCGGATCACCAGTGGATGCCCACCGGTACAGCGAGCGACGACGGAGAACGGCGTCGTCGGTTCGCGGCCGAGCTGCTCGCGCACGGCGACGAGGTCACTCGAACGGAGTTCGCTCACAGGTTGGGGCGTCGCGGGAACGGGGTGCGCGGGAGGGTCGGTCAGCGGCGCTTTTGCTCCGTCGCGCGCTTCGCGTCGACCTGCCGCTCTTCGCTCTGACGCATGAACTTCTTGAGCATCGACTCGAACTCGGGGTTGGAACCGCGACGCTGTCGTTGCGGCGGCGGGTCTTGCAGCGCCTTGATCGACAGGTCGATCTTGCCGTCCTCCTTGATCGCCTGGACCTTGGCCGAGACCACGTCGCCTTCGCGCAGATGCTCGTGAACGTCTCGAACGTAGTTGCGGTCGATCTCGGAGATGTGCACGAGCCCGACCTTGCCACCGTCGAACTGGAGGAATGCCCCGTATGGGGTGATGCGTTGCACGGTTCCCTCCACGACCGCGCCGACTTCTAGATCTGCGATCTGCCTCTCCCTCTCTGCTGCTCGGGCGCGCGCCGATCGCGCGTCCTCGTGCTCGGCCGAGACCATCCCACTTGCGTCCGAGCACGTCAAGAGGCCTTTGTGGGGACGACCAACGCCCCGGAGCGTGCGCACGTGGGTCGCTGCCGTTCAGCACTCGCTGAGCGCGGCGGCTCCCTTCTCCGGCACGGTGACGAACGCGGTCTCGCCCGGATGCACCATGCCGAGGCATTCGCGTGCCAGTCGCTCGATCTCCTCGGGATCCTTCAAGCGTTCGACGCGTTCCTCGAGTCGGGCGTTCGCCTGCTTCAGCAGTTGGGTGTCGCGCTGCAGATCGGCAAGCGTTCCTCGCTGGTCGAGGAACTGGCGCAGCGGGACCAGCGACAGGGCCGCGATCAACAGGACCAACGCGAAGAGGATGCCGGCCCGGGCGGTGAGCCGGGATCGGGTGCGGGGAAGGGGTTCGGCGCTGGCGCTCATCCGGGCGGCGCGCCTCCGGGGATCGAACCGGCGGCGTCCGTGCGCGCGATCACGGAGCGGCCGAGATAGCCGGCCGCCTCACCGAGCTCCTCCTCGATCCGCAGCAATCGGTTGTACTTCGCCGTGCGCTCGCCGCGCGACGGCGCGCCCGCCTTGATCTGGCCCGCGTTCACAGCGACCGCGATATCTGCGATCGTCGTGTCCTCGGTTTCGCCGGAGCGGTGGCTCACCATCACGCCGTATCGGTTGCGCGCCGCGAGGTCGATCACGTCGAGCGTCTCGGTGAGCGTGCCGATCTGGTTGACCTTTACGAGGATCGCGTTCGCCGCGTTGTCGCGCACACCTCGCTCGAGGCGCTCGGTGTTCGTGACGAACAGATCGTCGCCCACGATCTGCACACGCGACCCGATCTCGGTCGTGAGCCGCGCCCAACCGTCCCAGTCGTCCTCGGCGAGCGGATCCTCGATCGAGACCACCATCGGGTAGTCCTCGACGATGCCGCGCCAGAAGTCGGCCATCTCTTGTGAGCTGCGACCTTTTCCTTCGAGACGGTACGAGCCGTCGCGGTACAGCTCGGACGCGGCGGGGTCCATCGCAAGCGCGATCTCCGCGCCCGGTTCCAAGCCCACCTCACCGATCGCGGCGAGTAACAGGTCGAGCGCCTCACGCGCGGTCGCGATCTGCGGTGCGAACCCGCCCTCGTCGCCGACCCCGGTCGCCAGTCCCTTGGACGACAGCAAGGCCTTGAGCGCGTGGAACACCTCGGTCCCCCACCGCAACGCCTCGGAGAACGACGCCGCACCGACCGGGGCGAGCATGAACTCCTGGAGCTCGAGGTCGTTGTCCGCGTGCGCACCGCCGTTGATCACGTTCATCATCGGCACCGGCAGCACGTGGGCGTTGGGCCCGCCGAGCGCCCGCCACAGCGGCAGCCCCAGGGCGGACGCTCCCGCCTTGGCGACGGCGAGCGACACGCCGAGCATCGCGTTCGCCCCAAGCGACGACTTGTCGGTGGTGCCGTCGAGATCGAGCAGCAGGCGATCGACGCCGCGCTGGTCGAGACCCTCCTCGCCGACGAGCACCGGAGCGATCACCCCCTCGACGTTGGCAACGGCCCGTCGGACACCCTTGCCGCCGAACCGATCGGGGTCGCCGTCGCGCAGTTCGAGCGCCTCGTGCTCCCCGGTCGAGGCGCCGGAGGGCACGGCGGCGCGCCCGAAGGACCCGTCCTCGAGAAACACGTCGACCTCGACGGTGGGGTTCCCACGGGAGTCGAGGATCTCGCGCGCGGCAAGGGCTTCGATCGCAGGCATGGCCTCCGATTGTACGGGGCGGCTCCGGCCGGACCGTGGAACCCGTGCCTGCCGGGACCCCCGGGGCGCCGTGACGCAGATCCGTGCGCGTGATTGGGTACGCGGCATGCGAGTGTGCGTGTGGCACGGATGGCTCCTGCAGGGGAGCGGATCGAACGTCTACACCGCCAAGCTGGTCGAGGCGATGCGGGCCGCCGGCCACGACGTGGTGCTGCTGTGCCAGGAGCGACGTCCGGAGCGCGCCGGGTTCGTCGACGCCGTCGGCGAGGTGGACGGCGACGGGGTCGACGCGCTCGAGCCGATGCCCGGGTCATCCTCGGGGCAGGGACGGGTCACGCTGCTCCGCCCACGCATCGGTCGGTTGCTTCCGGTGTTCGTCCACGACAACTACGAGGGGTTCGACGAGGCGAAGCGGTTCGTCGATCTCACCGACGGCGAGCTCGATTCCTACATCGACGCCAACGCCGCCGCGCTGCGAGCGGCCACCGCGTGGCACGGCTCCGAGGTCGTCCTGACGGGGCACGCGATCCCGGGCGGGCCGATCGGGCTGCGTGCGTTCGGCCCGGGCGCCTATTCGACCAAGGTGCACGGCAGCGATCTCGTGTACGCGATCGATCTGCAGCAACGATACGCGCGGCTCGCGCGCGCGGGGCTGGAGGGAGCGCACTCCGTCATCGGACTCTCGCGCGACGTGCTCGAGCGCGCTCGGGCGGTCGCGCCGGGGATCGCGCGGCGACTACACCCGATCCCGCCGGGAGTGGATTCGCGTCGCTGGGAACCTCGTCCCCGACAGGGCGCACTGCTGGAAGTCTCCGCGTTGCTCGCGGGCGATGCCGACACCCAACGCGGACGGTTAGCAACCGCGCAGCAGGAGCTGCGCGAGGCGATCACGGCGCGGGACGCGGACGCGATCGAGGCGATCGGAACCCACTACGATCCGTTCGTCCCCGACCCCCAGGCGGCGGGGCGGCTCCAACGGCTCGCGGGCTACCACGGACCGATCGTCGCATCGCTCGGCAAGCTGATCCCCGAGAAGGGCGTGGAAACGCTCGTCGAGGCGCTCGCGCTGTCCGCTACTGATGTGCACGGGCTGATCGTCGGGTTCGGCAGCTTCCGGGAGTGGATCGAGGCGGTACGGCTCGTGCTCGCGGCCGGAGACGTCGACGGATACCGGTGGCTGCGTTCGGGCGATCGCCTCGAGCTCGGGCTCAGCGACGAGCAGGTGCGCGCGTCTGCGGGGTCAGCGAGATCGATCGACATGACCGGGGTGCTCGACCATCGGTACGCGCCCTACGCGATCGCCGCGGCCGACGTGTTGGTCGTTCCCTCGATCGAGAAAGAGGCATTCGGCATGGTCGCGGCCGAGGGGGCGGCGGCGGGAGCGCTCCCCTTGGTCGCACGGCACTCCGGTCTGGCCGAGGTCGCGGGGGCGTTGGAAGCCGAGGTGGGTCGCGAAGGGCTGTTCTCGTTCGCCTCGGGTCCCCAAGGAGCCGCTCGGAGCATCGCCGACGGCATCCGGGTGCTGTTGTCGATCCCCGTCGAGGAGCGCGCGTCGTTGCGTAGCGCCGTTAGCGCGTTCGTCGCGCGAGAGTGGACCTGGGACAGCGCCGCGCGCCGGGTGCTCGATGCGTCACGGAGCTGAGATCGTCGCGAGCCTCGGGCAGTCGAAGATCGTCATCGATCGCGCGAGGCCCGGTAGTAGACGAGCAGCTCCTCGTCATCCATCGCTGCCAGGTCGACCCCTTCGTCCTCGGCGCGATCGCGCATCGCTTCGTAGCGATCGGCGAACCGGGCGGTCGAGCGGCGCAGCGCTCCCTCAGGATCCACGTCGAGGCGTCGCGCGACCGAGACGGCCGCGAGCAACACGTCGCCCAGTTCGGATCCGATGGCATCGGGGCCGGCATCGTCCGACACGGCTGCGGTCAGCTCCTCGAGTTCCTCCCGCAACTTGCCGATCGCCCCGTCGGCCGAGCGCCAGTCGAAGCCGGCCCCGGCCGCACGCCGTTGAACCTTCCCGGCACGCGCCAGCGCGGGGAGCGTGGCCGGGATGTCCTCGTCCACGCGCTGTCGCCGGTCGGAGTGACCCGCCGCGGCTCGCTCGCCGGCCTTGATCTGCTCCCAGTTCGTCAGGACCTCACCGGCTCCAGAAACCTCGACGTCGCCGAACACGTGGGGATGGCGGCGGATCAGCTTCGCCACGATCGCCTCGGCCACGTCGTCCACGTCCCAGGATCCCTCGTCGGCGGCGATCTGCGCATGGAACACGACCTGGAGCAGCACGTCGCCGAGTTCGTCGCGCAGCGCGTCGTCGTCGCCCGCGTCGATCGCCTCGAGCGCCTCGTGCGCCTCCTCGAGGAGGTGGCGGCCCAGCGTTCGGTGCGTCTGCTCGTGATCCCACGGGCAGCCGCCGGGGCCGCGGAGCGTTGCCATGACCCGCACGAGGTCGAGCAATCGCTCGCCGTGGCGAGAGGACGGAACGGCGCTGGACAGGTGCGCGGATGGGTCCGGATCGGGCACGATGCTCCCCTCGCGATCAGCCCTGCGGAGGCGAAGCGTCGGGGTCGCCGGTGGTGGCGTTGATCGGTCCGCTCGGGACCGCCGCAGGGGTCGGCGAGGCCGTCGAGGTCGTTCGGATCGGCTCGAGGAGCCCGGTCTCGGAGTTGATCCGGCCATAGCGTGGATTCACGTCGATGTCCGCCTCACGCAGCCGGGCATCGAACCAATCCGAGAACGCCGTGGGACCCAGCTCCTGGAGCAGCTGCGGTCGCACCTCGTCCAGGGGAACCTTCTCGGCAGAGACGAGGAGGATCACGTGGTAGCCGAATTGCGTCTGCACGGGCTCGGAGATCTCGCCGGGCTGCAACGCGAGGGCCCCGGCGGTGAACTTGGGATCGAACGACGACGCCTGCTGCGTTCCGAGGTCTCCCCCAGTCTGGCCCGCGCTCGGTTCGATCGAGAACCGCTTCGCGAGGCTTTCGAAGTTGTCCGGCGTGGCGTCGGCGGCGACTTGTTGGGCCTGCTCCTCCGACTTGAGCAGGACGTGCTTCGCGTGCAGGTTTGTGAACTCCAGCTCGCGCTCTTCGTACGCCTTTCGAACCGCGGCATCGGAGATCTCCCGCTGGGTGACATCCGACTGCACATCGGTGAACAACAGCAATCGGCGGGCGAACGCCTCGAGCTCCGCCTCCGTGAGCCCCTGCGCCTCGAGTTGCCTGGCGAACTCCTCCGGACCACCGAGAGAGGTCTCGACCTCGTTGAGCGTCGTCGTGACGGTTTCGGGATCGACCTCGATCCCGTTGGCTCGAGCGTACGTCGACACCAGCTGCTCCTGGATCATGTTGGAGAGTGTGAATCGCGCACACGCCGCGGCCTGCGAATCGCCCGGGCCGACCGGGGTGCCACACGGCGCTTGGTTCAAGGTCGACAGGAACCGGAACAGCGGGATCGTCTCGTCCAGGCGCTCTTGGGTGATCGTCGTCCCGTCGACGACCGCAGCCGACGGCCCAAGCCCCCCGCTCCCGCACGCGGACAGCAGCACCGCGAGCAAGGCGAGGCAGCCAACGAACGCGCGGGAACGAGAGCGAGGTGCGATCACGCGCCCATGGTAGCAACGGCCTCGGTTTCGCCTGCCGCCTCGAGCAGTTTGGCTTCGACCCATGCGGGCAGGTCGGCTCCAGCGATGCGCTCGGGGATCAGGTTGAGGGTGCGCGTGACCTCGTGGAAGGTACCCTCCGGAACGCGCTCGGGCAGATCCAAGCGCATCGTGTCGCGGATCGCGAACGGCTTGACGCGAACCTGATCGCGATAGGTCGTGATCTCGTCGACCTCGTAGCGCGTGGCGGTCAGCCGCAACGACGCGACGGCGAACAGGGTGGCGACCTCGGTGGGCAGGCTGCCGAAGCGATCCTCCGACTCGGCGCGGACCTCGGCCAGGTGCCCGTGGTCGGGCGCGGTGGCGACCCGCCGATACAGCTCCAGCCGCAGCGACTCCTGCTCGAGCCAGCCGATCGGCACGTACGCGCGCACGGGGAGCTCGATCTTGATGTCCCGTTCATCGGGAAGCTCCTCCCCCTTCATCTCCGCGACCGATTCCTGCAGCAGGCGGGCGTAGGTGTCGAAACCCACCGCAGCGATCTGGCCGTGCTGCTCGGCCCCGAGCAGGTTGCCCGCTCCGCGGATCTCCAGGTCGCGCAGGGCGATCTTGAACCCGGAACCGAGCGCCGTGTGCTGGGAGATCGTGGCGAGCCGCTCGTGTGCTTCCTCGGTGAGCTTGGAGACGGGCGGGAAGAAGAAGTAGGAGAACGCGCGCTCCTTCGCGCGGCCCACACGACCGCGGAGCTGGTACATCTGCGCGAGCCCGAGACGATCGGCGCGATCGACGATCAGGGTGTTGGCGGCCGGCACGTCGAGACCGCTCTCGATGATCGTCGTGGACACGAGCACGTCGGCCTCGCGGTCCCAGAACGCGATCATCTTCTCCTCGAGCTTGTCCTCGTCCATCTGCCCGTGGGCGACCACCACCCGGGCCTCGGGGATCTGCTCCTGCAAGAACCCCGCGATCCGTTCGATCGTCGCGATCCGGTTGTGGACCCAGAACACCTGCCCTTCCCGAAGCAGCTCCCGCCGGATCGCCCCGACCGCCATCGGCTCGTCGTAGGGACCTACGAACGTCAGCACCGGCTGGCGATCCTCCGGAGGGGTGTCGACGACACTCATGTCGCGGATGCCCGTCAGCGCCATCTCAAGCGTGCGCGGGATCGGCGTCGCGGTCATCGTCAGCACGTCCACGTGCGCCCGCAGTCGCTTGAGGCGCTCCTTGTGGGCGACGCCGAATCGCTGCTCCTCGTCGACCACCAGCAAGCCGAGGTCGGAGAACCTCACGTCGGAACCGATCAGCCGGTGGGTGCCGATCACCACATCGATCTCCCCCTTGGCGAGACCGGCCACCACCTCGTCCTGCTCCGTCTTGGACAGGAACCGCGAGAGCATCGCGACCTTCACGGGGAACGGCGCGTACCGCTCGGAGAACGTCACGTAGTGCTGCTCGGCGAGCAGTGTCGTCGGGACGAGCACGGCGGCCTGCTTGCCGTCCATCACGGCCTTGAACGCCGCGCGCACGGCGATCTCGGTCTTTCCGAACCCGACGTCGCCGACGATCAGGCGGTCCATCGGCTTGTCGGACTCCATGTCCTGCTTGACCTCGTCGATCGTCGTGAGCTGGTCGCGGGTCTCGTCGAAGGGAAAGGCTTCCTCGAGTTCGCGCTGCCAGTGGGTGTCTTGGGCGAATGCGTGCCCCTTGATCGACATGCGCACCGTGTAGAGGCGAACGAGCTCCCCGGCCATGTCTTTGACCGCGCGCTTCACGCGCGACTTCGCGCGCGCCCAATCCGACGAACCGAGCCGGTGCAGCCGCGGCGCCTCTCCGCCGATGTACTTCGCGACCATCCCCACCTGGTCGGTCGGAACGAACAACCGGTCCCTCTGCGCGTACTCCAGGATCAGGTAGTCGCGCTCGGCGTCGCCGATCTCACGGTGCGTCAAGCCGACGTAGGTGCCGATCCCGTGGACCCGGTGGACAACGTGATCACCGGGTTCCAGATCGAGCGCGACGTCCTCGGCGCGGCGGGTCGTGAGCCTCGGGGCACTGCGCGTATGCGTGCGGGAGCCGAACAGGTCCTCCTCGGTCGCGACCGCGAGCTTGCCCGGACCGAAACGGAACCCCTGTGTGAGGTCACACTCGATCGCGAGCGCGTTGCCCTCGGCGGACGCGATGTCGATCGCCTGGGCACCGGCGGGTCCGGGCGCCTCCACCAGCTCGAGCCCGCGGTCGCGCAACACCTCCCGCGCGCGTTCGAGCGAACCGTGCCCCTGCGCGGTCACGATCACCCGGAACCCGACGTTGGCCAGATCGTTGAGGGTCGAGGCGAGCTCGGCCGGATTGCCCTGGGCACTCCCCCAGCTCTCGAAGCCGAGCGACTCGGCCTCTGCGAACTCGGTCAGATCCAGCCGTGGACGGTCGCCGAGCGCGTCCTCGAGATCCGCGAGGGGCGGGTTGCCCGGCCATCCCGATGCCTCGGTGAGGGCGTCGGCCTCGAGTACCGCTTGGGCTGCGCGGTCGATCGTGCGCCGCGCCTGCGTCAGCACGACCCACGATCCCGCCGGGAGCAGGTCGGCCGGTCGCGGCAGATCGCGGACGAGCAATGGCGCGAGCGCCTCCATGCCCTCGAACTGCAGGCCGTCGGCGAACCGGGTGAGCTGGTCGCGCCACCGATCCAGGTGGGTGGGTGCGAGCTCGGCCGCCCGGCGTTTGAGCTCGTCGGTCTGCAGGAGCTCCCGAACCGGGCCGGCCTGGACGTGGCCGACCGCCTCGCTGGAACGCTGCGTCGCGGGAACGAACTCGCGGATCGACTCGACCTCGTCCCCGACGTATTCGAGTCGAACCGGACGCCTGGCGGCGCCCGGGAACAGGTCGACGATCCCGCCACGCACAGCGAACTCGCCGCGATGCTCGACGACTTCCGCCCGCACGTAGCCCAGCTCGGTCAGGCGGTCGGCGAGCACGTCGGGCGCGAGCTCGTCGCCCTTCGAGATCGCCAGCGGCGGCGTGTCGATCAAGGTCGGCGAGACACCCTGGAGAGCCGCGTGAGCCGGGGCGATCAAAACGAACGGACCCGTCGCGTCTCGCACCGCGTGCACCGCGCGTGCGCGCCTGGCGACCGTCTCGGCGGTCGGTGAGATGCCCTCGGAGGGCAACGCCTCCCACGCGGGAAGCAACTCCACCCGCTCGGCGCCGAGGAACGAACGCACCCCGTGTTCGAGCGCATCCGCCTCCCGCGGTCCCGGCGTGATCGCGAGCACGGGCGCATCGAGGGCAACCGCGAGGGCGGCGAGGGCGGCGTCCTGGCCTGCGTCGACGTGGCGGACCAGTGGGCGTGCGCGGTCGATAAGGAGCCGCTCGTAGGACTCCGATCGGGCGATCTGCCGCAGCAGTGGTTCCACGGTGCCTCCGATACCTCCAACCGAGTTCGCACACTCCGAAGAGGCCCCTCGCGCCTGCGCGGGGCCTCTTCGGAGCGAGTTTACGCGACCGCAGCCGGACGAGGACCCGCGAACGAGCTCCACGGGTCGGTACTGCGCCGAGTGCGGGACGGCGAGCGTTTGATCGTTCAGGAACGCCAACGAGAAAGGGAGGGGCAGATGGCCCCTTCCCTTTCCGCGTGCGATGCCCTCTGGCGGCGGGATCTCTTCACGCCCGCGCAGAGGCGGTCAGCCCGCTAGAGGCTCTTGCACTGATCCTCTTTGTTCCCGTCGACCGTGTTGTTGCCACCGGTCGGGGCGGGGACGTTCTCTTTGCATTGGAGGTTGCCGTCGATCGTGTTGTCGCGGATCACGACGCCTCCGGTGTTCTGCATCACCTGGACGCTGCCGCCAACCTCGTTGCCGAGCACGGCCAGCTTCCGGTTGTTGTCGTCGTACTGCACGTCGCCGTTCACGTCGGAGTTGACGACTCGTGCGGCGCCGCCCTGCACGAACTGCACGCTGCCGCCGACCCGCGAGCCGCGGCGGACGACGAGCCTGGAAGCGTCCTCGCCCTGCACGTTGCCGATCACGCGAGAGTTGTTGACGATCAAGGTCGCGTCGGACTCGACCTTCGCGGTGCCCTTGACGAGCACCCTCGTCAGCGTGCACGTCGCGTCGTCGGGCACCCGCAGGTTGTCGACCGTGATGCCGGTGAGCGTGCCACGACAGACGCGCTCCTCCGCCGCTGCCGGCGCGATGCCGAACATCGCCGTGATCGACACTGCAGCACCGATGATTGCGATGAACCTTCTTGCTCCACGACTCTTCATGCCTACCTCCACCCTCGGTTGCTTCTCCTATCGATCAACGTACGCAGTGCCCGTGAGGGAGGAGTGAGAGCCGCGTGAGAAGGCTCTCATGCCATCCGAAAGAGATTGTTACTGTACCGTCTGGACGGTACAGTAAATGGATGACAACGACTGCTCCGCCGCGTACGGGCCGCCCGACGTCCCGGGACAAGATCCTGACGGCTGCCTGTGAAGTCGTGCGCCGGGACGGCACCGCATCGATGACCCTCGAGGCGGTCGCCGTGGAGGCCGGGGTCAGCAAGGGTGGGCTCCTGTACCACTTCCCTTCGAAGGACGCGCTGCAGCGCGCGATGGTGGACCGGCTCGTGCAGGACTACGCCGAGGCCGAACGGGCGCACGTCGAAAGCGATCCCGACCCCGTCGGACGCTCGGCGCGGTCCTACGTCCGCGCGGGAACAGACACCCTGCACAGCGCCGATGTCTGGCTCGCACTGGTGGCAGCGTTAGGCGAGGGACCCACGCTGCTCGAGCCGTGGAGGGAGTACTGCGCGGGGTGGGCTCGGGCCGATCGCACCGAAGGCGTCGACCCGGTGTCCGCCGCGATCGCGCGTCTGGCCGCGGACGGCCTGTGGTTCGCGGACGTGCTCGGGCTCGAGGCGGTCGACCCCGAACTGCGACGCGACATCCTGCTCCGGCTCGAGGCGATGACGAGAGAGTCCGCGTGAGCCCCTGGGTGCTGCTCTCGTTCGCCGTCGCTACAGAGGTCACCGCGACCCTGGCGCTGCGCGCCTCCGACGGGTTCCGGCAGCCGCTGTTCGGCGTGATCGTCGTCGTGGGCTATGGGATCTCGTTCTGGCTGCTGGGTCTGATCCTGCGCGATCTGCCGAGCGGCGTCGTCTACGCCGTGTGGAGCGGGTTCGGGATCGCGATCATCACGATCGCGGGACGCTACCTGTTCGACGACCGGCTGCCACTCGTGGCGATCGGCGGCATCGCGCTGATCCTGGTCGGCATCCTCGCGATCAACCTGTCGGGTGCCGGCTCGCACTGACTCGGCACGTCTGTCGGTCATGGATCCGATGCGGCATGATTGGCGCCGTGGACGCGCGATCTCCCATCACTCGGCGGGCGCTGCTGCGGACCCGCATGGGCGGATACGTGGTGCTCGGACACACGGGTGGAGACGTCGGCGCCTCGACCCGGATGTTCTTCCGGACGGGAGATCGGCACGGTTCGCTCGTGCTGGCCAACGGGAGCCCGCGCGGAGCGGACGGGTACCGGGCACTGCGAACAATCCAGGGGCTGTTGCTCGGCGACGGTTGAGAGGGCGCGGTCAGTTCGGGAGGCCGCTGCGGTTGTACCGATCCTGGGTCGCGGGCAGGCCGTCGGTCACCAGCGAGAGGACGACGTCGGCCCCGTCGTCCACGAGCAGCGGAACGTCGGCCTCCTCCTGCTTGGAGAACGGGCGAAGCACGAAGTCACCCGGCTCCTGGCGTCCCGGCGGGCGACCGATACCCATGCGGACGCGCGCGAACTCCGGTGTGCGGAGCGCTCCCTGCAGCGATGCGAGCCCGTTGTGACCTGCGGTCGACCCCCCGACCTTGACCTTCAACGCGCCGAACGCGAGATCGAGTTCGTCGTGCACGGCGATCACCTGCTCGGGCGGCACGTCACGCTTGCGCGCGAGCGATGCGTACGCCGGACCCGACTCGTTCATGAACGCCTGGGCACGGGCGACGATCACGCGCTCGCCTCCCTGCGTGAACTCGGCGGCCTCGACAGGGACGAACCGGACCTTCTTGAGCCGCTCCCGGGCGCGAGAGGCCAGCTCTTCGGCCACCATCGCTCCGAGATTGTGGCGCGTGCGCGCGTAACGATCGCCGGGGTTGCCGAGTCCGCAGACGAGCCAGGTCATGCGGCGACGATAGCCGGTCGGTGCGGCGGTCCCGTGGAGGGCTAGCCCTCGTCTGGCGGAGGTGACTCGCCCTCTGCGGGCGCCGCGGCGCCCTCTTCTCCCTCGGCGACCTCTTCGGGCTCCTCGGCGGGAGCGACCTCTCCCTCGGGAGCCTCTTCGCCGGGGATCTCGAGCTCGGCCTCGGTCTTGAGCGCGGCCGGGGTCACGACGGCGAGAACCGTCTCGTCGGCTTCGGTGAGGATCGTCACACCCTTGGGAGGAGTGATGTCCGACACCTTGAGGGAGTCGCCGAGCGCCAGGTGCGAGATGTTCGCGACGATCTCGTCCGGGACGTCGGTCGGCAGGCATTCGACGTGGAGCTCGAAGATGTGGTGCTCCACGACACCGCCTTCTTTGACTCCGGGAGCCTCACCCTCTTCGCGGAAGCGGACGTCGACCGTGATCTTCTCGTCGGCCTTGACCGCGAGGAAGTCGACGTGCACGACACGGCTCTTGACGTGGTCGGTCTGGATCTCACGGGGAAGCGCGAGGTGTGTGCCCCCCGCAACCTCGAGATCGACGAGGACGTTGGTGCCGGCGCTGGTGTGGAGCGCGTGATAGAGGTCTCGCGCATCCACCGAGAGCGCGACCGGGTCGACCCCGTGGCCGTAGAGCACGCCGGGAACGCGCCCAGAGGCGCGCAGCTTGCGGGCAACGCCCTTTCCGGTGGCGTCGCGCTGGTCGGCGGTGAGCTTCAGTTCGGCCATCGTTCAACAGACCTTTGTGCGTGGGTTCGGGCGGGAATCGTACCGGATGACCGCGAACGGCGACCCTCCCCGCGCCCCTCCGGCCCGCTGCAGGCGCCTCTAGGCACAACCCCGCTGACGGCAAACCTCTGCAAGGAACGGTGGAAGGGCGCACAGGTGATCCGCGCCGACCGCGACCCCGAACCACTGGCAACGCTCCGAGAAGCCCGCTCAGGAGGGCGCGATGTCTCGACGTTCCCACAACGCACCACTGTTCTCGCTCGTCCTCGCGACGGCGCTGATGCTGTTCCTCGCCGCGTGTTCCTCGGGCGAGCCGGCCGCGCCGACGACTGGATCAGCCGACGGCGGCCCGGAGACGGGCGAGAACACGGTGACGATCTCCTCGTTCCAGTTCCAGCCGCGCGAGTCGCGGGTGGAGGTGGGAGCCGAGGTCACGTGGACGAACGACGACGACATCACGCACACGGTCACGTCCGGGACGCCTGCTGCTCAAGGGGTGCCCGGCGTGTCGGATGACGGGAAGGAGGCGGCCGACGGCGAGTTCGAAGGAGAACTCGACCGCGTGGACGCCACCTACTCCGCCACGTTCGACGAGGCCGGCACGTACCCGTACTTCTGCGCGATCCACCAGAACATGACGGGCTCGATCGTCGTTTCGTAACGACAGTCGGAGCGAGCACGGGGATCGGGATCAACGACAACCGAAAGGAGATGCACATGCAGCGAACCAAACGAACCGCCAAGCTGTTGGCGGCGCTGCTCGCACTCGGGTTGTTCGCAGCCGCGTGCTCGTCTGGCACCGACGAGACGGCACCGGCCGGGGACACCCAGAGCACGGACGACATGACGATGATGGTCGGCCTCGATGAGGGTGCTCCCGCCCTTCAAGCAACCTTGACCGACCTGCTCGACTCACACGTGTACCTGGCGTCGATCGCCGTGTACACCGGCGTGGTGAACGGTCTGGATTCCGGCGAGTTCAAGGCTGCGGCCGCGACGCTGGATCAGAACTCGGTGGACCTTTCCGAGGCGATCGGCTCCGTGTACGGACCCGACGCCGAGGAGCAGTTCCTCGGGTTGTGGCGTGAGCACATCGGCTTCTTCGTCGACTACGCCGCCGGCCAGGCGACGGGTGACGAGAAGATGGCCAAGAAGGCGCAGCAGCAGCTCGACGCGTACACCGCCGACTTCGCAGCGTTCCTCGAGTCCGCCACCGGCCTACCGGCCGACGCGGGCCAGGACGCTCTGGCGATGCACGTCGCGTCGCTGTCCGGCGCGATCGACGCGGTCGTGGCGGGCGACGCCGGCGCGTTCGACAAGGTGTACGAGGCTGCAAGCATGCACATGCCGATGACCGCACAGGCGCTCGCCGGTGCGATCGCGGCCCAGAACCCGGAGGAATACCCCGCCGGGTAGCACGCCGCGTGACACCTCCGGCCCAGCGGGCCGGTGGAACCGGAGGACTCCTCCGGTGAGAACCCCTCGGGTCCCGTGCCCGGGGGGTTCTCTCGTTCCCGATCGGCTACAAGGGCGCGCAGCGCGTCTCGCGGTGAGCCGGTCGCGCGCCTAGACCTGGTTGTCGCCGTGGAACAGTTCGGAGACGCTCGAGTCCTCGAAGACGGCGCGGATCGCTTCGCTGATCACCGGCGCGATCGACAGCACCTTGAGCTTGCCGAAGCTCTTCTCGTCGGTGATCGGCACGGTGTTCGTGACGACGACCTCTTGGATCGGGCTCTCCTCGAGGTTCTGCACGGCCTTGCCCGACAGGATCGCGTGGGTGGCGGCAGCGTAGATCGGTCCGGCCCCTTGCTGGGCGAGCGCCACGGCGCCCTTGGCCACGGTTCCCGCGGTGTCGATCATGTCGTCGACCAGCACGCAGGGCCGACCCTCGACCTCACCGACGACCGCCATCTCCTCGATCTTGTGCGCCTCCGTTCGGCTTCGGCGCTTGTAGAGGAAGGCGAGGTCGGCGGACAGGTACTTGCGCAGCTTCTCCGCGGTCTTGATGCGGCCGGCGTCTGGCGCGACGACAACGAGATCGTCTTCGTGCTTGAGCATCAACTGATTCTTCAGATAGTCGGTCAGCACCGGAAGCGCGGTGAGGTGGTCGAAGGGGAAATCGAAATAGCCCTGGATCTGGCCGGAGTGCAGGTCGACCGAGACGACGCGATCGCACCCGGCCTTCGTCAGCAGATCGGCGATCAGCTTCGCGCTGATCGGTTCGCGGGCCATCCCCTTGTGGTCCTGGCGCGAGTAGCCGTAGTACGGGATCACGGCGGTGATCCGCTTGGCGCTGGCTCGCTTGAGGGCGTCGACCATGATCAGCTGTTCCATGATCGATTCGTTCACCGGGTCGTCGTGAGTCTGGATGACGAACACGTCGGCGCCACGCACGCTCTCGTTGGCACGGAAGTAGATCTCACCCGACGCGAAGCGGGAGAGCTTCGCGTCGCAGAGGCCAACCCCGAGGTGATCGGCGATCTCTTTCGAGAGCGACGGATGCGTCGTCCCCGAGAAGATCATCAGCTTCTTCTTGGTCACGATTTCCACGTTCGTGGCTCCCCCCGTCACTTGCCTCGCTCGCCTTTGGACTTCTTCGCGCCCTTGCCCTTCCCGGCGCCACCACGGGCGGCGTCCTTGCGCTTGCGGTAGCCGGGAACGTTGCGCTGCTCCGCGCGTTCGATACCGAGCGCGCCCGCGGGAACGTCCTTGGTGATGGCCGAGCCCGCGCCCGTCGCTGCGCCCTTCCCGATCTTGACCGGCGCCACCAGCATCGTATCCGAGCCGACGCGAGCATCGTCGCCCACGACGGTCCCGTGCTTCTCGTATCCGTCGTAGTTGACCGTGATCGTTCCTGCCCCGATGTTCACATCCGTACCGATCCTGGCGTCCCCGATGTAGCTCAGGTGAGGAACCTTGGATCCGGCGCCGATCTTGGCGCCCTTGACCTCCACGAAGGTTCCGACCTTGGAGCCGGCATCGAGCACGACGCCGGGACGAAGGCTCGCGTAGGGACCGACGGTTGCTTCCGGACCGATCCGGCTCTCGCGCACCACGGAGAAGGTGACCTGGGCGCCGTCGTCGATCCGGCTGTCGGCGATCCGGGTCGCCGGCCCGATCGCACAGCCCTCACCGATCCGGGTGGTTCCCTCGAGGATCGAGAGCGGGTAGACGACGGTGTCGGCTCCGATCTTGACCTCGACATCGATGTAGGTCTGCTCGGGATCGACGATCGTGACCCCCTGTTCCATGAATCGGGCGTTGATCCGTTCGCGCATGATGCGTCCGACACGTGCGAGACCGGCACGATTGTTCAGGCCGCTCCACCCGCCCATGTCGGCCTCGACCACCGACACCTTCTTCTTCTCATGGATCAGGATCGGCAGGGTGTCGGGGAGGTAATACTCCTTCTGCCGGTTGTGGGTTCCGACCATCGGCAAGGACAGGAACAGGTCCTCGCGGCGGAACACGTAGAACAAGGTGGAGATCTCGCCGATCGCGCGGACGTCCTGCGTCGCGTCGGACTCCTCGACGATCTCGACCAGCTGGGTGCCGACCCGGATCACGCGGCCGTACCCCGTGGGATCGTCCGCCCGAGTGGTGATGATCGTCGCGGCGGAGCGCGTCCGGCGGTGGGTCGACAGGAGCTGCTTCACGTGATGGCCCTCGATCAGCGGATCGTCACCGGCGAGCACCATCACGTCCGTGCAGTCGTCGACGACGTCCTTGGTCACCATCGCCGCGTGGCCGGTTCCCTGCGGCTCTCCCTGCTCCACGAACACGGGCTCCGGCGTGATGTTCCAGGAGCGAACGGCCTCCTCGACCTGTTCGCGGCCGTGGTGCACTACGACGACGATCCTCTTTGGTCGGGCGGCGTTGGCGGCACGAAGCACGTGCCAGAGTGCGGGCCGGCCACAGACCGGGTGCAGGACCTTGGGAAGCCTGGACTTCAGCCGCTTCCCCTTGCCGGCGGCGAGCACCACCACGGCGAGGGAGCGAGCTGGCTTCTTCGTCGGCACGCGCTGTCCCTAGGTCGGTCCGGCGCGAGCTCCGGGGACCCGGCCGGGCACCCATGTTGTACCGGCGACCTGCGAGGACGGCAAGCCCCCACGTCGCGGGCCGCGCGCACGATCGGTTTGGGCGGATCATCGCCCAGGCGCGGCGTAAAGCGGATAAGCGTCGAAACACTCCCCCTCAGAGGCTCCGGGGGGCGGAAGCCCGGAGCGAGCGACACACGCCGACGTGGTTGTCAAGCTGCACGTTCAGGATGAGCCTGGAACTTGACGGGCGGATCGTCATGTGTCGCGGGCTTAGCGAGTTGCCGGTCGCTTACTCCCGCTTACCGGCTACTGGGCACGCAGGGTACCCGGTCCGAGTGTCAACTTCCTGTCGGCACCTGCGTAGTCGGACGACCCGCTAGAGACCGATCACCACTCGCCCGCTGAGACACGCGGGTCGGCGAGGATCGTGTTCCTCGACGACCACCAGCTGCCGGCGGTCGCCCGCGCGGCGTCGTTCTGCGTGACGAACCTCGGATGGGCGCTCGAGAAGCAGTCGCCCCCGAACGACCTGCATCAGTGGCTGGTGCTCCGCACGCCGCGGGTGGCGGACACGCGTCCCTTCGACTCCTTCGGCGACTTCTGACGTTCGCTCCGGTGCTCACCCGTCCTGGCGTCGGGCGCGAAGCTGTGTGTGGCGATGTCGGCGAGCGTCGCCGACCCCATCGCGTCTTGGATGCCGGGCTTCAGCTCCGTCCACCGGAAGTGCAAGGGGCACAAATGCTCCGTGTCGCACCCCTCGCGCCAGAAGATGCACGTCTCCCAGATCACCTCGTCCCCCTCGACCGCGCGCAGGATCTCACCGAGTGTGATCCGCTCCGCCGGACGCGCGAGCTCGTACCCCCTGCCTCGCTGCGACCGGAGCACGTCGCCGAGCGCGAGCAACCGGAGGATCTTCGACAGGAACGGCGCCGGCAGGTGCGCCACCTCCGCGATCTTCCGAGCCTCCATCATCTCGCCGGGCGGCGCGTCGGCGAGCACCACCAGGGCCTCGATCGCGTATCGGCTCTCACGTGCGAGTCGCATCGGGCGCTCCTCCGAGCGTCGGCGTCACAGGTCCTTGCGCGGCAGCGTCCATCGTGCCACGCCGAGGGGTACCAGCGTCCATGCCATCAGGTCACCGACGAGGAGGGCGACCGCCCCCCAGCGACCGAACGTGCCGATCAGGTAGGCGCCGAACGGGCCCAGGGCGGTACCTTCGAGGTTGGTGCCGAGCAGGGCGAGGATGCGACCGGCCTCCAACGGGTTCGCGAGGATCGCGACGAGCAGTCCCGTGGGTCCGAGGTGCACGCTCGGGGCGAGTGCCGCGAGCGCGAGGTCGACGCCGAGCGACAGCACGATCCACAGGCCCACCGCGATCGAGACCGCCTGCACGCGGCTCGAGACGAGGGAGCTGATCGCCACGCCAATCGCCACGCTCGCCGCGCCGACGCCGAGGGTGGCGACGATCAGCGTTGCGAGGGCCGGCACGTCGCTGGCCGTGGCGACGCCCGCGATGATCAGCATCGCGACGCCGAATCCGATGCCGAGCGTCGTGCAGAGCGACGCGGCGAGCCCCAGGAACGCGCCCGTCGCCACCTGCGAGCGACGGAGCGGCTGCGCGCAGATCATCGCGAGCATGCCCTGCTCCCGGGCGCCCACGAGCGAGCCGGCCCCGAGCAGCAGCCCCATCAACGACGGCAGCAACACACCGAGGTTCACCAGCGTGGCCGAGGAGGGACCGATGCCCGAGAGCCCGAGCTCACGGACCGTGCGGAAGGCGAGCAGGGTGACCAACACGCACAGCAGGCCGAACACCACGGCCATCGTGAGCACCCATTTGGCGCGTACCGCAGTGCGGTACTCCCACGCCGCGATCACGGAGACGGGATGAGCGCTCATGAGCACGCCTCGGCGTCGTCCCGTGAGAACGGATGCACGACCGCCGCCCCTCCGCCGGTGAAATCCTCTCGGCGCACGAGCCGGCCGTCGTCGAGGTAGAGCCCCACGTCGGCCACGTCGCGCAGCTCCGACGGCGAGGGACTCGAGACGATCGCGGTCACGCCGTCACGGTCGCGGAGCGTGCCGAGCACGTCCCAGAGGGCGGCGCGACCCTCCTCGTCGAGGTTCGCGACCGGCTCGTCGAGCAACAGCAGGTCCGGGCTGCCGAGGAGCGCGACCGCCAGCGCGACGCGGTGCCGCTGGCCGCCCGAGAGCTCGCCGATCAGGTCGTCGTCGGGGCGGACGAATCCGGGCGGCAAAGGGATCCGTCGCGGGTCCGCGTCACGGAGGCGCGCGAACAGATCGACCACCTCGCCGATCGTGGCGTGCGGGGGGAGGGTCACGGTCTGCGCGAGGAAGCCGACGCGCTCGCGAACGGCGGGATCGCCGGCGAGCTGCGCACCCGTGAGGCGTGCCTCGCCGTCGTACCGGGCCAGCCCGGCCAGGCAACGCAGCAGGGTCGACTTCCCGCTGCCGTTGGGACCGCCGAGCGCGGCGATGACACCGGCGGGCAGCGTGAGCGAGACGTCGTGCAACCCCCAACCGCCCCGGTACACCTTGCTGAGACCCGCGACCTCGAGGAAGGGGGTCATCGGACCGCCGCCCGCCGCGGCCGGCGCGCACGGAGCAACAGCCAGCTGCATCCGAGGGTCATGACGAGGCCCGGTATCCACAGCGGCACGGGCGCGCCGCGGCCAGCACCTCGCAACGCCGGTCCCGGCGCGGTCATGAGCGGAGCTTCGTCTCGCACGAGCGGCTCCGACAGAGACCACCTGCCCTCCACCGACGAGAGCAGCCGGAACGCCGGCCCCGATGCGAGCGCGAGCAGCAGGGGCTCCGACGCCAGGAGCTCACTCATCCGTCCGCTCTCGACGTAGGCGAGGTCGCCCGTGCCGTCACCCTCGGCGTCGAACCCGCCGTAGTCGCTCCAATGGTTGCCCACCCCGTCGAGGCTCCAGATCGCCTGCGTGCCACCCTGCCCGCCCATCGTGACCTGCGTGGAGTTCTCGATGAACCCGTTGCCGGCGATCACCGAGTCGGCCGACGGCATCAGCAGCAGCCCGATCTGGTTCATCGCGATCGTGTTGCCGAGCACGAGCGTCGGCTCGCCGCCGGTACGGCCGGCGTCGTCGGCCTGCACGCCGACGCGATTGTCGGCCACGACGTTCTCCTCGACCGTCACACTGCCCACGTCCTTGACGAGCACGCCGAAGCCGGTCGACGGGCTCCCGGATTCCATGACCGTGTTGCCCACCACGTGCACCGGGCCTCCGTACATCAGCACGAGTCCCGAGAGGTTCCCCGCGAGCACGTTGTCTCGGACCGTGAGGTCCTCGGCGTACATGTCGTGGACCGCGTAGCGGCTGTCCGCGATGCGGTTGCGTTCGAGCAAGGTGCCGGTGCCGTAGGAGATGTAGATGCCGTCCCGAGCCTCGTCGATCGTCGAGTCGGTGACGACCGCCCCCGTCGCGTTCCAGAGCCAGATGCCGTCGCCTCGGACCTGCGCGTCGGTGTGCATCTGGGCATCCCGGTCCACCGCGGGGTGCTGTCCGTGCTCGCCCTCGTCGTCGGTCTCGACGACGTGCTCCTCGCCGGTGATGACGCCCTGGCCCCAGATCTTCACGCCGTCGATCGTGACGTCGTCGGAGAGTCGCACCGTGATGCCCATGTAGCTCTGCTCGATCGAGACGTCCTCGATCAGCGCCCGATGCGCCTGCTCGAGCATGAGGCCCGAGGGCGAGTCGAACGGTCCGATCGCCGAGCGCCGGACCGTGAGTCCTCGGACCGTCACGTCGGGCGCGGTGATCGTCACGACCGAGCCCTCGCGGTTCCCGTCGATCACGGGGCGGCCCTCCCCCTCGAGGGTCATGGGCTCATCGATCGTGACGGTGCCGACGTAGACGGCCTCCGGCACGAGCAGCGTGCCGCCGGGCGGGGTCTCGTCGATCATCACCTGGAGGTGCTCTGCGGGCATCGAGATCATGCCCTCGGGCGTGGGAACGTGCGCTCCCTCGTCGTGACCCAAGTGGTCCATCACCTGCGCAGAGGCGGGGGATGCCGACAGCGCGAGCACCATCAGCGATGCCGCGAGGGCCGGCGGGCGCCTCATACCCGCCCCGCTCGCTCGAGCGCGTCGAACTCCTCGTCGGAGACGTACACGGGCCGGTGCTGCCACCGGTCCCGCACGCGGCGCACGAACCCGGGCGCGAACGTCACCAGGAACGCCGCTGCGAACAGGCACCAGATCGCGAGACCAGGATAGGCCCAGGTCGTGAAGTTCAGCACCTTCGTCGGACCGACGACGAGCGGCATGAACGGGTCCAGGCGGATCGGCGCGTCGTGCTGGACCCCGTGGCCGTACTGGTACAGCCGGTACTGCACGTCGAGCAGAGCGCCGATCGGGATCGCCCACAGGGCGAGCTTCGCCAGGCGCCCGACGAGGCGACGGGGGCGCACGACGGCCACGGCCACGGCGATGAGTGCGAGCACGATCGTCGGTGTCCACAGGGCCATCTCCGGCGCGTCCGAGGTCTCGAACGCCTGCATGCCGACGTAGTGGTTGAGCTCGTTCACCTGGTCGATGTCGCCGGTGACCCCGGTCGCGCTCGCGGTGAGCGAGAGCCCCTGGGGGTACTGCGGCGCGGTCAGGCGGGCCTCCCACACGGGGAGACGCCACGCGAGGACGACGAGGACGGCGGCTGCCAGACCCAGGACGATCCGCAGGCCGCGCTGCTCGCGGGTCGTCGCCGTCGCGTCCGCCATCCTCGTCGCTTCCCTCGGGCTCTCGTCCTCGCGTCACTCCACGGTCAGCGTGCCGACCATCGTGGTGGGGTGCGACAGGCAGTTGAAGGTGTACGTGCCTGCCGGCAGGGCCGGAACCTCGTACACGGCGGTGGCCGGTCCGGTGATCAGCTCGTTGTCCTCGGGTGCGAACTCGGGGGTGCCCGAGGTGTCGTCGCCCTCGAAGATCTGGACGTTGTGCGGGATGCCCTCGTCCTCGTTGTTGAACGTGATCGTGAACGCCGTGTCCGCCGGTACCGTCAGGGTCGTCTCGGCGAACCCGTCGTTCGAGGCCCCGACGGGTGCCGTCACCGAGAGCTCGGAGCTCGCGGCTCCGTCGCCAGGGGTCTCGGTCTCGGTCTCCGTCTCCGTGGTCGTGTCGGTCGCGGCGGCGTCCCCGCCGTCGTCACCGCCGCCACCGCAGGCCGCCAAGGTCACAGCCAGCGTCAGCGCCAGCGCTAGGGTCATCCACTTCGCCTTCATCGCTCCGTCCTTCCTTCCTCGTCGGTCGTGGGTCACGGGGCCACCTCGAGCCAGCCCTGCATCTCCAGGTGCAGCGCCGAGCAGAACTCCGAGCAGTACATGCCGAACGTGCCGGCCCTGGTGAGCGGCAGGTCGATGTTCACGACCTCACCCGGGTCGATCGAGGCCTCGATGTTGTAGGCCGGGATCGCGAACCCGTGCGTGGCGTCGGGTGTCTGCTCCACGTTCGTCAGATGCAGGCGAAGCGTGTCGCCGAGCTTCGCCTCGACCACGTCGGGGGTGAAGTGCGAGCGTTGGGCGCTCATGTACACGTGCAGATCGCCGTCGTGCCGCTCCACACGTTCCTCGCCGGCCGCGATCGCGAACTCGGATCTGGACCAGGTGAGCGGGTCGGTCCCCGGCTCGTACACCTGGATCACGCTCGTCAGCTTGTCGCGACGGATCATCTGCACGTAGTGCGGCTCGCCCATGCCGATCGGCATGTCGGCGAGCACCGTGAGCTGCGGCGAGTCGAGGTCGATCAGCTGGAAGTTCTGCGGGTGCAGCGTGCCCACCGGTGGGAACCGGTCGATCGACCACTTGTTCAGCGCCACCATGTACTTCCCGGCGGGCGTCACGGTGTCGCCCTCGGCGGTGACGAGGTGGCCGATGTTGTACTGCACCGGCAGCTTCTCCACGAGCTTGAAGGCGTCCTCGCCCTCGTGCCCCGCCTTCGGCCCGAGCGACCACTTCGCGATCGCCGTGTCGACGAACAGCGAGGTGTACGCGTAGCCCTCGTCGTCGAACTGCGAGTGCAGGGGTCCCGCGCCGAGCTCGACCTGGGCTTCGAGCACCGAGTCGAGCTTCAGGATCGGTACGCCGAACGGGTCGGTGCCGTCGTAGTCCTGGTTCGCGATCGCCTCCTTGATGCGCTCGGCCGAGTAGACGTTGCCGTTCGGATCGAGCTTGCCGCTCACGACGATGTAGTCACCCGTGGGGCTCACGTCGACGCCGTGCGGGTTCCTCGGCTCGGGAGCGAAGTGGAGGATGCCCTCGGCCGCGGCGGTCTCGAGCGGGATCACCCGCATGCGGTTCAGCGTCTTCACCCCGGTGCCGGCCTTGACGAACTCCTCGGCCTTCTGCCAGTCGATGATGTTCATCAGGTCGTAGTCGTTCATCGTGGCGGCCGCCTCGAGCGATGCGGCGGGGTCGCTGTGGCCGTTGTGCAGGTTGCCGCCCGTGGCCATCTCGGTGTTGTAGGTGTTGATGAACCCGAACCCGAAGCTCGCGAGCTTCCCGGCATCGGCGAGATCCTGCGTGTAGGGCGGCAGTTCGATCTGGAAGCTCTCGTCCATCACGAACCGACCGGTGTCCTGGTCGATGCGCAGCCAGGTCGAGAACCCGCGGAAGTCCTCCTTGTACCGTGACAGCGGCGCGTACCCGCTCTCGGTCACGGGGCATGGCGTCATCGAGGAGATGTGTACGTACTCGGTGTTCGGGGTGACGAAGCACCCACCGTGCGAGGTCTGCAGGTTCGCGATGTCGAGGATCTGCTTGGTCTTGAAGTCGCGCAGATCGACCATCGCGATGCGGCCGTTGGCCCGGTCGTTGATGTAGAGGAATCGACCGTCGTACGTGCCTTCGGTCTCCGAGATCGCCGGGTGGTGCGTGTCGCCCCACCGAAGGTCCTCGCTCTTCGCGGGGTCGGCGCCTTCGGCCAGGACGAGGTCGCCCTGGTCGGTGCCGTATCCGTAGCCCTGCCAGGGGTTCGGCGTGAAGACGGGGATCTCCTTCAGCATGCGCATCGACGGCACGCCGATCACGTAGACGTTCCCCGAGTGACCGCCCGAGGACATGATGAAGAACTCGTCGAACTCGCCGCCGGGGACATACGTCTTGAGCGCCGCTTCGGCCTGCGCACCGTCGAAGCCTCGGTCGCTCGCGATGCCGCTGAGATCACCGCCGCTCGACGAGCCGAATCCCACGCGGGCGCCGACCACGCCGGCGGCCGCACCCCCGACCATCATGCCGAGCGCCGCGCGTCTAGAGACCACCGGGCCACGGCGCTTGATCGGCCGCTCACCGGGGGGCGGGAGCTCGCCGTTCTCGTCGACGTTGTCGATCCGCTCTCCGTCCTCACCCATCGTGAACCCCCTTGCTCCGGGCCGGGTCTCTTCCGCTCGGCCTCTAACGGACTAGTTCACTCCGTTGAATCGGCCCAACCGTAGCATCCCCGGCGTCCCCGAGTGCTGCCGGAGGTCCCGACCCGGTCGGGACCAACGGGCCATCTCGGCCCGCTGGGATCCCCCTCAGAGGCTCCGGGGGGAGTCTGGGAGTTCACCAGATGGTGGACACCTGTGTCGGAGCATCGTGGACAAC
>JBBDWR010000027.1:0-60671 GCA_040902745.1 Actinomycetota bacterium | reverse complement strand
TGCCATAACGCATCGCGAGCCAGTGGGCGGTATCGCGGGCACCGTCTCCTCGCCATAGCTGTTCACGCTCGACCTGGGCCACCAACCGCAGCAGCCCGCGCTGCTCTGCGCCAACCCGCGCATGTGCCGCGTCGATGGCCTCGAGCACCTGTGATCCCGGCGCGTTCTGCTCCTTCGACAACATGTGTTCGACGATAGAGCGCCCACGTGCGCAGGTCTGTGCGCGACGTCACGGAACGCGGAAGAAATGCGCGACGTGATTACGGAGTCCGCGTCGGCGGGGAAGCGGTTCGCGGGACGCGCGTCGCCCCGGGGCCCGTTGGGCACCCGGGGCGGGCGCTGCCGACGCTGGGTTTCCTCCGCGTATCAGGTCGTCACGGGGGGGGGGAGCTGGGTCAGCGTCGGCGCCGCCGTCCGGACAACTGGGGGGAGGTACCGGACGGCGAGGGGAAGAGATGGAAGATCGGCTGCACCAACGCAGCACCGATCCGGAGGAGGGCAAGAGCGGTCAGCAGGATGGCTGCTGAGCTGAGCACCGCATTTACACCCGCCATGTTCGTCCCCTCCTCCGGTCGGCCTGTGGATCCTCCGCATGACAGGTATCGGGATTTCGGCGTGTTCCGGCGCAGGGCACCTTGCGGCCATCTTGCGATGATCCCGAATGACTAGGAGTCCCTCGGTGGGGGAGGCCGCCCGTCGACTCTCGGCCTCGGGCGGCCTCGGGCGGCCTCGGGCGGCCTCGGGCGGCCTCGCGGCCGACGGGTGGCATGGGTGGGGTCGACCGATCGATCCCGGGCGGTGTCAGCCCACTCTCAGGCGGGTTCGTGCTCGGCCGCTCGATAACCGACTCCTCGCACGGTCTCGATCAGGTGCTCGTGTTCGGGCCCGAGCTTGCTGCGCAGACGGCGGATGTGCACGTCGACAGTCCGTGTCCCTCCGTAGAAGTCGTACCCCCAGACCTCTCGCAACAGCCCCGGACGGGTGAACACCCGCCCCGGCCGAACGGCCAGGTACCGGAGGAGTTCGAACTCCTTGAACGTGAGGTCCAACGGACGACCTGCGAGGGTCACTCGATAGGTGTCGACGTCGAGGGCGAGCGGTCCGAGATGGATCACGCTGCCGTCGGCGGCTCCGTGACGTCGGCGGAGCATCGCCAGACGCAGGCGGATCTCCTGGGCGGGAGCGCCGGGGAACAACACTTCCTCCGCCACGTCCTCCCAGGCGAATCGGTCGAGGTCGGCGCGCTCGACGATCGCGACCGCCGGAACGCGCACGTCTCGTTCCCGCAGCGTCCGTAGGACGTGGAACCCTTGGCCGGGGTTCTCGGCCGCGTCCACCAGCACCAGATCGGGACCAAGCGTGAGGGCGTGTCCGAGACCGGGGAGCGTCAGTTCCTCGAGCTTGGGGTCGGCCTCGGTCGACGCGAGCGCGGGGAGGGCCTCGTCGGGGGTGCGATCGGAAAGCAGCACGTGAATCGGCATGATGGCCTCGCATCGAGCCTAGCAGTGCAGCCTGCTAGACGATCCGGGTGAAGGAAGGTCCGCGCGGGATGCGCCGCCCGCAGGCGCCGGTACGCTTGCACGGCGATGCCGAAGGTGCAGCGACTCCTCTCTTACCGATGGCGGGTTCCCTCCTCTGGGTTCCGGGTCGTCGCGGACGACGGAACCGAGCTCGGCGGTTCTCGGATCGGGGACCGGAGCTCGCATCGTCCCGCGATCGTCTGGTGCCACGGCCTGATGGGCTGGCACCGCAAGCCGAAGATCGCGCGGTTCGGCGCGCACCTGTCCGCGAGGTACACGGTGTATCTGCCCGACCTGCGCGGTCACGGCGACAGCGGGGGCGTGTGTTCCTACGGCGTCGAGGAGATCGAGGACGTGCAGGCCGTCGTGCGCCTGGCCCGATCGGAGGGCCACGAGCGCGTCGCGACGGCCGGTGTGTCGATGGGGGCGATCTCGGTCGTCCGTCACGCCGGTCTCGTCGGGGGCGTCGATGCCGTCGCAGCGATCTCGTGCCTCGCCCAGTGGGGACCTCACGACGACACGCCCGTGCGGGCCGCGGCATGGAGGCGGTTGCGAGGGTTCACCGAAACCCCGAAAGGCCGGGCGATGATGGCGACCTACGGGGTCCGTCTCCCGGCGTCGTGGGCGGAGGCGGAGCCGCCGGAAGACGTCGTGCACAAGATCGCTCCCACGCCCATCCTGCTCGTGCACGGTCGTGACGATCATCTGTTCCCGCCTTCCCAAGCTCTGCGCTTGTTCGAGCGGGCCCAAGAGCCGAAACGGCTGATCCTCGCCGAGCCCTTCGGCCACGCGGAGGACGGCTTGACGCCCGTCCTCGCGCGGATCGTCCGCGAGTTCGATCAGCGGTGGGACCGGACACCGAACGAGGGGACGGGCTGATGCGGGTCCGGCTGTTCGCCGCACTCCGCGAGATCGCGGGAGGCTCTGAGATCGACGTGGACGCGGACACGGTGGCCGGGGTGCTCGACGAACTCGCAGCCCGGTACGGAGATCGGTTCGAAGCGATCGCCGCCGCCGGCTCGGTAGTGGTGGATGGCGAACGCGCGAGCGCGGAGCGTCTCCTGACCGGTACCGAGGACGTGGCAGTGCTCCCTCCCTTCTCCGGCGGCTGATCGCGCCGAGGACCCCGACGAGCACGAGAACTGCCTTGGGGTTCGAAGGAGACTTGGCCTGCCCGCAGGGTGCGTGTCACACGGTTCGACGAGCCCTGCCATACTCGGCGCAGGTCCCATGCAGCGCATCCACCGCGTCTTGTTGCTCGTGAACCCCGTCGCCCGCACGGTGTCCAAGCCGACGCTCGCGGTGATCGAGAAGGCGCTGTCCGCGGACTTCAAGCTCGAAGTGATCGAGACCGTCGAGCGAGGACACGCCACCCAGGTCGCCAGCCAGGCGGTCGAGGACGGCATCGAGCTGCTGATCGTGTTCTCAGGCGACGGCACGATCAACGAAGCGGTCAACGGCCTGGCCGGCAGCGAGGTTGCGCTGGGCGCGTTGCCCGGCGGCGCGACCAACATCTTCGTTCGCGCACTCGGTCTGCCGACCAACCCGGTCGACGCGACCGGCGTGCTGATCGCGAAGGCTCTTGACGGCGACCTGCGCCAGCTGCATCTGGGTCGCGCCGATGGTCGTTACTTCGCCGTCAACTGCGGCGCGGGTGTCGACGCCGCGGCGATGAAGCGGCTCGACACCAAGTTTCCGAAGACCCGTTCGCGGTTCGAGCGCGCAGCGTTCCGCGCAGTGGCAGGAGAGCTGCTCCTCGGGTACGCGGGCCGCGCCGCGGATCTGCGCGTGCGCATCGACGACGGCGAGGAACTCCCGTCGCTGTCGGTGATGGTCGGTCGCACCGATCCGTACACCTACTTCCGGGACAAGGGTCTGCACGTGACCCCGGACGCGTCGCTGGACACCGGACTGGACGTCTTGTCGTGTCGTCGCCTGCCCGTACGGCGGATCCTGCGCGTGGGATGGCAGATCCTCGGCTCGGCACGGCACGTCCAAGGCAAGGACATCGACTACGTACACGATGCGTCAAAGGTCGAGATCGTCGCCGACGACGCGTTCCCCGTCCAGGTCGACGGCGACCTGATGGAGGACCGGCGTCGCTTGGAGATCTCCCTCGCGCGAGATGCGCTGTGGGTGGTCGCCTAGTACAGGCCTAGGAACGGCCTAGGAACGAGCGGTGTCCGCGTCCGGCCCCTGCGGGTCGAGCCGGTCGTGGATCCCGCACTCCCACTTCGACTTGCCGGCCCAGCGGCCGGCCCGTTCGGGTTCGCCGGGGTTGCGCATCCGGGTGCAGGGAGCACAACCGATCGATGTGTACCCGAGGTCGTAGAGCGGGTTGTGCGGCAGGTCGTACTCCTTTAGGTATTGCCAGACGTCGCGCCGCGTCCAGGTGGCCATCGGGTTGATCTTGAGCATCGGCCGGCCGGGTTCCAGGTCGTAGAGATCGAGGATCGGTGCGTTCGCGCGCGTCGGGGAGGAGTCGCGGCGGAACGCCGTGATCCAGGCGTCGAGTCCGCGAAGCGCCTCGAACATCGGTCGCACCTTGTTCATCTCGCAGCAGTGCTCGGGATCGCGTTCGTACAGGCGAGGCCCGTGTTCACGCTCTTGCTGCTCGACGGTGTGTCGTCCGACGAGATCGATCACGTTGAGCCCGAGCCGCTGCACCATCTGCTCCTTGAACGCGAGCGTCTCGGCGAACTGGAACCCCGTTTCGAGGAACAGGATCGGAACGTCCGGACGGATCGCCGTCGCCAGGTGCATCGCCACCGTGCCGTCGGCCTGGAACGCCGAGGCGATCGCGATCCGCTCGAGTCCGGATCCCTCGAGCGCCCAGCGAAGGATCTCACTGGGGTGCGCCGTCTCGAAGCGCGCGTTGAGAGTGGCGACGTCGCCGGGGGAGAGCTGGGTCTGCATGCGAGACCTCCGGACCTGACCGGGGAAGGGACCGGAGTATAGCCCGGTCGTCCGAGGCCCGCTGACGGCTTTGACCTCCAGCTATGCTGTGGACCGCCCCGGGCTGTGCCCCGGGGTCTCCGACCCGGGATACAGCAGACGCCCGAATACGGCAAAGGAAGGCGAGGCCCCCCTATGACCGAGAACGACCCGATCGCGCCCCACGGCGGCACCCTGGTGAACCGCCTGCAGCAGGGAGCGGACGCCGAGAAGCTGGCTTCGGAGGCCGAGAACCTCCCGAAGGTCGCCGTGAGCCCGCGCGAGCTGGCCGATCTCGAGATGATCGCCGTGGGCGCACTCTCACCCCTGACCGGGTTCCAGAACGAGGCGGACTACCGCTCTGTGCTCGAGTCGATGCACCTGTCCGATGGGCTGCCGTGGGCGATCCCGGTGACGCTCTCGCTGTCGGACGAAGAGCTCAAGCGTGTCGGCGGGGCCGACGCCGTCGCGCTTACCGACGGGGATGGGGGCCGGCCCCTCGCCGTGCTCCGCGTCCAGAGCACGTTCACGCGCGACCGGGAGTTCGAGTCCAAGAGCGTGTACGGAACGACCGACCTCGAGCACCCCGGGGTCAAGGCCGTGCACGAGGCGGGCGACCATTGTCTGGCCGGCGACATCGACGTGATCGCGCTGCCGCCGCACGGCGATTTCCTGCAGTACCGGCTCACCCCGGCGCAGACGCGCGCGGCGTTCAACGAGCGGGGCTGGCGGACGGTGGTCGGGTTCCAGACCCGCAATCCGATCCACCGGGCCCACGAGTACATCCAGAAGTGCGCGCTCGAGATCGTGGACGGCCTGCTGGTTCATCCTCTCGTCGGAGCCACGAAGGCCGACGACGTCCCGCCCGATGTGCGGATGCGCTGCTACGAGGCACTGTTCGAGGGCTACTACCCGAAGGACCGCGCGATGGTCTCGGTGTTCCCGGCCGCGATGCGCTACGCCGGACCCAAGGAGGCGATCTGGCACGCGATCTGCCGCAAGAACTACGGGTGCACGCACTTCATCGTCGGTCGCGATCACGCCGGGGTGGGCAGCTACTACGGCACCTACGACGCGCAGAAGATCTTCGAGGAGTTCGAGCCCGGCGAGCTGGGGATCACCACGTTGAACTTCGAGCACTCCTTCTGGTGCAACCGGTGTGAGGGGATGGGCTCGCCGAAGACCTGCCCACACGGCGACGAGGATCGCGTGTCGCTGTCGGGAACCAAGGTTCGCGAGATGCTCCGCGAGGGGCAGCGCCCCCCGGAGGAGTTCTCCCGTCCGGAGGTAGCCGACATCCTGATCGCCGCGATGCGCGACCAGAACGCGTAGCTCTCGACGGGGATACGATTCCGTATAGCGATACGGAAATGTTATCATCGCCCCATGAGGAAGGGACAGCGGCTGCTCCGTACCGCCCGGCGCCGGGCCGGACTCTCGCAGCGAGCTCTGTCCCGCGTCTGCGGAGTCCCGCAGCCGACGATCTCCCGCATCGAACGCGGTCTCGAGTCTCCGAGCGCCGACCTGCTCGACCGGCTCGTCGACGCCTGCGGGATGGAGCTGCTGGTCGTTGACCGCGCCGGCAAGGGTGTGGACCGCACGTTGATCGCGCATCAGCTGCAGCTCACTCCGGCGCAGCGCGCGCGCGAGGGGATGCGCGGGGCAGAGGTCGTCGAACGCCTCGAGCAGGCACGAAAGGTGGGCTGACCCATCGCTTTCGATCCGTTCTTGGGGCTATCGACTCTGTTGCGCCATGGTGTGCGCTTCGTGCTCATCGGTGGCTACGCCGGGTCGGTGCGTGGGACCGGGATCCTCACGAAAGACCTCGATGTCTGTTGTGCGCGCGACGACGAGAACCTCATCAAGCTCGCCGCCGCGCTGACCGAACTGCACGCCACGCTGCGTGGAGTCGAGGAGAGCGTCCCGCTCTTGCTCGACCCAACGACCCTTCGGAACGGGGATTCCTTCACGTTCGTCACCGACGCAGGAGCGCTCGATGTTCTCGGGACCCCATCGGGTACGAACGGGTTCGGCGATCTCGTCGAGGCCGCGGATGACATGGACCTTGGGAACGGTGTGGTCGTCAAGGTCGCGTCGGTTTACGACCTTATCCGGATGAAGCGCGCCTCCGCTCGCACCAAGGATCTGCTCCACGTGGAACAACTGGCCGCGCTCCGCGACGAGATCGAGGGCCGTCCGCCACCCGGATGACACCGGACCGTCACACCCGTCGTGCCTGGTGGACGGTGGTTTGCCGGTTCGTCGAGCCGCTTGGTAGCCTCGGTCGAAGCCCAGATACGGCCGCACGAGCAACCGGCCGTTCCTCGACCAGGAGGCAACGACGACCGTGAAGAGGGCCTTCACTCGCTCCTTCCTCGCACTCCTCATCGTTTCCGGCGCGGCCATCGCCGCGCCCGCCTCGGCCGATACCGAGGCAGAACTCGGTGCGGCACGAGCGCGCCTCGAAGCGGCCGACGCGCAACTGCAGGACGTCGCCGCTCGGTGGAGCGAGGCGCAGGCTGCCCTCGCTCGCACGCAAGACGAGATCGCGACGACCCAACTGGCCGCCGATCGCGTGTCCGAGGAGCTGGTCTCGATCCAGGGACGCCTCGAGGGGCGCGCGATCGAAGCCTTCAAGAGCGGAGGAGGCGCCGGCGACCTGGGCGTGCTGCTTTCTTCCGAGGACTTCAGCGAGTTCTCCGATCGCCTCGAGTTCGTCGGCAACTTCGTCGAGCAGGATGGCGACCTCGCGGCGGCCGCCGAGATCCAACGGGTGGAACTCGAGCGGCAGGAGGCTCACCTACAGGATCTGCGAGTGCAGCTCGCCGCACAGCAGGCCGAGCTCGACCGACAGCGGGACGCGCTCTCCGCGGAGATCGACGACCTGCAGGCGTTGAAGGAAGAGCTCGAGGACGAGCTGGCGGCCGAACGGGCGGCGGCACGAAGGGCCGCACAAGCCGCCGAGGAAACGTCGGCCCCGGCCCCGTCCACCGGCGGGAGTACCCCGAGCGGCAGTGGCGCGATCCAAGCGTGTCCCGTGCAGGGTGGGGCGTCGTTCACGGACACCTTCGGTGCGCCTCGTTCGGGCGGCCGGACCCATGAGGGGCAGGACCTTCTCGCTCCGTCCGGCACGCCCGTCGTCGCGGTGCACGACGGCACGGCGAGCCAGAGCAGCAACTCCCTCGGTGGCCTGACGGTCGGCCTGACGCACGACGGCGGTGGCTGGACGTATTACGCGCACCTGTCCGGCTATGCACAAGGCGGACACGTCTCGGCCGGCACGGTCATCGGCTACGTCGGCAGCACCGGCAACGCGGGTGACATCAACCACCTGCACTTCGAATACCACCCCGGAGGCGCGGGGGGGGCTGCGGTCAACCCGTACTCGATGCTTGTCGCGGCCTGCTGAGGACCCGCTAGGATTGCGCTTCGGCTCGCCGACGGCATCGGCTGCGCCGCCCGCACCACACGATCGAACGGAGTCCACGTGAGCGAGTCAGCCGGCAACCGACGCATCGACCGGATCCGGGAGGGGTCGTTCGTCGAGGGCCTGGCCGACCTGTCGCTCGAGGATCTGCGCGACCGACGGGACGACTGCCGGCTCGAGCTCGAGTACCTCTCGCTGTTGCGCAGGCTGCTGCAGGGTCGGGCGGAGATCCTCAAGGCCGAGGTCCAGCGGCGAGGTGAGCCCGAGGACGGCAAGCCGCTCGTCGACCGGCTCGCGGACGTGCTCGGAGGCGATGAGCACCCGGTGACCTCGCGGGGCGCGGCCGTGCAGGTGGGCGTGCCCGACGAGGAACTCACCCTCGCACGGCGACGCATCGAGCGTCTCTGGGCGGACGCGGGTGTGTCCGATCCCTCGTCCCAGGACGGCGCCGAACTCGACACGGCCGTCCAGGTCCTCCTCGACGCCGAACAGGACGTGTCGTCCGATCGCTCGGACGTGATCACCGTGCTCGACCGGCTCCAGGAGGAGCTCAAGCGCCGGTATCGAGACGACCCGTCGCTCGCTCTCAGCTAGGCGTGGGCGACCGACGACCGTACCTCCTGCGTTGACCTGGCTGCGACGTTGAACGTAGCTGCGACGTTGACCGTGGCCCGGGTGGCATGGGCCGGGTGGGGGATACGTTCGTGGGGGCATCCGACGGGGGTCGCAGACAGCGACCGATGCACAATTGCAACGGAGGGCGGATGTCCGAAGGCTTAAGATTCCGCGAGACTTCCACCAGAAACCGCCTCCGGCGGTATAGGTTCTCGGCCGCTAACTGATGACACTTTCCATTCCCCACACGGGCTCCGCGGTTGCCTCTCCGAGCGACCCGGAAACCCCTGCCCTGCACGCTCAGCTCGTCGTGTTCGCGCGCGAGCTCGGTGAGCTGTATGCGCTCGAGCGACAGCGCAGCCGAGACCTCGAGCGGGCGCTCGGCAGTTTGGAAGACACCTATCTGGCGACGATGACCTCCCTCGCACAGGTCGTCGAGGCCAAGGACGAGACCACCCGCGGCCACCTCGATCGAACGACCAAGTACGGCGTGGCGCTCGCCGAGCGGATCGACCCTGAGCTGGCCGCGAAACCGGAGCTGGCCCACGGGTTCTTCCTGCACGACATCGGCAAGGTCGGGATCCCCGAACACATCCTGTGCAAGGCGGGGCCGCTGGACGACGACGAGTGGGGCGTGATGAGGTCGCACCCGATGATCGGCGCGTCGATCGTCGAGCCGATCCGGTTCCTGTCGGGCGCGGTGCAGGTGATCCGCCATCACCACGAGCGGGTCGACGGGGGCGGCTACCCGGAGGGCCTCAAGGGCGAGCAGATCCCGCTCGCGGCCCGCATCTTCTCGGTCGCGGATTCGTTCGATGCGATGACCACCGATCGACCGTACCGAGGTGCGCTCGACGTCGAGCGCGCTCTCACCGAGATCCGCGGTGGCGCCGGGACGCAATTCGATCCGGACGTGGTGGAGGAGTTCTTGATCCTGATGGAGGACGAGGACCTCGTCCTGCAGGCTCGAAGTCACGCGCACGTCTGAGGTTCCACGCGCCGCCGCAGTCCCCTCCGTAACGACGGCTCGCGAGTACCATCGTGTGCGTGGCAACGACCGTCGACAGCACGACCGCGGGCCGTTCGGGGCGCGAGCCCCGGGTCGCGGTCATGAGCGTGCACACGTCTCCCACCGATCAGCCGGGAACCGGGGACTCCGGCGGGATGAACGTCTACATCCGCGAAGTCGCCGAACGGCTCGCCGAGCGCGGGGTCGCAGTTGACGTGTTCACGCGCTCGCGCGGGCGTGAGGAGCCGGCCGAGGAACTGATCGCGCCGGGGGCTCGCCTGGTACGCGTGTCTGCGGGACCGTCGACCCCGGTACCCAAGCGAACGCTGCCCCGGTTCCTTCCCGAATTCTTGGGGAGTGTGCTCGAACGGGCGCGCCGCGAACGGATCCGCTACGACGTCGTTCACAGTCACTACTGGCTCTCGGGCTGGGTCGGACGCAGCGCGAAGGACATCTGGGATGTTCCGCTCGTCTCCTCGTTCCACACCCTCGGCAAGGTCAAGAACTACTCGCTCGCGCGCGGTGAACCCGCCGAGTCGCCGGCACGACTGTCGGGTGAGACCAAGGTGATCGAGGCGTCGGACCGCATCCTCGCTCCGACGCCTGCGGAGGCCGCGCACCTCGTCGGTCTGTACGAGGCAAACGCCCGCGCGATCCGCGTTGTTCCTCCCGGTGTGGACCACGCCCTGTTCGGCCCGCGCGATCCTGACGCAGCGAAGCTCCGATTGCACCTCACCGATCTTCGGCTCGTGCTGTTCGTCGGCAGATTGCAAACCCACAAGGGCCCCGACATCGCGATCCGAACGCTTGCCGAGGCGGTCGCTCGAGATCCCGAACGGACACACAACGTGGTCCTGGCCGTCGTTGGGGGACCCAGCGGCGGGACCGAGCACGGCGCCGATGTGGCGCGTCTGCTCGACCTCGCCTCCGCGCTCGGGGTGGGGGAGCGCGTGATGTTCTTCCCGCCCCAGCCGCAACGGCGTCTCGCCGACTTCTACGCGGCCGCTGACGCGGTGCTCGTCCCATCGCGATCGGAGTCGTTCGGCCTCGTCGCGCTCGAGGCACAGGCGTGTGGAGCACCCGTCGTCGCAGCTGCCGTGGGAGGTCTGCGCTACGTCGTCGAGGACGGCAGGACCGGCTACCTCGTCGGGGGTCACGATCCCGCCGACCACGCGGATCGATTGCTGGCGCTGTTGGCCGACGAGGACACCCGGCGGGCGATGGGAGCTCGGGGGGTTCGGCAATCGCACCGATTCTCCTGGGACGCCACGTCGGACGCGGTGCTCGAGGTGTACGGCGAACTCATCCCCGGTCTGGCCCGGTCTGGCCCGGTCTGGCTGAATCCCGGGAGTGCCTGATGATCCAGGGCGAACGCGACCGGTTCTTGTCACTCTTTCGTCCGATCTCATGACCTGCACATTCGACCGCTGACCTGGTGGTTCTTCGCCTTGACCGGTTCGAGGGGCGTCCGTAGCATCCGTATCGCTCCGAGCAGTCGGAGCAGCAGTCCGGGACCGGCGGGGTCCCCTGGGAAAGCCGTAAGGCCGACTGGGCGCACCTGCTCGTACGGTTGGGAAGGCCAACTAGCTGTGCGGGTGGCGAGGCTCGGAAGGCCCCAAAGCCCAACGAAAGGGACTACCGCCGAAGTCCACCGCGACGCTGCCAGGTTGCTCGGAGCACTCGGAGCCCGAGGGGCCGACGGTGGTTGGAGGTTCGCCTCCGACGAGCCGAAGGTTCCTCGGGTTCTTTCTTTTCCCCATCCTTTCCTTTCCCGTTTTTCATGGTTCCTCTGGTCCCTCGCATGGGCCCCCCTGCGCCCCAGGTCCTCGACGCCCCCCGCTTGCGAGCGCCGAGTGGTGGCGGGCACCGTGGCCTGCCAACATGAGGACCGTCTGAGCCGATCCGGATGAGGAGCAGCAGATGACGGGACGAAAGGTCGCCTTCCTGGGCGGCGGCAAGATGGGTGAGGCCCTGGTGTCGGGGTTGATCCGATCGGGCGGCCGTAGCGTGGAGGAGATCACCGTGACCTGCCGCCGCGAGGAACGGGCTCGTGAGCTGGCCGGCAAGTACGGCGTGAACGCGACCCTTACCGACGCGGGCGCCGTCGGCTGGGCGGACACCCTCGTGCTGGCGGTGAAACCCCAGGACATGCAGACCCTGCTCAGCCAGATCGCGCCGCACGTGAGCAGCGATCAGCTCGTGGTGAGCTTCGCCGCGGGGATCCGCACGAGCTTCGTCGAGAAGCACCTGCCGGACGGGGTCCCGATCGTCCGCGTGATGTCCAATGTCGCGGTGCTCGTCGACGAGGCGATGTCGGTTACCAGCCCCGGGGCGCACGCCGACGACAAGCACCTGGCCGAGACGGAGGAGCTGCTCGGCTACGTCGGCAAGGTGCTGCGGCTGCCCGAATCCAGCCTCGACGCGATCACGGCGACGAGCGGGAGCGGTCCCGCCTATTTCTTCCTGCTCGCGGAGGCGATGATCGAGGCGTGCATCCTGCTCGGGCTCTCTCGCGACGTCTCCACCGAGCTGATCGTTCAGACGATGCTCGGTTCTGCAAAGATGCTTCGTGACACCGGGATGCATCCGGTCGAACTGCGGGAGATGGTCACCTCCCCCGGCGGCACCACGATCTCGGCGATCCGCGTGTTGGAGGAGACCGGCGTTCGGGCCGCGTTCCTCAACGCGATCGACGCCGCGAACACGCGCTCCGCGGAGCTCGCGCAGGGCGGCGACGACGATGACGACGACGGATCGCTCGCGGAACGCGCGCGGCGCTGATCACACCGGAAGAGGAGACGAGCATGGGTCGAGGAGATCGACGCAAGGTGCGTTGGGCGCACGATCGCAAGCGCAAGAAGAAGGCGCGCGAGGCGCGCAAGGCCGCCGAGCGTGGAAGTGCGCGCAAGAGCGCGAAGAAGAAGTAGCGACCGGACCAAGCCACCGACCGGTTCAGGCGGCGACCGCGCGTGAAAGCCGGGTGGTCAGCGTTCCGATCCCGTCGGCTTCCAGCTCGACGATCGCGCCGGGCCACAGCTGCCGGTCGTAGTCGTGTGAACCCGCGGCGAAGGGGCTCGCAGCGAATGCTTCGCCCGCCTGGAGGTCGTGCACCCTCGATGCACGAGCGATCGCACCGGCAAGGTGTTGCGCGGTGCCGTGCAGGTTCCCCTTGAGCCGTTGCTCACCGTCGACGCGGACGATCAGGAACATCGACTCCGTGTCGATCTCGTCGGCAGTGACGACGCAGGGGCCCACCGCGACCGGCACCGGTGCGACGCCGAAGTCGGGGGTTCCCGTCGCATCGTGTACGAGCCAGTCGCTGACCAGCGTGTAGCCGAAGATCGCGTCCGGTACCTGCTCGGCGGCAAGGCCCCGTATCGGGCGGCCAAGAACCGCGGCGATCTTGGGACGGTACTCGAGCCATCCCGCACCCGCGGGCCAGCCCACCTCGGCCCCTGAGCCGACGAGGGTGCGAACGCCGTCCATCGCGTCGTCGCTGCGCAGAGAGCTCGGGTACAGCGGCGGAAGCAGACTGGCGTCGCGGACGAGGAAGCGTTCTGCCTCATCCCGCGTAAGGGCTTCCCGGGCCGCATCGAGAACGGTGCCCCCGTTCCTCGACACGAGCGCCTCCAGGGTGGTGGGGAAGGCCGGGTGCCCGACGAGGTCGGGCAGGTCGACGATCCCTCCGCCGTGGATCGCGCCCAATCGCCGGTGCCCCCGCCGGTCGAACGTCACGAGCCTCAAGGGAGGGCGATGGTACACCCGCCCCACGGAAGAATCCCGGGTTTTCCCCAGCGGGAGGTGCGTGTCCGAGGCCCTTGTGCCTAATGCCTGGGCACGGTCGTGACGATGACCAAAGTGTGTCTCATCAACATCGGCCCGACGAGGACCGACTGGTCCTGGCCGTCGCCTCTGCGGCCCGGACGCTGACGCATGCCGAGGCATGGGCCGATGCGATCCCGAGCGTCCTCGAGGAGCTGGCCACGTCCACCGGATGTGACCACGCCTCCGCGTTCGAGACCACGGTGGACGAAGAGGGCCGATCGTGGATGCAACGGCGTGAGGTCTGGGCGGCGCCCTCCTCGGCGCAACTCGTGAAGCGATGGGCAGAACCCCACGCCTACGACGACGGCTTCCAACGATGGGCCGCGATCCTGTCGGGCGGAGGGACGGTCTGCGGTCCGGTCGACGGCTTCCCGGAATCCGAGCGTGGCCGACTCGAGGCGGACGGGATCGCTTCGCTGATCGTCGTGCCGGTGCGAACGCGGGAGCGGTGGTGGGGAACACTCGTATTCACCCGTAACATCGACGCGGACTGGTCCCGGGGCGAAGAAGCAGCGCTGATCGCTGTCGGTGAGTTGCTCGGCGCGGCGATCGACCGCGGGGAGCAGGAGCGGAAGCTGCACGAGGCCGAACGGTTGCATCGCGCGCACGTCGAGGCGATCCCCGCGATCACCTACATCGAGAACGTGGATCCGAACGAGGCGGCAGGGTACGGCGAGGTGTACGTGAGCCCGCAGATCGAGACGATGCTCGGTTACACACAAGAGGAATGGCTCGCAGAAGGCGGCGCCTGGCAGCGGGCGATCCACCCCGAGGACTTCCAACGCGTATGGGATGAAGGTGTTCGCACCGGTGAGACGGGCGAACCATTCATGGAGGAGTATCGCGTGCGGACGAAGGCCGGCGAGTGGCGGTGGATCCGCGACGAATCCCGCCTCGTGCACGACGACGCCGGCAAGCCGGTCTTCTGGCACGGTGTGCTGACCGATGTGACTGCTCGCAAAGAAGCCGAGGCGCAGGTCGCGTTCCTCGCCTACCACGACCCGCTCACGGGGCTGGCGAACCGGGCGCTGCTCGAGGAGCTGCTCGAAGCGGCGCTGGCCAGGGCCCGTCGATCCGCGACCGCCGTCGCCCTGTTGTTTATGGATATCGACGGCTTCAAGGAGATCAACGACACCCTGGGTCACCACGCCGGAGACGAGCTGTTGTGCGCGATCGCGGAGCGTCTGGAGCCGATCACCCGTGACACCGATCTGGTCGCTCGACAGGGCGGCGATGAGTTCCTGGTGCTGATGTCCGATCTTGCGGTGAACGACGGGGAGCGGTTCGGGGCGGTCGCCACGGCCAAGATGATGGCCGAGCGGATCCACGCGGCGCTGCAGGAGCCGTTCGCGATCGCCGGCACCGAGGTGGCCGCCTCGATGAGCATCGGCACGGGCATCTACCCGATCGACGCGTCCGACCTGCGCTCACTCCTCAAGCGGGCGGATGAGGCGATGTATGAGCGCAAGAGGGCCCGAGGCAGGCGGGTGGACCTCGGCCGCGAGATCGCGGGCTGACCGACTCGTTACCGGGCCGAGCCGCCACCCGCGTGGGCCCATGTCGCCGGATGTCCTGCGGTCAAAGGACCCCCTTGGGGAGATCCGTTCGGCTCGGATAGCATGGGAGCCCTGAGCGATTCGGTTTCTCGTGTTCCTGGGAGGGGTTCGTATGGCTGAGCAATTCCGCGTGACCTACGCCACGATGTCGGCGGACAACGAGGAACTGCAGAAGGGTTACGACGAGGGGATCGAGCAGGCCAAGGCCGAGCTCGGCAGGACGATCCCTGTCGTCGTCGACGGGGAGGAGCGCCCCGGCGACGGCACCTACGACATCCACTCTCCGATCGACGGCGACATCAAGCTCGCCACGATCTCGATGGCCACGGCCACCGACGTGGAGGACGCGATCGCCGCGGCCAAGGGCGCCGCGCTCGAGTGGGACCGCATGGGCTGGCAACGTCGCGTCGAGATCATGCGCGCGGCCGCCGATCTGATCACCGAGCGTCGCAACCTGCTCGCGGCCCTGATGGCGATGGAGGTCGGCAAGAACCGGCTCGAGGCGCTCGGCGACGTCGAGGAGACCGCCGACCTGATCCGCTGGAACGCCAAAGAGATGCAGGACCACGAAGGCTTCAAGGTCCCGATGCAGGCGATGGGGGCAGGCGGCGACTACTACGACGTGTTGCGTCCCTTCGGCGTGTGGGCGGTGATCAGCCCGTTCAACTTCCCGATGGCGCTGTCCGGCGGACCGTCGTCGGCTGCGTTGGTCGCCGGCAACACCGTGGTGTTCAAGCCGGCCAACCAGGGAGCCCTGCTCGGATGGAAGCTGTATGAGATCTACCGCGACGCGGGGGTTGCTCCCGGCGCGTTCCACTACCTGCCGGGCCGTGGGTCGATCGTCGGCGACGCGATCGTGCACCACCCCGACGTCGATGGGATCACCTTCACGGGGTCCTACGAGGTCGGGATGGGCATCTACAAGACCTTCGCGTCGGAGTTCCCCAAGCCGGCGATCTGCGAGATGGGCGGCAAGAACCCCACGATCGTCACCAAGCACGCCGATCTGGAAAAGGCGAGTGACGGGGTGATGCGCTCCGCGTTCGGGTTCGGCGGACAGAAGTGCTCCGCGTGCTCGCGCGTGTACGTCGAGCGCGAGGTGCACGACGAGTTCGTGGCCAAACTCAAGGAGAAGACCGAGCAGATCGCCGTGGGGGACCCGCTCGAGCGCGATGTCTTCCTGGGTCCCGTGATCAACCAGGCGGCGATCGACACGTACGAGAAGGCCTCGGACGAGGCGCGCAAGAACGGCGAGATCGTGACCGGCGGCGAGCGGATCACCGACGGCGACCTGGCCCGGGGAAACTTCGTACGTCCGACCGTCGCCGAGGTGCCGCTGGACTCGTGGCTCTGGGGCACCGAGCTGTTCGTGCCGTTCGTGACCGTCGCGCCGTTCGACGAGCTCGACGAGGCGATCGAGCTGGCCAACGACACCGAGTACGGCCTGACCGCGGGGCTCTTCAGCGAGGACGAGGTCGAGCAGCGGGAGTGGCTCGACCGGATCCAGGCGGGCGTGATCTACGTGAACCGGCGCGCAGGATCCACGACGGGAGCGTGGCCCGGCGTCCAGCCGTTCGGTGGCTGGAAGGGCTCGGGAACCACCGGCAAGGCCGGCGGAGGTCCCTACTACGTGACGCAGTACATGCGCGAACAGTCCCGGACCGTGATCGAGGACTGAGGCGGGCCCGGCGGGGCGGCGTGGCCGTAAGAAGAGACGATGACCGAGGGCGCCGATGACCAGGCAAAGGAGCGACAGGTGCGCGTGCAGGAAAGCGAACTGACCTACGACGGCCTCTCCGGCGTCACCACGCCAAGGCTCGTGACCGAGGTCCCGGGTCCGGAGGCGATGGCGCAAATCGAGCGCGACCGCAAGGTCACCTCTCCTTCGCTGCCGCGCGCGTATCCGTTCGTCCCGCGCCGCGGGGCGGGGTCGGTCGTGGAGGACGTGGACGGCAACATCTTCCTCGACCTCAACGCTGGCATCGCGGTGACGTCCACGGGGCACTGCCACCCGAAGGTCGTCCAGGCTGTGCAGCAGCAGGCGACCGAGCTGCTGCACTACTCGGCCTCGGACTTCTACCTGCCGATCTACTCCGATGTGTGCGAGCGCCTGGATGCGATCGCACCGTTCTCCAAGCCCGCCCGCAGCTTCTTGACCAACTCGGGTACCGAGGCCGTCGAGGCGGCGATCAAGCTCGCCAGATACGCGACTGGCCGCCAGTATCTGATCGGGTTCTTCCAGTCCTTCCACGGGCGCTCGATGGGGTCGGTCTCCCTGACGGCTTCCAAGTCTCTGTATCGGACCAACTTCGGCCCGATGCTGCCGAGCGTGCACCACTCCTTCTACGGAGACTTCGACTACATCGAGCAGGTGCTGTTCAAGCGCCTCGTGTCGCCCACCGAGGTCGCCGCGATCGTCGTGGAGTCGATGCTCGGAGAGGGCGGCTACATCGTTCCCCCCGACGGATGGTTCACGTACCTGCGCGAGCTGTGCGACAAGCACGGGATCCTGTTGATCTGCGACGAGGTGCAGAGCGGCATGGGTCGCACCGGCAAGATGTGGGCGGTCGAACATTTCGACGTGGAGCCCGACATCGTCGTGTCCGGCAAGGGCATCGCCAGCGGGCTGCCGCTGGGCGCGATGCTCGCCCGTGAGGACCTCATGGTCTGGGAACTCGGCGCGCACGGCTCGACCTACGGCGGCTCCCCGGTCTCGTGCGCGGCTGCACTCGCGACGATGGACGTGATCGAGTCCGAGAACCTCGTCGGAAACGCTGCCGTGGTGGGGGAGGTGTTGCTGAACGGATGCCGCGACATCGCGAGGCGACACCCGGGCATCGTCGAGGTCCGCGGCACGGCGCTGTGGATCGGTCTGCAGTTCGCCGACCACGAGCGGGCCGCGGCCGTGGAGCTCGCCGCGTTCCGTCGAGGGCTGCTGATGCTGACCTGTGGGGACGACGCGATCAGGATCTCCCCACCGCTGGTGTTCCGCGAGGACCAGGCGCGGGCCGCGCTCGGGATCTTCGAGGAGGCCGTGGCCGAGGTGCTCGGGTAGCGTTGCGGCTCCACGTCCGGAGGGGAACCCGTGAGTGAGTCCAAGGTCGCGTCGATGCGCGATGCCGTCGCCGAGTTGGTGCACGACGGAGACACCGTGGCGATCGAAGGGTTCACGCACCTGATCTGCTTCGCCGCGGGGCACGAGATCATCCGGCAAGGGCGGCGCGACCTCACCCTCGCGCGGATGACGCCCGACGTGATCTACGACCAGATGATCGGCGCAGGGGTCGCGTCCAAGCTGATCTTCAGTTGGATGGGCAACCCGGGCGTCGGCTCCCTCCACGCGGTGCGTCGACGCGTGGAACACGACGACCCCGAGCCTCTGGAGCTGGAGGAGTACTCCCACTTCGGGATGGTCTGTCGCTACATGGCCGGGGCGGCGAACCTGCCGTTCTTCCCGCTGCGCTCCTACTACGAGAGCGACATCCCCGAGGTCAATCCGAAGATCGTGCCGATGACGAGCCCGTACGAGGACGGCACCGGGGTCTACGTTGTTCCGCCGCTTCGCCCGGATGTCTCGATCGTCCACGCGCAGCGCGCGGACGCCGAGGGCAACACGCAGATCTGGGGGCTGCTCGGCTGCCAGAAGGAAGCCGCCTTCGCCGCGGAGCGCGTGATCGTCGTCGTCGAGGAGGTCGTCGAGGAGTCCACGATCCGGCGAGACCCCAACCGCACGGTGATCCCGGCCGCGGTCGTGGATGCGGTCGTGCAGGAGCCGTTCGCCTGCCATCCGAGCTTCGCACAGGGGTACTACGACCGCGACAACCGCTTCTACATCGACTGGGACGCGATCGCGCGGGATCCGGACACCCTCCAGGCCTGGCTCCGGGAGTGGGTGTTCGATCTCTCGTCGCACGGCGACTACGTGGAGAAGTGGGGCGATGCGCACTGGGACGCGCTGCGACCCGGACCCGCTCCCAGCGGCGAGGTCGACTACGGGAGGTACGCGTGAGTGACGACGCGCGCGAAGTTGGATTCTCCGCATCCGAGATCATGATCGCAGCGAGCGCTCGACAACTCGTAGGCGCCCACAATTGCTTCGTCGGCGTGGGACTGCCCAACATCGTCTGCAACCTCGCGCAGCGGATCGTGGCGCCGAAACTGCAGCTGGTGTACGAGTCGGGGGTCTACGGGGCGCGGCCCGAACGGTTGCCGCTGTCGATCGGCGATCCGACGCTCGCGACCGGATCGACGGCCGTGACGAGCATGTTCGAGCTGTTCGCGTTCTACCTGCAGGCCGGCCTGATCGATGTGGCGTTCCTCGGCGGCGCGCAGATCGACCGCTACGGCAACCTGAACACCACCGTGATCGGGGACTACGACGCGCCGAAGGTGCGGCTTCCGGGTTCCGGCGGCGCGTGTGAGATCGCGATCCACGCCCGGCGGATCCTCGTGATCATGCGCCAGGGGCGCCGCAGTTTCGTCGATCGACTGGATTTCCGCACCTCACCCGGACATTCGGGCGACCCGGCGCACGACCGAGCGCGTGGCTGGTCGGGGAGCGGGCCCACGAGCGTCGTCACCAACCTCGCTACGTACGGGTTCGACGAGACCACCGGAGAGATGACGTTGCTCACGCTGCATCCCGGCGTTCCCCTCGAGCAGGTCCGCGAGCAGATGGGGTGGGAACCGAAGGTCGCCGACGACCTGGGTGAGACCCCGCCGCCAACTACCGAGGAGCTGCGGCTGATCCGGGAGGAGCTCGACCCCGCTGGCGTGTACACGAAGTGACCGGGCGCAGGGCTCTGGACTAGGGTGACCGCCATGCCGCAGCGACCTTCCGAACCCGGGCCCCCACCGTCTCGCAAACGGGGGTTCTTGGACGAGCCCGAGCCCGAGTGGGTGCAGCGGCTCAAGGAGAACCGCAAGGAGCAGGTCAAGCAGTGGGAAGAGGTTCTCGGCACCGAGGGCTCCGAGGTGGCCGACGACCCCCCGCCCGCTGAGGCGGACCCGCCCCGACGCAAGCTGCGACGCACCTCGCAGGCCGATCGGAGGGCCACGCCGTCGTTCTACGACCAGGACGAGGAGTCGACGTGACGCGTGTCTGGCGCCGGGTGCTCGATCGCGAGCTCCCGGTGGCGGTGCACGCCGAAGGCGCCTGGATCGAGACGGCAGATGGCAGCCGGTACCTGGACGGGGCCGGTGGTGCGATCGTTGTGAACGTCGGCCACGGCGACGGTGCCCTGCTCGAGGCGATGCGTACTCAGGCAGAGCGGGTGCAGTACGTGCACGGCACGATGTTCACGACCGCGGCACTCGAGACCTATGCGGAGGAGGTCGCCGACCTGTTGCCGATCGACCAGGCCCGCATCTATCCGGTCTCGGGCGGCAGCGAAGCGGTCGAGACGGCGTTGAAGATGGCGCGTGCCTATCACCTCGCGCGAGCAGACGACGACCGCTCGGTCGTGCTCGCGCGGGAGACGAGCTACCACGGCAACACGCTCGGAGCGCTCGACGCCTCGGGCAAGCTTCCGCTGCGCGCTCCGTACGCCCCGTGGTTGGGGCGCGCGGTGCACGTTCCCGCCGCGTACCCCTACCGAGTGCCGATGTCCGGGAAGCAGCATGCAGATGCGACCGAACGGGCGATCGAGGAGATCGGGGCGTCGCGAGTCGCGGCGTTCATCGCGGAGCCGGTGGCGGGCGCCACACTCGGCGCTGCGGTTCCCGACGATGACTACTGGCCCGCCGTGGTCGAGGTGTGCAATCGCCACGGGGTGCTCGTGATCGCCGACGAAGTGATGACGGGGTTCGGTCGAACCGGACGCTGGTTCGGTGTGGACCACTGGGGGGTGCGCCCCGATCTGCTGACCGCCGGCAAGGGATCGACGAGCGGCTACGTGCCCTTCGGGTTCGCGGCGGCGAGCGGACAGGTCTTCGAGACGATCGCGAGCGCGGGCGGCTTCGTCCACGGATTCACGTGGTCGCACAACGGGTTGGGGGCCGCAGTGGGCAGCGCGGTGATCGCGCGTCTGCGCGACGGGCTGCTCGATCGATGTGTTGTGCTCGGGGAGCGGCTGCGCAAGGAGCTCGATGCGGCGATCGGTGAGGATCCGAACGTCGGTGAGATCCGCGGTCTCGGCTTGATGATCGGGATCGAGCTCGTTGCCGACCGCAGGTCCAAGCGGCCGTTTGCGCGCGCGGACCACGTAACGGAGCGGGTCGTCGCGGCTGCGCGTGACCAGGGGCTGCTGGTGTACTCGAGTACGGGCCACGTCGACGGGACCGACGGCGACCTCGTGATGCTCGGTCCGCCGTTCTGTATGACCGACGAGGACGTCGCGACGCTCGCCGAGCGGACGGCGATCGCGGTGCGGTCCACGACGTGACGGGGTGGGCCGGACTCGTCCGCGACGACGAGGTCCGGCGCTACGATCTCGGCCCACAGCATCCTCTGCGTCCCGAGCGTGTGTCACTGACCTGGGCGTTGCTCGACGCCTATGCCGTCGAAGAGCTGCCGCACGTGCGTCGTTTGCCCGCGGCCGCGGCCTCGGATGAAGATCTGCTCCGGGTGCACACGCCGCAGTTCGTGGATGCCACGCGCCGCGCGGGACACGGGGAGCGCGGGAGTTGGGCAGGGTTCGGCTACGGGCCGGGAGACAATCCGATCTTCCCGGACATGCACGAGGCGGCGGCCGCCGTGTGCGGCGCCTCGATCGCGGCAGCACGAGCGGTCCGTTCCGGCACCGTGACCCACGCGTTCAACGCGGCGGGCGGGCTCCACCACGCGATGCCCGCGCGCGCCTCGGGGTTCTGCGTGTACGACGACCCGGCGGTGGCGATCGCGTGGCTGCTGCACGACGGCGTCGAGCGCGTCGCGTACGTCGACGTCGACGTTCACCACGGCGACGGGCCGCAGGCGATCTTCGCCGACGACCCGCGGGTCCTCACGATCTCGCTCCACGAGTCGGGTCGGTTCCTCTTCCCGGGCACGGGCCACGTTGGGGACGCCGGTGCGGGCGCGGCGGCGCGGACCGTGGTGAACGTGCCGCTACCTCCCGGGACCGGAGACTCGGCATGGCTCGCCGCGTTCCGGGCGGTGGTCTCCCCGCTGGTGGAAGCCTTCTCGCCGCAGGTGCTCGTGTCACAACTCGGATGCGACACGCACGCCACCGACCCGCTCGCGCACCTGAGATTGACGACCGCCGCGTATCGGCAGACCGCGGCCGCGCTGCACACGCTCGCGCACGAGTGCGCCGAGGGGCGGTGGGTGGCGACCGGCGGAGGTGGCTACCAGTGGGCGCGGGTCGTCCCGCGAGCGTGGGCGATCGCGTTCGCGGAGATGGCGGGTGTCGAGCTCGAAGACCGACTGCCGCAGGTGTGGATCGAGCAGGCGCAACGGTTGCTCGGCGCGGAGGTCCCGGTGACGTTGTCCGAGCCCCAACTCGAGGCGGATCCGGATGCGGACGCCGAAGCGGCCGACGTGGTGGACCAGGTTCGCCGCAGGTTCTTCCCGGGTTCGCACAGCGACTCCGGCCCCGGCGGCTGATGCTCCGGTAGGGTGCCGCCCGTGGAAGTTCGGCAGCGCCGATGCAAGCTCGTGTGCACGCTCGGTCCCGCGTCGTCGGGCGTCGACGGCGTTCGAGCCCTCGCCGATGCCGGTGCGGACGTGTTCCGGATCAACTTCTCCCACGGGGACGCGGCGACCCACGAGGCTCTGGTCGCCGCCGTCCGTGAAGTGGACGAGGAGCGTGAGACGGACCTCGCCGTTCTCGTCGACCTGCCCGGCCCCAAGATCCGTCTCGGCCGCCTCGCGCAGGAGCCCATGGAGCTGCGGGCACAACAGGCGTTCGTCCTGGATCCCGACGTAGCCGTCGGCGACGAGCTACATGCGACGACGACGTACCCGGACATCGCCGGCGATCTGCGCGCCGGGGACCGCATCCTGCTGGCCGACGGCGCGGTCGAGCTCCTCGTACGCGCGATCGACGGCCGCGCCGTTGCATGTGACGTCGTGCGAGGGGGCCGTGTGCGATCGGGGGCGGGTGTGAACGTCCCGGCCGAGCGTCTGGGTCTTCCTGCGATCACGGAGCGTGACCGGGAAGGACTCGCACGGGCGCTCGACCTAAAGGTCGACCTCGTCGCCCAGTCGTTCGTGCGAACCGCGGACGACATCGATGAACTGCGGGTCCTCATGGGTCACCGCGCGGTTCCGATCGTCGCCAAGATCGAGACCCGACCGGCGATCGAGGACGCCGATGCGATCCTGGAGGAGGCCGACGCGATCATGGTCGCGCGCGGCGACCTCGGCGTGGAGCTTCCGATCGAGGAGATCCCCGTGTTGCAGAAGCGACTCCTCCGCGCCGCGCGTGAGGCGGGCCGGCCCGCGATCGTGGCGACCCAGATGCTCGAGTCGATGGTGCACGCACCGCGTCCGACCCGCGCGGAGGCGACCGACGTGGCGAACGCGGTGCTCGAAGGGGCGGACGCGATCATGCTCTCCGCCGAGACGGCGATCGGGGAGTACCCGATCGAGGCCGCGCGCGCGGCCGTGCGGATCGCCGAGGTCGCCGAAGCGAACGTCGCGCTGGGAACCGCGCCGGCGGTGGTACCGCGCGACGACGAAGCCCACGGGGTCGCCGCGGCCGCCTCCCGGCTCGCCGCTCAGCTGGCGGGGGTGACGGCGATCGCCTGCTACACGGCGACCGGGCGCACCGCGGGGCTCCTCGCCGCCGAGCGTCCGGGTGTTCCGATCGTCGCCTTCGTGCCCGATCGCGGGATCCGGCGCGCGCTGGCACTGCGGTGGGGCGTGGTCACGCGGTCGATCGAGGTCCCCGTCGACACCGACCGGATGATCGCGGCGATGGACGCCGAGTTGCGCGCCACCGGCCTGTGCGAGCGGGGTGGCCACGTCGTCATGGTCGGCTCGATGCCCGCGGGCCGGACGACGACGAACATGCTCAAGGTGCACGAGGTGGGCGAGGACCCCGTCTAGACGGGCAGTGCCTCGACGGCCGAATCGACCAGCCACGTCAAGAAGCGGTACAGCTCGTAACCGGGAAGTCGTGGATCCTCGGCCCCGACGGAGAAGTTGGTGTCCTCGGTGATGTCGAGGCGAACCCCGAGGACGAGCCGCAGATCGTTGAGCGTTCGCAGCCACGCCAGGAGTTCGTCCTCGGTGAGCTTGTCGGCGGTCATCGTCCGCTCGAACGTCTCGATCCCCGCGAGCCGACCGTCGGTCAGGTCGCCCTGTGTTCGCATCGTGAACTCGGCGTCCCCGACCGGGTCGTCGGTGATCGCCGCGGGGAACAGGCGGGCGAGTGCCTTGTCCCCGGGATCGGCGAGCACCCCTCGGAGCTGGTCGGGCAGGGTCGCGAGGACCTCTCGCTCCGCAGCGCCGAGCATCACCTTGTAGCGTCCGTCCCGAGCCCGCTTGAAGGGTCCCCGCATCGTCAGCGGTCCTTCTGCATCGTCGCCCACAGGCCATAGGCGTGCAGACGTGCCACGTCTCTCTCGGCTTCGCTCCGGGAACCGTTGGACACGACGGCCTTACCCTTCTGGTGCACATCGAGCATCAAGCGGGTCGCCTTCTCACGCGGATAGCCGAACAACTTCTGGAAGACCCACGTGACATACGACATCAGGTTCACGGGATCGTTCCACACGAGCACGATCCAGGGGATGTCCGCCTCGATGTCGGCATCCTCTGAGGGAAGGTCGGCCTCGACAGGAGCGGGCATCGTCTCGGTGGTGTGTGCGCGCACGGGCCTATCCTCGCAAAACGGGAACGGGCGTGCCGGGCTGTCCGGGTCGTGCTCCCGCCTCGCGCCCGGGGTGCTGCGCCTACGATGTGGGCATGGACCTCGAGGACGCACATGCCGAGCGGCTTCCATCGATCGACGATCGATGGGCCCTGCGGCCTCATACCCGTGAGGAGCTCGTCGAGGGCCTGATCGACGGGCGTGTGGCCGGTCCCGTGAGCCACCCGCTCGATAACGTCCGCGGCAACATCCGGCTGCTCAACGACGGTGATCCCGACAAACAATTCGGCATGAACGCGGTTGCCGGAGCCTTCGACGATCTGCGTGTTCTCGAGTTGATGGGCGAACTCGCAGGGGCGATGCCCGATCCGATCGCGCGAAGCGGGCAGGTATTCGTCGACCCCGAGACCGTGCTGAAGGCGTGCGAACGGATGGCGGTTCGGCTCGCGGACGCCTGCTCGAGGGGCGAGACGGTGGTCCTGGCCACCGGTCACCCCGCGGGGCTGATCCACCTGTACGCGGAGATCGGCCGCCGGATGGCCGCGAGCGGAGCAACGATCGCCCGACCGGCCGAGGGGCACACGTGGAGCGACGGCGATCGCGATCACCCCTGGCAGATCCGGTACCTGTGGGGCGTGGCGATGCTCACCGACACCGACAGCCCCAAACACACCCACAGCGGTGAGCCGATGCGGCGGATGCTCGAGGCGATGCGCCCCGATCTCGTGCTGGGCGACCACGGGTTCGCCGGGGCGGCGATCGAGGCCGGCGTCGAGGCCGCGTCGGTTGCCGACGTGAACGATCCCGCGCTGATCGTCGCGAAGGCACTCGGCCGGACCGAGCACGTGGTCGTTATGGACGACAACGTGCAGCCCGACGCCTACTGGCCCTGTTTCCGGGCGATCGCCGCACTGTTGCCCTGACTGACTGCCTCCCAGGGGGTATCCGTCGTACCCGGACCGCGACTAGGATGGCCGCACGATGTATGGACCAGTTCCCACGAGGCGCGACCAGTGACCGTGTAGAGACGCCGGGGTTCGCCCGGCGTTTCCGAGGAGACCGTCGACCGGCAGACCATCACCCGACATCCGGACCGCCCGCGACGTCGGCTGTTCAGGAACACCGACCATAAGAACGCGTTCGCGCTCGACGACCGAGTGGCGACCGCGATCACCGGATGACGACGTGCCCGCTCGCGGGCGATCGACACGGACACGGACGAGCCGACGGGGAGCGTGAGCACCCGAGAGGCGCGTGTGAACGAGTACGAGGCGTTGGTCGTGAGCGCCGTCAGGGACCACCGCACCGTGATGTTTTTGGGTGCGCTCGACTCGGGGAAGAGCACGCTGACGCGCGCGCTGCTCGCGGCCGCGCTCGACGCCGGCCGGTCGTGCGCCTACCTCGATGCGGATCTCGGACAGACCTCGGTGGGACCCCCAGCCACCGTGGGGATGAAGCTCGTGCGTTCGCGCGACGACCTCGTATCGGACCGCCTCGCGGTGGCGGACGGGCTCTCGTTCGTCGGGTCCACCTCCGCCCAGGGCCACGTGTTGCCGTTGGTGACCGGCAGCGCGGGGGTGCTGCGAAAGGCGCACGATGCGGGCGCCGACTTCGTCGCCGTCGACACGAGTGGGATTGTGTCGGGCATCCACGGACAGCTGCTCAAGTACCACAAGATGGAGCTGCTGCAGCCCGATCTCGTGGTCGGCTTGCAGCGCGGGGAGGAACTCCAACCCCTGCTCGGCATCGCCCAGCGCTTCTTCGCAACGGAGGTCGTGTCGCTCGGGATCCATCCGGACGTGGTGCCGATCTCGGTGGAGCAGCGAGCGGAACATCGGGAGGCGGCGATGCGCCGGTACTTCTCGGGAGAACTGCACCGGTTCCGGGTCAAGCCCACCGTGTTCCTCCCCGCTCTGCCTCCGCTGTTCGATCTGTCCGTGCTGGACCGGCTCCTCGTGGGCTGCTCGGATGGGGCCGGCTCCTACCTGGGCGTGGGCTACCTGGAACACGTCCCCGAGGACGGCGGCCTGCGCCTGATCTCGCCTGTGGCAGACGCGCCCAAGGCCCTTAGACTGGGGTCCGTTCGCCTGGAGGAAACCTTCCGCGTCAAGCGCGTCGACCTCCGGAACCTGTTCGGAACCGAATGAAGGGATCAGCGTGGGGTCGCTCGTCAAGAAGCGCCGTAAGAAGATGCGGAAGAAGAAGCACAAGAAGCTGCTGAAGAAGACGCGCTGGCAGCGTCGCCAACTGGGCAAGTAAGTCCGGGGCCGCCGGGCGGTCACGCGGCTCCTCGAGCCCTAAGGAGTCGTGGCCCCGGCCGTTGCGGTCACCGTCGGGAGATCCCCGGGTTCACGCGGTCCGGGCAAAGGAGCCCGATCGCCCGATGCGATGACGATCTGCGAGATCGCCGCCGCGGCGAGCACGACGAACAACACGATCAGCGTGATGAACGTCGCTCGTCGCATCGGCGCTCAGGCTAGCAGGCGGTCGAGGCGACCCCGCCCCGGCCCGGACTGATCGCGCGAGCTCCGGCCGCGAGCCATCGCTCGCACAGTTCCCGGTTGCGCAGAAGCACTGCGCGTGTCGCTTCCGCGGATCGCAGCTCGGATCGGATGTCGAGCTCGAGCGCGACCGATCCCGTGTACCCGCGGGCGGCGATCGCACCGAGCAGCTCGCGCAGCGGGAGCACACCGCGATCGACCGGCAGGTGGGAGTCCCAGCCCTTGCCTGCATTGTTGGACACGTGCACGTGGGTGAGGCGCGGATGGAGGCGCTCCGCCGAGCCGAGCAGGTCGAGGCCGTCGACCGCGGCGTGGCTGGTGTCAAGGACGATGTGTTCGAACCGCTCCAACTCGTCCAACCCCTGATGCGCGTGCACCGTGACCCCACGCTCCCCGCGCATCCGTAGCGGGAACATGTTCTCGACCGCGATGTCGACGCCGGTGCGGGCCGCGAAGTCCCCGAGTCGTTCCGTGAGCCAACGACGATATGTGGACTGCCAGCGATACGGGGGATGCACGACGACGAGGGGGGCGCCGACCTCTTCCGCGAGATGCACCGAGCGATAGATCTTCTGGATCGGGTCGGTGCCGAACACGCGCCGGCTGATCAACAGGAAGGGGGCATGGATCGCGGCGATCCGCAGATCGTGCTCCCGTGCCAGGTCGCGCAGCAGATGTGCCTCCTGGGTCGCGGGGTCCTTCGTGACCATCACCTCGACGCCGGGGTATCCCGTGTCGGCGATCGCCCGCATACCCTCACGGAGCGGGCGTGTGAAGAAGGCCGCCGTGGAGAACAGGACGTCGGGCGCGGATCCGGGAAGGCTCATCGTGTCGAGGATGGGCGTCGGGGCGACGCCGTTGCTCCGCAGGCATCCTAGCAAGCTCGCTTATGCTGCCCCGCGTCATGTGGGAGTTTCCGATGCTGTGGCCGTTGCTCGGGACGCTCGTCTGCGTCGCGTTCGCCGTCGCCCTCGCGCGGCAGTACCTGCAGCGGCGCCGCCCGTACCTGCTCCTGTGGGCGATCGCGTTGGTGCTCTATGCGGTCGCGTCGTTCTCCCTGTTGCTCGGCGCTCTGGACGGATGGACCGACGCTGAGTATCGCGCCTTTTGGCTGTTCGGCGCCGCGCTCACCGTGCCGTACCTCGCGGCGGGGGAGGTCTTCTTACTCGCGAGGCGGGGGTGGCTCACCACGCTCGTGCTCCTCGTGCTCGCGTTCGCCACGGCGTTCGCGTTCAACCGGATCCGGACGGCGATGATCGACGAGGAGGCGCTCGTCGCCGACCTGCCTCGAGGATCGGAGGTCTTCGCCGCGGACCCCTTCGTGCTGACCCTCGCCCGGGTGATGAGCACGGTTGCGTACGTGGCCCTGATCGTGGGGACGCTGTGGTCCGCGTGGAGGATGCGCGGCGCCCCCGAGCTGCGCTCTCGCCTGGTAGGCACCGCGCTGATCGCGCTCGGCGCAACGGTCGTGGCAGCAGGTTCGGTGTTCGCGGCGACCGGGAACCTGGTGGGCTTCTCCTTGCTCAACACCGTAGGGGTGTGCGCGATGTTCTGGGGTTTCCTCCGCGCCTCGACACCCGTCGCATCCCACTCCTGACCTCGGGAGATGGATCGCCTCAGGCACGCCGAGGGTAGTCACATGCCGACGGGTGATCCGATGTCGGTCGACCTGCGAACCACCCCCGGACCGCCACCGAGCCGAAGGGGGTGAGCGCCAACCCGCGCATCAACGGTGCGCGAGGAAGCGGTCCGCCTGGTTGTTCCGCGCACGTTCCGCGTGCGATCCGATCGATCTGAAGGAGGGTTTACCTTGCGCTTCACGAAACTCGGCAAGCGTGCCCTCGCAGCCGCCGCGACGATGACGGTGGGAGCCGGCCTGCTCACAGGCCTCGCCCCGACCGCCGGCGTCGCGTCGAGTCACCGCGAGGCACCACTGATCTCGGCCGATCCTCAGGCCGACACGACGGACGTCTGGGCGTTCGTCGATGAGAACGACGACACGAAGGTCAACTTGATCGCTTCGTGGCTGCCGTTCTCGGAGCCCGCAGGCGGGCCGAACTTCTACACGTTCGCCACGGGCACCAACTACGACATCAACATCGACAACGACGGCGATGCCAAGGCGAACATCATCTATCGCTGGAGGTTCTCCGATCACCGTCGCGGCGGGGGGAACTCCTTCCTCTACAACAACGGTGCGGTCACCTCGCTCGATGACGAGAACCTGCTCTTCTACCAGACCTACGACCTGCAGCGCATCAATGTCGGTGGTCAGACGAAGACGCTCGTCGACGACGCGGTGGTCGTACCGAGCAACGTCGGCGCGGCGTCGATGCCCGACTTCGAGGCGCTCTCCGATGAGGGCACCACGTCGTTCGGCAACGACTCCAGCAAGAGCTGGACCGGACAGTCCGACGACGCGTTCTTCCTGGATCTGCGGGTGTTCGACCTGCTGTACGGCGGGGACCTGACAGAGGTCGGCGACGACACGCTCGCGGGCTTCAACGTGCAGACGGCCGCCCTCCAGGTGCCGAAGAACAAGCTGGCGGCGGGCCGCGACGCGGGTGCGAACCCGATCGTCGGTGTGTGGTCCACGGTGTCGCGCAAGAGCATGGTGATCAACAACAACACCGGCGGACAGTCACGTGCGGGCGACATGGTTCGCATCTCCCGCCTTGGTTCCCCGCTGGTGAACGAGGTCGTGATCCCGGTCAAGGACAAGGACAGGTTCAACGCGTCCAAGCCCATCAACGACGGGCAGTTCCTCGACTACGTGAACGACCCGGAGCTCCCGAGGCTGCTCAACGCCGTGTACGGCTTGGACATCCCCGACTCCGACGACACCACGCCCGGCGTCCAGCGGGAGGACCTGATCGCGGTCTTCCTGACGGGTGTCGACGGGCTGAACCAGCCCGACGGCGTGACGCCCAGCGAGATGCTGCGGCTGAACATGTCGATCGATCCCTGCGCCTCCGGGTGCAGCCGGCTCGGCGTGATCGGCGGAGACACCGCCGGTTACCCGAACGGTCGTCGTCTCATCGACGACGTGATCGACATCTCGCTGCAGGTCGTCGAGGGCGAGTTGCTCGACAACCCGAACACCCTCGGTGACGGGGTCAACACGAACGACATCTCGTTCCTGAGCGAGTTCCCCTACGTGGGGTACGCGCACTCGGGATCGGATGACGCTCCGCACTGATCGGGTCGCTTCACAGGAGGACACGGTCCGGCCGTCGTTGTTCGCGACGGCCGGACCGGGGCCTCCACCCCGGCCCACGAAGCCGGGATCGCCGGAAGACGCAACCGGACGAGAGGAACACGCACGATGCAGGCTGCTGAGCTCGGCACGAAGAAGGTTCCCGGTCGGAACCTTCGCAAGGTCACGGGGATCATCGTGGGAGCGGTTGCCCTGCTGCTGATCGGCGGGACCGGTTTCCTGCGGTCCACCGGACCGGGCGCCGATGTTTCAGCTTCGGCTCCGGCGCCCGAGACACTCCTTCGTACGACGCTGGCCGGTGGCGACGCCGATGCCGCGGTCGCGACGCTCCAGGAGCGTGTGCGCCTCAACCCCGAGGACGCCGAGGCACTCACCTCGCTCGGTCTGGCCGAGGTCCAGCGCGCTCGTAGCACTGCGGACCCGGCCGCCTATCCCCGCGCGGAGCAGGCGCTGCTGCAAGCACAGCGGCTCGAACGAGCCGACGGCGCGCCCACGTATCAGACTCTGGTAGGCCTCGGAGCGCTCTCTCTCGCGCGCCACGACTTCTCTGCGGCCGAGCGGCACGGACGTGCGGCCGCGGAGTTGAATCCGTTCGACGGGGACGTCTTCGGCGTGATCGGCGACGCCCAGATCGAGTTGGGCCGGTACAACGCCGCCTTCTCCACCTTCCAGCGCATGGTCGACACCGAGCCGGGCGTCGCCGCGTACTCGCGCGTGTCGTATGCCCGTGAGCTCCAGGGCGACACGAGCGGAGCGATCGAGGCGATGACCCAGGCAGAATCGGCCGCCGGATCCGCCTCCGACGCGGCTTGGGCCGCGTTCCACACCGGTGAGTTGCGGCGGGGCTCCGGCGACGTGGCCGGCGCGGCCCGCGACTATCGGCGCGCGGTTACGCTCGATCCGAGCTTCGTTCCCGCCCAAGCCGGCCTCGCCCGCATCGCGTACGTGCGCGGCGACCTCGATCGTGCGATCGCCGGGTACGAGGAGGTCGTGGCCCGTTACCCGGCCGCGGAGCATCTGATCTGGCTGTCCGAGCTGCTCCAGGCCGCCGGCCGGACGCAAGAGGCCGACCAGCAGCGCGACGTCGTCCGTGCGATACAGCAGCTCTCGGCGGCGAACGGCGTCAACGTCGACCTCGAGATCGCATTGTTCGAGGCCGACCACGGCGATCCTGCGATAGCGCTGCGCGCCGCGCAGGCAGAGTGGGAGCGTCGGCACAGCATCCACGTCGCCGACGCGATGGCGTGGGCCTTGCACGCGAACGGCAACGACCGAGCGGCGCTCGCGTTCTCCCGGAGGGCGCTGCATCTGGGCACGCGCGACGCGCTGTTGCTCTACCACGCCGGGATGATCCGGCTGGGGTTGAGCGACAGTGACGGCGCCCTTCGGGATCTGCGCTCGGCGCTGCGGATCGATCCGAACTTCTCCGCGCTCCATGCGCCGATCGCAGAGCGCACGGTCGCGCGACTGGGGGGTGCGGCGTGAGGGCGCTCCGCCGCATCCTCTCCGCGCTCGCGATCACCGGGATCGTGGTCGTGGTGCCCGCAGCTGCGGCGTCGGCGCACCCCCTCGGCAACTTCACCGTCAATCGCTACGCCGGGCTGCAGCTCTCGCCCGGCCGGGTGGACATCGACTACGTGGTGGACCTCGCCGAGATCCCGACCCAGCAGGAGCGCCCGGCGATCGACGCCAACGAAAACGGAGATCTGGAGGGCACAGAACTGGACGCGTGGGCGCGAGCACGAGCGACCGATCTCGCGCGCGGGCTGCGCGTCGATGTGAACGGAGCGGCGGTGGCGCTGCGCGTGACCTGCGCCACGGCGCGGGCCACCCCCGGACAGGGCGAACTCTTGGTGCTCCGCCTCGAGGCCGGGTTCATGGGCGCGATCGCCGATCGGGGCACGTTGACGCTTCGGGACACCAACGACGAAGAGCGGATCGGGTGGCGAGAGATCACGGCGATCGCGAGCGGTGGTACGGCGATCTCGTCGTCGTCGGTGCCCGGCGACAGCGAGAGCGACCGGTTGCGCGCTTACCCCGAGGACCTGCTGTCGAGCCCGCCGGATGTTCGGCAAGCGCGTGTCGCGTACGCGCCGGGCGCCTCCGACGCCATGCCGCTTCATCGGTGTGGCGTCGCCGCAGACGCCGCGGCGCCCGCCACGAAGCAGGACGGCGGGTTCGCCGGACTGCTCGGTCGCGGGTCCACCCCGCTCGTGTTAGGGCTGGGCCTACTGCTCGCCGCGGGCTTCGGTGCGCTCCATGCGATGGGGCCCGGACACGGCAAGACCCTGATGGCCGGCTACCTGGTCGGCTCCGGCGCGCGCGTGCGTCAAGCCGTCGCGGTCGGGGGCGCGGTCGCGGTTATGCACACGGCATCGGTCTTGGGGCTCGGTGTGCTCGTGATGAGCCTTGAGCGAACGTTCCGTCCGGAGCAGGTCTATCCGTGGCTCGGGGTCGCATCCGGCCTCGTGGCGGTCGGACTCGGCGCGCTCCTGCTCGTTCGTCGCCTCGGCGTGTGGTCTGAGCGCGGGCCCTCAGCGGGCACGGCCGAGCATGCACCCGGTGCGGCGCACCACGCGCCACACGACCACGCACCGAACGCGCGGCATACACCGCATGCGCACGATCATGGGCTGGGCGTCCATGACCACGTGGTGCCCGACGCCCCGGTGCTCTCCCGCAAGGGGCTGGTCGCTCTCGCGGTGGCCGGGGGGATCCTTCCGTCACCCACTGCGCTGGTCGTACTGCTCTCCGCGGTGTCGCTACATCGGGTGGGTTTCGGTCTGGCGCTGATCGGGGCCTTCAGCGTCGGTCTCGCAGCGGCACTGGTCGTCGTCGGGTTGGTGACGATCCGCGCCGGCGACGCGGTCGCGGGCAGGATGTCATCGCGCCTCGGCCGCGCGATCCCGGTGGTCTCGTCCGCGGCCGTCGTCCTCGTGGGGCTCGTCCTGACGTTTCGGGGGATCGCGGAGCTGTAAGGCGGTCGTGAACGTCAGCTGCCGATCTGCGTAACCCAGCGGACCTGCGGGCCGGGAGTCGAAGGGGCAGTGCCGACCGGCTCCTCGCAGATCACGATCCGATCGTAGGCGGGGTCGACCGTCAGACCGATCACCACCCAGCCGGCGTCGTCGGGAACGAACTCGCCTGCGATGTCCCAGTCGCCCTCGACGTTCCCGAGCCACGCTCGATAGACGTTGCCGGGGGCGGGCTGGGGGACCTCCGTGCCGTAGAGGTACATCCGCTCGGCTTGCGGGGCGCTGACCTCGACGAGCTCTCCGTCGGGCCGGCCTCCTTCGCCGTCGAGCGGATTCAGCTCTCCTCCCTGTCGCACCGTGTCGATCACGTTGCCGAGCCGGGCTCGAAGGTCCTCGGCGCGGTTCGCGCGTGATCCCAGTTGCAGGGCGATGCCGGAGACGACGACGAGTGCGACGATGCTCGCTGCCGCCGCGACGATCGCGCCGCCACGCAAGCGCCGCCTACCGCTTGCGCCGGGGCGGGTTGCAGCGGCAGACGGCTCGGCGATCTCGCGCCGCAGGCGCTGGAGCACCAGATCCGGCGGGGTCTGCGGATCGACCGCGAGGCCGAGTTCCCCGGTGAGGTCCGCGAAGTCCATCAGGGTCGTGCGGCACTGGTCGCAATCGGGCACGTGGTCGGCGAGCAGCCGGTCGGCACGGATCGCGTCCGCGCCGGTGAGGCTGCGCAGCGCGTAGCCGGCGAGCAGCTCGTCGATCTCGTCGTGGCGGTCGGTCGTCTCCGTCATGTCCCCTCGGTGATCTCGCTCTCGTGCCGGAGGGCGGCCCGAAGCTTTCGCATCGCGGCCATCGTGCGGGTCTTCACCGTCCCCACCGGGATCCCGATCTCCTCGGCGATCCGTGCCTGCGTGTAGCCGCCGAAGTATGCCAGGTCGAGCACCTGCTTCTGTTCCGGGGGGAGCGTCTCCATGGCTTCTCGGACCTCCTTGCGTCGCTGCACGAGGAAGGTGTCGTGGACCACGTCCTCCGCAACATCTTCGCCACGAACCGGCTCGAGGTTCGCAGCTCGCTGGCCGCGTTTCCGCAGGCGGTCCTCTCGGCGGACCGTGTCCACCGCTCGATGGTGCACCAGCGACAGTAGGAAGGTCCGAAGGCTGCCACGGGCGGGGTCGAAGGCCTCGGGCGCCCTCCACAGAGCCAAGAACGCGTCGTGCACTACTTCCTGTCCCAGTGCGGGCTGCCCCGTCACGCGGGTCGCCAGACCATAAGCAGGGGAGCCGTAGGTCCGGTAGAGGTCCTCGAAAGCTGCCTCGTCTCCCTCGAGGATCCGCCGGTGCAGCTCCAGATCGCGTCGATCTCGGTCTTCCATCGCCGCCTATCCTCCCATCCGGCGACCGGGCCGCGAGCCTCGCCCGGGGGTCCTCAGCTGTCCGGGGTGGGGACGCGCTCGGCTAGCATCGGCCTCGATGGGTCACCGCGTCGTCCTCTACTCACGCCCCGGCTGCCACCTGTGCGACGTGGCTCGCGAGGTGGTGCTGACGCAGCGTCGAAGGACGCCGTTCGTGTTCGAGGAGATCGACGTCGAGTCCGACGATGTTTTGGAGCTGGAGTACGGGATCCGGATCCCGGTGATCGAGATCGACGGTGAGGATGCCTTCGAGATCTCGGTCGACCCTGCGGGATTGCGGGCGCTCCTGGAGTGATCTTTGCCGATGCCGGTCGCCGGCGGCGACTCGACTTCTTGCACCGCATCGGTTCCGGGATCGGTGCGCACCGACGTTCTCCCCTGCTCGTGCATTTGAGAACGGTGGCGGGCGCAGGCTACTATCCGGCAGTGCCGTCACCAACACACACGGGCCGGGCGTGAAGAAGGGGTCGATCCCCGAGGCGACCGTCGCCCGGCTGCCGATCTACCTGCGAGCCCTCGTGGACATCGCGGAGGGCGGCGCGACCACGATCTCTTCCGAAGCGCTGGCAGAGGCAGCCGGCGTGAACTCGGCCAAGGTGCGCAAGGATCTTTCCCACCTCGGGTCCTACGGCACCCGCGGGGTCGGCTACGACGTCGCCTACCTGATCCACCAGATCCGCCGGGAGCTCGGACTGACCCAGCCGTGGCCGATCGCGATCGCGGGCATCGGCAACCTCGGTCACGCGCTCGCGAACTACAAGGGGTTCTCCGAGCGGGGATTCCAGACGGTCGCCCTGGTCGATCGCGATCCCGCGAAGGTCGGGGAGATGGTGGGCGGATTGACGATCCAACACATCGACGAGCTCCCCGAGATCGTCGCCGAGCACCAGGTCTCGATCGGCGTGGTCTGCACCCCCGCCGCCGCGGTGCAGGAGGTCGCGGACCGGATGATCGACGCCGGGATCCGTTCGATCCTGAACTTCGCGCCGATCGTCGTGAACGTTCCGGCCGGGGTCTCGCTGCGCAAGGTCGACCTGGCGATCGAACTGCAGATCCTCGCGTACTACGAGCAACGGAAGGCGACGATCGCGGAGGTCAAGCGGCGCGGCAAGGCCGTCGCCGACGTCACCGGCCCGTAGCTACTTGGCGATCGTGATCTTCAGCAAGATGTAGATGAGCACGACCATCACACCGAACAGGATGAACTGCACCGCTCCCTGCTCGAGGAGCGGAAGTTCGGTGCTTGCGAGATGTCCGATCATGACGGGCTCCTTAGGCCGGGCCGTACCACGGCGGCGCCTCGCCGCCCGTGAGGATCTCCCTGCGCGAACGCTCCGCTCGGTCGAGCAGCGGCAAGTGGATCAGGAACAACAGGATCGAGCCAGCGAGGAACATGTAGGAGTACCGGGGGATGCTCCCGGAGTCGTGGCGCAGCAACACGGTCGTCTGTGGGCCGCCCCCGGCGAAGTTCGCCTGCCCCATCGCGAGCGAGGTCGAACCGTCCGGCGCGACGGCGAATCGGATGTTCTCGACGTTGAACTGTGAGCTTTCGACGGCGTCGGGGTCGCCTTCTTCACGGCCGAGTTCGGCGTTGGCTTCCTCGGCGAGGAACACCTGCACCGCACCGGTGACCCCTTGCAACGACGCTTCGACGGTGCTGCCGGAGAGATCGGCCCACGGCTCGGTCGGGTACCGATCGGCGACGGGGTATTCGCGGGAGGTCACGTCGATGCCGGCGTTGAGCACCAGCCAGGCGGGTTCCGCGCCGCGCGGCCCGAGGTTGGTCGGCGTCTCGAGCCCCTGGGACCAGAACCCGAAGAGCCAGGTCGCCGAAAGGATGATCATCCAGCCGGAGAGCGTCACCGTCAGCACGAGGTAGCCCATCCGGCGTCCGAAGATCGCTGCGAGCACCACCCAGATGCAGCCGATGAAGATGGTAAAGGCCAGCACCGTCGTGAGCGCGCCCTTCCACAGGACGCCGCAGTCGATCCCGAACCCGATGCAGCTGTGTGCCTCCATCAATCGATCCCCTCGAGGCCCTTAGGAAGCGTGCCCGCTTCCTCGAGCTCGGCGGTCTTCTCATCGATCAGTTCTGGATTCGTGCACAGGTTCTGCTCGAACGGCACGGTCTCGGAGCTCAGGGTGACGAGGTAGTTGCGCAGGTCGGCGATCTGTTGGTTGTTCAGGGCACCGTCGGTCGTGATGCTCCAGGCCGGCATCGCTCCACGGCCGTTGATGATGACGTCCTCGATCTGGACGATCAGCAGGTGATCACACGCCGTGGTGAGGTTCGCCGACGCTGCGTAGACGGCGGCACCGGTCTTCTCGTCCACCCCGTCGGGAACCGGCAGGCCCCCCTTGAGTTCGGGTCCGTGGCAGCGGGTGCACCCCACCCCCAACTGGTTCTCCTCGGTGAAGGGGAGCACGCTTCGGTGTCCGCGCTCGATCGACTGCGTGAGGACGTCTTGCTCCTGATCCGCGTTGATGCTGCCCTCCTGGAGCAAGACCAACGGGATCCACACGACGAAGAAGGTCACCAGCACGACGCCCCACCCCTGGAGCTTCTGCAACAAGGGGGTCTCGAGATCGGCGTCGGAGGGACCGGGCCGCATCCCCGGCGGGATGTCGGGACCGGACTGCTTACGCCGGCCGCGGAGCACGAGTGAGGCCACGCCGATCAGCAGCAGCACCGATCCGCCGATCGCGAGGATCAGGGCTTGGGTTGTGGTGATCGCGAGCGTCGTCGGGTTCTCCATCGTCTCCAGTTCCTAGCCTGAGGCCACGCAGAAGCTGCCTTGTGGCGGCTCGTTGATCGTGTCGGTTCCGCGCGGCGGCCCGAGGATCACGACGGACGTATCGACGAGCACGTTGCCGCTGCCGTCGATCTCCAGCTTGAAGCGGTCCATCCCCCGCGGCGCGGGGCCCAGTTGGTATTCGCCCGCCTCGTTGTACTTGGACCCGTGACACGGGCACTCGAACCATTGGGAGGACTGACAGAAAGGAACGCGGCAGCCGAGGTGCACACATCGCTGGTACAGGGGCATGACCCCGTCGGCCGCGAGACCTTCGGCCTCGTAGTTGACGTCGCCGGTGGACTTGCCTTCGTACGGGACCAGGTAGAAGCGCCCGGCGCCGACGTAGAAGGGCTGCTCGGTCGAGTTGATCTCGCTCTTGATCTCGCTGACGTTGCCCGCCGCGATCACCGAACCGAACCCGCCCTTGAGGTTGGGCCACAAGAAGGCGATCGTTCCGGCGCCGAACTGCACGCCGAACACCGTCAACGACACGAGCAACGAGCTGCGGAAGAAGTCGCGCCGCGACACCGGCTTGGGCGCGTCGGGGACGCCCTCGGTGACGATCCCGCCGCTGGCGAGCTGCGCTTGGGCGCGCTGTTCACGACGGGTCCGCAAGAACGACAACCCGAAGAACACCGCGAACAGGTCGATCACGATGACGACGATGATCGCCGCGACGAAGCCGCTGGAGACCGCGAGACGGATCACAGTTCGAAGAACACCCCCTGGGCCCACGGCCAGACCCAGTTGTAGCCCGGGCCGCGGAAGAACGAGCCGATGATCGTCAGTGTGGCGCCGAAGACGAACAAGACCGTGAACATCGTGAGGGCGATCTTGCGGTCGCCCGGTTTGTTGCTCGGGTTGCGGTCCACGTACGGAACCGCTGCCAGGCCGACGAGGATAAACGTCGGGATCGTGATCCCCGCGACGAGCGGATGGAAGTAGCGCAGCAGCTCCTGCAGCCCCAGGAAGTACCAGGGCGCCTTGGATGGGTTCGGCGTGAGGTTGGGGTTGGCCAGCTCGCGCAAGGGAGCGTTCACGAAGGTCGAGAAGATCACCAAGGCCGCGAAGACGATCATCATCGCGACGAACTCCTCGATCAGCAGGTGCGGGAACACGTTGACGCGGTCGCCTTGCTCACGCTCGACGCGCTGGATGCCTTCGGGCGGCACCAGCGCGAGTAGACGGTGCTTGTCCTCGACGCCCTTCTTCGGCTTGGGAACGTTGCCCGTGGGGGCAGGAGCGACACGCGCCGCCTCGCCGGCCACGGCCGCGACCGCGACCGCGGTGGCCGGAGCTGCTGCGGTCGCTGCTGCCGGTGCAGCCTGCGCGGGGGCTGCTCCGCCCCCGCCGGCCGGGGCCGCCGCGGCAGCGGGCGCATCCGGCTCGCCGTGCTCCTTGCGGTAGGCGCGGACGGCCGCGGACCGCGCGCGACCCTCGGCAACACGGCGATCCGTGCCCTTCGCGAGTTCGGCCTCGAGCGTGGCGTCGAAGGTCGGTTGGTCGAGCGGCGTGTCTTCTCGTGCCATCCCACCAGCTCCTTACAGGGGTCCCGAGATGCCGCCGTCCTTGCGGATCCGCCAGAAGTGGACCGCGAGGAACACCACCAAGACGAACGGAAGCGCGAGCACGTGCAATACGTACCACCGAAGCAGCGTCTCCGGCCCGACGACCGCGCCACCCAGCAGAAGGAAGTTCGCCTGCTTCGCGATGAACGGCGAGTACGCCGCGAGTGAGGTTCCGACCGTGACCGCCCAGATCGCGAGCTGGTCCCACGGCAGCAGGTACCCCGTGAACGACAGCCCCAGCGTGAGGAACAACAGGATCACGCCGACGACCCAGTTGAACTCGCGCGGCGGCTTGTACGCACCTGTGTAGAACACGCGCGCCATGTGCAGCGTCACGGAGAAGACCATGAGGTGCGCGCCCCACCGATGCAGGTTGCGGACGAGGTCGCCGAAGAACACCGTGGAGCGGATGTTCTGCATGTCGGCGTACGCCTGCGCCGACGCGAGTCCGGCGGAGGGGCGATAGAAGAACATCAGGAAGATGCCCGTGATCGTGAGCAGGATGAACAGGAAGAACGACAGGCCGCCCAGGCAGAACGTGTAGGTCAGCTTGAGTCCGTGCCGCTTCATCTTGGTCGGGTGCAGGTGGTACAGGACGTTGTTCATCGTCGCGAGCGCGCGGTCGCGTGACGTGTCCTTGTAGCCCTTGCGGAACAGGGATCCCGGCCGGAAGATCGACTTCCAGACCTCGGTCTCGCGGACCCGGTCCAAGACCTCCATGGGCCTCGGCGGCTTTAGCTTCACCCGGCCTCCCCGGCTCGCATCACTCGTTGCCTCGCAGAGCGTTGCACCCTATGCCTTCTGGTCGAGGGGCACGCTGCCCATCTCCCGCTGTCCGCCGGTGTCCTCCGGCAGTCGCGCATAATACAGCGTGTCGGTCGGGCACCGGTCGACGCACACCGAGCAGCGCGTACACGCATGGTCGTCGACCACGAAGATAGCGCTCGACTCACGCACCTCGGCCCCCACCGACCGGTCTTCGGCCGTCTCCACGATCTGCGGCGACATCATGTAGATGCAATTCCATGGGCAGACGTCTTCGCAGGCGCGGCACAAGATGCAGTTGTCGGGGTCGAGCATCAGGTGCTTGGGAGATTTCACTCCCTGCTTGAGCCATTCGGGATCTACCGTCTCGACGACGTAGTCCTCTTGGATGTCGACCTCGGTCTTGGTGAATGGCATCGGGTCTCCTAGCGGTAGCCGCCGGTCGGACGTGCATCGGTCTGCCCGCGCAGCTTGCGACGCCAGTTCTGCATGATCGCGGCCGCGACCAAGATCGTGATCAGTGGACCCGTCGACAGTCCCATCGCCACCGCGTCACGCGCGATCGGTTGCCATCCCGTCGCGGTGAACAGCACCTCGATGTCGGAGGCGCCATCCCAGCCCAGTGTCTGTTCGGCGAAGTAGGTCCAGAACGAGGGGATCACGGCCATCGAGATCCAGATCACGAACACGAGGCCGATCGAGAACACGATCGAGTTCGTCCAGGTCCATTCCCACGTCTTGACGAGTTCGTCCGCCCGCTGCTTGCGGGGCGCCATCCGCTCGCGCATACGCTCGCGGCGGGACTGCTTGACCTCACTCATCGCGGGAACTCCATCGACTCGATGCCACCACGTCGGAAACCGACCGGAGTATAGCCTCGCTGCCTCGCGCCGAGCGCGAGCTGAGCACGGCAGAGCGATTCGTGAAAGTCTTCACAAGCACCGGTGTCAGTGTGCGATACGCGGGCGGCGAACCGCAACTCCCCGCGTGCGTCGGTTCGCGCGGACCGGGTCCACCTAGACTGACCGGCGAGGAGCGATCCCCGGCGCATCCCGCGGCCGCGGCGCTCCCCGACAGGCGATGACCCTGACCCTCGGAGCGGATCTGATCGAGAACGGACTGGCGTCCTGGTGGGCGCCCGCCCTGGCTTTCGCCGCGGGGGTGGTCTCGTTCGCCTCTCCCTGCGTCTTCCCACTGGTTCCCGGTTACCTGTCCTTCGTGTCCGGCGGGGTCGAAGAAGGGGCCACCGGGCGCAAGGCGCTGGTTCCGATCGCACTGTTCATCGCGGGGTTCGCCACGGTGTTCACGCTGCTGGGGGCCTTCTCGGCCACGTTCATCCGGCTGTTCCGCTCCCCGGAGACGATCCAGATCTTCGGGGTCGACACCCACGTGAGCGGGCGTCAGCTGCTGGGGGCGGTGATCCTCGCCTTCGGCCTGCTGCTGGTCTTCTACTCGCTTCGGGTGCGCTTCCCGGCGATGTACGCGGAGCGGCGACCGCTGCTGAGCAAGGTGAAGCCGGGTCCGGTTTGGGCTTTCCCCCTGGGTGTCGCGTTCGGTGCCGGGTGGACCCCCTGTATCGGCCCCGTGCTCGGCAGCGTGCTGACCCTGTCGGCGGCGCAGGGTGGTGGATCGGCCCGCGGGGCGCTGTTGTTGTTCGTGTACTCGCTCGGCCTCGGGGTGCCGTTCCTGCTGATCGGACTGGGGATCCGTCACCTGATGGGCGCGCTGGACTTCGTGAAGCGCAACTATCACTGGTTCGCCGGCATCTCCGGCGGCGTGATGATCGTGATCGGGCTGCTGATCATGACGGACCAGTGGGAGCGAGTGCTCGCCCCGGTGCTCGATCTCGTGCGGGGTTTCGAGACACCGCTGTAGGAGGTTCCCGTCGTGGGCCCGTCGCCGGGCCGGCCCGGGGCGGTCGCGTCGTTGCTCGGGCAACTCCCTAGGATGTCTGGCGGTGCCCATGGCCTCCGCCCCCGCGTCCGAGACGCCGCCGCCGCTCCGCCGATCCGTCGCGATGGTCTGGCGATCCCTGCGGTCGATGCGGACGGCCCTGATCCTGCTGCTGATCCTCGCGCTCGTGTCGGTAGCCGGCTCGTTCGTCCCGCAGATCCCCAACTCCCCGCTACGGGTCGCCCGGGATTTCCAGGAGCACCCGCTGCGCTCACGGATCTTCGACGCGCTCGGCCTGTTCGACGTGTTCGGATCGTGGTGGTTCACGCTCGTCTACTCGCTGCTGCTCGTCTCGCTGGGGGCCTGCCTGATCCCGCGTACACGCGCGATCGTGCGCAACCTCCGCTCGCGGCCGCAGCCGGCGCGCGAGCTCGACACCTTCCGTCACTACGCAGAGGTGCAGGTGCCGCATGCCCCGCAGCGGGCCGCGGAGCAGGCCCAGAAGCTGTTGCGGCGCCGCTGGTTCAGGGTCAGCCGACCACAAGGCCAGGCGTCGGTCGCCGCCGACAAGGGGCTCGCCAGGGAGTTCGGGAGCCTGCTGTTCCACTGGTCGTTCTTCCTGGTGATGATCGGCATCGTGATCGGCAAGGGCACCGGCTTCACCGGGTTCGCCGCGATCACCGAAGGACAGTGCTGGGTCGAGGCGGCCGCGAACTACGACGGCAACCTGCGGACCGGGCGCTACTTCGGGGGGAACCACACGGGGGCGCAGATCTGCGTCGACAGCTTCTCAGACACCTATCGCACGAGCGGGATCCCGATGGACTTCGTGACCCGGGCGAGCCTCACGAGCGGGGACGGTGTGACCACCACGACCCACGACATCCGCCTCAACGACCCGGGCAGTATCGACGGGCTGAACCTGTACCAGTTCGCGTTCGGCTGGGCTCCCGAGATCGAGGTGCGCCTCGGCGATCGCGTGATCGCCGACGGTCCGATCCAGTTCGAGCGTAATCCCGCGCCCGAGGGAGTGAGTGAACTCGCGGTGCCGTGGCACGGTGCCCTGCGCCTGCCCACGACCGAGCCGCAACGCGGAGTGCAGTTCGATCTGTGGCCGAGCTTCGCCGCCTACCTCGCGTTCCTCGAGACCGGGGAGCCCACGACGATGATGACCGCGCCCGATCACCCCGTGCTCAACTTCAGCGTCTACGAGGGAGACCTCGCCGCCGAGCTGGCGCCCCGCTTCAGCGAGATCGACGCCCGAGGGCTGCGTGAGGAGAGCCGGGGCGCGGTCGGGCAGGGCCAGATCGTGTCGTTGCAGACCGGCCGCGTGCTCGACGGCGAGCGGTTGGATCGGGCCCGCGCGGACGAGGAACTCACGATGTCGTTCACCGGGATCCGCCAGTACACGGTGCTGCAGGTGAGCCGGGATCGGGGCCTGTGGATCATGCTCGCGGCGGCTATCCTCATCCTCGTGGGACTGATCCCCGCCCTGTACACGTCGCGCCGCAAGGTCTGGGTGCGCGCCGACCCGGACGGCCGAGGGAGCGTTCTCAAGGTCGGTGGGTTCGCGCTCCAGCGCACGACACAGTTCGAGGAGGAGTTCGCCCGCCTGGTCCGCGACCTGGAGCGGGCGACCGGCGGCGGGGACCCATCGGGACCCGATCGCAGCGAGACCGACCGAGTGGGAGCGAGATGAGCGTCGCGCAGTGGGCTCGGATCTCCAACGACGCGTTCAACGTCGCGATGTTCGGATACGTGGGCGCGATGGTCGGCTACTTCTACTACCTGGCCTTCCGCCGCGAGATCGTGTGGCGCGTCGCGAGCACGGTGACCTGGATCGCGCTCGGGGCCCACGTGGTCTCCGTGCTGTCCCGGGGGATGGCGGCCGACCGTGTTCCGTGGGGGAACCTGTACGAGTACTCCTCGATGCTCGCGCTGTTGATCGTTGCCGCGTACCTGGTGATCGTCGAATGGCGTTACAAGGTCAAGTCGATCGGCGGCTTCGTCCTCGCGCTCGTGGTGCTGACGATGGCGGTCGCCGTGTCGTTCCTCTACGTCGGGCCCGCGCCGCTGGTGCCAGCGCTGAATTCGTACTGGATCAAGATCCACGTGGTCGCGGCGATCGTCGGTTCGTCGCTGCTCGCCCTCGGGGGCGGCGTACTCACCGGCCTGTACCTGTATCAGGACCGATCCGAACGCCGACGAGACGAGCTCGCTGCGTCGGGGATGCCGCCGATCGCCGGAGGCGCGACCGATCTGGACGTGCAGTCGGGCGACGGGGCCGCACCGCACGACCTGGTCGCGGACGAGCTGGAGCCCGCGTCCGGGCCGCGTCGCGGTGGGCTGTTGCCGCCCGCGTCCACACTGGATCGCCTGGCCTACCGCACGATCGCGTTCGCCTTCCCGATCTGGACCTTCGCGGTGATCGCCGGCGCGATCTGGGCGCAGGAGGCCTGGGGACGTTACTGGGGCTGGGACCCCAAGGAGACGTGGTCGTTCATCGTCTGGGTGGTCTATGCCGGCTACCTGCACGCTCGCGCAACCGCAGGGTGGAAGGGACGCCGCGCCGCGACGATCGCGCTGATCGGGTTCGCCGCCCTCCTCGTCAACTACTACGTGGTGAACACCGTCGTCAGCGGCCTGCATAGCTACAGCGGGGTGTGAGGTGTTTGCGCACAACATGACGGTGGTATCGTGCGCGAGGTTCCGGGCCCCGTGGCCCCTCGGATCACTTCAGGTGGAGGCGTAGCTCTGGTGCGGAAGAAGGCCCTCTGGGTCCTGGGTCTGATCGCGCTCGCGGTCTTGCTCAGCGCGTGCTCGCCGAACAACCAGCAGGACTCGTTGGATCCCAAGGGCCCGTACGCCCAGAAGATCGACACGCTCTTCCAGCCCGTGTTCTGGATCGCGGTCGCCGTCTTCGTGATCGTCGAGGGCGGCATCCTGCTGCTGATCGTGAAGTACCGCCGCCGCAGGCATCAGGCGGCGTCGATCCCTCCGCAGATCCACGGCAACACGAGGCTCGAGATCGGCTGGACGATCCTCCCGGCGCTGATCCTCGTCGTGATCGCCGTCCCGACCGTCACGACGGTCTTCGAGCTCGCGAGCAAACCGACGGGCGACAACGTGATCAACGTCGACGTGTACGGCCACCAGTGGTGGTGGCAGTTCGACTACACCGATCCCGAGATCGCGTTCAGCGAGAGCGTTCCGCTCAAGACCGCCAACGAGTTGGTGATCCCGGTGGACACTCCCGTGTACGTGACCCTGCTGACCGAAGGCGGGCTGATCACCGGCGACAACCCCGACTACAAGGTGATCCACTCCTTCTGGCCGCCGGAGCTGGCGGGCAAGCAGGACGCGATCCCCGGCCGCGAGGGCCATATGACGCTCCAGGCGGACGACCCGGGGGTCTACAAGGGTTCGTGCGGGGAGTTCTGCGGCCTCTCGCACGCGAACATGCGGTTCCAGGTCGTTGCCAAGACCCAGGAGGAGTTCGACGCATGGGTCCAGCAACAGAAGGCGGACGGCGTCCCGCCGACCGCCGGCTCCGCCGAGGCGCAGGGGCGGGAAATCTTCGCATCCGAAGAGGAGCAATGTATCGGTTGCCACACGATCCAGGGCATCGACGGCCCGACCGAGGGGCTGCCGCCGGCCGCGTCGAACGTGGCACCGGCCCTGACGCACTTCGCGAGCCGCGATTGTTTCGCGGGGTGCATCTTCGAGCGAACGGACGATCCCGAGGAGTACCGCGAGGCTCTTGCGGCGTGGCTGCGGGATCCGGCCGCCGTGAAACCCGGATCCAAGATGCCCGACTACGACCTGACCGAAGATCAGATCGACTCCCTGGTGGCCTACCTGTTGTCGCTGGAATGAGAGAGGACACGAGCAGATGGCGAGCGTGACCGTACCGGCGAGGCGTGGCGGACTGCTGCGCCGACCCAGCGCGACTACGGGGTTCTGGTCGTGGATCACCACGGTGGACCACAAGAAGATCGGGATCTTGTACGGCGTCACGGCGTTCGCGTTCTTCTTGATCGGCGGCGTCGAGGCGTTGTTGATCCGCGTGCAGCTCGCCCAGCCCGACAACACGGTGCTCACCTCCGATCAGTACAGCCAGGTGTTCACGATGCACGGCGTGACGATGGTGTTCCTCGTGGTGATGCCGCTGTCGGCCGCGTTCTTCAACTATCTGATCCCGCTGATGATCGGGGCACGCGACGTCGCGTTCCCGCGCCTGAACGCCTACAGCTATTGGTTGTTCCTGTTCGCGGGGCTGTTCATCTACTCGAGCTTCGCGCTCGGCGGCGCACCCAACGGCGGATGGTTCGGGTATCCGCCCAACAGCGTCACGGACCCGAGCATCGGCATGACGTTCTACGCCGTCGGATTGATCATGACCGGCATCGCCTCGACCGCGGGTGCGGTGAACCTCGCGGTGACCGTGATCAACATGCGTGCTCCCGGCATGACGTTGTTCAAGATGCCGGTGTTCGTGTGGATGGGACTTGTCGTGCAGTTCCTGCTGGCGTTCTCTTTGCCGATCATCACGGTCGCGCTGTTCCAACTGCTGTTCGACCGCCGGTTCGGGACGATCTTCTACGATCCCGACGCAGGCGGCGATCCGCTGCTGTGGCAGCATCTGTTCTGGCTCTTCGGCCACCCCGAGGTGTACATCCTGGTGCTGCCCGCCTTCGGCATCATCTCGGAGATCATCCCCGTGTTCGCGCGCAAGCCGCTGTTCGGCTACCAGTTCGTGGTGTTCTCCGGGATCGCGATCGGGTTCATCGGCTTCGGTGTGTGGGCCCACCACATGTTCGCGACCGGGATGGGTCCGGTCGCCAACACCGCGTTCGGAATCTCGACGATGATCATCGCGATCCCCACCGGCGTGAAGATCTTCAACTGGATGGGCACCCTGTGGAAGGGCGACCTTCGGCTCGACTCGCCGATGCTCTTCGCGCTCGGCACCGTCACGATGTTCGTGATCGGAGGACTCTCGGGCGTGATGCATTCCGTCGTGCCGGCGGATTACCAGCAGACCGACACCTACTTCATCGTCGCGCACTTCCACTACGTGTTGTTCGGGGGCGCGATCTTCGGCCTGTTCGCCGGCCTCTACTACTGGTGGCCGAAGATCTTCGGCCGGCGGCTGAACGAACGGGCGGGCAAGGTGCAGTTCTGGGTGATGCTGATCGGGTTCAACCTGGCGTTCGGCCCGATGCACGTGCTCGGCCTGCAGGGGATGAGCCGGCGGATCTACACCTACGCGGAGGCGCTCAACCTCACCGCCTGGAACCAGGTCGCGACGGTCGGTTCGTTCATCATCGCCATGGCGGTGGCGATCTTCACCGTTGCGGCGATCGCCTCGTTCCGCAAGCCCCGACAGATGGTCGACGACCCGTGGGACGGCCGCACGCTGGAGTGGACCACGACGTCTCCGCCGCCTGAGTACAACTTCGCCGAGATCCCCACCGTGACCCATCTCGACGACTTCTGGCACAACAAGTACGCGGAGACCGACGAGGGCGAGGTGGTGCCGGTGCCTGCCGGAGGCGCCCCCGAGCACGACCCCGGTCACGGTAGCGCCGGTCACGATGGCGACGGCCACGACATCCATATGCCGTCGCCGTCGTATTACCCGATCCTGTCGGCGTTCGGTCTGCCGATCCTCGGATACGGGATCACGTTCGAGAGCCTAGTCTGGCTGGCCCCGGTGGGTGCGCTCGTGATGTTGATCCCGTTGTTCGCCTGGGCGCTGGAACCCTCGGCGGAGGAACACTGATGGACACGCCGATCCACACCTCGATCGACACCGACTACCCGGAGCACGACCGGACCTCCACCGGTCTGCCCAACGTCAAGCTCGCGATCTGGCTGTTCCTCGCCTCCGAGTGCCTGCTGTTCGGCGCGCTGATCGCGACCTACGTGCTCTACCGGGGCGCGAGCATCGAGGGGCCGTTCCCCGGCGACGTGTTCGACATCCCCTACACATCGGTCAGCGCCTTCGTGCTGCTCGCCAGCTCGTTGACGATGGTGCTCGCGCTCGCCGCGAAGCAGCGCCAGGAAGAGAACCAGATGCGCATGTGGCTGCTGGCGACCGCGATGCTCGGCATGGTGTTCGTTGGCGGGCAGATCTACGAGTTCACGCTGTTCACGCGGGAGGGTCTCACGCTGTCGACCAACCTGTTCGGCAGCTCGTTCTTCGTCCTCACCGGGTTCCACGGTGTCCACGTCACCGTCGGCATCCTGATGCTGCTGACCCTCGTGGGGTTCTCCCTCGCGGACAACCTTCCGGGAGAGCGTGGCGAGATGTCGGTGGAGATGATCGGGTTGTACTGGCACTTCGTCGACATCGTCTGGATCGTGATCTTCACGGTCGTCTACCTGATCCCCACGGGGAAGTGACATGAGCGACATGAAAGCCGGATTCGAAGCGGGACACACCTCCGACGCACCCGTGGCGCCGCACGCGCCGCACGTCGCGCACCCAAGTCCCAAAGAGTACGTCCGGATCGCGATCGTGCTCGCCGCGATCACGGTCGCGGAGGTGTCCACCTACTACATCGAGCCGCCGCGAACGATGCTGATCGTGATCCTGTTGATCTTCACAGTGATCAAGTTCGCGCTGGTCGTGATGTGGTTCATGCACCTGAAGTTCGACAGCAAGACGTACTCCCGCTTCTTCGTGATGGGACTCGCGCTCGCCGTCACGCTCTACCTGATCGTGCTCCTCACCTTCTCCGGCTTCGTCACCTTCACGAGGTAGCGATGGGAGCCCTGCCTGCATTCCATGTGCACCTGGACGTGCTCCTCGTACTGGGAAGCGTCCAGGCGCTGTACCTGATCGCGTTGCGCCGTCGCCGTCGCTCGCTCCAGCTCGATCCGTCCCGTGCAGCGGCCGCGGCACGGGCCGAGGGCCTCGGCGACCCGGTCGCGTCCCGGCGGCAGGTCACCTTGTTCTCCGCCGGGATGATCGTGCTGCTGTTGGGAGCCACATGGCCGGTGCACGACCTGGCAGAGCGATACCTCTACAGCGCGCACATGCTGCAGCACCTGCTGTTCACGCTCGTGGCCGCACCCCTGCTGCTGTCCGGAACCCCCGCCTGGCTGCTGCGCTCGATCCTGAAGCCGCGCTGGGCGTTCGCGAGCGTGCGGGTGCTGACGAAGCCGCTGGTCGCGATCGTCGTCTACAACGGGGTGCTGTTGTTCACGCACTGGCCGGAGATCGTGGACGCATCGGTCGGCTCGGAGCTGCTGCACTTCTCGCTGCACGTGCTGATCCTCGCCTCCGCGATCGTGCTGTGGTGGCCGGTCGTGTCGCCGCTCCCGGAGCTGCCTCCGCTGGCCCCGCCCGCGCAGATGCTCTACGTGTTCATCAATTCGCTCGCGCCGACGATCCCGGCCTCGTTCCTGACGTTCGGGCGGGAGCCGCTGTACAAGGTGTACGAGTCGTTCCCCCGGATCTGGGGGATCGGCGCGTTGGACGACCAGCTCGTCGCCGGGCTGTTGATGAAGATCGGTGGCGGGCTGCTGTTGTGGGGTGTGATCACCGCGATCTTCTTCCGCTGGTTCGCACAGGAGCAGCGGGACGAGGGAGACGCGCTGCAATGGCGTACGTTCGAGACCAAGATGCGAGCTGAGATGAGGCGATGAGCGACAACCCGCACACCCCGAAGCCGTCCCGCAACCGCCTGCTGCTGCCGATCCTGCTCCCGATCGGACTTCTCGCCGGCATGGCCGTGCTGATGATCCTGTTCGCGCAGATCCTGCTGAACACCTCGACCGAAGCGGCGACGATCGTCGCGCTGGTCGTGGCGACCGCGGTTCTCGTGGTGGGAGGGATCGCCGCATCGCGCGGCAAGCTCGGCATCGCGGGCCTCGGCTCGATGCTCGGCGTCGTCGCCGGAGTGGCGATGATCACCGGTGCGATCGCGCTCGCGGTCTCGCCGCCTGGTGAGCACGGCGGGGAACAAGGCGGCGAGCCGGGCAAAGAGCCGTTCGTCGCATCGATCGCCGCTCCTCCGGGGGCGAGCGTCAACGGGTTCGAGCCGGACAAACTCACTTTCGCCGCGGACGTCCCGATCGAGCTTGAGTTCGACAACCAGGAACAGGGCGTCGTACACAACGTCGAGATCTTCGACAGCGAGGACGACGCGTCGGGTCCGTTGCTGTTCTCGGGCGCGCAGATCACCGGACCCGTCAAGGCGGACTATCAGATCGATCCCCTGCGCGAGGGGACGTACTTCTTCAACTGTGTCGTGCATCCGACGACGATGACCGGGCAGGTGCGCGTGGAGAAGGACGCCTCCACCGGAGGCACGCTCGCCCAGTCGGTCGTCGCACAGAACCTCGAGTTCGACACCGATCAGCTCGACCTGACTCCCGAGACGGAATCGACCGTGACCCTCGACAACAGGGATCCGGGGATACCGCACAACATCGCGATATACGTCGACGACTCCCTGTCGGAGATCCTGTTCCAGGGTGAGACGTTCCCCGGCCCCGCGGTCGAGGAGTACGTGATCCCCGGGCTTCCCGAAGGCCAGTACTTCTTCCAGTGCGACGTACATCCGACGATGGCGGGCCAGGTCGTCGTGGCGCCGGCAGGTCCCGGAGGTTCGGGTGGGGACGCAGGTGGCGGTGGCTCGGGGGCGAACGAGACCGGCTCGGACGAAGGCGGCTGACCGGCCGAGTTACGCCCGGATGTTGCTGCGGGTCGCTGCTAGCGTGATCGACGTGCGACGCCGACCGATCCTCACCGTCTTGAGCTGTTTGGTCGTGCTGCTGATGCTGCTCGTCTCGGCGTGCACGAGCGAGGACGCGCCGGCGTTCGGCGAGCCGGTGGCGGCGCAGGGACCGCTCCCGCTGCTGGAGGGTCCCGTCCTCGGGTCTGATCGAGCCCTCGCGCCCGAGGATCACCGCGGCAAGGTGGTGGTGGTCAACTTCTGGGCAACCTGGTGCACGCCGTGCCGGGAGGAGCAGCCACAGCTGATCCGGACGTGGCGCGAATATCGCGATCGCGGTGTGACGTTCATCGGCGTCAACGAGCGGGAAGGCGAGGCGGCCGCGACCGACTGGGTCCGGACCTACGACGTTCCGTACCCGAGCCTGTCGGACCCGGAGGGTGCGTACCCGGCCGACTTCGGGTTCACCGGACTCCCGGCGACGTTCATCGCCGACCGCGAAGGCCAGCTGCGCTACAAGATCCTCGGTGGCCTGACCGCATCGACCCTTGGGCGCGTGCTCGACGAGGTACTCGCCGGCGAGGGCGAACCGGTGTCCGCCTAGCGGTCAGCCCAGGACTCGGTCGGACAGTCCGCCGTCGATCGCGACCGCGGAGAACAGCAGCGCCAAGTAGACGATCGAGTACTTGAATAGCCGCATCGCCAGCGCAGGCGTGGCGTCGCGGAACAGCTGCAGCGCCTTGTAGACGAACACGCCGCCGAGCACGACCGCAGTGGCCACGTAGAACGGTCCCATCTGTCCGAACGGCACCAGCAACAGCGACGTGGCGAACAGGACGAGCGAGTACAGCAGGATCTGCTTGCGGGTCTCGTCCGGACCGCGCACCGACGGCAGCATCGGGACCCCCGCGGCGGCGTAGTCGCCCGAATACTTCATCGCGAGCGCCCAGAAATGTGGCGGCGTCCAGACGAACACGATCGCGAACAGTATCCACGCGGGAAGGCCGACCGCCCCGGTTACGGCCGCCCACCCGACCAGCGCGGGGGCCGCGCCCGCCGCGCCGCCGATCACGATGTTCTGGGTCGAGGTGCGCTTGAGCCACATCGTGTAGACGAATACGTAGAAGGCGATCGCCGACAGGGCGAGCGAGGCGGCGAGCACGTTCGTGGTGATGCCCAAGAACAGGAACGAGATCGCCCCGAGCACGAAACCGAACGTGAGGGCGGCCTGTGGCGTCACCCGATGTGCGGGTAACGGACGCCGGCGGGTGCGCTTCATGATCTCGTCGATGTCGCGATCGAGGTAGCAGTTGATCGAGTTGGCCGAGCCCGCCGCGATCGCGCCTCCGATCAGGGTCGCGAGGATCAGCCACGGGGACGGCATCCCGCGCTGCGCGAGGATCATCGCGGGCACCGTCGTGATCAGCAGCAATACGATGATCCGCGGTTTCGTGAGTTGCCAGTAGGCGGTCACCGTGTCCGACCACGACGTCCCTGGGTCGGCGGGTTCGGTCGGGTCCTCGACGGTGATCGCGGCCGCGTCGATCCGCCGGGAGGCGGTCCACAACGCGACGAGCAACGCCCAGATCGTCGCCGACAGCGCGACGTGCGCCACCACCGCCCATGCCTCGAGCCGGCTCCACACCTGCGCCGCACCGACCAGTACCTGGACGGCGAACAACGCCGCCGCGAACGTCGAGAGGCGCACGCGCAGGGCGGATCTCTGGGGCGCGTTGCGCGCGCGGATCAGCACCCACAGTGTCGCGGCTCCGCCGATCAATGCCGCGAGGCGGTGGGCGAACATCACCGCCGCCGGACCGGTGAAGGGCGTGGGGAACAGCTTGCCGTTCATCAGCGGCCAGTCGGTGAACGCGAGGCCGCTGTTGCTCGCGCGGACGAAGGTCCCCAGCAGCAACAGGACGAATGTCGCCGCCGCGGCCACGGCTGCCGCCCGCGTGAACCCGGGATCGGCGCGATCTTCCGCCGGCGCACGGTTGGTGTCGTCCAGCCAGATCGCGTTCACCGCCGCGAGCATCACGGACGCGACCAACGCCATCGCGGTGGCGAAGTGGATCGTGACCAACGTTGGATCCAGGTCCGTTGCGACGACGATGGCGCCGAGCCCTGCCTGCGCGAGTACGAGCGGAACCGAGACGAGCGTTGGCCACAACAACGCGGCGTTGCGCCGCCGCTCGGGCGATCGCACGATCGCGATCAGCTGGACCGCGAGGAGCACGATCACGAGTGCGGCCATCCCGCGATGTGCGTACTCGATCATCCCTGCCGTGTCGGAGATCGAGGGAAGCAGCTCGGCGTCGTGACAGTGGGGCCAGCGGGAGCACCCGAGCCCGGAGCCGGTGCCACGGACCAGACCGCCGACCGCGAACAGAGTCACGGTCGCGGCGGCGGTTCCGAGCGTCAGCTTCTGGAATCGATTCACGGATGTTTGGCGCACCTCGGGGCGCGCGGCCACATGATATCGCCCGCATCGGGTGAGGCCTCGGGTGGCGACCGTCGTGCGCTACCGTGGGAGCCATGCAGGCCGTTGGGGGGTATCCCGAACCGGTCCCGGGCGCAGAGGCGATCGCTCACGACGCGTTGCGCGCCCGGATCGACCACGAGCTGGTCGGCTTCCTGCTGGGCCAGCGCACGGAGCTGGAGACCGAGCAACCCGAAGGCGTGGCGCTGGTCGACGAGCTCCTTCGCCTGGTGCGCTCCGGTGGCAAGAGGATCCGACCCGCCTTGTGCTACTGGGGATCCCGTGCGGCCGGCGGGCAGGACGACGAGCGGATCGTCCGCGCCGCGGCGGCCCTGGAGTTGTTGCACACCTTTGCGCTCGTGCACGACGACGTGATGGATCGATCGCCGACCCGCCGGGGGGTGGAGACGACGCACGAGCGGTTCGGCGGGGGGTCGGAGGTCGAGTCCGGTGCGCAGACGGGCGTATCGATCGCGATCCTCGTCGGCGATCTCGCAGCCGTCCTCGCGGACCGGCTGTTCGGCGCGGCGGGATACGAGGGCGAGATCCTCCAGGCGGCGAGGCGGCGCTACGACCGGATGCGGGTGGAGATGGCGGTGGGCCAGTTCCTCGATCTGTCGTCCGAGGCCGCGGACGAACAGATCGCGGACCGGATCTCGTCGTTGAAAACCGGGAGCTACACGGTCGAGGGACCGCTGCAGATCGGTGCTTTGCTCGCAGGGGCACGGATCGAACTGCTCACCGCGCTTTCCGCGTACGGCCGGCCCCTCGGCGAGGCGTTCCAAGTGCGCGACGATCTGCTCGGGGTGCTCGAGGGCGAGGCAGATCTGTGGCAAGAACGCCCGAGCTGGATCCGGGCCCGGGCTCGGGAGACCCTCGACCCGGCGACGTTCGCGCGGCTCCAGAGCGCTCCGGCGGATGAGGCGCGATCCATGCTTCGCTCGGCGGGCGTGTTGGACGCGGCCGCGGATCACGCGGACGAGCTGATCGCAGACGCGATGTCGGCGCTGAGGCACGCCGACCTCGCTGTGGAACCGGCCGAAGCGCTGCGGGAGATCGCGCAACTCGTGGGAGCGCGGCCGTGATCCAGGACCTGTCCGCCGACCTACACAAGCTGCGCACGATGTTCAAAGACCTCACCGAGGCGCGGCTCGCCACCGTGGACCCCGACGGTGGACCGCACGTCGCGCCCGCCTGGTTCGTGTGGCGCGAGGACGCGATCTATCTCTCGACGCGCCGCGGCGGGCGGTCGTGGCTGAGCGGCGAGCTCGATCCGCGGGTGAGCGTGATCCTGGACCGTGGGCGCGACTGGCTGAATCTGTCGGGGGTGATCCTGGAGGGGCGTGCGCAGATGCTGCTCGCCACCGATCCCGAGATGCGCTCGGCGATGAGCGACTGGCACCAGAAATACCGGGTGCTGCTGACCGGGGACGGGTTCGAGCACCTCGCGCGGTCGATCCCCGACCTCGGCTTCCTGAGGCTCGAACCCACCCACCTGGAGAGCTGGGACCACCGTGCCCCGGGCTGACTGATGCCACCGATCCGCCTTCGGCGCGTGCCCGCGTTTGCCCGCTCCTGAGCACGGGCGTAGCCTCTTGTGAAGGACTTCACGAGCGGGTACCATGGCCCCTTGTGAAACTTTTCACAAACCCCACGGAGGCCCCATGAGCAGCGCGAACGGCGTCATCGACACCGACGTCCTGGTCGTCGGGGCCGGACCCGGTGGGGCGTCCGCGGCCTATTACCTCGCGCGGCACGGGATCGACGTCACGGTCGCCGACAAGGCCACGTTCCCGCGGGAGAAGGTCTGCGGCGACGGACTCACGCCGCGTGCGGTGCGCGCGGTGTTGAAGATGGGGGTGGACCCCGACGATCCGATGTTCGAGCGTGTGAAGGGCCTGCGCGTCTACTCGAGTCACGCGAACCTCGAACTCGAGTGGCCCAAGCTCGACGGCTTCCCCGACTTCGGCTTGGTGGCGACCCGCATGGACTTCGACGCGTTGCTCGCGCGACGCGCCGAGAAGGCCGGTGCCCGTTTGCTCGAGGCGACGGAGGTCGTCGCGCCGCTGATGAAGGACGGCTGGGTCTCGGGGGCGACCGTTCGGCCCGCCGACGATCGAGACGCCGAACCGAGGCAGATCCGCGCCAAGCTCGTGCTCGCGAGCGACGGCGCGCCGAGCCGCTTCGCCGGCCAGACCGGCGTCAAGCGCGTCACGTCGAGGCCCCTGGGGATCGCGGCCCGCCGCTACTACCGCACCGAGCGGCATCCGGGCCCCTGGTTCGAGTCCTGGCTGGACCTGTGGGAGGGCGAGGAGCTGCTGCCCGGGTACGGCTGGTTGTTCCCCGTCGCGGACGGCACGCTCAACCTCGGCGCCGGGCTGCTGAACACGTTCAAGAACTTCAAGGACGTCTCGGCCCAGCGGCTCTTCGACGCGTTCATCTCGATGATGCCGGCGGACTGGAACATCAATGAGGACACCGCCGTGGGACCGGTGCTGTCCGGACCACTGCCGATGGGCATGAACCGCACCCCGCTCGCGATGCCCGGTTTGCTGCTGATCGGCGACGCGGCGGGATTCGTGAGCCCGTTCAACGGCGAGGGGATCTCCTACGCGATGGAGACCGGCGAGATCGCCGCGGAGTTGTGTCACGACGCGCTGGTGAGCGGGCGGATGGGTCGCGCGATGTTGTACCCGACCGTGCTGCGCGAGACCTACGGCCGTTACTTCACGATCGGGCGCGGGTTCGCCAAGGCGATCGGGCACCCGGCGGTGATGCAAGCCTCGACTCGGCTGCTGCTCCCCAACAAGTCGGTGATGAACCTGGCGATGCGCGTGCTCGCGAACTTGACCGACGGCAAGAACGGGGACGCGCAGGACAAGCTGATCTACGTGCTGGAACGACTCGCCCCGGCCTCGTGAGAACCGTGACGATAGGATGCGCCCGTGCTCGGTGACTATCTGCCGATCGTGATCCTGCTCGGCATCTCGACGTTGTTCGTCGCAGCGTCGCTCGCGGCATCGACGCTGATCGCCCCCAAACATCCGACGCCATCCAAGCTGGACGCCTACGAGTGCGGGATCGAGCCGATCCGGCTGCCGCGCAACGAGCGCTACGCCGTGAAGTTCTACGTGATCGCGATGCTGTTCATCATCTTCGACATCGAGACGATCTTCTTGTTCCCGTGGGCCGTGTCGTTCCGCCAGTTCGGGTTGTTCGGATTGATCGAGATGGGGGTGTTCATCCTGCTCGTGTTCGTGGCCTACGCGTACGTCTGGCGCAGCGGCGGCCTCGACTGGGAGGAGCAGGACCGCGGGCTCCGGCCCGCGCTGCGCGCCGCCCGCCTGGCGGCTGCGACGCAGCGCGCCGCGGCGAAGGAGGTGTCCACCGGTGCCCGTTGAGCGGATCGGGGGATTCGAGCTCGGCGAGAAGGCCGAACTGACACCGGAGGAGATCGAGGAACAGGTCCGCCGCGGCATCCTGCTGACCCGGCTGGATCGCGCGGTCGGCTGGGCGCGCAAGCAGTCGATGTGGCCGGCGACGTTCGGGCTCGCGTGCTGCGCGATCGAGATGATGACCGCGGGCGCGGCGAACTACGACCTTGCCCGCTGGGGGATGGAGATCTTCCGCGCGTCGCCGCGGCAGGCGGACCTGATGATCGTCTCGGGCCGGGTGTCGCAGAAGATGGCGCCGGTGCTGCGCCGGATCTACGACCAGATGGCCGAGCCGAAGTGGGTGCTGTCGATGGGTGTGTGCGCGTCGGCCGGCGGCATGTTCACGAATTACGCGATCGTGCAGGGGGTCGACACGATCGTCCCCGTCGACATGTACGTCCCCGGCTGCCCCCCGAAGCCGGAGATGCTGATGTACGGGATCCTCCGCCTGCAGGAGAAGGTCCGCGAGGAGACGCGGGCGCTGTGACGCCGGACCAGCTCGCCGAGCGGGTCGGTGCCCGCTATCCGGACGTGCTCACCTCGCGCGGGGAGACGACCGCGATCGTGGACCGCGGGGGTCTACTCGATGCGCTGATGTGGCTGCGCGAGGACGCCGAACTCGCGTTCGATTTCCTCTCGAGCGTTACGGCGACCGATCGTCCCCAGCAGCAGCTGCGCTTCTGGGTCGCCTACGAGCTGTACTCCACCGTGCACAAGCACCGCCTTCGCGTGAAGGTGGGTGTCGCTGAGGACGATGCCCGGGTTCCAACGGTTTCGTTCTTGTTCCCGACCGCGAACTGGCACGAACGCGAGACCTACGACTTCTTCGGCATCACGTTCGACGGTCATCCCGACCTGACCCGGATCTTGCTCCCCGACGACTGGGAGGGGTTCCCGCTGCGCAAGGACTACGGGCTCGGCGGGGTCGGCACCCAGTACACGGACGGCAAAGTGATGCCGCCGATCGACGAGCGGCTGGACTGGTGACGCGCCGATGACCGAGACGCGCGACACGTACGACGAGTTGCAATCGCAGGGCCACGAGCTGCGCAAGGAGACGATGATCATCAACATGGGGCCGCAGCACCCCTCGACCCACGGTGTGTTGCGGCTGCTGTTGGAACTGGACGGCGAGACCGTCGTGTCGTGTCGGCCGATCATCGGCTACCTGCACACGGGCATCGAGAAGAACACCGAGCCCCGAACGTGGACCCAGGGGATCACCTACATCACCCGCGCCGACTACCTCTCGCCGTTCTTCAACGAGCTGGCCTACTGTCTCGCGGTCGAGCGGTTGCTCGGGATCGAGGCGCCGCCCCGCGCGCAGACGATCCGGATGATCCTCAACGAGCTCAACCGGATCTCATCCCACCTCGTCTGGGTCGCCACGGGCGGGCTCGAGCTCGGCGCGGTGAGCATGATGGTCTTCGGCTTCCGCGAGCGCGAGATGATCCTGTCGCTGTACGAGGAGATCACCGGCCTGCGGATGAACCACGCGTTCATCCGGATCGGTGGCCTGGTGATGGACCTGCCCCCCCGCGGCGTGAAGAAGATCCGCTCTTTCATGAAGACGATGGCTGAGCGTCTCGATGAGTACGACCGCGTGCTGCGCCGCAACCCGATCTGGATCGAGCGCAACCAGGGCGTCGGCATCCTCACGGCCGATCGTGCGCTCGAGCTCGGCGTCACCGGTCCGCCGCTGCGCGCCGCCGGGGTCGCCAAGGACGTCCGCCGGGACGAGCCCTACCTGGGGTATGAGACCTACGACTTCGAGGTGCCGGTACGCGAGGAGTCCGACTGCTACGCGCGCTACGAGATCCGTATGGCGGAGATGCGCGAGTCGCTGAAGATCGTCGAGCAGGCGCTCGATCGGCTCGAACCCGGCGAGGTGATGGTCTCGGACCACAAGGTGCGCTGGCCCGCGGAACTGGAGGTCGGTCCCGACGGCATCGGCAACTCCGAGGCCTACGTGCGCCACATCATGGAAGAGTCGATGGAGGCGCTGATCCACCACTTCAAGATGGTGACCGAAGGCGTCTCGGTTCCCGCGGGCGAGGTCTACCAGGCGGTGGAATCTCCGCGCGGGGAGCTCGGGTTCTACGTGGTCTCCGACGGGGAGTTCCGTCCCTATCGCGTGAAGATCCGGGATCCCTCGTTCGTGAACCTGCAGGCCGTGCCGGGGATGCTCGAGGGCGGCCTCGTCGCGGACGCGATCGCCTCGATCGCCAGCCTGGACCCGGTGATGGGCGGGGTGGATCGCTGATGCCGGTCTTCGACGACGCCCGGCGCGCCGAGGCGCGCGAGATCATCGCGCGGTTCCCACAAGGCGGGGAGCGCTCGGCGCTGGTTCCGCTGCTCTACCTGGTGCAGTCGATCGACGGACACGTGTCGCGCGAGGGCATGCGGGAGATCGCCGACCTGCTCGGTATCACGACCGCCGAGGTGGAATCGGTTGCGACCTTCTACACGATGCTGCGGATGCACGAGACCGGCCGACACGTCGTCTCGGTATGCACCAACGTCGCCTGCGCGCTGGTCGGCGGCAACGAGGTGTACCACGCCTGTGTTGACGAGGCGGGTCCCGGCGCGGAAGAGATCAGCGAGGACGGACTGCTGACCGTGCATCAGGAGGAATGTCTCGGCGTGTGCGACTTCGCGCCCGTCGTCCAGCTGAACTCCGCGAACCACGATCGCGTCACCCCCGATGCCGCCCGTACTCTGATCCGCGCCGTGCGCGAGGGGCTCGTTCCCGAGGCCGCTCGCGGATCGATCGCGCCGACGAGCTTTTGCGAGGCGTCGAGGATCCTCGCGGGTCTCGAGCCGCTGGATCCCGATCCCGATCCCGAGCCCGATCCGCAGGAGGTGCGCGCGTGACTCACGGAGAGCCCCGTGTGCTCTCGGCGATGTGGGACGAGCCCGATGCCGTCGGCATCGACGGCTACCTCGCCCGTGGCGGCTACGAGGGCCTGCGCGCGGCGGTGCAGATGAGCGGGCAGGAGCTGATCGAACTCGTCAAGACCGCGGGACTGCGTGGCCGTGGCGGCGCAGGGTTCCCGACGGGCGTGAAGTGGTCGTTCGTTCCCCAGGACACGGGCAAGCCCACCTACCTGGTCTGCAACTTCGACGAGTCCGAGCCCGGGACGTGCAACAACCGCGAGATCGTCGAGCGCACCCCGCACCTGCTGGTGGAGGGGGTCGTGATCGCGGCCCGTGCGATCGGGTGCACCCACGCGTTCATCTATACCCGCGGGGAGTATCTGTGGCAGGCGACGCTGCTGGAGCGCGCGGTCCGCGAGGCCGAGGCGAAGGGCTTCGTCGGCGAGAACATCCTGGGTTCGGGGTCCGACGTGAAGGTCACCGTGTTCCGCGGCGCCGGCGCGTACATCTGCGGTGAGGAGACGGCGCTGCTCAACTCCCTGGAGGGCTTGCGCGGCCAGCCGCGGCTGCGACCGCCGTTCCCCGCGGTGGAGGGGCTCTATTCGAGTCCGACCGCGGTCAACAACGTGGAGACCCTCGCGAACGTTCCGCTGATCGTCGCGCGGGGTGCCGAGTGGTTCGCTTCGATCGGCACGGAGAAGTCGCCGGGCACCAAGCTGTTCACCCTTTCGGGCAAGGTCGAACGACCGGGGAACTACGAGTTCCCTATGGGCACCACGTTCCGAGAGGTGCTCGACGCCGCCGGCGGTGTGAAGGAGGGCAAGGGCCTCAAGGCGTGGACGCCCGGCGGGTCGTCGACGCCGTTCCTCACCGACGAACACCTCGACGTCGGCCTCGACTTCGAGTCGGTCGCCGCGGCGGGTTCGTTGCTAGGTACCGGCGCGCTCCAAGTGCTGGACGAGACCGACTGCGTCGTCGAGGCGACGCGCCGATGGATGGAGTTCTACGCGCACGAGTCCTGCGGCAAGTGCACGCCGTGTCGCGAGGGCACGTGGTGGATGACGCGGGTCCTCGGCCGCGTGGAACAGGGGTTCGGCCAGGACCGGGACATCCCGGTGATGGAGGACGCCGGGTCCAAGATCCTGTTCCGTTCGTTCTGCGCACTCGCCGACGGTGCGGTGTCGCCGCTGCAGTCGTCGTTGAAGTTCTTCCGCCCCGAGTACGAGGAGCACATCCGCCTCGGACGGTGTCCGATGAGCGGCGCTCCGACGCGCGACGAGCTCGAGGAGGTGGGCGCGTAGTGGTCGACGACGCCGTCTCCCTCACGATCGACGGGAAGGAGGTCACGGTCCCGAAAGGCACGCTGATCATCCGCGCTGCCGAGCAGCTCGGGATCGAGATCCCTCGCTTCTGCGACCACCCGCTGCTCGAACC
>JBBDWR010000026.1:44758-61294 GCA_040902745.1 Actinomycetota bacterium | reverse complement strand
CGGAGGCGTATGACTTCAACGGCGACGGCTTCGTGTGCGGGCTTCCGCTGCCCGGTGGCGGACTCGCCTTCATGGACAACGTCATTCGGTAGCCACCTAGGGACGGCAAGGGCAGCTGCTCCACTGGTGCATCGCTCGACTTCGCGGGGGCCGCCGTCGTGGCGTTGGGCTGCCCATTTCCGGAGGTGGGGCGGGTATCCTGCCCCGCATGCCCGACTCCCCGCTGGATCCGCTGCCGGCGTCGCCGCCGCGTCGAAGCGGTCGCGCCGAGGGTCCCCGTCGTCGATGGGCGATCGTCGCGCTCGTGCTCGCGTTCGTCGTGCTCGCGGGTGGGGTCGCGGCCGCTGCCGGCTACTACTCGTGGTGCCAGGGTTCTGCCGACGAGCACGACACCGTGACCGTGCAGATCCCCGAGGGCGCAACGGGGGAGCAGATCGTGGAGGTGCTCCATGCGCGCGGCGTGGTCCGGTGTGGTGGATTCCTGGGCCGGGTGCTGCTGAACCGGACCGAGCGCGCATCCCAGGTGCGCGCCGGAGAACACGAGCTGCCCACCGGCATCACGATCGAGCAGGCGGTGCGGGTTCTTTCCAAGCCGCAGGAGCCGCAGCGACCGACGACCGACGTCACGATCCCCGAGGGATACACCGTCGCCCAGACCGCAGAGGTCGTGGACGAGGAGCTGGGCATCCCCGCCGCCAAGTTCGAGGCTCAGGCCTCCAGCGGCGGATTCACGCTGCCGCCCTATCTCCCGGAGAGGAGTGACACGGTCGAGGGGTACCTGTTCCCGAACACCTACGAGTTCTTCTCCAAGGGCGCCAAACCTGCGGAGGTGATCGACACCTTGCTCACGCAGTTCGACGAGCAGGCGTCGGCGCTCCCGTGGGAGAACGCGGATCGCCTCGGGGTGAGCCCCTACGAGATCGTGACGATCGCGTCGATGATCGAACGCGAGGCGGCGGTGGTCAGCGAGCGCCCACTGGTCGCCGCCGTGATCTACAACCGCCTCGATCGGGGGATGACGCTCGGCATCGACGCGACGCTGCGATACATCGACCCGAACCCCGAGGACGGGCTGACGGCTTCGGATCTGGCGATCGACAGCCCGTACAACACCCGCCTGTACAAGGGGCTGCCGCCGACGCCGATCGCGAGCCCGGGAGCCGACGCACTCCGCGCGGCGCTGGAGCCCGCCGAAGAACCGTTCCTCTACTACGTGTTGTGCGGCGAAGACGGCAGCCATGAGTTCAGCGTGGACTACGACACCTTCCTGGCCGACAAGGCTCGGTGCCTCGGTTGACCGAAGGGATGCGACGATGAGCGAGGACCGGATCCGCACGCGCCTCGACGGGGCGGCGCACACGGTCGGCGTGATCGGGTGGCCGGTCGCGCACAGCCTCTCCCCCGTGATCCACAACACGGCCTTCATCGCGTTGGACCTGGACTGGGTCTATGTTCCACTCGCGGTGCCGCCGGGCGATCTGCGAGATGCGCTGCGCGGCCTCTCCGTGCTCGGGTTCTCGGGTGCGAACGTGACGATGCCACACAAGACCGAGGCCGCGCAGCTGTGTGACTCGCTCTCGGAGGACGCGGCGCGGCTCCAAGCGGTCAACACGATCGTTGTCGAGCCGGGCCGACTCGTTGGGCACAACACCGACACCCCGGGCTTCGATCGCTTCCTTCGCCGCGACGCGGGCTTCGATCCGGCGGGGGCCGAGGCGCTGGTGTTCGGGGCAGGAGGTGCTGGCCGGTCCTGCGCGTTGGCATTGGCCCGCGCCGGCCTGCGCAAGCTCCACGTCGCCGTTCGAACGCCGGGCCGCGCGGACGGACTCGTCGCCGCGCTGGACACGATCCCGACCCAGATCTCGATCGTTCCCTTCGAGGAGGCTCGCGATCTCGACGTGTCGCTAGTGGTCAACGCCACCCCGATCGGTGCCGAGGGAGAGGTCCTCCCCGTCCCCGCGCTGCATCCGGGGGTGCTGGTCGTGGATCTGCTCTACCGGCCGGCGGCGACCCCCCTGCAGGCGGCTGCGCGAGCGGCCGGCGCCACAACCTTCGGCGGCCTGGGGCTCTTGTTGCACCAGGCCGCACTGTCGTTCGAGCTGTGGACGGGACAGGTGCCACCCCTCGAGCGCATGTCGGCTGCGGCGCTGGCGGAACTCGCGGAGAGCTGACGGCGGGTATCACCCGAACGGGCGGTTCCTTCTCCTGGAGGCCGAGATGCCTTAAGCGGTCCTGGAGTGCTCCCGATGCAACGTGCAGAGAGGAGACTCCGGATGGAAGACTTCGCGGCGCTCGCGTCTCGGATCGCGGTGTCGTTCAACGACCTGCGCGGCGTCCTGATCGTATCCCGCGACGGGTTGGTGCTGGGCGCCTTCCCACCGGACGCGGAACAGGAGGTGAAGCCGGCATGGCTTCGGTTCGCCACGCTCGGGGACTCCGATAAGGGCTTCTTGGAGTTCGCCGACGAGCTCTGGGTCTACGTCCGCCGAGGTCCATACGGGGCGTTCGCGCTGGGGGGCACGTCGATCCGGCCGGGATTGCTGATCGATCAGCTCGACCAAGCTCTGCTGCAGGCAGAGGAGGGCCGATCAAAGAAGGACGCCTTGAAGATCCCCGAGGCTCCCACCGCGCCCAGCGGCAAGCCGAGGACGTCGTTGCACAAGGAGTCCAAGGCACCGGTCGAGGAGGCCGCCACACCCGAGCCGGCAGCGGCGGTCGCCGAGGGTGCCGTCGCGGAAGCAGGGCCCGCTCCGACTGGTGGCGGACCCGAGAGTGCGACCCCGGCGGCTGGCGGTGGTGCGCCCGAGCCGGCGCAGCCCGCCGCGTCGGCATCCGATCCGGTTCCGGCACAGGCCCCCAAGCACGAAGACGATCCCGCTCCCGCGAGTGCGCCCGCGAGCCCACCCGCCCCCGATGACGATTCGGAAGTGGATCGCGTACTGCTTGCACAGGAGTTCTCCCGGCTGCTTCAGGAGACCAGCGTTGATGACGAAGAGTCCTAAGTAGTCCGGACTAGTCGCCAGGCAAGGGGAGGAGATGGCGAAGCGAAAGCCCAAGCAGCTCGGCCAGATCCTGATCGAGCAAGGGCTCCTCACGCAGGAACAGCTCGATTCGGCGCTGGACGAACATCGGCAAACGCCGAAGGCGCTCGGGCGCGTTCTGATCGACAAGGGCTTCATCAGGGAAGCCGACCTCGTGCGTGCCCTCTCCGAACAGGTCGGCCTCGAGTTCGTCGATCTGTCCGACTTCCAGATCGACCCGATGTCCGCATCACTGCTTCCCGAGACCCTCGCTCGCCGCTATCGGGCGATCCCGATCGGGATGCGCGACGACAAGCTGCTCGTCGCGATGTCGGACCCCGCGAACGTCTATGCGCTGGACGACATCCGTGCGATCACCAACCGGGACGTGCAACCCGTGGTCGCGACCGCGAGCGACGTCGAGCAGGCGATCGGCAAGTTCGCCGCCCTCGAGGGACAGCTCGACGACATGGTCAAGGAGGCGTCCGAGACCCTGGACGAGAGCGACGGCCCCGGGAAGATCGAGGCCGCGGTCGAGGATGCGCCGATCGTCAAGCTCGTCACGCAGATCATGACCCAAGCCGTCGCCGACCGAGCCTCCGACGTACACATCGAGCCGGGAGAGAAGGACGTTCGCGTTCGGTTCCGTGTGGACGGCGTGCTCCACGAAGCGATGCAACGGGTTCCGAAGAACGTGCAGAACGGACTGGTCAGCCGCCTGAAGGTGATGGCCGACCTCAACATCGCGGAGAAGCGGGTGCCACAGGACGGCCGGATCGGGATGAAGGTCGGTGGCAAGAAAGTCGACCTTCGGCTCGCGAGCCTTCCCACGGTGTACGGGGAGAAGATCGTGATCAGGATCCTCGACACGAGCCACGCGTTGATCCGTCTCGAGGAGCTCGGGTTCCTCGAGGACAGCTACAAGCGTTTCGAAGTGTCGTTCCGCAAGCCCTACGGGGCGTTGCTGGTCACCGGTCCAACCGGTTCGGGAAAGTCCACGTCGATGTACGCGACGCTGAACATCCTCAACGACCCCGCCCGAAACATCATCACGGTCGAGGACCCGGTCGAGTATCGGCTGCCGGGCGTCAACCAGATCCAGGTCAACAACAAGGCCGGCCTCACGTTCGCGTCCGCTCTGCGATCGATCCTGCGCGCCGACCCAGACATCGTTCTGATCGGTGAGATCCGCGACCGGGAGACGGCGATGATCGCCGTGGAGGCGGCGCTGACCGGTCACCTGGTGTTGTCGTCCTTGCACACGAACGATGCGCCCTCGGCGATCACCCGGCTGACCGAGATGGGCGTGGAGACGTTCCTCGTGGCGTCCGCGGTGGATTGCGTGGTGGCGCAACGACTCGCGAGGAAGCTGTGCGAACGCTGCCGGGTGGCCTACAAGCCGGAGGCGCCGGAGCTCGAGGCGGCCGGCTACCCCGAATACCTGTGGAGCGAGATCACCGAGCTGTTCCGCGCCGAGGGATGCTCCGCGTGCGCTACGACCGGCTATCGAGGGAGGGTCGGGCTCTACGAGGTGATGCAGATGAGCGAGGAGATCGAACGGCTTACGGTCGAGCGTTCTTCTGCCGATGATGTGAGACGGGTCGCGATCGAGCAGGGCATGTCCACGCTGCGAGACGACGGCCTGACGAAGGCACGGATGGGACAGACGTCGATCGAGGAAGTTGCGAGGGTGGTGAAGTAGCTGATGAGTATCCCTGGAGAAGTGGTCAACGACGACGTGCAGGTGCCCATCCCGGAGCTGCTCGAGATCGTGCTCGAGCGCGGGTGTTCGGACCTGCACCTGACGGCCGGCGCGCCGCCGACCATCCGGCTGCACGGCGAGTTGGAGCGGCTCACGGACTACCCGGTACTGGGCCCTCGGTCGCTGCAAGGCATGATCTACGCGATCCTGCCGCAGAAGCTGCGTGAACGGCTCGAGCAGGAACTCGAGCTGGACATGTCGTACGCGCTGCCGGGCAAGGCCCGATTCCGCGTGAACGTCTACTTCCAGCGTGACTCTCTGGGGGCGGCGTTCCGGCTGATCCCGTACGAGATCAAGGAGCTCGACACACTCGGCCTGCCGCCGATCGTGGCCGACCTGGCCCGGTTCCCCCGCGGGTTCGTCGTGGTCACCGGTCCGACCGGTTCCGGTAAGTCGACCACGTTGGCCGGCATGGTCGACGTGGTCAACAAGGAGCGGTCGGGGCACATCATGACGGTCGAGGACCCTATCGAGTTCCTCCACCGACATCAGAACTGCATCGTCAACCAGCGCGAGGTCGGTACCGACACCCTCGGGTTCGCTCCCGCCCTCAAGCACGTGCTGCGCCAGGACCCTGACGTGATCCTCGTCGGTGAGATGCGAGACCTGGAGACGATCTCGACCGCGATCACCGCGGCTGAGACCGGGCACCTGGTGTTCGCGACCCTGCACACTCAAGACGCCCCACAGACGATCGACCGCATCATCGACGTGTTCCCGCCCCACCAGCAGCAGCAGGTTCGGGTTCAGCTGGCGACGACCCTCCAGGGTGTTGTGACGCAGCAGCTGCTGCAGACCGCCGATGGACGCGGCCGGGCACTCGCGTGCGAGGTCCTGGTCGTGACGCCGGCCGTGCGAAACCTGATCCGCGAGGGCAAGGTGCATCAGATCTACTCGGTGATGCAGGCGGGTGGGCGGTTCGGGATGCAGACGATGGACATGTCGCTGTCGAGCTTGGTGAAGGCCGGCAAGATCACCCAGCAGACGGCGCTCGACCAGTGCCACGATCCCGAGGAACTCCAGCGGATGATCAGCTCCGGCGGACCGATGCTTGCATCCACCCCGGACGGCTACAGCGGCGGCTCAGGAGCGCCGATGGGTTCAACGATGGGGGGTGGCATGTAGATGCCCGATTCTTATACCTACAAGGTCCGTGACAAGACGGGGAACGTGGTCACGGGCACGATGATGGCCGACAGCGAGTCCCTCGCGCTCAACAAATTGCGCGAGATGGGCTACGTGCCGATCGAGGTCGACAAAGAGACCGCCGGGCTCAAGATGGAGATCAACCTTCGTCCGGGCCGCGTCAAGCTCAAGGATCTGTCGGTCTTCTCGCGTCAGTTCGCCACGATGGTCAACGCGGGCTTGCCGATCCTGCGCGCGTTGTCGATCTTGGCCGAACAGACGACGAACACGACATTGGCAAAGATCCTCATGGACGTCCGTACCGATGTCGAACAGGGTGCGTCCCTGTCGAAGTCGATGGAGAAGCACCCGAAGTGCTTCAACGAACTCTTCATCGCGATGGTGCAGGCGGGTGAGATCGGCGGTGTGCTCGACACGGTGCTGATGCGCCTCGCGGATCAGCTGGAGTCCGAGGTCGAGTTGCGTCGCAGGATCAAGTCGGCGATGACCTATCCGGTTGTCGTGCTGATCATGGTCACCCTGATCATGAGCGCGATGCTGCTGTTCATCGTCCCGCAGTTCGAGACGATCTACGCGGACCTGGGTGGGCAGCTCCCGCTCCCGACCAAGATCCTGCTGGGAGCGTCAAAGCTCGTGCGCGGCTATTGGTACATCTGCATCCTGTTGGGGATCGGAACCTTCTACGGTCTGAAGCGTTACAAGAAGACCGATCAGGGCCGAGAGGTGTTGGACCGCCTCACACTGAAGATCCCTGTGTTCGGGCCGCTGTTCCACAAGACGGCGATGGCGCGCTTCTCTTCGACGCTGGGGATGCTCCTGCGCTCGGGCGTGCCGATCCTGCAGGCCTTGGACATCGTGATCGATACGGTGAACAACCGGGTGATCGGTGACGCGCTCGTGGACGTGCAATCGGCTGTGCGGGAGGGTGAATCGATGGCCAAGCCGCTCTCGAAGCATGCTTGCTTCCCGCCGATGGTCGTACAGATGCTGGCCGTGGGTGAGGAGACCGGTGCCGTGGACACGATGCTCGACAAGGTCTCGCTCTTCTACGAGGAAGAGGTCAAGGCGACCGTCGACGCGCTCACGTCTTTGATCGAGCCGCTGCTGATCGCATTGATCGGTGGAGCGGTCGGCGCCGCGGTCATCGCGCTGTACATGCCGATGTTCAACATCATCAACCTGATCCAGTAGGGCGCTCTCGGCGCTAGTGACGGTGCCGCGCGTGTGGGGGATGTCGGCAGCTGCATCGGGGGATGTCGGACGGCGGTGCGCTGCGATCGCAGATCGAGGTGTGTGCCCGCTCGCGGGACCAACGGTAGTCCCTTCGGGTCATTTGCCGAATCCGGCGGTCGCGGGACTACAGCGCGAAGGCCCTGCCGCCGATACCCAGGACAGAACGGATGCGCGTCAATGGGGCGTGCACGTTAATGAACGGAAGGAGGAGTCTCCATGTTCAAGCGCTTGAAGGAACGGCGCCGCGACGAGGAAGGCTTCACCCTGATCGAGTTGATGGTGGTCGTATTGATCATCGGCATTCTGATCGCCATCGCTCTGCCCACGTTCCTCGGTGCTCGCCAGCGCGCGCAGAACAAGGCCGCGCAGTCGAGTCTTCGCAACGCCCTGGCGGCCGCGAAGGTGATCTTCACCGACACGGACGACTACACGGCGGTGTCCCAGACCACGTTGACCGGTGCTGAGCCGTCCCTGGCGTACGTGGCTGGCGGGCCTTCGACCGGCCCGACGTCCATCAGTTGGGACCTGGACGGGTCTAACGACCAGGCGATCCAGCTCTCCGCCTTGGCCGACACCACCCGCTGCTTCTCGCTTTCGGACGACGCGGCCAATAACGGTACTCGCTACGGCGAGCTCACCGGTGCGTGCACGTCGGATGGCTCTATGCAGACGGGCCTGTCCTTCCCCGGTTGATCGAGGAGGGTGCCCGCTCTGCGGGTGATGCAACGCACGGAAGGGGCGGTCCTCGGACCTCCCCTTCCGCGTACCCGATGCCCGCGATGCCCGCGATGCCTGTCTACCTGAAACGGGGGAACCGGCGCGTCCCGCTGTAGAAGCCCATTCCGGACGCCGACAACGAATGGACCAGCCCGATCGGGCTGAACGGGCAACGGAACGAGGAGAGCGAGATGATGGCGGCGCGCAACACCCGGATGCGCCTGCTTCGAGACGAGCGGGGTTTCACGCTCGTGGAGCTGATGATGGTCGTCTTGATCATCGGCATCCTCATCGCGATCGCGCTCCCGACCTACCTGGGGGTCCGAGCGCGTGTCGAGGACAAGGCAGCACAGGCCGACCTTCGCAACGGGCTGGTGACTGCGCTGTCGCACTTCTCGGACGGATCCACCTTCTCCGGGTTCGACGTCTCCGCGGCACAGGCGGGCGAGCCCAACCTCAGCTGGGCCGGGGCGGGCGCACCGACTTCCGGATCCGTCGGCATCCAAGTCGCCGCGGGGCGCCAGCTCCTGCTGGTCGCGGTGTCGGATTCCGATCGGTTCTTCTGCGTGAGCAAGCACGTGACATCGCCGGACACCGATATGGGGCAGGGGGCGGCCTTCACGGATGTCGACACGGTCCCTGAATGTGCGGGGGGCTGGTAGCCACGAACGATCCTGCGACTTCAGTCAGCGGCGGCTGCGGCCGATATAGAGGTGAGAAGGAGTGGTAGGCATGAACCTGCGCGGATTCTTCCTCCGTATGCACGCTCGGCTCCACCGCGACGAGCGCGGCTTCACCGTGATCGAGGCGATGGTCGCCGGCATGGTATTGGCGATCGGGTCGTTCGCGGTCGCGAGCTCGCTGAGCTACGGTCTGGACACCACTGGCCTGGCCCGGCAACGCCTCGCTGCCCAGGCCACCGCGGAGCAGGAGATCGAGTACGCGCGCTCCTTGAACTACGAGAGCGTGGTTCTCGACGCCAACGTGCTCACGCACTCCTCGAACACGGACAATCCCGACTACTGGGTGTCGACGGACGGCTTGAGCTACGACCCCACCGAGACGGGCGCCGGCGCCGCATACGAGCCGCTGATCCTCGACCTGGGTGCCAATCCTTCGCTTGATCACTTCCAAGACCCGGTGCTCCAGGGCAATACCAACTTCAAGGTGTACGACTACGTCACGTGGGTCGACTCGCCGACGGACGGGACCGTGGGTGGCGCCGGGGGGGACGGCCTCGACGGCAACGGCGATGGGGTCGACGGCAACGGCGATGGGGTCTCCGACGCGAACGGTCATGACCAGAAGCGAGTCACCGTCGTCGTGACGTGGGCCAACTCCTTCGGGTCGCTCGACAGCCAGCTGAAGATGTCCACGGTGATCTCCGACGGCAAGGTGCCCTACCACGATCCCTCGGCTGGTGACAACCTGCTCCCGGTCGTCTCGTGCCCGGTCGTGTCGGGTACGGGACTCGCGCAGAACTTCGAAGCGCAGGGAGCGTCCGATCCCGACGGCGGTACGGTCACGATCGACTGGGACTTCGGTGACGGGACGCCGATCGTCCCCGACGGCGGCGTCATCCAGAGCCACACGTATTCGGCCGCAGGCACCTACTACGTCGAGCTGACCGTGGAGGACGACGAGAGCAGTACGGCGACGTCCGGCAAGTGCGAGCCGCCGCTGACGGTGTCGAGCGACGGCGGTCCCGTCGGAGGCGGCGGCCCGACGGGGACGGTCTCGATCGCGAGCGGTCAGACGTACACGACGACTTCCGCGGTCACACTGACCTTGTCTTCGACGGGCGCTACCACGATGCAGTTCTCGAACGACGACGGCACGACGTGGGGCTCCGAGATCGCCTACTCGGCCGCTGTCCTGTACACGTTGTCTCCGACGGGGGAGGGCACGCGGACCGTCTCCGTCCGGTTCCTCAACTCCGGTGGAGAGTACGGGGCGACCGCGTCGGACTCGATCATCGTCGATACGACGGTCCCGGCGGCGCCGACGACGCTCGACGTTTGCTGCCGACCGGCCAACGGCAAGGAGGCTACGCTGACCTGGTCGGCGTCCAGCACGTTGCTTCCGCCGAGCGGCGATCTCGCCGGGTACCAGATCTGGCGGCGCCCCACGCCGGCCGGCGCCTGGTCTCAGGTGACGAACTGCGCCTACATCCCGGCGTCGTCGACGTCGTGCGTCGATCCCGGCCTGACTAAGACAACCAACTACGAGTACTACGTCGTTGCCGTCGACGTCGCGGGAAACGTCAGTGCCGAGAGCCCTCATGACACCGTTTAGGGTTCGCTCGGGCGCTGCTCGCGACGAGCGCGGGTTCACCGTCGTCGAGTTGATGGTGACGCTGTTCGTCATGGGGATCATCGCTTCGGCGGCGCTGAGCGTGATGGTTCGGGCCTTCACCGACTCCGGCATCGTGCAGAACCGCCGCGACGTGTTCGGCGACGGCCAGATCGCCCTCGGGCAGATGTCCAAGCAGTTCCGCCAAGGGGCGGTGGTCGGCGTGGACACCGACGTGAGTGTCACCGTGACCACCGTCACCGTGGACACCTACGTAGGTGGCTCCACCGAGCGCGTGATCTGGCGGGCGACCGGCTCACAGGCGCCGTACCAGCTGCAGGTGTCGACCGACGACGGAACGACCTACCGGACGGTGCTCTCGAACCTGGTCACGGATCAGGTGTTCACGCTTGTCCCGCACGAGAACTCCGTGCAGGAGCTGGTGATCGACGAGATCGACATCACGTTGGTGCTCGGAACCAAGACGCAGAGCGTACGGATCCAATCGAAAGTCAACCTACGGAACGCCCAAAACCTGTGAGGTCACCCATGAGACGATTCCTGAAGGTGCTCGCAGCACGGCTGCACCGCGGCGAAGACGGGTTCGCGCTCGTCACCGCGATGCTGGTGCTGTCGGTCATGACGATGTTGATGATCGTGACACTCGCCGCGGGGAACTCGGCGTTCACGCTGTCGGAGCGCGGGTCTCGATGGAACAAGACGCTACAGGTCGCCGAGACTGGCATCGACACCGCGATCACCACGATCGCCCAAGACCGCTCGGTCTCCTCCTCGTGCCCGCTGGCCGGTTCCACACCGTGCCAGATGCCAGGCGGCAAGGGGGAGTACTTCGTAACCTGGGCGGGAACCAAGAACACGATCACGATCACGTCCACCGGGTACTACCCATCTGCAACCGCGCCGGACTTCGCACGGAAGATCCAGGTGATCCTTGAGCCGATCCCCGTGTTCCGCTACGCGATCTTCTCCGACGACGCGCTCGAGATGAAGAACGGCGCCGTCGTACACGGCGACGTGTACGCGGAGAACTCCTTCGAGATGGACAACAACACGCTCGTGTGTGGCAGCGTGCTCGTGCCGGGAACGAGCGGAGCCACGATCGGCGGAGATGTGGTGAAGAACCACGCGTCGAACACGATCGGCGATTGTACCGACAAGGAAGGCGATGTCTGGACGGGAGGCGCGGGCGGGATCACCGGCGGTGACGTCGAAGGAGACTCCACCGCTGGGTGTCCCACCAGCTTTACGCCCAACGGCGCAAGCACCACCTTCGACATCAATGGCACCGATACCGGCGGCGTCGCGAAGGCGTGCGGCAACATCACACCCTTCGGCACCGGGGACGTCGAAGGCACGCACTTCGACGGACCGGCGTCCGTGGACCTGCCGGAGTTCACGTGGGATCCCGACAACTACGCAGGCCAGACCCTGACCTGCTACCCGAACTCCAACCCGTGCACCCAGTCGACGACGAGCGCGGCTGCGGTGGAGACGTTCGCAGCGGTGCCCCGCAGCGTCATGCCTGCGGGCGTCTACGCGATCTGGGAGGCGGCTCCGAGCCACACTGCAGAAGGACGGATCGACCTCGAGGGCTTGAACATCGGCGGCGACGTGACGATCGTGACGAATGCGCCGATCTACCTCGGCAACGCGAACGCGCCGGCGATCACGACCACGAACGCCGCCGGAGCGACACTGGTCGTCGTGTCTCTGTACGCCGGGTCGGGCCAGTGTTCCGATGGTGGCGGAGACTGCAGCATCTACGCGAAGAACGGCCTCGATGTCGACGGTGGTGATCCCGACGATCCCGACGACGGCGTCGCGGGACTCTTCTACACGCCGGGCAAGATGTCCTTCAAGAACATGGGCGATCCGAGCAGTGGCGCATTGTACGCGGGTTCCTTCGACGCGAAGAACGGCTTCGACATGGCCTACTCCGAGCGCATCGAACGGGTGCTGGGGTTCGGACAGGCGCTCGAGCAGACGCTGTGGGTGGAGTGTCCGGCCGTCGATCCTCAGCCGACGACCTGCACCTAGGGTGTAGCATCGGGCGGCCTTGACCGCCGCGCGCGCTGTCATCTTCGGGTTGTTCGGACTGCCGATCGGCAGCTTCCTCACGGTGGTCGCGTATCGCGTCCCGCGCAAGGAATCGGTCTCCCGGCCCCGGTCGCGATGTCCTTCGTGCGGCACGGAGCTGCGTAACCGCGACAACATCCCCGTGGTCTCGTGGCTCGCGCTCCGCGGGCGCTGTCGCTCCTGTGGGGTGCGGATCTCTGCGGTCTATCCACTGATCGAGCTGGCGACGGGGGGGTTGTTCGTCTCGGCGGCGATCGTGTTCGACGACCTGTGGGTCGCCATCATGATGGCCGCCTTTCTGGCGTTGATGCCCCCGATCGCGATCATCGACATCCGGCAACGGATCATCCCGAACCGGATCACCTACCCGGCGTTGATCGGGTTCGGGCTCTACCTCGTCGTCGCGCGGCTCGCCGGCGCTCCTGTGGATCTGTCGAGGGCGGGGCTTGGCTTCCTTCTCTACGGGGGGGTGCTCTTGCTGATCGCCCTGATCGTTCCCCGGGGCATGGGCATCGGGGACGTGAAGCTCGTGGCGCTCATCGGGCTTGTGCTCGGGTCTCTCGGGCTCCGGTATGTGGGTGTCGCGGCCGGCGCGGGGATCCTGCTCGGCGGCATCGGCTCGATCGTGGCCTTGATCGTGGGACTCGGCCGCAAGCAGGCGATCCCGTTCGGGCCGTATCTGGCGGCCGGCGCGATCGTCGCCGCATTCTTCGCCGATCCGATCTCCCGTGCCTACCTCGATCTGACCGTCGGGACCTGACCCGGGCGAGTCATCTCGGCCTGCCGAAGGTCGCTGGGCCGAACGGCCCACATCGGCGCAGGACCGTCGGGGGAGTGGGTGGTGTGAACCCGTGTGAATCTTTGGGGCCAAGCGTGAATTACAACTACGTAATTACGGCCGGATTGCCGACAGTACAAGAGTGCATCGCGTTGACAGGATCTGTTGCAGACCACTACGGTTCGTGAGCTTGTGGCTCAGGAACCGTGCAGGGACGTGCTGAGCATGATGTTGCAGGTGTTGCCAGAGTGGCTCACGAGCCACACGTTGAAGGGGACCCGGTGAGCCAGAAGCCCGGCGTGGGGGATCGCTTGCTGACGGTCGCGGAGGTTGCCGACATCATGCGCGTCTCCAACATGACCGTGTACCGCCTGATCAAGAGCGGGCAGCTCCCTGCGATCCGCGTCGGCAAGAACTACCGGATCCGCGAGTCCGAGGTCGAGCAGTACCTGTCGCAACGCTCCGTCTGGGTGGAGGGCGACTGATGCCGCGCCGGACGAGGATCGGGCTCGATATCGGATCGACCAGCGTGCGGGCGGTCGAGATCGCCGGCGGCTCACTGGTGCGCGCCGCGCAGGTCGCGCTCCCGCCGGGCGCGGTCGAGAACGGCGAGGTTCGCAACCCGGAGATCGTCGGTGAGGCGCTCAACGACCTGTGGAGCCGAGGCGGGTTCAAGGGCCGTCAGGTCGTGATGGGGGTCGGCAACCAACGCGTCGTCGTCCGCGAGGTCGCACTCCCATGGCTTCCCGAGAAGGAGTTGCGCGAATCGCTGGGGTTCCAGGTGCAGGAGTTCATCCCGATGCCCGTCGACGAAGCGGTCCTGGACTTCGACGTGCTCGGCGAGACCGAACAGGAGGACCGCAGGATGCTGCGGATCCTGCTCGTCGCCGCGCAGAAGGGGATGGTGCAGCAACTGATCGAAGCGGCCGAGCGGGCGAAGCTCACGCCCATCGGACTCGATCTGATCCCGTTCGCGCTCGTGCGGTCGATCGGTTCGAGCGATGGTGGCATGGAGCTCGAGACGCCGGGCGACGAGGCTGTGATCGACGTCGGCTCAGACGTCACCAACATCTGTGTACACGCGGACAGCGTGACCCGATTCGTCCGGATCCTCCCGTCGGGGGGTCGCGACGTGACCAACACGATCGCGCGCGATCTCGGACTCGACGACGAGATCGCGGAACGGGCCAAGAAGGGTGAGTCACTGGAAGGGGTCCCCCCCTTCGAGGAGGTACATCGCGTGGCGATGGGACGCGCGAGCGCGTTCGTCGACGAGGTGCGCTCCTCGCTCGAGTTCTACACGGCTCAGGTTCCCGGCGCGCGTGTGGGCCGACTGCTCGTGACGGGTGGCGGCTCCAAGCTCGAAGGATTCCTGGAACTGCTGCAGGAGCGCATCCCCGTGCGCGTCGAACGCGGACACGCCTTCGCCAGGGTGCGTCCGCAGCTGAAGCTGTCCGAGGCCGCGATGGGTGAAGCCGAGCCGGTGCTGGCCACCGCGGTCGGACTCGCACTCGAGGAAGTGGGGCGATCGTGAGCCGCGTCAATCTTCTGCCCCCGGAGATCAAGGAGCGGGCCAAGCTCCGTCAGCGGACCGCACTCGCTGTCCTCGGCGTGATCGCGATCTTGGTGCTCGTCGGTGCCTTCTACGTTCTGGAACAGATGAACCTGTCGAACGCGCAGGATGAGCTGGCGGCGCAAGAGCAGACGAACGCGACTTTGCAGACCGAGATCAGCAGCCTCGACCAGTTCGGGGCGCTCGAAACCGAACTGAAGGAGAAGCAGGCGCTCGAGGACGCCGTCTACACGAACGAGCTTGCGTTCTCCGGGGTGCTCATGGACGTCTCGCACGTGATCCCGCCGGATGCCGTGCTCACGTCGATGGCGGCGCAGGTCGGAGCAAGCGGTACCGCCGATGCGGTCGTCGAGACGGTCGAGGGCGCTCCGGTCGGCACGATCACCTTCGAGGCAGCCTCCAACGACCTCGAGTCGGTTGCGATGTGGCTCACCCGACTCGAACAGGTCAAGGGGTGGATCAATCCGTTCAGCACCACGATGACCGAGACCGGGCCGCGCACGCGGCAGTACACGTTCTCGAGCACGGTTGATCTGAGCCCGGATGCGCTGACCGAGCGCGGTCGGCGTGCGAATGAGGCGGCGGCCGGATGAACAAGCGCGCCCCCATCTTCGTCCTGATCGCCGGGGCGGTCATCGCGATCCTCGCCGTGATGTTCCTCGTGATGCCCAAGCGCGGCGAGGTCTCGGACGCCCAGGACGAACTGGTGACGGCGGAACAGATGGAACAGGAGCTTCAGCTGAAGCTCGCCCAGCTGGAAGAGGCTCGGGACGCGGCGCCGGAGACCAACAAGGAGATCCGCGACATCGAGACACTGATCCCACCGACCGCCGATGAACCGGGGATGATCCTGTTGCTGCAGTCGGCGGCCGACCGGGCCGGAGTGGATCCGTTCACGATCGCACCCGCCCTCCCGACGCTGTCGGGCGACGGCCGGTTCTCCGTGATCAGCGTCAGTCTCGACGCCCAGGGGAGCTATTTCAATCTCGAGGAGTTCCTCTACAACCTAGAGACGTTGCCGCGGGCAGCGAAGGTCATCTCGATCAGCGTGACAGCCAGCGTCGCGAGTACGGACACCACGACAACCACCACGACCACCACGACAACCCCGACCGAGAACGAGCTCGGCAGCCAGATCGTCGTGGAGTTCTACACCACCGACCTCGACGCCGGTCCCGGGTCCGCACCCGGTCCGAGCGATACGCCTGGAGCCGAGGGGACGGGATAGCTCATGCCGATGACCGAACGTGACAAGCGAGCATTGATCATCCTCGGTGCCCTCGTGGGAGCGGCGCTCGTGTTCTTCCTGGTCACCCAGGTGCTGCTGGGCGGAGAAGAGGAGCCCGCCGCCGCGCCCGCACCTGCGCCCGCTGCCGGCGCCACAGACCCGACGGAGCCCGTCCCCGAGCCGGAGCCGAGCGAGACGCCCACGGCCACGCAGACGCCCCGGTCGGTAACCAACTTCTCCGGCCGCGACCCGTTCTCGACGCCGCCGGAGCTGATCAGTCCGACTGCGGTCGCGAGCGATACCACCTCGCCGGTGACCGACCCGACCACCGAGCCACAACCGGACAACGGAACAGGCCCGACCAGCGACGACACGTCCAACGTGACGGGCAGGCAGGTGACCCTCAACGCCGTCTACCTGCGATCGGGCGATCCGAAGGTGTCCGTCGAGGTCGAAGACAAGGCCTACACGAAGGGCGTCGGGGAGATATTCGCGCAGAACTACCGGGTCAGCTCCATCGACATGGCTTCGAACTGCGCCACTTTCATCTACGGCGACGAATCGTTCGAACTCTGCGCCGACGCGCCGAGTTAGCGTCGGGCGAACGAACCACCGGCGGTCCGCCCACGGGGGGAGCGGTCGCCGGTCCGAGGGCGGCCCCGCGAGGGGCCGCCCGCTTACATTACCAAT
>JBBDWR010000026.1:0-44748 GCA_040902745.1 Actinomycetota bacterium | reverse complement strand
GGCCCCCCCGGGGGGCCCCCCCCCTCTTCCATTCCCTATGATGAGGTCATGCTTCGCATGCTCACCGCCGGGGAATCGCACGGGAAGGCGCTCGTCGCCACCCTCGAGGGACTCCCCGCGGGTGTCCCGATCTCGCCGAAGGAACTCGCCGGAGAGCTGGCTCGCCGGCGCCTCGGGCACGGGAGGAGCGGGCGCCAGAAGTTCGAGTCGGACCTGTTCGAGATCCTCAGCGGCGTGCGGCACGGACGCAGCCTCGGCAGCCCGATCGCCGTGGTGATCCCGAACTCGGAATGGGACGCGAAGTACACCGAGCTGATGGGGGTCGAGGGCGAAACGGATCCGTCCGACAAGCTCACCCGCCCGCGCCCTGGCCATGCGGACCTGGTCGGCGTGCAGAAATACGGGTTCGACGACGTCCGCAACGTGCTGGAGCGAGCCAGCGCCCGAGAGACGGCCGCTCGCGTGAGCGTCGGCTGCTTCGCCAAGGCGTTCCTTGCCGAGCTCGGGATCCGGGTGCTCTCCCACGTCGTTCGGATCGGCAAGGTCGCGGTCCCGGCGTCGGCCGCGCTGCCGCGACCCGAGGATCTCGAGCGGATCGACGCCTCGCCCGTGCGATGCTTCGACCCGGCGGTCTCCAAGAAGATGGTCGCCGAGATCGATACGGTCCGTAAGTCGCGTGACACGATCGGCGGAACCTTCGAGGTGCTGGCCTATGGGTGTCCACCCGGATTGGGTTCCTACGTCCACTACGATCGCAAGCTCGACGCGCGGTTGTCGCTAGCACTGATGGGGATCCAGTCGGTCAAAGGTGTCGAAATCGGGGACGGCTTCGCGCTGGCGGCCCGGCTCGGTTCCAAGGCACACGACGAGATCACCTCGCGTGACGATCGCATCACGCGTAAGACGATGCGGGCGGGAGGCATCGAGGGAGGTATGACGACCGGTCAGCCGGTACGGATCCGTGCGGCGATGAAACCTTTCTCGACCGTCCCAAAACCCCTCGAGACGGTGGATCTGGCGACGGGGCGAGCGGCGGTCGCGATCAAGCAGCGAACGGACGTCTGCGCCGTTCCGGCGGGAGGCGTCGTGGGTGAAGCCGCCGTGGCCTACGTCCTCGCGGATGCCGTGCTGGAGAAGTTCGGAGGCGACTCCCTGCCCGAGACACGGCGCAACCTCGAGAATTACGTCGACACACTGCGATGATCGTCTATCTCGTCGGCATGCCGGGATCGGGCAAGACCACAGTCGGTCGTGAGCTTGCGGGAAGACTAGGGGTGCCGTTCGTGGATCTCGACGCCGAGATCCAGCGCGAGGCGGGCAAGCCGATCAGCGAGATCTTCGCCGAGGACGGCGAGCCGGCCTTCCGCGCGACGGAGGCTCAGGTGCTGACGAAGGCTTCGGCCGACGACCCGTCGGTGGTTTCGTGTGGCGGCGGTGTCGTGATCGAACCCGCCAACCGCGTCACCCTTCGAGCAACCGGACACGTGGTGTTCCTCGACGTTGCGATCGACGTCCTGAGACGACGGGTTCGGCCGGCCGCCGAGCGACCCCTGATCCACCGCGAGGGCGATCTCGAGCGCCTGCTCGCCGAGCGCGAGCCGATGTACCGGGAGTTCGCGGCCCACGTCGTCGACGGCAGCGGGACGCCGCCAGAAGTGGCTGCCGCGATCGAGCAACAGCTGCGGGCAAGCGCGTGAACCAGGGCGGCCCGTGCAGCGGGTGAACGTGCCGATCCCCGGTCGCTCCTACGACGTGACGATCGGCACCGATGTGATCGCGCGCGCGGGCGAACATCTCCCGGAGCTGCCGGCGTCGCGCCGTGCGTTCGTGGTTGGCGACCGAACCGTGACCGACACGTGGCTGGGACCGCTGTCCGAGGGGCTGGCGGCTCGGGGGCTGACGACCGTGCTCCTCGCGGTCCCGGCGGGTGAGCAAGCGAAGACGCTCCAGGTCCACGGGGCGCTCCTGCACCAGCTGGCGACCCAGCAGGCCCATCGCGACGACCTCGTGGTGGCGCTGGGCGGCGGAGCCGTCGGAGATCTCGCCGGGTTCGTCGCCGCCACCTACATGCGCGGTGTGCCCCTCATCCAGGTCCCTACCACCCTGACCGCACAGGTGGACGCCGCGATCGGGGGCAAGACCGCGGTGAACCTTCCCGAGGGCAAGAACCTGGTGGGTGCCTTCTACCAGCCTTCGGCGGTGCTCGCGGACGTCGATGCGCTCGCGACGCTGCCTGAGCGCGACCTGCGCTCCGGGCTGGCGGAGGTCGCGAAGTACGGCCTCACCCTGGATCCCGACCTCCTCGCGCTGCTCGAGACGCGCCTCGATGCGGTGCTCGCGCGCGAGCCCGACGTCATGGAGGACCTGGTCACGAGGTGTGTGCGTGCGAAGGCGCGCACGGTCGCCCAGGACGAGCGAGACTCGGGCGCGCGACTGATCTTGAACTACGGGCACACCTTGGGACATGCGCTCGAGCGGCTCGGATCGTTCGAAGGCCGTACCCACGGGGAGGCCATCGCGATCGGCATGGTGTTCGCGGCCCGTCTCGCAGAAGAGCTCGAGATCGCGTCCGAGGGACTCGTGGGCCGCCACGTTCGCCTCCTGACCTCGCTGGGGCTGGAGGCAGAGGGGGCGCTCCCGGCCGTCGAGGAGATCATGGACGCCTTCCGGCTGGACAAGAAGTTCCAGGACGGGATCCGCTTCGTGCTGCTGCGCGATATCGACCAACCCGAGATCGTCGACGGCGTGTCCGAGGACCGGATCCGTGCGACGCTTACGCGGATGGGAGCTGCAGCATGAGGGTGTTGTTCGTCTTCGGGCCGAATCTCGGCGCGCTGGGATCGCGTGAGCCCGAGCGGTACGGAAGCGCGACCCTGCCGGAGGTCATGGAGGACGTCGCGAAGCGAGGCGCCGAGCTCGGACACAAGGTGGAGTGGCGACAATCAGACCACGAAGGCGAGCTCGTCGGGTGGGTGCGCGACGCCGGCGGTGAGGGGTTCGAGGCGGTCGTGCTCAACGGCGGCGCCCTGACCCACTACTCCTACTCGCTCCGGGACGCGATCGAGGCGGGGACCGCTCCGGTCGTCGAGGTGCACCAGACGAACATCTACGCCCGCGAGGAGTTCCGCCGCCATTCGGTGATCTCACCCGTCGTCCGGATCTCGATCGCCGGAGCGGGCACGCACGGGTATCACCTGGCGCTCGACGCGCTCTCGACCCTGTAACCCGTGGAGTACACACGGCGGCGCGAGCAACTCGCCAAGCGGCTGCAGCAGAGGGGGGTCGATGCGCTCCTCGTCACCCATCTGCCCAACGTCCGCTACCTTTCCGGATTCACCGGTTCGCACGCAGCGGTGCTCGCAACGTCGCGAGCTGTCGTGCTCCTCACCGACGGCCGATACGCCGATCAGGCGAAGAACGAGACCGCGGGTCTCCACGTGGTGATCACCTCCGGCGAAGGGCTGTTGCGCGTGGCCGCCGATCGCGTTCGGTCGCTGGAACTCGCCCGTCTCGGGTTCGAAGCCACCATGTCCTACTCCGCGTTCACACATCTGGCCGGGATGCTCGAGCCAACGGAGCTCGTCGCGACCCACGGGATCGTCGAAGGGCTTCGGATGCGCAAGGATCCGGACGAGGCTGCTGCGTTGCTTCGCGCGCAGGCCTGCACGGACGCGGCGTTCGATCGCGCCACGGCGTTCCTTCGGAAGGGCATCACCGAACGGGAGGCTGCTCTCGAACTCGAGATCGCGATGCGTCGGGCCGGCGCGGACGACGTTGCGTTCGCGTCCATCGTGGCGTTCGGTGAGAACGCCGCCGAACCGCACCATGCGCCGACCGAGCGGGTGTTGGCGTCGGGCGACGTCGTGAAGATGGACTTCGGCGCGCGCGTCGACGGGTACCACGCGGACATGACCCGAACGGTCGAGATGGGCGAGGCGGCCGGGGAGCTGCAGACGATCCACGACGTCGTCCTGGCCGCCCACGAGGCAGGTGTGGCGAGTCTGACGGCGGGGTGCCGGGCCGGCGAGCCCGAGGCAGCCGCGCGCACCGTGGTCGAGCAGGCGGGGTACGGGCAGCGCTGGATGCATCCGCCGGGACATGGTGTGGGGCTGGAGATCCACGAGGCGCCGGTGTTGCGGCGCGACGACTCCACCCTGATCCCCGCAGGCGCGATGATCACGATCGAACCGGGGATCTACGTCCCGGGGCTCGGGGGTGTTCGGATCGAGGACATCATCCACGTCACCGAGGATGGGCCCGTTCCTCTCCCGAGCGCGACGAAACAGCTGTTGCGGCTGTGATGGAGAAGGCGACCGCCCCGTACACTCGGGGCGTTCCACCGACCCCGCGAGCATCCTGAGGAGCACGCCGTGAGCGTTTCCACCAACGATCTCAAGAACGGTATGACCCTGAGCCTGGACGGCGCCTTATGCCAGGTGATCGAGTTCCAGCACGTCAAGCCCGGCAAAGGCGGAGCGTTCGTGCGCACCAAGTTGCGCAACATGAAGACGGGATCTGTCGTCGAGAAGACGTTCAACGCGGGTGTCAAGGTCGGGCTCGCGATCGTGGAGCGCAAGGAGATGCAGTACCTGTATCCCGACGGTGACGACTTCGTGTTCATGGACCTGCAGACCTACGACCAGATCCACATCCCCGGATCGATCGTGGGGGACGCGCGCAACTACCTCAGCGAGAGCGCGACCGCGCAGGTTGCGACCCACGAGCAGGTTCCGATCTCGGTGGAGCTGCCCGCGTCGATGGTGCTCGCCGTCGTGTCGACCGAGCCCGGGGTCAAGGGCGATACGCGGAACAACGCGCTCAAGCCGGCGACGCTCGAGACGGGCCTGGTGGTGCAGGTGCCGTTGTTCATCGAAGAAGGTGCGCGGATCAAAGTGGACACGCGGTCGGGCGCCTACGTAGAGCGGGAGAAGTAGCGCAGTGACGTCCCGCAGGGACGCGCGGCGCGCGGCGCTCGACATCTTGTATCAGGCCGACATGATGCAGCGCGATCCCCGGGTCGTGCTGGCGGAGTGGGCCGACTCGGGACGACCGGTCCCCGATTTCACGCGCGAGATCGTGGAAGGAACCGCGGACGCCCTGCCGGAACTGGACGAGGTGCTCGAACGGCTGGCCGAGGGATGGACCGTTGAGCGGATGGCCTCGGTGGACCGCTCGGTGCTGCGGGTCGCATGCTTCGAGGTCCTGCATCGGCCCGATGTTCCGGTGGCGGCGGCGATCGACGAGGCCGTCGATGCCGCGAAGGAACTCTCCACCGATGATTCGGGTCGGTTCGTGAATGGGGTGCTCGGACATCTGGCGCGGGAACGCGCCGGAGCGCCCGAGCAAAGCTGAGGCCTACTCCGGGGTCTTGTCGACCTTGGTTTCGACGACCGTGGTCTCGGTGTCGCCTTCGGATCCGTCGTCGTCCTTCGAGCCTTCCTTCACGCCCTTCTTGAATTCCGATTGCGAGCGGCCCATCGAGCGCGCGAGCTCAGGGATCTTCTTGGCGCCGAAGAGCAGAGCGATGATCCCGACGACGATGATGATCTCGGTGGGTCCGACCGTATAGGCGAGCGATGCCAGCATGGGGAACTCCTTGTCTCGAACCCCCACAGGGTAGCGCGTTCGGTCGGCCAATGCCGCTGGGGGTCCGTGGTCCATTGTCGGGCTCCGGACCACGGACTATCCTTGCAGAAGGAACTTCCCCCTTTAAGTCCGGTCCCGAGAGGCCGGGAAGGGAGCACCCGAGGATGAGGCCCACAACCCACGCCCTGCCGCGCCTAGCCGGCCGGGCGTTGTTCGTCCCATGAGCGGATCGGCGCCCCAGCACCCCGGGCAGCGGTCCGGGCGATTGATGGACGCGGGGGAGATCCGTCGCGCAACCACCCGGATCGCGCACGAGATCCTCGAGCGCAACAAGGGAGCGGACGAAGTCGCCCTGATAGGGATCGCGGCGCGCGGCGACGACCTCGCGCGCCGGCTCTCCGAACAGATCGCCGAGATCGAAGGCACCAAAGTGCCGGTGGGCGTGCTCGACATCACCTTCTATCGCGACGACATCGGGCTCCGGGCCGAGGCGCCCGAGGTCCACGAGACGAGGATCGACTTCGATGTCACCGGCAAGCAGGTGGTGCTGGTGGACGACGTGCTGTTCACGGGAAGGACGATCCGGGCGGCGCTCGATGCGATCGTCGATTTCGGCCGAGCGCGCGCGATCCAGTTGGCGGTGCTGATCGACCGCGGTCACCGGGAGCTTCCGATCCGGGCCGACTACGTCGGCAAGAACGTGCCGACCCGCAGCGACGAGATCGTGCGGGTGCTCCTCGAGGAGGTCGACGGCGAGGACGCCGTCGTCGTGGAGGAACCGCGATGAACGCACATCTGTTGTCGATGCACGACCTGAGTCCGGACGACGTCTCGCGGGTGCTCGATACGGCGGAGTCGTTCCGCGAGGTAGGCACCCGCGTGATCAAGAAGGTGCCCGCGCTGCGCGGCCGCACGGTGGTCAACCTGTTCTACGAGAACTCCACCCGCACGAGGATCAGCTTCGAGCTCGCGGCGAAGCGTCTGTCGGCCGACGTGATCAACTTCACGACGTCGGGATCGTCCGTGTCGAAGGGGGAGAGCCTCAAGGACACCGCGCTCACCCTGCAGGCGATGGGAGCCGACGCCGTCGTGATCCGCCACTCCAGCTCCGGCGCTCCCTATCAACTGACGAAATGGCTCAAAGGGAGCGTGTTGAACGCGGGTGACGGGACCCATGAGCACCCGACTCAGGCGCTACTGGACCTCTACACGATGCGGGAGAAGCTCGGCCGTCTCGAGGGCTTGCGGGTCGCGATCGTCGGGGATGTGCTGCACTCGCGGGTGGCTCGATCCCTGTCGTTCGGTCTCGTGAAGATGGGTGCCGACGTCACGTTGGTCGGGCCGCCGACGCTGGTCCCTCCCGACGCCCCGGCCTGGGGGGTGCAGGTGAGTTCCGACATCGATGCGGTGCTCCCGAAGCTCGACGTCTGCTACATGCTGCGAGTGCAGCGGGAACGCCAGCGACAGCAGTTCTTCCCCAGCGTGCGCGAGTACGCGCGGCTGTTCGGTCTCACACGCGCGCGCGTCGGTACCCTTCCCGAAGGCTGCGTGATCATGCATCCGGGTCCGATGAACCGTGGCGTGGAGATCGATTCGGACGTCGCCGATCTTCCCCAGGCCGTGATCGAAGAGCAGGTGACCAACGGCATCGCCGTGCGGATGTCACTGCTCTACCTGCTGCTCGGCGCCGGGGGAGAGGAGCGGACCGATGGCTGACGCGACACGCTTCGTGTTCCGGGGAGCGCGGGTGATCGATCCGTCCGTCGGACGGGACGACATCTCCGACGTGCTGGTCGAGGATGGGCGCATCGCCGGACTCGGCTCCGCGCTCGACGAGGGTGGCGCGGAGATCTTCGACTGCAGCGGGCTCGTGCTGACTCCCGGGCTCGTCGACCTGCACACGCATCTGCGAGAACCGGGTCGCGAGGACAAGGAAACGATCGAGACGGGGTCGCGGGCCGCCGCGTTGGGTGGATTCACAGCCGTCGCCGCGATGGCGAATACCGATCCCGTCGCGGACAACGCCGCGGTGGTCCGGGAGGTTCAAGCACTGGCCGACCGCGCGGGACTGTGCGAGGTGTTCCCGGTAGGAGCGATCACTCGAGGGCTCGCGGGGGAGGAACTCGCGGAGCTCGGGGAGATGGTGGAGGCCGGAGTCCGGCTCTTCAGCGACGATGGCAATTGCGTCCCGAACGCCCGCGTGCTGCGGAACGCGCTCCGCTACGCGACGGCCTTCGAGGAGGTCGTGATCGCCGAGCACTGCGAGGAGCCCAGTCTCGTCGAAGGCGGGCAGATGCACGAGGGGTACCACTCCTACAGCCTTGGACTGGTTGGCCGGCCGCGGGAGGCCGAGGAGGTCGCCCTCGCCCGCGACCTCGCGATCGCTCGGATGACGGGAGGAAGGTTGCACGTTTGCCACGTTTCGAGCGCGGGCTCGATCGATCTGATCCGCCGAGCCAAACAGGAGGGTCTGCGCGTGAGCGCGGAGGTGACGCCGCACCATCTGGTGTTCACGGACGAGGACCTCGTCACCTACGACACGAACCTCAAGGTGCATCCGCCGCTGCGGACGCCGGAGGATCGCGACGCCCTTCGAGTGGCCGTCGCCGATCGAACGATCGACGTCATCGCGACCGATCACGCCCCCCACGCCGTTGAGGAGAAGGAGGCCGAGTTCGACCAGAGTCCTCCCGGAACGATCGGACTGGAGACCGGACTCGCCGCGGTGCTGACCCACCTCGTCGAGCCGGGCATCGTGTCGCTGCCCCGGGCGATCGAGGCGCTGTCGAGCGCACCCGCCCGGATCCTGGGCGCGACCGAACAAGGCGGTCCGTTGGAGCCCGGTGCCGCGGCGAACCTCGTCGTCTTCGACCCGAACGTCTCCTGGACGGTCGAGCCGCCGTTCGCCTCGAAGAGCCGCAACTCCGCGTTCCTCGGGAGAACACTTACGGGCAAGGTCGTCCACACGTGTTTCCGAGGAGAGCTCGTGGTCGCGGACGCGAAGGCGCAGCGGTGACCCGGGGCTCCGAGGCCCTGCTGGTCCTCGAGGACGGCACGGCATTCCGTGGCCGGGCGTTCGGCGCCTTTGGCGAGACGTTCGGGGAGGTCGTGTTCAACACCGGGATGGTGGGCTACCAAGAAGTCTTGACCGATCCGTCGTATGCCCGTCAGGTCGTGGTCATGACCGCGCCACAGCAAGGCAACTACGGCACGAACGACGAAGACCCGGAATCGGCGGCGATCCAGGTGGCAGGATTCGTGGTGCGCGAGGCCTCCCGTCGTGCGTCGAACTGGCGCGCGCAGCGGACCTTGCACGAGGAGCTCGCCGCGTCCGGTGTCGTCGGCATCGAGGACATCGACACCCGCCGGCTGACGCTGCGGATCCGCGAGACGGGCGCGATGCGCTGCGGCGTGTCCACGGAGGATCTCGATGCGACGTCGCTGGTGGCCCGGGTGCGGGAGCGGTCGGGGATGGAGGGCGCCGACCTGGCCAAGGACGTGTCGGCCGACGTTGCGTACGAGGCACGCGAACTCGTCGGCGCGGCGGTGCCGCACGAGGATGCGACGTATCGGGTCGCGGCGGTGGATCTCGGGATGAAGCGTACGATCCTGCGCTCGTTCGCGGCCGAGGGGATCGAGGCGACGGTCTTCCCGGCCGGAACGCCCGCCGCGGAGATCGCGGCCGGAGGTTTCCAGGGGGTTTTCCTGTCGAACGGTCCGGGCGATCCCGGCGCGACGCGGTACGGGATCGAGACCACCCGGGCGTTGCTCGGCACGGTGCCCGTGTTCGGTATCTGCCTCGGCCACCAATTGCTCGGTCACGCACTCGGTGGCGCAACGTACAAGATGAAGTTCGGACACCGGGGGGCCAACCAGCCCGTCAAGGATCTCCGCTCGGGCCGGGTGGAGATCACCAGTCACAACCACGGGTTCGCCGTCGAGGCGCGCGCGTGGGATCCCGAGATCACGCCCGAGATCGCAGCGTCGGCGGACGAGCCTTCGATCGTCCGCACGCCGACCGCGGGACGGGTGGCTCTGAGTCACTGGAACCTCAACGACGCGACGCTTGAGGGGCTGCGCTGCCTGGACGTGCCGGCGTTCTCGGTGCAGTACCACCCCGAGGCGGCGCCCGGGCCGCACGATTCCCGCTACCTCTTCGAGGAGTTCCGGACACTGATGCGAGCAGGCGGCTAGCCATGCCCCGACGAACCGACATCCGCAAGGTGATGGTGATCGGCTCGGGCCCGATCGTGATCGGTCAGGCCTGCGAGTTCGACTACTCGGGAACCCAGGCGTGTCGAGCGCTCAAGGCCGAGGGGTATCAGGTGTGTCTCGTGAACTCGAACCCGGCGACGATCATGACCGACCCGGCGTTCGCCGACGCCACGTATATCGAGCCGCTCACACCCGAATCGGTGCTGGCGATCGTTCGACGCGAACGGCCGGACGTGCTACTCCCGACGCTCGGCGGTCAGACCGGCTTGAACGTCGCCGTTGCCCTTGCGGAGTCGGGTGAACTCGACCGGCTCGGCGTCGAGCTGATCGGCGCCAAGCTCGATGCGATCCACGCGGCCGAGGATCGAAGCCGGTTCAAGGATGCGATGGTCGCAGCCGGACTCGAGGTTCCGCGCGCGGGCATCGCCACCACCGTCGAGAGCGCGATCTCCGTCGCCGAAGACATCGGGTATCCGCTGATCGTGCGGCCCTCCTTCATGCTCGGGGGCGGAGGGAGCGGCTTCGCGGACGATCGCGAGCAACTCGTCGAACTCGTACGGCGCAGCCTCGCGGACTCGCCGGCGACCGAGGTGTTGATCGAGGAGTCGGTGAAGGGCTGGAAGGAGTTCGAGCTCGAGGTGATGCGCGACGGAGCGGACAACGCCGTGATCGTCTGCTCGATCGAGAACGTCGATCCCATGGGGGTACACACGGGGGACTCGATCACGGTAGCGCCCCAGCAGACCCTCACCGATCGGGAGTATCAGGCGATGCGCGACGACGCGATCACGTGCATCCGCGCGATCGGGGTCGAGACGGGTGGGTCGAACGTCCAGTTCGCCGTCGATCCTGGCACCGGACGACGCGTCGTTATCGAGATGAACCCACGCGTGTCACGCTCGTCTGCGCTCGCGTCGAAGGCGACGGGCTTCCCCATCGCGAAGATCGCCGCCCTGCTGGCCGTCGGCTACCGTCTGGACGAGATCGTCAACGACATCACGGGGGAGACCCCCGCCGCGTTCGAACCCACCCTCGACTACGTCGTCGTGAAGATCCCCCGGTTCGCGTTCGAGAAGTTCCCCGAGGCGGACCCGACCCTGACGAGCACGATGAAATCGGTCGGTGAGGTCATGGCGATCGGGCGGACCTTCAAGGAGTCGCTCGGCAAGGCGTTGCGCTCGATCGAGAAGACCGGGTTCGATCTCGGTTCCGACGGACCTGCCCCGATCGGCGCCGAAGACGTGATCGACGCGATCCGCGAGGGAACCGAGCATCGATTGCTGTTGGTCGAGCGCGCGCTCCTCGACGGGAACACGGTCGACGTGGTGGCAGACGCGTCGCAGATCGATCCCTGGTTCGTCGATCAGATCGCCGAGGTCGTCGAGGGGTCGGAGGACCTGCGCGGCCGTCGTCTGACAGACCTCACCGCCGACGACATCCGACGGGCGAAGCGGATCGGGCTCTCGGACCGGCGTATCGCCTCCCTGACGGGCGCGGGAGTTCGGGCCGCGACCGAGCGACGGCTGGAGCTGGGTGTGCGCCCCGTGTTCAAGACGGTCGACACGTGCGGCGGAGAGTTCGCCGCCCGAACGCCGTACCACTACTCCACCTACGAGGAGTCCGACGAAGTGACGCCGGCCGACCGGCCGCGGGTGGTGATCCTCGGAGCCGGGCCGAACCGGATCGGGCAGGGGATCGAGTTCGACTACGCCTGCGTGCACGCCGCGTTCGCCCTCGAGGAGGCGGGCTTCGAGTCGGTGATGGTCAACTCGAACCCCGAGACGGTGTCCACCGACTACGACACGGCCAGCCGCCTGTACTTCGAACCGCTCTCGGAGGAGGACGTCCTGGCGGTGGTGGAGTCCGAGCGCCCGGAGGGCGTGATCTGTCAGTTCGGGGGCCAGACGCCGCTGCGGCTCGCGCACTTCTTGCAAGAGCGAGGCGTCCGCGTGCTCGGGACGCCCCCGTCTGCGATCGACCTGGCCGAAGACCGAGGCAAGTTCGCCGAGATCCTGCGTGAGCTGGACATCCCTGCGCCGCCGCACGGAGAGGCACGAGACATCGACGAGGCACGGCGGATCGCGCGTGAGATCGGGTTCCCCGTCGTCGTCCGCCCTTCGTACGTGCTGGGCGGCCGCGCGATGGAGATCGTCTACGACGCGGACGACCTGGAACATTTCGTCCGCACCGCGGCGGAAGCGTCCCCGGATCATCCCGTGCTGGTCGATCGGTTCCTCGAGGGAGCGATCGAGGTCGACGTCGACGCCGTCTCCGACGGAACGGACGTGTTCATCGGCGCCGTGATGGAGCACATCGAAGAAGCGGGTGTGCACTCGGGCGACTCCAGCTGCGCGATCCCGCCGCAGACCCTCTCGGACGAGGAGATGGACACCGTCGAAAACATCACCAAGCGGCTCGCTCGGCGCCTCGGCGTCGTCGGTCTGCTCAACCTGCAGCTCGCCGTCAAAGACGAAACGATCTGGGTGCTCGAGGCGAACCCCCGCGCGTCCCGGACGGTGCCGTTCGTCTCGAAGGTGATCGGGGTCTCGCTGGCGCGCGCGGCCACGCTGGTGCTGACCGGCCGCACGATCGGCGACCTGATCTCCGAGGGCGTGTTGCCCGACGATCCGCACCACTACCGCCATCTGCGCTTCACGAGCGTCAAGGCGGCCGTGCTGCCCTTCAACCGGTTCCGGGGAGCCGACACGATCCTCGGGCCCGAGATGAAGTCGACGGGCGAGGTGATGGGGATCGATCATGACTCCGGCGCCGCTCTGGCCAAGGCCCTGATAGCAGGCGGCACATCCCTGCCGGTCAAGGGGACGGTCTTCGTCTCGGTCGCGAACCGGGACAAGCGGGCGATCCTGCTGCCCGCGAAGCGGCTGGCGGACATGGGGTTCCGGCTGCTCGCGACGCGCGGCACGGCGGGACTGCTGGCCCGCGCCGGCATCCCGGTCGAACCGGTCCACAAGGTTTCCGAAGCAGAGGCGGTAGGTCCGGACCCCGACGGCGTCCCGGCTCCGACGATCGTGGATCTGCTTGCTGGCGGTGACGTCGATCTGGTGATCAACACACCGTTCGGTCGTGGAGCGCGCACCGATGGTTATTGGATCCGCACCGCGGCGGCGATCGCCGGCGTGCCGTGCATCACGACGATCCCCGGCCTGCTCGCCGCGGTGCGTGGCATCGAAGCGATCGGCGCCCCGGCGTCCGAGCCACGATCGATCCAGGAGTATCACGCCGAAGCCGCCGCCGTGCCGATCCAGGGGCGCCTCGGACTCGCCGGCCTGACATCCACGACCGCCGCTCGGACGCCGAGCCCGTGAAACGCGCTCGAGCAGAGATCCTGAGCAACCGGAGCTACGGCGCGTACCACTCGGTCACGATCGTCGCGCCCGAGATCGCCGAAAGCGCGCGCCCGGGCCAGTTCCTGTCGGTCGCGATGCCCGACGGCCGCGAGTTCCTGTTGCGTCGTCATTTCTCGATCCACCAATCGTCGAGGCGCGGAGGATGGGCGGGCACGCTGGAGTTCACGTTCGAGCAGCACGGGCACGGGACCGCGTGGCTGGCGAACCAGCGGGCTCACTCGTTCCTCGACGTCCTGGGACCGATCGGCAATCCGTTCGCCTATCCGCGACGGCTGACGAATTGCTTGCTCGTCGCAGAAGGACACGGGGCGGGATCGCTCTACTTCCTGGCGCAGGAGCTTCGCGCGAGGGGCAAGCGCGTCGATCTGCTCGTCGGCGCGCAGGATCTGGAGCACGTGTTCAAGCCGATCGAGGGCAAGCGGCTGTCGCAGACGGTCGCGTTCATGACCGCCGACGGCAGCATGGGTGAACGGGGCAGTGTGCTCGATGCGCTGCCGGGCATCGTCGAGCAAACGGGTGCACAGGTGCTGTACGCGGCCGGCCCGAAGGACACGCTACGAGGGGTCGCTGAGTTCTGCGCCGGGCGCGGACTGCCGGCCCAGATCGCGGTCGAGGAGCGCATGGGGTGTGGGTACGGGCTGTGCTACACGTGCACCGTCCCGGTTGCGCGCAAGGACGGCTCCGGCTACGACTCGTTGCGGGCCTGCGTGGACGGTCCGGTGTTCAACCCGGCGCGGGTGCTATGGGATCAGTGGCTGGGAGCGCGTCCGCAGATGTTGCCCACCCCTCCCGAAGGATTCCCCGTGGTGCGGGCGTGGCCCGACTGATGAGCAGCGCGCGCGCAGGCGCCGTCGCCGGAGAAGGGATGGGGCTGCGGTGGCGGTGAAAGGTGTGTCCCCGCAGGTCGATCTCAACGGGCTCGTCCTCCCGGGAGCGGTGCTGGTGGCGTCGGGGTGTTTCGGATCGGGCCGCGAGCTCGGTCCCCTGTTCGATCGCTCGGGGGTCGGAGGGGTCGTCTCGCGGACCGTGACCGCGGCGCCGCGAAAGGGCGCTCCGTCCCCCCGGGCCGCCGAGACGCCCTCCGGACTGCTCTCGATGGTCGGGCTCCAGAACCCAGGAGTGGACGCCTTCGTGGCCGACGATCTGCTGCACATGGCCAGCATGAGCCTGCCCGTGATCGTGTCGGTCGCCGGAGGATCGCTCGAAGAGTACGTCCGCGTGACGGCGGCGCTCGACGGGGCGCCCGGTGTCGTAGCGCTCGAGGTCTATCTGGCCGGGCCCGACGAAGAACTCGACGGGCAGCCCTTCACGGCTCGTCCCGAGCGGTGCGCCGAGGTCACCGGGGCCGTGGCCCGGCGCGCACAGGTGCCGGTGTTCGCGAAACTTCCGGCGCTGCAGGTCGGGCTGGTCGAAGCGGCGGGCGCATGCGTCCGCGCCGGAGCACATGGGCTCACCATGATCGACGGTGTACCCGGGATGGCCGTGAACGCGGACGAGCTGGCTCCTGCGCTGGGTTCGGTGCAGGGGTACCTGTCCGGTCCTGCGGTTCGTCCGCTCGCATTGCGTGCGATCCACCAGGTTGCGAACGCGATGCCCGAGGTGCCGATCATGGGCGTGGGCGGGGTCTGGACGGGTTCCGACGCCGCCGAGCTGCTTCTGGCGGGCGCGTGGGCGATCCAGGTCGGCACGGCCATGCTTGTTGACCCGGCAGGCGCCGCCCGCGTCGCGTCCGGCCTGGTGGGCTATCTGCGCGGCAAGGGCCTGACCTCCCCGGCCGATATCCGGGGTCGCCTCCGGGCACCGGCGGCGGGCATCCCTCCTCCCGGGGCGGCCGGCGGCGCCGGACCCGAGGGTGCGCGATGATCCCGCGACCCGAGAACCCGGTGATCGTGGCGGTCGATGTTTCCCGTCTCGACGAAGCCGAGTCGACCGTCCGGGAACTGGCCCCCTACGTCGGTTCGATCAAGGTCGGACTGCAACTGTTCACGGCGCACGGCCCCGATGCGGTTCGCCGGCTCGCGTCGCACGCGCCCGTGTTCCTCGATCTCAAGCTGCACGACATCCCGAACACGGTTCGGGAGGCTTCGCGAAACGTCGCGGCGCTCGGCGTGTCGATGTTCACCGTGCATGCCCTCGGGGGGGCGGCGATGATCGCGGCGGCCGCACAGGGTTCGCGCGAAGGCGCAGAGGAGGCCGGCGTGCCACCGCCGCTGCTTGCCGCGGTGACCGTGCTGTCCAGCGTGTCCGGTGAGGAGCTCGCGTCTTCGGCGTCGCTCGCGTTCGAAGCGAAGTCCGCCGGAGCCACCGCGTGCGTTGTATCCGGCGAGGACGTGTCCACGGTGCGCGAGGTGGTCGGGGAAGCGTTCTGTCTCATCGTCCCCGGGATCCGACCGGCCGGATCGAATGGCCACGATCAGGTTCGCATCCTCACCCCGTCTGAAGCGATCGAACGCGGAGCGGACTTCCTCGTGATCGGACGACCGATCACGAGCGCGGAGGATCCCGCCGGCGCCGCGCGTTCGATCCTCGCGTCGGTACGCTGACGCGCGAGGGGCTCGCCGCATCGCGTTGCGCCGGCGCCGCACGGAGCCGTCGCAACGACGGCGTTCTCGCCGGTTCCCGGTGGACCTCAGGGGTAGGTGGAGGGTGGCTTCAAACCCACAGGTCACGGCCTTATTCGGCATTGCCCCCATCGGAGGGCGTGCGTATACTCCCGAGGTCCTCAACACCCGATACGAAGGAGGCAACTACATGCCCCTGCCCCAGCTCACCGAGGAGCAGCGCAAGGACGCGCTTGCCAAGGCTGCAGAGGCACGCAAGAAGCGTGCGGAGATCAAAGCGCAGCTGAAGTCCGGCAAGCTCACGCTCGATGCGCTCCTCGCGAGGTCCGGCGACGACATCGTCGGCAAGATGAAGGTTTCGAACGTGCTGGAGTCGCTGCCCGGCGTGGGGAAGGTCCGGGCAACGAAGATCATGGAAGAACTCGACATCTCTGCGAGCCGTCGCGTTCGAGGCCTGGGGGCCAAGCAACGCGAGCAGTTGCTCCTCAAGTTCGCCAAGTAGTCCGCTGGACGAGGGCGGTCTCTACGTCATCTTCGGCCCCTCCGGGGTCGGCAAGGGAAGCGTGATCGCGCGCCTCCTGCAGTCGAACCCGGGGGGGTTGTTCTTCTCCGTCTCCGCGACGACGCGCAAGCCGCGCCCCGGAGAGGTCGAGGGCCGCGACTACCTGTTCCTGACCCCCGAGCGCTTCGACGAGTTGATCGAGGACGGCGAGTTGCTCGAGTGGGCCGACGTGTTCGGCAGGCGGTACGGCACCCCGGCCGGGCCCGTGCGCAAGGCCCGCGCTGCCGGAAGGGACGTTCTCCTCGATGTCGACGTCCAGGGCGCCCGGCAGATCCGCCGGGTCGCGCCCGACGCGACGCTGATCTTCCTCGCGCCGCCGGATCGGGAGCGGTTCCGTGAGGTGTTGCGGGAGCGGCTGCGCGCACGAGGCACGGAGACCCCTGCGGAGGTCGAGCAGCGCCTGGCTGAGGCCGATCGGGAGATCACCGAGGCGGACCGGCTACAGGACGCCACCGTGGTCAACGACGACCTCGAGCGGGCAACCGCGCAGGTCGCGGCTATACTCCAACAGCGGCGTGGGCGGGCCTAGCTCCGGTCCCCGCCGATCCCACCCCGGACACCCAGCATGGAGGCACCCCGGAATGATCGAGCCGAAGATCGACGACCTGCTCGCCCACGTGGACTCGAAGTACTCCCTCGTGATCCTGTCGGCCAAGCGGGCTCGCGAGATCAACAACTACTACAGCCAGCTCGGCGAGGGCCGCGGAGAGTTCATCCCGCCCCTGGTCGAGACCGGATTGCGGAACAAGCCGCTCAGCCTTGCCCTCGAAGAAGTCGCCGAAGGCAAGATCAGCGCCGAGCGCCCCGACGAGATTGGCATCGAGTAGTCCCCTGTTGGGACGCCGGGTCCTGCTCGGCGTAACGGGTGGCATCGCCGCCTACAAGGCAGCTCATCTGGCTCGGCTGCTCACGGGAGCCGGCGCGAGGGTCTCCGTCGTGATGACCGCCAACGCCGAGCGGTTCGTGGGGGTCGATACGTTCGCGGCACTCACGGGCGAGCCCGTGCACACCTCGCTGTGGGAGACCCCGGGAACCATCCCCCACGTTCGCCTCGCGCGCGATGCGGATCTCGCGGTGGTCGCGCCCGCGACGGCCAACGTCCTCGGCAAGCTCGCGCTCGGGCTCGCCGACGACCTTCTGACGTCCACCCTGCTGGAAGCGACGTGCCCGCTGATCGTGGCTCCCGCGATGCATACCGGGATGTGGGAACACCCCGCGACCCGGCACAACGTTCAGCTCCTCGGCGACCGTGGCGTGCACATCGTCGGGCCCGTCGAGGGTCCGCTGGCTGCCGGTGATCGTGGCGAGGGCCGGCTGGCCGAGCCCGAGGACATCGTGCGTGCCTGCGAAGACGCGATCGGCGGCCGAGGCGACCTGGGCGAATGGCGCATCCTCGTCACGGCCGGGCCGACGCACGAACCGATCGACCCCGTGCGGTTCGTCGGGAACCGTTCGAGCGGACGCATGGGGATCGAGGTCGCACGTGAGGCGTCCGCTCGCGGCGCGACGGTCACGCTCGTCCTGGGGCCCGGGACGGTGGCGCCGCCCCCGGGCGTGCGCGTGCTCCCCGTCGAGACGGCCGAGCAGATGCGCGATGCGGTGCTCGCGGAGTTCGATGCTGCCGACGCCGTCGTGATGGCAGCCGCGGTCGCCGACTTCCGCCCCGCTCGGGCGGCCGACGGCAAGCTGAAGAAGGAACTGGGCGTCCCGGAGATCGATCTGGTGCCGACGGCGGACATCCTGGCCGAACTCGGGGAGCGAAAGGAATCACAGGTGCTGGTGGGATTCGCCGCTGAGACCTCCGATCTCGAGGTGGCCGGTCGGGACAAGCTCGAGAAGAAGTCGTTGGACCTGATCGTCGTCAACGAAGTCGGTCGCGAGGGAACGGGATTCGGCTCGGAGACCAACCACGCCATGCTGTTGTCGCGAACCGGTGAGGCCACCGAGCTGCGCACGTGGACCAAGCGCGAGCTCGCGACCACGATCTGCGATCGGCTCGACAACCTCTACGGCTGATCCTCGGGCTCGGTCGCTCGGCGCCGGGCGGGTGTCGGCGGCGGCGTCGGGCGAGGCCGATATACTCCGCGCCATGTCGAAGGGCTACCTGTTCTCCTCCGAGTCGGTGACCGAAGGCCATCCAGACAAGCTAGCCGACCAACTCTCCGACGCGGTGCTCGACGGGATCCTGACCGTCGACCCCGACGGGCGGGTCGCCTGCGAGACGCTCGTCACGACCGGGCTCGTGATGGTCGCGGGCGAGATCAGCACCTCCGAATACATCGACATCCCGGCGATCGTCCGCGAGACGGTTTCGGAGATCGGCTACACGGACGCGAAGTTCGGACTCGACGGGGAGACCTGCGGCGTCGTCACCTCGATCCAAGAGCAGTCGCCAGACATCGCGCGCGGCGTCGACGACGCGCTGGAGCATCGGGAGGAACACTCGGTCGACGAGATGGACTCCCTCGGCGCGGGCGACCAGGGGATGATGTTCGGGTACGCATGCCGTGACACCGAGGGGTTGATGCCGGTGCCGATCGCGATGGCGCACCGGCTCACCAGGCGGTTGGCAGATGTCCGCAAGGCCGGTGTCGTTCCGTACCTGCGCCCCGACGGCAAGAGCCAGGTGTCGATCGCCTACGAGGGCGGCCGCCCCGTCAAGGTCGACACCGTCTTGATCTCGGCACAACACCGCGAGGAAGTGGACGTCGCGACGCTGCTGGCCCCCGACATCGAGACGGAGGTCATCGATCCCGTTCTCAAGGAGTTCCCCGAGCTGGATTCTGAAGGTGTTCGTGTGCTCGTGAACCCGACCGGCCGGTTCGAGATCGGCGGTCCCAAGGCCGACACGGGCCTGACCGGCCGCAAGATCATCGTCGACACCTACGGAGGCATGGCCCCGCACGGGGGCGGGTGCTTCTCCGGCAAGGACCCGACCAAGGTCGATCGCTCCGCCGCCTACATGGCCCGCTACGTCGCCAAGAACCTCGTGGCTGCGGGAGTCGCCGATCGCGTGCAGATCCAGGTCGCGTACGCGATCGGCACCGCGCACCCCGTGTCGCTCGCGATCGACACTTTCGGCACGGAGACGGCCGACCCGAGCGCGATCGTCGATACCGTCTGGCAACTGTTCGACTTTCGCCCCGCAGCGATCATTCGCGACCTCGACCTTCGCCGCCCGATCTACAAGGACACGGCCGCCTACGGTCACTTCGGCCGCAAGGAGTTCCCGTGGGAGGCAACCGATCGCGCCGACGACCTCCGTCGCGCGCTCGGCTGACGCGCCCGTCTGCTCGGGCCCGGTCGCGATCTGCGTCGATCGCCCGCTGCTCTCCCTGGACCGAGCGTTCACCTACGACCTGAACGCCGAACTCGAAGCGGGAGTGGGAAGCCTCGTCGAGGTGCTGTTCCATGGCCGCAAGGTGCGGGGCTGGGTACTGGGCCCGACCGACGAGGTGCCGAAGCGGATCCTGCCGGTGCGCGTCCGCGTCTCGCCGGTGCCCTCGTTCGACGAGCGAGGGCTCAAGCTCTGCCGCTGGGTTGCCGCCCGTTACGTCGCTCCGCTGGCGGCGGTGCTAGGCCGATGTGCGCCCCCGCGCGTCGTCTCCGAGGAAAAGGGTTGGGTGCGCGTTGAGCCGGGCGGCCTCGGTGAGCCGCTGGAGCCGGCGGTTGCGGATCCATGGGCTGCCTACCGAGAGGGCGCGGCGGTTCGCGAAGGGCTCGATGCAAGACGCGGCGTGTTCGTGGTCCGGCCGGCCCCGGAGGATGAGATCGACATCGCTCTCGACGCGGTCGGCCGCGCGCTCCGCGCGGGTCGGCGTGCGATCGTCCTGGTCCCACAGGCCGACCCCGTGCCCGCGACCGCCGAGCGGCTCCTCGAGGTCTTCGGTGATCGCGCGACCCTGTTCGCCGGCGGGTCCAAGCGCCTGCGGTACCGGCGATGGCTCGAGATCGCCGCGGGACGCTACGACGTTGTGATCGGAACGCGGCCCGCGGTTTTCGCGCCGCTGGCCGATGTCGGACTCGTCCTGTTGTCGCGGGAGTCGCACCCGGCTCATCGTGAGGACCGCGCGCCGTATTACCACGTACGCGACGTCGCACTGGCGCGGGCCGAGATCGATGCCGCGGCGTGCGTCCTTTCTGCACCTGCGCCGTCGGTCGAATCGAGTGTGCTCGGGGCCGTGCAGGTCGAACCGGCTCGTCGCCACTGGCCGCCGGTTGAGGTGGTCCGCCCGGGGCCGGAGGGGCGCGCTCCTCGCTTGACGAGCGCGTTGAAGACGGTCCGGCGTGCGTTCTTGTTCTCCCCACTTCCCGGGGCGGGGGTCGCGCAGGTTTGTAGGAAGTGTGGGCACCCGGCGGCGTGCGCGGCGTGCGGTGGAGTGCTACGCGCGCAACAGGGGAGGGTGCGGTGCGTGGTGTGTGGCGCGGAAGGGATCTGCACCTCGTGTGGTGCGCGCGAGTTCGGTCTTCGCCGAGGCGGCGCGGAACACGTGGAGCAGTGGGCAGCGCGGATCGCGACCGTTCCCGTTCGTGCAGCCGATCGAGCCTCCGGGATGTTCGGCGAACGCGCGGCCGAAGAGGGCGTGCTGGTCGGTGGGCCGGAATCGGTGGGGGATCTCGGTCCGCTGGATCTGGACCTGGTCGCGATCCTCGATGCGGATCTCGCCGCGCGACGCCCCGGCATCTCGGCGATCGAACGCGCGCTCACGACCTGGATCGAGGCGGCGACCTGGGCGGCGCCGAACGGGCGGGTGATAGTGCAGTCGTCCACGCCGAACGATCCTGCCGTGCAGTCGGTCGTTCGAGGCAGTCCCGAACGGTTCCACCGGATCGAGCTCGAACGTCGCCGGGAGGGCGGCTTCCCCGTCGGAGCGCCGGTGTTCCGGGTCGTCGGGACCGCTGCGGCCGCCGAGGAGCTCCGCGTGCTGCCGTCGATCACCTTCCTTGCAACGACCGCTGGAGAGCAGACGATATGCTTGCTCGCGCTCGACCCCGGTGACGTGCCGGTGTTCGGCGACCTCGCGCGTTCCCTGGCGGTGCGCGGCGACGTCGAGCGGGTGGAGGCGGAACCGCACCTGTAGAGGAATCCATGTCGATCCTTCCGATCCGAATCCTGGGGGACCCGGTGCTCCGGGAGCCGACGCGACGCGTCGAGCGGTTCGACCGTTCCCTGCGGCGGCTGGCCGACGACCTGTTCGAGACGATGTACGACGCGCCGGGCGTCGGTCTGGCTGCGACCCAGGTTGGGTTGTCGAGTCGGTTCTTCGTCTTCGACGACGGGGAAGACCATCGCGGGTTCCTCGCGAACGTCGAACTGTTCGATCTTTCGGGAGAGATCACGCGCGACGAGGGTTGCCTGTCGATCCCGGGGCCTTTCCATCCGACCGTGCGCGCGGCCCATGCGGGCATCCGAGGACAGGACCTCAAGGGTCGGGACGTGGAACTGGTCGGCGAAGGACTCCTCGCGCGGATCTTCCAGCACGAAACAGACCATCTCGACGGCACGCTCTATCTGGATCGACTCGACGAAGATGGCCGCAAGGAGGTCCTGCGTCAACTCCGTCAGATCGAGCTCCGGCGAGCGATGCAGGAGCACGCCGGGGCTGAGTCGGTGGGTGCCGCGCCGGCTGCCGCGTCCGGCGGCGGTATCCTCCGCGCGGTGAACGCCTCCGGCCTTCGCGTGGCCTTCTTCGGGAACGATCGCTGGTCCGTGCCGTCCCTTGAGGCGCTGCGCCGTTCCTCGCACAAGATCGTCGGGGTGCTGACCGCCGCGCCGCGTCCGGCAGGTCGCGGATCCCTGCTTCGCACGACGCCCGTCTCGGACGCAGCGCGCGCCGCAGGGCTCTCGGTGTCCGAGACCGAGCGCGCCGATACATCGGCGGTTACGCGGACGGTGCGCGACGCCGCGCCGGACGTGCTCGTGGTGGTCGCGTACGGAGAGCTGCTCCCATCTGACGTGCTGAATCTGGCGCCGATGGGCGCGGTCAACCTGCATTTCTCGTTGCTGCCGGCCTTCCGCGGCGCCACTCCGGTACAGCACGCGCTCCTCGAGGGACTCGCACGGACGGGTGTGACGACGATGCTGCTCGACGACGGACTCGATACGGGACCCGTGTTCGACCGCCGGGTGGAGGCTATCCGTCCCGACGACGATGCGGGTTCGCTCGGAGATCGGCTCGCCCGGATCGGTGCGGACCTGCTGGTCGAAACGCTCGACGGGCTCGCGGCCGGCGACCTGCGACCCATGGCCCAGGACGTCGGCGCCGCGACCCGGGCACCGAAGCTCGGCTCGAAGGATCGTGTGTTGGACTGGGGCCGGCCGGCGGCCGAGCTCGTGAACCGTGTTCGAGCGCTCGCTCCCACACCCGGAGCGACGACGACGTTCCGCGGTCGCGGGTTGAAGGTGCTCCGCGCGTCCGCCGTGGACGCACACGGGGAGCCGGGAACGGTCGTGGATTCGGAGGAGTTCGTCGTGGCGGCGGGACGTGGGGCCCTCCGATTGGAGGAGATCGCCCCCGAGGGTCGCAAGCGCATGCAGGGCCGGGCGTTCGCTCGCGGCGCGCGACCGGCGAGGGACGAGCGGCTGGGATGAGCGGGGCTCGAGAGGTCGCCCTCGACGTGATCTTCCGGGTCGCCGAGGAGGGTGCCTACTCCAGCCTGGTGCTCCCCGCGGCGCTACGCCGCGCAAACCTGGACGCGCGGGATCGAGACCTCGTGACCGAACTCACCTACGGAACCCTGCGACGCTTGCGTCGGCTCGACGACGCGATCGGCCGGTTCTCCGATCGCCCGGTCGACCGGATGACGCCGCACGCTCGGGCGCTGCTGCGACTCGGCGCCTACCAGATCCTCGACATGCGGATACCGGCACACGCCGCAGTGTCCGAGACGGTCGAGTTGGCCGAAGGACGCGAGCGCGGGTTCGTCAACGCCGTACTTCGCAAGGTGTCGGCCGATCGCCCCGCCCTCCCGTCCGGGCCCGGCGACGACGCGATCGGCGTGCGCACGGGCATGTCGACGTGGGCCGTGCGCGAGCTGCGACTGCTCCTGGGCGACGAGACGGAGGAGGCTGCGGCGGCGTTCGCGCAACGCCCCCCGCTGTGCGTTCGGGCGAACGCCTGCGCGCAGTCGCCCGACGAGCTCGAACGAGCGTTCCGCGACTCGGGACTGGAGCCGAGGCGCGGATCGATCGCGTCCGACTGCGTGCTCGTCGAGGGCGCAGTGGTGGAGCGTCTCCCCGGGTACGCCCAGGGGTGGTTCGCGGTGCAGGACCAGGCTTCGGCGTTCGTCGCCACGGCGCTCGGCGCACAGCCCGGCGAACGCGTGCTCGACCTGTGTGCCGGTCCCGGAGGCAAGGCCGGTGCGATCGCCTGCGCGGTCGGTATCGAGGGCGCGCTCGTGGCCGCCGACGCCGCGCCGAAGCGGGCCCGACTCGTTCGAACGGGGCTCGATCGGCTGCAGCTGCCCGGGGCGGTGCTCGCGCAGGACGCGCGCCATCCGGCGCTGCGGCCGGGGCGATTCGACCGGGTGCTCGTGGACGCGCCGTGCTCGGGGATCGGGTCTGCGCGTCGACGGCCGGAACTGTTGTGGCGTCCGGACCGGGCTCGCCTGTCGCAGCTCGCGCGGCTGCAGGTGGAGATCGCGGGGGCGGCGGCCGACCTGCTCAAGCCGGGGGGGATGTTGTTGTACTCGGTGTGCACGTTCCCGCGCGCCGAGACCGACGCCGTGTGCGACGCCCTGGCTCGCAGACATCCGGAGCTGCAACCCCAGGCGATCGAGGGACCCGACGGACCCTCGGCCCGGATACGGCTGTGGCCCCATAGGGACGGCACGGACGGGATGTTCCTCGCCGCCTTCCGCAAGGGGGAGGTCCCAGGTGCCTCGGGCGGGAAGGCGTAGGGCGGGAGAGGAAGTCCGGTTCGGCGGGGGTCGCCCCGGTAGGATTGTGTCCGTGCGCATTCCCGGAAAGCTCTCCGCGTCGATCCTCGGAGCCGACCTGGCGCGCCTGGGCGAGCAGGTCAAGCTCGTCGAGGAGCACGCCGAGGTTATCCACGTGGACATCATGGACGGGCATTTCGTGCCGCCGATTGCCCTCGGAGCGGTCGTGGTGAAGTCGCTGCGCCCCGTGACCGAGCGCGTGCTGCATGGACACCTGATGGTCGACGCTCCAGAGAGCTTCTTCGACGAGCTGCGGGAGGCTGGCCTCGACATGGTCTCTTTCCACGTCGAGGCGGTCGGCGATCCGGGGCCTGCGATCGCGAAGGCCCGCGGAGCATCGCTCGGCGTCGGACTCACACTCAACCTGGAGACCCCCGTGGCGGAGATCTTTCCCTACCTCGAGTCGATCGACGACCTGATGTTGATGAGTATCCGGCCCGGGTGGTCGGGGCAGACCCTCAACGAGGAGGTCTACCCGCGCCTGCAAGCCGTTCGTGAAGAGATCGACCGGCAAGGGCTCGAGGTAGATCTGGAGATCGACGGGGGCGTCGAAGTCGAGAACGCTGAGCGGGCGGTCGACGCGGGGGCGAATGTGCTGATCGCCGCGTCGGGTTTGTTCGGTCAGCCGGACATCGCGGACGCCGCCCGGCGGCTCGCAGAGATCGCGAAGGGAGCGGCCTAGTGCCGGAAACGATCCTCGTCGTAGACGACGACCCGGATATCGCACGGTTCGTCGAGGTCAACCTTCGATCCGCGGGCTATGACGTCTCGGTGGCCGGCGACGGTGAAGAGGCGTTGTCGAAGGCGGACGAACTGCACCCCGACCTCGTACTGCTCGACGTCATGATGCCTCGCATAGATGGTTTCGAGGTGGCGCAGCGACTGCGGAAGAACCCGAAGACGGCGAACACGAGCATCATCATGCTCACAGCGAAGGCGTTGTCGACGGACAAGGTGCTGGGACTCACCGCCGGAGCCGACGACTACATCATCAAGCCGTTCGATCCGATCGAGTTGCTCGCGCGCGTCAAGGGGACCCTGCGCCGCGCGAAGGAGATGCGCAACCTCTCGCCACTCACCGGGCTGCCTGGCAACATCCGGATCCAGGAGGAGATCGAGCGGATGGTGTCCAACGACACCCCATTCGCAGTGCTCTATTGCGACCTCGACAACTTCAAGGCCTACAACGACCAGAAGGGTTTCGTCCGGGGCGACCGCCTGATCCAGACCACGGCCCGCATCATCCAGGATGCCGTGGCGGAGTTCTCCGGACCCGAGGGCTTCGTCGGCCACGTCGGGGGAGACGACTTCGTGGCCGTGAGTCCGCCGGAGGTCGCGGAGGACGTCGCCAAGCGGATCTGTGTCCGCTTCGACGAACACCGAGCCGAGTTCTACGAGCCCGAGGATCTCGAGCGTGGCTTCGTGAAGATGGAGGACCGCAAGGGCGTGCTGCAGGAGATCCCTTTGGTTGCGATCTCCGTGGGGGTCGCCACCACGGCGAAGCGGGCCTTCGAGCACTTCGCGAACGCAGTCGCCGTCGCGACGGAGATGAAGCAGTTCGCGAAACGCGACGCCGGCTCGTCCTACGCGGTCGACCGCCGCACGCCCGAGTAGATCACGCCCCCACCAGCACCCCCGCACGCACCGTCACCGGGACCCGATGCGGTGCGTTGTTGGAGTAGCCGCCCACGTTCCATCCGGGTTGGTCCGGTTGCTTGGTCCCGAGCGCGTCTGTCGCCCGAACCTGGAGCAGGTGGTCGCCCTCCGGTGCGTCCCACGCGAAGCGCCACGAGTGCCACGCCCACGGAGAGGGCGCGGCCCCGACCGTTGCAGGCCGCCACTCGTGCCCGTCGTCCACGCTGACTTCCACGCGTTCGATCGGTGCACGCCCTGACCACGCCCGCCCGCGCAGTACTGTCCGCCCGGGCGGGAGCAGTCTCGCGCGGGTCATGAATTCGGGGATCCCCGGTGGTTCGATCAACGCCCGTGGAACGATCCGGGTGACCGGTTCGCCCGGATCGTCATCGTCTCGACGGAACCGGTACCCGCGCTCGTTCTGATAGCCGCGGAATTGCTCGGAGACTGCGTCGATCCGACCGAGCCACTTCACGCTCGTCATCCCGTACCAGCCGGGGACGAGGAGACGCAGGGGCGCACCGTGCTGGGGAGGCAAAGGCGCGCCGTTGATCTCGTCGGCCAGCAGGACCTCCTCGCGTCGGCACTCGGCCAACGGCAGGCTGCGCGCGTACGTCTGCTCCTCGCCGCCCTCGACGCCGCGATCCAGACCCGTGAACACGAGCTCGACGGTGTCCGGATCGACCCCGACCCGATCGAGCAGGGCCACCAGCGGTGTTCCCGCCCACTCGGCCGTCCCGACCGCCTCGAGCAGCCACGGCTGGCTCACGGGCCGCGGCTCCAGCAGGGCGCGGCCGTTGCCCGCACATTCCATCGTGACGGGGATGCTCGCGCGGGGGAGGGCCGACAGATCCTCCAGGGAGAATGAGCTCGGCTGCGCGACGGTACCGCCGAACTGCAGACGCCACGTGGACGGGTCGACCGCCGGGATGTCGTAGTGGATCAGCAGGTAGTGAAGTCCGACCGGTGTCAGGTCGTATCGCAGGGCCTCCAACGCCATCCCGTGGTTGCGCGCCGCGAGTTGTAGTTCCTCCAGAGAGATCTGCGACCGCTCGCTCATGCCGACTCCGACTCTGCGCCCTGCCTGTGGCCCGGGTCAACGCCGCGCGCGGGACCGAGGTGAACCTGCCGGGGGGTGGGTCGTATACTGGCCGGGATAAGCACGTCTTCGGGGCGGGGTGAGATTCCCCACCGGCGGTAGAGTCCGCGACCCCTCGCACAGCCAGTGGAGGGTTGACCCGGTGAGATTCCGGGACCGACCGTGAAAGTCGGGATGGGAGAAGACGGAGCCGATGTCCGCGCCTGCGCGGGCGTTACTCCTGCTTCGCGCATCCATGCCTCGGAAGTTCTGTGTGCGTGCGTGGATGTATGGAGGGTATCGCGGTGGAGCAGTGGGCAAGACCGATGGCCCGGGCGCTCGTCCTCGCGGAGCGAGGGTGGGGGCGCACGTCTCCCAATCCGATGGTCGGCGCCGTCGTGGTCCACGAGGACCGGATCGTAGGCGAAGGCTGGCACGACGGTCCCGGCGCTCCCCACGCGGAGGTGGTCGCCCTCGAGGACGCGGGCGAACAGAGCCGCGGCGCCACGATCGTGTGCACGATGGAGCCGTGCGACCACCACGGCCGCACGCCGCCGTGTACGGAGGCTCTGATCGGCGCGGGGATCGCGCGAGTGGTCTATGCATCCCTCGATCCCAACCCACTGGTCGACGGCCGCGGAGCGGCGCGGTTGCGCGAGGCGGGGATCCAGGTGGAGATGGGTCCGAAGCGCGTCGAGGCGGACAGGCTGAATTCGGCGTACTTCCACCACACCCGTACCGGCCGTCCGCGCGTGTGTTGGAAGGTGGCGAGTACCCTCGACGGCAAGGTCGCCGCACGCGATGGGTCCTCGCGCTGGATCACCGGCGAGGCCGCGCGGCGCGATGCACACGTGCTCCGCGCATGGGCGGACGCCGTGGCGGTGGGGGCGGGAACGGCCCTCGCCGACGATCCCTCGTTGACCGTCCGGCTCGAGCGCTCACGAGCGCGACCTCCCCTGCGCGTGCTCGTCGATGCCGCGGGGCGCGCTCCGGCGACCGGTGGGCTGTTCGACGATGAGGCGGAGACGCTCGTCGCAACCACCGAACTCTCGCCGGGCGATCGCCGCGACGAGTGGCGAGCGGCGGGCGCCGAGGTTCTCGTCCTCGACGAGGACCCGAGGGGGGTCGTCGATCTCTCGCAGCTGCTCGACGTGCTCGGTAAGCGTGACGTCCAAGGCTTGTTGCTGGAGGGGGGGCCGGCGCTCGCGTGGGGCTTCGTTCGAGAGGGACTCGTGGACGACGTCGTCCTGTATCTGGCGCCGAAGCTCCTGGGCGGAGCCGACGCTGCAGGGGTGCTCGGCGGCGATGGAGTGGCATCGATCGCGGATGCGCTCGATCTGCGTTTCGACGCAGTGGAGCCGATCGGCGATGACCTCAGGGTGGAGGCCCATGTTCACCGGGATCGTTGAGGAACTCGGGACGGTGCGGTCCTTCGATGGGGAGCGGCTGGCCGTCGCCTGCCGGACGGTCGCGAGCGACGCGGAGATCGGCGACTCGATCGCGGTCAACGGGACCTGTCTGACGGTGGTGGAGCGAGCTGAGGAAGGCCTATCGTTCGACGTCTCCGAGGAAACGTCGCGGCGCACGAGCCTGCGCCGGCTGGACGCCGGTGCGCGCGTCAACCTCGAACGTCCCGTCACGCTCGTATCGCGCCTCGGTGGACATCTCGTCCAGGGCCACGTCGACGGCATCGGAGAGGTGGTCGAGGTCCGTTCAGCCGATGACGGCGCCGAGGTCGAGTTCGCGATCCCAACCGAACTTCGTCGCTACGTGGTGGAGAAGGGTTCGATCACGCTCGACGGGGTCAGCTTGACGGTGGCTGCGCTCGGTGCAGAGACGTTCACCGTCGCGATGATCCCGCACACGCTCGCCGTGACGACCTTCGGGTCGGCAGGGGGCGGAACGCCGGTCAACGTCGAAGTCGATGTGGTCGCCAAGTACGTCGAGAGGTTCGTCGGAGCAACGATGATGGAGGGAACACGATGACCGAAGACACGGGCGAGGGCGTCCGCGAGGACTCCACCTTCTCGACGATCGAAGAGGCGGTCGCCGACATCGAGAGGGGCAGGATGGTGATCGTCATCGACGACGCTGATCGGGAGAACGAAGGCGACTTCATCATGGCCGCCGATAGGGCGACTCCCGAAGCGATCAACTTCATGGTGACGCACGGACGAGGGATCGTCTGTATGCCCGTCACCGCCGAGCGCCTGGATGAGCTCCGGATCCCATTGATGGTGTCGAAGAACAACGAGAGTCACGGCACCGCGTTCGCGGTCTCGATCGACGTTCGTGGCGTGACGACGACGGGAACGAGCGCCTTCGACCGCGCCGCCACCGTCAATGCGATCTGCGACGGGCAGCTGCGGCCCGAGGACATCCACATGCCGGGCCACATCTTCCCGCTGATGGCCCGAGAAGGCGGGGTGCTGGTCCGAGCGGGTCACACGGAGGCGGGCGTGGATCTTGCGGTCCTCGCGGGGAGGTACCCGGCCGCGGTGCTCTGCGAGGTGCTGCACCCGGACGGCTCGATGGCGCGGATGCCCGAACTGCGTCAGGTCGCCCGAGAACACGACCTGAAGATCATCTCGATCGCGGATCTGATCGAGTACCGGCGGACCCGGGAGAAGCTCGTCCGGCCGGTCGCCGAGGCGAACATCCCGACGGCTCACGGAGCTTTCCGTGCGACCGCCTACGAGAGCACGATCGACGGGCGCACGCACATCGCGATGGTGCTCGGCGACCTCGATGATGGCGACGACGTCCTCGTTCGGGTGCACTCCGAGTGCCTGACCGGAGACGTATTCGGGTCCCTTCGGTGCGATTGTGGCGCGCAGCTCGATCGCGCGTTCGCGGCGATCGGAGCCGAAGGCAGGGGCGTCGTGCTCTACGTGCGAGGGCACGAGGGCCGAGCGATCGGCCTCACACACAAGCTGCGTGCGTATCAGCTGCAGGAGGAGGGCCGTGACACCGTCCAGGCCAACGAGGATCTGGGATTCCCGGCCGACCCCCGCGATTACGGGATCGGCGCGCAGATCCTCGCGGACCTCGGTGTTCGGTCGATGCGCCTGCTCACCAACAACCCGTCCAAGCGTGCCGGGCTCGAGGGGTACGGCTTGTCGATCTCCGAGCGGCTCCCGCTGGCGACGAGTCCTACGGAGGAGAACATCGAATACCTGCGGACGAAGCGAGACAAGCTCGGGCACCTGCTGGACGACCTGGAGGGCACGGAGCGGGCAGGAGCAGCAGTGGTCACGGAGGCGCCCTGATGGAGTATCGGGGGGCGGCAGACGCGCAGGGCAGGCGGTTCGCGGTCGTCGCAGCTCGGTTCAACGACCACGTGACCCGGCCGCTGGTACAAGGGGCTCTCGACGCGTTCCGCGCCGCCGGAGCGGGATCGGACGACGTCGACGTCGTCTGGGTCCCGGGTGCGTTCGAGCTGCCCATCGTGGCGCGCCGCCTGGCTGGCTCCGGAGTCTACGAGGCCATCGTGTGCGTGGGCGCGGTGATTCGCGGCGACACGCCGCACTTCGAGCACGTGGCGACGCAGGCGGCGCGGGGCATCGCGGACGCGGCACGGGACACGGGAGTTCCGGTGGTCTTCGGCGTGCTGACGACCGAAGATCTCGAACAAGCGACCGATCGTGCGGGGGGACGCCACGGCAACAAGGGATGGGAGTCCGCTCAAACGGCCGTCGAGATGGCCTCGCTGCTCGATCAGCTGCCGAAGCAGGAAGGGTGAGGCGACGTGATCATCGATAAGCCCTGGGGCAAGGTCGCGACCTACGCGCTGAACCAGCCGTCCTCCGTGCGGGTGATCACCGTGGAACCCGGTCAGGAGACCAGCGTCCACTACCACCAGATGCGCGACGAGATGTGGGTCGTGCTAGACCCCGGTCTCACGATCCAGATCGGCAACCGAACCGTGGAGGCGAAGATCGGCGAGGAGTTCGTCGTCGCGGCTGAGGAGGTTCATCGCATCACGAACACGGGGACGGCTCGAGGACGGGTCCTGGAGATCGCCTACGGCTACACGACCGAAGACGACACCTTGCGGCTGCAGGACGACTACGGACGCGCCCTGGAGCCCGACTGGTGATCGGGGCGGATCTCGAGTGCAGGGCGTGGCCGGTTGCGCTCCGCGAGGGTGGGGAAGCACGGCGCGGGACAGTGTCCTTGCCTGCACCTATACTCAGAGGCGTTTCCGGTGCTTCACCTGCGGCGTCGACACCTGGTCGGCGCCGCCGAATATCTAGGCCGAATATCTAGGACGAATATCTAGGACGGAGGTGATGCGGGGTATCCAGTGACCCGCGAATCAACGATCGGATCCGGTCACCCCGGGTCCGACTGGTCGGGCCAGACGGCGACCAGGTCGGCATCGTGTCGACCCAGGACGCACTGTCGCAGGCCAAAGACCTCGATCTCGATCTCGTAGAGGTCGCGCCCAACGCCGATCCGCCGGTCGCGCGGATCATGGACTACGGCAAGTACAAGTACGAGCGCGACATCCGTCAGAAAGAAGCTCGCAAGAAGCAGGTGCGGGTAGACGTCAAAGAGATCAAGTTCCGGCCGAAGATCGATCCACACGACTACGAGACGAAGAAGGGTCACGTCGTTCGGTTCCTCAACGCCGGGGCCCGAGTCAAGGTCACGATCATGTTCCGCGGGCGCGAGATGGCCCACACGGAACTCGGTCGTAAGATCCTCGACCGGCTGGTGGACGACCTCAAAGATCTCGCGACCGTCGACTCGCAACCCAAACAGGACGGCCGCAACATGATCATGGTGATCGCTCCGATCAAGAAGACCGCCGCCCCGGTGGCGAAAGAGGGATAGGCATGAAGCACAAGACCCATAGCGCGTCGCGCAAGCGGTTCCGCGTCACGCGGACCGGCAAGGTGCTCCACCGAAAGGCGACGGGCAACCACATGCTGACCAAGAAGCGCTCCAGCAGACGGCGCCGCATCGAGGGTTGGTCCGAGGTCACCGCCGAGCGCAAGACGATCCGCCGCCTCCTGGGAGGGTAGAGCGATGTCCCGTGTGAAGCGTTCCGTCCACGCGAAAAAGAAGCGTCGCGAGACCCTCGAGGCCGCCAAGGGGTACCGAGGGGGCCGTCACCGGCGCATGAAGATGGCGACCGAGCAGGTTCGTCACTCGCTGCAGTACAGCTACCGAGACCGCCGTGATCGCAAGGGCCAGTTCCGGCGTCTGTGGATCACGCGGATCGGAGCCGGCGCCCGGCAGAACGGCATGAGCTACTCCACCTTCATCGCGGGACTCAAGGCCGCCGAGATCGAGGTCGACCGCAAGATCCTGGCCGACCTCGCGGTGCGCGACCCCAAGGCGTTCGGGCAGCTCGTCGACTCGGCGCGCGAAGCACTGCCCGCGTCGAAGTAGCCCGCGTCCGTCCCCGGCCGTTCTAGACTCGCCGCGGGCGCCGACCACGCCCGCCGGAGGCCCGAGCACCGCGTGATCACGTCGCCGAACAATCCCAAGGTGCTCGCTGCCGCTCGCCTCAAGAAGCGGACGCATCGGGAACGCGAAGAGCGTTTCCTGGTCGAAGGCGTCCAAGGCGTCGCCGAGGCGCTCGCGAGCGGCCGCCTGGAGCAACTGTTCCATACACCTGCCGAGCACGATCTCGCAGCCCGTGCTCGGCGCGACAACGCAGCCGTCGACGAAGTCAGCGACGAGGTGATGGCGAAGCTGACCTCGACCGTGACTCCCCAAGGCCTGGTAGGGGTCGTCCCGCAGTTCGACGTCGGTCTCGATTCCCTGGACGACCACGGGTGTGTCGCGGTGCTTCACGCCGTTCGAGATCCCGGGAATGCCGGGACGATCCTGCGCTCGGCCGACGCAGCCGGGTGCTCCGGAGTGGTCTTCTCGTCCTCTTCGGTCGAACCGTACAACCCGAAAGCCGTTCGCGCCTCGGCCGGTTCGTTGTTCCATCTGCCGCTGGTTCGTGGGGTGCAGACCCCGGACGCGCTCGACTCTCTGCGATCGGCGGGCCGTGCGGTGCTCGCCATGGGGGCCGATGGGGACGTCGACCTCTATGAGGTCGATCTGCAGCGGCCCGTCGCGTTCGTCTTCGGCAACGAGGCCTGGGGGCTCCCGTCCGACGTTCTCGCGCAAGCAGACGCCCACGTGCGCATCCCGCTGGCCGGATCGGCCGAGTCCCTGAACCTGGCCGCTGCCGCGACCGTGTGCCTGTTCGAGTGGGCGCGACGGTCGCGGGAGGGGCGGCGGGTCGCGCTGGAGGCGGTGATCGCGTCGGCAGCGCACGACATCCGTTCGCCACTCACCGCGATGAAGGGGTTCGCCTACGCCCTGCAGCGGCGCTGGTCGGAGATGAGCGACGAGCAACGGCTGCTGATGTTCCAGGGGATCGCCCACGACACCGACCGGATGGACCAGATCCTGACCCTGCTCGTCGACGCGGCGCGGATCGTGGGGAACCGGCTGGAGCTGTCCCCCGAGATCATCGACGTCGGCAAACTCGTGGAGGACGTCGACGCGTCGATGCGCCGCGATCCGGAGTTCCCGGGACTGCAGTGGCAGGGTGGGGAGGTCACCGCGTTCGTCGACGCCGACCGGCTCCGGACGGTGCTCGGGGCGTTCGTGGAGGGCGAGATCTGGTTCGGCTGGGAGGGGCCGATCTCGGTCGATGCCCGTGTCCACGAGCAGCGGCTCCTGCTGACCGTGACGCGAACGGGGACGGAGCTGACCGGATCGGACGCCGAAACGCTCTTCCTCCCGCGCAGACCGGGCACCGGATCGGGGAGCAAGATCGGGCTGTTCGTCTCCCGGGGGATCGCCGAGGTGCAGGGTGGCTCGGCGAGGGCGAGCGTGGAGGACGGTCGTCTCGTGTTCCGCCTCGACATCCCGTCGAGGAGCCCGGACTGACCAGCTCCCACGCGTGCCGCGGCCCGGACGGGCACTAGACTGCCCTCCGTCATGGACCGGGACGAGGCGATCCGTACGCTCGAGACCGAGCGCGAACGCGGGCTGGAGGCGTTCGCGGGCGCCACCACCGTCGAAGAGCTCGACGCGGCGCAGACCTCGGTGCTCGGTCGCAAGGCGCGATTCTCCGAGGTGCAACGCGCGCTCGGCAGTCTGCCAGCCGACGATCGCAAAGAGATCGGGAGGCGAGCCAACGAGGTTCGCAACGCCCTGACCGGGGCTCTGGACGAGCGGCGCGAGCTGCTCGAGCGCGAGGCTGAGGAGCTGCTGCTCGCTGCCGACGGCATCGACGTCACGCTGCCGGGCCGACGTCCTCGACCGGGATCGCTGCACCCCCTCACGATCGTGGAGCGCGAACTCGTCGAGATCTTCACCCGCCTCGGGTTCCGGGTCGCAGAGGGGCCGGAGGTCGAGACCGATTGGTACAACTTCCAGGCGCTCAACATCCCGCCCGAACATCCAGCTCGCACGATGAAGGATTCGATCTTCCTCGACGTAGCTGGTGCGGACCTGTTGCTGCGGACGGAGACCTCCGCGATCCAGATCCGGACGATGGAAACGATGCAGCCTCCCGTCTACATCGTCGGACCGGGCAGGGTGTTCCGCCGGGAGACCTCCGACGCCACGCACTCACCGGTCTTCCACCAGATCGAGGCGCTCGCGGTCGACGAGGGCATCTCCTTCGTCGATCTGAAGGGAACGCTCGAGGCTTTCGTCCGTGAGCTGTTCGGATCGACCTCGAAGGTGCGGCTGGTGCCCTCGTACTTCCCCTTCGTGGAGCCGGGAGCGCAGGTCGATGTGACGTGCTTCGCGTGTGGCGGCACCGGATGCCGGACGTGCGGGAACGGATGGATCGAACTATTGGGTGCCGGCATGGTGCATCCGACCGTGCTCCGCAACGTCGGGTATGACCCCGAGCGATACACGGGCTTCGCGTTCGGCATGGGGATCGACCGGGCCGCGCTGCTGCGTTTCGGGATCGGCGACATCCGGATGCTCTTCGATGGAGACCTCCGCTTCCTCGGGCAGTTCGGGAGCGCCCGATGAAGATTCCCGTCGGCTGGCTGCGGGAGTTCTGCCCGACGGACATGGCCGCACAGGATCTCGGCGACCTGCTGACCTCGAAGGGGGTCAAGGTCGAAGACGTCCTATGGCCGTGGGTCGGACTCGAGGGAGTCGTCGTCGCTCGCGTCCTGGAGGTCAAAGACCACCCGAACTCCGACAAGCTGTGCCTCGCGCGGATCTCGACCGGGGCGGCCGAACGTGATGTCGTCGCGGGGGTGCGCAACATGGCGCCAGGCGACCTCGTGCCGTACGCGGGCCCCGGAACCCGTGTCCCGGTGCTGGCGGAGCCGCTCGCCGAGCGCGCGATCCGCGGCGAGCGCTCCGAGGGGATGCTGTGCTCTCCACGTGAATTGCTGGTCTCCGATCTGCACGAAGGCATCCTGATCCTCGATCCGACCGTCGAACCCGGAACGGACGTCAAGGAGCTGTTCGGGCTGAACGACGCCGTCCTCGACATCGAGATCGAACCGAATCGCCCTGATCTGATGTCGGTGATCGGCGTCGCCCGGGAAGCCGCGATGGCAACCGGTATCGCGATGATCGAGCCGCACGTGCAGGTCGATGCTTCGACCGATCGCGCCGAGGCGCGCGCCGACCTTGAAGTGCTCGACCTTGAACGATGCCCCCGGTACGTGGCCGGTGTGCTGAGCGGTGTGTCGGTGGGTCCGTCGCCCGTCTCGGTACAATCCAGACTCACCGCCTCCGGCATGCGACCGGTATCAAATGTGGTCGATGCGACGAACTACGTGATGCTCGAGCGAGGTCAGCCGTTGCACGCGTTCGATCTCTCGAAGCTCGAGGGCCCGGCGATCGTGGTGCGGAGAGCCAACGACGGCGAAACCCTTAGCACCCTCGACGAGGTGCAGCGAAGCCTGACGCCGGACGACCTGGTGATCGCGGACCGCGCCAAAGGCGTGGCGATCGCCGGCGTGATGGGCTCCGCCGTGGCAGAGGTGTCCTCGACGACGACCGAACTGCTCCTGGAGAGCGCCCATTTCGCTCCGTACGGGATCATGCGGACGGCTCGGCGACTCGGATTGACGACGGAGGCGTCCGCCCGCTTCGAGCGCGGCACCGATCCCGAAGCGGTTCCCGACGCCGGAGAGCGCGCCGCCGGCCTGATCGCGGCATGGGCCGGCGGCGCGGTACTCGAAGGAGTCCTCGAACGGGGGGGAGCCGGGGAGCGGCGGCACGTCTCGATGCGCGCCGAACGTGCGACACACGTGCTCGGCATGACCATAAGCACCGAAACGGCCGTGCGGGCGTTCGAGCGGCTGGACATCCCGGTCCGGGTGAAGAACGGATCCACGACCATCGAGGTGCCTGGTTACCGGATCGACCTGCATCTGGAAGAGGATCTGATCGAGGAGGTCGCCCGCGTGATCGGCTACGAGGCCGTCGAGGCCCGTATGCCCACGATCCGGCAGGCCGGGGGTGTGCCCTCCGAGTACGCGTTCCGGGATCGGGTCCGCGATCTCCTCGTCCGCGCAGGCCTGCACGAAGTGCGACTGCTTTCGTTCGCCTCGCCCGCCGACGTCTCGCTTGCAGGAGATGAGGAGGCGGTGCGGATCGCGAATCCCATGTCCGTCGAGGAGGGTCTGCTGCGCACACGACTGGCCCCCGGGTTGTTCCACGCGGCCTCGCGCAACGTGGCCAGAGGCGTGCAGCGTCTCGCGATGTTCGAGATCGGCACCGTGTTCCGGCTGGCCGGCGGCACCGATCCGGTAGCGGAGCGGACGAACACCGCGTTCTTGCTGTCGGGCCCGGCCGACCCCGGCTGGCACACGCAGGATCGGGCCCTGGATTACTTCGACGCCAAGGGCGCGCTCGAAGCCCTGTTCGACGGGCTCGGCGTGACCGCGTGGCGGATCGAAGGCGCAGCGGGACCTCCGTTGCATCCCGCACGCTCCGCCGCGCTGTGGATCGGCGCCGATCGCGTCGGCGAGGTCGGGGAGTTGCACCCGCGGGTCGCCCGGGACTTCGACCTCACCGGGCGCGTCGCGGTTTGCGAGATCGACGTGGGCCTGGTGCGGACCCACGCGCCGAAGGACCTCGCGCTCCGTGACGTCCCCCGGTTCCCCCCGGTGCGACGCGATCTCGCCTTCATCGTCGATGACGGGGTTCGGCAGGATGCGATCCGCGAGGCGATCCTGACCGCTGGAGGCGAACTGCTCGGCACCGTCACGCTCTTCGACGTGTTCGCCGGAGGATCGATCCCCGAAGGTCGCAAGAGCCTCGCGTTCGCTCTCGACTTCCGCTCACCCGAGCGCACCCTCGTGGACGAGGATGTGGACTCGGCGATCGCCTCGATCGTGGAGCACGTTCGTGTCGCCTTGGGAGCCGAGCTCCGCGCCGGCTGAGGAGCCGTGTGATCGGCGAGCCCCCGAACGACGGGACGTCGTGCGTTCGCGGCTCAGTGGGTGAGCCGCTACACTCCGTCTCCATGACCCGCGACTACCTCTCGGTCGACGACGTCTCGAGCCAGGAGCTCGAGAAGCTGCTGGACGCCTCCGCCGCAGTCAAGGCGGATCCGCCGAGCGCCGCCGATGCCCTCCGGGGTCGCTCGGTCGCCACGCTGTTCGAGAAGCAATCGACGCGGACGCGTGTGTCGTTCGAGGTCGCGGTCGCCTCCATGGGCGGGAATCCCGTCGTGCTGTCGGGCGCGGAGCTGCAGCTCGGCCGCGGGGAGACGATCGAGGACACGGGGCGGGCCTTGGCCCGCTACGTCGACGTGATCGTGCTCCGAACGTTCGAGCAGGAGCGGTTGGAGGTGCTCGCGGGCGCTGCCGATGTCCCCGTGATCAACGCGCTCTCGGATTTCGAGCATCCGTGCCAGGCCCTCGCAGATCTACTGACCGTTCGCGAACGACGCGGAACCCTCGGGGGCTTGACGATCAGCTACCTGGGAGACGGCAACAACGTGACGCACTCGCTGCTGCTGGGAGGCGCCAAGTGCGGGATGCACGTTCGTGTGGCGACCCCACCGGGGTTCGAGCCGATCCCACAGGTCGTGCACCGGGCAACGGAGATCGCAGCGGAGACCGGGGGAAGCGTGCAGGTGCTCAATGAGCCCAAGCTCGCGGCCGAGGGAGCGGACGTGCTCGCGACGGACGTGTGGGCGAGCATGGGACAGGAGTCTGAGGCGGAAGAACGTGCTCTGGTGTTCCCCTCGTACCAGTTGAACCAGCAGTTGGTGGATCTGGCCGATCCCGATGTCGTGGTACTGCACTGTCTGCCCGCACACCGTGGGCAGGAGATCACCGACGAGGTGATCGACGGTCCGCACTCTGCGGTGTGGGACCAGGCGGAGAATCGGTTGCATACCGCGAAGGCGCTGCTGCGGTGGGTGCTCGGACCCGAGTGATCCGGCTCACACGGAGCCGCTGACGCCCGTGCCGCGAGCCAACGACGACGCCGAGCAGGTCCTGCTGGAGTACTCGGATCTGCTCGCGATCCTGTCCGCCGACGCGTTCAAGTCGCGAGCCTACGAGAAGGCAGCACGAGCGATCGGCGCGTACGCGGGCGACATCGGCGAACTCGACACGAGGGGCCTCTTGCAGATCCCCAACGTCGGGCGCTCGATCGCGGACAAGGTCGCGGAGTTCTTGGCATCGGGAACGATCGGGGCGCTCGACGAGCTCAGGAACCAGGTACCTCCCGGTGTGCGGGACATGATGTCGGTGTCCGGGTTGGGTCCTAAGAAGGCGATCGCACTGTACCGGGATCTCGGGATCGATTCCCTCGACGCCCTGCGAGCGGCGGCGTCCTCCGGCGAGCTGGCGGGGACCAAGGGGTTCGGCAGGAAGACCGAGGAGAACGTGCTGCGCAGTCTCGACCGGCTCGCGTCCTCGGTCGGGCGCGTCACGATCGACGTCGCTATGGGCGCGGCGGAGGCGTTCCTCGAAGAACTCCGAGGTCTGCGAGGGGTCCGCCGCGCCGCCTATGCGGGATCGCTGCGCAGGATGCGCGAGACGATCGGTGACGTGGATCTACTCGCCGCGGCGGACGAGGCGACGCCGATCATGGAGGCGTTCACCGGTCTGCCGGGGGTTGCGCGCGTGCTGGCCGCGGGGGAAGCCAAAACCTCGATCGTGACGACGAGCGGTTTGCAGGTCGACCTGCGCGTGGTTCCGCTCGATGTGTGGGGGGCCGCGATGATCTATTTCACCGGCTCGAAGGCCCACAACATCCGGATACGGGAGCGGGCGGTTCGCAAGGGACTGAAGCTGTCGGAGTACGGGTTGTTCCGGGCGAAGAGCGGGACGTTGATCGTGGCCGAGACCGAGGAGGACGTGTACGAACGGCTGGGCTTGCCGTGGATCGCTCCCACGCTGCGGGAAGATCGGGGCGAGATCGAGGCTGCGCTCGAAGGATCGCTTCCTGACCTGGTCCTGCCGGAGCAGCTCCGCGGCGATCTGCACACCCACACGAGTCTCACGGACGGGCAGGCGACGCTCGAGCAGATGGTCGCCACGGCGGCGGACCGAGGGTACGCCTACTTCGCCGTGACTGATCATGCAGAGCAGCTCTCGATGCAGCGTATGACCCGAGACAAGATGCTTGCCCAGAGGGAGCAACTCTCGCGTCTGCGATCCCGCTACCCGAAGATGCGTCTGCTTCACGGAGCCGAGCTGAACATCGACGCCGAAGGAGGGGTCGACTGGGACGACGACTTCCTCGAAGGCTTTGACGTCCTGGTCGCGAGCGTGCACTCGCAGTTCACCCAGTCCCGTAGCGACATGACCCGGCGGCTGCTCCGCGCGATCGAGCACCCGCACGTCAAGGTGATCGGTCATCTCACGGGCCGCAAGATCGGTAAGCGCGACCCGATCGAGTTCGACGAGGAGACGGTGTTCGCGGCAGCCGCCCGAACCGGGACGGTGCTCGAGATCAACTCCCATGCCGACCGGATGGACCTGACGGACGAGCACGTGCTGTGGGCCAAGGGTCTCGGCGCGCGATTCTCGATCGACTCAGACGCGCACGCTGTCACGCATCTGCCGTTGGTCCGGTACGGGGTCGGCACTGCGCAGCGGGGGTGGCTCGAGTCGGCAGATGTGATCAACACGTGGCCACGGACCAAGCTCGAACGGTTCCTCTCGAAGGGTCGTGGATGATCGAGCGGACCACGGGCGGGCTCGGCTCGGTTCTGCCGCGCCGGTGGTACGACCGAGACAGCGTCGCCGTTGCCCGCGATCTGCTCGGACGCGTGTTGGTTCGCTCCCCACGCGAGGGAGAACTCCTGGTCGTGAGGATCGTGGAGACGGAGGCCTACCGCTTCGACGATCCCGCGAGCCATTCGTTCCGGGGACCGACACCGCGCACCCGCGTGATGTTCGGGCCACCCGGCCGTGTCTACGTCTATTTCACCTACGGGATGCACTTCTGCATGAACGTCGTGACCGGCGCCGCCGGTACGGGCTGCGCGGTGCTCCTGCGCGCCGCTGAGCCGATCGACGGCCTCGACGAGATGGCGCGGCGACGGGGGACCGATGCGTCGCTGGCGTTGTGCTCGGGCCCCGCGCGCCTGTGTCAGGCGCTCGGTGTCGACCGAACCCTAGATGGAACCGATCTCGTTCGAGGCGACGAGCTTCAACTTCGGGCCGGGCGGTCGGTTCCCCGCGACGAGATCGTCGTCGGGACACGGGTCGGGATCCGCTCGGGCGTCGACAGGTCGTGGCGATTCCGCGTCCGCGAGAGCCCGTTCACCTCACGCGCTCGTGGCGCCGGGGATCCGCGGCCTCGGGTCAGATCCCGGACACGGTGATCGTCACTGTGGAGGTCTGCTGGGCGCGCAGCCCCGCGGACGGGGTCTGGGAGATCACGGTGCCCCGCGGCTGGTTCGAGCGCACGTAGCGGACCTCGGTGAAGAACCCCGACTGTTCCAAGAGCTCCCGCGCGGCGGACTCATACAGGCCGATCGTGGAGGGGATGTCGGCCGACTGGGTGGAGGTCGGCTCCGCGCAGACCTCGATGGGTTGGGTTCCGGTGATGAATTCGACCGGCTCGATGTTGCGCGGGAGGGTGTAGCGGTTCGGCAGACAATCCTGCGTCACGTCGATCTTGACGCTGACGTAGCGGACCTTCGGGGTCGGGAACCGCTGTGCGGGCAGGTTTCGTGTGGCGTCGACCATAAAGGTTCGCCAGATGTCGGCGGGCCACGTTCCGCCGAAGACGGTGATCCGCGTCCGTGGAACGTCCATCGCGATCTGCCCCTGGGGGAACCCGATCCACACCGCCGCCGTCAGTTGTGGCACCGCCCCGACGAACCAGGCGTCCGTGTAACCGTCGTCGGTGCCTGTCTTGCCGATCTGGGGCCGTCCGATATCGGCGCCGGTTCCTGTGCCGAACGTGACTGCCTGCTGGAGGATGTCTGCGGCCGCCGCCGCGACCTGCGGATCGACGGCAAGCCGACCGCGCTCTGCCGGCTTCCAGAGCGTACTGCCTTCGCTATCGCGGATCGATACGACCGGCGTGGGGTCCACGTGGTAGCCGCCGGTGGCCAAAGTTCCGAACGCGCTGGCCATCTCGATCGAGTTGACGTCGTTGGCGCCCAGGACGGCTGAGGGCTCGTCGATCAGCTCGGTAGTCTGCGGACTGGTGGTTCGGTAGCAACAGCGCAGGCCCATCCGGGTTGCGACCTCGTTCACCTTCTCGGGTCCGAGTTGCAAGATCAGCTGCGCGTACACGGTGTTCACCGAATTGATCGTCGCGTCCTCGAGCGTGAGGCTTCCGTAAGAGCCGCCATCAGAGTTACTCACCTTCCAGCCTCGACCCCCTTCGAGCGGAAGCTCGATCGACCCGGGTGCCGGATAGACCGCGTCGGGGGAAATGCCGTTCTCTAGGGCAGCGACGAGGGCGAAGGGCTTGAAGGAGGAGCCGCCTTGGCGACCGGTGCTGCCTCCGGCGGCGAGGTTGATCTTCGCGAAGGGATCGTCGGGATCGTAGTAGTTGCGGCCACCCACCATCGCCTTGATGAACCCCGTGTTGGGATCGATCACGGTCATCGCGCCGTAGGGGTCGTCCTCGTCCCGCAGCACGGCGTTGACCGCTCGATCCGCGTTGGTCTGCAACTGCGGATCGAGGGTCGTTTGGATGCGCAGACCACCGCTGAAGAAGGCATCCCAGCGCTGTTCGCACGCTTTGCGGGACAGTGGTCGATCGAAGGGGCAGGGTGGTCCGAAAGATTCCACGCGTTGCAGGCTCGGCGTCACGAGGAACCAGCGCAGCACGTAGTCCACGAAGTACGGGGCGGCCGTGCGGTCGACCGCGGCTGGTCGCAGGCGCAGACGATCGCTGCGCGCCTTGCGGTACGCGGCTCGCGCAACGAGGTGTTGGTCGCGCATCAGTCGGAGCACATCGTTGCGGCGTTGCGCCGCGACCTTGGGATGGCGGAACGGGTTGTAGGCGGACGGCGACTGGACCAGGCCGGCGAGCAACGCGGACTGCTGCAGGTCGAGTTCCGGCGCGTCGATCGAGAAGAAGGCCTGCGCCGCGGCCTGCACACCGTAGGCCCCCCGCCCGAAGTACACCGTGTTGAGGTAGCGAGTCAGGATCTCGTCCTTCGTGTATTTCTCCTCGAGCTGCCAAGCGAGCGAGGCCTCCTTGAGCTTGCGCTCCAAGGTCTGGTCGTCCCCGACGAAAACCTGCTTGACGTACTGCTGCGTGATCGTGGATCCACCCTCCACGATCTCCCCTGCCGCGGCGTCCGTGTACGCGGCGCGAGCAAGCGCCTTGAGGTCGACGCCGTGATGCTGGTAGAAGCGCCGATCCTCGACGGCGACCACGGCATCGCGGATCGGATCGGGGATCTTGTGGGACGGAACCACGATGCGGTTCTCACCGCCGTGGAGTTCCTTGAGCACGGAACCGTCGGAGGCGTACAGGAACGAGGTCTGGGGCAGGGCCGTCGCTCCTTGCTCCGCGTCCTCCAGATCGGCCAAGCCTCGGCAGCCCGCGACGAGCGCGACGAGCGCGAGGAAGCCGCAGAGCAGGCGAGGTAGGCGGCGGGTCATGACCTTCAGATGGTACCGGCGACCACTCCCGGGACCGGCGAGCACGCGGCGGATCGTCTCGGGCCGAGGTCCAGGGAGTGGTCGCCGGAAGCGGCACTGATAGCATCCGCGCGATGAAGCGCGCAGCCGACCTGGACCGGCTCACCGCGGGTGCGGAGTTGATCGAGCCCGCCGACGGTCTCGAGTCCAAGCTGGCGAAAGGACGTGCGCTGCGCGTCAAGCACGGGATCGATCCCACCCGGCCGGACCTGCACCTTGGTCACGCGGTCACTCTGCGAAAGCTCCGCCAGTTCCAGGACGCCGGTCACCTCGCTGTGCTGATCATCGGGGACTACACGGCACGGATCGGCGATCCATCCGGGCGCTCGGAGCTGCGGGGGCCGATGAGCACGGACGAGATCGAGGCCAACGCGACGACCTACCTGGAACAGGCCGGCAAGGTGCTTCGGACCGACGATGGCGCGCTCGAGGTGCGACGGAACTCGGAGTGGCTGGCGCCGATGGGCATGGACGACGTTCTCCGCCTGACGGCCGGCGTCACAGTGGCGCAGATGCTGGAGCGAGACGATTTCCACAAGCGCTACGCGGATCACAAGCCGATCAGCCTCGTCGAGTTCCTCTATCCGCTCTTGCAGGGGCAGGATTCCGTGGCGGTGATCGCAGACGTGGAACTCGGCGGCACCGATCAGACCTTCAACCTGCTGATGGGCAGAGAGCTGCAGAAGGCTGCCGGCCAAGATCCCCAGATCGTGCTCACGATGCCGTTGCTCGAGGGTACGGACGGAGTGCGGAAGATGTCGAAGAGCTACGACAACTACGTCGGGATCACCGACGAGCCAAAGGAGATGTTCGGCCGCCTGATGCGGGTGCCTGATGGTCTGATCGCCAAGTACGTCCGATTGGGTTCGGCACTGGGTCGCGATGTCGCCGACCAGATCGATCGTGGCATCGCGGACGGCTCGCTCAAGGCGGTCGAAGCCAAGCGGCGGATGGCTCGGGAGGTCGTCGACCTGTATCACGGTATGGGAGCGGGCCGGCAGGCCGAGGCCGAGTTCGACCGGGTCCACAAGGAGCACCAGCTTCCCGATGAGGTGGAGGAGCTCGCCCTGCCTCCCCTGGCGATCAACGAACAGGGACGGGTGTGGCTGCCGCGCCTCGTCGCGACGGCGGGCCTGGCCCCGTCCAACGCCGAGGCCAGGCGGCAGATCGAGCAGGGAGGCGTGCGCCTAGACGGGGAGGCGCTGACGGATCCGGCGCTCGAGCTGGCACCCGAGGAGCTCCGGGGAAAGGTGCTCCAGGTTGGTCGCCGCCGGTTCGTGCGCATCGTGTAGGCTGCCGCTTCCGTGCTCGGCTCATCGTCGGGCGCGGGGACCGCACAGGACCGGTCGGTTTGACGTTCGAACCTCCGTTCGCTATCATCGGTGGTTGCGCGTCTCCACGTCGAGGATCCTTCCTCAGCGGGACGTCGCTCGCACCTTGAGAACTGAACAGTGTGCCAATGAAGCCAGTGCGTTCCCCGTGAAGGGAAGGCACGGTTCGCCGTGTCCGAACTTCAACGGGTCGTACGGAACCACAAGAACCGCTCGGTGTTGCTTTGCCGAGCGGGTCAGGAAATGGCCGAAGGAGCTGTGCTAGCTCCGGAAGCCGGCTCCGAACATGATGTGACGTGGGCGAGGAGCTCCCTTCGGGGGACCGATCGGCCGCCGACCATCTTCTACGGAGAGTTTGATCCTGGCTCAGGACGAACGCTGGCGGCGTGCTTAAC
>JBBDWR010000025.1:0-61846 GCA_040902745.1 Actinomycetota bacterium | reverse complement strand
TCAACATCGAGCTCAAGCTCGAGGTCTGGGACAGCCCGAACTCGGCCGGCGTCGTGATCGACGCGGTCCGCGCCGCCAAAACGGCCGTGGACCGCGGCGTCGGCGGACCCTTGATCGGACCCAGCGCCTACTTCATGAAGAGCCCGCCGGTGCAGTTCTCCGACGAGGTGGCCCACGAGATGGTCGAGGAGTTCATCCTGGGCAGCGGCGAGTCGGCGAACGCCGACTGGACCGAGTTCTCTGACGAAACCCCTGCCTAGAGCTTGCGCAGGAGCACCCGCCGGACCTCGTGGTCCGGGCCCTTCTTCAGGATCAGCTTGGCCCGCTCGCGCGTGGGCTCGATGTTCTCCCGAAGGTTCACGCCGTTGATCGTGTCCCAGATCTGCGCCGCGGTGTCGCGTGCCTGGTCGTCGGTGAGGTCCGCGTACCGATGGAAGAACGACTTCGGGTCGCGGAACACGGCTTCGCGCAGTTTCAGGAACCGATCGATGTACCAGCGGCGCACGTCGTCGTCGCGGGCGTCCACGTAGATCGAGAAGTCGAAGAAGTCCGAGACGAATATCCTCGGCGTGCGCCCGTCGCGCACCGCGCCGGTCTGCAGCACGGTGAGACCCTCGAGGATCAGGATGTCCGGTCGCTCGATCACCTGGACCTCGTCGGCAACTACGTCGTATTCGAGGTGGGAATACTCCGGCACCTCCAGGCGCTCGCGCCCGGACTTCACGTCGGCGAGGAACCGCAGCAAGCGCTTTCGGTCGTAGCTCTCCGGGAATCCCTTTCGCTCCATCAGGCCGCGCTCGCTCAGGACGGCGTTCGGGAGCAAGAAGCCGTCCGTCGTCACGAGGTCGACGCGAGGATGATCGGGCCAGCGAGCCAGCAGCTCGCGCAAGATGCGCGCCGTGGTGGACTTGCCGACCGCGACGCTGCCCGCGACCCCGATCACGTAGGGCACCTTGCTCTCCCCGTGACCCAGGAACGTTTCGGTCGACGCGTGCAACTCCTGCGTCGCATGGACCTGGAGGTTCAGCAGCCGCGAGAGCGGCAGATAGACCTCTTCGACCTCGCGCAGGGACACGGATTCGTTGAGGCCGTGCAGTTCGAAGAGGTCGTCCTCGGAGAGCGTGAGCGGCGTCGAGGCGCGCAGCTCCGCCCACTGATCGCGGGTGAGGTCCACGAACGGTGAGACCGCGGGCTGCTGCTGGATCTGGGCCACGCCGGGCAGGCTACCGAGCCGGGCGTCGCGCCGACCCGCAGGCTCGAGCAACCGTGAACATCAGGCAGACTCCCCGGCGGCGTGCAAAAGTCGTCGCACGGGAGCGAGGTCGAACGGAGCACCGAGCTCCAGGATCACGTGCTCGGCTCCCGCCTCGACGAGCGCGTCCAGCTCGTCGAGCTCCTCCGGCTCGATCAGGACGCTGCGCTCCACCTCGCTCGGATCGCGGCCGACCTTTGCGCACCACTCGGACAGCACTCGGCTCTTTCGGGCGTAGTCCTCGGGGGGGGCGAACCCGTTCCAGATGTCCGCGTGTTCAGCGACGATCCTCAGCGTCACCTTCTCGCCACCGCCGCCGATCAACAGCGGCAGATCCCCGATCGGTGTCGCAGGCCATGCCCGCGAGCTGCGCCCACCCTTCGAAGTGCGCTCCGTCGGGGGGCCCGGAAAGCGGATAGAAGTGATCCCACGTCCAGATCGTGTCGACCCCTAGATCCGCGGCCCGCCATCCCGATCGGAGCTCTTCCATCGTGCAGTGCTGGGGCTGGAACTGGACGCCGACCTTGAATCGAGCCACCGATACACCTCCACGATCTCCGGGCGGAATCTGCGGACGGACCGCGATGCTATCCGAGGTGCGCCCGCCTAGGCTTGCGGGATGCCGAGTTCCCTTCAGCGCACCAAGGGTGCCCTGCGCAGTCCCGACTTCCGGCGACTCCTCGTGATGCGGATCGTCAGCACGGTCGGGGACGGGCTCTTCCAGGCTTCGTTGATCACCTCGTTGGTGTTCTCCCCCGACGAACAGACGACGACGGAGGGGTTCGCCCTCGCCAGCCTGGTGATCGTGCTTCCGTTCTCGGTGATCGGGCCGTTCGCGGGCGTGTTCATCGACCGCTGGCCGCGCCGGCGGATCCTGATCGTCGGGCCGTTGCTGCGGGCAGCGATCGTCGGGCTCGTGTTGTTCAATGCCGGTGACGCGCCGGTCTTGTTCTACGGTGGCGCGCTGTGGGTGTTGTCGGTCAATCGCTTCTACCTCACCACCGCGAATGCGGTGGTTCCGCGACTCGTCCCCACCGAGGATCTGCTGATCGCCAACTCCCTGGCCACGATCGGAGGGACCACGGCGTTGATCGCGGGGGCGTTCGCGGGCGGGCTCGTCGCCGACGCGTTCGGCACGGTTCCGCTCATCGTCGGGTGCGCGGTGGTGTGGCTGGCTGCTTCGGTGCTCGCGTGGCGGATCCACAGTGACCTCCGTCCCCACATGCTGCCGGAGTCGCCCGAGTTGCTGCGGCACGCGTTGCGACGGGTTGCGGTCGAGTTCGGCGACGGCGTTCGTCAGCTCGTGCACACTCCGCGCGCCCTCGGCCCGATCACCTCGATGGGCATCGACCAGCTGTGTCAGGGACTCATCCTGGTGCTCTCCCTGTTCGTGTTCCGCGACCGCTTCCAGGAGGGGGTCGGATCGTTCTCGTACCTGATCGGCGCGGGAGGGCTGGGCGTGTTCGCGGGGCTCGTGACTGTGGGCAAACTTGAGGAACGCTTCGAGAAGGAGCAGATCATCGCCGGCTCCTTCTTGCTGAGCGGCGTCACGCTGCTCGCGATCGCTCCACTGATCGGTCCGTGGACCGTGCTGATCGCGAGCTTCTTCGTCGGGTTGTCGTTCGCCTGGAAGAAGATCCCGGCGGACACGCTCGTGCAGGAGTCGGTGCCCGATGGCTACCGGGGCCGGATCTTCGCTGCATACGACGTGGTCTACCAGGGAGCGCGTCTGTTCGCCGCCGCACTCGCGATCCCGATGCTGCCGGGTCTCGGAGAAGCTTGGTCGGTCACGGCCGTAGCGGTGATCCTGTTGCTCTGGGCACCGGTGCTCCCGCGCTGGCTCGCGCACGTCCCCGAGCTTCGGCTCGTGTTCGCTGCGGGATCGGGACCCGGCGCCGAACCGATCGCCGTCGTCTGGGGAGGCGTCGAGGAACCCGTGCACGTCGTTCGCAGCTGGGATGAGGAGCGCGCGGGGACACAGATGACATGCTTGCGCCTGGACCTGGAGGACGGAACGCGGATCGACGTGAGCCGTCGCGGCGACGAGGAGGTGTGGCGGTTGGACCGCGAGCTCGATCCGGATGTTCCGCTGGTCGGGTGACCCGTCGTGGTGCACCCCGATCGCGTCGCCCGCTTCGTCGACGTTCGATGCTGGCTGCACGACGAACCCACCCCGATCGAGCGGAGTGCATCGACGCCCGATTGGGCTGAGCGGCAGGGCTCAGTCGAGATCGCCGCGCGCGAGGAACCGGTCGAGCACGGTCGCATCGCCACGCACGTCGAGCACCGTCACCGGAACGCGCCTCCACAGCGCCAGCAGAAGATCGGATGCGTCCCCACGCGCAATCACGTCGGGTTCGGCCGCAGGCGTCCGTCGAAGCGCGTCGTTGCCGACCGTCACGGAGAAGACATCGCCGGTATCGATCGCCTCGAACCGAACGGTCTCCCCCGGATCGGAGAGGTCCCCTTCGGGGAGGAAGTGCTCGATCAACTCGTCGATGCCGTCCGCGGCCACCGCCGGCTCGATCGGAACGGCTGCGCCGAGCGCACGCTGCGCGTCCCATCGGTGCACCGCCGTCTCGTGCGCCATACGCCGGATCACCCACGCGACGTCGTCGCCGCTGCACCAGGTCCACACCGGGGTCGACGGATCGGCGCGAGTCAACGTGTCGAGCAGCACGGGAGCCCCCGCGCGGTACCACTCCACCAAGAACGGGTCCGCGAGGCGAGGGACCTCCGACATCGTGGCGGGATCCAGGATGCCCTCCGCGGCGATCTGTCTCCAGGACGCATGCACCTCACCGAGGTGATACACGAGGTCGGCGACGTTCCAGTCGGGGCAGCAAGGAACGGGGTCGCCGAGTGGGGCGTCGGCCACCGCCGCGGCAAAGGCATCCGACTCGCGCCGAAGGACATCGAGATAGTCGCTTCGGTCCATCGGGGCAGGGTACTCGGGTAGCGGTCAGTCGCCGGTCGCGACCTCCGGCTGCGTGAGCTCGACCGCCGCCTCGGCCTCGACCACGCGTTCCCGTTCCGCCCCCGATCCCGCCGGAACGTCGATCCCGAGCCGCCGGACCACCGAGAGCGCGACCACACCGGCCGCCGACGCGATCACGCCGCTGATCGCAAAAGCCCACCGCGGGCCGAGAATCGCGGCCATGGCCCCGGCAAGCAGGGCGCCGATCGGGGTCGACCCGAGGAACACCACGGTGTAGATCGCCATCACCCGGCCGCGCATCGAACCGACGGCGGTGAGTTGCAGGGTGGAGTTGCCGGTTATCGCGAAGGCGATCCCCATCGCGCCCAGCAGCGGCATCACGAACCCCGCCGCCCAGACGGTCGGCGCCAGCGCCAACAGCAAGGTCGTCCCACCGAGAGCGACGCCGAACATGGCGAGTCGACGAGGGTTCGGGCGCGTCGATCGGCTGGCGAGGTACAGCGCGCCGGCGAGGGACCCAACGCCCCACAGCGACATCAGCACGCCGAGCAGCCGTGCTCCTCCGCCGAACGTGTCCTGCACCAGCAGCGGGATCAGCACGACGAAGTTGAAGGAGAACAGGAACACGACCGCCATCGTGACCATCGGGACGCGAAGCGCAGGCGTGTTCCAGACGTACCGGATGCCCTCCCGGATCTGGCCGGGCTGCCGCTTCACTCGTTCGCGCGGTCTCAGCTCTGCGGTACGCATCGCGAGCAGCGCGGCGACGACGGCTAGGTAGGTGAGGGCGTTGATCGCGAAGACCGGTGCGAACCCGAAGGCGGCCACCAGCAGACCCCCCAGCGCGGATCCGAAGATCCTCGAACCGGTGAACGTGGCGGTGTTGAGGCTCATCGCGTTCGTGAGCTGCTCCGGTCCGACCATCTCGAGGTAGAAGCTCTGCCGCGTCGGCATGTCGATCGACATCACGGCTCCGGTGAGGAACGACAGGGTCAGCACCATCCACAGTTCGACGACACCGGTCGCGATCACGATCCAGAAGACGGCTGCCACCGTGGCATAGAGGATCTGGGTGATGATCTGCAGGTGTCGGTTGTCGAACCGGTCGGCTAATACTCCGCCGTAGGCGCCGAGGATCATGATCGGCAGGAACTGCAAGGCGGTATCGAGCCCCACCCACAAAGCCTGCACATCGCTTCCTCGCGTGAGCCTGAGGACGAGCAACGGGGCGGCGACCCCCTGCATCCACGTGCCCGAGGCCGACAGCAGCTGGCCTCCGATGAACAGGCGGAAGTTGCGCACGCGAAGGGACGCGAAGGTGCGGGAGATGGCGCCGCTCACGTGATCCGGATGGGCCGGGACATGCCCGTCATCCTGTCACCACCGAGGGGCACCGACAGGTGAGCTCCTAAGGACGCGGGTCATCGGGCGGCGTGATGTCCACGACCGACGGTTCCCAGTCGCGGATCGAGTCCGCGAGCTTCACCAACAATGCGCCGGCGCCCGCGAACCCGAAGATGCGCACGATGCGACTCGCGCGCAGGGCAGGATGGTTCATGATGACCGGCGTCGCGGCGACGAGACCGGCCGCGAGCAGCTCACGGGACTTTCGGCCCGCAGGTGAGGCCAGCCACCTCCGGAGCTCCTCGACCTCCTCGCGCGCGACACGCATCGCCATGTCGAGGGAGATCGGCGGGATCCGGACCGAGGGTCGCGGGAACGAGCGGCGCTTCGTCGTCGTATCCATACCCCTGTTGTATACCCCGATTCCGGCGGGTCGACTCATGCCGTCAGCGACCGCTCCACGGCGACGTCGTCGGCATCCGGAGCGGGGACGTCGAGCACCGCCGTGCGGGTCTGCTCACTCGCCGGAACGGCCGCCATCCGGCGCCCGCGTTGGAGAGCCCACAAGGCGATGCCACTCGCCAATAGGGCGATGACGCCCCCGAAGACGAGTCCCGCACGGGCACCCAGATGTTCGCCGATCCATCCGAGGATCGGGGCCCCGATCGGCGTCGATCCGAGGAACACGACGGAGTACAGCGACATCACCCGGCCGCGCATCTTGGGGTCGGCCGTCAGCTGCAGGGTCGTGTTGCCGGTGATCATGAAGGCGATCGTGGCCAGACCCAGGGGGACGACGACCGCGAGCTCCCACCCGAGTGTGGGGGCGAAGCCGGCGGCCAGGCTCATCACGCCGACCGCGATCCCGGAGATCGCCAGCAGGCGATGCCCGGATCGCGCCCTGTGCGCGAGGACGAGCGCTCCGATGAAGGAGCCGACTCCCATCAACGACAGGATCGACCCATAGGTTCCAGCGCCGCCCGAGAACGTGCGCTCGGCGAGCAGTGGCATCAACACGAACCAGTTGAAGGAGAACGTGAACAGCACCGACATCAGGAGCAATGGAAGCCGCAGCTCTCGGGTGTGCCACACGTAGCGCAGCCCCTCGCGCACACCGCGCTCGCCCTCCGCGGCACGCTCGGCCGGACGCAGGTCCCGGCGGCGCATCATCAGCAGGCTGACCACGACCGCGAGATAGGAGACGCCGTCGAGCAGGAACGCCGGGGCGATCCCCACGGCGGCGATCACGGCCGCACCGATCGCCGGCCCGATGATGCGGGTGCCCGTGAACACGGCGCTGTTGAGGCTCACCGCGTTGGTCAGGTGGCGCTTGCCGACGATCTCGGGAACGAACGACTGCCGGGTGGGGTGGTCCACCGCCGTGACCAGGCCCGTCGCCAGGGCGACCACGTACACGATCCACAGCTGCTCGAGTTCGAACGCGGCGAGCACGCCGAGCAGCAACGACAAGGACGCAAAGGCGATCTGCGTGACGATCAGGATGTGACGCTTGTCGAATCGGTCGGCGACCACACCGCCGAGCGCGCCGAGCAGCAGGATCGGCAGGAACTCCAGCGCCAGCAGCATCCCGAGCGCCACGCCACTGTCGCTCAGGCGAAGGACGAGCCAGGCGGAAGCCACGGTATGGATCCAGATCCCCGTGGTGGAGACCGCCATGCCGGCGAGATAGATGCGGAAGTTCCGCACGCGGAAAGAGTCGAAGGTCCGGTGGAAGGCGTGGACGACCGCCGTCATGCGCGATCCTCCTCACGCTGGAGGCGATCCATGATCTCGCTTGCGTGGTCGAGCACCTGCAGGTCCTCAGGCGGAAGGGCGCGGAGTCGCTTGGCCAACCACTCGTCGCCCCGGCGACGGACCGCCCGGATGTTCTTCTTCCCCTCCGGGGTGCACAGAACCCACGCCACCCGCCGGTCGAGGGGATCGGCGCTTCGGGTCACGAGGTCCGCCTCAACGAGGGCAGCGACGATCTTGGTCATCGTGGGCGGCCGGACCTGCTCGGTCTCGGCGAGCCTGCCGATCGTGATCGGGCCGGAGCTCTCCACCGTCGACAGGGTGGCCAACTGCGAGGGTGAGATGCCGGGCACGGCCTGACGGCGAACGGCGCGGGAGAGCCGCATCACCGCGAACCGCAGCCGCCCGGCGAGCTCACCGGGGGCGACGGAGCGAACGGGCGTGGGAGAGGGTGGCATCGATCCCCCATGATACTTCGTCAGGCTAATTAGTGTCACGAAGGATCTGTGGAAACCCTGTGAAGGTTGTTGACGGCGGCCTCCAGGCCGAGGATGGACAGATGCGACTGTCGATCCGGCTCCTCGCCCTCGTACTGGGGGCCCTGGTCTGCCTGGTCCTGGTCTCCCCTCCGGCACTTGCCGGGGGTCAGCCGCCGTACCAGGGTTCGGTCTCCCGGCTGGATCGGGCGACCCGCAGGCTTATGACGGGCAAGTCGTGGCGACCGGGCTGTCCCGTGAAGCTGCGCGATCTGCGCTATCTGCGTCTGCGGATCTGGAGCTTCGAGCGCGAGGCCCGCTGGGGCGAGTTGGTAGTCCACGAGGACGCCGCCCGAAAGATGCTGCGGGTGTTCGAGAAGGTCTACGAGGCACGGTTCCCGATCCGGCGGATGCGCCTGGTCGACCACTACGGCGCGAACGACACCCGGTCGATGAAGCACGACAACACCAGCGCCTTCAATTGCCGCTGGCGTGCCGGTTCGCCTGGGGTCTGGTCGATGCACGCCTTCGGCAAGGCGATCGACGTGAACCCGGTCGAGAACCCGTACTACATCCCCTCCAGTGGCCACGTGTCGCCCCCGCGTGGGCGACGGTTCGTCGACCGCTCGAACCGCCGTCGCGGGATGATCTTCAAACGGGACGACGTGTGGCGGGCGTTCCGTAACGCGGGTTGGGAATGGGGCGGCACCTGGCGGCGCGTGAAGGACTGGCAACACTTCAGCTCCAACGGCCGCTAGCGGGGTGCCCGGCTCCTGCTGGGCGATCACGTTGTCACGCAGGAGACTCCAGGATGCTCACGGCATCTGGCCCAAGACTTTCGGTGCAGGGACCGGGCAGAGAACGGGCCGTTCGACGTAGCGCCAGGAAGGGAGCGCATCCCTACACTTACGGGGAGCGCCACACCGAGCAGAACCGGAACCGACCGACGGGCCGGGTCGAGGCCGCAAGCTGGTCTCGAGAGGGCCGAAGCAGGGCCGAGTAGGGCCGGAGTAGGGCCGAGTAGGGCCGGAGTAGGGATGGAACACGTGAATCACGACCCAGGCACCTTTGCCGAATGCGAAGAATGTCAGGACGTCGCCTACGAGCCCGGGTGGTACAGCCTGCTCAAACGGCTCTCCGATCCCAAGGAGTCCCGTGACCTGTGGATCGCCACCGGCGGCGCAAAAGACGACGACTACTCCGACACCTTCTAAACTCCCGCGTCGCGTCGAGCGCGGCTCCGGCGCGTCAAGCCGGTTCCCTCCCGCGCTCCGCGACGCGAGAGTCGTTCAGATGAACAGGTGGATCCCGGACTCCCGCATCTCCAGGAGCGCGGTCGCCGCTCCGATCGGCTCTTCGAGCCCATCGATCATGTCCTCCGGCTTCAAGCCGAGCAGGTCCATCGTCATCTGACACGGGATCAGCTTCACGTCCATGTCGCGCGCGAGCTCGAGCAGCACCTCGGGCGACGGAACCTTCTGATCGTTCGCGAGCTTGCGCATCATCGCGGGCCCCGCCCCGGCGAACTGCATCTTGGAGAGCTTGGCCTTCTGGGTCGCCCCCGGGTTCATCACCGACAGCATCTTCTGCATCCAGTTATCACCGGTGATGCGCACACCCGGCTTCACGAGCGCGAACAGCCCCCAGAACGTGAAGAACACTTGCGCCTGCATGCCGCTCGCCGCGGCGGTGGTGGAGAGGATCAACACAGGCCAGATCCGGTCGAGTTCGCCGCTCCAGCAGATGATCGTGATCTTGTCGTCGCCGGGAACGATCGCCGTGGGAGTTTGCTGCGGAGTGAAGGGATCTGTCATAGCGCGGTCACCGGACCCGGATCAGGTAGCGGAACCGTCCGTCGGACGCGGTGGCCTCGAGAAGTTCGTTGCCGGAGAGCTTGGCCCACGCGGGGACGTCGGTCTTGGAACCGGGGTCGGACGCCAGCAGCTCCACGACATCACCGGCTCCGCGCGACTTGAGCGCCTTCGCCAATGCGACGATCGGACCGGGGCAGGACTGACCGCGTGCATCGACCGTCGCATCGATCTTCCGCGTGGTGTCGCTCGCGGTGCTCGGCTGGATCGTGTCCACAGGGGCTCCTCACCATTTGCAGGTGCAACAAGCGTATCGCCGCTGGTCAGGAACGGCCAGCCCCTAGACTGAGCGCACGATGGCTGTCCACGACCCGGCACCCGAGCGCGAGCCCCACCTGTACGTCGGCTCTGAGGTCGGGACGCTCCGACGGGTGATGCTCCATCGCCCCGATCTGGAACTACAGCGGCTGACCCCGACCAACAAGGACGAACTCCTGTTCGACGACGTTCCGTGGGTCAAGCGCGCTCGCCAGGAGCACGACGCCTTCGCGGCCACGCTGTCATCGCACGGGGTGCAGGTGCTCTATCTCAAGGATCTGCTCGCCGAGACGCTCGCCGCCGACGGAGTTCGAAGGTCGCTCCTCGACCGATTGCATCTGGAGAGCCTGGGGCCGCGGCTCGCCCCCGCCGTACGGGAGTGGTTAGACGAGATCCCCCCCAAAGAGCTGGCCGACCGCATGATCGCCGGCATCACGTTCGAGGACCTGCCGTTCGAGACCGACAGCCTCGTCCACCACGTCCGTCGCGGCTTCGTCCTGCGACCCCTTCCGAACCAGCTGTACACGCGCGACCCGTCGGCGTGGATCTACGGTGGCGTCTCGATCAACGCGCTGGCCAAGCCGGCGCGGGAGCGGGAATCGCTCCACATGGACGTGCTCTACCGACACCATCCCGTGTTCACGGGCGAGGAGTTCCAGATCTGGAGCGACGACATCCAGGCCCCGCTCGCGCTCGAGGGAGGCGACGTGCTCGTGATCGGCAACGGTGCCGTGCTCGTCGGCATGGGCGAGCGGACGCGTCCGGGAACGGTGGAAACGCTCGCCGAACGCCTTCTTCGCGCGGGGGCTGCGACCGAGATCCTCGCGATCGAGTTGCCGGAGAAGCGAAGCGCGATGCACCTGGACACCGTGGTGACGATGCTCGATATCGACGCGTTCACGATCTATCCGGAACTGCGTTCGTCGATGCTCACCTATCGCCTGCACGCCGGACCCAGCGGCGTCGCGATCGACGAGGAAGACGACCTGTTCGTCGCGATCGCGCGCACGCTCGGCCTCTCCGACGTTCGCGTGTTCGAGACCGGTGGGGACCGGTTCCAGGCGGAGCGGGAGCAGTGGGACGACGGCAACAACGTGCTCGCGATCTCGCCGGGCGTCGTGATCGCCTATGAGCGGAACGTCGACACCAACACTCGGCTACGCCAGGGCGGCATCGAGGTGATCACGATCGAAGGGTTCGAGCTGGGCCGCGGACGTGGCGGGCCCCGGTGCATGACGTGCCCCATCGAGCGCGACCCGCTGCCCGGCGTCTGACGATCACGGCGGCAGCACCGGCGGCAGACATCCGGCTCGCTCGCCGAGCAGTTCCAGCCCGGCGAGATCGCCTGCTCCCCACGCCGTCGCGTTCGAAGTCCCGTCGGTGGTCATCACCTGGTCCTTGGCATGTACGTGCGCGAGTCCGACCACATGGCCGAGCTCGTGGAGGATCGTGACGCCGCGCGACCAGGGCCACCCGAATCCGCCGGGGCCACGGTCGATCGCGTTCAGTACGACCACCCCGCTCACGTAGATCCCCGGATCGTCCCGCGACCACAGTGGCGTCGCCAGCCCGAGGGCGGGCGCTCCCGAAGAGCGCGCGCGCCAGACGAACCGCGACTCGTCGGGATCCTGCCAGTCGACGAGCAACGGAGCCCATCGGTCGCCGTAGCGTGCCGGTTGGTAGATCTTGCGCGAAGGACGGGCGACCTCGTCGGTGGCCCCCTCATAGCGGAAGCGCAAGCCGGTCGCCCGCTCCACGCGCCGAACCGCCTCGCGCAGGTCGGCGACCGCGCCGTGCGGAGCGTTGGACAGGTTCGCGACGAAGGCGATCTCCTCGCAGGGATCGAACCGCCACGCCCCCTGCCCGGGAGAGCGCTGGAGGAACCGATAGGTCGCCGGCCCGGCGGGGGTATCGGGTTCTGGCTCGGGGCGGTCCTTTCCGTCCCCGGGCGCGTCCCCTTGTCCGTCCCCGGGCTCCACCGGCGTGGCGCGCGGTGGATCGTTCGGCGCGGATCGATCGGCATTCCCGTCCGCCGCCCGCTCCCCCGGAACCCGGCTGCGATCGAGGACGACGACGCCTGCCGCCATCGCGAGCAGGAGTCCGAGCACGATCAGCACCGAACCGGCGCGCGTGGGGGTCCGCCGACCCGGTTGGCGAAGGTCCGGACGCGGAGGCACGGAACCCGGCCGGGTCGACATCTGCGAGTGCGGGCGTCCGTCGGGCCGCTGAGGAAGCGTCACGCCCTCCATCCTAGAGGCGGAGCTGCGACTCCGGACATACACTGCCGAGGACGACGAGGATCCGCCGACAACCGGAGGGACACCGCGATGCGCAGGCCGAGACTCCACTCGCTGGCGGTGATCGCGATCGCGGTGACGCTGGTGGGCCCTTCCACGGCGCTCGCACAGGGGGAGCATCAAGGGGTGCCGCGTGGAGCGCGACCGCGGACCGTTGTGCGGCCGGTGGCCGCCGACCTCATCGCAGCTGCACTGCGAACCCGGGGACGCATCGTGCGCGATCGACGAGAACTCGAGGTGGCTCGCGTGGAGCGCCCCGGCGACGAACCGCTGTGGCGCGTCGAAGTGCGTGGCGCGTTCCCGCCTCGCGCACAGCGATACGTGTTCCTCGCGAGCGGCCGTCCGGTGGCCTACGGGATCCCGGCCCCCGACGGCCGCACGCTGCGGGGCGTCACGGACGACCCCATCGTGCGCACCGGCCCGATCGTCGTGCGGTACGGCACACGCGCGACGGCCCCGCCGGGAGCTCGAGGGACTGCCCCCCCACCACCGCGCGGTGTGGCACCCGAGACGATCCCCGACCCCGCAGCTCCCGGTCCGTACGAGGTCACGCGACAGGTCTACAAGCTCGGCAACGAAGCGTTCCAGCCGACCAACATCGGTCGAGCGGTCGAACTCGTCGGTGACGTTCACTACCCGACTGGACTGCCGGACGGTCCGTACCCGCTCGTCCTGTTCATGCACGGCAACCACAGCAGCTGCTTCATGCGCGGGACTCAAAACACCGACTTCCGGTGGCCGTGTCGGGACGGGTGGCGCCCGATCCCGAACTTCGCCGGGTACGACTATGTCGCGAGCAGCCTGGCGAGCTGGGGGTACATCGTCGTGTCAGTGGGCGCCAACGGCGTCAACGTGCTGGGGAGCCGACTCGAGGACACCGGCATGCGCCAGCGCGGCGAGGTGATCGGCAAGCACATCGACCTGTGGAGCGAGTGGTCGGACGTCGGCGGAGCGCCCTTCGGCACGACGTTCGTGGGGCAGGTCGACCTCGCGCGGATCGGCGTCATGGGCCACTCCCGTGGCGGCGAGGGCGCCGTCTGGAGCGTGATCGTCGACCGTGAGCGCGCCGATCCGTACGGGATCGACGGCGTGCTCGCCCTCGCACCCGTGGACTTCACGCGCGTGACGGTGAATGACGTTCCGCTCGCCGTGGTGCTGCCGACGTGCGACGGCGACGTCTTCGACCTGCAGGGCGTGCACTTCTTCGACGATGCCCGGTACCTGGACCCCGGAGACCCGACACCCAAGCACACCGTCACCGTGTTCGGAGCCAACCACAACTTCTTCAACACCGTCTGGTCGCCCGGCGGGAAGTATCCCGGCGCGTTCGACGACGGATTCGGGTGTCCCGCGCAACTGAGCCAGCGTCAGGAGCGGCGGGCCGGCGCCGCCTACATCGCGGGGTTCTTCCGGCGCTACGTCGGGAACGAGACGGCGGTGGATCCGATGTGGACCGGGCAGGCGCAGCCCGAGTCACTGGCCGCCGGACGAACACTCGTGAGCTACCTCGCCCCCGACCTCGCGAACCGCCGACTCGACGTCGACCGGTACGGAGACGTCGAGTCGTTGTTCCAGACCTTCCCCGGCGGGTCGGTGGTTCCTGCCGGGATAAGCACGTACGGATGGTGCGCGAACAGCCTGTTCGATCCCTGCCAATCGGGGAACTTCGCGTTCAGCGATCGCAACCTTCCCGGCCTCGGGCAGGGAACGATCTCCTGGAGCGAACCGAACTCCGAGGTGCGCTACCAGTTGCCGCCTGGCTCGCGTGACGTCTCCGGGTTCGACGCCTTCCAGTTCCGCGCCGCGCAGAACCCGTCGTCGGACGCGAACGGGCGGATCGACCTGCAGGACCTCACGGTTGCGTTGATCGACGGAAACGGCGACGTCGCGCAGGTCGCAGCCTCGGCGGTCGGCAACGCCGCGCTAGCGCGAATGGTTGGGCGCGGCGGTATCGGGCACATCCTGCTCAACCAGGTCCGGTTCCCGCTCGAGGAGTTCGACGGCATCGACCTCGACGACGTACGCACCGTAGAACTGCGCTTCGATCGCACCGAGAGCGGCTCGATCCACCTCGCAGATCTCGCGTTCAGCCGGGGGATCTAGGGCGAGCGGACTCGGCGTCAGTCGCGGGTGTGCTCGTAGTCGATCGTGACCGTGCGCAGGTCGGTGAAGTCTTCGAGCTGGATCCGCCCCCAGCCGGTCTTGGTTCCCGCGGCGCCGCCGCAGGGCGGGCGCCCCTCCCAATAGCCGGTCGACTCGTTGATCTGCAGGTTGCCCGCGCGGATCTCGTGGATGTACCGGAACGCGCGCTTGAGACTCGACGTGAACACCGCGGCCTGCAGCCCCAGGTCCGTGTCGTTGGCCAGCGCGATCGCCTCGTCGTCGTCGACGAACGTCGTCACCGGGAGCACGGGTCCGAAGGACTCCTCGGCGAACAGCAGCGCGTCGGTACCGACCCCGTCGACGACCGTCATCTCGTAGTACAGATCGGTCGGGAAGCCGGCGGCCCGAGCACCGCCGACCAGGACGGTCGCGCCGGTGGCGATCGCGTCGCTCATGTGACGATCCATCTTGGCGGCGGTCGGCTCGTTGTTGAGCGGACCCATCGTCGTGGATTCCTCCAGGGGTTGCCGAGGACCACCTCTCCTACCTGCTTGAGAACGTGATCCACGAACGCGTCGTGTACGTCGCGGTGGACGAGCACACGCTCGGTCGCGACGCACACCTGTCCGGCGAGGAAAGCCGCGCCCTCGACCGCGGCAACCGCTGCCGCCTCGACGTTCGCGTCATCCAGCACGATCTGCGGCCCGTTCCCGCTCGCCTCGATCAGCGTGCGCTTCATCCCCGCTGCGCGAACGATCGCCTCGCCCGTAGCCGCCGACCCAACGAACGCGATCGCGTGCACACCCGGATGGGTGACGAGTGCCTCGCCTGCATCGCGCCCGCCGAACACCAGGTTGATCGAGCCCTTCGGGAAGCCGGCCTCCTCGCACACCTGCACCAGTCGCGCGGCGATCAACGGGGTGAACTCGCTGGGCTTGAGCACGACCGCGTTGCCGGTCGCGAGCGCCGGAGCAACAAGCTCGGAGGGGATCATGATCGGGAAGTTCCAGAGCGTGATCACGGCGAACACACCGTTGGGCTTGCGCAGCGTGAACACCATCTTGCCCCGCGCCTCGCTCGGGATCACCGCGGTGTCGAGCCGCTTGACGTCCTCGGCAGCCATGCGGAAATTTCCAGCCGTCTCCTCGATCTCCTCGATCGCTTCGCTGTGCATCGGCTTGCCCTGCTCCAGCGTGAGGTCTCGAGCGAGCGATACGATCCGCTCGTCGAGCAGGTCAGCGGCACGGTGACACAGCGCCGCGCGTTCGTGAACGTTGAGCGCTTCGAGCGCGCGTTGCCCGTCGCGGGCGGCGACGACGGCAGCGTCGACGTCCTGCGCGGTGGACATGGGAACCTCGCCCAGTAGCTCACCCGTGACGGGGCTCGTGACCTGGTGCGATCGGGTGGCGTGGCCGTCGGTCCATGAGCCATCGATGTACATCTGCGTCGTCATCGCGTGTGTGCCTCCGAGCGCTTGGGGTGGGATGGCATCCGGCTCATGCTAGAGCAGGCGTCGCCGAGCCACCGGCGCGTAAATCGCCCGGATCCGCAGGTGGATCAGGGCCCGCGAAACCGCCCCGAAGCGGTAGCTGTCGGTCGAGGCATCGATGTTGTCCCCCTCGATCCACCAGTCGTCGGCTCCGAGGATCGAACCGTCGGGTGCGACATCTCCCGGGCCGGCGAAGATGCGTTTCACGATCTCGAATCCGGCACGGTCCGGGTGCCCCACGACGACGACGTGACCGACGCGAAGCCTGCGGGCAGGAACCGCGAGCAGCCAATCACCTGGCATCAGCGTGGGGTCCATCGAGTCGCCGGACACCTCCACCCGGCTCGGCCGCCAGCGGATGCACGCGGCGGTCACGGCGGCGGCAGCCGTGACGACGGCGAGGGAGCGTGCACGACGGCGCCTGGTCGAAGGTTCGGTCACGCCCACAGCGTAGAGTGCGGGGCGTGCCATCAGCGGACACGGACCCGTCCCCCGAACGGCCGGCAGACCGCGACGAGGCCGCCGTGCCAGGCGAGCGACGTCGTTGGACGGACCGCCCCGAGGTCCGTCGCGTGGGCGGGTGGCTCGCCGCGACCGCGGTCGGGTTGATCGGCGCGACGATCGGGATGGCGCTGTTCGCCACCACGGTCGTTGCGATGGGCCCGTTCGACGTGCGCCTGCGCGCCGGGTTCGGCGCCGGCGATACCGACGTGCTGCTCCCACCCTTCGGCAGCGTCACCGCGGACACGCACGCCTCCCCGCTGCATCTGCAGGCAGAGCTCGAAGAGGTGCGTGTCGGCGAGGTCGAACGGTTCGTCTCCTCGGGCGGATTGGACGACCTGACCTCGGACGTGGAATCCAGGGCGATCGACGCGATCCCCCGGTTCGCGGCGATCACGCTGGCAGCCGCGATCGTCGGCGCGGCGGTGCTCGCGCTCCTCGTTTTCCGCCGCCGACTGCGGCAGATCGCGATCGCCACCTTGGCGGCGCTTGTGGTGGTCGGTGGCTGCATCGTCCTCGCAGGAAGCACGTTCGCGCCCGAGCGGTTCCGCGCGTACAAGGCGAGCGGGTCCCTCACGCTGGTGCCGCAGTTGCTCGGTCCCGCGGGAGGCACGAGCGAGCGCATCGACGTGTTCCGCAGCGAACTGGGCCGGATCGTCGACGGTGCCGCGCGAGCGTACGCCTCGATCGAAGCGAATCCGCTCACCGGGAACCAGATCCGCGTGCTGCACATCTCCGACATCCACCTTTCGGTGCTCGGGTTCGACTTCGCCAAGAGCGTGGCCGACGGCTTCGATGTCGACGTCGTGCTGGATACCGGAGACGTCACGTCGTTCGGCACCTCTGCCGACGACCTGATCCTTCGCTCGATCCCGAAGTTCGGGCGGCCCTATCTGTTCGTTCGCGGCAATCACGACTCCCCGTCGGTGCCGCGAACGATCGAGGCCTTCGCGGATGCCGACGTGCTGGACTTCGATGCGGTCACGATCGACGGGGTGACGTTCTTCGGCGCGCCCGACCCGCTGTTCAACGGCGATCCGGATCGCCCGATCGAGACGGACGACGTCGACCGCGTTAAGCAGCGATTCGGCGAGGATGTGCTGCTGCCCTCCCTCGAGGCGCAGGCGCAACCTCCCGACATCGTCGCCGTACACGACGACCGCGTCGCCGTTCCGCTCGCCGGACGGGTTCCCCTGGTGGTCTCCGGTCACTACCACGAGGCTTCGGTCCGGGTGATCGAAGGGACGCTGTTCTTGCGCGACGGCACGACGGGCGGCGCAGGTCCGATCTCGTTCACCTCCGAGGGCGGCATCCCGCTGACGGCGCAGATCCTCTACTTCGACCCGGTGACGGCCGAGGACGGCGCGCAGCTCGTCGCCTGGGACGTCGTCGAGCAGGACCCCGGAACCGGGAACCTGACCGTGACCCGGCATCTGATCGAAGAGGAGTTCGGTGTGCTCGAGCCGAGCCCGGAAGCCGGGCCGGGAGCCGGGCCGGAAGCCGGGAACGACCTCTCGACACCCGAGCTCGATCTCGGGACCTGAGCAGCCTCACCGGCCGGGGCCGGCTCAGGTGGTCGGATACCGATGCCAGGAGTAGGTTTCGGTCGGCAAACGAGAATCCCTCAGAGAGGAGGCGGACATGCGGATCGCCGATCTGCTCAAGCCCCGCCGCGTCGTCCACGCGCACTGCGATCTTCCGTGCGGCGTCTACGATCCGGCTCAGGCGAGGATCGAGGCCGAGTCGGTCAAGGCCTGCCAGGAGAAGTATCAGGGTTCCGACGACGAGCGCTTCAAGGAGCGCGCGGTCTTCATCAAGGAGGAGCGCGCCGACCTGGTCAAGCACCACTTGTGGGTGCTGTGGACCGACTACTTCAAGCCCGAACACGCGCAGAAGTACCCGGATCTGCACGAGAAGTTCTGGAACGCCACGAAGGAAGCCGGCGCAGCCAAGAAGTCCGAGGACCCCGCGCAGGGGCAGAAGTTGCTCGACGCGGTGGACGAGATCGCGAAGGTCTTCTGGGAGACCAAGTCGGCCTAGAGATCTGACGACCGACGATCCCGGGAGGGCGGGGCACGAAGGCCTCGTCCTCCTTCGTTCTGCGGAGCCGTCGCCAGCTAGTCGGCGCCGGGCGCGAACGACGGCGTGAACATCGCTTCGGCCACCTGATAGCCGGCGAACAGCGCGAGCACGACGATGCTCGCGACGATGAGAGCGATGTGGATGGCGCTGGGCGCCACGCGGACCTCCACCCCGAATCGAGATCCGGGCGCGCGACGGATCGAGACCGTGTCCGGCACGATCACGAGCAGCGCGACGATCGGGCCGAGCGAAGACCAGGCCTCGAGCAGCGTGCGAAGTTCACCGCCGCCGTGTCGAACCACCGGTCCGGCGATCTCTCCGATCCTCTGCACGTCGAACACCCACCGGAACACGTTGGCGACGCCGAATCCGATCGCCGGAGCGAGAGCAACGAAGCCAACGAGCGCGGTCCTCAGCGACGGGTTCGGATCGTGCGACGCGGCGTGTGCGCTCATCTGCCGCTGCATGGCGGGCATCGTCACCCACCCGGACCGCGCGAAACAAGTGCGATGCGCCGGATGCCACGATTCCGCAACGTTCTTCCAGTCTCAGCTCTGGCGATAGCCCTCCGGCGGGCCGGGCGACCAGCCGAAACGCAAACCCCCGCTCTAGGCCTGTCGCGCGCGATCTGAGTCGCCCTGTGGCCCGGTCCCTAGACTGCGCACCGTGAGAGACATCGGACTCGTCGGCGTGCCGTTCAGCGGGAAGTCCACGCTGTTCACAGCACTCACGCGTGCGGGGGCAGTGGGCGGGCGCGCGAACCAGGCCGTGGTGCCGGTGCCCGACCCGCGACTTGCGGTGCTCACCGAGATGGAGTCGTCGAAGAAGACGGTCGCGGCGCAGGTGCGGTTCGTCGACGTCCCGGGCGGCATCTCTTCGAGCCAGGGGATCGCGGCACTGCGCGAAGTGGATGCCTTGGCGGTCGTCCTGCGGTGCTTCGGACCGGACGCGGGCCCGGCCGACGAACTCGAGAAGGTCCGCGCCGAGCTGTTGTTGGCCGACCTCGCAGTGCTCGAGTCCGCGGTCGAGCGATCGCGCAAGCGCTCGCGTTCCAAGCCCGAGGCGGAGCGCCCCGCGCTGGAGAAGGCCCACGCGGCGCTCGAGGCTGAGACGATGCTTCGCGACGCCGGGCTGGACGACGACGATCGCGCGCACCTGCGCGGGGTCGCGCCGTTGACGTTGAAGCCGTGGGTGACGATCGCGAACCTCGAGGAGGGAACGCAGATCCCCGACGGACTTGGTCCCCAGACGGTGGGTGTGTACGCCTCGATCGAGGCGGAGACGGCGGAGATGGACGCCGAGGAGGCGCGCGCACTGCTCGAGGAGTTCGGCGTCGAGGAGCCGGGGCTCGAGAAGGTGATCCGCGCAGGCTACGGGGCGCTCGACCTGATCACGTTCTTGACCACGGGCGAGGACGAGACGCGAGCGTGGGAGGTGCGACGCGGCGCGACCGCCCCCGAAGCCGCCGGAGCGATCCACACCGACCTGGAGCGCGGCTTCATCCGTGCCGAGGTGATCGGCTACGACGAACTCGTCGCCGCTGGCTCGATGGCCTCCGCCAAGGATGCGGGCAAGACCCGCGTCGAGGGCAAGGACTACGTCGTCGCCGAGGGCGACATCCTGAACATCCGCTTCGCGGTCTAACTCAGACGCCGGCGATCCCGGTTCCGGGGCACGCGCGGATCACCTCGCGGACGCCGATCGAGTGAACCGACGCGGCCACCCGACCGTCACGGATGACAGACACGACCGGGACCATCCAGCTGTCGCGATCCGGGTAACCGGGAACGGCGACGCGATCTCCGGCCCGCAGGCCAGGCAAACGCTCCCGGACCACCTGAATCAGCGCCGCGAATGATCGCTCTCGGTCCGACAACCCAATCCTAGCTGGCCCGATGTCGATCCTGCGCTCGATCGGATCATCGCAATCGGGCTCGACGCCGACCCACAGGTTTTCGGGGTCGAGCACGACGAACGAGGGCACGTCCGGATGATCTTCAAAGTCGCGAAGCTCCTGCCCGCAGTACACGTCGAAGGGGACGTTCGGCTCGAGAAGCCACGTACTCACTTCCGACGAGCCTGCTGTCACCGACCCCCCGACACCGCCAGCCGCTCGGTTCTCCCAGAATTCGAACCCTCTCTTGCCATGTCCGGTGGCCGTCACCCGGATCCTGACACCGACCGACGTGGCCCGGACGATCTGTGAATCGAGGGCAGCTCCATGCCTCGAGCAGCGCACACGCAGGACCGGCGGAGCCTGGTCTCGAGCGAGGGCATCAACGAAGAGCTGGAACCTAGCCCAGCCCTCGTCCCATTCGCCTCGAATCTCGAGTTGCCAATGTCCAGCCGGGAAGAGCTCTCCCTCGTCCAACGAGCGCCACTCCCCACCGTCCCCGGGTCGGATGCGCACGGCCGCCCGCGAGACATCTCCGCCGATAACGACTGGAGTTCCCTCCAACGTGGTCGCGCTGTATGCGAGTGCGTTCGTGAAGTAGTCGTCCGCTCCGGGCCAGGAGAATCCCCCCTGGGGCGCAACATCCCTTGTTGTCGAACGGAATGGCGTTCGAACCACCGCGACTGGGACAGGTTGTCCTGAAGCCGGCGGGGCGATCAAGTCGATGCGGAGTGACACGGCGCGAGGAATCTCCGTCGCGAGCGACCGAGGTTGATGGCCCTGGAAGGCTCGCAGGACAAGAACACCCGAAGCAGCGAACACGACGAACGCGACCGAAGCGGCTAGCACGCGGCGAGAGCGAGGCGGATGGAAGCGAACTCTTGTGGCCGTTGTCGCTCTCTCCAACAACCCTGCGGGAGGGCTGCCCGCGCGTTGCAACTGACGAAGCTCCGACTCCCAGCGTTCAGGCATCGGAAACCTCCTGCGTTCCGAGCAACGCACGGAGCTTCTTGCGGCCTCGGTGGATGTGGACGCGCACCGTCGCGGCGGACACGCCCATCCGCTTGGCGACCTCCTCGGTGGAAAGGTCTGCTTCGAACCGAAGGATCACCGCCGCGCGCTGATTCGGGGAGAGTTCTCGGAGCGCACGCATCAGATCCTCGAGTTCTCCCGGCGTCTCGCGATGGGCTTGTTCTGCGATGTCGCTTTGGCGTCGTTCACGCTTCAACTCCTGGGTCGCGACTCGGAACGCCACCCGGTAGACGTAGGCGATCGGATCGCGCACCCGGTCGCCGCGCTCGATCACCCGGGCGAACGCCTCGGCGATCGCCTCCTCGGCCAGGTCGGTCCGGCCGGCGCAGACCCCGTACAAGGTTCGCCACAGCTGCGGCCCGGCCTCGCGGTAGAGCGCTTCGTAGTCGTGCGCTCCGTCGGTTCCGTCGCCCGTGTCGACCGTCACGACCTGCACGCTAGTAGAGGGCTGGAGACACCTGATCGTTTACGACGACGCCCAGGGGCGCCAGCGTCCCTGGTTTTCCGGGCGCCCTGCATCGCCAGCTTATACCTGCACAGCGCCAGCTTCTACTTGACATCTTGGCCATCTAACCTGTAGCGTCGCGGCGTGACCGAGGATGGGTTCCGGATCGGGCAGGCAGCCCAGGTGCTCGGCGTGCGGGTCGAGACACTGCGTCGGTGGGAGAAGGTCGGCAAGCTCTCGACCGTTCGCACCGAGGGTGGCCAGCGGATCGTTCCCCCGGCCGAGCTGTCCCGGCTGATCGCCGAACGACGACCGCACGACGCGCACGGCACCGCCTCGAGCCTGCGGAACCGCTTCCCGGGCGTCGTCGTCGCGGTGGAACGCGACAAGGTCGCCGCGACCGTCGAGATCCTCGCAGGACCACACCGGATCCTCTCCCTGCTCACGCGCGAGGCCGTCGACGAACTCGACCTCAAGCCAGGCATGGAGGTCGTCGCCAACGTGAAGGCGACGAACGTAAGCGTCGAAGTTCCCCGATGAGGTTCCTCAGCCGCCGCCTCGCGGCGATCAGCGTCGCGCTCGTAGGGGTCGGCTTCGTCATCGGCGCGTGTGGAGACGGGGATGCTGCGGGCGAGAACTCCACGGAACTGGTCGTGCTTGCCGCGGCGTCGCTCACGGAATCGTTCGGCGATATCGCGGAGGACTTCGAGGCGTTGCATGACGACGTCGAGGTGGTGCTCAGCTTCGGGCCCTCCGACGGCTTGGCGACGCAGATCATCGAGGGTGCCCCCGCAGACGTGTTCGCGTCGGCCAGCGGGACATGGATGGACGCCGTCGAGGCGGACGGCGGTCCCGGCACGCAGCATCGCACTGACTTCGCGCGGAACCGCCTCACGCTGATCACCCCGCCCGACAACCCCTCCGACGTCAGATCGATCGAAGACCTCGGGGAGTCCGGGATCAAGCTCGTCCTCGCGGCCGAAGATGTCCCCGCAGGCGGCTACGCGCGTGATGCGCTCGCGAACGCTGGGGTCGCGCAGCAGGCCGAGTCCAACGTCGTTTCCAACGAAGAGGACGTCAAAGCGGTCATCCAGAAGGTGCTGCTGGGCGAGGCGGACGCCGGCATCGTTTACGTCACGGACGTGACTCCCGGCATCGGGGACGACGTTCACGCGATCCCGATCCCGAAGGACAGCAACGTGATCGCGACGTACCCGATCGCGGTCGTCGCGGGAAGTGACCATGCCGATCTCGGGAGCGAATGGATCCGGATGGTGACGAGCCCGCAGGGGCAGGCCGTTCTTCACTCGTACCACTTCTTGCCGCCTACGTAAACCGAGGGATCACCGATGCGCCCATGACACATCGTGCTCGATCGACAGGTGTCCCCCCGGGACTCGTCGCGATCGCGGTTATCGGCGTCGCGTTCGTGACCCTCCCGATCGTGGGGATCGTGCTCCGGGCGGACTGGTCCCGCGCCGGCGACGTGCTGCCGTCATCGTCGACGGTCACAGCCTTTCGCCTTTCACTGACGGTCGCGACGGCTGCCGCAATCGTCGACCTGGTGCTCGGAGTGCCCGTCGCACTGCTGCTCACGCGCGTCCCGTTCCGCGGCAAGACCGCGGTTCGAGCCCTGGTCGTGTTGCCCTTGGTGCTCCCGCCGGTGGTGGGCGGCGTCGGCTTGCTCGCCGCGCTCGGCCGACGCGGCATCCTCGGAGGCCCGCTCGAGGCAGTCGGAGTGACCCTGCCTTTCACGACGACCGGCGCGGTGGTCGCCACGGCGTTCGTGTCGTTCCCGCTGGTCGTGCTGGCGACCGAGGCGGGACTGCGCTCGATGGATGGACGGCTCGAAGACGCCGCGCGCGCGATGGGCGGGCGGCGCTGGTACGTGCTCCGTCGGGTGACACTGCCGCTGTTGCTGCCTCAGCTGGTTGCCGGGGGCGTACTCGCATGGGCGCGCGCGCTGGGCGAGTTCGGCGCGACATTGATGTTCGCGGGCAACCTCGCCGGGCGGACCCAGACACTGCCACTTGCCGTCTTCGAGGTCACGCAGACCGATCCCCGCGGGGCGCTGCTGGTCGCGTTGCTACTCGTCGTGGTGTCGATCGCGGTGCTAGTCGCGCTTCGCGGGCGGTTCCTCGGGAGCGAGAGGAGGGGATCCCCGTGACCCTGGAGGTGGACGTGACCGTTCGCCGGGAAGCGTTCGAGTTGCGTGCGTCGTTCGAAGCGACAGCCGGGGAGACGGTCGCGCTGCTCGGGCCGAACGGTGCGGGCAAGTCGACGCTCGTGGGTGTACTCACCGGGATCGTGGCGCCCGATGCGGGAACGGTACGACTCGACGGTGAGATGTTGGACGACGTCGACGGCGATCGGCATGTTGCGCCCGAAGCACGACCGATCGGGGTCATGTTCCAGGATCTGTTGCTGCTTCCCCACCTCACCGCCGAGGAGAACGTCGCTTTCCCCCTCCGAGCCCGTGGAACATCCGCGGGAATCGCACGAACGAGTGCACGACGTGCCCTCGAGGCACTCAGCATCGGCGAACGGGCGGCGGCAAAACCGGGCGCGCTGTCCGGAGGACAGGCGCAGCGGGTGGCACTCGCCAGGGCGTTGATCGGCGATCCTCGGCTCCTGCTTCTCGACGAGCCAACGTCCGCACTCGACGTGTCCGCACGTGGGCGGATCCGCGAACTGCTGGCTTCGACGCTGTCGCAATTCGACGGCGTGCGCGTCCTCGTCACCCACGACCCCGTCGAGGCGATGACGCTGGCCGATCGACTGGTCGTGCTGGAGAACGGCGGCGTGACCCAGACAGGGACACCTGACGAGGTCCGCGCCGCACCCCGCACGACCTATGCGGCCGATCTCGTGGGAGTGAACCTGTACCGCGGAAACCTCGAGCCGATCGGCGAACCCGACGCGGGGCGCCTGCATGTTGCCGGCGGAGGGGAGCTGATCGCGTCCTGGCCCGACGACATACCCGTCGTCTCCACCGAGGTGATCGCGTTGATCCGGCCGGCCGACGTGGTGGTGCACGCCGTCCGGCCCGAAGGCTCGGCGCGCAACGTGCTGCACGGCACCGTCGCGACGATCGCGGCCGATGGGGAGCGCGCGCGCGTGCGATTGTCCTCAACGCCGCCGATCGTCGCCGAGGTCACCCGCGATTCGATCGGACGTCTCCGACTGACCGAAGGCGCGGCCGCATGGGCGTCGGTTAAGGCGGTCGAGATCCGGGTCGTTTCCGCCTGAGCAGGCCCGGCCTCGTCGATCCGCGGCACGGCTACCCTGGTCCGACGATGTCGCCCATCCTCGCCGGCTCGCTCGTGTTCTCCACTTCCGCCGCGATCCTCGTGCTCGAGATCCTCGCGGCGCGACTGCTCGCTCCCTACGTCGGGGTCACGATCGAGACCTACTCGGCCGTGATCGGCGTGGTACTCGCCGGGATCGCGCTCGGAAGTTGGTACGGCGGCAAGCTCGCGGACCGCATCCCGCCCTCGAGACTGCTCGGCCGGGCGGTGACGCTCGGTGGGGGTCTCGCGCTGCTGTCCGGCGTGCTCGTCGACGCACTCGGGCCGGCCGTTGCGGGGGGTGGTCCGGGGGCGACGGTCGTGCTCGCGGCCGTCGCGTTCTTCGCCCCGGCCGCCGTACTCAGCTCCGTCCCGCCGACGGTAGCGAAGCTGCGGATCCGCGACCTTGACACGAGCGGGAGCGTCGTCGGCTTCTTGTCCGCCGTCGGAACGGGCGGCGCGCTGGTTGGCACCTTCCTCACCGGGTTCGTCCTCGTGGCCGCCTGGCCATCCAGGGCGATCGTGACGTCGGTGGGGATCGCACTCGTCCTCGCAGGGCTCGCGCTGTGGTGGAGGCTCGACAGATCGGTGACGACGGGAGGTATCGCAGCGCTCGTCGTGATCGTGCTCGTCGGAGGCACGCTCGGGTTCACGGTCTCCCCGTGCGACTTCGAGAGCCCGTATTTCTGCGGTCGGATCGACGTCGATCCGAACCGGTCGTCCGGCCGGACCCTCGTACTCGACAACCTTCGGCATAGCTACGTCGACCTGCAGGACCCGAGCCATCTGGAATTTGCGTATACACGCCGGTTCGCCGATCTGGTCGAGGCGCAGACGGATGCAGACGAGCCCCTGTCGGTGCTCCACATCGGCGGCGGCGGCTTCACGCTCCCTCGCTACTGGCCGACGAACCGCCGCGTGGAGCGCAACGTGGTGCTCGAGGTGGATGCCGAGCTCGTGGAGGTCGCGCGATCGCAACTGGGTCTGTCGGAGGATGACGGAGTCACCGTGCGGATCGGGGACGCGCGACGGACGATCGACGACGAGCCGGCCGGCGCGTACGACGTCGTGGTGGAGGACGCCTTCGGCGCGGTGGCGGTCCCCTGGCACCTGACGACGCAGGAGATGCTTGCGAAGGTGCGCCGGGTCCTCGTCCCCGGTGGGCTCTATCTGATCAACCTGATCGACTACCCACCGCTGGGGTTCGCAAGGGCGGAGACAGCGACGTTGCTCACAGGGTTCGACGAGGTCATCGTGCTCGCCGACCCGCAAGCGCTCGCGCGCGGTGGAGGCGGCAACCTCGTGCTGGCGGCATCCGACGCATCGATCGATCTCGACGGCGTGCTCGCACTCGCCGAACGAGAAGGCGACGACGTCGGATCGTTGACCGGTACGGAGCTGACCGACTGGGTCGGCGACGCTTCCGTGCTCCGCGACGACTTCGCTCCGGTGGACCAATTGCTGAATCCCCCGTAGGCCGAACAGATACCCACCGGGTACCCTTTGTGGCCCACCTCTCATGGCCATCGACACCGAACCCACGTCGGCCTCCACCGACGACGCCCCCAAGAAGAAGCCCGGTCTGGGCTTTTTCGGCGAGCTGCCGATCCTCGTCATCACCGCGCTCGTGTTGGCCCTGGTCATCAAGGCGTTCTTGTTCCAGGCGTTCTTCATCCCCTCGGGTTCGATGGAGCCGACCCTGTACCCGGGTGACCGAGTCCTGGTGAACAAGATCCCGTACTACTTCCGGGACCCGCACCGCGGCGACATCATCGTCTTCGAGAACCCGGACCCCGCTGCTCAGGTCGACCGCGGCATCATCGGTGGTTTCGTGCATTGGCTGGCGTCGGGACTCGGTGTGTCGAGCAACCCCGAGGAGGACTTCATCAAGCGCGTGATCGGCGAACCCGGCGACACCGTCGAAGCGCGCAACGGGCAGGTGTTCGTGAACGGCCGGCAGGTGGACGAGCCGTATCTGACGGAGAAGACGGCGGATTTCGGGCCGGAGAAGGTCCCCGAGGGCGAGCTGTGGGTGATGGGCGACAACCGGGGCGCGTCGAAGGACTCTCGGTTCGGCCTGGGCACGGTCCCCTTCGACAAGGTCGTGGGTCAGGCCTTCGTGAAGATCTGGCCGCCCACCCGTATCGGCCTGCTCTAGTCCATCAGGGGAACGCCCGAGCTACCTTTCGGATGCGGCACGAACAGCCGGGCCGCCGACCAGACGATCGAGGCGATCCCGAAGGCGGCGAGCCACACGATCAGCGGAGGTGTTTCGAGCGCGAAGAACTCCTGTGCCACCGGGAGGATCACCGCCAGGACGAAGAGCGCACCCATCGACCAGATCATGGCGAGCTTCCGCGGGTTCAAGGGTGCGGCCACGATCGACAACACGAGCAGCCCGATCCAGCACAGCACCATCGTGGCCGTCGTCTGGGCTTCCCGGAGCGTGACCCCGGTCGCGTCGAGGGCGAAGGTGTACGCGAGATAGGTCGCGAGGGCCGCGAGCGCTCCGGCCGGGACCGCGAATCGAAGCACACGCCGTAGGAAGCCAGGCTGCCACCGGTCCGAGCTGGGAGCCAGGGCCAGGAAGAACGAGGGGATCCCGATCGTGAGGGCTCCGATCAGGGTGAGGTGGCGCGGAAGGAATGGGAACGCGAACCCGAGCACACCCGTCGCGAGCGAGATCAGCATCGCGTACACGGTCTTGGTGACGTAGAGATTGGAGGTGCGTTGGATGTTGCCCAGCACACGGCGTCCCTCCCCCACCACTTGCGGGATCGCGTCGAAGGTGGAGTCGAGCAACACGAGTTGGGCGACGCTTCGGGTTGCCGCGCTCCCCGAGCCCATCGCGATGCCGAGGTCGGCGTCCTTGAGCGCGAGGGCATCGTTCACCCCGTCACCGGTCATGCCGACGGTATGTCCCCTGGACTGCAGCGCCTGCACCATCGCGCGCTTCTGGTGGGGGGTAACTCGGCCGAACACCGTGTCCTTTTCGAGTGCTGCCGCGAGCGCTTCGGGGTCGTCCTCGGGCAGCTCGCGCGCGTCGATCGCGTTCTCCGCACCCTTCAGGCCCAGCCTCGCGGCGATCGCGGCGACCGTACGCGGGTTGTCGCCGCTGATCACCTTCACGGCCACGTCTTGCTCGGCGAAGTAGGTGAGGGTCTGCGCCGCGTCCGGGCGTGGCTGGTCCGCGAGCGCGACGATCGCGATCGGTTCCACCTCCTCGGGCAGGGCATCGCGCGAGATCTCCACGGGGGAACGGGCGAGGAGGATGACCCGCTGCCCCTGCTCCGCGTGTTCGGCGACGCGGCGAGCGAGTTCGTGGTTGCCGATGAAGGCGTCACCCAACACCACCTCGGGAGCGCCGAGTACCCATGATCCGCGGTCGCGGAAGGTCGCGCCGCTCCATTTCCGCGCGGAGGAGAAGGGAACGGCTTCGACCACATTCCAGTCGTCCGGCGGGCGCGCGAATCGCTCCGCCACCGCCGCCATCGTCGCGTTCGGATGTGCGTCGACGTGCGCGAGCGCGGCGAGCGCCTCCTCGTATGGCGCATCGTCCTCGACGAGCTCCACTTCCTCCACGGTCAGCCGTCCCTCGGTGAGCGTGCCCGTCTTGTCGATGCACAACACGTCCACGCGGGCAAGACCCTCTACGGCGGGAAGCTCCTGCACCAGCACGCGCTTCTTGGCGAGCCGGACCACGCTGATCGCGAACGCGAGGGAGGTCAGCAGGACGAGCCCCTCAGGCACCATCGCCACGACGCCGGCGACCGCACCGCGCAGGCCCTCGGCGAGGGAGGCGTCTCGGCGGAGCTGGGAGAAGAAGAGCAGCCCTGCCGTCGGGATGATCGCCCACGTCACGTACTTGAGGATCGTGTCGGTGCCCTCGCGCAATTCGGAGCGAGCGACCGTGAAACGGCGGGCGTCCTCGGCGATGCGAGTCGCGTACGCCTCGCGACCGATCTTGGTCGCGCGGATCCTCCCGCTGCCGGCCGCGACGAAGCTCCCGGAGAGCACGGGGTCCCCCACGCGCTTGACGACCGGATCGGACTCTCCCGTGATCAGCGACTCGTCGATCTCCAGACCGTCCGCCACGAGCGTCTCACCGTCGACGACGACCTGATCACCCGGCTGGAGTTCGAGGACATCGTCGACCACGACCGCGCCGATCGGGTGTTCGTGAACGTCGCCGTCGCGCACGATGCACGCCTTCGGTGCCGTCAGGACCGCCAGTTGGTCGAGCGTTCGCTTGGCGCGCAGCTCCTGCACGATGCCGATCAGCGCGTTCGCGATCAACACGCCACCGAACAGCGCGTCCTGGATCGGTCCGACGGTAAGGATCACGACGAGCATCGACCCGAGGATGATGTTGAATCGCGTGATGACGTTCGCGCGGACGATCTGACCGACGGTTCGCGACGTGGTCGAGGGCACGTCGTTGACCTGTCCTCGCGCGACCCGCTCCGCGACCTGCCCCTGGGTCAGCCCCCGCTCGGGGTTGACCTCGGGAGCGGTCGGGTCGCCGGCGTCCGTCACGGTGGCCATGAGGACCTAGCGTAGCCGGGGCGAAGAACGCGCTACGGGCCAGGGAGAGGGCGGGATGGATCGGATCGCGCTACGGAGAGGTGATGCCCTGCGCGCTCGCCCAGGCGTCCAGTTCCGCGAGCGCTTCCCCCTCGTCCATCGGCCCGCGCTCCATCCGCAGGTCCATCAGGTGCTCGAGTGCCTTCCCGACATGGGGGCCCGGTTCCAAGCCGAGGTGCTCCATCACGCGGCGCCCGTCGATCGGCGGGCGCATCGCGTCCAGGTTCTCCTGCTCCGCGAGCGTGGCGATCCGCTCCTGGAGGTCGTCCTGGAGCCGTGCGAATCGTTCGGCCTTCGCCGGGTTCCGCGTCGTCACGTCGGCTCGCGTGAGCTGGTTCAGTCGATCGAGCAGCTGACCGGCGTCGCGTACGTATCGACGCACGGCGGCGTCGCTCCATCCTTCGCCCTCGCCGTACCCATGGAAGCGCAGGTGCAACTCGATCAAGGTGCACACGTCGTCGATCGTTCCGTTCGGGTAGCGCAGGGCCTGCAGCCGATCGCGCGCCATCCGTGCACCGACGATCTCGTGGTGATGGAACTGGACGCCCTCGGGAGTGATCTGGCGCGTCTTGGGCTTGCCGATGTCGTGCAGCAGCGCGGCCAGACGGAGCGAGGGATCCGACGCATCGCAGTTCTCGACGACAGCGTAGGTGTGACGAAGTACGTCCTTGTGATGATGGACGGGATCCTGCTCCAGCTGCAGGGCCGGAACTTCCGGAAGGAACAAGTCGATCAACCCCGTGCGCACGAGCAGATCGAGGCCGGCCGCAACCTCGTTCCCGCCGAGGAGCTTGTCCAACTCGTCGCGGATCCGCTCGGCGGACACGATCTCGAGCCGCTCGCGCATCGTCTCGACCGCGGCGACGATCCGCGGTGCCGGGGTGGCCCCGAGCTGCGAGACGAAGCGTGCCGCGCGCAGCATCCGCAGCGGATCGTCGGAGAAGGCGACCTCGGGTTCGAGGGGCGTATCGAGCGTCTTCGTGGCCAAGTGCCTGACGCCCCCGAACGGATCGACGAACGCCCCTTCGGGCAGCCTGACCGCCATCGCGTTGATCGTGAAATCGCGTCGCGACAGATCTGCCTCGACGTCCTTGGCGAACGTGACCGCCGGCTTGCGGTGGTCGGCGTCGTAGACCTCTTCACGGAACGTGGTGATCTCGAGCTCTCGATCCGCCTTGCGCGCGCCGACGGTTCCGAACTTCACCCCGACGAGGAACGTGCGATCTGCCCACCCACGGAGGACGCGAGTGGTCTGGGCCGGCGTCGCCGACGTCGCGAAGTCGAGATCCTCACCCTCTTTCGTGCGCTGCAGGATGCGATCACGGACGCTGCCGCCCACCAGGTACAGCTCGGCTCCGGCGTCTCGGAAACGCGCGCCCAGTTCCTTCGCGAGGGGATCGACGTCGAGGAACGCGCCCCCGTCGGGGGTGTTCGCTTCGGTCATGACCGGATGAGGATACCCCTGCCTCGTCGGCGTTCGACCGGCCGGAACTCGAGCCGGCTACTGCAGCTGGGGCTGACCGCGGGTGAGGACGCCCTTCAGAGCGAGGTTGAAGTCGTGCGGGTTCGACGCAGCCTTGCGCGCTTCGTCCTCGGCAACCATGCCTTCCTGGACGAGCTTGACGAGCGCCTGGTCGAAGGTCTGCATGCCGTAGAAGCCGCCGTCGGCGATGACCTCGGCGATCTCGACCGTCGCGTCCGGGTCGATGATGCGCTCATACACGCGACCGGTATTGATCAGCACCTCGACGGCGGGCACGCGGCCTTTGCCGTCGGCCCGAACCACCAGCCGCTGAGACACGATGCCCCTGAGTGCGCCGGCGAACGAGGTTCGAACCTCGCGCTGCTGCTGCGCGGGGAACAGGTCGAGGATGCGGTTGATCGTTTCCGTCGCGTCGGTCGTGTGCAAGGTTGAGATGACCATGTGGCCCGTCTCCGCCGCCTGGATCGCCGACAGCGCGGACTCGGGATCGCGGATCTCTCCGATGAAGATCACGTCGGGATCCTGTCGGATCACTCGCTTGAGTGCCGCTCCGTAAGACTCGGTGTCGAGGCCGACCTCGCGCTGCTCCACGATGGAGAGGTTGTCCTCGTGCACGACCTCGATGGGGTCCTCGATCGTCACGATGTGACAGCGACGCGACGAGTTCACGTGACCGATCATCGAAGCGATCGTGGTCGTCTTTCCGGTACCGGTCGGACCGGTGAGCAGGACCAGCCCGCGGTGTTCCTCGGCGAGCATGCGAACGGCTGCGGGCAGGCGCAGCTCGTCGAAGCTCGGGATCTCCGAGCGGACCCGGCGGATCGCAAGCCCCGTGACACCGCGCTGGCGGTAGACGTTGACGCGGAAGCGTCCCACTCCGGGAAGCGTGTAGCCGAAGTCTCCCTCGTTGGTAACGGCGAACTCCCGCGCTCGGGTCTCCGGCATCAGCGCTTCCGCGAAGGCTTGCGTGTCCTGCGCGGTCAAGGACGGATACGGGGTGGCCATGAGCTCGCCGTCGACGCGGATGAACGGCACGTTCGACCCCTTGATGTGAAGGTCACTCGCCCCCTTCTCCACCATGTGCCGTAGTAGTTCGTTGATGTCGAGCAACGGGCTCCTCCCCGGATGCCGTCGGGCTGACCGTTCCACTATCGGCAGCTAGTCCGATGCCTTGAAGTCCGAAGGGTGGGTGAACTGTGCCCACCCGCGCACCGCTTCGAGGTCCCCCGATCGGCCGACCCGTGCGGCGCCGAGCCTCGCCGCAAGCGGGCGAGTTCCCAGGTCGGCAAGGGTACGCCGTCTCGCCACGCTGCCGGTTGGGAGTGGTCCCGGGTGCGGGCGGGATGCGTGCATAGAATCCCCTGGTCATGCGGACCTCCGAAGCGCTCGCTCGAAACAGGTGGCCGTGACAGGCCGACGGCGGCGCCGGCGGCCGGGATCGAAGCGGACTTCGTCGGAGGGCGGCTCGGGTTCCAAGGATCCGATCAACAACGGTTCGACGGGCGCCGCGGGGCCGGGCACGGCCGGCGACCGCTCGGGATCCGGCAAGCGTCCGGGAGGACGGCGGGGCGGACCCGTTACGAAGGCCGTGTCCGCGGGGGGGGTGGTCTACCGCTGGGAAGACGGGGTGCTCGAGATCGCGCTGGCTGCCCGGCGGACCCGAAAAGGGGAGCTGGTCTGGGGTCTGCCCAAGGGCGCCCTCGAAGACGGCGAGACGCCCGAACAGGCAGCTGTGCGCGAGACGCGAGAGGAAACCGGCCTGGAGGTCGTGGTCGAACAGACCTTGGGAGACACGCGCTACTTCTACGTCTGGGACGAAGCGCGGATCCGCAAGCTGGTGCACATGTTCCTGATGCGCGCGATCGGCGGCGACGTCACGAAACACGACGACGAGATGGAAGAGGTCGCGTGGTTCCCGGCCGAAGAGGCGGTCAAGCTCGCCGCGTACCGAGGCGAGCGGCAGACCTTGGAGCGGGCGCTGGAGGCGCTGCAGTGAACGTCTGCTGCCCGCGAACGGCCCACACGCCACTACGAGAACGGGTCCACATGCGCCGTCGCTCGGGTGGTGGCACGGGTCCCGGCATCGACCCGATCCGGTGACGACTGCGGAGATCGTCCTCGGCATCGCAACCGGGCTCGTCGCCGGAGTGCTCTCGGGACTGTTCGGCGTCGGCGGGGGGATCGTCACCACCCCCGCTCTCACGAGCTTGCTCGACCGGTCGCCGATCGTCGCCGTCGCAACTCCGCTACCGGTGATCCTTCCGACGGCGCTCGTCGGCGCGTACACCTACCACCGTGCGGGGCAGCTGGACCTTCATGCCGCCGCCTGGATCTCGCTGCCAGGCGCGCTCGCCTCCGCCGGGGGGGCGCTGCTCGCCGAGGCGGTCGACGGCCGCGTACTCCTCGTCGTGACGGGGCTCCTGCTCGTCTGGCAAGCCTTGGTCGTGGCACGCGGTCGGCCGGCAGCCGAAGGCGCGGAGCGCCCCGACGTGTCCCGGTGGACCTACGCGGGGATCGGAGTACTCGCCGGCTTCGTGTCCGGGCTGCTCGGGGTCGGCGGAGGGATCATCATCGTTCCGCTCCTCGCAGGTGCGCTCGGCATGCCGCTCAAGAGGGCCTTGGGTACCTCACTCGCCGCGATCGTGGCTCTCGTGATCCCCGGCACCCTGGTGCACGCGATCCTCGACAACATCGACTGGAGCATCGTGCTGGTCTTGACGATCGGTTCGGTGATCGGCGCGCTGCTGGGCGCGCGGATCGCCCTCGGGGCGAAGGAACGGACGCTGCGCATCGCGGTCGCGACGTTCCTCGGGCTGGTGGGAGCGACCTACGCGATCACCGAAGGCGTCACGCTGATACGGGACCGAGTGGGAGGATGAGCGACCGGTCATGACCTCGCGCGTGCTCCGTTCGTTCGTTGCCTCGCTCCTGCTGTGTCTCATCCTGCCGCTCGCGCACGGCCGGGCCCAGGAGCCCACCATCTCGATCGTGCTCGAGCGGCAAACACCGTGGGTGAACGAGGAGGACCCACAGGTCTCGATCGAGGTGCTCGCGCGCAACGACGGTAACGTCGAGCTCGCCGATCTCTCGATGCGGCTCACGATGTTCGCGCCGGCGTTCTCCCGGTCGGACGTCGAGCAGGCGTTCGTCTCCGAACCTGCCGACGGCGCTGTCGTGATCGGCCAGGAAGTCCCGTTGGATGGTTCACTCGCACCGGGCCAACAGCGCTCCCTCCGCGCCGAGGTCTCTCTCGCATCCGAGGACCTCGACACCGTGCAGTCCTACGTCTACCCGTTGCGGATCGACCTCGTCTCATCGGCGGCGGCGACCCCCGTGGCAACGTTGCGAAGCGCGGTGGTGGTGATCACCGTCGACGAACCTGTGGCGCCGATCGCGCTGCAGACGACCGTCCCCCTCGTCGTCGGACCGCTTCAAGGCCCCGCAGGCGTCTTCCTCGACGCCAGCCTCGAGGCGGCGATCGCGCCGAACGGTCGATTCACCCAGGCGATCGACGGCATGCGGGCAGCGGTCTCGGAGGAGCGCCTTCCGCTCACCGTCGATCTGGTGATCGCTCCGTTGCTGCTGACCCAGCTCGACGACATGACCGACGGCTACCGGGTCGAGGACGACGGGCAGGTCCGCGCGGTTGCCGAGAACGGCGAAGGAGCTGCCGCCGCCCGGGCTACGTTGGAGGCGCTGCGCACGCTGGCTGCGTCGGCGAACGTCAAGGTGAGCGCCCTGCCGTATGCGGGACCCACGCTCCCGTCGTTACGCGGACCCCTCTCGGGTGACCTGCAGACACAGGTGGAGCTCGGACGGGCCACGGTCGACCGCCTGCTCGCGACATCGGCATCGCGAAGGATCCTCATGCCGCGGCGATCCGCGATCGACGCCGAATCATTGGAGCGCATCACCTCGGGAGGCACCGAAGCCGTCCTGCTCAGCCCGCTCGCCGTCCCGCCGCCCGAGCTGGAGAACGGACTGTCGCCACCCCCGACCGCGTCCCTCGAAGCGGGAAGAGGCGCGATGACCGCCGTGGTCGCGACGCAGAGCCTGCAGAACCTCGTCACGTCCGAGCTGTCCGCGACCGATCCGGTGCTCGCCGCGCAGCAGGCGTTCGCGATGATGGCGACGGTGTGGCTCGAACAACCGGGCATCGATGGTCGCGGGATGTCCCTGTTGCTCCCCGAGGCCGCCCAGGGACGGCTGATCGCCGCGCTCGCGGCACGGATCGGCGGCGCACCGTTCCTCGACGCCGTCGGCGCGACCGAACTCGAGGAGCGGATCCCTCCTCCCGATGCGCCGACCGAGTACGCGGAGCTCGACGACCGAGGCTTCGGGGCGACCTACGTGGACACGATCCGCGGCGCCCGCCGGCGGATCACCGTGTATCGATCCATGCTCGTGAGGCCTAGTCCCGTGCCCGATCAACTGGATGACCGGGTCCTGCTCTCCGAGGCAGCGGAGTTCTTGGACGATCCCACCGGAGGCGAGGTCCTGCTGGGCTCGACCCTCGCGGCTGCGGACAGGGTCATCTCGGCCGTCCGTCCGATCGTCACCCCAGTCGTCACACTCACCTCGCGGAACGGACAGATCCCCTACACGGTCGCCAACGAGGGACCGGAACCGGTGCGCGTGATCGTGCAGTTGCTTTCCCCCCAGCTGGAGGACACGGGCACCGAGCCAAGGGAGATCGTGCTCGCCTCAGGAGTGACGCAGGACATCGTGCAGGATGTTCGGCTCGGCACGACCGGGCAGTTCCCTGTACGGGTGGTCGTGCGAGCGCCGATCGGACGGCCGATCTCCGAGGAGACGATCATCGTTCGCTCCACGGCCTACAGTCGGATCGCGCTCTACATCACGATCGGCGCCGCTCTCGTGCTGGTGGCGCTGTGGGCGAGGAGGTTCCTCCGACGGACGACCTCGTAGGGCCCGAACCTCCGGAGCCACCCGAGCTTCCGGAAGACGCACCGCCCGGTGCGGACGACTCTCGCAGGGCGATCGTGCGCAACACCGCGGTGATGTCGATCGGCACCGGCCTGTCGCGCCTCACGGGGTTCGCCCGGGTCGCGGCCATGACGGCCGCCCTCGGTGTCGCCGAGACCCGACTCGCGGACACCTACAACGTCGCCAACACCACGCCCAACATCGTGTACGAACTCGTCCTCGGTGGCGTGTTGTCGTCGGTCTTCGTTCCGGTGTTCGTCGACTGGATGCAGCACCACGGCGAGCGGGACGCCTGGGACGTCGCGCATCGTGTCATGACGCTGACGTTCGTTGCCCTGTCGATCGTCGCGATCCTGGGCATCATCCTCGCGCCGGCGATCATCGACGTCTACATGGCACGCGACGTGCCGGCGTCCTCCCGCGCGCTCGGGTCGTTCTTCTTGCGCTGGTTCGCCCCGCAGATCGTGTTCTATGGGCTGGGCGCGGTCGCTGCGGGCCTGCTGAACGCGCACCGTAGGTTCGCGGCGCCGATGTTCGCCCCGGTGCTGAACAACCTGATCGCGGTGGCGACGTTCGTCACCTTCATGCTGCTGCCCGGTCCGGATCCGGCCGGTCCCGCGAGCATCACGTCCGCCCAGAGATTCACGCTCGCGATCGGCACCACGCTCGGTGTCGTCGCGATGACGATCGCGCTGTGGCCGTCGCTACGGCGGACGGGATGGAGATGGCACTGGAACTTCGGCTTCCGCCACGCCGCCGTGTCGCGGATCGTGCATCTCGCGAAGTGGACCGTCGTCTACGTGATCGTCAACCAGATCGCGCTGTTCGTCGTGATCCGGATCGCGACCCGCCAGCAGGGGGACTTCACCGCAGCGTGGGCCGTAGCGTTCATCCTGTTCCAGCTGCCCCATGCGATCTTCGCGGTGTCGGTGTTCACGGCACTGCTTCCGCGCATGTCGGCGCGATGGTCCGCCGGCGATATGCCGGGTTACCGCGATCTCCTCGGCGAGGGGATGCGCCTGACGGCGACGGTACTGATCCCCGCGGCGATCGGCTACGTCGTGCTGTCGCTGCCGATCACGCGGCTGCTCTTCCAGTACGGCAACTCCACGGTCGCCTCAGCCGAGTTGATCGCGTCGGTCCTCGTGCCGTTCGCGGCCGGCTTGTTCCCGTTCTCCCTGTTCCAGCTCCTTCTGCGTGCGTACTACGCCCAGAAGGACACGCGAACTCCTGCCTTGATCAACGTCGCCGCGATGCTCGTCACGATCGCGGCCGACCTCGTGCTGTACTTCACTTTCGACCTGGGTGTTCAAGGGTTGGCCCTTGGCTTCTCGATCGGATACTGGTTCGCGTGCGCAGTGGCGTTGATCCTGCTGCGACGACGGGTAGGCCTGCTCCAGGGGCGGCGGACGTTGGCGACGATCGCGAGGGTGCTCGTCGCCTCAGTGCTCAGCGGAGCGGCGGCCTGGGTGGTCTCCGACGCGCTCGCTGATGCGGTCTCCCTGGAAACATTCCTCGGGCGTGGTACGCAGGTCCTGAGCGCGGTCGCGGTCGGGGTCCTTGTGTTCGTCGGTGCGGCCCTTATCTTGCGGATCGAGGAGGTCGATACATTCAGAGAGGCCTTCCTGGCCAGGATGCGGAGATGACGATGTCGCGGATGCGAGAGGAACATGGGCTGGTATCCAAAGCCATCCTCATCTTCCTCGTACTCATCGTCCTGGTCGGCATCGCGTTGATCGACGGATCCTCGATCCTGATCACGCGCTACCGCATCTCGGATCTGGCCCAGAAGGCGGCGTTCGACGGCGCCGCCGCGCTCCGGAATACCGAGAGTGCCGAAGCCGCCTGCAACGCCGCGGAGGCCGCTCTGACCGATCAGACCACGACCGCCACGATGACCAAGGACGGCTGCACGATCGAGGGGGATGAAGTAACGATCACCCTCAAGGACACCGCCTCCACGATCATCGTGGAACGCCTCGGTTTCCTCGCCGATCTGGCCACATCGAAGACGAGCGCGACCTCGGCCGGCCCCTCGGCGTGATCCGCGCGGTCGACGACCCGGCGACAACGTGACCGATCCCGACGCTCTGCTCGTCAAGCGCGCCGCGCGAGGCGACACCGCGGCCTTCGGGGAGCTGATGGAGCGTCACGAGCTGCGGACCTACAACCTGGCCCTGCGGATCTGCGGCGACGCTGAAGACGCACGTGACGCGACGCAGGATGCCTTCTTGACGGCGTTCCGCAAGCTGGGTTCGTTCCGCGGGGACAGCGCATTCACGACGTGGCTGCACCGCGTCACCGTGAACGCCAGCCTGGATCTGCTCCGCAAGAAGCGGCGGACGCCGGTGGTTGCACTCGCCGACACGGACGACGATCGCCCCTCTGCGGTCGAGCCCGCGCTGGCGGACCATGCGGACGACGTCACGGCCGCGATCGACGCTGCTGCTGCGCTGGCTCTTGTCCCCGAGGAGTTCCGTGCTGCGATCGTCCTTCGCGACGTCTTCGATCTTACGTACGAGGAAGTCGCAACGATCCTCGAGGTCCCGATCGGCACCGTCCGTTCGCGACTCCACCGAGGGCGTCTCACCCTCGCTCGGGCGATCCGTGATCCGTTCGGGGAACCGAGCGACGAACAAGGATCGTCCAACCCGCAGCCCCCAAGGGAGAGATAACGCGTGCCGCACATCCCGAACATCGAGGAACAGCTCGCTGCCTACGTGGACGGAACCCTGGATCCCACGGACCGCGCCGAGCTGGAGCGCGCGCTGGCCGATGCTCCTGAGCTCCGGGAACAGGTCGAGCTCGCGCGAGCGGCGCGTACGGCGCTCGGTGCCCTTTCGGAACAGCCGGTGCCCCCGGGCACGCTGCAGCCAGTGGTCCGAGAGCTCGACCGGCTCGCGACGGGACGCGAGAGCGCCGAGGATGCGGGAGTCGCGCCCGGGTGGTCGGCGGGGACGCCATCTCGCTCGCGGTGGGGGTTGTTCGCGGCCGCCGCCGCGGCGTCGATCGTCGTGCTGGCGGCGATCGTGATCGTCCCGAGGCTCGACGGACCCACAGGAGCCGAGACCGCGGACGGAGCGCGCACGAGCGAGGTCTCCGGAGGCGGGGCCGACACCGAAGGTGCTCCCGCGATCGCGGACCGCCCCCCGGTGCTGGAGCAGAGCGCACAGGACTTCGACATCGAAGCGCTGCAGGCTCTTGCGGCGCAGACGGCGCTCGATCCCGTCGCGAGCGGCCCCGTTCCTTCGGCGGAGGATCTGAAGACATTCGCTCCCGCGATCAGGTGCGTACGGCAGTGGGAGAGCGCCACGGGCGAGGGGACCGCGCTTCGTGTGATCGAGGCTACCTTCGAGGGTAAACCCTCCTATATCGGCGTCTTCCGCGACGATGACCCGCCCGCGAAAGTGATCGTGTGGGCCGTGAAGCGCAAGGGGTGCGATGTACTCACCGTGACGTCCAACCAGATCTAACGCCTTCCCGTCGGTCGAGCCATGCGTGTGGTGCGTTCCCTTCCCGGGAATAGGCGCGTGTTGGACCGTATGGGAGGATGACGCCACATGACCGAACCACGAAACGTCGTGATCCTGGGCTCAGGCCCGGCGGGATACACGGCCGCCCTGTACGCGGCACGCGCGAACCTCGAGCCGTTGGTGCTGAAGGGCCTCGATGCCGGCGGCCAACTGATGCTGACCACCGAGGTGGAGAACTACCCCGGGTTCCCGGGCGCGATCCTGGGACCCGAACTCATGGAATCGATGGAGAAGCAGGCGGCGAGGTTCGGCGCCGAGCTGCTCCATCAGTCGGCGACGCGTGTGGACCTGTCCGAGCGTCCCTTCGGCATCTGGGCCGGCGACGAACGGTGGACGGCGCAAACGGTGATCGTCGCGACGGGAGCCTCCGCGATCTGGCTCGGCGTTCCCGGTGAGGAGCAGTTGCGGGGCCGCGGCGTGTCCACGTGCGCCACCTGCGACGGCTTCTTCTTCCGCGATCGCGAACTGATCGTGGTCGGAGGTGGCGACTCGGCGATGGAGGAGGCCTCCTACCTCACGCGATTCGCCACCAAGGTCACGCTCGTGCACCGTCGCGATGCGTTCCGCGCTTCCAAGATCATGCAGGACCGCGTGCTCGACAACCCAAAGATCGACGTGCGATGGAACACGGTGGTCGACGAGGTCACCGGAGGCGACGCTGTCTCCGGTGTCAAGCTGCGGAGCACGAAGACCGACGAGATCACCGACTTCGCCACGGATGGCGTGTTCATCGCGATCGGCCATCGGCCCAATACTTCGTTGTTCGATGGTCAACTGGAACTCGACCAGGGGTACATCGTGGTGGACGAGCCGCGGACCAACACCAGCGTCCCGGGCGTGTTCGCGGCCGGCGACGTCGTCGATACGATCTACCGGCAGGCGGTCACCGCAGCCGGGATGGGGTGCAAGGCTGCGATGGACGCCGAGCGCTTGCTCGAGACCGAAGGTCACTGACCAGGGCTCCCCCGGGAATCCCCAGGGTGGCCGCGGGGTTATCACATGATGTGGGGCGCCGCCGTGGTGGCGCCCCCCTCGAATCCGACCGAAAGGAACCACCGTGGCGAACGTCACCGATGTCACCGATGAGAACTTCGACCGAGATGTGCTCAGATCCGAAACCCCGGTGCTCGTGGACTTCTGGGCTGACTGGTGCGTCCCGTGCCACATGGTCTCCCCCCTTGTGGAAGAGATCGGACGGGAGCAGGAGGGCAAGGTGGTGGTCGTGAAGCTCAACATCGACGACAACCCGGAGATGACCCGCAAGTACGGCGTGATGTCGATCCCGAGCCTGATCCTGTTCAAGGACGGAGCGGAGGTCACCCGCGTGGTCGGCGCCAAGCCGAAGGATGCGATGCTCGCGGACATCCAGCCACACCTGTCCGGCTAGTATCCGCGGGTCCCCCCGCGGTCTGCCGACTCGCGACACCCCGGACCCGCCGACTGGGATACTCGCTCGGTGAGGATCATCCGCCACGGCGACCGAGGCGAGGACGTGCGCGACGTGCAGCACCGCTTGGTCGCGCTCGGATTCCCGATCGATCCCTCCGAGCTCGAGGGAACGTTCGGAGACGCCACGGTCCGGGCGGTGCGCAGCTTCCAGCAGGGGCGTCGGCTGCCCGTGGACGGGCTCGTCGGTCCCGACACGTGGGGCCAACTCGTCGAGGCCGGCTACCAGGTGGGCGATCGCACCCTTTACCTGCGGTATCCGTTCCTGCGCGGGGACGACGTGTGCGATCTGCAGCGGCGATTGAACTCCCTCGGGTTCGACGCGGGCAAGGAAGACGGGATCCTCGGGCGGGAAACCGACAGCGCGATCCGCGACTTCCAACGCAACGTCGGCCAGGAGATCGACGGCATCGTCGGTCCCGACACCGTGACTGCGATGACCCGGCTGCGGCCCGACAAGGCAGCGACGAGCCGCGCGGTCGTGCGCGAAGGTGAGGCGGTTCGCCAACTCCGCACACCCGTCGAGGGTGCCGTGGTGGCGATCGACGCGGGTGGCGGCTCGAGTTCGGAAAGTGGCGGAGCCGGTCCTTCGGGGCTGGGGGCAGCGACGGCGCTGGTCGACCTGTCCAAGGAGCTCGCGGCCGAACTACGCATCCGGGGAGCGGTGCCGGTGGTTCTCGCCGGCGAGCCCGACAGGGAGCGAGCGGCATCGCCGAGCGAGCGAGCGGCGGCGGCGAACCAAGCCGGTGCCGCCGTCTGCATCTCGTTCGACGTCGAGGGCGAGCAGGGGCCGGGGTGCTCGGCGGCTTTTTTCGGGACGTCAACGACGTACTCCCCGATGGGCGAGCGCCTCGCGGAGTTGATCGTTGAGCAGCTCGCCGCCGCGGGGATAACCTCGCACGGAACTCGGCGGCTCGCGGTCTCGATCCTGCGAGAAACCCGGATGACCGCAGTCGTCGTCGAGCCGGCCCGGTTGTCCGATGCCCAGGACGAAACGCGGCTGCGAGATCCCTCGTTCCGCAGAGAGGTCGCGACGTCGGTCGCCGATGCGATCGCGTCCTTCCTCCGGGCCGACGTCTCCGCCTGACGGGCGGACGCCGGGAGCGGGCGTGGCTCGGAAGCTCGACCCGTCGGTGGATCGCCCCCGGGGGCTCAGCCCACGCCGGGCGCCTCGGCCTCCGGCAGGACGGCGACCGCCTCCGATCGCAGCGGTGCCACGCGATCTCGGATGTCGAGACGCAGCAAGGGATGCCGATCGTCGTCCTCGATGACACGGAACCCGTTGGCGGCGAGGAAGGTGACGGGCAACACCCAATCCCCTTCCCACCGACGGTCGCCCACGGCCTCGAGCGCTGCGTAGCCGCGATCCGCCGCGGCTCGCGCGACGTCGCGGACCAGCGCCGACCCGAGTCCCTGCTCGCGATGCCCCTCCTCGACGTAGACGTACCCGAGGTAGAGCGCATCCGAGGAGGTCGCCGAGCCCGCAGCGAACGAGAGCCGACGTGGGAACAACGTTGGAGGGGCGTACTGTGCGAATCCAACCCCCGGGGGCTCGTCGGCCTTGATGTCCACGGGTCCGTCACCGGGATCGAGCAGGAGCTTGCCGCACGGACCCCACTCGAGCAGCGTCGAGGAGAACCACTCTTCCTTCTGGAAACGCGGGTTCACGTCCCGGTCGTCGTGGTCGAGCTCCCAGAACACCGTCTGCCGGCAGTCGCGCGGGATCCGGTGGAAGTTCTCGAGATCGACGTCGACGATGTGGGGAGTCACGGGCCTAGGGGGACGCCCGACGGGTGCGCGCGAGCAGCGCTAACACCGAACCCAGGAGCACACCCAGCCCTGCGGCCCTCGCGGCGCGGACCACTTCGGAGCGCTGCATGGAGGGCATCATAAGCCGCGCCTCGGGGTCGCAACCTGCGGCGTTGCTAGCATGAGGTCCCGATGGCCGAGTTCTCGATCGATCCGTTCGTCGACCGCTATGCGCAGCGCACGGCCGGGATGTCCGAGTCCGAGGTGCGGGCGCTGTTCGCGGTCGCCTCTCGCCCGGAGGTGGTCTCGCTCGCGGGCGGCATGCCCTACGTTCAAGCGCTTTCGTCCGACGAGGTCCAGCGGGTCGTGCGCGAGGTTCTCGAAGAGCACGGCTCGGAGGCGCTCCAGTACTGCGGCGGCCAGGGGCTGATCGGTCTTCGCCGGCGCCTGGCCGAGGTCATGGCGGAGGAGGGTGTTCGGGGCGACCCCGAGGATATCGTCGTCACGACCGGCGCCCAGCAGGCTCTCGACCTCGTCGCGAAGATCTTCCTGGACCCCGGGGACGACATCGTCGTGGAGGCTCCCGCGTATGTCGGGGCCCTGTCAGCGTTCAGCGCTTACCAGCCCAACTACCTGCAGGTGGACCTCGACGAGGACGGCATGGTCGTCGACCAGCTCGAGACCCTTTTGGTGCACGGAGCTCGACCGAAGTTCGTCTACACGGTTCCGAGCTTCCACAATCCGGCGGGTGTCACGATGTCCGGCCCGCGTCGCGAGCGGCTCGTCGCCTTGTGCCGCGAGGCAGGCGTGCCGATCGTCGAGGACAACCCGTACGGCATGCTCCGCTTCGAGGGCGATCCGCTCCCGACGTTGCGTTCCCTGGATCCGCACAATGTGATCTACCTGGGCACGGTCTCCAAGGTGTTCGCCGCGGGGGTGCGGATCGGCTGGGTGCTGGCCGAATCGCATGTAGCGCAACGCTTCGTATTGGCAAAGGAGGCGGCGGACCTGTGCCACTCCTCCTTCACCCAGCTCGTGACCGAGCACTGGTTGTCCGACCACGACCGATGGACGTCGTCGGTCCACACGCTGGTCGACGTGTACCGCTCGCGGCGCGACACGATGATCGCTGCGCTCACCGAGCACTTCCCCAACGACGCGACGTGGACGCGGCCCGCAGGTGGGTTCTACTGCTGGGTCACCCTTCCCGGATACTTCGACACGCAGAAGATGCTCGCCGCCGCGGTCGAGCGGCGCGTCGCGTACGTGCCGGGCACGGGTTTCTACCCCGACGACCGTGGGCGCCAACAGATGCGGCTCGCGTTCTGCTACCCCTCCTCGGAGGACATCGTCGAGGGGGTGAAGCGGCTGGGAGCCCTGCTGTCCGATGAGGAGAACCTCTTCCGGTCCCTGCAGCGATGACGGCCTCACCGACGGCGCGCATCGCGGTGCTGGCAGGGGGTCGCTCCCCCGAACGGGACATCTCGCTGAGATCGGGGCACCGGGTCGCAAGCGCCCTCGCTGATCTTCCACAGTATGACACGGTCATACTCGATCCGGCAGACGTGCCGCTAGTGGAGGGGATCGCGGCAGGGTCATTCGATGCGTGCTACCTCGCACTTCACGGCAAGGAAGGGGAAGACGGGACCGTCCAGCGCCTCCTCGATCTCGTCGGGGTCGCATACACCGGGACGCTGGGGTTCGCCTGCGAGGTTGCGTTCGACAAGGTGTTGGCCAAGGACGTCCTGTTCTCTGCCGGGGTCCGGACGCCCGCGTGGGTCGTGATCGAGGCCGCGGCCCTCCGCGACCTCGGGGCGGGCGCCGCGCTCGGGCGGGTCACAGACCGCGTCGGTTTCCCCGTCGTCGTGAAGCCCGCACGATCCGGGTCCGCGTTGGGCGTGGCGTTCGTGGAGCGTGAAGCGGACCTCGCGACCGCGATCATGGGCGCACTCTCCTACTCGGAGGCCGTCGTGGTGGAGCGCAAGGTCGAGGGTACGGAGATCGCCGCGGGCATCGTCGGCTCTCCGGCCGAGGCCCTCCCCCTCATCGAGATCGAGCCGAAGTCCGGCGTGTACGACTACGCGTCGCGGTACACAGCAGGAGCGACCGAGTATTACGCGCCGGCGCGGGTCGCACCGGAGGTGGCAAGCGCCGTCGCCGGCGAGGCGATGCGTTCGATGGAGGCGCTCGGATTGCGGGACGTTGCGCGCGTGGATCTCATGGTCGATCGGGCGGGAACCCCGTGGGTGCTCGAGGTCAACGTGTCACCGGGGATGACGGAGACGAGTCTGCTTCCGATGGCGGCGAAGGCCGCAGGGCACTCGCTGTCGGATCTGTGCGACCGCGTCGTTCGTGCGGCGCTGGGTCGCGCGCGGTCCTAGCCGGCCCGCGATCCCGAAACGAGGGCCGGAGCGCGCCGGCGGCAAGCGCGCGTCACTCGGGCATCATCCCCGGGCCGGAACCGATGATCTCCGAGACGATCCGTTCGAGGTCGTCGGCCGATCCGAACTCGACGACGATGCGGCCGCGCTTCTTGTTCATCTGGATCTGCACGCGGGTCGCCAGCTGCTCGGAGAGGATCTCCTCGACCTCGCCCAAACCGGCGGCGTCCGATTCCTTCTGCGGAGCAGGCGCTTTGGACTTGGCGGGCTCCTTGGGCTGGTCGATGTAGCGACGAACGAGCTCCTCGGTGTCACGGACGGAGAGATCCTCGGCGGCGATGCGTAAGGCGAGATCGTTCTGCGCGGCCGGGTCGTTGAGCGACAACAGCGCGCGCCCGTGGCCGGCCTGGATCTTCCCGTCCGCCAGCAGCTGCTGACACTCGGGGGGGAGTTGCAGCAGTCGGATCGTGTTTGCGATGTGCGAGCGCGACACCCCGAGCCGATCTGCGAGGGTCTCCTGCTTGAGCCCGAGCTCCTCGAGGAGCTCGCGGAACGCCTCCGCCAGCTCTATCGGGCCGAGATCCTCACGGTGGATGTTCTCGATCAATGCTTCGCGAAGGGTCTCCGAATCCTCGACGTCGCGCACGACCGCGGGGATCGTCGCGAGGCCCGCGAGTTTCGCAGCCCGCAACCGCCGCTCTCCGGCGACCAGCTCGTAGCCGCCCGCCGCCTTCCGGACCACGATCGGCTGCAGGATGCCGACCTCTTTGATCGAAGCCGACAGAGACCGGAGGGTCTCGTCGTCGAAGTTGGTGCGCGGTTGTTTCGGGTTGGGGGCAACCGCCGTAACCGGGATCTCGACGAGGCCAGCACCCTCCTCGACCGCCCCCGGGATCAGCGCGCCCAGGCCGCGACCGAGTCCGCCTTTCTTCATTCCTCTCCCCCTTTGCCGAACTGCCACCAGCGCTTCCTGCGCGACGGCTCCTGGGGAAGTTGCTCACCGATGTCGGCTCCCGCCCCAGGATCTGCCTCTTCGTGACGCACAGGCGCTTCCTGCCCGCTCATCACCGCCGCTTCTTCGGCCCGCTCATCGATCACGACGACCCGTCGACCCCGTGGTGCATCCGCGCTGGTCGCCGGACCCCGATCCGGGGCGACCCGATCCGCGGCGGAGTCCGATGCTCCCGAGGCTCCCGCGCGCGCGGGCCGCTTGGCCGGAGCTTCGGAAGTCGGCGGCGGCTGGGGACCGGACGCCTTCTCCGACGGCTCGTCGGTAGCCTGCTGTATGACGTCATCGTACGAACCCCGCGAGGTGCGCTGGCCGCTGGGACTGGGTGAGTCGGAATCGGTGTGGGCGTCGGACGTGGCCGACGGTGAGGCGCTCGACGACCCGGCGGATCGCTGCCGTCCCGGATCTCGCGCCGCTGGATCGCCTCCCGGAGGGGGGTCGGTGGCTTCGGCGGGGGCGGGATTTGCCGTGCCCTTCTCGGCGGAGGCGCCTGCCTTCGATCGGGAGGCCGACGAACCAGCCCCTCCGCTCGATCCCGGCTCGGAGGTGACCGGAGGGGTGGCAACTGACGCCGGCTCAGGATCAACGGACGCGACGTCCGGGGGTTCGGGGGCGGACTCCTCGGGGGGAAGGATCACGCGCGGCATATCCTCCATGACCGGCATCGCCTCTCCCTTGGGGAGCGGCCTCTCGAGGACCTCCTTCGCCAACGCGCGATAGGCCTCGGCGCCCCGCGACTTGGGGTCGTACACGGTGATCGGCTGACCGAAGCCCGGGGCCTCGGACAGGCGGACGGTGCGGGGGATGATGACGTCATACACGCGGTCGTCGAAGTACCGCCTGACCTCGTCCACGACCTGCTCGGAGAGCTTGGTCCGCGAGTCGAACATCGTCATCACGATCCCCGTCAGCCGGAGGGTCGGATTGATGTTCTGCTGCACCAAGCGCACGTTGTGCAAGAGCTGACCGAGTCCTTCCAGCGCGTAGTACTCACACTGGATCGGAACGATCAGCTCCTGCGCCGCGGCCAGGGCGTTGACCGTGAGGAGACCCAAGGAGGGCGGGCAGTCGAGGAAGACGAAGTCGTATCCGTCCTCCGTCAGCGGCTCCAATGCCTTGCGCAGGCGCAGTTCTCGGGAGAACTGGCTGACGAGCTCGATCTCGGCCCCGGCGAGGTCGATCGTCGAGGGGATCGCGTCCAGCCCCTTCACCTGGGTGTGAACGATGGCCTCGGTGATCAGGGCCTCGGAGACGAGCACGTCGTAGACGGTCACGTCGCGTGCATCGTGCTTGATCCCCATGCCGGTGGACGCGTTCCCCTGAGGGTCCAGATCAAGGACCAGAACCCGTTGCCCAAGATCGGCCAGCGCTGCGCCCAAGCTCACGGCGGTCGTCGACTTTCCGACGCCACCCTTCTGGTTGGCGATCGCGATCACCCGCGGGGTGCGGACGGGGGCCGGAGCGGAGCCGGCCTGGCCGGCCTTGGACTTCTTCTTCTGCTTCGAGCTGGAACCAGAGGACTTCTTGGACCCAGACGAGGGAACGGAGTCTCCGGAGGCAGCGCGATCGCTGGGGTCACGCTTGGTCACGGCCGACCCATGATAACCAGCGGGCCGGCGCATTCAAGACCCGGTGTCCGCACGCTCCTCGAACGAACGCCTGCCGGTTCTCCGGAAGGGGTCTTGGTCTCTACGCCGACGGCGTCTGCCGAGCCGGGGGAGGGCTCGACCCCCCGGCCGGCGAAGTAGATCAGGCTCCCGCCGGGCGAGAGGAGTCGCTCGGCCATAGACCAGCTGTCCTCAGGGGGAGCGAGAGCCCTCGCGAAGCAGACATCGACCGCCTGGGTCAACGACTCCAGCCGGCCGAGTAGCGCAGAGGCGTTGGCGAGCTCGAGCCGGTCGATCGCCAGCTCGAGGAAGGCGGCCCGATTGCGGCGGACCTCCACGCAGACGAGCTCCAGATGGGGGAGCGCGATCGCCACGACGACTCCAGGGAGCCCGCCTCCGCTCCCGAGGTCGTAGGCGCTGCGGGCGGCCGGATCCACGAGGGGAGCGACCCGGAGGCAATCAAGGATATGACGGCCCCTGACTCGGCTCACATCTCCCCTGGAGATCAGGCCCAGCCGGGCCCCTCGGTCCCGAAGGAGCTCCTCGAACGCCAGGAGCCGCTCGGCCTGTGAAGGGGACAGCTCGACGCCTAGCTCGGTCGCCTGTCCCATGAGCTCATCCGCAGGTTCGGACACCGTCGGAACGGTACCGCCGAACGAAGCCCGACGCCATGCTGAGACTCACAGCCAGGGGCAGATCGGTCGTCCCCTCATGTTTCACGTGAAACATGAGGGAGAGGCTGGCGGGCCGGCGGCGCCGGCTCGGGGAGGATCCAGCTAGGGGAGAACCGAAAGCCGAGCAACACGCGCCAGCGCCTAGGTATCCGATCAGGCCTTGCGGATGACGACGCGGCGCTCCGGATCTTCGCCGCGGCTCGAGCTCTCCAGCCCATCGAAACCCGAAACCACGTCGTGGACGAGCTTGCGGTCGTAGGCGTTCATGGCCTCGAGCTCGCGCTCCTTGCCCGACTGAAGCACCTGCTTGGACAAGTCCCGCGCCCGGGACTCCAGGCGATCGCGCTGCCGCTTGCGGTAGTCCTCCACGTCGACCATGACTCGGCAGCGACCTTCGCTCTGGCGGCCCACCACGACGCGGGTGAGCTCCTGGAGGGATTCGAGGGTCAGGCCGTGGCGGCCGATCAGGATCGCCATCTCCTCGTCGTCCGGGGAGTCACCGAGGATGTCCACGTACATCGTCCCATCCTCGAAGTTGGGCTCGACCGCGGCGTCGATCCCCATGTGCTCGAGCAGTTCGTCCAGGAAGTCCGCTGCGATCTCCCCCTGCTCCTCCAGCTCGTCCTGGGTGGGGGCGCTGGGGTTGCGCCGGCGTCTGACGCGAACGATGGCCTCTTGGCCGCCACGTCGAAGGAACCCTCCCTTGGGCTCTTGGACGATCTCGACGTCGACTTCCTGCTCCTTGGCTCCCAAGGCCGCGAGGGCGGCCTCGAGCGCTTCCTCAACGCTTTGGGCGCTTCTTTCGATTTCCTGCACTGGTGCCTCCGGTTCCGGGCTTGGATCCTGACGAGCCTTTGGAGCCGGACGACCCGGACCCCTTCGTGCCGCCCGAGGAGCCCGGGTTCGTGTCCTTGGGCGATTTCGACTTCGACGAGGACCCGCCTTTGGCCGCGCCCTTCGGCGGCAGCTGCTCCTGCTCACCGGAGCGCTGCTTGTCGACGGACTCCATCATGCGGGCCATGATTCCCTTCCGCGCGCCCTCCTTGGGCGGCTTCGGAGGGGCCGCCTGCGCGGCCGGCCCGATGTGGCCGAGCCTGAGCATCGTGTACTGCTGTCCCATCTGCCACAGGTTGGACGTGGTCCAGTACAGGACCAGCCCTGCCGGGAAACCGACCCCGAACACCCCGAAGAGGATCGGCATGATCTTGAAGAGCGCCTGCTGCTGCGGATTCGTCGCACCCGGCGGAGCCGCCTTCTGCATCTGGCGCTGCTGGATGAACGTGCTGCCGACCATCAGGAACAAGACCAAGAAGTAGGGGATCTTCGCGGGGATCCCGTCCCCACAATCGATCGTGTAACCCGTGGGCTTGCCGTCGGTGGTCTCCAGCGGAACCTGTCCCGAACCCGACTGGATCGCCGAGCACTGCAGGTTCATGAACAGGAAGTCAGTGCCTGTGTGGTCGATGACGACCTTCGTGTAGAGCTCGCTGTCCGGAGGAAGGTGGATAACCCCGGCCTCCGGCTCGGGGTTCCCCTGCGCATTCAACGTGTACGTGGGTGGGCGAAGGACGGCGTACATCGCGATCAGGATCGGGAACTGCAGAAGAACCGGCCAACAGCCGGAGAGCGGATTGACGCCGCTCTCCCGGTAGAGCTTCATGATCTCTTCCTGCTGACGGGTCTTGTTCCCTTTGTACTTCTGCTGCAGCTGTTTGATCTTCGGTTGGAGCGATTGCATGTTGTGCATCGATCGCACCTGCTTGATGCCCAGCGGTAGCAGCACCACCCGCACGATCACGGTCAGCAGGATGATCGCGATGCCGTAGTTGCCCACCAGGTCGTACAGCCACGCCAGCACCCACCCGATCGCGTCGAGGATCGCCTGGAAGACCGGAGAGATGATCGGGATCTCGGCGAGCAGCTCCATCAGGCGTGGGCCCCCGTCTCGTCTCGCTGAGCGACAGCGTCATACGAACGGCCCGTGTTGACGCCGTCATACGTGGGAGGCCGGCTCCCTCTCGGCGGAACGCGGTCGATCCCGCCTCGGGTGAAGGGACCGCAGCGGGCGATCCGCCACAGGGTCATACCTCCGCCACGGACGGCTCCGTGGACGCGGATCGCCTCCGCGCCGTAGTGCGAGCACGTCGGGACGAATCGGCACTGCCCCCCGAGCATCCCCGAGAGCGTGCGGCGGTAGACGAAGATCGCAGCGAGGAGCACGGCTCGGGCGGGAGCACCCGCCCTCCAGAGGACGCGCCGAGTTCCGTTCATGGGCGCATCACGCGCGCGCCGCGCAGCAGTTCGGTCATCTCGCCCACCAGGTCCTGCGTCTTGGCGCCCAGGATGCGTTGTCTCGCAACCCAAGCGATGTCGTATCCCTCAGCGACCCCGGACGCCACCTGTCGCCAGGCTGCTCTCAGGATCCGCCGGGAGCGGTTTCGTTGCACCGCACCACCGACGCGGCGCCCAACGATGAAGGCGACCGACCCTGAGCCGGGTGCGAGGAAGGCTACCACCCGTGCTCCGTGAAGGGGCTCTCCGCGATCGAGCAGGGAACGGACCTGAAGAGGCCGCACGACCCGCAGCTACTCAGCCGGCGAGGCGAGCGCGGCCCTTGGCACGGCGGCGCGAGATGATCGCGCGGCCGGCACGGGTCTTCATCCGCGAGCGGAACCCGTGCTTCTTCGCCCGGCGGCGGGTGTTGGGCTGGAAGGTGCGCTTGGTCATCTCGTATCCCTCGTGGTCCGACGGCCTGTGAGCGTCGGGAGCAGCCGATCCCGTTCCCGACGGAACGCACGCCAGTATACGGGCGCCGCTCCTGACGGTACAGAGGATGCCGCGCAAGGACGACGACGCGCTCTGGGCCCACCTGTGCCGGTCGATCCCGAAACCATCTCGGGACCCCGACCCGACGCAGGCGCGAGAAAGACCGACAAGAACAAGGCGGGAGGGTCCGATCTCCTTCCGGTGTGGAAAACACCGGTGCTATAGTCCGCCTCGCTTCCCCCGCGAGGGGGCCGCGCCGGAAGGGCCGGGATCCCCCGCACCCTTCCCTTCGTATTTCCACATGTGTGGAAAGGTCTTGTGGAATCAGGGATGGTCGACGCATCTTCGCAGGTCAACCCGGAAGACATCTGGACCCACGTCGTCGACCGTGCCCGAGCCGAACTCACCGAGACCTCCGTCTCCATGTGGTTCACGGGTGTCCGTCCGGTGGGGGTACACGACGGCGTCTTCGAGGTCGCCGCGCCGTCGGGCTACGTTCGTGACTGGCTCGCGCGCCACTACTTCGACCTGATCCGCTCGGCGATCCGGGATGCATCCGGCCAGGAGTTGCGGGTCCATCTGAGCGCGGACGAGGAGCAGCCCAACAACGCCGGCTCGCCGTCGGGTTCTCCCGCCACGCTGCCCACCGATGGTTCGTCCGCGCTGGTTCCCGACGTCGAACCCGCTCCCCTCGGCGCGCCGGGCCTGCCGTTCCCGGGCTATACCTTCGACGCCTTCGTCCCCGGTCCTTCGAACCGGTTCGCACATGCCGCCGCGATGGCCGTCGCCGAAGCTCCTCCCTCCAAGGCCTATAACCCGTTGTTCATCTACGGAGGCGTCGGCCTCGGCAAAACCCACCTGCTGGTCGCGATCGGTCATCACATGCACCGGCTCAACAATCGTTTGCGGGTCAAATACGTCACGTCCGAAGCCTTCGTCACCGAGTTCGTCAAGGCGGTACGCGAGCGACAGGGTTACCGATTCCAACAGCGCTATCGCGAGGTCGACGTGCTGCTCGTCGACGACATCCAGTTCCTCGCCAAACGTGAAGAGACGCAGACGGAGTTCTTCCACACGTTCAATCATCTCCATCTCGCGGAGCGCCAGATCGTTATCGCGTCCGACCGTGCGCCGCAAGACCTTTCGGGTATGGAGGAACGGCTCAAGAATCGGTTCCGGTGGGGACTGTGCGTCGACGTGCAGCCGCCGGATCTCGAGACCCGGTTGGCGATCCTGCAACTCAAGGCGCAGCGCGACGACATCAGAGTTCCGGACGAGGTTCTGGAGTACATCGCCTCGCGGTTCGACCAGAGCGTTCGCGAGCTCGAGGGAGCGCTCGTACGCGTGATCGCCTTCAGCGAGCTCACGGGACAAGCGATCGACGTCCTGCTCGCCGAGCGCGCCCTCCAGGACCTGCTCCCGCAGACCGAGATCGAGATCGCGCCCGAGCTGATCCTGGAGGAGACCGCGAACTATTTCGGCCTGTCCACCAACGATCTGGTCTCCCCGAACCGCTCGCGTCCGCTGACGAACGCGCGGCACATCGCGATGTACCTGATCCGTGAATGTACGGGGCAGTCGCTGGTCAAGATCGGGGAGTTCTTCGGTGGCCGCGACCACTCCACGGCCCTGTACGGCATCAACCAGGTGGAGAAGAAGATGCGAGCCCGCGACGCGACCTACAAGCAGGTCCAGGACCTGTCTCGGATCATCCGCGGCAGGGCCCGCGCGACCGGCAGTTGAGGGGGGCGATGACGGTGGAGCGATGTGGGGAGAACCGGTGGAGGATGGGGGGACTGCCGCTCCCGCGGCCGAACGCCTCACCGATTCTCACCGACCGTTCACATGTCCTCGGGGCGCACTACGCTGGTGCAACGGGGTGGTTCTCCACATCTCCACAGCCCCTACTACTACTGATAGAGAAAGAACCACACCAGAAGCGTGGATCCTGAGGAGGTGGAGAAGTGAAGTTCCGGTGTGATCGAGACGCGTTCTCCGAAGCGCTCCAGACCGTCCAGCGGGGAGTGTCGTCCCGTCCGGGCATCCCGGCATTGACCGGCGCGCTCCTCGAGGCCGCGGACGATGGCACGTTGACGATGACGACGACCGACCTCGAAGTGTCCGCACGGCTCGCGATAGAGGTCACCGTGAGAGAGGCGGGAACGGCGCTCGTGCCGGCGCGGCTGCTCGCCGACACGGTCAAGAGCCTGTCCGACGCGCCGGTCGAGTTCGAGGCCGATCAGAGCCAGGCGCAGATCCGCGCGGCAGCGTTTGAGGGTTCGCTGCGACTGCTCCCGGCGGAGGACTTCCCCGCGCTGCAGGAGCCAAGCGGCACCAAGGTCACCTGCGAGGCAGGCGCATTCGCCGAGGCCGTCGGACAGGTTGCGCGCGGGGCGTCGCGCGACGAAGCCCGCCCCGTCCTGACCGGCGTTCTGCTGGAGATCTCGCGGGAGGGCGTCACGCTCGTCGCGACCGACTCGTACCGCCTCGCGGTGCGCGATCTCGTCGCGACCAGCGCCGGTGAGGCCAAGGCGATCGTTCCCGAGCGCGCGATCTCGGAGGCCGGTCGCGCCGCGAGCGCCGACGAGAAGGGATCGGTCGAACTGCTCCTGGACGACGCGCAGGTGTCCTTCCGCATCAGTGACCTGATGCTGACGTCGCGGCTGATCGAGGGCGAGTTCCCCAACTACCGCCAGCTGCTTCCCGATACCTACGAGAGCAGGCTCGAGGTCTCCCGGCAGCAGTTGATGGAGGCGGTCAAGCGCGTCGGGCTGCTCGCGCGCGACACCACGCCGGTCCGCATGGAGTTCAACGCGCTCGGCGTCAAGCTCTCGTCGTCCTCCCCCGACGTCGGACAGGCCGTCGAGGCCGTCGAGGCGCGGTACGAAGGTGAGGAGATCACCGTCGCGTTCAACCCGCACTACCTCTCCGACGGCCTGGCGGCCGCCACGGGCGAGACGGTCAAGATCGAGGTGCGCGACGGGCTCAAGCCGGGCATCGTGCGCGGCGACAACGACGCGTTCACCTACCTCGTGATGCCGGTGCGCCTTCCCGCGCCGGTGGCCTGAAGGCCGGGAGGCGCGCAGGGTGCGGCTCCTGTGGGTCGAGCTGCGCGAGTTTCGTAACCACGCGCACACCGAACTGCAGGAGATCCCCGGCGGGTTGATCACCGTCGTCGCTCCCAACGGCGAGGGCAAGACCAACCTCCTCGAAGGCATGTACTACCTCTTCGCGCTGTCCTCCCCGCGTTCGAGCGCCGGAGAGCCGCTCGTGCAGCGGGGGGCGCAAGCCGCGTACACGCGAGGCGAGGTCGAGACCAGGGACGGACGCGTGTTGATCGAGGTCGAGATCCCGACCAAGGGGGCCTCACGGGTGCAGGTGAACCGATCTCCGGTGCGGCGCAAGCGGGAGGTACGCCGGCAGGTGCGGGCGGTGTTCTTCGGACCTCACGACCTGCGCATCGTGACGGGCGACCCGGGCGTTCGGCGCGCGTTCATGGACGAGGCGCTGGGCGTGTTGAACCCGGTCAAGGAATCGGTCGTCTCGGCCTACGAGAAGGCGTTGCGGCAGCGCAACCGGTTGCTCAAGGAGAACGAGTCTTCCGGCGCCCCCGCTGCACTGGAGGTATGGGACGAAGAGCTCGTCGTCGCGGGCGTGGCGTTGATCCGCGCGCGCGCAGAGGCGATCGCGAAGCTCACCCCCGCCGCGGACCAGGAATACGGGTGGCTCGCCGGGTACGGCCTCGGCATCTCTTACTCGGCCAACGTCGCCGGCGATCCCGGGCGTAGCGACGAGCTCGAGCGTGCCTTCCGGACGCGGCTCGCGGAACGGCGGCCGGACGAGCTCCTTCGCCGCACGACCCTCGTCGGTCCGCACCGCGACGAACTCGATCTGGTTGTCCGCGACCTCACCGTGCGGGGGTTCGCCTCTCACGGGGAATCCTGGGCAGCGGCCCTCTGCCTGCGCCTAGGGCTGGCCAAGGCGGTCGAGGCGGAGATAGGCGAGCCGCCGGTGCTCCTGGTGGACGACCCCTTCTCCGCGCTCGATCCGGCGCGGCAACGTCGCGTCGCGGAGCATCTGGCGTCGAGGGGGCAGGTACTGATCTCGGTGTTCGACCACGCGATGGTTCCCGCGAACTCGGTCGCGGTTTGGGACGTGCGCGCCGGTGAGGTCGTCGTGCGCGACGTCGCGGCATGAAGGCGAGGAGCTAGAGCGGATGCCCCACAGCAAAGGATGGTCGAGCCGCCGGGACGTGCGCAGCTCCAAAGAGACCCCGATCGGTGACGTCGTCGCGGGGCTCTTGCGTGAACCGTTGTTCGCTCGCGGCATGGCGGTAGGCAGACTCGGCGCGTCATGGGAGCGGATCGTTGGTCCCAAGCTGGCCGCCGAGACCGCGCCGGACAGCCTCGACGACGGCGTGCTGGTCGTCCGAGTGAGCAGCGGCCCCTTCGGCGCACAGGCCAAGTTCCTGGCCGAGGAGATCCGCACCCAAGCCAACGCGGAGCTCGGCGAGGACCTCGTGAACCAGGTCCGCATCGTCGTTCGTCCCGACCCCTAGGATCGCGTGCGGCGCAAGGGCGGATGTGCCCTCCTGACCTCGGACGATAGGGGGTCGCGGTTGATAGGATGAGGAGGTAGTTCCGGCCCCTCGCACGGCCCTCGAACGGCACCGAGCCGTCCCCCGGCGTGGCCGGGTTCAGCACCGACGGAGGCTCCTTGGCAACGACGAGGAAGACGACCGGCAAGACCGCGAAGTCCCCGGCGAAGAAGAGCACCGCGACCGCGAAGAAGACGACGAAGAAGACGTCTGCGACGAAAGCGACCAAGGCCACGACCGCCCGGTCGCGCGTTTCGTCGCGCGCCAAGACCGCGGGTGCTTCCAAGAGCGGCACGGCGAAGGCCGGCGTCGCGAAGAAGGCCGCGGCCCCCGCCAAAGCCTCTACCGCCAAGCCGGCGGCTTCCAAGCGGGCGGCGACGACGAAGACGAAGAAATCCGGCTACGACGCAGAGAACATCACCGTCCTCGAGGGTGTGGAGCACGTTCGCCTGCGGCCCGGCATGTACATCGGCACGACGAGTTCCCGCGGGCTGCACCACCTCGTCTACGAGGTCGTCGACAACGCGATCGACGAGGCGATGGCTGGCTTCTGCGACCGCATCATCATCCGGCTGCTGGCCGACGGCGGCGTCAGCGTGGAGGACAACGGCCGTGGGATCCCCGTCAAGCCGATCCCCAAAGCCAAGGACCGTCGCCCGGCCGTCGAAGTCGTGCTCACCACGCTCAATGCGGGCGGCAAGTTCGGCGGCGGCGGGTACCGGATCTCCGGCGGTCTGCACGGGGTCGGCGTCTCGGTGGTTAACGCCTTGTCCGTGCGGATGATCGCCGAAGTCAAGCGTGACGGCTTCAACTGGTACCAGGAGTACGCCCGCGGCCGCACCACGATGAAGCTCAAGAAAGGAACCGCGAGCCAGAAGCACGGCTCGACGATCACCTTCTGGCCCGACCCGGAGATCTTCGAGGAGATGGAGTTCAAGCGGGAGACGCTCACCGAGCGCCTCCGCGAACTCGCGTTCCTCAACGCCGGCATCGAGGTGCGCCTGATCGACGAGCGTGACGGCGCCGAGGAGTCGTTCCGCTACAACGGCGGACTCTCGGACTTCGTGAAGCACCTCGCCGAGGGCAAGGACGCCCTGCACCGGGTGATCCACTTCGACGAGCGAGCTGAGGACGCCGAGGTCGAGCTGGCGATGCAGTGGAACAACGGCTACGCCGAGTCGCTGCACTCGTTCGCGAACACGATCAACACCCATGAGGGGGGCATGCACGAGGAGGGCTTGAAGAAGGCACTGACCAACGTCGTCAACCGATACGCGCGGGGCAAGGGCCTTCTCAAGGAGAAGGACGACAACCTGATCGGTGAGGACGTGCGCGAGGGCATGATCGCGATCGTGTCGGTCAAGCTCAAAGACCCGCAGTTCGAAGGCCAGACCAAGACCAAGCTCGGCAACGCGAGCATGCGCTCGATGGTGGAGACGGTCGTCAACAAGCAGTTCGGAACCTGGCTGGAGGAACACCCCGCCGACGCCAAGCGCATCGTTGCCAAGGGATCCGCCGCGTCCAAAGCGCGGATCGCCGCCCGCGCCGCCCGCGATCTCACGCGGCGCAAGTCCTTCCTCGACTCCAGCTCGCTGCCCGGCAAGCTTGCGGACTGCCAGCTCACCGACCCTGCGTCCACGGAGCTCTACATCGTCGAGGGCGACTCGGCGGGTGGTTCAGCCAAACAAGCGCGCGACCGCGCGACGCAGGCGATCCTGCCGATCCGCGGAAAGATCCTCAACGTGGAGAAGGCGCGGCTGCACAAGATCCTGGAGAACGCGGAGATCCAGGCGCTGATCACCGCGATGGGCACCGGCATCGCGGAGGAGTTCGACGTCGAGAAGGCGCGCTACCACCGGCTGATCCTGATGGCGGACGCCGACGTCGACGGGGCGCATATCCGCACGTTGTTGCTGACCTTCTTCTTCCGTCACATGCGCGAGCTGATCGACGCGGGCTACGTGTACCTGGCGCAGCCGCCCCTGTACAAGGTGATGGTCGAACGCAAGCCGGCGTATTTCTACACGGAGAAGGAGTGGGACGGCTTCCGCAAGAAACATTCCAACGGCAAGCTCGGCACCCCGCAGCGGTTCAAGGGTCTCGGTGAGATGAACCCGGACCAGCTGTGGGAGACCACGATGAACCCAGAGTCGCGCACCCTGCTGCAGGTGACCTTGGAGGACGCGACCCAGGCCGACCGTCTGTTCACCGTGCTGATGGGCGAGGACGTCCCGGCGCGCAAGGCGTTCATCGAGGCCAACGCCAAGGACGTGGAGAACCTCGATGTCTAGGTCGAGACGGGAGCTCGGGTAGTGGCGCAGAACCTGTTCGCGGGACACATCGAGCCTGTCGGGCTCGAGGAAGAGATCCAACGGTCCTACCTCGATTACGCGATGTCGGTCATCGTCGGGCGCGCGCTGCCCGACGTGCGTGACGGCCTCAAGCCCGTCCACCGCCGGATCCTGTGGTCGATGATGGAGTCGGGCCTTCGTCCCGACCGCCCGTACCGCAAGTGCGCCGCCGCCGTCGGTGAGGTGCTCAAGAAGTACCACCCGCACGGCGACCAGTCCGTGTACGACGCGTTGGTCCGCATGGCGCAGGACTTCTCCCTGCGCGCCCCGCTGATCGCCGGCCAGGGCAACTTCGGCTCGGTCGACGGCGATCCACCAGCCGCGATGCGCTACACCGAGGCTCGACTGTCGCCGATGGCGATGGAGATGCTCCGCGACATCGACGCGGAGACAGTCGACTTCATCCCCAACTACGACGGGTACGAGCAAGAACCGCTCGTGCTGCCTGCGCGGTTCCCCAACCTGCTCGTCAACGGTGCAGGCGGCATCGCGGTCGGCATGGCGACGAACATCCCGCCGCACAACCTCGGCGAGGTGATCGACGCGGTAACCCACTACATCGACAACCCCGAGGCCACGCCCACCGACCTGATGAAGTTCGTCAAGGGGCCCGACTTCCCGACCGGCGCGGTCGTGATGGGCAAGCAGGGCATCAAGGACGCGTACGAGACCGGACGCGGGTCGATCAAGATCCGTGCGGTCAGCTCGATCGAAGAAGGCCGCAACGGCCGCTCGCGCATCGTCGTGACCGAGCTTCCTTACCAGGTCAACAAGGCGCGGCTCGCGGAGAAGATCGGCGAACTCGCGCGCACCGGAAAGATCAAGGACATCGTCGACCTCAAGGACGAGTCCAACCGCGAAGGCATGCGGCTCGTCATCGAAGCCAAGCGAGGCGCCAACCCGCATGTTGTGCTCAACCAGCTCTACAAGCACACGCAGCTGCAGGAAAACTTCGGCGTGATCATGCTCGCGCTCGTCGACAACGTGCCCCGCACGCTCAACCTCGCGGAGATGATCGGCTACTACGTCGATCACCAAGTCGACGTCGTCACGCGCCGCACCGAGTTCGACAAGCGCAAGGCCGAAGAGCGCGACCACATCGTGCTCGGCCTGCTGATCGCGCTGGACAACCTCGACGAGGTCATCAAGATCATCCGCGGCTCGGCGGATGCCGACGCGGCCCGCAAGAAGCTCATGACCAAGTTCAAGCTGAGCGACGTCCAGACCAGCCATATCCTGGACATGCCGCTGCGACGCCTCACCCGCCTCGCGCGCACCGAGCTCCAGGACGAGCACAAGGAGCTGCTCTCCAAGATCAAGTACTTGACGTCCCTGCTGAACAACCCCAAGAAGCTCCGTGCCGTGATCAAGGAGGAGCTCGCCGAGGTCCGCAAGAAGTTCGCGAACGCCAGGCGCACCTCGATCAAGGCCGACGAAGGGGAGTTCGATGTCGAGGACCTGATCGCCGAGGAAGACGTCGTCATCACCGTGAGCCGCGCCGGCTACGTCAAGCGGCTCGCGATGGACGCGTTCCGCAGCCAGGGACGCGGCGGCAAGGGCGTGCGCGGGCAGAACCTCAAGGAGGAAGACGTCGTCAGCCACGTATTCACGACGACCACCCACCACTGGTTGCTGTTCTTCACCGACAAGGGACGCGTGTACCGGGTCAAGGTGCACGAGGTGCCCGACGTCTCACGCACGGCGCGCGGGCTGTACGCCGCCAACCTGCCCGGCGTCGCGGTCTCCGGCGACGAACGTATCAGTGCCGTGATCGATCTCAAGGAGTACGAGGACGGCCGCTACCTGTTGTTCGCCACCAAGAAGGGGATGGTCAAGAAGACCGCGTTGCCCGAGTACGACTCGCCCCGGACCGGCCTGATCGCGATCAACCTCAAACCTGGCGACGAGCTGATCGACGTCAAGCTCACCGACGGCAAGGACGATGTGTTCCTCGTGTCGAGGATGGGCCAGGCCATGCGGTTCAAGGAGACGATGGTCCGATCGATGGGTCGTGGCACCGCCGGCGTGATCGGGATGCGGCTCGGCAAGCAGGACGACGTGGTGCTCTCCCTCGGGATCGGCTCCGACGGTGAGGAGCTGATCAGCGTGAGCGAGCAGGGATACGGCAAGAGGTCCAAGCTCGGTGATTACCCGACCAAGGGGCGCGGCGGCCGCGGTGTGATCGGGCATCAGCTCACGAAGAAGACAGGCCTGCTCGCGGGCGCCTACGTCGGCAACAAGGACCAGGACATGTTCGTGATCTCCTCATCGGGCATCGTGATCCGGGTCGCGGCAGGCGACATCCGTCGCGTCGGCCGCGCGTCCCAGGGGGTGCGCACGATGCGGGTGGAGGAGGGGGCCCACGTCGTCGCGCTCGCGCCCGTGGCGATGCAGGCCGCAGAGACAGAGGACGAGTAGGTTCTCCCTCGGGAGGGAACCTCGACCGACATGAGCAGTGCAAGCACCGGACCCATCCTGATCGCTTCGGGCTCCACGCTGATCCTGGTCGCGGCGTTCGTGCTGCGGACGAGGATCCCCCACGCCTACACGATGGCCGTGCTCGCGGCCGCCGGGGTCGTCCTGGGCACCGGGGGCCTGCTCGTCCAACCGGGGGAGCCGAACCTCGCGAACTGGGCGGTTACCGTGATCGTGATGGCCGTGATGGCTCCCGTGCACGTGCATCTGGTGTTCGGGCCACCTCGTCACGGGGCCACGGCATGAGCGTGCGTACGCGAACGGATTACGCGAGCTTGGGAACCGGGGTTGCTTGCTGCAGCGTCAGTCTGCGCGTACAAAGGCGTATCCGGAACGGGAACGTCCAGGCGAGCCCCGCGGGGTCGCGCTGGGCGCCGCGCCAGAACCGAGGGGAACACGATGGCCCGTAGCGTCGAGACCGAGTCAACGGACGACCCCAAGGACGAGGCAGATCCCAACACGACCCCTTCGGACGAGGACGTGACCTCCACGGACGCGCCTCCCGACGAGCCGACGGTCGAGGCCGGGGAGAAGCAGTCCGAGAGCACTCGAGAGCACGACCCGCTCGCCGGGGACGAGTCGGCGAGCGCGAACGCTGCTCCCACCACCACCCGGGTCACCGATCCAGCACCGACGATCCCCACGGCCGTGATCGGGGCGGAACCGGCCGTCGCATCCGCCGCCGTGCACGCGCCGCAGCCCTCTCGCAAGGCGCGCGTGGTCGTCAAGAAGGTCGGGCCGTTGTCGGTGCTGCGGTTCTCGTTGCTCTTCTACCTATGTGTGATGCTCGTGCTGCTGCTTGCGGGTTCCATGCTCTACCTTGCCCTCGACGCGTTGGGCACGATCGACGCGGCGATCCGCCTCGCGATCAATCTGTCCGTCGTGGAGACGGGGTTCGAAGCGAACGGATCCTGGCTGTTCTGGCGGTGCCTCGTGATCGGCCTGGTAGGCGTCGTGCTGTGGTCGGCGATCAACGTGTTCATCACGTTCCTGTACAACCTGATCTCCGACGTGGTCGGCGGCATCGAGATCACCCTCGGAGAGAAGCGCTCGCGCCGCGGCTGAGTCGCGACGCTCCCTCGTTGACAGCCTTTCTAGCGCGTCGGTACGCTCCCCTGAGGGTCGGGAACCCGACGTCCTCCCAGCACCTGGGGCCTGTAGCTCAGCCCGGTTAGAGCGCTTCCCTGATAAGGAAGAGGTCGATGGTTCAAGTCCATCCAGGC
>JBBDWR010000024.1:0-11718 GCA_040902745.1 Actinomycetota bacterium | reverse complement strand
ACCAGCCTGCCGACCGCTTGATCACAGCGGCGGCTTGACATAGGAGCAACGCATGTCGGAACGAACCACCCCGAGGGATCACGACCGCCGCCTGATCGAGGCTGGAATGGTCCTCGCCTCGGACCTCTCCCTGGACACCGTGCTGCATCGCATCGTGGAGTCGGCGGTCGATCTCACCGACGCTCGATACGGCGCAATGGGCGTGCTCACTCCCGACGGACGATCGATCGAGGAGTTCGTGACGGTGGGGATCACCCCCGAGGAGCGCGCCACACTCGGAGACCCTCCCACCGGTCACGGCCTGCTCGGAGTGCTGATCCGTGAAGCACACCCGTTGCGCATTGCGGACATCGAGGCCGACCCGCGCTCCGAGGGGTTCCCTCCCCACCACCCGAAGATGCGGTCCCTGCTGGGAGCGCCGGTGGCAGGCCGAGGCCGGGTCTTCGGAAACATCTACCTGACCGACAAGCGAAGCGCGGAGGCGTTCGACGAAGAGGACGAGCGCGTCCTCGTCGTGCTCGCGACGCAAGCGGCGATCGCGGTGGAGAACGCGCGGTTGTACGAGGAGACCGAACGCAACGCGAGGGAGCTGCGTCGCCTCGAAATGCTCGAGGAACGGGAGCGGATCGCGAAGGAACTGCACGACGGGGTGATCCAATCCCTGTTCGCGGTCGGGATGGGCCTGCAGACACTCGCGACCGCCTCGCAAGACGGGGACGCGACCCGCAGACTCGAGATGGCGGTGGGCGACGTCGACCGTGTCATCCGAGACCTACGCAACTACATCTTCGGGCTGCGTCCCGGGGTCCTCGCCGACCGCCAGCTGGACCAGGCGCTGACCGCCCTCGGCGAGGAGTTCGCAGCCCGTTCCGACGTCGTCACGATCGTGGACGTCGACCACGCGGCCGCCGCAGAGCTCGCTTCACGAGCGGCGGACTTCGTGCAGCTCGCGCGAGAGGCGCTCTCCAACGTGGGCCGCCATGCCGAGGCGACGACATGCCGCGTCTCGCTCCGGCGGGGGCGCGAGGGCGGCTTCACGCTCGAGATCGACGATGACGGAACGGGCTTCGACACCGACACTGACTCCCCCGGCATGGGGATCCCGAATCTCCGGGATCGCGTTGCCTCGCTGGGAGGAGCCCTGGAGATCGAGAGCTCCCCGACCGAGGGCACGACGGTGCGAGCGACCTTCCCTTCGTGAGACCACGGCTGGGCGCTCGCATCACCCAGGTCCTTGTCGCGGCGGGACCATCGGCCCTGCGTTACCCAGCCGAGCGGGGCTAGCATCCGGGTGTGACCGAGACGAAGCGTCCCCCGCTCCGCGTGATGCTCGTGGACGACCATGAAGTCGTACGGGACGGCGTCCGCGCGATGCTGCAGGTAGAAGAGGACATCATCGTGACCGCGGAGGCCGGAACGGTCCGCGAGGCGGTGGACGAGGCGGAACGCTCCCACCCGGATGTGATCGTGATGGACGTTCGTCTCGCGGATGGCAGTGGGATCGAGGCGACCCGGGAGATCCGCGCCGATAATGCAGAGACGCGGGTGCTGATGCTCACCTCGTTCGCCGACGACGAGGCCTTGTTCGCCTCGATCATGGCCGGCGCGTCCGGATACGTGCTCAAGCAGGTCCGCTCAGGAGACCTCGTGCGCGCGATCCGCGCGGTCGGCGCGGGCGACAGCTTGTTGGATCCGGCGGTCACTTCTGCGGTGCTCGATCGGCTGCGCAGAGGAAAGCACCTGATGAAAGACGAGAAGCTCGCGCGTCTGTCACCTCAGGAGGAACGGATCCTTACGCTCGTCGCCGACGGACGCACGAACAAGCAGATCGGGGCCGAGCTCCGGCTCGCCGAGAAGACCGTCAAGAACTACGTCTCCAGCATCCTGTCCAAGCTCGAAGTCGCCCGCCGTGCTGAGGCGGCCGCCTACCTGGCCCGTCATACCGCGATCCCTGGCGCGGTCGAGTAGCGCGAAGGGCTCCAAGGTCCCCTCCGCCCCGGGCCGTCCGGCCCCTCCCGCCTCTCGTTCCCCGCGAGAGGCTTTCACCAGGACAAGGAGGTGGGGTAGATGGACACGACCGTCAGAGCACCGGTGACGAGCCCAGACGTGGATCGGCTCGAGCCGATCCACAACAAGGGATTGCAGCGGGTATTCGCGTTGCAGCGGATCGCGATGGGCTGGACGTTCCTGTGGGCCTTCCTCGACAAGGCGTTCGCCCTCGGGTTCTCCACGGGACGCGTGGTCGACGAGGCGGGAGCGACCGTACGGATCGACTTCTTCGGCGACGCCGCATGGATCAATGGCGCCTCCCCGACCGCCGGCGCGCTGGGCTTCGCCATGAAGGGTCCGTTCGCCGACGCGTATCAGTCGATCACGGGATTCCAGATGACACAGGCCGGCCCGACTTCGGCTGCCTGGATCGATTGGGTCTACATGCTGTCGATGCTGGCGATCGGCCTCGGCCTGCTCCTGGGGATCGGTGTGAAGCTCGCGAGTCTGGGCGGGATCGTCTGGATGGCGATCTTCTACACCGGCACCGCGATCTGGCCCGACAACAACCCGTTCCTCGACGACCACATCATCGAGGCCCTCGTGCTTGCCGGACTCTTCCTGGCGAACGCGGGCCGCTACTACGGGTTCGGACGAGCCTGGCAACGAACGGACCTGGTGAAGCGCCACCCGATCCTCGCGTGAACAACACCGGAGGTCGGACACGAGAGCGGATCGTGCGTGCGGTCCGCTCTCAGCTGTCCAAGGCGGCGATGTCCGTCCGGAACGGATCCTGGGCGAGGACGCCATCGTAGTCTGCTCCGTGTTGCGGGTCTTTACGGATCCGTGTCAACCACAGACACGCTGCCCACCGTGCCTGCGTTGACCGATCTCATGCCCGGGGCCTAGGCTCGGCGGCACGGGCATCGTCGCACCCCCGTGGGTGCCTGAGGGGAAGGAGACACCCATGCGACGCACACTTGCGATCGTCGCCACAGCGTTGGCTCTCGCGGTCGTCACGATCGCCGGGCCGTCCGCGTCCGCGATCACGTTCGGGACCGTGGATTCGACCAACATCTACGCGAACGTGGGAGCGCTCGTCGGGGAATTCCCGGGGATCGGCCGACGGGTGATCTGCTCGGGAACGTTGATCGAGCCGGACGTGTTCCTCACCGCGACCCACTGCGTCGTCGCGCTCGAGGCGAACGGCTCGACCCAGACCTACGTCTCGTTCTCCCCCACGTTCGATCCGAACGACACCGCCGCGCACCTGCCGGGAACCGCATTCGCACACCCGGAGTACGGCCAGCCCGGCGCCGATGTGCACGACATCGCCGTGGTCGTGCTGGACGATCCGGTCGCCGGGATCGACCCCGCAGAACTCGTGCCCCTGAACTACCTGACGGAACGCAAGTCCGGACTGAAAGACGAGCGATTCGACACCGCTGGCTATGGCCGCGTCCGGAACACGAAAAAGAAGGGGCCCAGCGCGTTGCTGCCGAGCGGCGGCGTACGCAGCTACGTCGATCAGGGGTTCCTGTCGCTGCAGAAGCCGTGGCTGACCCTCAGCATGAATCCGTCCACCGGAAGCGGGGGTTCCTGCTTCGGCGACTCCGGCGGCCCGCATTTCCACGACGGGCTGATCGTGTCCATCACGGTCACCGGTGATTCGGTGTGTCGTGCGACCGACACGACCTATCGGGTCGACACGCGGTCCGCACGGGCGTTCCTCGACGACTTCGTCGACCTGCCCTAGCCGCGGATCACGACGGGAGTTCCGAGCGGGACACTGCGTAGGGTATCCAGCTCGGGGTTGTAGACGCGGATACATCCCGCGGAGATGCGCCGGCCTCGATCGGAGGCATCGACGGTGCCATGCACGGCCATGCGTCCGGTGCCGGTCCACTCCGAGATCGGCGCCATCCCGCTGAGGCCGAGAACGAACGACCCGTAAGGACCGCCCGGGTCGGCCTGCGGCACCTTCGCCCACACGAAGAAGGTGCCGCGGGCACTGGGTGCGTCCGGGCGGCCGATGCCGACGAGGAAGCGATCCGCGAGTTCACCTTGGACGAAGTGGCTGATCGTCCTGCGGGACAGATCGACCACGAGCAGGTGGCGGCGGGGATGGACGTCGACCTCATCACCTCGGACCCAGCCGCTCGTCCCGTTGGGCGCGATCGGCAGCTGCACCCGTAACCACTTCTCCCCTTCGTCGTCGCGCGCGCGCTGCTCCACGAGCATCGGCACCCGCTGGTGCCATGGGTTGGCGATGTCGAAGGCGTACCGAGGCTCCACCGCACCCGGCCGTCGATAGACGTCGAGCAGCTTGGTCGGGGAGAGCGCGACCGACGCGGCCACAGCGGGTCGATCGCCCGAAGCTTCTGACGCCGTCTCGGGGGGAGACGTGGCTTGATCCAGAGGTGGCGAGGGCTGCGGAGGCGGTGTCGGCGTTGCCGGTGCCACCGCCCCTTCGGGTGTCGTCTCGACACGGGCGGATGGAGCGGTCGTCAGCTGGGTGGGTGATCGTGGGGGCGCGGGTGACATCACCGCCTCCTGCGGAGGGGGCAGCGCGGCGGGGATGGAAGGCGGCGGTGACGGCGCATCCGAGCATGCCGAGACGATCGTGGCCAGCCCGGCGAGCACCACGGGAACGGCGGCGGGGACGACGATGCGCCGAGGGATGGTGCGCACCGTGCCATTATCCGAGAGGATGCCCGCCATGCGCATCCCCCATGCCGTGCTTGCGGTGGCATCGCTGAGCCTGCTCGTCGCGTCCTGCACATCGGATGATCCTCCTGCCGTCGCCGATCTCGGCCAGGTGGTCCCGGCAGCCGAACAGGCTCCGTCCGGGCTCCGGTACGCGGATCGACTCTCGGGGCCGGTCGATCTCGAGGCGTTCCGAGGCGATCCTCAGGGCCGCGACGCGATGGGCGCGGCCGGATTCCGCTCTGCCTGGACGGCCCTGTTCGCCGATCCGGCCCTGTTGGCGTTCTTCACCCTGAGCCGTCCCGGTGCCCAGCCTCCGAAGCAAGCGGAGCTACTGACCGTCACTGCCGCGCTTTTCTCCGACGCGGCGGGAGCCAGCGAGGCGCTGAGGTTCTTCGAGGAAGAAGCCGGTGCGACCCTCGAGCACCCTGCGACGGAGAGCACGGCGACGACTTTCCGGATCGCGGGGCGACGCGGCGGCGAGGCGACCCTCTCGCTCGGCGGCACCGCGGACGAGATCGTCGTGCTCGTGCGATCCCAGGGAGCGATCTCCCCCGAACGCGTGACCGAACTCTTCGACGAAACGCTCGACGGGGCGCGCGAGGAGGTCGGATGATCGGGGCTCGCTCGGGTAGTCTGCGGCGCATGCAGCGACGCATCTTCACCTTCACTCTGCTCGCGTCCCTGGCGCTGTTGGCCACGGCCGGCCCTGCGAGCGCACAGTTCTGGAGCGGCGAGCGGATCGACCGCTACGACGTCCGCATCCGGATCGAACCCGACGGCTCGATCGTCGTGAACGAGCACATCGACTACTTCTTCGACCAGCCACGCCACGGGATCTTTCGCGACATCCCGACGAAGATCTTCTACGACGACACCTACGACCGGATCTACCCCCTCGAGGTGCTCTCCGTGAGTGCCTCACCCGGCACGCCGAGCGGGTACGTACTCGAGGACGTCGCTACGCAGGAGGGACAGGGCACCCGCATCAAGATCGGCGACGCGGACATCGAGATCACGGGCGCGCACACGTACCGCATCAGCTACCGCGTGACGCACGCGATGCAGTCGTTCCCCGACCACGTTGAGCTGGTCTGGGACGCGATCGGCACCGAGTGGCCGGTGGGCATCGAGCGGGCCGACGTCACCGTGACCGCTCCCGGAGATATCAACCGAGCCGGGTGCGCGACCGGTTCCTACGGGGCGAGCTTTCCCTGCGACTCCCAGCGGGTCCAGGGGCGGACCGCGCGATTCGCCAAGGCGATCATCGGCCCGTACACGGGGATGACGGTCGCGATCGACCTACCCGAGGCGGCGGTGGACGTCCCCCCACCGATGCTGGAGGAGCGCTGGACGGTCGGACGTGCGTTCACGGCCACCCCCGTGACACTCGGCGGCGGCGGGGCGCTCCTGCTGCTCGCGATCGGTGGGTTCGTCGCCCTGGTGCTGACCCGAGGTCGGGACGAGCGCTACTCGGGATCGGGGATCGACGTGCTCCACGGCGCCGACGGCGCGCCGGTCGAAGCGGTTCCGGTGCTCGATCGACAACCCACCCTCGCCGAATTCGCACCACCCGACGACATCCGGCCGGGGCAGCTGGGCACGCTGATGGACGAGACGGTGAACCCACTCGACATCTCCGCGACGATCGTCGACCTCGCGGTCCGCGGCTACCTGCGGATCGAGGAACTCGAGAAGGAGGGCATGTTCGGCAAGCCCGACTATCGCCTCGTCCGGCTCAAGGAATCCGACGGAGCACTGCTGGACTACGAGCGCATGTTGTTGGACGGCTTGTTCCAAAGCGGTGGCGAGGTCAACCTGTCCGAACTCAAGGCGACGTTCTTCGAGCGGTACGAGAAAGTGGCCAACGCGCTGTACGGGGACGCCGTCTCGAACGGGTGGTTCGTGAGCCGCCCGGACGCGATCCGTACGCGCTGGCGACTGATCGGCTTCGCGTTGTTCGTGCTCGGCTGCGGCGTCGCGTTCCTCGCGGCCGCGTACTCGAGCTTCGGCCTGCTCGCGCTGCCCGCGCCGTTGTTCGGACTCCTCGTGTTCTTCGGCGCCGGAGCGATGCCGCGGCGCACCGCACGCGGTACGGCGATCAAGAAGCGCTTGGAAGGGCTCAGGCTGGTGATGGAGACCTCTGAGGTGGAACTGTCACGGTTCGCCGAGGCGGAGAACATCTTCACTAAGCTGCTGCCCTACGCGATCGTGTTCGGCATCACCGAAAAGTGGGCGAAGACGTTCGAGCAGCTCGGCGCGATGCCCGACACCTCCAGCTGGTACGTCTCGCGCTACCCCTTCGCGTACGTGGCATTCGCGGCGTCGGTGGATTCTTTCTCCACGATGTCCACGGGCGTGGTCGTCTCGCGGCCCGCGTCGTCGGGCAGCAGTGGGTTCTCGGGCGGAGGGTTCTCCGGCGGGGGCGGGGGCGGCGGCGGTGGCGGCTCGTGGTGAGCGGACGCCGGCCCGCGCTCAGGGCCTGACCCGGCCCTCGAGCGCATCGCCCGGAACGGTCGGGTAGCCCGCCGCCCGCCACGCGGCCATACCACCGAGCACGTGCAGCGGGTGGCGATCGCGTTCGCGCGCGAGCAGGCTCGCAGCGACCGAGCTGCGCAGACCACTTCCGCAGATCACGGCCAGCGGGTCGTCCTGCGGCACGTCGTCGAGGTGATCGGGGAGCTCTCCGGCGGTGATGAACGTCGCCCCCTCGATGTGCCCGTCGGCCCACTCCCCCGGCTGACGAACGTCGAGCACGGTGACCCCGCCCAGTCGATCATGCAACTCCTCCGCGGTGATCCCCTGCGTTCGCTCCAGGCCGCCACCGCCGGTGGCCCACGCCCGCATCCCGCCCGCGAGCCATCCTTCTGGAACGGAGTAGCCGATCCGCAGCAGCTCCCACGTCGCCGGCCACAGGTCACCGGGGTCGTCCAGCACCAACAGCACGCGCGCGCCGTCGGGCAGAACGGTGCCTGCCCAGGTCGGGAAGGATCCTCCCAGCTCCACATTGAGCGAGCGCGGGATATGCCCACCGCCGAACGCCTCCGGAGAACGCGCATCGAGCACGACCGCACCGTCGTCTATCGCCGATCGGAAGGCGTCCGGCCGAAACCCTGGCGGTTCCTGCAGCGTTCCGAGTCGTTCAACGCCGGCGAGGTTCTGCGTGCGCATCCGTCGCCAGTACGGCGGTACCGCGGGCAGCGACTCCAGGCTGAGACATTCCTGCACGAACACGTCGCCCGACGACACCTGGGCGAGCAGCTCGTTCGTCCTGCGTTCGTACCCGACCGTCGTGGAGAGCCGGCTGCCGATGTTCCCTCCGCACAGCGAGCCGGCCACGTGCGTCGGGAACACCTCGACGTGGTCGGGAAGCGTCAGGACCTTCTCCTGGATCGTTCGGCAGAGGGCGCGCGCCATATCGCGGGTCTGCTCCGATCCGCCGAGCAGGTCGGGACGCGCCACGTCGCCGACCAACAGCGCGCCGCCCGAGAGCATCAGAGCGGGATCGTCATGGCCGTCCTCGCGCACCAATAAGCTCACGTGCTCCGGTGTGTGACCGGGGGTATGGAGAACCTCGAAGGCGACCTCTCCCATCTCGACCACTTCGCCGTCTTTCACGGCACGATGTTCGTACCCGAGTTCGCCTGCGGCCGAGCCGAGCAGCCGTACGTCCTTGTCGCGCGCGGCGAGCTCGGTCAGCCCGGAGAGGTAGTCGTTGTGCCCGTGGGTGTCGATCGCGTACCGGATGTGGAAGCCGCGACGCCACGCGGCTTCGAAGTAGATGTCGACGTCGCGTCGAGGATCGAGCACCAGGGCTTCGCCCGTGTTCTCGGATCCCACGAGGTAGGAGGCGTGCCCGAGGCTTTCGAGGACGAACTGCTCCAACCGCACGGAACAAAGCCTACTCGCGGTTCAGGCGTTCGCGCCTATCGCTTCGCCAGGAACGCCCGCAGAGCCGCGTTGTAGCTGGCCGCAGCCTCGATGTTGCACTGATGCCCGACGTCGGGGAGCACGATCAGCTCCGAGTTCGGGATCTCCCGATGGAGTTCCTCGGCCCGGGAAAAGTCGCGCACCGCCTCTTCGACCATGTCCGTGGGCGCGCGATCCGTGAACAGCGTCGGGATCCAATACTCCCGGACCCATCTTTCGGGAGGCAACTGCAGTCCGCGCCGCAGGCCGTCGACCCGCTCAGCCACCACCTCCGGCGCGAGCGAGCCTGCCCAGCCCGCGTACGCTGAGGTCAGCACGAGACTCGCGGGTATCGTCGGATGGCGACGGTACATCTCCAGGGCGACCGTCGACCCCCATGACAGCCCCACGAGGTGCGGCTTGCCGAGGTCGAGCGCGGCGACGAACCCTGCGAGGGCGTCCGCGTAGTCCGGCATCCGGAACGAGGGATCGGCGTCCGACGAATCGCCACATCCGGGTGCGTCCCACGCGACCACCGTGAACGTGTCCGAGAGGCCGACGAGTTGCCGGCGCCATTCCCGATGGTCGGATAGGCCCCCGTGCAGCAGCACGACGAGCGGCCCGACACCTGCACGCTCGTAGGCGATCGTGGATCCATCGACGACGACACGTTCCATCCGGTCTGTCCGCCCTCCTTCGACCACGATGGCGGCAGTCGGCGTCCTCATCCCATCAAGGCGTTCGGACGCGCTACCGTGGCGCTCGATGAGCGACCCTGCCGATCTCGCCGCTGCGCGCGATGCCTACGCCCACAACGACTGGCGAGGCGCGAGCCAGCGCTTCGAGCGCATCCGCGAGAGAGGCCCGGAGCTAACGGCCGAGGACGTGTACGCATCCGCCGATTGCGCGTGGTGGTTGGGACAGATCGACGAGGCCCTGGCCGGATACGAGGAGTCCTACCGGCGGTTCCTCGATGAGGATCGCCCCGTCAAGGCGGCCGGGTCGGCGATGGACGTCGCCGTCTCGCTGTTCCTGCGCGGTGACGAGGCGGTGGGATCGGGATGGATGAGCCGCGCGCAACGACTGTTGGCGGACCTACCCGAATGCGCCGAGCACGGCTATCTGCTGTACCTGAGCGCCGAGGGAGCGCTCGGTGGCGCCGGCATGGAAGGAGCCCAGGAGCTCGCCCGACAGGTGCAGCGATCCGGCCGCCAACATGGCGATCCGACCCTCGTCGCGCTCGGAGTGCTGTGCGAAGGTCGGGCGCTGCTGAAGCAAGGCCGCGTCGCGGAAGGTATGCCCCTGCTCGACGAGGCGATGGTCGCCGTGCTCTCGGACGAGCTGGCGCCCGCGTTCGCCGGGAACATCTACTGCAACCTGATCAGCGCGTGCCACGAACTCGCCGACTTCCGTCGCGCCGGTGAGTGGATCGACGCGACGCAGGCGTGGTGTGACCGACTCCCCGACGCCGTGCTGTTCACGGGTATCTGCCGCGTGCATCGGGCCCAGCTTCTCCACCTCCAAGGCGCCTGGGATCGCGCTGAGCAGGAGGCCACACGCGTATGCGATGAGCTCGCGGACATCCATGTCGCGTCCGTCGCCGAAGCCCACTACGAGATCGGGGAACTCCATCGCCTGCGAGGCGACCTCTCGGCCGCGGACGATGCATACGCGCGGGCCCACGCGCTCGGGCGCGACCCGCAACCCGGGGTCGCACTGCTCCGTCTGGCGGAGGATCGGCTCGAGGAAGCGAACGCATCGATCAGCGCGGCGATCGCCGCTCGCCCGGATCTTCCCCTCACCCGTGCTCCCCTGTACGCCGCACAGATCGCGATAGCCCTGGCCGCCGGCGACATGGCCGCCGCCGCCGGGGCCGGCGAGCAACTCGAACGGACGGCGCAGACCTACGGTACGTCCGGGCTACGCGCCTCCGCCCTCGCCGGGCGTGGGGCTGTGACCTTGGCCAAGGGACACGCGGCCGCCGCTCTTCCGATCCTGGGTGAGGCGCTCGCGACATGGCATCAGCTCGGCGCGGCGCACGACGCGGCCGGCGTGCGCGAGGTCATGGCCCTGGCCTACGAGGCGCTCGGGGATCGCGACGCGGCCGCACGGGAACGCGCCGCGGCCGGCGAGACCTACGCTCGGCTGGGAGCCAAGCTCGACGCCGCGCGGGTCGGTGACGGTGCGAGGGGAACGGACGCGATCCCCGGCGGCCTGACCGACCGGGAGATCGAGGTCCTCACACTGGTCGCCACCGGGCGCACCAACCGCGACGTCGCAGAAGATCTGGTGCTGAGCGAGAAGACCGTTGCACGGCACCTGTCGAACATCTTCACCAAGCTCGGCGTGTCATCCCGCACGGAGGCAGCCGCGTTCGCCTTCCAGCACGGCCTCGCCTCGCGCTCGCGTGGGTAGAACGACCCATCCCATCCGATCGCAAATCTGCACGGTTCACCCGATGGAGGCCATCACCTATCGATCTAGCGTCGTCACCACGCCGGACACGGGTCCGGCCCGACGCGAGGAGGAACCGATGTTGCACATGGTCGTCAACACCCACACCCCCGAGGACTGCGCCTTCCGCGGCGACGAACAGGAGAAGCTGCTCACCGAAGCGTTCGAGCGATTCGCCGAAACACCCTCCGGCGAGATCTCCGTCACCGGATCGTGGGTCAATCGCGCCTCACACGAGGTCTTCGCGCTCGTCGACGCGCCCAACGCCCACGAGATCGAGCGATCCCTGCTGGCAGCGGGACTCATCGGCCGCACGCATAGCCGCATCCTTCCCGTGGTGCAAACCGAGGACGCAACCACCGACCGCTGACAGCCACATCTGCCGGGATCCTCGCCCTTGAGCCCCCCTCACCGGGGGCTCAAGCCTGCGTGCCCTTGATCTGCGCCGCTGCCCTCTCCCGACCGGCTACGCTGACCGAGCGCGAGAGTGGCGGAACCTGGCAGACGCGTCGGACTTAGGATCCGGTGGGCTAACGCCCGTGGGGGTTCGAATCCCCCCTCTCGCACTAGTGTGATGTGTCGGTGCATCGTGGCCGGATGTGTCAGCGCATCGTAGCCGCGATTCACGATCCCTGAGGTTGGTAGTCCCGGCTCGGGTCC
>JBBDWR010000023.1:0-63938 GCA_040902745.1 Actinomycetota bacterium | reverse complement strand
CCGGGCAGCGGAAGCCCGCACACGAAGCCGTCGCCGTTGAAGTCATACGCCTCCGCAGCGTGGCCCGGTTGGGGTTGCCCCGTGATCCACTTAGTCGGGCATCTTCCCGTTGGGGGTCCCTTCGCTCCTTCCGGCGGTGCCGCCGACGCAATCCCGGGCAACAGCAGCGTCATGAGCGCACCCGTGACCAAAACAAGACCGAACCGCTTCTTCATGGTCGTCCCCTCCAATCACCAGCGTCGGCATCAACAACCTGCGTTAGAGAACGCACGACGCGCCGACGGGGCGCAAGGTACATCTCGGTACCCTTGCGCGCAATAGGTCATTGGACCCGTCGGCATATTCCCAAAGCGCCCACCTCAGTCGGCGTTACCCGGAGCTGAGCATCGCCTCTGGAATGCACCAACGACAGAGCCCTTAGAAGCGCCCCGCCGAGCCGATCTAAACGGGTCTGGCCGTCCCGGGATCCCCAATCGCCCCCCAGTGCAGTCCCTTGCGGGACCGCCTTGAGCCACGCGGAGGGGGCCCGGTCAGGAACCCCCAGAAGGTCGAGAGCGCTCGCCGATGTGCCGATCCAGCCAGGCCTGAAGGATGACCGTCGCCGCTGACCGATCGACGGAGCGTTTGCGTTCGCGCGCCGAGACCCCTGCCGCTGCGAGGGCTCGCTCGGCTTCGGCGGTCGAGAGGCGCTCGTCCTGCAACAGCACCGGCACGTCGAGCACGGCGCGCAGGGCATCGGCGAAGGCCTGCACGTGGCTCGCGCGAGGTCCGCGTGCACCCGACATCGACAGGGGCAGACCGAGCACGACGACGACCACGCCCTGGTCCCGAACGAGCGCCGAGATCGCCTTGAGGTCCGCCGGCGCGCCCGTGTGCACCGTCCCCAACGGAACCGCCATCGTTCGTTGCGGGTCGGAGATCGCCACTCCGATCCGGGCATCCCCGTGGTCGAGGCCGAGCGCACGGCCCTCGGGAAGCACCGCGGGGTCGGCCGCGTCACCCACCCGCGGCGAGGAGCTCCTCGAGGCGGGCGGGGATCCCGGCGAGCGCGGCTTCGACGGCCTCGCCGTTCTTGCCACCCGCGAACGCGAGGATCGGTTTGCCGCCCGCGCCTCCGTGGACCTGCTTCGCGGCCACCTCCAGCAGCTCCGGAGCACGAACGCCTCGGCCGACGAGCGCGTTGGACGCCGCGGCGACGAGCAGGGCCTTGCCACCATCCCGGCTTCCGAGCACCACTGCCGCGCCGCCCGTGCCTTCCAGCTTGTTCGCCGAGATCTGGGCGAGCTCGCGGAGCGCGTCGGCCTGCTGATCGGGAACCAGCTCGACGACGAGTCGCGCCCCTCCGACGTCGGTCGCCCGTGCAGCGATGTGTTCCGCGAGCCCCCTTGACTGTTCCTTGGCGAGACTGCCGAGTTCGTTCTGTAACCGCTTGAGTTCGCTCATGACCTGGGCCGCGCGCTCCGGAGAGGAGCGGACGTCGCCCGCGCGCAAGGTATGAGCGACCTCCTCGAGCAGTCGTCGCTCGAGGTTGATCTCGCGGATCGCGTCCGGACCCACGATCGCCTCGACCCGCCGCATCCCGGCGCCGATGCTCGATTCGCCGAGGATGCGCACGATCGCCACGTTGCCGGTCCGATGTACATGCGTTCCTCCGCATAGCTCCCGGGAGTACTCCCCGATCTCCACCACGCGGACGAGATCGCCGTACTTCTCCCCGAACAGCGCGGTCGCGCCGAGCCGCTTGGCCTCGTCGAAGGTCGTCTCGAAGATCCGCACGGACTCGTCTTCGGCCAGACGACGGTTCACCTCTTCTTCGGCTTCCTCGAGCTGGTCGCGCGAAACGGCCGCATGGTGCGGGAAGTCGAACCGGAGCCGGCCGGGCGCAACGAGGGATCCCGCCTGCCGGGCGTGCTCGCCGAGCAGGTGCTTGAGGGTCCAGTGGAGGACATGGGTCGCGGTGTGCGAGCGAGCGGTCGAGGCCCGGCGCAGGGGGTCCACCGACGCCGCGGCCTCCTCCCCTGCGCGGATCTCTCCCGACTCCACGACCCCGGAGTGCACGATCGCCTCCCCTGGCGCCCACTGTGCGTCGGTGACGCGCACGAGCCCACCGCTCGCCCGGATCGTGCCCACGTCGCCGACCTGTCCTCCGGACTCCGCATAGAAGGGGGAACGTGGCAGGAGCAGTCGCACCTGTTCACCCTCGCTCGCCACTTCGGTCTCGCCGCCTCCCGCGAGCAGTGCAGCGATCTCCGAGTCCGTCTCGAGTTCCCGGTAACCCACGAACTCGGTCGGACCGACCCGGGTGACCACGCCCGCGACCGCGTCGTCCATCGATCCCTTCTTCACGTTCTCTTTCGCGCGGGTCCGCTGTGCCTGCATCAGCTCGTCGAATCGCTCGAGGTCCACCTGTACTCCGGCGTCATCGGCGATCTCGATCGTGAGCTCCTTGGGGAAGCCGAAGGTGTCGTGCAGCTTGAACGCGTCGTCCCCCGAGAGCTGCGATCCCTGTCCGCTCCCCTCCAAGGCCTGCGCGAGCAGCTCGCGGCCCTGTCGCAGCGTGCCGGAGAAACGTTCCTCTTCCGAGCCCGCCACCTGGATCGCGAATGCCCGGTTCTCTCGAAGCTCCGGGTAGGCCTCTCCGAGGATCTCGACGGTCGTCTCGACCAGGGGCTCGGTAACGCTCCCCTCGATCCCCAGCCGCCGCGCGTGGTCGACCAGACGCCGCAGCATCCGGCGAAGAACGTACCCCCGTCCCTCGTTGGACGGCTGCACTCCGTCCGCGATCAAGAACGTGGTGGCGCGCCCGTGCTCGGCGACGATCCGCAGCGAACGATCGGTCGTCTCGTCGCGTCCGTAGGTTCGGCCGGAGCGGGACTCTGCCACCTCGACGAGCGGGCGCAGCAGATCGGTCTCATACACCGAACCGAGCCCGTTGAGCACGGTCGCCAGCCGCTCGAGGCTCGACCCCGTGTCGATGTTCTTGCGCGGCAGATCTCCGAGGACGTGGTCGTGTTCGTCGACCTCGTTCTGCATGAAGACGTGGTTCCAGATCTCCATGTAGCGTTCCTCGTCGACCGCGGGGCCGCCATCGGGACCGAATTGAGGTCCTCGGTCGAAGAAGATCTCCGACGACGGACCGGCCGGTCCCGCCGCGTGGGTCGACCAGAAGTTGGCCTCCTTGCCTCGGCGAACGATCCGCTCGGGTGGCAGGCCGATGTCCTGCCAGATCTGCGCCGCTTCGTCGTCGGACTCGAAGACGCTCACCCACAGCAGGTCGGGATCGACGCCGAGGACCTCGGTCAGGAACTCGAATCCCCACGTACACGACTCCCGCTTGAAGTAGTCGCCGAAGGAGAAATTCCCGAGCATCTCGAACAGGGTCAGGTGGCGCGCGGTCCGCCCCACGTTCTCGATGTCGTTCGTTCGGAAACACTTCTGTGCGGTGGTCGCCCGGACGAACGGAGGGTCTGCGATCCCCAGGAAGTAAGGGATGAATTGGTTCATGCCCGCGTTTGTCAGCAGCAGCCCGGATTCGGGGGCCGGGATCAGGGACGCCGACTTCACGCGCGTGTGGTCACGCTCCTCGAAGAAGCGCAAAAAGCTCTCACGGATCGCGACGCCGTCCACGGGTGGTGAGTCTACCGGCGGCGGGTCAGTCGGCAGGAGTACGTGAGGGAGCCGTACGGCCCTGCGTTCTGCGGTCGGAGGAGGCCTGCCTCTTGGACCCCTCGAGGTCGGCGCGAGTTTGCTCCTCGGTGGCCGACATCGCCCGCTTCCCCTCCTCGATCGACTCGCTGAGGAGCTTGGTGAACTCCAGCACGCCGCCCTTCGCCTCACGCGCGAGGGTCGCTGGAGCGACGCGATCGGCTTGCTTGCGGGTCCACCGCGTCGCCGCGACGCCGGCGACGGTGCCTGCTGCCAGGCCGAAGGCGAGCCAGAAGAGGCGGCGCACGGGGCTAGTCCTTGCCCTTGCCGCCCATCCGCGAGGCGAAGTTCTTCAGCCCCGCGGAGAACCCGATGAACTTCACGAGTGGACTCGAGGCTGCCTGCTCGACGAGGCCGCTGATCCGCTCGACCCGCGAGACGATGCTCGCCGCGGACTCCAACATGCCGTCGACCCGCTCCAGCTCCTTGTTCACGTTCTGGACCGTCACCTTGACCTCGCCCATCAACGGGAGGGTTTCCTCGCGGACTCCGTCGATCAACATCTTCGTGCTCTCGAGCACGCGAAAGGTGTTCAGCATCACGACGCAGAGGAACAGGACGAGCAGACCCCAGAATGCGGCCAAGATGATGAGGGCGATGTCTCCGCCGGATGCGGCAACGAACATTGGCTGTCTCCCTGGTCGACGCGGAGGCCGTAGTCTACCCGTCCCCCTTGCGATGCTGTCTAGCCGGCGCTCCCCTTCTTGCTGCTCGCGGCGGTGCTCGTGGTGGCATCCGGGTCGCGCTCGGGGGTCTCGTCGCCCTCGCCGCCGGGCTCGTAGTAGCGACGATCCTCGAAGCGAGCCGGCCGATAGCTCTGCTCCGTCCGATGACCCGGGTAGTCGTGCGGGTACTTGTAGCCCTCCCCGTGTCCGAGCTGTTCCGCTCCCTTGTAGTGCGCGTCTCTCAGGTGCAACGGCACGGGATCGGCGCTACGCGCGTCTTCAACGGCTGCGTTGATGCCGGCGATCACGCTGTTCGACTTCGGAGCGCGCGCGAGGTACAGCGCCGCATGAGCGAGGTTGAGTCGCACCTCCGGCATCCCGACGTGCTCCACCGCCTGGGCGGCCGCGACGGCGACGAGCAGCGCGCGGGAGTCCGCCAGGCCGATGTCCTCACTCGCATGTACCACCATGCGCCTGGCGATGTACCGAGGATCCTCGCCCGCCTCGAACATCCGCGCGAGCCAGAACAGCGTCGCATCGGGATCGGAACCGCGGATGCTCTTGACGAACGCGCTCATCACGTCGTAGTGGGCGTCTCCCTGACGGTCGTAGACGATCGCGCTCTTCTGCACCGCGTCGGCCACGGTGTCCAGACCGATCTCCGTGCCTTCGCCGGCTGTGGCGAGAGCTGCCGCCTCGAGTCCCGTCAGCGCGATCCGGGCATCCCCGCCGGACACTTCCACGAGGTGATCGAGTGCCTCGTCGCTCGCGGACAGGCCGAGCGACCCCAGGCCGCGCACGTCGTCATCGAGCGCGCGTCGCAGCAGCGCACGAAGGGCGTCGGGATCCAACGGTTCCAGCCGCAGCAGGATGCTGCGTGAGAGCAGTGGCGTGTTCAAGGAGAAGTAGGGGTTCTCGGTCGTCGCGCCGATCAATGTCACCGTTCCGTCCTCGACCCCCGGGAGCAACACGTCCTGCTGAGTCTTGCTCCAGCGGTGCACCTCATCCACGAACAGCACGGTGCGGAACAGACCGGGACCGCCCTTGGCTCCGTCCAGCACCTTGCGCGCATCCGCAACTCCCGAGGACACGGCTGAGAGCTGGATCAGCTGCGCGCCCACCTTGTCGGCGAGCAGGTGTGCCAGCGTGGTCTTGCCCGTCCCTGCGGGTCCCCACAGGACGATCGACGGCAGATGACCCGACTCGGTCAGATTCGTCAGCGCCTTGCCCGGCCCCAACAGGTGCTGCTGCCCCACGAACTCGTCGAACGAGCGGGGCCGCATCCGGCTCGCGAGCGGCGCGTCGACCACGGAACCGAGGCTACCCGCCGTCGGAGGAACCGTCGCCGGCGGCCGGCGGCTCGACGAGGCGTAGACCGAGGTCGCGCAACTGCATCTCGTCGACCGGGCCGGGCGCCCCGGTGAGCGGGTCGTGACCGGACTGCGTCTTGGGGAACGCGATCACTTCGCTGATCGATCCCTGCTCCGCCAGGATCATCACGATCCGATCCCACCCGAACGCGATCCCTCCGTGGGGAGGCACACCGTAGTCGAAGGCCCGCAGCATGTGGCCGAACTTGTCCTCGATCTCGGCCGCATCCAGGCCGAGGAGCTCGAACACCTCTCGCTGGACCTGTGGGGAATGGATGCGGATCGAACCCGAGGAGAGCTCCCAGCCGTTCAGGACGAGGTCGTACGCCTTCGCGGTCGTCGTCGCGGGATCGATCTGGTCGGTGGCCGGCGCGGTGAACGGATGGTGCACCGCGATCCACCGATCTTCGTCCTCGCTCCACTCGAACAGGGGGAACTCGGTGATCCACACGAACTCCCAGGCGTCATCGGGGATCAGATCGAGGCGCACCGCCATCGACCGTCGCAGACCGTCGAGCGCCACCGCTACCCGGTCGGCAGCGTCCGCGACCAGCAACACCAGATCTTGCGGCCGAGCTCCCGTGCGCTCGAGGACGGCCGCGACCTCGTCCGCGGCGAGGAACTTCTCCACCGGCGACCGGATGCCATCGTCCTCCACGACGATCCACACGAGACCAGCAGCACCGCGACCCTTCGTGTCCTGCACGAGGGTGTCGAGTTCCTTGCGAGACAGCGACCCGCCTCCGGGCGCGGTGATCGCCTTCACCTTGCCCCCTGCCTCGAGCGCGCCGGAGAAAGCGCGGAAGCCCGTGCCCGCGAACACGTCACCGAGGTCCACCAGCTCCATGCCGTAGCGCAGGTCGGGCTTGTCCGACCCGAACCGCTCGATCGCCTCCGCGAACGTGAGCCTCCGGAAGGGGGTCGAGATCTCCGCCCCGTGGAGCTCGCGCACCAACCGCACGAACAACGGCTCCATCTCCCGATAGATGTCCTCCTCGTCGACGAACGACATCTCCAGATCGAGCTGCGTGAACTCGAGCTGACGGTCGGCGCGAAGGTCCTCGTCGCGGAAGCATCGAACGATCTGGTAGTAGCGGTCCTGACCGGCCACCATGAGCAGCTGCTTCAACTGCTGCGGGGACTGAGGCAGGGCATAGAACGACCCCTTGTCCAACCGAGAGGGAACGAGGAAGTCTCGAGCCCCCTCGGGTGTGCTCCGCGTCATCATCGGCGTCTCGACCTCGAGGAACCCGCGCTCGTGCAGATACTCGCGGGTGATCCGGTTGACGTGATGGCGCAGCCGCAGACGCTGGGTCATCTCCGGACGTCGCAGGTCCAGATAGCGGTACTCCAGACGCAACAGCTCGTTCGCCTCGACCCGGTCCTCGATCACGAACGGTGGTGTTTGCGAGACGCCGAGCACATCGACCGACGCCACCGCGACCTCGACCGCACCCGTGGGCAGTTCCGGATTCACCGTTCCCTGCGGCCGCGGGCGTACGCTACCGTGGACGCGAACCACCGACTCGCTCTTGAATCCCTGGGCGATCTCGTGCGCGGCGGGGGCCTCTTCGGGGTGGAGGACGAGCTGCACGAACCCCTCGCGATCTCGCAGGTCGACGAACGTCACCCCGCCGTGATCGCGCCGGCGAGCCACCCAACCGCACAGGATCACATCACGCCCCGCATCTTCCGCCCGCAATGCCCCGCAGGCGTCGGTGCGCATCGACGTGGACAGGTCCGTCCGATCCTCGCTCACGCGTGCTCCTCGCTCGTCGGTTCGACCGTCTCGCGTTGCACGGTCACCTGCAGGTACTGCACCGCCTCGTCGACCGGGATCGTCTCCTGCTCTCCGTCGGCCATGTGGCGCAGGGTCACGGCGACCTCGGCGATCTCCCGCTCTCCGAGGATCGCCGCGTAGGCCGCACCGGACCTGTGCGCCATCTTGAGTTGCGCCTTCATCGGCCGTGCTTCGTAGGACCGTGTCGCGGGCACTCCGGCGTCTCGAAGCGCGGCCAACAGATCGAGAGCGGCCCCGCGAGCGTCGTCGCCGACCGACACCACGAAACAGATCGGCGCCTTCGACGGCGGCGCGGGGACACCTTCTTTGTCCGCAGCGAGCGCGACCCGGTCCAATCCCATCGCGAACCCGACGCCGGGCGTCGGCGGCCCACCGAGCTGCTCGGCGAGCCCGTCGTAGCGTCCGCCGGCGTTGATCGTGGACTGGGCGCTCTCCAGGGCTCCGGAGATCCACTCGAACGCCGTGCGTGTGTAGTAGTCGAGGCCGCGGACGAGCCGATGGTCCAGTTCGTAGGTCACACCCACCTCGTCCAGACCGCGCCGGACCTGCGAGAAGTGTTCCGCGCACGCCTCACACAGGTTGTCGACGATCGTCGGAGCCGCGAGGACGAAGCTTTTCCCGCCGTCGACCTTGCAGTCGAAGACCCGCAGGGGATTGGTCCGCAACCGCGTGCGACAGTCCTCGTCGAGCTGCTCCAGGTAGGGCTCGAAGTGTGCGACGAGGCGCTCCCGATAGGCGGGCCGGCAGGTCGCGTCACCGATCGAGTTCAGGTGAAGCGTCTGGTCGCGCAGCCCCCGATCGCGCAAGAACTGGTTCCCTAGCTCGATCACCTCGACATCTGCCTCGGGTCCCTCGACGCCCAAGACCTCGACACCGAACTGGCGGAACTCCCGGAGACGCCCGGCCTGCGGCCGGCCGTGTCGGAACTGCGACCCCACGTAGTACGCCTTGAAGGGTGAACCGAGATCGTGCGCGTGTGATAGGTACGCCCGCACGACGGACGCGGTGTTCTCGGGACGCAGTGTCAACGAGCGTCCCTTCTTGTCTTCGAAAGTGTACATCTCCTTGGTGACCACGTCCGACGTTTCTCCGGACGTGCGGGCGAACAGATCGGTGCTCTCGAACACCGGAGTCTCGACGTACCGGTAGCCGTACAGCCGCGCGAGCCGATGAGATCGCTCGTACAGATCGAGCATCACTTCCGAGCGCGGGGGCAACAGGTCCGCGGTTCCCCGCGGCGGCGCAAGCTCCATCAGTTGCCCTCGAGGAACCCGCCGGGCTGCAGGAAGGGATTGGTTCCCCGTTCCCGTCCCACGGACGTCTTGGGTCCGTGCCCCGGATACACGGGAAGCCCGTCGTCGAGCTCGAGGAAGCGGCGAAGACTGGTGCGGATGTCCCGGGCTGAGGAGTTCGGGAAGTCGTGGCGACCGATCGACCCGGCGAAGATGAGATCCCCGCTGAATACGAGACCGTCGGTGACGAAGCAGACGCTCCCGGGGGTGTGGCCGGGCGTGTGGAGGACCTCGATCCGGAACCCCGCGAACGTCAGAACGTCGCCCCCCACCAGGGTCCGGACGTCTTTGACGGGCACCGGCGGTGTGGGCGATCCCGCCCCCCAGGATCCGCTGTCGGTCAGGGCGAGGCGGTCGGCCTCGTGGATGTAGAACGGAAGCTCGTCGCCGCAGAACGCCGCCGCCGCCCCAACGTGGTCATAGTGCCCGTGCGTGGCGAGCGCGGCGACCGGCGTCTTGCCCGCCGAGTCCAGCGATGCGCGGATGCGCTCATGGTCGAAGCCGGGGTCGACGACCACCGCCTCCTCGCTCCCCTCGGCCGCCGCCATCCAGCAGTTCGTGGCGAACGCGTTCTCGTTGGACACATCAAGGAACATGACCGCCAATCTTAGCCACCCTCGTCCGCGGATCCCCGCCCTTGCCCCATCCCGTCTCCCAGCCGCCCGTCGCTATCGTTGTCGGGTCCACCCAAGCAGCGGGAGCGAGCCCAGATGCATGCGCTCACCGGATCCGAGCGGAGCCGGAGGTCGCGCGCTGGTGGGGGCCCTGATCCTCAGCGGACCAGGTCTGCGCCATCCAGCAGCAGGGTGACCGGACCGTCGTTGAGAAGCTCGACTTCCATGTGCGCCTGGAAGCGCCCCCGGGCCACACGCACGCCTCGATGCTCGAGTGCTCGGCCGAACGCCTCCACACGCTCCTGGGCGACTTCGGGCGGCGCGGCCCCCAGCCACGACGGACGCCGTCCTTTGCGCACGTCTCCGTAGAGGGTGAATTGCGACACGAGGAGCACCTCGCCGTCCACCTCCGAGAGGGGCAAGTTCATCTTGCCCTCCGCGTCCGGAAAGACCCGCAGGCCCACGACCTTGTCGGCCAGTCGCTCGACCTCTTCGGGCCGATCCTCGGCGCCGGCCGCGACCAACAGAAGGTAGCCGACGCCTATCGCACCGAGCTGCTCACCGTCCACGGACACGGACGCTCGCGATACGCGCTGCAGGACGATGCGCACCAGCTAGCCCATCGCTACCGAGAGACGGCGCGATAGGCGTCGTAGACGCCTTCGACCTTCTTCACGGCGCCCAAGGTGTCGGACAGGTGCGTGATATCGGCCAGCTCGAACGTGAAACGCAGCTTCACGATCCGGTCGCGGTTCGTGGTCGAGGTCGCCGACAGGATGTTCACGTGATGGTCCGAGAGCACCGTCGCGACATCGGAGAGCAACCGCGTGCGGTCGAGTGCCTCGACCTGGATCGCGACCGTGAAGCTGGTCGGCTTGCCTTCGGCCCAGCTGACGTCGATCAGTCGCTCCGGTTCGCGCGCGAGCGCCTTCGCGTTCGGACAGTCGACCCGGTGGACGGAGACACCCTGTCCGCGCGTGACGAAGCCCATGATCTCGTCGCCCGGAACCGGCGTGCAGCAGCGACCGAGGCGGACCCACACGTCCTCCGCCCCCGGCACCACGACGCCTTGTCCGATGTCCGGACGGGCGATCTTGACCGGGCGCGCCAGCGGCACCTCCATCACGTCTTCCTCACCGGTGCCCGAAAGCAGGCGCGACATGCGCGAGAGGATCGACTGAGCCGACACCCTTCCCTCCCCCACCGCAACGTAGAGCGCGTCGACCGCCGGGTATTTCAGCTCCGAAGCAACCTGCCCGATCACGTCCTCGGTGGCCAGTCGTTTGAGCGGCATGTGCTGCTTGCGGACGGCTCGCTGAAGGATGTCGCGCCCCTGCTCCAGGGCGTCCTCGCGCCGTTCGCGTGAGAACCACTGCTTGATCTTGTTGCGCGCGCGCGGCGTCGCGACGAACTGCAGCCAGTCCTGCGAGGGGCCCTCCATACGAGCCTTCGACGTGAGCACGTCGACCGTGTCGCCCGTGCGCAGCTCGTAGTCGAGGGGCACGAGCTTGCCGTTGACCTTGGCGCCGATCGCGCGGTGACCGACCTCCGTGTGGATCGCATACGCGAAGTCCACCGGGGTCGCACCCATCGGCATGTTCACGACGTCGCCCTTCGGGCTGAACACGAAGACCTGGCCACCGTAGAGGTCCACCTTGAGGCCCTCCATGAACTCGCGAGGGTCGCGCATGTCCTTGAGCCATTCGAGCATCTGTCCGAGCCATGCGAGGTCGGCATCGCCCTTCGCTTGCTTGCCGCCCTCCTTGTATCGCCAGTGCGCCGCGATCCCGTACTGCGCGGTGCGGTGCATCTCGCGCGTTCGGATCTGGAACTCGACCGGCACGCCAGACGGACCCAGCACCGTCGTGTGCAGCGATTGGTACATGTTGGACTTGGGCATCGCCACGTAGTCCTTGAACCTTCCGGGAACGGGCTTCCAGAGGGCATGGATCGCGCCGAGCGCCCCGTAGGTGTCGCGCACCTGATCGACCAGCACTCGCACGCCGATCAGATCGTAGATCTCGTTGAACTCCTTGCCCCGCAACACCATCTTCTCGTAGATCGAGTACAGGTGCTTCGGCCGCCCTTCGACCTCTCCCTTGATCCCGAGCTCCTTCATCTTCGCCCGCGACTGCTCGAGCACCTCGTCGATCAGTTCCTGGCGCTCACCGCGCCGTTTGTCGACCAGACTCGCGATCTCCCGGTACGGGCCCGGGTGCATCGTCTTGAACGAGAGATCCTCCAGCTCCCACTTGATCTGCTGGACACCCAATCGGTGCGCGAGGGGTGCATAGATCTCGAGGGTCTCGGTCGCCTTCTGTTGTTGCTTGGCCGCGGGCATGCTGCCGAGGGTGCGCATGTTGTGCAGCCGATCCGAAAGCTTGATCAGCAGCACGCGGATGTCGCCCGACATCGCGACGATCATCTTGCGGACGTTCTCGGCCTGCTCCTGTTCGCGGCTGCGGAACTCGATCGCATCTAGCTTCGTGAGACCGTCGACGATGCGGGTCACCTCGGGCCCGAACTGCCGCTCGAGTTGTTCCAGGGAGACATCGGTGTCCTCGACCGTGTCGTGCAGCAACGCCGCCACGATCGTGGTGGTGTCCAGGTGCAGGTCCGCGAGGATCTGGGCCACCGACAAGGGGTGTTCGATGAAGTCCTCGCCCGAGGCACGCTTCTGCCCAGAGTGCGAGGCCTCCGCGAGGCGATAGGCGTCTTGGATCTGCGAGAGGTCGGCCTTCGGGTTGTAGCTCTTGACCACCCGCAGAAGCGGTTCCACGCCGACCGGCGGCGCCTCGGTGGGTCGCAGGCGCGAGAGCAGGCGCGGCAGGCGGTCGCTCTTGACCTGCTCGCGGCTGTCCACCTGCATCTCCTCCTGCAGGTCAGTGTAGCCGGGGACCCCGCCAGCACCGCCGATCGACTCGCGAAAGGTGCGGAGTTCTCGTGTCTGTGGATCCGCGGATCGCTACCAGGACGTGGTGGGCCAGGCAGTGAACGACCGCATGCCCCGGCACAGACGGATCGAGCCTTCGCTGTAGTAGGTCCCCCGGGCGGGCCCGATGGAGACGTTGGCCACGGCAGCGTGCTCGCCCGAAGTCGTTGTCGCCTCGAGGCAGATCCACGATTGGCGGTACGACCTGCCCGCGAACGAGAGCCGGCCGACCCGCACGGTCAGGTCCTCGTCGTTGGTCGACGAGACCGAACCCCAGTCGATGGATGGCTCTTCCCGACGCAGCAATGCACGGCGTTCCTCCGCGGCGGTCCCCAGGTAGAAGCCGGTGGAGACCTGCAGGACCATCTCGGCCTTGAGACCGGCCATCGCGCGTTGATGGATAGCCGAAAGCTCCCTTGCCCGCGTTGCCCCCCGGAACGAACTGAGCGAGATACCGACCAGCACGGCGATCACGAGAAGGACGACGGACAGCTCAATGAGCGAGAACCCTTGTTGGCCCTCCAGGCGCGCGCGATCTCCTCTCTGGGTCATACCTGATATCTGGTATCGGCAGATACCCGGATCGGCGTACAGTCCCAACGCCCAGAACGCCGCCCCACATCTCGCCATCCCGAATGGCTACTGCGACCCTGAGCGAAGCCGAGCGACCCCGCCTGGGCAACTTTCAGTACTCGAGCAGGGAGAACAGGTCGAAGTTCTCGACCTTCTTGCGTCCTTCGAGAAATCCCAGCTCGATCAGGCACGCGATGCCCACCACCTTGCCGCCGATCCGCTCGACGAGACCCGCCGTGGCCTCGGCCGTTCCCCCCGTCGCGAGGACGTCGTCGACGATCAGCACCCGCTCACCCGGCGCCACAGCGTCCTTGTGCACTTCGAGCGTGGCTGTGCCGTACTCGAGTGCGTACTCGGCCGCCTCGGTCTCCCAGGGCAGCTTGCCCGCCTTGCGTACCGGGACGAACCCGGCTCCGAAGTGGTACGCGACGGGCGACGCGAGGATGAATCCGCGGGCCTCGATCCCGACCACCTTGTCCACGTTGCCGCGGCCGAAATGCACGACGATCAGGTCGATCACCGTCGAGAACGCGAGTTCGTCCGCAAGCAGCGGCGTGATGTCCTTGAAGACGATCCCTTCCTGTGGGAAGTCCGGAACGTCGCGGATCAGGGCTTTGATCGACTCGAGGTGCACGAGTTTTCTACCTCCGCTTCCGCTTCGATGGGGGTTTGCGCTTGCTTTTCGGTCGAGGCTTGGACCCGGGCCCACCCGAACCTCCGGGCCCAACAACGGTCGAGCCAGACGCCGACGCTGCGGCCGCTGCCGTCGCCTGCTGCGCTTCTGCCTCGTCCACGATGGCTTCCTTGCGGGCTTGCGCCGAAGCCATGGCCGTCCGCCGCGTTTGGGTCCGCTCTTGCAGCTGTCGATAGCGCGGCTCCCGCTCCTTCAGCACGACGAGGATCGGCGCGGCGATGAAGATCGACGAGTAGGCACCGGTGAGCGTGCCGACGAACATCGCGAACGCGAAGTCCTTGAGGGTCTCGCCACCGAACAGCAGCAGCGACAGGATCGGAAGCAGCACCACAAGTGAGGTGTTGACCGACCGCATGAGCACCTCGTTCATCGAGCGGTTGACGACCGCCGCGTAGCCCTCCTTGCCGACGACCGCCAGCGAAGCCGTGTTCTCCTGGATCCGGTCGTAGATAACCACGGTGTCGTACAGCGAGAACCCGAAGATCGTGAGCACCGCGATCACCGTCTCCGGCGTCACCTCCCTGCCGAGGAGCACGTAGATGCCGGCGGTGATCACCACGTCGTGGAACAGCGCCGCGATCGCCCCCAGCGCCATCTTCAGCTCGAACCGCAGCGTGATGTAGAGCATGATCGCCGCGAGAACGACGACCAGGCCGGTAAGCGCCTTCCGGGAGATCTCTGCGCCCCAGGTGGGTCCGACGTCCTCCAGGGTCACCTCTGAAACGGGCGCGCCGGTCTCCTCGGCGAGGGCATCGATCACCTCGCTCGCGCCTCCTTCGGACCCGAAGCTGTCGGTACGGATCGAGATCTGTTCCCCACCCACCTCCTGGATCTCGGCGTCGCCTCGGTTGAACTGCGCAAGCGTCGCGTCCAGCTGCTCGATCGAGGCCCCCTTCGGGTTGTCCATCGTGATCAGCGCGCCGCCCTCGAAATCGATCGACAGGTTCAATCCGGGCCAGAACAGGCCGACGATCGACAGCACGATCAGCGTTCCCGACAGGGCGAACCAGAGGTTCTTGCGCTCGATGATCCGGAAGCGCGGCTGACGCTGCCCACGGAAGATCGCGACCGCGTGCCCAAGATCGCTCATCGACTGCCTCCCGCGACGGGGACCGGTTCCGGCTCGGGAGGCTCCTCCTGGATCCCGAGCCCGGCTCGCACGCCGACGCCCCGCATGTCGACCAGGGTGGAGTTGCGGGCCAGCAGGAACACCGTCGGACGCTTGAAGAAGTAGACGACGAACAGGTCGAGCATCACCGACACTCCCAGAGTGAGGGCGAATCCACGAACGGAGCTCACCGCGGTGATGTACAGCCCGAACGCGGCGATCCCCGTCACGACGTCCGCGGCGATGATCGTGCGCCACGATTTCTCGAACGCCGGCCCCACCGCCGACCGCGGCGTCTTCCCTTTTCGGACCTCGTCCTTGAAGCGCTCGAAGAAGACGATGTAGGAGTCGGCCGTGACACCCAGCGAGATCACGAGGCCCGCGATGCCAGCCAGCGTGAGCGAGTACCCGAACGCCTCCCCCCCGAGGGAGACCAGGCCGAGGACGAGCACCGCCCAGATCGCCATCCCGAACCACGCGACCACTCCGAGGATCCGGTAATAGAAGAACAGATACAGCGCCAAGGCGAGCAGGCCCGCGATGCCTGCAACCAGTCCCTGGCGGAGGGATTCGCTCCCGAGTGTGGGGCTGACGGTCACGAGCTGCTGCTGCGTGAGCTGCACCGGGAGCGAACCGGAGTTCAGGGTCGTCGAGAGGTCCCGCGCCTCCTGCTCGGTGAAGTCACCGGTGATCACCCCGGACCCCCCGGTGATCGGCTCGTTGATCGAGGGGGCCGAGATGACCTCCTGATCGAGGATGATCGCGAGTTGCCGCCCGACGAGCTCGGTGGTGACGTCACCGAACTGGCCCTTGCCCTCGGAGGTCAGCTGGAACTCCACCTGCCACCCCGGTGTGCCGCCCGACTGGGCCCCCGGAGGGATGAAGATCGCGGTGGCCTTTCGGATCGCCTCACCCGTGATACGCACGGGTCCGAGCCGGTACTTGGTGGCGGTCGCGGGATCGCCTTCGCCCTGGAAGACCACTTCGCGGTCCGCCAGGCCCTCGAACGAACACGACGGCGTCTCGCGCTGCGCGAGCGTCGCGCACGTGACCTGTGCCTGCTCGTACCCCGGAAGGCCCGGCTCGAGCGTTTCGAGCACCTCCCGCTCCTCGAGACGTGCAGTCGTTCCGATCAGCTGGATCAGACGCTCCTGTCCCGTCTCCTGTAGCCGCGCCTGGGCCTTCTCCTGGGTCAGGAAACACCCGAGTCCCTCTCCCGTGGACGAGACCACGCAGAACTGCCGGTTGATCTCCTTCGGCCGGATCGCGGCCAACAGAGCATCGGCCTGCTCCTCCGACGGGAAGCACTGCACGTCGTCGCCCTGATCGTCCCGGACACAGGTCGAAGTCCTGGGCTGGATCCGGAGCTGGTCGACGAAGGCGTCGCCCTCCTGCTTCGTATCGAAGCACCGCAGGTTGCCGCCGTTCGCGTCGAGCGCGCAGAACTGCTCGCCTTGTTCCGCGACAGTGATCCCGTCGAGGGCCGTCTGCGCGCTCTTCTCACTCTCGAAGCACCCGAACTGGCCGTCGCTCCCCGTGATGCAGAACTGCTCGGGGAGATCCTTCAGCCGATAGCCGTCGAGTGCTTCCTGCGCCTCGGCGCCGGTCTCGAAGCACCCGAAGTTGCGGTCGTCCTCGCCGACCAGGCAGGTGCGGGCACCTTGCCGTTCCTGGATCGTTCCTTCGGCCAGACCCGGGATCTGCACCTCGATGTTGTTGCCGGTCACGAAGATGTCCGGCTCGGCGACCCCGAAGGCATCCACTCGTCTCCGGATGCTCTCGAGGGCGCGGTTCATGACGCCCTCAGACGTCGACTGCGGAGCGGAGAGGGTCACCGACACCCCACCCTCCAGGTCGAGACCGAGGACCGGGGTGATCCCAGCGACCCAACCGACCACGGAGGCGATCACGAGAACGAGCACGAAGAAGATCGAGAACCACCAGCCGCGCGTGCGCCTTTTCACGCCAGCTCCGCCTTGTTGATCGTCAGCTTGAAGTGGCAGCCGAGCTTCTCGGCCGCGAGGCGGCACATCTGCATCCTGCCGAGGAAGATCTCGAAGTACTCCATGACCTGGCTGATCTGCGTATCGATCGTGAGCTCAAGCGTGATCGTGTGCGCAGCGGAGTCTACGCGTAGGAAACTCTGCTCAGCCGCGTAGTTGACCCGGTCGTGGATGTCGAACTCCGGCCGGCCCGACTTGCGCACCCGGCTGCGGTGCACATCGGATTTGTCCGCGAGGATCACGGCAGCGGACTCCACGGAGATATGTGCGCCCTCGGGCTCCTCATGGTTCGCGATCGCCGCCACGATCGTGGTGAGGTCCTGCGGGGAGGCCTGATCGCGCAACGCTTCGTACACGAGCACGGCGCCCGTCTGTCCGTGCATCTCGCGCGAGATCATGTTGCCGACGTCATGTAGGTATGCCGCGACGCAACCACGAGCTGCAGCCTCCTCCTCGAATCCGAGCCGCGCGAGCACCTGGTAGGCGATCTGCGCTGTCAGATTGGCGTGTCGGAAGCCGTGCTCGGTGTACCCGAGGCCCTCCATCACCCTGTCGGCCGCGACGATGAAGGTCGACAGCTCCGGGTGATCGCGGACGAGCTCGAGGGTGATGCCTCGCGCTTCCGGTGCCGCCGCAGGGTCCTCGGGGAGGATCTCCCCCGAGACGTCGGGCGGGCCGGGAACCGAAGCCATCAGGTCTTGTCGTCCGCCGGCTCGTCCTCGGCATCGTCGAGTGCAACGACGTCGTCGTCGTCCTCGTCGAAGTCCTCTTCCTCTTCCTCGACGAGCTTCTGTGAGATCGCGCGACGAACCATCCTGACGTTGGTGCCCGGGGCGATCTCCACCGTGATCAGGTCGTCGTCCTCGTCGATCTCGACGATCGTGCCGAGCAGGCCGCCGGCGGTTATCACCTCGTCGCCGACGTCGATACTCGACAGCAGATCCGTCTGCGCGCGAGCGCGTCGTTGCTGGGGACGGATCAGCAGGAAGTAGAACAGACCACCCATCAGGACGAGCGGCACGAGCAGGCCGAACGGACTGCTGCCGCCGGACTCGGCGGCTATCGAAGCGATGAACTGGATCATGATGAGAAGACCCCTCCTCAGAGCCTCGGGGAGGATACAAGGCTAGCGCGGGTTCTCGCCCAACGCCGTGGCGCGGGCGCACCAGGCACGGGAGGCGCTAGAGCGGGAGCGCACCCTCTACGGCCACGCCGAGGTGCCGGTACGCGCGTTCGGTAGCCACCCGTCCTCGCGGGGTCCGATGCAAGAATCCCAGCTGGAGCAAGTAGGGCTCGTAGACGTCCTCAACCGTGTCGGTCTCCTCGCCCACCGCCGCCGCGAGCGTCGACAACCCCACGGGCCCCCCGCGGAACCGCTGGACCACGGCCTGCAAGATCGCGAGGTCAACCTTGTCCAGCCCCTCCTCGTCGACCTCGAACAGCTCCAGGCCCCTCCGCGCGACGTCGCCACCGATCCTGCCGTCGCCACGGACCTGCGTGAAGTCACGAACGCGTCGCAACAGCCGATTGGCGACGCGCGGCGTCCCGCGTGAACGTCCCGCGATCTCTGAGGCGCCTTCGTCGTCCAGCTCGGTCTCGAGGATGCCGGCCGACCGGCGTACGATCGTGGTCAAATCGGTGGTGGAGTAGTAGTCGAGTCGCGGCGAGAAGCCGAACCGCTCACGCAGCGGCAGGGTGATGCGTCCCGGTCGCGTGGTCGCCGCGACGAGCGTGAACCGCGGCAACTCGAGTCGGATGCTCCTCGCGCTCGGTCCCTTGCCGAGGACGACGTCGAGCTTGAAGTCCTCCAGTGCGGGATACAGGACCTCTTCCACCGCGCGCGGCATGCGGTGGATCTCGTCGACGAACAACACGTCACCCTCGTCCAGGTTCGTCAGGATCGCAGCGAGATCGCCGGCGCGCTCCAGGGCGGGACCGGAGCTGGGCTGGAACCCGACCTGCATCTCATGCGCGACGATGCTCGCCAGTGTCGTCTTGCCGAGTCCCGGCGGTCCGCTGAACAGCGTGTGATCGACCGGCTCGCCGCGTGAGCGTGCCCCGTCGATCAGCAACTGGAGCTGTTCCTTGACCTTCGCCTGTCCCACGAACTCCCCGAGAGTGCGCGGTCGCAGCGCGTTGTCGAAGGAGCGCTCCTCGTCACCGAGCTCACCCGTGTCGACGAGGCGTTCTTCGACGCTGACATCGAGGATCTCTGAGTGCTCGATCTCGTCGCTCATGCGCGTCCCACCTTCTGCAGCGCTTCCCGCAGCAAGTCTTCCACGGGCCGGTCGCCGTCGGAAGCCAGCTTGCCGATCGCCTCGGTGGCCTCCTGCGGGCTGAGACCGAGGGACAGGAGGGCTTCGCGCACATCCGCAAGCGGTCCCTCCAGGACGACCACGTCTGCCCCGAAGCGGTCCTTGAGATCGAGCACGACCCGTTGTGCGACCTTCTTCCCGACGCCGGGAACGACCGTCAGCGCCGTGACGTCGCCGGAGACCACCGACCGCCTCAGGGCGTCCGGCGTCAGCGCGGAGAGGAATGCGAGCGCCACCTTGGGCCCGACACCGGTCACGCCCGTGAGCAGATCGAACAACGTGCGCTCGTCCGGTGAAGAGAACCCGTACAAGGTGATCCCGTCGTCGCGAACCACCATCCGCGTGTGGATCTTCGTTCGCGTGCCGACCGCCGGGAGCTTGGCCAACGTCGAGGTCGGAACGGCGAGGTCATATCCCACACCGGAGGTCTCAAGCACCACTCGGTTGGCACCCTTCTCGGCGACGGTACCCACGAGGAACGCGATCATCGAGCCACCGCGCGTTCGGCCTCGTGCCGCAGTCTCGCTTGCGTCAGATGGCACACGGCGACCGCGACCGCGTCGGCGGCATCGGGCTGTGCGGGGACGTCGCGGAGTCCGTGCGCTCGCGTGAGCGCCTCGTGCACCTGCCGCTTGCCCGCGTTCCCAACCCCGGTGATCGCCATCTTGACCTCGAGGGGACCGTACTCGGCGATCTGCAACCCGGCGTTCGCCGCGGCGAGCAGGACCACCCCGGTGGCCCTGGCGACGTGCATGCCGCTGCTGACATTGCGGTTCCACGCGACACGCTCCACGGCCACCGATGCGGCGCCGTGGCGAGCGATCGCGTCGGTGACACCTCCATAGATCTCCTTGAGCCGGAGCTCTTCGGGCTGCCGGGAAGACGTGCGAAGGGTCTGGCTCCACAGCAGATGAGGTCGCCGGGCGCGGCGGCACACCGCGGCGAGCCCCAAGGAAGCGATGCCCGGGTCGACCCCGAGCACGCAGGCATCGAACATACGTTCAGTCTAGGGTCCGTCTGAGGCTGGAGCAATCACCTCGCGGACAGGTCGACGTCGCGTGAGCGACGGAGGGCGGTCAGCCGAGTTCGGCCATCACGGACTCGGGGATGTCGAAGTTCGCATAGACGTTCTGCACGTCCTCCAGCTCCTCGAGCGCCTCGATCAGGGCGAGGACCTGTTTGGCCTCGCTGCCGTCGACGGGGATCGCGCTCTTCGGGATCATCGTGATCTCCGCCGAGAGCACCGGAACACCGCCCTGCTCGAGGGCTGCCTGGACCGACTTGAACGCTGGGGGATCGGTGACGATGTCCCAGGAACTCTCCGAGTCGCGCAGATCCTCGGCACCGGATTCGAGGGCGAGCTCGAGCATCCGGTCTTCGTTCGGAGCGAGGTGCTTCTCCACGACGATGAGCCCCTTGCGTTCGAACATCCACGCGGTGCTCCCCTGCTCACCGAAGTTCGCGTTGGATCGAGTGAACGCGTGACGGACCTCCTGCCCCGTTCGATTCCGGTTGTCCGTGAGCGCTTCCACGAGCACCCCGATGCCGCCCGGCGCGTATCCCTCGTAGAACAGTTCCTCGTAATGGGCCCCGGAGTCGTCTGCGCCCGATCCGCGCTTGATCGCTCGTTCGATGTTGTCGTTCGGCACCGAGAAACTCTTAGCCTTCTCGATCGCCGATGCGAGGGTCATGTTGCCGGTCGCATCTCCGCCTCCCTCACGCGCCGCAACCTCCACGGCACGAAGGAGTTTCGCGTACATGTTGGAGCGCTTGGCGTCGTTGGACGCCTTCTTGCGCTTGATGGTCGCCCACTTCGAGTGACCCGACATCCCTACACCTTCTCCAACCAGTAGGCGTGCAATCCCGTCTCGCCGACGAGCTCCGGGTGAAAGGATGCCACGACCACGTTGCCCTGCTCGAGGACGACCGGCCGATCCTCGTGCGTCGCAAGCACGTGGACGTGCGTCCCGACACGCTCGACCCAGGGAGCGCGGATGAACACCCCGCGCACCGGGTGTGCCACCCCTTCGACGTCTAGGTCGGTCTCGAAGGACTCCACCTGTCGCCCGTAGGCATTGCGACGCACCGTGACATCGACCGAAGCGAACAGTGGTTCGCCGTCGAGAACCTCCGAAGCGAGCGCGATCATCCCGGCGCAGGTGCCGAGGGCGGGCATCCCGGCCTCGATCCGCCCGCGGACCGGCTCCACGAGCCCCGCCGAATGTGCGAGCTTGGCGATCGTCGTGGACTCCCCTCCGGGAAGCACGAGCCCCTCGACCTCGTCGAGATCGGCCGGCGTTCGGACCTCCCGACCCGTCGCGCCCGCCTGCGTGAGCGTTGCAACGTGCTCGCGGAAATCCCCCTGGAGGGCGAGAACGCCGATCTTCATCCGGTAGCCTCCGTCGTCCGGCTACCAGCCGCGGGTCTGCAGCAGGTTGTCGCCCAGCTCCGCGATGTCCAAGCCCGGCATCGCCTCGCCGAGATCGTGCGACACCTTGGCGATCACCTCGGGATCGTTGAAGTGCGTCGTCGCCTCCACGATGGCCCTGGCGCGAGCCGCAGGGTCGGACGACTTGTAGATGCCGGATCCGACGAACACGCCGTCGACCCCGAGTTGCATCATGAGCGCGGCGTCGGCCGGGGTCGCGATGCCTCCTGCGGCGAAGTTCACCAGTGGCAGCCGACCCTGGTTCGCCACCTCACGGATCAACTCGACAGGCGCACCGTGCTCCTTGGCGAGCGTGACGTACTGCTCGGGAGCGGCCGTGGCGATCTGCTGCATCTGCCGGGTCATCGTGCGCTGATGCCGGACCGCCTCGACCACGTTGCCGGTACCGGCCTCACCCTTGGTGCGGATCATCGCGGCACCTTCGGCGATCCGCCGGAGCGCTTCGCCGATGTTGCGTGCCCCGCAGACGAACGGCACCGTGAACGCCCACTTGTCGATGTGGAACTCCTCGTCGGCGGGTGTGAGGACCTCGGACTCGTCGACGTAGTCCACGCCGAGCGCCTGCAGCACCTGCGCCTCGACGAAGTGCCCGATGCGTGCCTTGGCCATCACCGGGATCGTGACCGCCTGCTTGATCTCCTCGATCTTGGTCGCGTCGGACATCCGCGCCACCCCTCCGTCGCGACGGATGTCGGCGGGTACCCGCTCGAGAGCCATCACGGCGCACGCACCGGCGTCCTCGGCGATCTTCGCCTGTTCCGCCGTCGTGACGTCCATGATCACGCCGCCCTTGAGCATCTCGGCCAGGCCGGACTTCACCCGGAAGGTGCCGGTCTCGCGTTCCACGGGTATCTCCTCCTCGACACGCCCGCTGGGCAGCCCGAACGGAGCGTTCGAGCCATCGGTCAGTGTACCGCCGGGCGCCTACTTGGAGACGGTGAGCGTCGCGTCGACGACGAATCCGCCGCCGCTGGGGAACAGCTCCACCCACGTGTTGCCCGGGGTCAGGAGGAACTCGTCACCGTCCTTCGTCGTGAAGGTCGTCCGATCCTGCAGCGACGCACGCTCCCAGGTGCCGGCGAACACCCGGCCGTCGCGCAAGAGCATCGCCTTGCCCTTTCCGAGCAGGTCGACTTCGGGGGAAGGAGCACCGGTCACGTCGTCGATCTCGCTTTCGGTGACCTTGACCATCTGCACCACCACGTTATCGGCGAGGATCTGGTCGCCGTTGTCCAGCACGTTCGGGCTGCCGCCGTCGAATCGGGCCCAGCGCTGCTCGGGCTTGTTCCACTCCCATGCGGCCTGGTTGATCGAAGAGAAGACCATGTCGATCTCCCCGGCCTTCTTGCTCTTGCCCTCCGGAAGTTCGTCGGAGTAGGAGAACATCGGCTGCGGGACCTCGGCCTTCTTCTTCTTGCCCCTCTTCTCGAGCTTGGGAACCGAGACGAAGAGATCCTGTGGCGGGATGCGACCGGGGTCGCGGATGAACGCTTCCCCGCCGGTGTCCTCGTCGAAGTCCTGCACCCCCGATCGGGAAACGTACTTGACGACCTTGCTGGCACCACCCGAGTAGCCGAGGACCGGCGTGCCGTACTGCACCAGGATGTCGGCGTCGGTGATCCGCGCGCTCCGGACGGGGCCGACGCTTTGGGGTTGCGCGCAGTGGAACAGCACGATCCAGCGAGTGATACCCCCTTCGACGAGCTCTTCGTACACGATGTCGGCCTCGTCGATCGCGACCTGGGGACGAGCAGCTTCGGTGTTGTCCACCTTGACCGCGACGACCGGGCGGTCGGGAACTTCGCCCTTGGGCGCGTCCTCACCGTTGAGCGGACACTTCGGAGGCTCTGGTTCGACGCCGGGCACGATCCCCTTCGCGACGTCGAGCGGGCTGTCACCGGAGATCAGCGCGAAGACGACCACGCCGGCCACGGCGACGGCCACGGCGCCGCTGATGATCGCCACGATCCTTCCACGTTTGGACAACGCCAAGACAGGTTCCTCCTGATGGTTGTGATCGCGGGAGCTGGTGCGCGGGAGTGTTCCGATACCGAACCGAGGTTCGGGCCACAGATGCTAGCCCCCGGATCCGGGTGCCTCAACGACCTGGAGGAGATGTCACATCTCCTCCAAACGCGCGATCCGGTCCGCCAGCGGAGGGTGCGTGTTGAACAGGCGCTCGATCGTGCCCACCTTCTCGCCTTGGAATCGCGAGGGCTGGGACAGCCATAGGTGTGCGGTTGCGTTGTTCGCCGCGTGCATCGCCGTCGGGCTGGCGGCGATCTTGTGCAGGGCCGCCAACAGGCCGGGCGGGTAGCGGGTCAGCAGCGCTCCCTGGGCGTCGGCGAGGAACTCCCGGTTGCGCGAGACCGCGAGCTTGATCAGTTGCCCGAACAGGGGCGCCAGGATCACCAGGGCGAACCCCACGATCATCAGGATCGCTCCGGCCGGTCCGCCGTTGCGGTCGTCCCCGCGACGTCCACCGATGCCGCCCCACCACCACGTTCGCAGGAAGAACTCCGACAACAGCACGATGGCACCCACGAGCGTCGCGACGATCGTCCCGAGCAGGATGTCGCGGTCGACGACGTGGGCCATCTCGTGGCCGACCACCCCTTCGAGCTCGACACGGTTCATCGAGTCGAGCAGGCCACGGGTCACGGCGATCGACGAATGCTCGGGGTTGCGGCCCGTTGCGAACGCGTTCGGAGCTTGTTCGGGGATCACATACACCGCGGGCTTCGGGACCCCCGCCGCGATCGCCAGGCCTTCGACGACGTTGTGCAGGCGGGGCTCTTCCTCCTGCGTCACGGCCTTCGCGCGAGCAGACGCGAGGACGACCCGGTCCCCGTAGCGATACGACGTGAACGACAGCACCGCGGCGATGCCGAGCGCGATCACGAGCCCGGCCGGCCCGGTCGCCCACAACAGACCGAGGACGTACCCGACGGCACCGAGCAGCACCAGTGCCCCCAGCACGAGCAGGATGGTCTTGCGCTTGTTCGCGGCGATCTGCTCGTACACGGGCGGCTATCGATCCGTGTCGAGGTCCACCTGGACCGGCACGCGAGCGGGCTCCTCGATGTCGAAGAAGGGGCGCGGCGTGAACCGGAACGAGCGAGCCACGAGGTTGGAGGGGAACGATCCGATCAACGTGTTCAGGCGCATCACCTGATCGTTGTAGAACTGTCGCGCGTAAGCGATCTTCGATTCGGTACCTGTCAGCTCTTCCTGCAATGCCAGGAAGTTCTCGTTCGCCTTCAGGTCGGGATAGTTCTCCGCGACCGCGAGGAGCTGACGGATGTTGCGCGAGACCGCGTTCTCCGCCTGGGCCTGGCCCTCGACCCCGGTGGCGTCGATCGCCCGAGCCCGGGCGGTGGTGACCTGTTCGAACACCCCGCGCTCGTGCCGGGCGTATCCCTCGACGGTCTCGACCAGGTTGGGGATCAGGTCGTACCGGCGGCGGAGCTGGACGTCGATCTGCGACCACCCGTTGTCGACCCGATTGCGCAGGGCGACGAGCCGGTTGTAGGTCAGCACCAGAGCGAGCAGCACGACGACCGCCACGCCCACGAGGATCCAGACAGCCAGCACGGCGCTCATGCTAACAACGGCGCGACGACCCGCTCACTCAGCTGCGCCCGGCCGCCTGGCGGTAGAGAGCCTCGAGCCGACCGGTGATCGCTTCCCACGAGAACGACGCGGCCCGTTCACGGCCGGCCTCAGCGAGCCGGGCGGCCAGGGCTCGATCCTCCAACAGGAGCGCGAGCGCTTCGGCTGCCGCATCCGGGCGCCGCGGGGGCACCAGGAGTCCGTCCACCTCGTGGGTCACGACCTCGTCGTAGCCGGGGATCCGGCTGGCCACAACCGCGAGTCCTGCCGCCATCGCTTCGACCAGCACGATCCCGAAGCTCTCCCCTCCCACCGACGAGGCCAGGAAGAGATCGCACGCGGCGAGGACAGGAGGCAGATCTACGTTCGGGACGTGTCCCAGCATCCGAACGCGCGCACGTACTGCGGGTGCCAACCGCTCGACCGCGCCGCGATCTGGGCCGTCTCCGGCGACGACCAGGCGGAGATCGTCGAAGCGCGCCGCCAACCGCGTGAACGCGTCGACGGCGGTCGGAAAGCCCTTCCGTTCGTCCAGTCGTCCGACGAACAACAGCGCGGGCCCGGGTCCGAGTGCTGCCGGGGTCGCGTCGCGGAAGCGGGCGACGTCCACACCGTTGCCCACGATCTGATATCCGCCGCCGATCCGTCGCCCGGCGAAAGCGGCCGCGGCGCGAGAAACGGCGATCCGCACGGCGATCCGGCGCGCCTGCCGCCGGAGCACGGGTGCGGCAAGGTCATACAGCAGCGCGCGCGACGCGCCCGAGTGGAACGTCGCGACGATCGGCGCGACCCCGCTCCGCATGGAGAAAAAGGAGGTACTCGGGGTGAGGGGCTCATGAGCGTGGATCACCTCGGGCCCGAACGCCCGCAGTGCGTCCACCGTCCGGCGTCCGGACGAGGGCCACGGGCAGATCGGCGCGACCGACGCGTTGTAGGGAACGCCGATGGGCCTGCCCACCGATCGCACCCAGTCCTGTTCAGGTCGGGATCTCGACGGCGTGAGCGCGAGCACATCGTGGCCCCGCGCGCGGAGCTGTTCTCCGAGCTCTCGAACGTGAACCTGGACGCCGCCCGGGGCGTCCCAGGCGTACGGACAGGTGATTGCGAGCTTCAACGGACCGATCACGGCTCCCAGGCGGGCTGGAACAGGTGCCAGTCCGCAGGGTTCGCCATGATCGCGGCTTCGAACCTCGACGCGATCCGACCCGTGAGCGCAGCGACGTCGTTGCGCAGCGTCCCACTCCGCTCGAACGCGATCGGGGGCTCGACCACGATCCGCCAGCCGTCCTTCGTCGTGTACACAGAGCAGACGAGCACCGGAGCTCCGGTCGTGATCGACAGCAACGCCGGGCCTGCGGGTAGCGAACGAGCGCGCCCGAACATCTCGACCTTGACGCCGCGCGCGTTCAGGTTGCGGTCGGCCACGAGCGCGACGAGATAATTCTCCTCCAGCAGGCCCGCCAGCTCTCGTCCCGCCTTCCCGTCCTTCGACAGTGGCACGATGCGCATGCCAAGCGCTTCCCGGTGGCGCACGAACAACTCGTACAGGCGCGAGGGTCGCAGTTCCTCGGCGACGGACACGACGGGGACCCCCTCGGCGAAGACCCACGCGCCGGCGGCGTCCCAGTTGCCGAGGTGCGCCAACACGGCGATCGCCCCCTTACCGCCGGCGATCGCCGCCTGGATGTGCTCCAGCCCTGTCGCGTCCATCCTGTCGAGCACCTGCTCGCGGGTCATATCCCGCAGTCGAAAGGTGTCGAACCAGTAGCGCACGTAGAGGCGGAACGCTTCTCGGGTCGAGATCCGGACGAGGGGATCGTCGATCTGCAGTCCGAGCACCTGGGCCTGGTTCGCCGTCACCGTCGCCCGCATGTTCGGTAGCGCCCAGTACGCGATCGCGGCGATCGCGGCGCCGAGGATCCGCGCACCGCGCTCTGGGAGGGCGCGCGCCAGCCGTTCGGCTCCCGCGTAGAGGCCGTAGGTGGACCGCTCCTTCAGGGTTTCGCGCGCGGGCACGCTGCTCGTGTCGGACCCCGTCACGCCCGTTCCTCCTTGGCCACCTGGCTCGAACGGACGATCGACGCCAGGATCGACACCGTGGCCGCCGCCCAGACCGTCCACGACAGCACTCCTCCCAGCAGTCCGGCCGCGACGAGTCCATAGCGCACGGCGCGGGTGCGCGGGCTCTCTGTGACGCCGTAGCCGAGCGACGCTCCCTTCGCCCGGACGTAGGAACCGAGGAACCCCGCGGCCATCGCTACGAGGGCTCCCAGCGAGGTGGCCGGATCCGAATCGCGCGCCGCCCAGGCGATGGCCGAGAGCACGAGCCCGTCGAAGAGACGGTCCGCGACCGAGTCCAGGACGAGTTCCAGGGGCGCGGCCGCGCGGCGGGCCAAGATACCTGCCGCGATCAGCACGATGCCCGACGCGGCAACGAAGGCGCCCGCGAGGATCTCGCGACGGTCCAGGATCGCCCAGGCGGCCGCGCCTGCGAGCGCAACGCCCGCCACGACCAGCGCGCGCGTCGCGAACGAGCCTGTGGCAGGGGCGGACGAGGCAGGGATCGCATCCATCACACGAGGTCGGAGCCTAACAACCGGGCCGCCGGTGCCGCCGGTCCCTTCCCCCGCGCCCGGGAGCGCGCATACAATCGCGCCCCACGGCGACTCGCCGCCCGCGGCCGCGAAGGAGGGCGATTGAAGACCTACGACGCCTCCGACATCCGCAACGTGCTCCTGGTGGGGCACGGCGGAGCCGGGAAGACCACCCTGCTGGAAGCGATGCTGTTCGCCGCCGGCACGACCAATCGGATGGGCACCGTCGAGGACGGGACGACGGTCTCCGATCACGACCCCGAGGAGATCCGCAAGGCCATCAGCGTCTCCCTGTCGATGGCGCCGGTGGAGTGGGAGGGCGTCAAGATCAACGTGCTCGACGCTCCCGGCTACGCCGACTTCGTCGGCGACCTTCGCTCGGCGATCCGCGCCGTCGATGCTGTGTTGATCGTCGTCTCGGCCGTCGACGGCGTGCAGGTGCAGACCGAAGCGGCCTGGGAGCTCGCGGTCCAAGAGGGACTCCCTCGCGCGTTCTTCGTGAACAAGATCGACAGGGAGCGCGCATCGTTCGCCGAGACGCAGCGGCAGCTGATCCAAGCGTTCGGGAAGCAGATCGCGCCGGTCGAGCTGCCGATCGGGGAAGAACACGACTTCCATGGGATCGCCGATCTGCTCCACAAGAAGGCGGACCTGTATCCGGTCGGGCCGATCGCCGAAGAGGGCGACTGGCCCGAGGACCTGGCCGCGATCGCGGACCCCGCGCGCGAACAACTGATGGAGGCGGTCGCCGAGGCGGACGACGAGCTGATCGAGCGCTACCTGGAACAAGGCGAGCTGGAGGAGAAAGAGATCATCGACGGCGTCAAGGCGGGGTTCGCGCAGGGAACGATCGCTCCCGTCTTCGTCGGGTCGGCGGAGAAGGCGATCGGGGTCGATCGATTGCTCGCCTTCATCCGCGAGGAGTTCCCTTCACCGGCCGAACGCGACCCGATCACGGTGACGACCACGGACGGCTCGTCCGAGCAGGATGCCTGCGACCCGAACGGTCCGCTCGCCGCGTACGTGTTCAAGACGCTCTCCGACCCGTACGTGGGACACATCACGATGTTCCGAGTGTTCTCCGGCGCGGTCCGTCCGGACGCGACGGTCCACAACGAACGCGCGGGCTCCGACGAACGGGTCGGCCAGCTGTTCACCGTGCGGGGCAAGGAGCACGACTCGGTTTCAGAGATCCCAGCGGGCGACATCGGTGGGGTAGCCAAGCTCACCAAGACCCATACCGGTGACACCCTCAGCGACAAGAACCACCCGGTCACGATCCCAGCGCCGCAGATGCCCGAGCCGCTTCTCGCCTACGCGATCGAGCCAAAGACGAAGGGGGACGAGGACAAGCTGTCCACGGCGCTCGCACGGCTGCGGGAAGAAGACCCGACTCTTCGGATCGAACGGTCGGACGAAACGCACGAAACCGTGCTCTTCGGGATGGGCGACGCACACCTCGAGGTGGCGGTCGAGCGCATGAAGAACAAATACGGCGTCGAGGTACTGACCCACCCCGCTCGCATCGCCTACAAGGAGACGATCCGCAAGCCTGTGGAGGTCACGGGACGCTACGTGAAGCAGAGCGGCGGGCACGGGCAGTACGCCGTGTGCTCCGTCAAAGTGGAACCGCTCCCGCACGGCTCCGGTTTCGAGTACGTCGACAAGATCGTCGGCGGCGCCGTCCCCCACCAGTTCATCCCCTCGGTCGAGAAGGGCGTGCGCAAGACGATGGCCGAAGGGGTCGCCGCCGGGTACCCGATGGTGGACATCCGCGTCACGTTGTTCGACGGCAAGGCGCACAGCGTGGACTCGAGCGACATGTCGTTCCAGATCGCCGGCTCGATGGCGCTCAAAGAGGCCATCGATGAGGCCGGGGTCAACCTGCTCGAACCGGTCGTAGAGCTCGAGGTCGTCGTACCCGAGGATCACACCGGCGACGTGATGGGCGACCTGAACGCCAAGCGCGCGAAGATCCAGGGAGTGGAGCAGGCGAGCGTGGACAAGCAACTGGTCAAGGCGCTCGTCCCGCAGGCCGAGGTCGCGCGCTACGCGATCGATCTGCGATCGATCACCGGGGGTCGCGGCGCATTCACGATGGCCTTCTCCCACTACGAGGAGGTCCCGCCGCAGATCGCGGAAAAGATCGTGGCCGGAGCCAAGTCGGACGCGGAGAGCGGCTCCAAGCACTAGCCCTCCCCCTTCGAACCGCCCGACTCAAACCCTGCCTGCGGCCGAGCCGGTCACGCTCCCATCCGTGGCTTGAGACGTCGGTAGGTCTCGTCGAGCAGCTCCGGGAGCACCCGGGTCTGCCCGATGATCGGCATGAAGTTCGTGTCGCCCGTCCATCGGGGCACCACGTGCCAGTGCAGATGTCCGGGGAACCCCGCCCCGGCGACCTTGCCGACGTTCATCCCGATGTTGAATCCGTGCGGCTCCATCTCCTCGCGCAATGCGACCACCGCGCGGCGTTGGAGTTCCATCAGCCCCGTATGTTCCCGCACCGTGAGCTCGTGGAACTCCCCCGTGTGCCTCCAGGGAGCCACCATCAGGTGTCCCGGGTTGTAGGGGTAGGCGTTCAGGATCACGAAACCGTGCTCGCCGCGCGCCAGCACATGGGCCTCGTCATCACCTTTGACGGGCAGGTCGCAGAAGATGCATCCGGGCGCGTCGACCTCGGTGGCCGTGCGGATGTACTCCATGCGCCACGGCGACCATAGATGCTGCATCGGCTGCGAGGGCTCGCCGGACACGATGCCTACCCGAAGGCGCTCTGCTCGAGGGCTCGCGATCCGGCTTCGTGCACGAGCGCGTTCAAGAAGTCCTCGAGCGCGACGTTCGGAACCTCGGTACCATCGCGCATGCGAACGGTCAGAACGTCGGCGTCGAGTTCCTTGTCCCCGATCACGAGGGTGTAGGGCGCCTTCATCAGTTGGGCATTCCTGATCTTCTTGCCCACACTCTCCTTCGCGTCGTCCACGAAGGGTCGCAGTCCCCGGTGCCGTGCCTCCACGGCCAGATCCTCAGCCCGTCGCACGTGACGGTCGGCGACGGGAACCAGCCGGACCTGCTCGGGAGACAGCCACAGAGGGAAGGCCCCCGCGTAGTGCTCGATCAAGACGCCGCTGAAGCGCTCGAGGGAGCCGAGGATCGCCCGGTGGATCATCACCGGACGATGCCGCGCGTTGTCCTCCCCGATGAACTCCATCTCGAACCGCTCCGGCAGCGCGAAGTCGCACTGCACGGTGGTCAATTGCCAGAGGCGGCCGATCGCGTCGTGGAAGTGGAAGTCGACCTTAGGACCGTAGAAGGCGCCCTCCCCCTCGGCAACCTCGTAGGACATGCCGCTGCCCTCCAGTGCACCCGCCAGCGCCTCGATCGCCTTGTTCCACATGGACTCATCGCCGATCGCCATGCCCGGCTTGGTCGAGAGGTTGACGACGGGATCGGAGAATCCGAACGTCCGGTGGATCTGCAGCGTGAGGTCGAACACCTTCTGGATCTCCGGAACCAGTTGATCCTCTCTGCAGATGATGTGGGAATCGTCCTGGGTGATGCCCCGCGCCCGAAGAAGCCCGTGGAGCGTTCCCGCCCGCTCGTAGCGATAGACGGTGCCCAACTCCGACAGTCGCATCGGCAGATCCCGATAGCTGCGCGTGGCGCTGGAGTAGATCAACACGTGGAACGGACAGTTCATCGGCTTGACGAAGTAGCTCGCCTCGTCGCGCACCATCTCCGGATACATGTTCTCGGCATACTTCTCCGTGTGCCCCGATGTGTCCCACAGAACCCTGCGTGCGAGGTGCGGGCTCTGCACGAGGTCGTATCCCGACTCCAGGTGCAGGTCGCGGACGTAGTCCTCGAGTTGCTTGCGGAACACGCCACCGCGCGGATGCCACACGGCGAGACCGGGACCGAGTTGGTCCGGAAAGCTGAAGAGGTCGAGCTGGCGCCCGAGCTTTCGGTGGTCGCGCTTCTCGGCCTCTTTCAGCCGGTGTAGGTGCTTCTTGAGGTCCTGCTTCGTGGGCCAGGCGGTGCCGTAGATCCGCTGAAGCATCGGGCGCGACTCGTCCCCACGCCAGTACGCGCCGGCGACCGACAGCAGCTTGAACGACTTCAGTTTTCCGGTCGAGGGCAGGTGTGGACCGAGGCACAGGTCGGCCCAGCCGTCGTTGCGGTAGATGCTGACGGTCTCGCCCCCGGCCGTCTCCCCCGCGCCTTCAACATCCTCAAGTCCCTCGATGATCTCCCGCTTGTACGGCTGCTCCGCGAAGCGCTCCAGTGCCGCGGCCCGATCGAGTTCCTCGCGGATGAACGGTTGATCGTCGTTCACGATCTCCTTCATCCGCGACTCCACCTTCGGCAGGTCCTCGGGCGTGAGCGACTCGGGAAGTTCGAAGTCGTAGTAGAACCCGTCGGTGATGGCGGGTCCGATCGCGTACTTGGCGCCGGGGATCACGTCGCACACGGCCTGCGCCATCACGTGCGCGGCCGAATGACGGAGCACGTGCAGCCCGTCTGGCTCGTGCGCGCTGACCAGCTCCACAACGGCATCGTGGTCTGGGACGAACGACAGGTCGCTCAGCGCACCGTCGACCCGCGCAGCCACGGCGTCCGGCGGCAGCACACCGCCGACCGGCTCACCCTCAGGGAGCTCGCTGGTGGTTCCGTCGGCAAGGGTCAGGAGCGGCACGAGGGGCATCATACCGACGCCCTCGGCGCCGGCTACTCGTAGGCGATCGCGTCGAGCACCTTGAGCTTGGCGGCGCGCCTCGCCGGCAGCAGCGCGGTCACGACGCCCGCGAGCCCGGCGAAGATCACGTACCCGATCAGCTGCCCGGTGGGGATCGCGAGTTCGGTGATTCCCTCCGATACGAGCGCCTGCTGCAGCGCCCACCCGAACAAGATACCGAGCGTCAAACCCAGTACCGCACCGAGGATCGCGATGATCACCGCCTCCCAGCGGACCATCGAGCGGAGCTGGCGCCTCGTCATCCCGACGGCGCGGAGCAGCCCGAGCTCACGCGTTCGTTCGAAGATCGACAAGCTCAACGTGTTCGCGATCCCGAACAAGGCGATCAAGATCGCCAGCGAGAGCAAGGCCGAGATCAGGTTCAGGAGCTGGTCGATGAATCCGGCCTGTGTCTCCCGGAACGTGGCCTGGTCCTGTACTTCGACGCCCGGCAGGTCGGCGACGGCACCCTCCACGGCGCCTGCCAGGGTCTTCGGCGGCACCGAAGTGCTCCCCTTGACGAGGAGGAACGAATCGAGACCCTCCAGATAGTTCGCGTCGTAGGTCTCGAGCGAGATCACGAAGTCGTCCAGCAGACGATCCTCGTCGTAGAGTCCGCCGATCTGGATCTCTTGGAGTCCGGTGAGTGCGAAGCGCATCGGGACGACGTCGCCAACGGTCCACCCGTGGTCCTCGGCGGTCCCGCTGAAGACCAATACCATCCCGTCGTTCAGGGAGTCGACGCTCCCCTCGATCATCCCGACCGAGGTCGTTTGCTCCACGGTGGCGGGGTCGACGGCGGTCACGAAGGCCGTGTTCTTCTCCAGCTGGAACACCTCCTGACGCACGCGTGTAACCGCGTCCACCTCCGGCACGGCTTCGATCTGGGTCGCCGCCTTCGTGCTGAGGGGTTGGAACGTCGGGTTCAGAACGATCAGGTCGGCCTTGAGCGTGTCCTCGAGTGCCGCCGTCGTGGAGGCCTTCAATGACGCCCCGAGGACGGAGACGAATGCGACGAGCGCCAGACCGATCATGAGGGCGGACGCCGTGGACGCGGTCCGGCGCGGGTTCCGTTTGGCGTTCTCCCGACCCAGGTACCCCGTGATCCCGAGCCGGGCGAGCGGAGCTCCGATGAACGAAGATAGCGGGCGGGCGAAGAGCGGAGCCAGGACCGCAACCCCGAGGAACGTGACGAACACCCCCAAGCCCACGAACTGCAACTGACTCGAGGCAGCCGCGAACAGTCCGTACAAGAGCGAGGCAACGCCGGCGATGCTGACGATGGCACCGATGATCAAGCGTCGCCGCAGGGATGCTCGAGGGACTGCCTGTGTCCCCTCGCGCAGTGCTTCGATCGGAGCCACCGTCGCCGATCGGCGCGCGGGAAGCACCGCAGACAGTGCGGTGACCACCACACCGAGGACGAGGGAAACGACCAAAGTCCTCACCTCGATCTGCGTTCCGGTGCCCGGCAGCTCCAATCCGAACGCCGTCAACAAACCCTTGAGCCCGATCGCGAGTCCGATGCCCGCGAGCACGCCGACGATCGACGCGAACAACCCCACGATCGCGGCCTCGGTCAGCGTCGCACCGAGGACCTGCCTGCGGGAAGCGCCGAGCGCCCGAAGCAATCCGAGTTCGCGTGAGCGTTGCGCAACGATGATCGAGAAGGTGTTGAAGATGATGAACGCCCCGACGAAAAGGGCGACGAATGCGAACACCAGCAGCGCGGTCCGGATGAAGCCGAGCCCTTCCTTCAGTGACTCCGCACCCTCTTGCGCTTGCGTGGTTCCCAGGATCGCCTCGTAGCCATCGGGCAAGGCGGCATCGATCTGGGCACGCAGGTCGCCGCTGTCCGTTCCCGGCTCCGCGACGACCGTGATCGAGTCGAGTTGGCCCTCCTTGTCGAACAGCTTCTGGGCGGTCGGAAGATCGAAGAGCGCGACACGGACGCCGAGTAGGTCGGAGGCGTCGACGAGACCGGAGACGGTGGACGTCGATGGGCCGTCCTCGAGCACCACTTCGACCTTCGACCCCACTCGGGCACCGACGTCCTGCGCGCTCGCCTCATCGATCACGACCTCAGCCGGACCCGCCGGCGGGCTCCCCTCCACCAGCCGGAGGACGATCTCCCTCGGATCCCAGCTGCTGCCGAGCGTGGGCGGGCCGAAACCGCCGAGCGGATCGCCCGTCTTCGGATCGATGAACTGTGCGAAGCCCGACGCTTCGCCTCCTGCCGACGCAACGCCGGGAAGCACCGAGACGTCCTCGAGAACGGCCTCGGGGATCGGTCGGCGATCATCGCCGCCCCCGCTGGCCGAGCCGATAACTTCCTGGAAGTCCGATTCGCCTCTGACGACGACGTCGATGCCTGCGCTCGCGGAAGCGAAACCTTCATCGAAGGCGGCATTCATGGTGTCGGTGAGCACGTAGGTGCCGGCCACGAACGCGACCCCGAGTACAACGGCGATCCCGGTGAGGGCCAGCCGCATCTTGCGCGCGAGGAGCGATTTCAGGGAGGCGCGGAGCATCAGCTCTCCAGCGACTTCAAGCGGTCGAGCACGCGCTCGGCGGTCGGCTCTCGCATCTCGTCCACGACGTTGCCGTCGGTGAGGAACACGACGCGGTCGGCGAAGCTCGCGGCCCGCGGGTCGTGGGTGACCATGACGATCGTCTGACGATGATCGCGCACCGCCGCCTGGAGGAACTCCAGCAGTTCCGTGCCGGAGCGAGAGTCGAGGTTGCCGGTGGGCTCGTCGGCAAACACGATCTCGGGACGACTCACGAGCGCCCGCGCGCCCGCGACCCGCTGCTGCTGCCCGCCCGAGAGCTCCGAGGGGCGGTGCGAGAGCCGATCCTGCAGGCTGATCGTCCTCACGACCTCGTCGAACCACGACCTGTCGACATCCCGCCCCGCGATGTCGAGCGGCAGCGTGATGTTCTCCTTCGCCGTGAGTGTGGGAACCAGGTTGTACGCCTGGAAGACGAAGCCGACCTTGTCGCGACGCAACAGAGTTGTCTGCTTCTCCGACAGCGTGGTCACATCCACGTCGCCGATGTACACCTTCCCGGAGGTCGGGGTGTCGAGAGCAGCCATGCAGTGCAGCAGGGTCGATTTCCCCGATCCGGACGGCCCCATGATCGCGGTGAACTCCGCGGCCGCAAACTCCATCGTTACCCCGCGGAGGGCTTCTACCGCGGCGTCACCTTCGCCGTAGACCTTGCGCAATTCGACCGCACGCGCCGCGATGTTCCCGGGCGCGGCGGGAACAGGCATCGCCGCCATCGGGTGTGCTCCTCGCTCGATCAGGCCGTTTTTGGTCGCCCATCACCCTACGAGCAGGAAGCGAGAACGTCTGTGGCGCCGCGACGGTGTCTGCGCCGCGAATCTCGCGCGGCACGGACGAACATTCAGGCGACGTGATGGAAGTTCGCGTGGGGTGGCGTGGATCGTGCTGTGCGGCGAGGCGCATGGCGCTGCGCTCGGCGGTCGGCGCCGCGCCCCGCGTCGGGGGGATCCAAGACCTCGGCGTCGATCTCGAGGCTCCACACGAGGGCGAGCACGGCGAGGGCGAGCGCGATGATCAGCACGACGACCATGATGAGCACGGTCTTCCTCCTGAAGATCGATCCGTCTCGAAAGCCTCGCACGGGCCGACGACCGTTCCCACCACCCGAACGAGGGACGTTGGAAACGGGAGCAACCAGCTCTTGCTGAGCAACAGGGACTAGTTCCGGGAGAACGGGCTACGGCGTGTAGGGGGGCTGCGACGGATCGTCGACGTCAGGATCGTCGCCGGTCAGGCCGAGCTGCGAGAGCAACGCTCGTGCACGCTCGGCGTCGCTCGCCTGCACCGATACGGTGGAACCCTGGACGAAGTCGATCGCCGGATAGATCGACGATGCCGCGGAGACGACGGCATCGATCCCGTGTACAGCCAGGGTGATCTTGATGAACTCCGCCTCGGAGGGAGTGGGCGCGCTGGCGACCACGACGTTCTGCCCCTGCTCGTGCCGGTAGCCGCTCATCCGATCGTCACCGTACACGGGCGGTCCGCACGGCACGGCGACGAACCCACGAGGGGAGGGTGGTGGGCGCGACAGGGATCGAACCTGTGACCTCTCGCGTGTGAGGCGAGCGCTCTCCCGCTGAGCTACGCGCCCTGGGAAGGCACAGCCTAGCACCGCCCCGCCCGGCAAAAAGATGACGGCGGCGCGTGCCCGCGTCGCGCCGCCGTCGTCGCCGAGTCTCCTAGGAAGGCGACCCGGACGCTGGTTCCTCGCCAACGCAACGTTCATACACCCCGCGCAGTGGGAGACGCAACCCCACTGGAGCGCCCGGATACGACGGATGTCAGGGGGCGAGAACGAACAGACCCAGGGAGCGCCAGTCGACGCTGTCCACGCCCTGCCCGCCGATCTGTGTCAGCGACCCGCTCGGGAGCCCGTTGACCCAGTTGACGCGGTACAGACGGCCGGTGACGTTGCCTCCGCTGCCCGACTGGACGACGACGTAGAGCCTTCCGGACGCCATCGTCATGCCCTTGACGTTCTTCCAATCCACCCCACCGCCGGTCGTGGCCGTGAACTCCTCCGCGCCGAGGATGTTCGACTCCGGCGTGAAGTAGCGATAGAAGAGGCCGGTCCGTCCGGAGATCGTGTAGTAGATGCGTGCGTTGTCGTAGAACATTCCGGTCAGGTTCTGTGGCGCGAAGCCCTTGGACTCGAGCCCCAACGTAGGGATCTGCGTTGCCGAGCCCAGGCTCGACCCGTTGAATGACCGCACATAGAACTTGCCGTCGCTGGCGCCGTGGTAGAGCTTGCCCGACAGCATCATCGCGCCGCGAAGGGTGCTCAGCGAGCCGCCCGCGCTCTGCGGGGAGCCGAACGTCGTCCCGTCGTACGTGCGCTTCTGGAAGTTGCCGCTGGTCTCGACGCGGTAGAAGTCGCCGGGGATCGCGCCGGGAACGGTCACGGGAGGCGTGGTTCCGCCGGCGGTCGGGAACATCCCGATGCGCGCATGGAATTCTCCGCCCAGTTTCTCGGTGTCGTTACCGATGTAGATGCCGTCCGACGTCGCCAGGATCGAGAACACTCCGACGCCGCGTCCCCGACCCGGGTTCCAGGTGAACGGCACGCCGTTGGCCGGATCGAGCGCGGCGAGCCCGGACCGGTCCACCGCCCCCGGTCCCTTCGAGTCGCCGTTGTACGGGTTGTTCTGCCAGCGTTGGTGTCCACCGACGTAGACCGCGGTACCGGTGACCGCCACGCTGTAGAGCGTGTCCCCTCCCGTGTAGTTGACCCACGTGGGTTGCAGATCCGTTCCCGTCGCTGCGGTTTCCCAACGCGACGCCGTGTCGCACAGAGTCGGTGGACCGCCCGAGTATGCGCCGGTCGTCACCACGACGAAATAGGAACCGTCGGGCGAGATGTCCACGTCGCGCATGTAGGTGTCGAACGAGTTCGAGCAGTTCGATGCCGCGAATCGACTCGTCTGCCAGTTCGCCAGTGTCGCGGGTGTGCTGCCGACGTCGAGCATCGCGATCTGTTCCCGCGTCTGTCCGGCCGCCTTCTTGAAGTTGCCGATCGCGATCAGCCGGGTCCCGTTCGGCGTCACGTCGATCTTGTTCACGCTGGGAGACGACCCGTTGCGGGGCTCGGTGAACGGGATGTTCACATCCGGATCGACCGCGCCGGTGAGCGGATCCACCGCGGCGAGCCCGATCCGGTCCTGGCCCTTGACCTTCTTGAAGTCGCCCGCGAGGTACAGGCGATCGCCGCGCAGCACGAGATCTTTCACCGCGGACAACGGCTTCGGCTTGAATCCGGTATCCAAGTCTCCCGTGGTCGCATCGACCTTGATCAGCTTCTTCACGGCCGTGCCGTTGTAGGTCGAGAACTTGCCGCCGACGTACACGCTCGTGCCGTCGGCAGCCGGGAGAACGACGTTGACGTCGTTGTTCACCGTCGGCGCGAAACTCGTGCTGAGCTGGCCCGTCGTGGCGTTGAACGCGAGGAGGTTCTTCCGCTGGTGGATCGTCGAGGTGCCCGCATTGCGCGCCTCCGTGAACTTGCCGCCGAGCACGATCCAGTTCCCGACGTGCGCGACCGAAAGCACCTTGCCGTCCAGCACATGCGGCGTGTCGTTCGATGGATCGTCGGACACGATCACGGATTGCGCCACGCTGACCGACGAAGCGGGCAGCGCGGGGATGATCGCGAGGAGCGCGATGACCGCCGTCGCGAGAGCGGCTCGTCGGCCTGGCCGTCGCACGCTTGTACTTCTTCCGGTTCTCACGATGCGCACGATGCGGTCCTCCATCTTCCTTTGGCCTCCGGGTGGCCTCCGGACGCACTGCCCGACTCCCGATCGACACTGACAGCTACAGGGTAGCCCGACCGGCCTACGAGGACTACCCGCAGAGGGCTGGTCACGGCCGATGTCCGAACCCCGCCCTCCGGCTTAGGCCCATCGAGGTGGCGGGGTTCGGACCGTGTCTGAGGCGAGGCTATCCTCGGGACTCATGTCCCCACGATGGTTCCTCACGCCCCGGTGGATCTTCGCGACCCTCGCGATCGTGGCGGTGTCCGCGACATGCATCCGGCTCGGGATCTGGCAACTCGACCGACTCGAGCAACGCCGCAGCTTCAACGCGCAGGTGGAGCGGGGACGCCGGGCGGCACCGGTGCCGGTCCGCGAACTCGTGCCTGAAGGGCGGGTCGCCGCGGAGGAGTCGGCCGCTTACCGGCGCGTCCGAGCGATCGGCACGTATCAGACCGATCGTGGATTCATCCTCTTCGGTCGAACCCTCGAGGGACGTCCAGGCAACCACGTGCTCACCCCATTGGAGCTGCCCGACGGCGAGGTCCTCCTGGTCGACCGCGGGTGGGTGCCGATCGAGCTCGACCAACCTCCCGTGGCCCAGGCCCTGCCCCCGAGGGGGACGGTCGAGGTCGCTGGCGTACTCGTTCCGAGTGAGGAAGGCGAAGGACCCGACGAGAGCGGCATCGTCGGCGCGATCGACGTCTCGTCGATCGGCGAGGCGCTGGGCGAAGCGACACTGCCGATGTACCTGCTACTCGAGCAGCAGGTACCGCCGCAGCCGGGCGAGCTTCCCGAGCCGGTCTTGCTCCCGGCGTTGTCGGAGGGGCCACATCTCTCCTATGCGGTCCAGTGGTTCATCTTCGCCTCGATCGCGTTGATCGGGTTCGGCGTGATCCTGCGCAAGGCGGCTCGCGAACAGCGGCGGAGGGATCGTCCGGAGCGCGGGTCGATCATCCGTAAAGCCTCCACCTGAGACGGGCTCGACACGACCACGCCCGTCGACGATGATGCCGGCGATGGGATGCCTGATCGTGCTCCTTTCGCTGGCGGTGCCGCGCTTCGTCCTGCTGCTCCTGTGGCTCACCGGCTACATGGAGCGGGCCTACGACAGCTTCTTATGGCCCCTGCTCGGCTTCTTCTTCCTGCCACTGACGACGGTCGCCTACGCCGTTGCGCAGAACGAGTTCGATGGTGGCGCGTCATCGGCCGGCGGCGTGATCCTGATCGTGATCGCGCTGCTCATCGACCTCGGCTCGCTCGGCAACGGCGCTCGATCCCGCCGGGCCCAGCCCGCCGACTGACCGCGAGGCGACCGTTGTCGCCGACCGCGGGTGCGTTGAGCCGATGAGTTTGGATCGCTTCTCCCCCGCCGCTCCTGCGCCACGGGGCGAGCAGGACGGGACTGACACGACGGGGTGATGTGAGGGACCCTGGCGATCACGGCACGAGCGGAAGGATCTCCGCCGCGAGGAGCTCGACCATGTCGAGATCGTCGAAGAGCGCATGGTTGAGCACCAGACGCTGACACCCGGCGTCCGCGTATTCGGCGATGCGAGCCGCGGCCGCGTCGGGCGTGCCGTAGACGCACGCCTCTTCGACCCAGTCGTCGTCCAGCTCCGGATCGCGCTCGCGTGCCAGAGCGACGCGGCCTCTCCACTCATCGTCGCTCCTCCCGACGAAGCACCACGTCATCACCGACGTCACCAGCGAAGACTGCTCGCGCCCCGCTGCGTCCAGAGCGTCGCGGACGCGAGCGAACCGCTCGCGCGCCGCCGCGGGACCCACTGCCACGGTATTGAATTCGTCCGCCCAGCGAACGATCAGGCGCGTGAGCCACGGACCCCCGGATCCACCGAGGATGATCGGCGGGTGCGGACGCTGCACCGGCTTCGGGAACACCGACCCGCGGGCGAGACGGTAGTGCGCTCCCTCGAACTCGAACCGATCCTGCGTGAATAAGCCGTGCACGATCTCCAGCTGCTCCTCCAGCCGCTCGAACCGCTCCGTGGTCTCGGGGAACTCGATGCCGTGTGTCCGATGTTCCTCCTCCCACCACCCTGCGCCCATGCCGAGATCGACGCGGCCGCCTGAGATCCGATCGACCGTCGTGACCACCTTCGCAAGCTGCGCGGGTCGGCGAAAGGTCACCGGCGAGACCAGCGTCCCAAGGCGGATCCGTTCGGTCCGGGCGGCGAGTGCCGCCATGATCGTCCATGCGTCCGATGAGCCGCGGTCCCGGCCACCCCCCGTCGGGAAGTAATGATCGGAGGAGAACAGTCCCTCGAAACCGAGCCGTTCGGCCGCCTGCGCGATCGCGAGCCACTGGTCCCACGTGACACCTTCCTGGCCCTCATACATCAGGCTGAATCGCATGCGTTCTCCTCAGTCCTGGTTGCGGAGGCCCTCGGCAGCCCAGTCGAAGTACTCCAACAACGCCATCCGGATCTGCTCCGGGGGGTCCATGGCCTCGACGGCGGCGTGCATGTGGCGCAGCCATCGGTCCCGGGCGTCCGCGCTTACGGCGAAGGGGGCGTGCCGCATCCGAAGTCTTGGGTGCCCTCGCTCGTCCGAGTAGGTGGTCGGGCCTCCCCAGTACTGCGCGAGGAACAGCGTCAGGTGCCGCCGGGCCGGAGCGAGATCCTCGGGCTGGGGGTAGATCGCGAGCAGCTGATCGTCGGCGGCCACCCCCCCGTAGAACCGATCGACGAGCGCCTCGAAGAACGGCATGCCGCCCGCTGCCTCGTAAACGCTCGTTGAGGTCTCCACGTGTCGAGTCTACGGACGGACGCGGAATCAGTTCTCGAAGGGAGCGACGATGGCTCGCCCGCGAGCGTCCCGCCCGCCACCGCGTCGACGGATCACGACCAGGACTACGAGGAACAGGGCGAGCGAGCGAGGCGCGGAGCCCGAAGGCGATCGGGATCAAGGTCCAGACCAGGTACGCGATCGTCACCGCGGCCAGAAGCCGGGGTCGTCGCCACGGATCGCGGCGAAGGACCCTCGCGAACCTCACCCGAGCGGCTCGCAGAGTCGATCGACGATCCTGCCCAGGTCGTCGTCGACGAGCAGGCGTGCTCGGTCCTCATCGGGGAGGAATCCGTCGTCCGACATGCGCTCGATCTGCGCGAGCAGGGGCGCGTAGAACCCGTCCGCGTCGAGCACTCCGATCGGCTTGTCGTGGAGCCCGACGTTGCGCCACGTCCACGCCTCGAACAGCTCGTCGAACGTTCCGGCTCCTCCCGGCAGCGCCAAGAACGCGTCCGAGAGCGCGCTCATCAGCGCCTTCCGCTCGTGCATCCCTTCGACGACGTGCTGCTGCGTCAGCCGCGAGTGCGCGACCTCCGGCGCCATCATCGCTCGAGGGATCACGCCGATCACCTCGCCGCCGGCCGCGAGCACCGCATCGGCCAGTGCCCCCGGCGTTCCGACGCTGGCGCCTCCGTACACGACACCGATCCTGCGCCGCACGAGGAGCCGACCCAGCGACGCCGCGACGTCCGTGTACCGCTGGGTACTCGTCCGCGACGAGCCGCAGAACACGCAGATCCTCATCGGGCTGTCGCCGCTCCCGAGCCGGCTCGACTCATGCCAGACATTCGACGAGATCGGAAGGAAACACATCCTCGCAGGGCGGCAAAGGTGCGTCGGCTCGGACCGCTCGGACAACTGCGGTGATCGCCGCGATCATCACGCTCGCTACAGCGATCGGTCCACGAAGACGCATCGAAAGCCTCCTGCTGGGGGTCGGCTCCTCGCGGCCCGCGAACGACCACGCATCGGCTCGAACGCTAGTCGGTGCCGGCATCCGGCGCCAGACAGGCGCAGGGTGTGGCTCCCGACCGACCCGGGTAGGTTGGCCGGCATGTGGCGACGCAGGATCACGCTGGCGACGGTCGCGACGGTGCTCCTGATCTCGACGGTGCCGGGCGCGGCCGAAGGGGTCACCGTCGTCGCGGCTGGCGATATCGCCTGCGCCGACGAACCGTGCCCCGCCCAGATCGACACGGCTCGTGTTGCTCGGCGGCAGGCACCCGACGCCGCGCTCACCCTCGGCGACCATCAGTACGAGCGCGGCGCTCTCAAAGAATTCCGCGCCTCCTACGATCCGACCTGGGGAAAAATGCGAGGCTTGACGTTCCCGACGCCGGGCAACCACGAGTACGACACGCCACACGCGAACGGATACTTCGCGTACTTCCACAAGCGTGCCCATGGACCTCGCGGCTTCTACTCGTTCTCGCTCGACACGTGGCAAGTGTTGTCGTTCAACTCGGAGCGTGCGATCGATCGACAGCGTGATTGGGCACGCAACCGACTTCGGAGCGGCACCGGAACATGTGAGCTGGCGTACTGGCACCGTCCGCGATGGTCCTCCAGCAGGGGCAACGGCGGATCCGACGCCTCGGCCAGGTGGTGGCAGATCCTTTATCGCCACGGAGTGGACGTGGTCCTCAACGGTCATGCGCATCAGTACGAACGCTTCGGCAAGCTCGATCCGGACGGACGACTCGACCCCGACGGGATCCGTGAGTTCGTGGTCGGGACCGGCGGCCGTTCCCTCTACCGGTTCGGGCGACCCGCAACGGGCTCCAAGGCGCGTATCCGACGGTTCGGAGTTCTCAAGCTCGAACTCCGGGCGGCCTCATACACGTGGAGATTCCTCTCACGCAACGGCGTCGTCCTCGACAGGGGAGAGACCAACTGCCGCTAGCCGCGGGATCCGGCGACCCTGTGCAGAGCCCGATACGGTAGGATGGCGCCATGGACGAGCCCCGCATCTACCGCACCGAGCAGGGGACGGTGATGCGGATCTCCGAGGACAAGGAGGGGCGCCTCTCCGTCGAACTCCTGAAGGAGGAGGTCTGGGCCCCCGGTCCGGTCCGGATGGCGGGTCTGCGCCTCGCCGACTCCACCAAGAAGCTCACCGCCCGGGAGATCAAGGGCCTGCCTGTCTAACCAGGCCAGACCCCCTGCCAGACCCCTGGTGGCGTCCCCCGCGCCCGATCTGAGGGCGCGTTGACGCGTCACTCCCCTCTGCTAGGGTGTCCCCGAGGGTAGCTATCGTTGTCTTTGCTTCGAGCAGTTCCCTCCACCGGCCGACGTCCGGCCGGGCGCCACGCAAGATAGGAGTGATCGCTCGTGGCAACAGGCACCGTGAAATGGTTCAACGCCGACAAGGGTTTCGGCTTCATCACCCCCGAGGACGGCTCCGCCGACGTGTTCGTGCATTTCAGCGCGATCGCGGGCGAGGGGTACCGCAACCTCGAAGAGGGGCAGAAGGTCGAATACGACGTGACGCAGGGCCAGAAGGGTCCGCAAGCCGCCAACGTCAAGCCCTCGGCCTGACCCACAGCTCCCAGCGAGCTTCGAACGGCCCCGGCCTCGTGCCGGGGCCGTTCTTTATCTCTCCTTCTCCGACCCGAAGCCTCCGGGACCGACGCCTAGCGCGTGAAGTACTCCCAATCGGCCAGCGCACGGACCGCTCGATCCGATGACGCCGACGACAGCAGCCGCCAAGCGAACTCGCCTCCGTCGAAGAACACCAGCGCGGTCAAGCCCTGTTCCTTCGCCGTCGCACCGGCCGCGGTGATCCACTCGGCCTTGCGTTCGGGAGCCGCGGGGTCCTCCATCGAGTTGCACTCCCACACCGCGGCGGGTAGCTCGCGCCGCTCCGCGTAACGGACCAAGGGGCCGATCAACTCCGCAAGCGAGCGCCACTGGTCGCCGCGAGCACCCCATTGGTTGTAGGTGTCGACCGCGTACGCATCCACACCGGGATCCCAACGACCCGCCTCCTCGTACCCGGACGAGCTGAGACACAGGGCAAACACGGCACCGGTTCCCTCGACCGCGCGATCCCGGAAGCGCCGAGAGGCTGCCAGGTACTCGGCGGCGGTTCCGAACTTCTCGTCGGCGGACTCGTGACCGATCTCGTTGTTCTCCGGCTCGTGGTGGAACGCCACGTCGGCGGCTCCGTCGACGTCGAGGAGCGCGCGACGGATCTCGTCGAGGTCCGCGTCGGCTGCCCCTTGCGCGATCTGCGCCCAGGGGAGGGACGGCTTGTAGGACACGATCGGGCGCCGCCCCGTCGCCAGCCATGGCCGGAGATCCGCCGCCGAGAAAGCTCCCGTGAAGTACTCCCGCTGAGCGCCCGCCCACCCGGCGGGCTCGTTCCACCCGAGCAGCCCGCGCGGACCACGCGCCGACAGCACGAGCGCGGTGCCACCCCCAAGCAGCCCGACAGCGGCGACGCCACCGAGCCCCGCCAAGAGCACCTTCCGTCTCGAGATCTGTGCGATGACTGCCTCCGGTCGGGTCGCTGGTGGGTTGCGCAGGCGGGTCGACGTGGTCGCGTGGGACCCACCGACGGTACCCGCCCGATCGGCCATCGATATCCCGCCACTCCACCACCGGTAGACTCCTGCGCGTGCCGAACGAGGGAGACGCGATATGAGCGACACGGACGCCGAGGCGCAAGCGCTCAGGAACACACCGTTCTTCTCCGGCCTCACGGACGAGGACATCAGCCACATCGTGGGCGTCGGCGAGCAGGTTCGCTTCGAGGCCGGGGCGTCGATCTTCGAGCAGGGCGCGGTAGGTGATGCGATGTTCGTGCTGCTCGAGGGGCAGGCCGAGGTGGACGTCGGCGGCCGCTTCCACAAGCTCAAGCCGGGGACCTTCTTCGGGGAGATGGCGCTGTTCTCCGCCGGAACCCGGCTTGCGACCGTCAAGACGACCGAGCCCGTTCGCGCGCTGCGCATCCCGGCAGACGGATTCCAGGCGGTCCTTCTCGCACACCCGCGGGTCGCGCTCTCGATGCTCAAGGCGATGAGCGAGCGCCTGCGCGAGGTCGAGCAGCGCGTCGATGCCTGGATGGGGTGATCCCGCGCGGGCGATCACTCCGTGCGAAGGGGTCCCGAGGTGGTCCTCGCTCGTCGGCATCCGGGTATCGGGCGCGAACCATCCCGCTCGACCTCGATGTGTACGTGTGGGTGGTCGCCGCGAACGTACGTGTCCGCTTGATCCGTGCTGCCGGCGAACACGCGCGGGACCCCCAGTACGGTCTTGGAGAACACGACCCGGTCTCCCCGGCGGACGCGCACCTGATCCAGGTGGAAAAGCACCACGGTGAAGTCGGGATCTTCGTCGGCGCGGATGATCACTCGCAGATCCGGCGCCTCACAATAGAGTCGATAGCGCGTGACACTAGCGACGCGCCCGGTGACCGGGGAGAGCACCCGGGCTCCGCGCCGCAACACGATGTCGGAGGCCGACGTCGCAGGGTTCGGTCGCCCCCGACTGCCCATCACGATGTAGCGGGGTCCCGGGGTACGCGGCGGCCGGCGGAACTTGCGTGGATTGTCATTGAGGATCATCCGCCCCCGGGGTTGCAGGGCGATCGCCGAACTGAACAACGATTCGTGGTAGGTCACCATCAAGGGGTTCGCCGCCGGTTCGTAGAGCTCCAACCCACGCGCGGTGGCGAAAACCACCGGCCGCCAGCGACGCTCGCAGGACACGAGACCGCCCCGGCCCTTGCCCTGCAGGCACGTATCCACACCTCCCTCTCCGTCCAGCCGGTCTCTTCCCGCGCCACCCTCGAGGAGGTCTGATCCCGGGCCGGCGAGGAGTCGGTCCGCGCCGCTCGAACCGACGAGCCGATCGTCGCCTTCCCCGCCCACGAGCCGGTCGCTCCCACGGCCGCCGAACAACAGGTCGCCCCCTCCGAGGCCGACGAGGACGTCGTTGCCGCCACCCGCGCACACCACGTCGCGTCCTGAGGTCCCATGGAGGATCTCGCCCGCACCCGTGCCCTGCACCGAGCATGCAGGTGCTGCCGCAGCCACCCCCAGCATACCCAGGCCGACAAGGGAACAGACCGCGATGATCGGGGCGAGGCGGCCTCGGGCGGTTCGTCGAGATCTCGGCATGCGCTGCACGGTATCCGCGACGTGGCACGCCCGCAACGGTTCGGCGGATTGGCTCCGACGGGTTCGGGGTATGGTCGCAGCGACGACGTCGACACGGGTACGCGCCTCCGGCGACGCGTCCTGTACGACGATGATTCGAGGGGGAGGCACGGCCGTGGATACGGACCGCATGACGAAGATCGGCACCGCCTCGCTGCAGGGGTGGCGCAAGAAGGCCGCGGACCGCTTGCTTGCCCAGCCGATCGCGAAGCGAACACGGTTCTCAGAGGAGCAGATCCTCGCCGCCCTGGGGTTCGCCCTGCTCGGCTACACGCTCTACCGAGTGCTCCGGCCGATGCTGTCCGCCGCGCGCCGCTCGGACTGACCTTCGCCTGCTCGCAGCCCGGCTGCATGTGTCACGCCACTACCGTTCGGGCACGAACGACTCGCTCCAGCCGCCTAGGTCATCCCAGCCTTACCAACCGATGAGCTGACCAGTCAGTCTTCGGACTCAGGTGGAGGATCTGCGGCCGGCGCTGAGCCCGAGATGTCGACGAGGGTGCCGACCCCGCACACCGGGCATCGATATCGATCGGTCATGCTAGGAATCTACCCCCAAGGGGCCAGATCGCATCCGACGCGAGAGGAGACAGGATGACGTTCCCGACCGAGGGGATGGAGACGACACGGCTGCTGGTCGTGTCCGAGATCGACCGCTCCCGGGATTGGTACACCCAGGTACTGGGAGCCGATCTCTACGGGGAGTACGGGGGTACCTCATGCGTACTCCAGCTGGCCGGCGCGTGGTTGTTGATCGTCACGGGCGGAGAGCCGACACAGGACAAGCCAACGGTGACGATGACACCCCCACACGAGCCCGACCGCGTGAGTGCCGAGCTGATCTTCCGCGTGCCCGACTGCCGCGCCTCGCACGAGACCTTGGTGGACCGCGGTGCCGACTTCCTGACACCTCCGGTCGAACACGGTTCCGAGACGCGAGCGTTCTTCCGCGATCCCGACGGCCATCTGTTCGAGATCAGCTCCATCGCGCGCTGACGCCCGGTCTTACCCGGGCGGTTGCGCTCGGCGACAGGACGCGTACCGTACCGATGCCCGAGATCGTCCTCGGCGCCAAAGGGGGGATCACCCGTGAAACGTGAGGGGACGGCTGCCTCGATCGGCGAGGCGCTCTGGAAGGCATTCGCCGTCGAGGACTGGAGCACGGCCGCCGACCTGCTCCACGAAGACTACGTGCAGGAATGGCCGCAATCGGGTGAACGCATCGTTGGCCGCGCCGACGCGCTCGAGGTCAACCGGAACTTCCCGGGAGGCCTTCCCAAGATGACCTTCCGGCGCACGACCGGGGATGAACAGCTCGCCGTGATCGAGACCGAGCTGCGATACGCCGACGGAAGCACCTACCTCGGCGTGAGCGTGATCGAGGCGCGCGACGGCAAGATCGTGAAAGAGACCGACTACTTCGCGCAACCGTTCAGGGCGCCGGAGTGGCGCGCCGGCTGGGTGCAACGGTTCTGAGCATGGCATCCGTCACCGCTCCCGCAATTACGCCGACCACGAAGCGATGGACGATGGTCGCGGTCGTCCTGGGCTCCGGCATCGTCTTCCTCGACTCGTCTGTGGTGAACCTGGCGCTGCCCAGGATCGCCGAAGACCTTCCCTCCGACCTGTTCGGCACCCTGGAGGCACAGTCCTACGTCGCGAGCGGATACCTCGTCACGCTCAGCGCGCTGCTGATCCTCGCCGGCGCCCTCAACGACTACTACGGACGACGCAAGATGTTCGCCATCGGATTGATCGGGTTCGGTGCGACCTCGCTGTTGTGCGGTCTGGCCCCATCGATGGAGTTCTTGATCGTGGCCCGCGTCCTCCAAGGTGCGGCCGGCGCGCTCGTCCTCCCCGGCTCGCTCGCGATCATCACTGCGACGTTCCGAGGTGAGGAGCAGGGACGTGCGTTCGGGATTTGGGCAGGCGGTTCGGCCGCGACAACGATCCTCGGACCGTTCGTCGGCGGTGTGCTGGTCAACTCGGTCAGCTGGCGCGCGGCGTTCCTGATCAACCTGCCATTCCTGATGGTGGCACTATTCGCAACGCTTCGCTACGTGCCGGAGTCGCGCGACGAGGACGCGACGGGGCATTTCGACTGGCTGGGCTCCGTAGTGATCGCGCTCGCGGTCGGAGGGCTCGCCTTCGGCACGATCCGAGGCGAGCAGGTGGGATGGACGGAGCCCTCCGCGACGATCAGCCTCGCGATCGGGGCGATCGCGGCGATCGCCTTCCCTTTCCTGATGCTGAAGCGCCGCGATCCGCTGGTACCACCGAAGCTCTTCCGCTCGCGGAACTTCACGGTGACGAACATCTCGACCCTCGTGATCTACGGAGCGCTCTACGTCTCGTTAACCTTCCAGGGGATCTTCCTGATCGGGACCCTCGGCTACAACGAGCAGGCGGCCGGGATCGCCGGGGTTCCCGCGACGCTGCTCCTCGTCTTGTTCTCCACTCGGTTCGGGCGCCTCGCTGCACGACATGGCCCCCGGCTGTTCATGACGCTCGGCCCGGCTGTCATGGCGATCGGCCTGCTGTGGCTGGCGCGGATCCCGGCCGACAGCCGGCCCTGGGTGCTCGGGACGACCGGGGATGCATCCGTGCTGCCCCCTTCCGACTACCTCGTCGACCTGTTTCCCGGCCTCGTCATCTTCGGGATCGGACTGACGACGATGGTGGCGCCGTTGACGACCGCCTTGATGACGTCGGTACCACCCAGCAAGTCGGGCGTGGCCTCCGCGATCAACAACGCGATCTCGCGCGTGGGCTCACCGTTGGTGAACGCGCTGATCTTCGTCGCGGTCGCCTCCGCGTTCTACTCGACGATCGCACAGCGGGTTCCCGACATCGATACCTCCTCGCAGCGCTTCCGCTCCGAGGTCGCACCGCTCAACCGCCCGCGCGACGCGACTCCGCAGATACGATCCGCAGCCCGAGTGGCGTCGACCGACGCCTTCCATCTGGCGATGCTGGTCGCCGCGGGGCTGCTCGTCCTGGGGTCCGCGATCAACGGCGTCGGCATCCGCAATCCCTCGCGCGAAGCGAGTGGGCCCGGCGCAGAGGTTCCGTCCCCGGAAGGCGGCGGCGGCCCCACCGGGCCGGTCCAGGTTCCTTCGGACGAAGCGCGAACCACCGCCGATCAGTCCTCGCCAGGTTCCGGGCCTGCGTTCGATCCCTCTCCGAACACGTCCAGCTCCTGACCGTTCTGCCCGACCACGCACGCAGGTTGCCCCATCGCGCATCCATGCTAGGGTCCGAAGCTTGCCCCGTTCCTCCCAAAGAGTGGAAGGGTCCCCCTCTTGCCGTCCACCCGATCCTTCGTCTCGGGTCGCCAGGTCCGCCGCTGCTGCGAGCCTTGCCTGTCTGCTCCTAGGCGCAGGAGCGGTCGGCGCCGCCCGAGGCGAGTTGGTCGGCCAGTCCGGTGGCCACGGGATCGGAGACCTTCCACCCAAACATCGTGGTGATCCTCACCGATGATCAGCGCCACGCAGGCGAGTCCGTCGCGTGTGCCCGTTCGCGTCGATCCCGGGTTTCCCCTAGCGCCCGCCACGTTGATCACGCGCACCCCCCTCGGGGACTTCCCCTGTCTCAGGCCTCGCAGTTACTCTCCGTTTCGGCGTCGCAGGAGTCGGTGCCGTCCTGTCCGTCCGCCGTGTCTATCTGAGTGCCACCGATCAGGGTGTCGTTGCCCGCCCGGCCGAACAAGGCGTCGTCCCCGACCCCGCCTCGGAGGTTGTTGCTCTTCTCGTCGCCGATCAGAGTGTCGGCGTATCGCGTGCCTTGGGCGTGTTCGATCGACACGAGTTCGGCGTGAACCTCGGGTCCGTCGATCGTTCCCGCTTCCAGGTCCACCGTCACGCCCTGCTGGGACGAGTAGGTGGCGATCCGATCCTTGCCGTGATTCCCAGAGATGAAAAGCGGCAGAGCGATATCTCCCGTGAAGCGCCACCGGATCGTGTCTGGCCCGCCATTGCCCAGGATCCGGTCGCCCTCTCCCGCGAAGATGACGTCGTCGGCGCTCCCTCGCCCCAGGATCAGGTTCGGTTCACTCGGATGATCCTCGATCTGATCGCGCCACGGCGAAGCCTCGATGTCTTCGATCTCCGGGATGTCGTCCCGCTCCAACTCCAGGAAGACGTAGTCGTTATAGAGATTGGCACTGATCCCGAAGCATCCCTCGCAGGGAAGCGGAGCCTGCGCGTAGGAGACGAGGTCCCGGCCATCGCCGCCGAGATAGAGGTCGTCCCCGGCCGACCAGAAGAACGTGTCGTCGCCACCGAGACCGCAAACGACGTCCGAGCCGGGTGTCTGCATCGTCTCGGTGAACACGTCGTCGCCGTCCGTCCCGGTGACGGTGCACAACGCCGGTCCGGCGGATGAGGGAAGCGGAACGAGCACGAGGACTACGGCAGTCGAGAAGATCACAAGGCGCTTCGCGTAGCGGGTCATCGGGGGCTCCTCACGCATGCGGTCGCCGAAGGATACCGCTCGCACTCTCGAACGCACCAGTGCTCATCCGCCGGGATTCAACGACGTCCGTCCGGGAATACCTCTTGCATGGCAACGCACGGGCAGGGATCGGACCTAGGTCCTTCGGACACATGGGTGCTCCAGGAACCCGCGGGGACGCCGCGACGAGGGCTCCTGCCCCGGCGTCGCACTCCCCGCCCACCCGGCGGCCATCGAAAACTGTGGACATGGCTCGCGGTTCTCGTCGGGCTCCCACTGATCGTCGGGCTCGCGACCTTCGGCGTGCTGTACGCGCGCACCCGGATCCCCGATCTGCCGCCCTTGCCGGAGGACACGACGTTGCTCGACCGTACCGGCAAACCTCTGGCGACCCTCGCCGGAGAGGAAGATCGCGAGATCATCGGACTCCGCAGGATGCCACGGTGGCTGCGCGAAGCCGTGATCGCGACGGAGGATGCTGAGTTCTACGACCATCCCGGCGTCGACGTGACCTCAACCGTGCGCGCAGCACTCGAGAACGTCCGTTCGGGAGAGCTGGCCCAGGGTGGCTCGACGATCACCCAGCAGCTCGTGAAGAACCTCTACATGGGCGCCGACAAGACGATCTCGCGGAAGGTCGACGAAGCCTTGATCGCGCTCAAGCTCGAGCAGCAGCTGACCAAAAACCAGATCCTGGCCAAGTACCTCAACACCGTCTACTTCGGACAGGGCGCGTACGGGGTGCAGGCCGCCGCCCGCACCTATTTCGACCGCGACGCGCGACAGCTCACCGTGCTCCAGTCCGCCGCCCTGGCGGGTCTGCTCGCCGCGCCCTCTCATTGGGATCCACTCGCACATCCCGAGCAGGCGGCGCAGCGGGGGGGGTTCGTGCTGCAGCGGATGGCCGAGGAGGGATACCTCTCAGAGGGTCGCGCTCGCGCCTTGGAGCGCAAGCAGCTCCCGGTCGTCCAGCGCCAGGACTCCTGGACCGACCAAGGCAGCGCCGACTTCGTCGAACACACCCGTCGGTGGCTCGAGGAGCGATACGGCTTTGAGCGCACCTACGCCGGTGGACTCCAACTCGCGACCCAGGCCGAGCGCCAGCCCGGAAGCGCCTTCAAGACCTTCGGCCTGATCGCGGCGATCCAGTCAGGCGTCTCGCCCCTCGAGCGGTTCCCGGGCCCTTCCAGCATCCAGATCCGGAAGGAACCGTGCGGCAGCCCCGGAGCCCTTTGGGAGGTGGGCAACTATGCGGACGCCTCAGCCGGCACTACCGATCTGCTCGGTGCTACGGCGAACTCCGTGAACACGATCTTCGCCCAGCTCGTCGCGCGGACCGGTCCGACCGCAGTGGCCGACGTGGCCGAACGGATGGGCATCCGCTCCCCGCTCGACGATGTGTGTCCGATCGTGCTCGGCTCCGAGGAGGTCACTCCCCTCGACATGACCTCCGCGTACGCGACGCTGGCCGCGGGAGGCGTGCACCACGCACCGAGTCCCGTACGGGAGGTCGCGACGCGGGAGGGGGGCATCGAAACCGGCTTCGCGCGAGGAACGGAGGCGCTCGGCGAGGATCAGACCGCACTCGTGACGCACGTCCTCGAGGGTGTGGTGACGTCTGGCACGGGCACCGCTGCGGCACTCGGCGACCGGCCGGTAGCCGGGAAGACTGGTACCGCGCAGGAGTACACGAACGCCTGGTTCTGCGGTTATGTCCCTCAGCTCGCGACGTGTGTGTGGGTGGGTGGGGTACCCGGAAGGGAACCGACCGATGGACGGCGTTACCGGTGGCTCGATCCCCGCGGAGATCTGGCGTGATTTCATGACCGAGGCGACGCGCGGGATGCAGGTCGTCCCGTTCCCGCAGATCGACCTGTCCGGGTTCCGGCCCGATCCGTCCGCAACGCCGAACGAGCAAACCGAACAGAGCCCGGGCGCCGCGGATACGCCGACCTCGGACGTGTCCCCCACGGACCCTCCCCCGCCTTCCTCCTCGCTTACAGGCGATCCTGGCGACGAAGACCCGGGGGGCTCCCCGACCCCGCCAACACCGACCGCGACGATCACCCCTGCCGTCGACGACGGCTGATGCCGCCTAGGGCGGACGCTGTTTCCTCCGAACCGCGTGAATCTTCCTGCAGATGTGTTTGGAGCGGCGCGCAGATGGACACGACACCATCGATATTTCGACGCACTTCGTGCTTCAGAGGGGGGGACCATGCTGCAGACAGGACTCGCGCTCATCGCGCAGAACGGCGGGAACGAAGGGGCCACGGACACGATCCTGTGGATCATCGCTGCCGTGCTGGTGATCGCCGGCATCGTGACCATCGTCCGCGGGGCACTGCTCTGGGGAATCGTGCTGATCATCGCTGGCCTCCTGGTGGGTCCAGGCGGCGTCAGCATCTTGGACTGACGGGGAGGCATGATGCTTGCACAGATCGATGTGGAACAGGGTCTCGACGAAGCGTGGGCTGATGTCGTCACCTTCGCCCCGAAGCTCTTGGGCTTCTTCGTGATCCTCTTGATCGGCTTTTTCGTAGCGAAGGCGCTATCGAAGCTCGCTGACGCCCTGCTCGAGCGGGTGGGCTTCGACGGACTCGTGGAACGCGGCACGATGCGTCAGGCGTTCGAGCGCAGCAAGACCGAACCGTCCGACGTGATCGGCGTGATCGTCTTCTGGCTGGTGTTCCTGGTCGCGTTGCAGCTCGCGTTCGGCATCTGGGGTCCGAATCCGGTCAGCGACTTGTTGGAAGGCCTCATCGCCTACCTGCCGAACGTGATCGTCGCCGTCATCATCTTGGTGATCGCCGCGGTCTTGGCGAGGGTGCTGACCGACATCCTCGAACCGATGTTGGGACCGGTGCGCGGTGGCTCAATCATCGCGAAAGGCGCGGGTCTTGCGATCCTTGTGGTTGGCGTGTTTGCCGCACTCGACCAATTGCAGGTTGCCCCGGGGATCGTGCGAGGGCTGTTCTACGCGATGCTGGTGATGGTCGTCGGGATCGCGGTCGTGGCTTTCGGAGTGGGCGGCATCCCGATCGCGCGCCGCTACCTCGAACGATGGAGTGGACCCCTCGAGGAGACCGCCCGCGACGTGAAATCCGAGGTGCAGTCACAGACCGGTGGAAGCGAGCCGACGAGCCCGCTCCCAAGAACCGAGGGCCCCGCCAGCTAGAGAGCAGGATCCAAGTGGATCGGCGCACCACCTCGAACATCAGAGAGGCCCGGAGAGTGATTTCCGGGCCTCTCTGCGTGACCGAACATACCCGTAGAGCGCGGCATGTCTATGAAACATCTCCTCTGTGCCATTCCACTGTTGTATTCGGCGTTTGCGTCTTAACGATCGAGATAATTGGTGCGCGTCGACCAGATTCTCAGTCGGACAACCCAGCCGTCCCCTTCCTCGGGTTTTGGCGGCAGTTCTTGGCTCACGTCAAGGGAACCTCGCATTTTTTCAGCGGTCAACGTGCCTGTCGCTCATCAATGAGCGCGCTTGCGGGGTCGCCTAGCAGCCGTTCCGAGGATTGACCGTTGTCGTCAAGTGTTCTTCAGTAGCGACTATGGCAGTCGCGGGTCAGAAGCGTGAGCAGGATCGTGAAAAGTGAAGACGGGGAGAGTCGAGAGGTTGCGCATGGCGATTGCCTTCGGCCTCGCCATGATCGCCCTCACACAAGCCGTCCCATCCTCGCAAAGCCCGGCAGAAGACTCCGCTACGCCCTCCACCTTGGCGCAACCGCCCGACATCGTATTGATTGTCGCCGACGACCAGCGGTGGGATTCCCTGCAACGGATGCCGGCGGTCCAGGAATTGCTTGTCGATCATGGTGTCACGTTCGATAACGCGTTCGTGGTCAACCCGCTGTGTTGTCCGAGCCGTGCCAGCATCCTCACCGGACAATACTCCCACACGACCGGCGTGTACGGGTCTGGGCAGCTGGACGAGTTCCGCGACGGGGACACGCTCGCCACGTGGCTCGACGGGGCAGGCTATCGTACGGCGCTGATCGGCAAATACATCAACGGCTACCGCGGAGACATGGCGATACCGCCGGGTTGGGATCGATGGTTCGCCTTCGCCGACCCCGATACACCTGGCTACTACGACTACGTTGTGAACGATCAAGGCGCGCTCGTCGGGTTCGGTTCGGGGCCCAGCGCGTACTCCACGGACGTTCTCGCTCGTGAGTCTATCCGCTTCATCCGAGACACGGAGCCATTGAGACCACTCTTCCTCTACTTCACTCCGTTCGCCCCTCACCTACCGGCCATTCCGGCAGATAGGCACGACGGGGTGTTCGCCGGAATCGACCCATACCGCCCACCTTCCTTTGACGAGCGCAACATCGACGACAAGCCAGCGTTCGTGCGGGCACTCCGACACCTCGGGGCCGGGAAGGAGGCGGAGCTCGATGCTGTTCGCCGCGACCAACTGGAATCACTGCTTGCAGTCGATGACGCCGTTGCCAGCATCGTTGCCAAGCTCGAAGCGACCGGTCGGCTCTCAAATTCGATAATCATCTACGCGTCGGACAACGGGTTCCTCTGGGGTGAGCACCGCTGGGTGGGCAAGATGGTCCCATACGAAGAGTCGATACGGGTACCGCTAGTGATCCGCGCCGACGCCACGGCCGGAGCCCTCGGTTCTCGCCAGGAACTGGTCCTGAATATCGACCTGGCCCCGACAATCGCCGACCTAACGGGTGTTCAACCGACCATCCCCTTCGACGGTGTCTCGATGCGCCCGCTGCTCTCGGCCTCCGGAGGTGAGTGGCGAAGCGACTTTCTCGTCGAACACGACAAAGAGACGCGCATGCCGGCCTACTGTGCGGTCCATACGGCCTCGAGGATGTACGTCCGATACGCGACGGAGGAAGAGGAGTTCTATCGCCTGACTCGCGATCGCTATCAGCTCGTGAACCGGTCTGATTCGCCGACCATCCCGACGCTTCGTGATAGGGCAAGAGAGCTTTGCAGTCCACGTCCTAGGGGGATGCCGGCGTTTTGATCCCTCCCCGCGCACTGAGAGGTGAGTCGTGAAAGCGCATAACGGGGGCAACTTCGCTCGCCAAACACCTGCGTTCGCTGCCTTCCCCCTTCGGTTCAGGCGGGCACCTGCTCCTGGGCGCATCTCGCTGCCCGATCACCGCAGGCAGGCGGGGGTGTGCGACGGCCCCGGCCCGTTTGGTGGATGGTATGCGGGAGCGACCGAGCCGTAGAGTCCCGACAACACCGATAACACGAGGAGGTACGACCGCATGAAGAGGAGATTGCTTGCGAGCATCCTCGCCCTGGCACTGGCAGCGGCAGGAGCCCTCGCCTTAACCGGCGCCGCGAGCGCGGGAGGCAACAAAGGTGAGACCACGGTCACGATCCAGGAGCAGAACGGCGACTTCCACGGCACCGTGCGGAGCAACCGGCCGAACAAGTGTGCCGAAGACCGCCTGATCTGGGTCTACAAGCAGAAGGGCCGCGAGCAGCGTCCGTCGCGCGACAACCGCCTGTACATGGACACCGCATCGCTGAGCGGCGGCCGGTACGAGTGGGACACTGGCAACACGAGCGCGAACGACGGCAAGTACTACGCGCGCGCGACGCCGACTCCCGACTGCAAAGCCGACAACAGCAGGACGGTCCGCGTCACGTAAAGCCGACAGGCCCACCGCCTCCTGCCTTTGACACGGGCTAACGGTGCGAGTTCTACTCTCGCGCAGCTCGTTGCTCGAGCTGCGAGTGACCTACCAGGTGTCGTCGTCCGCTCGGCGGGCGGATATCCGTCCCCAGACATGACTGCCGCCCTACAGGGGCGCCACATAGACACTTCCCGATTCTGGCAATCACCGATGCTTCAAGCTCCGTCCAGCGGAAGCGGCAGCGATGGGTCCTTTGACTTCTCCGGTAGCGTCGTGGTTTGCTCCGGTGCAACAACCTCTTCGGCCTAGGGAGCTTGAATCATGTCTCCACCCCCCCGAACGCGGCTCAGCCTGCCGATCGCGTCCTTGGTACTCCTGGTAAGCCTGGCCTCTGGCGCCACAGCCGGGCCACCCTCCCTCCCGAACGACGAAGTGTCGGGCGCGACCGTGATAGCCGATCTTCCGTTCCGGGAGCGAGCCGATCTGGCGGACGCAACACGCGGAGTGGACGACCCCAATTGTGCGGGCTCTCCAAGGCGCACGGTCTGGTACTCGTTCGTCGCTCCGCGCACGATGACTATCGAGGCTCGGATTCCCGCGAGTCCTCAGAGCAGCCCCACCACCCTGTCCGCATACTCCGGCGACCCTGACTCCCTTACGCAAATCGCTTGTGACGAGAATTCCCCCTTGGACTTCCGAGGAGCCCGCATCGGCCTGACGGTGGCCGATGAGCAGCGGATCTTCTTGATGGTTGGGCTCTTGAGAGACCACCCAGGAGATGACATGACCCTGCGCGTCGTCCGCGCTCGTCCGCCGCCTGGGAACGATCGGATCGAGAATGCAACCGAGCTCTCCCTCCCCTTCGAGGGGCAGGTGGACACGTTCTGGGCGAGCGGTGAGGGAGACCCCAGCAACGACCCGGATTGCCCACAAGTGGACAACACGGTCTGGTACCGGTTCACAGCGCCGAAGGTCATGCGCATCGAGTTCGCAGCCATCGCGGGTCCGGCCGGTCAGGCACTCGCGTACACAGGGTCGCTCGACGCCCTCACGCAGGTAGCTTGCGGGGAGGAAGAAGTGGGGGGAGGCGTCGTGCACGTGAACCTCAATGCGGGCGAAACCGCGTTCTTCGCGGCCTGTTGTGGGCACGACGGGACAGCGTCCATCTCGGCCCGGCGGATCCCCTTAGAGCAAGCAGGGAATGACGACTTCGGTTCCGCACGTCCGATCGGCAGGCGCTTCTCCGAGCTCGTCAAGACAACAGGGGCGACCTCTGAATCCGCCGATCCTGATTGTCGTGGCGCGGGCCACAGCGTTTGGTACCGGTTCGTTGCACCCTTCGACATGCGGGCGGAGGCGAGCACCGGCGGGAGCGCCTATGACACGGTGCTAGGCGTCTACGAGGTCCAGGAAGGCGAGCTGCGTGAGCTCGCATGTCGCGATGACGAGCTTCCTCCCGACCCGTCAGAGGAGTTCGGGTCGCCATCGGAGCGTGTCCGCTTCCAAGCGGAGGAGGGTCACATATACCGCTTCATGGTCGCAACCACCGCAGAGCCCTCGATCCTTCAGTTCCGGCTCAGGGAACACATCCGGGTCACTATCGACCCGGAAGCGACCCAGCTACCGGACGGGCTCGCGGAGATCCACGGCGTTCTGCATTGCACTCAGGAGCTAGAGGGCTTTGGCTTCGGAACCGTGACACAAGAGCTCGATTCCGGTCGAGTGATCGAGGGGGTCTTCAACGCCAGCCGAAAGTGCCACGCAGCTCGTCGGTTCACCGCCCGGGTGTTCCCCCTGAACGGGCGCTTCCGCTCCGGCGAGCTCCACGTGGAACTCACGTGGGTCTTCCACTTGCGACCTGGACCGCGGTATTCGGTCACGGAGGTCGCTGCTGGCGTTCAGCTTCCGTAGCCCCTCACGCTCCGACTGGGCGGAATAGGTTTGGAGGCGGATGACTGCCGCCTCGCAGGGTCGGCTATCCAGTGCTCCGCGTGAAATCACGGCGATCTGTTGCTGCTCTGACCTGCAACGATCCGGGGTGGGCGCTGTAGGGCTCGAACCTACGACCTCCGCCTTGTAAGGGCGGCGCTCTTCCACTGAGCTAAGCGCCCGAGATGGCTTGATTCCCAGGCTTCAGGTCAAGCATTCTCGCAGGATAGAGGCGGTGCACCCAGCGGTTCGACCCCGTACCTAACCTCGTGTCTACCCCGGAATGTAGCACCGCCTGCCGACATTTGAGTTCGGCCGAGTAAGCACGAGTTCCGCCGAGGTGTTTCATCGACGTTTCAGCCCTGCGGGAGCAAGTTGTGGGAATCGGCCCGTGAACCCGTAGAACTTAGTATGAAGCAGAAGCGAGCTGCTCCCAGCCCCAGCCATCCACCCGAGCAGGAGCTCTTCGACGCCGACGAGACGGCCCGCATCCTTGGCCTGAGAGACCGTCGAGCCGTCTATCGACTTCGAGTGGAGGGGCGCCTTGGCTACTACATGATCAACGATCGCCACTATCGCCACTCGCGTGCGCAGATCGATGAGTTCCTCAAGAGCACCGTGCACCGCCAGCACTACTTCGCGAGAGGCTAGATATCAGAAGTGCCGATACTCCCTATAGGAGATGAAGATGACCGACCGAAGGCCGATGTTCACGCGAGTCCCCCGCCCGGTCCATGCGCGTGTCCGAGAAGCGGCGAGATCTCGCGGGGTTCCCATGACGACCTGGGTAGAGGCTGCAGTTCGAGTGGCGTTGGAACGGGAGGCTTCTGGGGACATGGCACCACTGAATCGCGGACTCAGGCAGCTGGCCAAGGTGAAGGACTAGGTGAGAAGCCTTGCCCCGAAGGAAACGCAGGGTAATGCGGCGCACGGATCGGGAGAACCTGGCCCGAGGATTGATGCGACGCTGGGAGACGGGTGACACGCCGAGGAAGCTGAGCAAGCGCCTCGGGATTCCGGAGCGCCGAATCTTCGATGCCCTGATCGAGCCGCTCGGCACTTTCTACGCCAACTTCGAACGAGGAAGCACAGCAGATGACATCGCGAAGGCGACTGAACTACCAAGGCCCTTCGTCGTCTATGCGATGCGGCGAGAGTTCGGGAAGGTTCACATCCCGAGAAGCGAGCCGAAGACAGTGATGCCTCGTCGGCCTCCGAGGATGCGCGGGGCCGAACCGCATCGGCTGACGTTAGACGAGATGGCTATTCGTGCGGAGAGGGAGTTCACGATTGCGCAGTTGCTGAAGTGACACTGGGTGCGCTTTGAGGACGGTCGTGCTCGACGGGTCAGCGACCCCGGCTGCCAGCCGGATCATGTCCGAGGGCTAGATTGGCCACCCACCGGACTTGTTCGCTCGGTTCGGCAAGTGCTAATCACCGCACCTTTGGTTCGGGGCCGGCCCTGAGCCAAAGAGCGCATAGGGAGATCGCGGTCTCCACAAGGAGGCTTGGTCGAGGCTGTGCTTGGCGGTAAGAACGGGGCTAACGTGGAGGAGCCAGGTGTTAGGTGTACCTATCTAATATATAAGCGGCGACTCGACGGAGCCGGACGTCACGAGAAGTGCCGCCGCCAGCCGCCGGTCGGGACAGACACACGGCGATCGGCAACACCGAGCTCGTGAGGGGGACGAGAGCTCGTGAGGCCGCCAGCCGCCGGTCGGGACGGCAGGCGGCGATGAGGGGCCGTAGCAGCCTGCGAGACAGCCCCTGGACGGCCCGTTTCGAGGAAAACGCGGGAAGTTTCACCGACGGCGACAGGGATTGTTGCGCCTGACGGAGCTCCCGTACCCGTTCGTGATCTAGGCGCAGCGCCGACACTACGCGATGGCTAGGCGAGATCCGGACCATTCGTGATGGTTGGTCAACAGCTACTCCCCCGGCTACTGGGTAGACGTGAAGGGTTCCCAACTTGAGGATGTAGAGCAGGCTGGGATTCCGCGGGCCCGGCGTGTCGGTTGACTCGGGGAGGAACCACTGACTATGGTCTGGCCACGAGCCTGAGCGGCGGCAAACCGACCAACTAGTGGACATGATGAGACGAGTACTGCTTCTGGTTCTGGTGGTGAGCATGGCCTCTACCGGGCTACTGCTGTCTCCCGCTCGTGCTGTCGCGCCGGGCGGTAACGGTCTTCTGGTGTTCGACAGGGTCGGGCCTAACGGCAGCGAAAACTGGACGATCAATCCCGACGGCACGAACGAGCGCAATCTGACCGAGACAGATGGCTCGTTTCGACACTTCACTCCTTCGTGGTCACCGGATGGCTCGACCATCGTCTTCTCTCGCCGGATCGGCTTCGGAAGCTACGACCTGTGGGTCAGGGACTCTGACGACGTGGAAGAGCACCCCCTAACGGATAGTGCGTACGACGACAGGCATCCTGATTGGGCTCCCGCTGGCAACAGGATCGCCTTTACCCGCTGCTGTTTCGGACCCGGAGCGGATCACTACCAGATCTGGATCATGCGGTCTGATGGGAAACGGCAACGTCCGCGCACGAACGGCAAGTTCGATGATGCTGTGCCGGCCTGGTCCCCTGACGGTACGAAGATCGCTTTCGCCCGGAGAGTTGACCCAGCACGGTGGCAGATCTTCACGATGAACTCAGACGGAAGCGAGAAGACGAATGTGAGCAACGGCTCCGCGAGCGCCACCAGTCCGGAATGGTCCCCTGACGGGAGCAAGATCGTGTACTCGACTGGTGAAGGCCAGATCTTCGTTATGAACCCCGACGGAACCGAGAAGACTCCCCTTACCTATCCGGAAGCCGGAACAGCCGATGGACAACCGACGTGGTCGCCTGACGGCACGAAGGTTGCCTTCGTTCGAGAGACCGCCACTTCATCGACCATCCACACCATGGATCTGGATGGATCCAACGTGTCGCCGGTGATCAGCAGCCCGTCTCCCCAGTTCTTCCTGTCCTGGCAACCGCTACCTTGCACCGTGAGTGGTACCCCAGGGAATGACACACTTCGGGGCAGTCGCGACGGCGACATCATCTGTGGGTTCGCCGGAGACGACCTGATTCTCGGTCGAGGGGGAGAGGATCTCCTCCTAGGAGGTTCGGGAGACGACGAACTGCGAGGTGGCAGCAAGCCAGACTCACTCGTCGGCGGTTCCGGTTCTGACTCCCTACTCGGAGATGGCGGGCGCGACGGTCTGCACGCCATCGACTTCCAACAGGGAAACGATGTGATGGTGGGCGGCGCTGGGATCGATACCTGCAAGGGGGATGCTCAGGACTCTGTGTCCGACTGCCCTTGAGCCCAAGGAGCATCCTCGATAGCCGAGTCCGATGTCGTCCGGCAGCCACTCTCAAGGCCATGGGCTGCCGCTCCGTCGGACACAGGGCGATCGGCGTGCAGCGAGCTCGTGAAGCCACAAGCCGCCGGTCGGGACGGACACAGGGCGATCGGCAAACACCGAGCTCGTGAGGGGGGACGAGAGCTCGTGAGGCCACCGGCCACCGGTCGGGGACGGACAGAGGGCGATCGGCAACACCGAGCTCGTGAGGAGCGCGAGAGCTCGTGAGGCCACGGGCCGGGAGTCCTTACGGACGACGCGATCGGCGCGCAGCGAGCTCTCAGGAGCACACGAGAACTCATGAAGGCCAACAGGCCGCGCCGAGATGCCCACGCTCACCCACGTCCGTCCAAATCGGTTAGGGCTAGTGCTTCTCGCCGCCTGGCGTCGGTGGCACTTGCGTGGTATCCGGCAGACCGGGAATCGGCGGAGTAGGGGTCGTCGGTGACGAGGGCATTGCTGCGGGCGACGGGGACGCAATCGACGCCTGGCTCCAGACACGGTTCAGGTGTTCTTGCATGTAGGGGATGTGCAGCGCGAAGAACAGACTTGCGAGCAGGCCGAGCGCGGGCGAGATCGGGGCCGGCACGCCTGCGTGCAGCTGGATGCGCATGATCCGCTCTCCCGTGCGGTAGACCGAGATGAACGGGGGCACGATGAGGATCCATCCGAACAGGATCGCGAAGAGCGCCACGGTCGGGTTGATCGTCGCGCCGTTCAGGTAACGGCGCGCTTCGTCGTTGATCTTGTAGTACCAGACGAGTCCGTAGATCCCGAACGTGATGATGGAGAGCCCCCAGGCCCCCAAGGGACCACGCTTCGTGTAGGTCTGTCCGCCGATCACCACCAGCTCCGCCATCGTCTCCCCTTTCAACCCCGCTCGGATGGCGCGGACCGGATGCTAGTCGTCCCATGGGAGCGGAGTCCCCTGAAGGTGCAGAAGCCAAGATCCTTCGTCGCCCGCCGTCAACTCATCCGAAGGCTCCTTAGTGACGTGTCAGCTTGCGGTGCGCTGTACCTGCGTGATGGTAACCGTCACATCCCTGTCGATGCCGCCGATTGTCCCGGTGAGATCCGTCTTCGCACGCTGGCCAGCTTCGATTCCGGTCGCGAGTGCGGTCAAGCAGGGCTGGAGAATGCCGATACCCAGCTCGTAACCGCTGCAGATCGAGTCCACGAACTGGGGAGGAATAATGGCAACGGCCAGTTACAACGACTACAAGCAAGTCCCGATCTTCAGAAGGCAATGGTTCTTTTGGCTCTCGTGGATCTTCGTCACCCCGCTCATTGGCGTTGGGCTCCTGGTGACCGGAGACGTGTACTACAAGAAGCTGGGAGAGGTGCGAGCCTTCGGAGTGGCCAATCGAATCGTCGCGGGCCTACTGGGTCTCCTGTGGTTAGGGCTACTCATCCGCGCGCTCACTGCTGCGACGTAGACAGGCGCACGCCACGGGACCACTTGCAGGAGGTCCCGTGACGCACCTATCCCAGATCTAGACCGCCGCTCAACTCGCCCTTGCCCGCTTCAGTAGCGGAGGCCAGGAGTCTCGGGAGCCGAGCGGGGCCAGGCCGTCGGCGACCCTGATCATCGGCAACACCGAGCTCGTGAGGAGGGCGGGGAGCTCGTGAGGCCACACGCCGACGGGTCAGAGCAGACCGAGGGCGATCGGCGTGTAGGGAGCTCGTGAGGCCAATGTGGGCGAGCTAGTCAAGCCGCCGGTCGGTCAGATAGCCAGCGTCCGGGAAGCAGCAATGAATCAAGCCGGGTTTATCGGAGGCTCGGTTCTGTGAGTCCGTCGGTCTCGT
>JBBDWR010000022.1:0-70500 GCA_040902745.1 Actinomycetota bacterium | reverse complement strand
CTCGAGGAGAACGCCGAGGAGTTCATCAAGAGCTACGTCCAGAAGGGCGGCCAGTGACCGACGACGACTCGCTGCGCGCGCCGGTGTCGATGGGCGGCCCGATCGGAGCCAACCCTTCGTTCTTCGACCTGGTGGCGCGCGAACGGCCCGAGGCCCTGCCGAGAGCGGCTGCCGAGGGTGTGGAGATCCCGCACGGTACCACCGTGTTGGGTATCTGGTTCGCCGGAGGCGTCATCATCGCGGGCGACCGCCGAGCGACCTCCGGGTTCTCGATCGAGGACGACCGGATGGAGAAGGTATTCGCCGCCGACGAATACTCCGCGATCGCGATCGCGGGAGCCGCCGGGCAGGCGATCGAGCTCGTCAAGCTCTTCCAGCTCGAACTCGAGCACTACGAGAAGATCACGGGCGACCGTGTGAGCCTGGAGGGCAAGGCTAACCGGCTTGGTCAGATGATCCGGGGAAATTTCCCGCTCGCGATGCAGGGACTGATCGTCGTCCCGCTGTTCGGCGGGTTCGATGAGATGCGCCGCGAGGGCAGGCTCTTCCACTACGACGCCACCGGCGGACGCTGGGAAGAGGACGACTACGTCGCCACCGGTTCCGGCGGACGGCCCGCGAAGAGCTCGCTCAAGAAGCGTTGGCGGCCGGGTCTGTCACGCGAGGAGGCCGTCCAGGTCGCGGTCGAAGCCCTGCTCGACGCCTCCCAGGAGGACGCAGCCACCGGCGGACCCGATCCCACCCGGGGGATCTTCCCCACGATGCAGATCGTGACCGCCGAAGGCGCGCACCAGGGAGACGAGAACGAGATCCGCGCCGCGTACGAGGCGGTCGTCGGGGGACGTGAGGGCCGATGAGCTTCATGCCGTACGTCCCACCCGAGCAGATGATGAAGGACCGCTCCGAATACGCCACGAAGGGCATCGCGCGCGGCAAATCGGTGATCGGACTCGAATACACCGACGGCGTGTTGTTCATCGCCGAGAACACGTCGGCGACCCTGCACAAGATATCGGAGATCTACGACGCGATCGTCTTTGCGGCGGTGGGCAAGTACAGCGAGTTCGAGGATCTGCGCATCTCCGGCGTGCGACTCGCTGATCTGCGCGGGTATTCGTACGGGCGCGACGACGTGAAGGCGCGCGACCTGGCCAACGCGTACTCGCAAACGCTCTCGACGATGTTCACCCAGCAGATGAAACCCTACGAGGTCGAGTTGCTGATCGGGGAGATCAACGGACAGTCCGGGCCCAGCGAGATCTACCACGTGCTCTTCGACGGGAGCATCAACGACGAGCACGAGTTCGTGGCGATCGGCGGCAGCGCCGAGCAGCTCACCGAGCACATCAAGGGTGCCTACCGTGACGAGATGACACTGGCGGACGCGGTTAAAGCCGCCGTCGGCGCCTTCTCCGCGGTGGAGGACAAGCAACTGTCCCCCGAGGCACTGGAGGCCGGCATCCTGGATCGAACTCGTTCCCAGCGCCGCAAGTTCCGCCGCCTCAGCGACGAAGAGGTCGCCGGCATCCTGTCCAGCACCTAGGACATAACTCCTTCTTCGGCGGCGCACGTGAGTGCGGCGGCTTCGGTCAGATGCCGACGTAGGCCGCGAGCAGCCGCTGCGACTCCGCGGTGATCGTGCCGAACACCAGCGAGCTCTTGCCCAAGGCGAAGAGGCTCATCGTGTCTGCATGAGAGGTCCGGCGCGGACGAGGTGACGATCGCATGGAGCCGCTTGGCCATGGCGCGATCCCGTCCCTTCATCGCGGCGATCGACGCGAGCAGGTCGCGTTCCCCGTCCGCCTTGTTCTTGTTCGCGCGTGCTTCCGCCTTCAGCTCTTGGGCACGAGCCTTCATCGCAGCCCGTTCCTCGGCGGTGAATGCTTCGGACTTGGTCGTGGTGGTGCGCTTGGCGGACCTCTGCGTGGTCTTCTTTGCGGGCTTCTTCTCAGCCACTTCGAAACACCTCCTTGCTGGCCGGGGGGCCGACGGTAACCCAGCGCATCCCCTCGTATCCAACATCGAGGCGGACCTCGAAGCCGAGGGTGTTGCGAGGCTTGAGCCTGCTCGTCTGCATCACGGGCGAGGATACGAGGTGCGCCATCTCGCGGACGGTACCCACCGCTTGCACACGTGCAGGCCTACACTGGCCGGATGGACCGGCGGATCTTCGGACTCGAGAACGAATACGGCGTGACCTGCACCTTCCGGGGCCAGCGGCGCTTGTCGCCCGACGAGGTGGCTCGGTACCTGTTCCGGAGGGTCGTGCACTGGGGGCGATCGTCGAACGTCTTTTTGGAGAACGGTGCACGGCTCTACCTCGACGTCGGCTCGCATCCCGAATACGCGACGCCCGAGTGCGACTCGATCGTCGATCTCGTCACCCACGACAAGGCGGGGGAGCGGATCCTCGAGGCCCTTCTCGCCGCCGCGGAGGTGCGCCTGCACGAGGAGGGCATCTCGGGGGACGTCTATCTGTTCAAGAACAACACCGACTCCGCGGGCAACTCCTACGGGTGCCACGAGAACTACCTCGTCGCGCGCCAGGGGGAGTTCGCGCGGATGGCCGACACGCTGATCCCGTTCTTGGTCACACGCCAGATCTACTGCGGGGCGGGTAAGGTGCTGCTCGGTCCCCGGGGCGCCCAGTACTGCATCTCCCAGCGCGCGGAGCATATCTGGGAGGGCGTCTCGAGCGCCACGACGCGGTCGCGCCCGATCATCAACACGCGCGACGAGCCCCACGCCGACGCAGAGCGGTTCCGCCGTCTGCACGTGATCGTGGGCGACTCCAACATGAACGAATGGACGACCTTCATGAAGGTGGGCATCACCGACCTGGTGCTGCAGATGCTCGAGGGGCAGACCGTGATGCGCGATCTCACGCTCGAGAACCCGATCCGCGCGATCCGCGAGATCTCCCACGACGTCACCTGCCGGCGCAAGGTCAAGCTGGCGAACGGGCGGGAGCTGTCGGCCATCGACATGCAACGCGAATACCTCGAGAAGACGGCGAGGTTCTTCGAGCGGCGAGACCCAAGTGAGACGGTCAAGCGACTCCTGGCGGAGTGGAGCGAGGCCCTCGACGCCCTCGAAGCGCAGGAACCCGAGCGGCTGGGTCGAAAGGTCGATTGGGTGACGAAGATGGTGATGATCGACGCCTACCGCGCCAAGCACGACCTTGCATTGTCGAGTCCACGGGTGGGCTTGCTCGACCTGGCCTACCACGACGTGAATCGCACCCGCGGCCTCTACTACCTGCTCGAGCGTCAGGATCGGGTCGAGCGGATCGCCGCCGAGGCCGACATCACGCGAGCGATGCGGGAGCCGCCGCAGACGACGCGCGCGAAGCTTCGCGGGGACTTCATCAAGATGGCGAAACAGAAGCGGCGCGACTACACCGTGGACTGGGTGCACCTGAAGCTCAATGACCAAGCGCAGCGCACGGTGCTGTGCAAGGACCCGTTCAAGAGCGTGGACGACCGGGTCGAGCAGTTGATCGCCCACATGTGAACGGCACGGCCGAGCACGGCGACGGGCCGCTATTCCACGATGAAGCTGGTGCGCATGCCTTCCTGGTAGTGGGACTCGTGCTCGTCCGCGTCGTAGATGTTGCAGATCAGCACGTAGTTGCCGGCATCGAGATCGACGGTGAGGGTCTCGTTGGCATCGACGGCCAGGTCCTCCACCTCGTCCACGACCTCCATACCGGCAGCGTCCTCCGACACCGACCCGTTCTCCTCGGTCGGAAGATCGGTGGCGGGAAGATCGGTCGAGACGACCACGAACTCGTGGATGTCGTCAGGCCCGATGTTAGAGACGTTGAACGCGACGGCCCCTTCAGCCGCAGCCGAGGGAACGGTGGCGATCGCGAACTCCTGCAGCGTGACGTCCACCGATCCCCCGTCCGCGGGTGTGCTCGTGTCGCCGCCGGTGCCCCCGGCGTCGGTCTCGTCGTCCCCGCCGCAGGCGGAAAGGGATCCGATCAACAAGACCAGAACGCCTGCCGCCATCATCGTTCGTACGCGCAACGTGCCCATCGCGATCCCCCCCGGGTCGGCTCGAACTCTGAGCCGATTGTCTCCCCTCTGACGGGTACTGAACAAGGGGCCTGGCAGGATCACTCCGCCAGGATCAGCACGATGGTGCACACGGCGAGGAGGCCGCCCGCGACGCCGAGCAGCATCGTCGTGCGGGTGCTCATGGAGACGCCTCGACCCTCGGCGAGCGCGCGCCGTATCTCTCGCTCTCTCGTGACCGCGAGCGCGAAGATCGCCACTCCGATCACGGCGAAGCCCACCCCGAGCGCCAGCCACGGCCATCGCGTGGAGTCCGTCAGCTCGGGGAGCAGGCCGCCGACAGCGAGGGCAACCGCAACGCACGTGAGCCCGGTTCTCCACCATGCGAGGTAGGTGCGCTCGGCGGCGAAATGCGTCCGCCTGGATGCGTCCTCCTCGGTGCGCCGGTCCTCGCTCACCCGCCTATGGTGCCATGCCGGGTCGAGAGAGCGTCGTATCGGCCTGCAGCGGCCGTCTCGGATGTGCGACCACAGTTCCGCTACGAGTTGGGTGGCTGCCACGCCCGCCCTGCGACGGCCATCCGTCCGGCGAGAACACCGGCGGCCCCCGCCGCGAGGAAGAACGCCGGGTCTTCAGCGGGGGAGCGACCCATCGAGGCGATCTGCACCCCGCGGTGTTCGAGCTCGGCGAGCGAGGGTCGTCCGTCGGACTCGACCAGCTGATGGCGCTCCTCGAGGCGGTCGGCACGCAACGCGTCCCACACGGCCGAACGCTGAGCGTCGTCTTCGAGGGTCGGAACGGCGACGTTCACGTCCGACGGTGCCACCTGTCCCAGGATCGTGCGGGAATGGTGAGAGACACCGCGGTGTCGTTCGCGCTCGTCGGCGAAGCTGATGCGGAGTGCGGCAACGGGACGTCCGTGCAGTGTTCGCGCTGCCGCGAGCGCGTGGCCGCCGGCGAGCGCGCTGACGCCCCATGTGGTGTCGGTGCCGAGGTTGCCGGGTCCGTCCGCGACTATCACCACCTCCGCGTCGAGCACCTCGACGGCCGCGAGCAATGCGGTCCAGATCGTAACCGCCTCGAGCTCTCCTCCGAACGCCTGACCGCACGTGATCCATCCGTCAAGGATCTGCGCCTCCCGCAACCGCGGCACCAAGCGAGAGAACCCACCGGCCAACGCCGCGCCGTCGGTCATCACGTAGACGACGCGCGCGTTGCCGCTGGCCTTCGCGCCCGCTGCGATCGGCGCGATCATCGAATGCAGCGGCGCGACGACCACGGGCGTTCCGCGCAATCCGGCGCTGGACTCCAAGGCGTCGCGATGTGTCTCCTCCACGGTCCGAACGGCGGTCTGGACCGGGGTGTAGCGAGCCTTCATCACGTGACCTGCATCCGCGTCGAGGTCCGTGTCGGGGCCGCCCTCCACCGCAACGACGAAGTGCATCCCTCCCGTCCCGAGCTCCAGAGCTACCGAGGTCGTGTTGAGAACGACCGTGTCGCCGACCGCAAGACGACCGATGAGTTCCGGGTAGGCGATCGCATGGGCGCGGGAGCCCTCGACGTCCACTTCGAGCTCGATCGCCCCTCGACGCCTCTCACCGAGCTTGAGCACGCGTCCCCGTCGGAGCCGGATCACGACCGGGCTCCGCGTGAGCGCATGCGGAGCGGCTCCCTGAGCGGGGATGTGGCGGCGGCGGTTCGGCGGTTGCGCGGCATGGCCCGGATATGATGCCGCAACATGAACCAGCTCGAACGCCTCTTGAACCTCGTCGGCCTGTTGCTGGAGTCGCTGCGCCCCCTGACCTTCGAGGAGATCCGCGAACAGATGCAGGGGTATGAGCCCAGCGACTCGGGCAAGCGCAAGTTCGAGCGGGACAAGGACGTCCTGCGAGACAACGGGATCCCGATCGAGCTGGTGTCCTCCGACCCGTGGGAGGGCTCCCCGCAGGCGTACACGATCGCGAAGGATCGCTACTACCTCCCCGAGATCAGCTTCAGCCCGCAGGAGCTCTCGGCGCTGTTCCTGGCGGCTCGGTCCGGCGTGGGGGAAGACCCCTCGGCGGAGCAGGCCGTGCGCAAGCTGCTGTCGGGGGCCGAGGGTGGTGTGTTCTCCGGGGCCGCCCCAGGGCCGCTCGGGATCGGTCCCGACATCGATGGTGGGCGCCTGACCGCGACGGCGGAGGCGGTGCTGCGCGGAGGCAGGAGGGTGCGGTTCTCCTACACCACCGCCCGAGGCGATCGCTCCGACCGGTCGGTGGACGCCTACGGGCTCGCCTGGCGTGCCGGCCACTGGTACCTCGTCGGCCGCGACGACGAGCGCGATGACGTGCGGGCCTTCCGCCTGTCCCGGTTCGCGTCCGATCCCGCCGACATCGGCGAGGGGAGCGAACCACCGGAGGATTTCCACGCAGCCGACCACGTGGACATCGGGTTGTGGGGGCCCGGCCAGCCGGGGGGCACGGCGACGGTCGCGTTCTCTCCCGACGTCGCCTGGTGGGTTACCACGGGGATCCCCGAGGCAGTCGTCGGCGAGGCGAACAAGGAAGGATGGGTCGAGGTGACGGTTCCCTCCACGGACGATGTCTCGCTCGCGTCGTGGGTGCTCGGATTCGCCGCAGACGCCCGCGTGGTGTCGCCAGGCGCGCTCCGCGACGAGGTCGTCGGGCGGATCGAGGCGGTCCTGGGTGCCTGAAGACGGGATCGACGAACTCGCCGAAGGGTCGAAGTCCCGAAAGCCACGACGCGGGAAGACACGCCAGGCGAAGGCGTCGGAGCGACTTGCACGTCTGCTCGTGATCGTCCCCTACCTCGTGGAGCATCCCGGGACGCACATCGACGTGGCCGCTCGGCTGTTCGGGGTCGACCGAGACGCCCTGGTCGACGACCTCAAGGTGGTGTTCCTCTCCGGATTGCCCCCCTACTCACCGGGAGACCTGATCGACGTCGAACTGGACGAGGACGGAACCGTGTCGATCCGGATGGCGGACCACTTCTCCCGCCCGCTCCGTCTGACGCGCCACGAGGCACTATCGCTGTATCTGCAAGGCACGGCCCTGGTCGGCACCCCTGGCGTGCCCGAGGCCACCGCATTGACTTCGGCCCTGGCGAAGCTCCGCGAGGGGATCGGCGACGACACCCTGGGCGCTGCGGAGCGGGTCGAGGCGGCCGAGGCCGGGCGGCCCGCCGAACTCCTGGACACGATCCGGGAGGCTGCGGCCGCGCGCGAGCGGGTCGAGATCGTGTACGTGGCGCTCTCGACGGGGGAAGAGAGCACACGCACGGTGGATCCGGAGGAGGTGTTCTCCTCTCTGGGCAACTGGTACGTGGCGGCGTGGGATCACTCGAGAGACGAAGAGCGCCTGTTCCGCGCAGACCGGATGCGGTCGGTGCGCTCGACGGGCGAGACGTTCGAGCCGCGGGGTCTCGAGGGCGCGGGCCGCCCCCTGTATTCGCCCGGTGAACGAGACGTGCAGGTGCGACTGGTGCTGAAGCCGGAGGCCCGCTGGATCGCCGAGTACCACCCGGTGGACGAAGCGGCGGAACGAGCGGACGGCCAACTCGAGGTTGCCTTGCGGGCGAAGGAGCTCGACTGGGCGGCCCGCCTGGTGCTCCGGGTGGCTCCGTACGCAGAAGTGCTTGCCCCGCAAACCCTCCAAGAACGGGTGAAAGGCCTCGCCCGTCGTACTCGGGAACAGTACTTCTAGGGTAGCCCCGCCGAGGGCCCTATCCCTCAAGCCCTCCCCAGGGGGGGCCGATACGGGTGGGGAGATGACAACCATCCGGACGACATGCCCCCGGTGCGGGGAAGTGGACATGGGACCCGAGTCGATCCTGCTGTCGGTCCAAGGCGGGGGATCCGAGGGCACCTACAGCTTCACATGCCCGGTGTGCGCGTCCGACGTCGAGAAGCGTGCCGACCGCAAGATCGTCGCCCTACTCGTGTCGGCCGGAGTCGGTGTCGCAGGACAAGGGGGGATCGACGACGAACCGTCCCTCGAGCCGATGTTCGACGGGTTCGAGGACGAGGACCCTCGCGGCGAGCTTCCCGCTGGGCCCACGTTCGCGCTCGACGACGTGATCGATTTCCACTTCCTGCTCGAGGACGAGCGGTACATCGAGGACTTCCTCGAGACCCAGCGCTCCCAGCGCTGACCGGCTCCTGCTCAGGTTCTTCCCGCCCGGTCTGCCCACTCGTCCCTCGCGTAGCATGAGTCCATGACCACCTGGGTTCTCGTCTGGCTGGTGATCGGCCTGGTCACCGTCGTTGCCCTGATCGCGATGATGATCGGGCTGGCTCGCAGTGCGACCGTGCTCGCCCGCAGCGCCTCGCGCCTGCAGCGAGACCTCGCGCCTGCAGCGGCGGAGCTCAGCGAAGAGGCGGCCCGGGCGAGTCGGACGTCCGCGGGGTTTTCCGACAAGCTGCCCAAGCCCCGTGCCGAGTGACTCGGCCGCCGGGTCCGACCCCGGCGATCGAGGCCTCGCGTCCGGGGACGACACGGGCGCACGCTGGCCCTCCACAGTAGAATCGGCCCCGACGGGCCGCCGGCCCCTGCCCCGACCATGATGGGAATCGGACCCCTCGAGCTCTTGCTGATCCTCGTGGTCGCGCTCGTCGTCGTGGGCCCGAAGAAGCTGCCGGAGATAGGGCGCCAGGCCGGCAAGATGCTGCGGGACCTTCGTCAGATGCAGGACGAGGTCAAGGACACGATCCGCTTCGACCTCGACGATGACGACGAGCCGCCCACTGCGCGTACGCGCTCTTCGGACCGATCCGGCGCCCACGGACGGGAGAGCCGAACCGCTCGGACGGCTACGGCAGACCCCGACGAGCACGACGACGAGCCCGATCCCGAGGAGCACGATGTGGCGAGCGAACGCCCCATAAGTGGCTCCGCGCACGCTCGAGCCGCTGCCCGGGAGCGTGCGGCGAAGGCCCGCGAATCCTCGTCCGGTGGGCCAGACCCGTCGACGAACGGCCACGGGTCCTCCGACGGTGACTCCACCGCCGGATCCGACGACGAGGCCGGGTAGGGCCCGTCTCGCCGATGGCGATCATCCCCAAGCTCCTGCGGCGACCCGCCAAGCCGCGCGACGGCTCGATGACCCTGATCGAGCACCTGGAGGAGCTGCGCTACCGGCTCGTGATCTCCTTCATGGCCGTCGGTCTCGGATCGATCGTCGGGTGGTTCCTCTACAAGCCGGTGATCCGGCTGCTCCAAGAGCCGTACTGCGACACTGTCAAGGCGTTGCCGCAGGCGAATCAGCCCGATTTCGGCGGCGACGGCTGTGCGTTCATCTTCCTGGGAACCGTGGACGGCGCCATCGTCAAGATCAAGGTGGTCGTGTTCATCGGTCTGGCGGTCACGATCCCGATCGTCCTCTACCAGCTGTGGCGGTTCATCGTTCCCGGCCTCACGCGCCGCGAGCGACGGATGGCGGTCCCGTTCATCTTCTCGGCCACCTTGCTGTTCGCCTTCGGGGTGACGCTCGCCTACGTCACGTTGCCGAAGGCGCTCGAGTTCCTGCTCGGGTTCGCCGGGGAAGGTTTCGTACCGTTACTCACCGGCGACAAATATCTGAGCTTCTTCGTGTTCGTCTCGCTCGCGTTCGGACTCTCGTTCGAGTTCCCGATCCTGTTGATCTTCTTGATGCTCGTGGGCGTGCTGTCGAGCCGCCGGCTTCGGGACTGGCGCCGCAACGCGATCCTCGGTGTCGCGATCTTCGCAGCGGTCATCACCCCCAGCCAGGATCCCTACACGATGCTCGGCATGATGGTGCCGATGATCCTGCTGTACGAGGCGGCCATCGTTGTCGGCCGGCTCATGAAGCGGTAGACAAGAGGCCCATGGCGATCAAGAGCAAGAACAAGGGCAGATCGCGCTCGGCGAAGCAGGTGACGCGTGGCCCGAAGTTCCAGCCCAAGCCCTTGCCCGTGCCGTTCTTCCGCCGACGATCGGTGCAGATCGTCGGTGCGTTCATCGCCGGAGTCGCTTTGGTGCTGGTGGCGACGTGGGCCCGCGACGAGATCCGCCAAGGACGCGATGACGATGCAGCCGACGAGCAGGCGGCTGCCTTGGGCACCGCAACGGAACAGTTCACGAACCTGGTCCAACCAATCGTCGCTGAGGTCGGAACGGCCAGCGGGACGACGATCGATCCGTTCCCGAGGCTGCGGCAGGATCTAGCGGCGTTCGCCGACGGGAGCGCCGATCCGAAGGAGGTCGTCGCCTCGGCGCAAGCCACAGCCGAGGTCGCCGAGGGTGGCATCGAGAAGCTCTCCGACGTGCAGCCGTCCAAGATCTTCGGCGGCAAGGGCTTGTCGCAGGCGCAGGTGCTCGACGCGGTGCGCGCACACGGCCAGATGCTGAACGCACTCGAGGTGTATCTGCACGCGGCCCGAGTCGCCGAAGAGGCGATGGGACCGTCAGGTCGCGAACAGGCCGATCTCGTCCGCGCGGCGCAAGGACTGGTGAAGGCCGCCTCGGAGGAGTTCGTCAGCGGTTACGACGACTTCGTCCGCGTTCAGGCCTCCGCCGGCGTATTCGCCCCCCCGCAGCCGGCCGGAGTGCCGAGCGGTATCCCCAGCCTGCCTCCCGGAGCCGAGATCCCGACGGGCGCCCCCGCTCCGTAGATGTCCGACGGCCTGCTCCTGCTGCACGCGTGGCCGGTCGACTCCCGGATGTGGTCGGCGGAGGTCGCGGCGCTCGCCGCCACCCTTCCGGTCGTTGCGCCGAACCACCCGGGGTTCGGAGGAACCGGATCCGTGGGCGAGACGATGACGATGCGCGCCGCGGCCGAGCATGCCCTCGCCGAACTCGATGCTGCCCGGATCGATCGTGCGGTCGTGGTCGGCTGCTCGATCGGCGGGTACGTCGGCTTCGAACTCCGTCGGCGCGAACCCGAGCGGGTGCTCGGGATGGGCCTCGTGAACACGCGCTCGGTGGCCGACACGCCGCAAGCGGCGGCGGTCCGCCGGGAGCTGGCCAGTCGCTTGCTGAACGAAGGCTCGGACTTCCTGCTGGCCGATCCTCCCGCCCTGCTCTCGGAGGCGGCCGAGAGCAGCCTGCGCGACCGTGTGCGGGCCTGGATCGCCGAGCAGCCCGCCTCGTCGATCGCGGCCGCATCCCTGGGCATGGCCGAGCGACCCGACTCGACACCGGATCTGCCCGGGATCGGGGTCCCGACACTCGTGCTCACCGCGGAGGGTGACCGCCTGATCCCGCCGGAGGTCAGCTTGGAGATGACCGATGGCCTGCCGGACTCGGAGTCGATCGTGCTCCCGGGGGCAGGACACCTGTCCAACCTGGAAGCCCCGCAGCAGTTCCTGCGCGCCCTGCGCCGCCTGTTGGAGCGGTGCGGCCTGCCCGCCTAAGGGATCACCCCCGACCGGTCGTCCGCCGGGTCCACGGTAGGCTCGGAGTATCGTGGCCGACATCGATCGATTCTCCGCTCGTTACCCCTTCCCGCTGGACGACTTCCAACGGACCGCGATCGAGGCATTGGGCGAGGGAGAGTCCGTGCTCGTGGCGGCACCGACCGGCTCGGGCAAGACCGTCGTCGCCGAATATGCGATCGAACGCGCACTGGAGCTCGGGCGCAAAGCGTTCTATACGACGCCGCTCAAGGCCCTGAGCAACCAGAAGTTCGGCGACTTCGTCGAGCGCTACGGGGCGTCGAACGTCGGCTTGCTCACCGGCGACAACGCGATCAATTCCGAAGCGCCGATCGTCGTGATGACCACCGAGGTGCTGCGCAACATGCTCTACGAAGGCAGCGACACTCTTGACGGCTTGGTGAGCGTCGTGATGGACGAGGTCCACTACCTGCAGGACCCCTACCGCGGCGCTGTGTGGGAAGAGGTCTTGATCCATCTGCCCCTCTCGGTCTCTGTCGTGTGTCTGTCGGCGACGATCTCCAATGCGGAGGAGTTCGGCGAATGGATCGGAACCCTGCGCGGTCCCACCCGAGTGGTGATCGAGGAGAAGCGTCCCGTACCGCTGGAGCACCACTACCTCGTGGGCCGCACCCTGCACCCGATGCACGTGGAGCGGGACGGGGAGCCCGTCGCCAACCCGTACGTCGTTTCGATCGAGGAGCCGGAACTGCGCACGAAGCAGTACCGGCGACGCAGCGGCGGCGTGTACCACGAGCGGCGCCCCCGGCCGCGAGAGGGACACCGGCGTGTGTACGTGCCGCGTCGCGAGGAAGTCGTGGACGTTCTGGCGGACGAAGGCATGGTGCCCGCGATCTACTTCGTCTTTTCCCGGGCGGGTTGCGACCGTAGCGTGCGATGGATGCTGGATTCGGGGCTCCAGCTCACGTCCCAGTCCGAACGGGTCCGGATCCGCGAGGTGGCCGAGCAGCGCGCCGCGTGGATCGACGAGGACGATCTTGAGACCCTCGGGTTCTGGACCTTCCTCGAGGGAGCGATGGCCGGTGTCGCGGCCCATCACGCAGGCATGCTTCCCGTGTTCAAAGAGACCGTCGAGGACCTGTTCGCCGCGGGCCTGATCAAGGTTATCTTCGCGACCGAGACGCTCTCGCTCGGCATCAACATGCCCGCCAAGACGGTCGTGATCGAGGACCTGTGGAAGTTCCAAGGCGAACGGCACGAGCTGCTGACACCGGGGGAGTACACGCAGCTGACCGGGCGAGCCGGCAGGCGGGGCATCGACGAGATCGGCCACGCGGTCGTGATCTACCAGCGCCAGGTGCCGTTCGAGCGGGTCGCGGGGCTCGCAGCGACGCGCACCTACGAACTGCGGTCGTCGTTCAGGCCGTCCTACAACATGACGGTCAACCTCGTGCGCAACTATTCGCCCGACGAGGCCCACCACCTGTTGAACTCGTCCTTCGCGCAGTTCCTCGCCGATCGGGGTGTCGTCACGCTCGAGCGCCAGTTGGAGCGTGACAAGGCGTTCCTGGAGGGCTACCGGCAGCAGATGGCATGTGATCTTGGCGACTTCGCCGAGTACTGGTCTCTGCGGGATCAGGCGCAAGAGATCCGGGAGAAGGCCCGCAAGGGGTTCGAGGCGCAGCGCCAGGATGCGATCCGCGAGTCGGTCGCCAAGCTCCGCCCCGGTGATGTGATCTACGTCCCCCGGGCGAAACGGCGCGGGCTCGCGGTCGTCTTGTCCTCCCGCGAGGGACGCCCCACGGTGCTCGCGTCCGATCGCCGATACTTCCGACTGTCAGCCCGAGACTTCCAGGAACCACCCACAGTGCTCACGCGGGTGCAACTCCCGCGCGCCGGGAACGCCCGCAGCGCGCGATACCGGCGCGACGTCGCGGCGCAACTCGTGGCGCTCGACGTGCGTTTGCCCGCCAAGGGCAAAGGGCATGTCGACGGCAAAGCGGAGCGCGACGCCGTTCGCTTGGAGAAGCGCGCCGCGCAGCACCCGTGTCACGCGTGTCCCGACCGAGCGACGCACGAGCGATGGGCCACCCGCGCAACCAAGCTGACCAAACAGATCGCCGGGGTCGAGCGTCGGATCCGGACACGCACCGAAACCCTGGCGCGGCAGTTCGATCGCGTGCTGGCGGTGCTCGAAGAGCTCGGATACGCCGACGGATTCACGATGCTCCCTAAGGGCATCGTGCTGGCGAGGATCTACGGCGAGGGAGACATCCTGATCTCCGAGGCGATCGCGGAAGGTGTGCTCGAGGGACTCTCGCCCTCGGAGGCTGCGGCCGTGGTGTCCACCGTCGTCTACGAATCCCGCGAACGCGTGCCGCGGGTGGGAGAGATGCCCACGTCGGCCTCGGTCGAGGCGTTCGACCGGATGCGGGACCTCTACCGAACGATCCGGCGGGCCGAGGACGCCCATCAGGTCGAACTGTGCCGCGAGCTGGACGACGGCTTCGCGACGCCCGTGTTCCACTGGGCCGAGGGGAAGCCGCTTGAGGACGTGCTCCACGAGATGGACATGGCACCCGGAGACTTCGTTCGCACGTGCAAGATGCTGCTCGACCTGCTCAGGCAGATCGCGGACGTGGCGCCCGGTCCGACCTCCCGGGTCGCCCGCGAGGCCGCCGACGCCGTCAACCGAGGGGTCGTCGCGTACACGGGCGTGTGATCGGCTCCGACCGTGCGACGGGCCCGGGCGAGTATCCTTCTCGGCCTGTGAGCGCTACCGGAACGCCTTTCGGCGAGCTGACCGTCATCGTGAATCCGCATGCCGGCCGACACCGGGTGACCCGGGAGATCCCCGCCCTCGAACACGCCTTGCAGGACCGCCAGCTCCCGTACCGCTTGGAACTTACGCGTGGCCCGGGCGACGCCACCCGGATCGCCCGAGAGACGCTGGAGGGCGGCGGCAGGTTCTTGGTCGCGGTCGGGGGGGACGGAACGGTCAACGAGGTGGTGAACGGCATGTTCCGCGACGGGGAGCCCGTGGTGATCGACGCGGTGCTCGGCGTGGTCGCGGCGGGTTCCGGATGTGACCTCGTACGGACCTTCGGTCTGCCGAGCGACACGACGAAGTCCTGCGCACACCTGACGGGGGACAACGTCTACCCCTTCGACGTGATCAAGGTCACGTACACGGACGCCGACGGGCAGGACCGTATCCGCTACTGCGCGAACATCGCCGAGGCCGGCTTGGGGGCGGCAGTTGCGGAGCGCGCGGGCTCGATGCCTGCGCGGCTCGGCCAGTCCCGTTACTTCTTCGCCTTCTGGCGGGAGCTGCCGGGCTTCAAGCTTGCCCAGGTTCGGGTGCAAGCCGATCGGAAGGTCTACGAGGGGCCGGCCTTCCAGGTCGTGGTGGGCAACTGCCAGTTCTACGGGGGTGGCATGCGGATCTCGCCCAGGAGCTACCCGGGCGATGGGGTACTGGATACGCTCGTGTTCAAGGGGCCGAAGTCGGACGCGTTCACGATGATCCCGAAGGTCTACAAGGGAGACCACCTCCCGAACGAGCACATCCAGGAGATGCGGTCGAAGATCGGTGTCAAGATCGAGGCCGATCGCGCGCTCCCGATCGAGGCGGATGGGGAGGTCCTCGGCACGACACCCGCGACGTTCACCGTGATCCCGCAGCGGATCCTGATGAAGCTGTGAGTGGGTCCGAACGTCTCGCGCGGACCCGTGAGGCGCTGGGCGCCTCCGGACTCGACGCGCTGCTCGTCGCGCCGTCGCCGGATCTTTCCTACCTCGCCGGCTACGACCCGCCGCCGCTGGAGAGGCTCACCCTGCTCGTGGTGCGTCCCGAAGCGGATCCTGTGCTCGTGGTGCCCGAACTCGAGCGGCCGCTGGCGCAGGCCTCACCGGCTGGATCGCTCTTTGAGATCCGCAGCTGGCGCGATGCCGAGGACCCATACGCGATCGTCGCCGGCATGCTGGGAGGAGCGCACCGAGCGGCGATCACGGATCGTGCGTGGGCTTCCCACGCCCTGCGTATCACTCGCGCGGCGCCGTACGCCGAGCTCGTCCCGACCTCCGACGCCATCCCGCTGCTGCGGGCGGTCAAAGACGACCGGGAGATCGACGACCTCGCTCGTGCCGGACTGGGAGCGGACCAGGCCTTCGCAGAGATCGTCGGCGAGCCGTTCGCCGGGCGCACCGAGCGCGACATCGCGACTGACCTGGCCCGCCTGCTCCGCGAACACGGCCACACCCAGATCAACTTCACGATCGTCGGGAGCGGGCCGAACGCAGCGTCACCCCACCACGACCCGACCGACCGTACGATCCGCGTCTCAGAGCCCGTCGTGATGGACTTCGGCGGACGCATCGACACCGGGTACTGCTCCGACGTTACTCGCACCGTGGTGGTGGGGGACGTGCACGCGGAGGTCTCAGAGGTGCACGAGGTCGTTCGGACGGCGCAGCAGGCTGCCTTCGAGGCGATCCGTCCGGGGGTCACAGCCGAAGAGGTCGATCGCGCGGCACGCGAGGTGATCGAAGCGGCCGGGTACGGCGAGCGGTTCGTGCATCGCACCGGTCACGGCATCGGGCTGGAGGAGCACGAACCGCCCTTCATCGTCGCGGGCAACCGTGACCTCCTCGCCACGGGCATGGTGTTCTCGATCGAGCCGGGCATCTACCTGGAGGGCCGATTCGGGGTGCGGATCGAAGACATCGTGGTCGTGACCGAAGACGGGGCCAGACGGCTGAACGACGCACCGCGCGAGCCGGTTGTGGTGCGATGAGAGCCCGTCCCTCGACCTCTAGGCCGTGGGTCGGACCTCGGTGCCGCCGGGCGAATCCATCACCTCGAGTCCCATCGCGGTGAGCCGATCGCGCAGCTCGTCCGCCCTGGTGTAGTCCTTGGAGGCACGGGCCGCGTCGCGCTCGGTCATCAACGCGCGCATCTCCTCCGTTGGGAACCAATCGCCGGCGAGCCGCTCGAGGTCGAGTCCGAGGACCGTGTCCCACGACGCGAGCAGCGCGTGTTTCTCCCCGTCGGAGATCTCCGAGCTCCCGACCGCCTCGTTGAGCACGACGAGCGCGTGGGGCATGTCGAGATCCTCGGAGACCGCCTCACGGAAGCGACGGTCGAAGTCCGCGGCGACTCCGACGAGTTCCCCGAGCCGTTCGGCCGCCGCCCACCCTTGCATGCGCTGGCGGAGTTGCTTCACGCGGCCGTCTGCCGCCTTCATCGCGTCGTCGGTGAAATCCATCTCGCTGCGATAGCGCGTCTGGAAGGTCAAGTACCGGAAGGAGAGCGGGTCGTAGCCGTGATCCGCGAGATCGATCACCCTCGTCACGTTGCCCGTGGATTTCGCCATCTTCTGCCCACGCATGCGCAGATGGCCACCGTGTACCCACGTCGAGATCACCCGATGTCCGGCCATGCCGTCGGATTGTGCGATCTCGTCCTCGTGGTGGGGAAAGATCAAATCGACTCCGCCCGTGTGGATATCGAAGCGATCACCGAGGTACCGCATCGACATCGCCGAGCATTCCACGTGCCACCCCGGGAACCCCTCACCCCACGGGGAGTCCCACTTCATCAGGCGGCCGGCTCCCGCCTTCTTCCAGAGGGCGAAGTCGGCGTGGAAGCGCTTGTTCGGATCGATCTCGAGATCCTGCCGGTGACCGGATCGCAGTTGATCGAGGGTGTTCCCCGACAGCGCGCCGTAGGCAGGGAAGCTCTGCACGTCGTAGTAGACATTGCCATCGGTCTCGTACGCGTGGCCGCGCGCGATCAGGTCCTCGCTGATCCGCAACATCTCCGGGATGTGGTCGGTCGCCTTCGGGAGGTGGTCGGGAGGCTTGATCCCGATCGCCCGCGCGTCTTCCAGGAACGCCTCCGTGTACTTGTGGGCGATCTCCAGGGGTTGGAGCCCCTCGTCGACGACCGCGAGCTGCATCTTGTCGACGGCGTCCGCGGAGGTTTCGTCGACCATGTGGCCGACGTCGGTGATGTTGATCACCTGGGTGACCTCGTACCCCTCGAACTCAGCGGCGCGGCGCACGAGGTCGGACAGCAGAAAGGTCCGGAGATTGCCGATGTGTGCGTACCGGTACACGGTCGGGCCGCACGTGTAGAGCTTGATGCGCCCTTCCTCGATCGGGACGACGTCGGATACCTGGCGGGTCAGCGTGTTGTACAGGCGCATCGGTCGCCCAGCATACCGTCGGCCACCGGGCCGTCCGCACCGAGAACTGACCGCAGGGCGCTGTGCCAGCGACTACGGGTGGAGGGCGCGACGCTCGAACGGGGTAGACAACACCACGGTCGTCCGTGTGTGCACACCCGCCTTCTCTCGCAGCCGGCGGATCAGTTCCTCGAGTCCTTCGGTCGTTCGGGTCCGCACCTTCAGCACGTAGTTGGACTCTCCGGCGACGCTGAAGCAGTCCTCGATCTCGCGGAATTCCTGGACGCGCTCCGGCAGGTCGTCGGGTTGACTCGCGTCCAACGGACTCACGGCGATCAGGGCGGTCACGAACAGCCCGATCGCTTCGGGATCGACGATCGCGCGATACCCGCGGATCACCCCTGCCTGCTCCAGCTTGCGAACCCGGTCGTGGACCGAGGACGGTGACAATCCCACCTGCCGGGCGATGTCCGCATAGGTCGCGCGCGCATCGTCCTGCAGGGCTGCCACGATATCGAGGTCTCGCTCGTCAAGCATCATGGGCCGCATGCTACCCGGCGCGACCCTCCGAGGGGGCCATCGTGAACCCCGCAGTCACCGGCCGCGGCGATGGGGGAGCGGGGCGGGCGATACAACGGCCCCAGCCGGCCGATTGTTCCGAGGGCCGGCCGCGGTGTACAACCGCCCTGTCGTCGCCATTCGGCGGTGTCGGATCGAGCCGGTCCACCCTCTCCCGGGCCTGAGGGGAAAGGTGGTTCGGATGGCGGCGAGCTTTCAACACGTGCCCATGACGTCGGGGGGGATGCGATCCCTCGTGCGGTTGTCGGGCCGTCACGACCTCACCTATCGGAGCGTCGTCGCAGATCTCGCGCCCACGATCGTCGCCCGATCGGGACCGGAGACGTTCGCGAACAGGCCTTCCGAGCGGCGCGATGGCGCTCTGGTTCCCGCCCCGTGGGGTCCCGTACGGCAGCGCTTCCGCCGTCGCGTCCACATGCTGGCTAGAGCGGCAGGGAGCGTGGCGGTGAGCGATATCCGCGACTGCTACCGAAGCATCGCGCCCTCGATACTCGAGGATTGCCTACGCGACCTGGCGCTGGACCCTCGACCGCTCTTGCGAGTGCTCGCATCCACGGAGCGGCTGGGACTGCGCGGGCTGCCGGTCGGTCCGTATCCCTCTGCGCTGCTGGCGGAGGCCGTACTCGGCCGCATCGACCGCGCGATGCGCGCACCGGGGATCCGCCACGTTCGCTGGGTCGACGACGTCGTTATCACCGGCCGGTCCCCGCGCGACGTCCGGTCGGCGCTGCGGCGCTTCGAGGAGGCCGCGGGGGATCTCGGTTTGGACATCTCTCGGTCGAAGACCCGAGTGCTGACCGCCGGTGACCGTCGTCGGGTGTGCGAGGGCGTGGGGGAGTCGTACGCACCGCGCCCTAGGATGAGGGCGTGAGAACGCTGTACCGAGCCTCCAAGGTCCACACCCTGTCCCTTCCCCCGGATGGGACGTGGATCCTCGTGGACGGTCGGCACGTGCAGCGTGTCGGTGGTGGGGACCCGCCCGCTGCGGATCGGGTGGTGGAACTGCCCGGAACGACGATCATCCCGGGTCTGATCGACACCCACGTGCACCTCACCGGTACGGGGATCCAGCAGGCCTACCCGGAGGTCGCCGCCACGCGCGCCGCGACGGAACTGGTCGAGATCCTGCGGATGATCGCGGTGACCGAACCGGGACCGGTGCTCGTCCACGGATTCGACGAATCGTCGTGGGACCATCCCGACCTTCCGACGATCGCCGACCTCGATGCCCTCACGCCCGAGCCACTCGTCGTGGTGCGCGTCGACGGTCACCTGTCGATCGGCAACCGCGCCGCGCTCGACCCCTCGGGTGCTCTGGAGGAGGACGGTGTAGAACGCGACGGTGCCGGCGAACCAACAGGCGTCGTGACGTTGCGCGCGAACCAGCAACTCAAACGATGGGTCAATGCGCAGCTGTCAGAACATCGGATCCAACGGCTGCAACTGTCCGCGGCCGCAACGGCCGCCTCTTGCGGTGTGACGTGTGTGCACGAGATGTCGCTCCCAGCTGAACGCGGCCTGCGCGACCTCGAGGTGCTTCTCGGTCATCGCGCAGATCTGCCGACCGACATCGTCACCTACATCGGCACCCTCGACGTCGCGCAGGCGATCGATTTTGGACTGCCGCGGGTGGGAGGGGACCTTCCGGTCGACGGGTCCCTCGGTGCCCACACGGCGGCGCTCTCGAAGCCGTACGCGGATCGGCCCGGTGAGCTGGGGACGACCTCCTACGAGGACGAGCGGCTCGGCGAGTTCTTCCTCGCGGGACATGCGGCCGGGTTGCAGGTCGGCGTCCACGCGATCGGCGACCGCGCCATCGAACAGGTTCTCCGAGCATGGGAAGACATCTACACCGCACTGGATTCCAGGGAGCGGCGGCACTTCAGGGCTCGCCGGCACCGGGTCGAGCATTTCGAGATGGCCTCCCCTGTCCAGATCGAGCGGGCGGCGATGCTCGGGCTGGCGATCTCCGTCCAACCTGCGTTCGACGCCATATGGGGGGGCCCTGTAGGGATGTACGAGACGCGCCTGGGCGCGTCTCGTGCGCGAAGGATGAACCCCTTCCTAGCTTGCCTCGAGCGGGGGGTCGAACTCGGTGTCAGCAGCGACGCGCCGATCACACCGCTCGATCCGATGGCCGCCATGGTCGCCCTCGAGCGCCATCACGATCCCGAGCAACGGTTGTCGCGCTCCCAGGCGCTGCACCTGTCGACGTATGGGGGAGCCCGGCTCGCCCACCAGGAAGACAAGAAGGGGGCACTCGAGCCAGGCATGCACGCGGATTTCGCGGCCTATGACATCGACCCCACGATCGAGCCGGAACTGTCGGACGTGCGTCCGGTGTTGACCGTCTCGCTCGGCCGCATGGTGTACGCGAGGTGACGCCCCATCGACGCACGCCGTCGAGCAGCGCGTTTGACGGGCGTTCGCGCGCCCTCATAGACTCGCGCTCGCGTCACCGCCCCGGCGGAGACGCACGGAGGACCCAAGAGGCTGAGTAGAGAACGCAGCGCCCCGGCGTTGCGGCCCCAAAGGTCTCTTGGGTCCTCTTCTCTTTCTTCTCTTGGCCTCCTCGCCCCCGTTTCGCAACTTTTCCCGACCCACCGGCCACGCCGAGCCGCGTGGCACATCGGGAATACCGAGAGTGCGCGCGGCGTTTGTCGAGGCGCTTTACGCACCAGGACGGGCGTGCCCAGCGGGGATCGTTGCGGGCACGCCGACAGGCAGTATGATGCGGCGCTGCAACGTCCTATCACCACGATCCGGCCACCACGATCCGGCCCTCGGTCTCCGAGAGTCCACGAGGTCGCCCCCAAGGTCGCAGGGAAACGATGGAAGACACGGACGAGCAACTCGACGACGAAGAACTCGAGGAGGCCGACGAGGACGCTCCCGAGGCCGCGGACGGGGACACCCCGACCCCGCCGGCGACAGCCGCGCGCGCCAAGGGAGCCGCGGTGAGCGACGAGGACGTCGAGTCCATCGACCAGATCGCCAAGAAGGAGGCCCGCGCAGGGACCGACGAGGAGGAAGTCACCGGGCTCGCTCTCACGAGAGAGGAAAAGCTCGAGCCTCTGGCGGTCAAGGTCGTCCCGCCGCAGGACACCGAGTTCGTATGCAAGAAGTGCTACCTGGTCAAGCACCGGAGCCAGCTCAAGGACGCGAAGCGGCAGCTCTGCCGGGACTGCGCGTAGGCGCGCCCCGCCCACCTCTCCTCGTCTCCCTGGTTCTCGCAAGCCTGGCCGGACTGCTCCTGTCGCTGTCCCTCCCACCTGCAGGCGTGTGGCCGCTGGGCTTCGTTGCGCTCGCTCCCTTGCTGTGGCTGGCACGGGATGCGCGACCGCGACGCGGCTTCTTGCTGGGGCTCGGCTTCGGGATCGCCTACTTCGGAGCCACCCTGTACTGGATCGCCCTGTTCGGGGAGTTGGCGTGGGGGGCTCTGACGTTGCTGTGCGCAGTGTTCGTCGGAGGATTCGCGGGATTGCTTCCGCTCGTGTGGCGGTTCCGCAGGCCGTGGTGGTCGGCGATCGCCGCGGCCGCCCTCTGGGTGGTGCTCGTCGAGTGGCTGCGGGGGATGGTTCCCTTCGGCGGTTTCACCTGGGGGACCCTGGCGGCGCCACAGGTGGACAATCCCGCGTTGCTCCCCCTCGCGTCGGTCGCCGGCGCGTGGGGGATCGCGTTCGTCGTGGCGGTCGTCAACGGTCTGGTCGTCGCGGCGGCCGACGCGGCGCATCGGGAACGCCGACCGGCCCGTATCCTCGCGGCGTGCACGCTCGCCGTCGGACTTGCGGTGTGGCCAGCGCTCCTTCCCGCTGCCACGCCTGACGGCCGGGATCTGGATGTGGCGACGCTCCAGGTCGATGTGCGCCGGGCGGCCGGGATGTCGTCGATCCAGGAAGACCGCGAGATCGCGCGGATGCACGCCGACCTGCATCGCACGCTCGCACAGGCCCCGCCGGATCTCGCCGTGTGGGGGGAGAGTTCCCTGGACCCAGGCGCCACCGATCCGGCGACGCTGGCGCGGGTGGGTGGCGCGATCCGGGCGGTGGGCGCCCCGACCCTGGTGAGCTCGACCGAACCCGGTCCGTCCGGGGGTCTCGAAAGACGGGCGGTGCTTCGCGACGCGTCAGGTGCGGTCGTCGACACCTACGCCAAGGTGCACCTCGTCCCGTTCGGGGAGTTCGTGCCGCTGCGCGGGGCGCTGGACTGGCTCACGGCGCTGCAGCAGATCCCCTACGACCTCACCCCGGGAATCGAGGTGCGGCCGCTGGTGGGCGCGGGCCTACCGCCGATCGGTGCCTCCGTGTGTTTCGAGAACTCCTTCGAGTCGATCCAGCGCACGCTGGTCAACGAGGGGGCGCAGCTGCTGGTGGTGTCCACGAACAACGCCTCGTACGGGGACACGGCGGCTTCACGTCAGCACGTGCAGATGAGCCGGCTGCGAGCGGTGGAGACCGGCCGCTTCGTGGTGCACGCGGCGATCTCTGGCATCAGCGCTGTGGTGGACGCGGACGGAGCGGTGGTGGGGAGCACAGATCTGTTCGAGCCCGCCCTGCTCCGAGAGAACGTTCGCGCGAGCGAGGTGCGGACACCCTACGTGCGCCTCGGCGACTGGATCCCGTGGTTCTGCCTAGCCTTGGTCGTCGCCGGCGTGGTGCTGCCTCGTCGCCGCCGTCGAGATCGTGGCAGGCCCGCCCCGTTGCCGGAGCCCGCATCGACGCTCGTGATCCTACCCACCTACGACGAGGGCGAGACGATCGGGACGGTGATCGAGGAGCTGCTTTCGCTTCCGGAGCACGTCGACATCCTCGTCGTCGATGACAACTCGCCCGATGGCACCGGGGAGATCGTGGCGGGCCGGGCGGAGCAGGAGCCGCGACTACGCCTGCTCGAACGGGCGACGAAGTCCGGGCTCGCCGGCGCCTACCTAACGGGCTTCGACACAGCGATCCAGGAGGGTTACGAGCTCATCGTGGAGATGGACTCCGACCTTTCCCACCAGCCGGAGGAGCTGCACGGCCTGCTTCACGCCGCGGACACGCTCGACCTGGTGATCGGGAGCCGGTACGTACCGGGAGGAGCCGTCACGAACTGGAGTCGAGAACGTGTCGCACTGTCGCGTGCCGGCAACCTCTACGCGCGTCTTTCTCTGGGCCTACCGGTTCGGGACGCCACAAGTGGTTTCCGCGTCTACCGTCGGGCCCTGCTGGAGGAGTTGCTCGTGCGCCCGATCACCTCGGAGGGGTACGGGTTCCAGATCGAGCTCGCGCTCCGCGCGTGGTCGCTCGGCGCGGCGGTGGGGGAGGCGCCGATCACCTTCCGGGAGCGAGAGCACGGCCAATCGAAGATCTCCCGCCGGATCATCGTGGAAGCCCTGTGGCAGGTGGCGGTCTGGGGATTCCGGGCGCGTTTGCGCGGCGATCCGGCGATGGCGGACGCACCTCGCTGAGTCCGACGCAGACGGGTTCGACCAGCCCGCACGCGCGTGAGAGTGGCCAACCGCGACGGCCCGCCTGGGTGGGGACCATATCCGAGTCACATCGTGCGCGGGTAAACCCCGATAACGCACATTATGTAAAGTACGTACAGGTTGGCACACCTTTGGCCCGATCCCCTGTCGTGTGCGGTTGCCTCCGCGCCTCGGAGATGTCCGAGGGGACGGCTCGACCATGGGGGCCGGGGCCGTCCCCTCGCACTGTGCCACCTTCGTCAGTTCACCCTGATCTTGCCGATCATCCACGGGTGGATCACGCAGATGTAGTTCAGGCGGGTCCCCGGGGCAGCCGAAACGGTTGCGGTGATCTTGGCTCCCGGATCCAGCCACAGCGAGTCGCCTGGGCCGTCGAGGCCGAACTCCGCGTCATCTTCGTCTTCCACCTTGCGCACCAGGCCGCCACCGCCGAAGTGTCCCTCGAAGGCGTGGTCGCAGGACGGGCAGTTCCCTCCGAACACGTCGCCCACCGACTTCGGAACCTCATCCGGCGCCACGACCGTGATCGTGTGCGGGTCGGGGTCGGAGTCTCGGTGGACCCAGCGAACCTGGTCCCCCGAGTTCACGACGATCCGATCCGCACCGAACCGAAGGGTGCTCGTGATATTGGAGTTGGGCTCGAACGTCGTGGCGCCCCTCGTCGCGACCGCGTGCCCGGTCCCGACGTGATCTCGTTGGCGGGGTCCAGCCAAAGATCCGGATCCCGCTCCGATCAAGCTCGCGACCACCAGTCCGACGACGGCGACCGCCGTCCATCTGCTCTTCGTCATCTGCCTCTCCCCTTTCGCCCGCGCATGTCGGACCCCTTGCCTACCCCGAGCGCGGTACTCCGCGCAAGGGGGGCCTGGCGAAGGCCAGCGTACGGATCGTCCTGCGCTCGTTGCTCCGCGCAGGTACGGGACCTACACTCGGCCGAACGGCCGAAGCCCAGGCGGCCCCCTGGCTCGTGCTCCCCCTGACCGTCTCCCCTTCGGGGAGCGAAAGGAAGGAGATCCTCGATGCGGCGGTCCAGCCCACGGCGACGGCGCTCCCGGCGCGCACCTGCGTCGTTCCCGATCGTCATCGCGATCGCCGTGGTGCTCACGAGTGCGCTCGGCGCGTCGGCCGGGACCGTCGAGGACGATCCTTCGATCGACGTCGACAAGACGTGCGCGAGCGGCACGACCCCGGTCGGCGGCACGATCTCCTACCGTATCCGCGTCACGAACACCGGGGGCGAGACGCTGACCGACCTCGTGGTGGACGATCCGCTCCTCGGAGGCGATCTCGGCGGGTTCCCGAACGGCCTCGCAGTGGGATCGTCCGCGCAGGTGCATCTGACCTACACCGTGCGCCCGGACGATCCGGACCCCTTGCGCAACACGGTGAGCGTCTCCGCCGTGGGAGCGGGCACGCAGCAGATCGTCTCCGACAGCGCCACCTGCTCCAGCGAGATCGAACACTCTCCCGGCATCCGGGTGACGAAGGAGTGTCCCGATGGCGTCGCGACGCCGGGGCAGGAGATCTCCTATCGGATCACCGTCGAGAACACGGGTGACGAGACCCTGCACGACGTGACCGTCCGCGACCCACTGCTCGGAGGTGTTCTGGCGGGGTTCGGATCCTCCCTGGCCGTCGGCGAGTCACAGACCGAGCGCGTCGACTACACCGTTCAGCCCGGCGACCCCGATCCGCTCGTCAACACGGTCACGGCCGGCGCCAGCGGCGCCGTCTCCGGTGAAGGTGTGGCAGACGAGTCCACCTGCAGTTCGGGGGTCGCTCACGGGGAACCGGTCGTGGACGTCGCCAAGAAGTGCCCGATCAGCGCAGCGCTCGGCGACCACGTCTCCTTCCGTATCCGGGTCCGGAACACCGGCACCGAGCCGCTCGAGGGTGTCGTCGTGATCGACGAACTCGTCGGTGGCACGCTCTCGGAATTCCCTTCGACGATCGCGCCGGGTGTGAGCGTGACCCGCCACCTCCCCTATTCGATCCCCCGTGTGGACGCTCCCGCCCCGCTGATCAACGAGGTCTCGGTGTCCGCGCACGGCGCCTTCACGGCGCAGGCGGTGAGCGACACGGCCTCCTGCGACACGACCCTGGTCGGAGGCGGAGACGAGAACAACCCCGGTGGACCCCGCGGTGAGGGGGACGATCGACCCACCGTCCGCGCGGGGGATACGGCCTTCACGGGTTCCGACGCGGTGGAACTGTCGGTCCTGGGCCTGCTTCTGGCCCTCGCGGGTTCAGGCGCGCTGCTGGTTGCCCGCAGGCGGAGCCGGAACTCCCGCGGAGCCGTCACTCCCGCAAAGCCCTGATCGCGCGAACACCGAGCGACATGGAAGAGGCCCCGGGCTCGCACCCGGGGCCTCTCCACGTCCCCACGGGGGGAACGCATGCTCGCGACGGTCGGTCAGCCGTAGAAGACCAGGGTGACGTACTGGTAGCCGCGAGAGTCGGTCTTGAATCCGATCCCCACCCGGTCGAACGAGCGGTTCAGGACGTTGTGCTTGTGCGGGGCGCTGCGCATGAAAGCGCGATGCAGCCCGTCCACGCTTGATCCGACGCCGACGTTCTCGCCCACGATCCTCCAACGGAGACCGCGGACCTGTCGAGCGAGAGGGTTCGTGTGGAAGAGCCGGTGGCGTTTGGCCATGTCCCGACTGTGGCCCGCGGCGCGTCGCGCGACGGTTCGGTGCATGTGCAGACGACCGATGTTGCGGTTCGTCCGCGCCTTGTTCAGCAAGGTGAGCATCTGTTCCCGGCGGCTCTTGTGCGCCGCGGATGCAGGTGTGGCCCCCAGCGCGCCCAGCCCGAGGGCGAGACACAGCGTGGAGACGAGAGCGATCCGAGTGATCCGGCCGATCTTGATGGTGCCCATGTCTCCCCTCCTCTTTCGAGGGGCCCCGCCCGATCGCCAAAGCCGGTACTAGCGACTCTGGTCCTTCGGCAGCTCGGCCGCCTCGTGCGTTCCACCCTCTTGGCGGGTGGTCCTACGCGAGGCCCGAAGCTTTGCGTCCCACCGTTTCCGGCGGTTTGCTCTTGTCGGGACCGTATGTTTGTCGTTCCTCCCATCCCCACCATCGGCGTCCATCGCCCGAGACTTGAGTGGAACTGGCCACATCCGAGTAGTCCTTCTCGACTACCCGCGGACGCCCTGAACAGGGCGTCCGGGGCGGTGCGCCCCACATACGGGGGGCTCCTACCAGCGCAGCTTGAGGTGCCTCGCGGCCCGAGCCTCGTCGAGTCGGCGCACAGGTGTCGTCACCGGTGCCTGCCGGAGCAGGTCCGGATCGCTCACCGCCTCCTCGGCGACCTGCCGAAGAGCGGCTGCGAGCGCGTCGAGCGTCTCGACCGTCTCGGTCTCGGTCGGTTCGACCATCATCGACTCCTCGACCACAAGCGGGAAATAGACCGTGGAGGGGTGATAGCCGAGGTCGATCAGGCGCTTCGCGACGTCCGTCGCCCGGATCCCGTGCTGGTCGCGGAGGCGCTTGGCGGTGGCGACGAATTCGTGCATCGGCGCTCCGTCCGGGTAGGCGAGGGGGTAGCTCTCCTGGAGCAGGTTGGCCAGGTAGTTCGCATTCAGCACCGCCCGCTCGCTCACCTCCCGCAGCCCATCAGATCCGTGCAGGAACACGTAGAGGTAGGCCCGCACGAGGACGCCGACGTTGCCGTGGAACCCGTGCATCCGGCCGATGCTGCTGGGTGCGTCGTGCTCGAGGTGGAATACACCCGTCGCGTCGTCGCGCTCGACACGCGGAACGGGAAGGTAGGGCACCAGGGCATCGACCACACCCACGGGCCCGGCCCCCGGTCCCCCGCCGCCGTGGGGCGTGGCGAACGTCTTGTGCGTGTTGATATGGACGATGTCGAAGCCCATGTCACCGGGCCGGCAGCGTCCGAGGATCGCGTTGAGGTTTGCCCCGTCGTAGTAAACGAGTCCGTCGACCGCCTTGACGATCCCCGCGATCTCCTCGATGTCGCGCTCGAACAACCCGAGCGTGTTCGGGTTCGTGAGCATCAAGCCCGCGACCTCGTCGTCGACGATCGACTCCAGTGCCCGAACATCGACGAGACCCCGATCGTCGCTGGGGACCGCCACCGCCTGGAAGCCTGCGAGGCGCACGCTGGCGGGGTTCGTCCCGTGGGCGGCGTCGGGGATCACGACCTTGGTCTTCTCGGAGCCACGCTCGGCGTGATACGCGCGCATCACGAGCAGACCCGTGAGCTCGCCGCACGCCCCTGCGGGCGGCTGCAGCGTCGCGCGAGCCATCCCGGTGATCTCGCACAGGGCGTGCTCCAGACGCCAGAGCATCTCGAGTACCCCTTGGGTCGTCCGATCCGGTTGCAGCGGGTGCAGGCGACGGAACCCCGGCAGTGCGGCGGCCTCCTCCGACGACTTCGGGTTGTATTTCATCGAGCACGAGCCCAGTGGGTACACCCCCGTGTCGACCCCGTAGTTCATCTGCGAGAGCCGCGTGTAGTGGACGACAAGGTCCCGCTCGGCGACCTCCGGCAAGCCCGGCGGGTCTGCGCGTAGGTGCTCCGCCGGGAGCTGGGTGGCAGCAACATCGGGTTCGGGGAACGCCGACGCCCGGCGGCCTGGACGCGACTGATCGGCGATCGTGCCCTGCTGCACCGGCGGACCCTGCCGGCGTACCGGGGCGCCGACGGGCGCGCCCGTGGACGGCGGCGTCGGGGCTTCGCCACCCGAGGCGCTCACGATGATCCCTCCTTCAAGCTCCACGCGAGTGCCTCGGCGAAGGCATCGATCTCGCCACGGGTCCGCCGTTCGGTGACGGCGACGAGCAGAACGTCGGATCCGGCCCACGGGAGAGGGACACCGGCGAGGATCCCCCGGTCCAGGAGCGCGTCGCGAACGCCGGCGGCGGAACGCGGCAGTCGTAACGCGAACTCTTTGAAGAACGGTGCATCTGGGTACGCGAGCTGCACTCCGGGGATCCCGGTCAGCCGGGTGGCGGCGTAGTGCGACCTCGCGACGCACAACTCCCCCACCTCCTCCAGGCCCCGAGGGCCGAGCCAGGACAGGTAGACCGTGGCAGCGAGGGCCATCAGGGTCTGGTTCGTGCAGATATTGGAGTTGGCCTTCTCGCGGCGGATGTGCTGTTCGCGGGCCTGGAGCGTCAGCACGTACCCGGTGCGTCCGTCCACATCGACGGTCTCCCCGACGATGCGCCCCGGCATCCGGCGCACGTCGTCCATCCGGGCGGCGATCAGGCCCAGGTAGGGCCCGCCGAAGTTCAGGTGGTTTCCGAGGGGCTGTCCCTCGGCGACCGCGACGTCCGCGCCGAGCTGGCCGGGCGGGGCGAGCACGCCGAGGGACAGCGGGTCGAAAATTTGCACCGCTCGGGCCCCGCCGTCGTGCGCGGCACCGAAGATGCTCCGTGCCGGCTCGAGGATCCCGAACACGTTGGGGTGCTGCAGGATCACGCACGCGACATCGTCGCCGACGGACGGCGCAACCGCTTGCCCCTGGGCGCCCGGGAACAGCTCCGGTTCGTAGCCCGCTCCCCTCCCGTAGGCGGCCAGGGTCTGCACGAACCGAGGATCAACCGTGTCCGCGACGAGCACCCGCGTCCGCGGCCCCTGACGAGACAGGTTGACCGCTTCCACGAGCGCGGTCGCCCCGTCGTACAACGAGGCGTTCGACACTTCGAGGGCCGTGAGCTCGCAGACCATCGACTGGAACTCGAAGAGAGCTTGGAGTACGCCCTGCGACAGCTCGGGCTGGTAGGGGGTGTAGGAAGTCTGGAACTCTGAGCGTCCGGCAAGCGCCCACACGACACTGGGAACGTAGTGGTCGTACGCGCCGCCCCCTGCGAAACACACGAGTTCGTCCACGCTGCGATCTCGGGCGGACAGGGCCGCGAGGTCCGCGAGGACCTCCATCTCCGAGAGTCCCCCGGGGATGTCGAGAGGTCGCTCGAGGCGGACCGCGGGCGGGATCGAGTCGAACAGATCGTCCAGCGAGCCCTGACCGATCCTCGCGAGCATCTCGCGAACGTCGTCGTCGGTGTGCGGAGCGAATCGCATCGCGGCCAGTCTACGAGTGGAGCGAGCGTTGCCCTCGGTCGATCCGTCGCACGAGTACCGCGAGCCGACACCGATCCGTCGGGCGCGGTCGGTCCGCCGTCAGCCGGTGAGGTCCTCCAGCCCGTACTTCGAGACGAGCGAAAGGTAGTCGCGTTGGTAGAAGATCTTGCACTTCACGTCGGGATACAGTTCCCGGAGCCTGCGTACCTTGCGGTTCTTCTTGGTAACGAGCTTCTGGTTCAGCGTCGTGATCTCGATGTAGAGGTCGTACTGGGGAAGGTAGAAGTCGGGCGTGAACCGCTGGGTGACCTTGCCGTCCACATCCCAGTCGATGTCGAACGATGTCGGTTCGTACGCCCACTCGATCTGATAGAAGTCGAGGAGTTTCGCGAACTGCTGTTCGCTGGCGTGCGCGAACCCGGCGATGTCGCTCTTGAGGTCGGACGAACCGGCCGACGGCGTCGCCGCCGCGGCCTGGGTGGGACTCACGCGCTCCCGGCCTGTGCCTTCTTGGTCGGGGGGCGTCCCTTCGCCACGGTTCCCTCGAGGTCGGTCCACACCTTGTCGACGGCGATCGCGAACACACCCTGACCACCCGCGAGCAGATCGACGATCTGATCGGGCGACGACGCCTCGTAGATCCGGTTGCCGTCGGACATCAGAGTGAGCGATTGCGGAGCCTTCCGCAGGCCATGGAGATGCTCGACGGCCTTGCGGACACGCTGCAGAGAGACGCCGGTCTTGAGCAAATTATTGATCACTTTGAGGGTGACCAGATCCTGGAACGAGTACAGGCGCTGGCTTCCGGACCCCTGGGCGTCCTTGATCGAGGGTCGCACCAACCCCGTCCGCGCCCAATAGTCGAGCTGGCGGTAGGTGATGCCGACGAGTTTGGTGACCTCAGGGACGCGGTATCCGACCTGTTCGCTCATCACAACTCCGTAATTACGGGGGCGTAGTCACCCTAGCCCAGCGGCGCCGGGGGGGTCAAGGACCGGTCAGATCGCGCCCCGCCTCGATCTTAACGAAAGAAAGTTCTGCACCCTCAGTCACACCCTCTGAACTGGGCTTTCACTCGGCTCCCTGCGCCTTCGATGCCTCACCTGGGGCTTCGCCCGACTCTTCGCGGGGGGGCGTACGGCGGGGCCACTCCGAATCCCCCGCGGCGCGAAGGGCCTTGGTAGGGTCCCCCGCATGCTACGAACCGGGAACCTCGTCCGGGCGTTCGTCGCAGCGGTGGTCCTCTCCTCGATGCTGATCGGATCGTCGCTGGCGTTCGCCCCATCCGCCTCGGCCGCGCGACCGCTGCGCAGCAAGATGCTGCACCAGCTCAACGAAATCCGCGAGCGCAAGGGCCGCCGGCCCGTGACGATCGACCGGCGGCTCTCGAAGAAGGCTCGCCGCCATACCCGCGCGATGATCCGGCGCAACGACATGTTCCATACGGCCGGGCTGAGCAGGTACATGGCGAGGCGCAGCCTGACGCCCTGGGGGGAGAACCTCGGGTGCGGCGGCTCGGTGCGCCGGGTGCTGCGCGCGCTCATGCGCAGCGCGGCCCATCGCGCGAACATCCTCAAACGCAGCTACAGAAGGATCGGCCTGGGGGTCGTGACGGCCTGGAAGGGCAACATGTGCGGCAAGCGCGCGGTGTGGACGACCCAGATCTTCTACTCGCGGTGAGCCGGAGCGAACCCCTCGCCGCGCCCCACATCGGGGCCGGCCGCGCGTTCAAGCCTGGAAGTCCTCCGGGTTGACCTGGTCGAGGAACTCCCGGAACTTCTCGACCTCTTCTTCCTCATCACCGTCGGGGATCAAGATCGACGCCTCCGTGAGCACATCCTCTGCCGCGAAGATCGGCACGGACAGCCGCACCGCCAGGGCGATCGCGTCACTCGGCCGAGACGACAGCTCGTAGCTGGAGCCGTTGCGCGACATCTCGATCGTCGCGTAGAAGGTTCCCTCTCGAAGCTCGGTGATCAGGATCTTGCTCACCCCGACAGCAAGCTCGTCGAGCATGTCCTTCATCAGATCATGCGTCATCGGACGGGGCGTCACGACCCCCTGCAGCGACAGCGCGATCGCCGCGGCTTCGGACGCACCGATCCAGATCGGGAGGTACCGTTCGCCAGCTCGCTCCTTCAACAGCACGATCGGTTGGTTCGTGGGCAGCTCTACGCGGACGCCGGCGAGGTCCATCTCGATCATCGTAGGCGACCGTACCCCCTCATAGTTGCCTCCGACAACCTATGCTCCGCCGCCGTCGTCGAGCGTCTCGAGCAACGGGAGCAGAGCGTCCGGATCTGCTTGCAGCGCACTCATATCCTCTATCGCGAGCACGTCCGGCAGGTTGCGGTACCGCTGACGAAAATCCAATCCGTAACCGACCACGAAGCGATCAGGGCAATCGAAGCCGACCCAGCGAACTTCCACGGGCGCGATGCGACGCACGGACTTGTCTAAGAGTGTGCAGACCGTCACGGATCCGGGGTCGCGTGCGGTCAACGTGGACAACAGGTACGAGAGTGTCAGCCCCGTATCGACGATGTCCTCGACCAGGATCACATCGCGACCCGCGATGTCGGAGTCGAGGTCCTTGAGGATCTTCACGCGGCCGAGCGACTCGTCCACGTCCCCGAATCCCGAGATCGACAGGAAGTCGACCTCCAGCGACGCCCCGACCGCGCGCATCAAGTCGGCCAGGAAGATCGTGCCCCCCTTGAGTACCGACACGAGGATGGGGTCGCGACCGTCGAACTCCGCAGCGATCTCCCGTCCGAGCTCCCCCACCCGTCGCTGGACCTCGTTGCGCGCAAACAGCGTGCTGGCGATCTTCGGCATGCCGGTCATCGTAGTCCGCAGGTCAGGTGAGAAGCCCCCGGGCCAGGTCGCCGGTCGCGTCGGTAAGCGAGGTCAGCGTGCGACGCCACCACGGCCCCTGCATCGCCGGCGGTGGTGGCGGAACGTCCGCGGCGATCACGGGCACCTCCCCGAGATCCAAGCGGCCCGATTCGATGAGGAGAGCGCCGATCTGTTCGCCGGGCGCCGGCGGGAACGCCGCATCGGGAGCCGCAATGAAGCGCTGCGTCGCAGCATCGGCCTGTGCCGTCGGAACCAACGCCTCGAGACTCCCCGCCGATGAGCCTGATACTGCCCCCCCGGGGATCTGCAGTGAGCCGAGCGGTTGGCCATCCTCCACGAACGTGTGTCGTTCGAACGCGGCGAAGCCATAGTTCAGCAACGCTGCAGAGTCGCTGAATTGTCCCTCCGGCGTCGGCGCTCCCAAGACCACGGTGGCCAGCCGGAGGCCGTCGCGTTCCGCCGCGCCCACGAGGCAGAAACGCGCGCCCGTCGTGTAGCCGGTCTTGATGCCGATCGCACCCGGGTACAACCACAGCAGCACGTTGCGGTTCTGTATCTCCCTCGGCTTGCCATCGGGCGCGGGGATCTGCGCGAACTTCGTGGCAACGATCCGAGCGACGGCATCGATCTGCATCACCTCGCTGGCGAGGACCAAGAGATCACTTGCGGTCGATCGGCCAGAGTCCTCGAGTCCGCTCGCGGAGGCGAATCGTGTGTCCCGCATCCCGAGCCGCCTGGCTTTGGCGTTCATCATCGCGACGAATCGCTGCACGGAACCGCCGACGTACTCGGCGAGTGCCACGGCCGCGTCGTTCGCCGATTGGATCAGGGCCGCGGTTACGAGCTGCTCCACGGTGAGTTGTTCCCCCACTCGCAGGTCGATCTCGGACCCGTGGTACCCGCTGACCCGTGGTGACGCGTTCGGGCCGATCGTAACGACGTCATCGAGATCGGCGCGATCGATTGCGACGAGCACGGTCATCAGCTTCGTGACGCTCGCGATCGGGCGCTGATCGTTTAACCCCTTCGAGAACAGCACCTGTCCGGAGTCGAGGTCGGCCAACACGCCGACGGGGGCCCTGATGCTCGGCGCACGGGGCGACGGCTCCGGGGTTTGCAGATCCGTGACGAACGGAGACGGCTTGCCGTCCACCGGCGTCGGTGGCGGAACCTCGACCGCTCCGGCGCCTGTGGGAGCCAGTCCGGCGACCAGGAGGGCCACGACCGCCGCGAGCGATCCCACCGCGACCCGCGCTCGGGCGGGCGAAGGCGGTCGCCGATGACGGTGCACGGAGCGGCTCGGACCCATCGCAGCATCGTACGGGCCGGATCGGCCGAAGCGCCGGAGCCGAGGGGAAGGGTCGGCTCCGGCGCTTGACCGTGTGCGGGAACGAGGGTCAGCCGTCGTGCAGGTACTCGCGCAGATTCACCCGAAGCAGGGCGGCTTTGAGTTTTCGGGAGATCTTGGAGAGGTCGTTGAGCGTGTCCACCGCGGCGCGACGCGCGTCCGGATTACGTTGGCGCAGCGACGGCATCACGATCGTTTCGAAGAAAGACGCCTCGCGCTCCTCGAAGTTCTTGTACATCCCGAGGTGCCGGGGTTCGATGCCGTACTGGAACATGTCGCGCAGGATCGACAGGACGATGTAGTCGTCGCCGTCGTAGAAGCGAGCGGATTCCGGTCCGTGCGCGCGCACCAGGCCGTATTGCTCGAGTTCGAGGATCCGTTCGCGCTCCACCCCGGTGGCCGATGACATCTCCTCGATCGACATCTGCAGTCCGGTCGCGGGCTGCGCGATCTCGTCGTCGGTTCCGTCGTCGAGCGCCGCCTCTTCGGGTGGTGCGGCGACCGCGTTGCCCTCGGCATCGATCGCCTCGCCAGCATCCTGCTTCGCGAGCCGTTCCTTGATCACTTTCAGTGGCAGGTATTCGTCCCGTTGCATCTTCAGGATGTGGCGCAGGCGTTCTACGTCCTGCTCGTAGAACTTGCGGTAACCGGACGGCGTGCGCTCGGGTTCGATCAATCCCTCGGACTCGAGGAAGCGGATCTTGGAGATCGTGATGTCCGGGAACTCCGTCTTGACGGCCACGAGGACCTCGCCGATCGATTGATACTTGCGCGTTGTCGCCATCTGCCTGCGATCACTCCCCCGCCGCGAAGAACACAAGCTTGAACTTTCCGACCTGGATCTCGTCACCGGAAGCCATCTTCGTCTCGTCGACGCGCTCCCCGTTCACGTAGGTACCGTTCAGGCTGCCGAGGTCCTTCACGAAGAACGCGCCGTCTCGACGTTCGATACGCGCGTGCGACCTCGATACCGTCACGTCGTCGAGAAAAACATCGCTCTCCGGGAGTCGGCCGACCGTTGTCTCACCGGCCTCGATCAGAAACGTCGATCCGGCGTTCGGGCCACGCTTCACGAGAAGGAGCGCCTGTCCGGTCTCCAGTTGATCGTGCGGGAAGGGGAACTCTTCCTCTCCCGCACCTTCCTCTTCGACCGGGGTCAGGGACACGGTGGTCTCGTCCTGCAGCGGAGCTCCGCACTGCGCGCAGAACCGCGCGTCGTCTTTGTTGGGATGTCCACAACGGGTGCAGAACACGTTCGCGTCGCCCCTCATCTCTGCCTCTACGAAAGGGTCGAGGTCGACCCTTTCAGGACGACCTCGATCGTGAGCGGACGTTACTGTAGGTCCAGGGACGGGTCAACGGCACATGCGCCCAACGTTCGAGTTCCGCGGACCCCTACCCCCGACGGGAGCTTGAGACACCGAACAGCCCCTCGCACCAGGGCGAACGCTGCGCATCTCCGGGCATCGGGCGCGATCGGGCGGAGTCGAACATCAAGTTCTTTCGGACTCCCGAACGTGGGTCTCGTACCCCTCCGCGTCGAGGAGCGCTGCTGAGGCACCGGCGTCCGCCGGCTCGATCACTACGAGCCAGCCCTCTCCGTAGGGAGACTCGTTCACGAGCTCCGGACGCGCGTCAACGGCGGGGTTGCGTTCCTTCACCGTTCCGCTCACGGGGCTGTAAACGTCGGACACGGACTTGGTCGACTCGACCTCACCCATCGGCCGGCCGGCCGTCACCGTCGATCCGACGTCTGGGAGGTCCACATAGACGACGTCGCCCAACGCGTCCTGGGCGAAGTCGCTGATGCCGACACGCAGGAGCGCTCCCTCCTCCCGCACCCACTCGTGTTCCTTCGTGTATCTGAGGTCCGCTGGGAAGTCCATGGCGTTCACGCTCCTGGGTGCTCCGGCGATGCGTGCGGTCGATCGACCGTCACGCGGCGTCGAGGGTACCGCGACGCCGCAGGGCCTGGCGCACGTCCCTGGCATACAAGAAGGTGGCGATGTAGTACTCCACGATCGCGACCGCGAACACGATCCAGCCGAGCGCCTTGGCCGCCTCGGCCAGGGGCAAGCCGAAGTTCCCCCAAGCGATCCACGGGACCGAGGTCATCAAACCGAAGGTCGCGATCTTGCCGAGGTACCGGACGTCGATCCGAACCTTCGACCTCGTCAGAAGTACGAGCCCCGCGATGAAGACCGCGACGTCGCGCACGATGATCAGGAGCGCCGCCCATAGCGGGAATACGTCGGCGAGGACCAGTGTGATCAGGCCCGCACCGATCGCGAGCCTGTCGGCGATCGGGTCCAGGAGCTTGCCGAGGTCCGACACCGAGTCCGTTCGACGAGCGATGTACCCGTCGACCCAGTCGGTCGAGACCACGAGGCCGAACAGGATGAGGCCGGCGGCCTCCTTCCCCGGCTGCAGGAGCAGGTACACGAACGCGGGGATCAAGGCGATCCTGATCGCGGAGATCACGTTCGGGAGGGTGAACACGGCGTCGTGGTCGGTGGCCATCCGGTGGAGCAACCTATCATCGCCACTCGCCGGGAAGGCCGCGAACCAGCAGGATGCCGGACCCGACGCCACCCAGATGGTCGGGACGGCGGGATTCGAACCCGCGACCCCTGGTCCCCCAGACCAGTGCGCTACCAGACTGCGCCACGTCCCGTTCCGCGGATTGTCCCACGCGGAAGGTTCCGTCGGCTCTGGCCCGGTCAGCCCCGCTTGCGCTTCGGTCGAAAGGTGAGCCGGATCGGGACACCCTCGAGAGAGAACCGGGTCCGCAGCCGATTCTCCAGGTAGCGCTGGTACGTCGGATTCGGGACCTTGCCTCCGAACAGGACGAACGACGGCGGGGCCGACGACACCTGGGTCCCGTAGCGGAACGTCCCGATCCCGCGGGGAGCCGGCCGCTCTTCCTGGGCGGCGATGAGCACCTTGTTGACGGCGTTCGTCGAGGCCCTGGACATCCACCGCTCATGCAGGTCGAGCAACACGGCCGGAAGACGTTTCACGCCGGTTCCGCGGATCGCCGAGCTGCGAACCACACTCGCGCGGGCGAACGGGGTCACGTACTCGCTCAGATCCCGATACGCGGCCTCCTTGTTCTCGACCAGGTCCCACTTGTTCGCGACGACCACGAGTCCGCGCCCGAACTCGATCACGCGGTTCGCGATCCGCTTGTCTTCGGAGGTCAAGCCGTCCGCAGCGTCGATCACCAGCACCACGACGTGCGAGCGCTCGATCGCCTGCTGGGTTCGCAGCGCGCTGTAATAGTCGACCCCCTGTTGACGAGACGTACGGCGCAGGCCCGCCGTGTCCACGAACCGCACCGGCCCGTCCGGCCACGGAACAACGGCGTCAACCGCGTCGCGCGTCGTTCCCGCCTCCTCGAACACGACCGAGCGTTCCTCGCCGACCAGGCGGTTGAATAGCGAGGACTTCCCGACGTTGGGACGGCCGACCAGCGCGAACCTCGGCTCCGGCGTCGTATCGTCCTCGGTCGCATCCTCCGGCGCGTCCGGAAGCACCGCGACGATGCGGTCGAGCAGGTCCCCGCTGGCGCGGCCGTGCAGGGCGGACACCGCGACGGCTTCGCCGAGTCCGAGCCGCAGGAACGCGTCGATCTCCCGCTCACCGCGTTCGTCATCGACCTTGTTCGCGACGACGAGCACCGGCGTGGTGCTCTTGCGGAGACGTCGCGCAAGCATCGCGTCCTCCTCCTGGATGCCGGCGGGACCATCTACCACGAGCAGCACGAGGTCGGATCCCTCAGCGGCGCGCTCGGCTTGGGACGCGACCAGCTTCTCGATCCCGCCTGCTCGGTGCGCGTAGCCGCCGGTATCGATCAGGTCGACCCGCCGGCCCCTCCAGGTCGTCTCGAGCTCGATGCGATCTCGGGTCACGCCCGGTTGTTCGTGTGCGATCGCTTCACGTCTCCCGAAGAGCCGGTTGATCAACGTCGACTTGCCGACGTTCTGCCGACCGACGATGGCCACGCGCGGCACGCGGCTCATACACCCGCCCCGGGAAGGCGTTCGCGGATCACGTCGAGCGCCCGCTCACGGACCTGATCGATCGTCAGGTCGGTCGCATCGATCACGGCGGCGTCCGGCGCGGGCTCGAACGGGTTGGTGCGCGCATCCTTCGCGTCTCGCATCTGCAGCCCTTCGGAGATGGTCGCCGCGTCGGCTTCCGCTCGGCGCTCGGCCGCTCGCCGTTGGGCCCGACGTTCGGGGTCGGCTGTCAGATACAGCTTCACGGGAGCATCGGGGAACACCACGGTGCCGATGTCTCGACCCTCGACCACTCCTCCCTCACCACCGAGATCGCGCTGCCGACGTACGAGCACGCTCCGAACGGCCGCGTGGCGGGCCACCTGAGACACGATGGCCTCCACCTCCGGTGTTTCGAGCTCGGGTCCCGGGAGCGAACCGTCCACCTCGATACCCATCCGGGGGTCATCACTCAGGGCGAATCGAAGCGAGGCTGCGACGCGTGCGAGATCCTCCGCGTCGCTCGGCTCCACCGCATCTCGTAGAGCGGCCCTGGCGAGCGCTCGGTACATCACCCCGGTGTTCACGTAGGCGACATCAAGGACCCGGGCCAAGGAGCGTGCCAGCGTGCTCTTCCCGGAACCCGCGGCCCCGTCGATCGCGACCACGATCGCCATCTCAGGTCTCCTCGATGTCGGCGCCGAGTGCGACGAGTGTCGTCACGAACCCCGGGAAGGACACGTTCGCGGCCTCGATGCCATCGATCTCGCAGGGGCCGTCCGCGCCCAGTGCTGCGATCGCGAACGACATGCCCATCCTGTGGTCTCCCCCGGAGGTCGCGAGCCCGCCGGGAAGGCCGCCGCCAGGGATCACCAGGTCCTCTCCGTCGATCTCCGCGCGGCCTCCGAGGCCGGCGAGCCCGCGGATGATCGCGGTGAGACGGTCGCTCTCCTTCACTCGCAGCTCCCCCGCGCCACGGAACACCGTCTGGCCGCTCGCGTGCGCAGCGAGCGCGGCGAGTACCGGGACCTCGTCGACCAATAGGGGGAACTCGTCGGCGGACACGCTGGTACCGACGAGCGCGGAACCCTCGACGACTTCCAGCGTTCCGACAGGCTCCCCCAAGCGCTCCTCGAGCACCTCGGTCGTGACCTGCACCCCCATCCGCTGCAGCACCCGGACGAAGCCCGTGCGTGTCGGATTCAACCCAACCCCTTCGATCCGCAACCGCGATCGGGTAAGCGCGGCCGCGGCGAGCAGGAACGCCGCCGAAGATGGGTCACCGGGTACCTCGCCCTCGAGGCCGCCGTGCTGGAACGGGTGGATGGATACCTCGAGGCCGTCGCGTTCGATCGGAGCCCCGAGCGCTGCGAGTGCGCGCTCGGTGTGGTCGCGCGTAGCCGCGGGCTCCACGACCGTGGTACGGCCGGCCGCAGCGGTCCCGGCGAGGAGGATCGCGGACTTGACCTGAGCGCTCGGCACCGATTGCTCCCATCGGACCCCGGACAAGGAAGGTGACCCCTCGATCTGAATGGGTGGGCGCCCCTCTTGCGTGAGTACGGATGCGCCCATGACGCGCAGCGGCTCCGCCACACGCTCCATCGGGCGGCGGTTGAGGCTTTCATCGCCGGACAGGGTCGCGGTGAAGGGCGCGGCGGCGAGCAGTCCGCACAGCAGCCGTATCGTCGTCCCGGAATTCCCGCATCCCAGTTCATCTGCAGGCTTGACCAGGGCGCCTCTGCCCTCAGTCTCGAGCTCAAGGTCGAGGGTCGAGGTTGCTGGAGGGTTTTTCTCGTGGCTCAAGTTCCATGTGAAACCTCGACCCTTCGCTAGCTCTGGACCTCTCCCTCGATGAACGTCCGTCCACGCCTGCAGTCCAGGTCGAGCTTTCGGGACGAGCGCGGCGAGGCACTCGGCCGTGGAGAGCACGTCGAGGGACCCCGGAAGGCCTCGGAGCCGGCTGCGACCTCTCGCCGTCGAGGAAAGGATGAGCCAGCGATGAGCGATCGACTTGTCCCCCGGCACACGGGTCAAGCCGCTGATCTGCGAGCCGGGTGTGATGCGGATCCGCACGGTCGCGCTCCTCACGCGATCCGCGTGGGTTCGAAGCCGTGGTCGCCGAGAGCGTCCGAGGCGTCCTGGGCGGAGGAGGCCGCCACGGTCAGGTGAACGAGCCCGCGGCCTCCTTCCGGCGAGTGCACGATCTGGAGGTCTTCGATGTTCACGGCAGCCTCCCCCATCGTTGCCGTCAGCTCGGCGAGCGCGCCGGGGCGGTCCGGGATCGGGACCTGCAGCACCGCGACACCGGATCGAACGAGCGGTTTCGCGGCGAGCGTGAGTCTCGCGGCCTTGGCATCTGCGAACGCGCGCTCGACGTCCGCTGAGCGCTCCTGCGCTACCAGGTCGCGCATCTGCATCAGACGCGCCAGGTAGAGGTCGATCGCTTCCACGATCGCTATGCGATTCGACAGCAAGATGTCGCTCCAAAGTGTGGGGCTCGAGGCCGCGAGACGCGTCAGATCACGGAACCCGCCGGCGGCCAGCAGGAGGATCTCGGGCTCATCCGCCTCCTCGGTCGCAGCCATCCCCATCAGCACGGTGGACGCGATCTGGGGGAGGTGCGACACGATCGCGACCAGCCGATCGTGACGCTCGGGATCCAAGCGGACCGACCGGCTCCCGAGCAGCTTCACGAAGGCCTCCAGAGTCTCGACGGAGCCTGCAGCCGTCCGCTCCGTCGGGGTGATCGCCCAGACGATGGAATCGACAACACTCGGCGCCGCGTGGTCAGGGCCCGAGCGTTCCGTTCCGCCCATCGGATGCCCTCCGACGAACCGTTCGACATCGCCCGGCGCAGCAGTCGCCTCGATCTGCGCGATCACGGCCTGCTTCACGCTCCCCGCGTCGGTCACGACCGCCGAGGGAGCGGCCTGCAGCACCGCCCGTACCGTGTCCGGGATCGCCGCCGACGGGGTACACACGACGACGAGGTCGGCGTCGGCCACGGCGTGTTCCAGGTCGTTTGCAGCCGGGAAACCGCCGTGGTCGGTGGCACGAGCCAGCACTGCCGGATCCGCGTCGAAGCCCCGCACGGCCAACCCCGCTCGGACGGCCGCCATCGCGATCGAGGTCCCGATCATGCCGGTCCCGACCACCGCTATGCGCCCCGGCGCCGGAGAAGCGCTGCGCGACTCAGGCGAGGTCATCGCGTAGTGACTCCGCGCCGTCGAGGTAGACGTGTTCCACGCCACCCAGGTCTCGGTCGGTGTGGAAGTGCAGCAGGACACGCACGACCCCGGGCATCGACCCCTTCACCTGCAGCTCCCGGGCACATAACAAGGGGACCAGCCCGAGCCCCAGCTGTCGCGCGGCTTCGGCCGGGAAAGCCGCGGTCAGATCGGCCGTCGCGGTGAACAGGATGCTCACGAGATCCTCCGTCGCGACCTCGTTGCGCTCGAGGATCTCCGTCAGCAGGCGCCGCGTAGCCTCCAGGACGCTTTCGCTCTCGTCCTGCGTGACACGGATCGCCCCTCGGGCGGCACGAACCCTCATGCGCTCCTCCTTACGAACGATCGGCTCCGCCGGGCGGGACCCCGGCGGATGCCGCCCGGCGCGGTCCCGAGGCTACCGCCTCCCGGCGTGCGCCCACAGCACGCCCGTGGTCCGTTCGGGCCCGGAGATCGGGAGACGGCTACATCCCGGTATCGAGGTAGAGCGCGCGGACCTCAGCGTGAGAGAGCTCGCGGACCTCTCCGGGCGCGGTCCGACCGAGCCGGACCGACCCCACCCGCAGACGCACGAGACGGGTCACCGACAATCCGACGGCGTCCAACAAGCGGCGGACCTCCCGCTTGCGTCCCTCCCCCATCACCACGCGGAGGGCGCCACGCTCGGGCCGGCGATCGACGATCCGTACCGCGATCACCTTGGCGGGACCATCCTGGAGCTCGACGCCCTTTCGTAGGCGAGCCAGCTGCCGGTCCGAGGGCGACGCGCCGACCTCCGCGAGATACTCCTTCTCCACTCCGTAGCGGGGGTGCATCAATCGATTCGCGAGCTCTCCGTCGTTCGTGAGCAGGAGCAACCCCTCGCTCTCGAGATCGAGGCGGCCCACCGGGAACACGCGTGGCCCTTCCGGGAGGAAGCCCTGCAGGTCCGGGCGGCCCTGATCGTCGGACATCGACGTGACGACCCCTGGAGGTTTGTTGAACAGGTAGTACCTCACGTCGGGGTCGAGGTTGAGGGTTGAGCCATCCACTTCGACGTGGTCGTGCTCGGGGTCGGCCTTGTCGCCGAGCGTGGCGATGCTGCCGTTCACGCTGACGCGGCCACTTTTGATCAGTTCCTCGCACGCCCTGCGCGAGCCGAAACCCACGCGGGCAAGGACCCGTTGGACCCGTTCTTGCGCCACGACCCCGCGTCAGCCGCCGTCGACGCCTGCGGGACCGGCCGTTGGTTCGGGATCGTCGTCACCGTAGGTCTCCTCGACGAGCCCCTGCTGCTGCACGCCACCTCCTGCGTCCGGCACCGCCGGCGGCGCTTCCTCACGCGTGTCCACTTCGTCGATCTCCCCCAGGAGCGGAGCCAACGAGGGCAACGACGTCACCGACGCAAGCCCGAGACGCTCCAGGAACTGCGGAGTCGTCCCGTACAGGACAGGGCGGCCGGGCGCCTCCTCCCGGCCCACCTCGTCGATCAAACCCCGTTCGGTCAACGCCCTGAGCACCCCATCCGAGTTCACTCCGCGGATCGACGACACCTGGTGGCGAGTGACCGGTTGCTTATATGCGACGATCGCCAATGTCTCGAGCGACGCCTTGGTCAAGCGGGCCTGGCGAGAGTTCAACACGAAGCGCTCCACGATCGGCGCCGTATCCGGGTGGGTGAACAGGCGCCACCCTCCCGCCACGTTGCGCAGGACGATCCCCGAACCTCTCGACTCGAGCGCCATGGCCAACTCCTCGCAGGCGTGGTCCACAACGCGGCGTTCGACCTCCATAACCCCTGCGAGCACGGACGCCGGAACGGGCTCGTCCGAGACGAACAACAACGCCTCGATAGAGCGGGCCAGGTCGCCCTCCCCCCGCGGCTCGGTCTCCGCGCTCGGCTCGAGTCCGCCCTCCGGGTCGTCGCCGATCGGGTCGGCCAGGGGCTCGTCGATCATGCGGCTCCCGCCCACCGCACGCGCAACTGGCCGAAGGTCTCTGCCTGCTCGACCTCGATCTTCCCGTCCCGGTACAGCTCCAACAGCGCCAGGAAGCGAACGACGACCTGGATCCGCTCGTCACAGTCGGCCACCAGTTCATGGAACTGGGCCTCACGAAGGTCGGTCAGGGAGCGTTCGACGTCGGCGATCGCGTCGGAAACCGTGAACCGGATCGGCGTCACGTGTGATAGGTCCAGCACCGTCGGGGGCTTGAGCAAGCGGTACGCGAGCTGCTGGAGTCGCTCCGCTGTCACCTTTTCCATCACGTCCGGGTACAGGTGTGAGAGGTCCTCCCCCGGGCCGACATCGCGGGTGAAGTACTCCCTCTCGGCCTCGAGTCGCCGGGAGAGTTCCGCCGCGATCCGGCGGAAGGCGATCAGTTCGAGGCTTCGCGCGTAGACAAGGTCGGGGTTGCCACCGAGCAGGTCGTCCTCATCCAGTTCCGTGTGCTTGGGCATCAGGCGGCTCACCTTCAGCTCCAACAGGATCGCGCAGATCGCCAGGAACCAGGTGGCCTCCTCCAGACTCCAGCGCTCGGCGTCCTGCGCGTAGGACAGGAACGCGTCCGTCACGCTCGCGACCGCCACATCGCAGACATCGACCTTCTGCTCCAAGATCAGGTCGGACAACAGGCGGAACGGCCCCGTGAACACGGGCAGGTCCACCTCGAAGCCGCTCAGCTCGGGCGCGGCGTTCGCGTTCTCGCTCATGTGAGGTGCATCGCCTCCCGCACCATCTGCATCGTCTCCTGCGCCACCGGCCGGGCGCGCGACGCACCCTTCGCGAGGACTTCCTGCACGATCCCCGGCGTCGCTTCCAGCTCCGCACGGCGCTGTCGGAAGGGACGGTAGTACTCCACGATGCGATCCGCGAGGTTCTGCTTGCAATCGACGCAGCCAAGGGCGCCCGAGCGGCAGTTCTCGTCGGTCCACGCGAGGATGTCGGCCGAGAAGAGCTTGTGCAGGGAGAACACGGGACAGACCTCCGGCCGGCCGGGATCGTTGCGGCGCACCTTCAGCGGATCGGTCAAGAACGAGTGGACCTTCGCGCGGATCTGCTCCTCGTCGTCCCGAACCCCGATCGCGTTGTCGAGCGACTTCGACATCTTGCGGCCGTCGCTGCCGGGGATCAGCGGCGCCTCGGAGAGCAGCTCCCTGGGTTCGACGAGGACCTCGCCGTAGGTGCGGTTGAACCGGCGGACGATCTCCCGGCTCAGCTCCAGGTGGGGCAACTGATCCTCCCCCACCGGGACGAGCTCCCCTCCCACGATCGTGATGTCGGCGGTCTGAAGGAGCGGATACGCGAGCAGCCCGAGGTTCGCGATGTCGCGCTCGGCGAGGTCGCGCAGGCGCTCCTTGAAGGTCGGGACCCGCTCGAGCCATCCGAGGGGAGTGAGCATCCCCAGCAAGAGGGTGAGCTCCGCGGTCTCCGGGATGTCGGACTGTCGATAGATCGTGGCGCGCTCCGGATCGAGACCGGCCGCGAGCCAGTCGAGCACCAGCCCGTGCACGTTGTCCGGCAGCTTGTCCGTCCGGTCGTAGTCGGTCGTCAACGAATGCCAATCGGCGACGAAGAAGTAGGCATCGTGCTGCTGCTGGAGCTCGAGCATGGTGCGGATGTTGCCGAACCAGTGTCCGACGTGCAGCGGCCCGGTCGGCCGGTATCCGGTCAGGACCCGGGTCCGCCGCCCGGTCTCGATCCCGACAGCCGTATCACCCACGATGGCGGCGATGATAGCGCGAGCCTGGTCCTTGCCCGGGGAGGAGTAGCTCGGGACCCTCCACTCCGCGTGATCGCCGGTGCCGCGTCAGAACGCGCACACGTTGGATCCAGCGACGACATCGCACAACGCAGAGGCGAGACCGTCCACGATCGCCAGCACGGGCCCGCCGAGCAGGAAGAAGATCAGGAGCATGAACAGCACGAGGTACTGGTCGAGGTTCCGGTATACCTCGCGCGCTCTGGGAGGCAGCACCAGCGCCAGCATGCGGGCGCCGTCGAGCCCCGGGATCGGCATCAGGTGAAACACGAACAAGACCAGGTTCGCGTACAGGAACGCCTCGCCCACGCGGAGCCCGTCGCCCGCGAGCCCGGCCCCCAGCACGAACCCTGCGATCACCGCGATCACCAGGTTCGCGACCGGCCCCGCCAGCGAGACGAGCACCGTGTCTCGTCCCGGCTTCTTCAGGTACATCGGATCCAGGGCGAGCGGCTTCGCGTAGATGAACGGGGGTGGCCGGAACGCGGCTCCCGATCCCCACAACACGAGGATCAACGCCGGCAGGATCAACGTGCCGAACGGATCGACCATGCTCCTGCTGGGCCACAGCCGCCCCCACCGCCTCGGTGTGGGATCGCCGAGCCTGTCCGCGCTCAGGGCTCGCGCCGTCTCCCGGGCGAGCAGGCCGACCGCGAGCGCAACCGCGAGGTAGAGCGCGTACCGGAACTCCATTACCTTGCCTCTCAGTCGTATCGAGCGTGCACCAGCGGCGGCGGCTCGGCCGCATCGTCGGAGACTTCGATCGCGGCGACGACCGCGCGACATGCCTCCTCCGCCGCGGTGGCGTCGCGCGCGTGCACGGTGGCCACCGGAGACTCGCGCTCGAGCCGATCCCCGATCCGGACTCCGAACACGATACCCACGGAGGGGTCGATCTCGTCATCGGCGCGCACGCGACCGGCTCCGAGCCTCGCGCTCGCCCGCCCCAAGGCTGCAGCGTCGACAGAGGTGAGCGATCCTTGCCGACCGGACGGAACGCCGACGACGACCGGGGCTCGTGGGAGTATCCCCCAGGGGTCGTCCACCACGCGGCCATCCCCGCCCTGCGCGATCACCATCGCACGGAACCGTTCCGCGGCGGTTCCGTCGTCCAGCGCCGTCTCTGCGAGTCGCATCGCGGTCATCGAGTCGACGTCGAGCAACGTCATCGCGGCGTCGGCCGCGAATCCCACGACCAACTCGCGGAGCCGGCTCCGCTCCCCACCGGTCAGCACCGCAACCGCTTCGGCAACCTCCAACGCGTTGCCGATGGCGGAGCCCAGAGGCTGCGACATGTCGGTGACCGTGGCGTGGACGCGCCGCTGCGCCCGGCGCCCGATCTCGACGCATCGTTGCGCCAGCGCCGAGGCCTCATCGACGCTCCGCATGAAGGCGCCGCTGCCGGCCTTCACGTCCAGCAGGACGAGATCCGTCCTCACCGCCAGCTTCTTCGCCATCACGCTCGAGGCGATCAGCGGGGTTGACTCCACCGTGGCGGTCGCGTCGCGCAGGGCGTAGAGCGCTCCGTCCGCGGGGACGACACCCGGACCCTGGCGGGCGATGGCGCACCCCACCCGCTCCACCTGCTCTTCGATCGCATCGGGGTCCAGGTCGGTCCGAACCCCCGGGATCGACTCGAGCTTGTCGATCGTTCCGCCCGTGTGTCCCAAGCCACGTCCCGAGATCTTCGCCACGGCAAGACCGAGCGATGCTACGAGCGGAGCCAGCACCAGCGTGACGCCGTCACCGACGCCCCCGGTGGAGTGTTTGTCCACGGTGGGATGTGACACATGCTCGAACGTGATCGTTCGCCCCGATGCGACGAGCGCCTCCGTGAGTGCCGTCGTCTCCTTGGCGCTCATCCCCCGCAGGTACACGGCCATCAGGAACGCCGCCACGATCTCGATCCCGATCTCGCCGCTCGCGAATCCACCGATGAAGGCTCGCAGTTGCGCGGGGTCCACCTCGTGGCCATCGCGCTTGGCCGCGACGACCGAACGGGGATCGATCGGCGTCATCGCCATACCTCCTTCACCCCAACCCGATCTCGGCGGCGAAGCTCTCTCCCACCAGATCGCCGTAGCCCACGGCGAGCACGTCGGCGATCGTCGCACCGAGGTCGCCGAACGTGGAACGCATCCCCACGTCGCTCGGGCCCGTAGGCGATCCCGCAGCGAGCATCGGGACCAGTTCGCGGGAATGGTCGGTCGGCGGTGTGGTCGGATCGCATCCGTGGTCGCCGGTCAAAAAGAAGACGCCTCCCTCCACGCCGTCTACCAGCTCAGGGATCCGGCGATCGAGCGCCTCCAGGCACCGGGCGTAGCCATCGGGGTCGTTGCGGTGGCCGTACTTGCTGTCGAAGTCCACCAGATTGCAGAAGGTCAGCGACACCCCGGGTCGTCGAAGGAACTCCAGGGTGACGTCGATGCCGTCGTCGTTGGAACGGGTGTAGCGCGCCTCCGTGAGTCCCTGTCCGCTGAAGATGTCCTGGATCTTGCCCACCGCGTACACCGCGACGCCTGCGGCCGTAACGCGATCCAGCAGGGTGGGCCTGGGCGGCGGCACCGAGAAGTCCCGGCGGTCGGGAAGTCGCTCGAACGCCCCCGGCGACCCCGTGAACGGGCGCGCGATCACACGGCCGACCTCGTGCTCTCCGACGAGCAGCCGGCGCGCGACCCGGCACCATTGATAGAGCGTCGCGAGACCGACGACGCCGCTGTGGGTGGCGATCTGGAACACCGAATCCCCACTCGTGTACACGATCGGGTTGCCGGTTGCCAGGTGTTCCGCGCCGAGTCGGTCGATGATCTCGGTCCCGGAAGCCGGGACGTTTCCCAGCACCTTTCGCCCGATCTGGGACTCGAAGGGTTCGATGATCTCGGGAGGGAACCCCTCTGGGTACACGGGGAACGGACGGTCCGACACGATCCCGGTCATCTCCCAGTGCCCCGTCGTCGTGTCCTTGCCGGCCGAGCGCTCGGCCATCGTTCCGTGCGCCGTGCCGGGCTGCGCGCTCGCAGCCACACCTTCTACCTGCGTAAGCATGCCGATCCCGAGCGCGCCGAGGTTCGGCAGGGAGAGTCCACCGACGGCTCGCGCCGTGTTCCCGAGGGTGTTGGAGCCCTCGTCCCCGTACGTGGCGCTGTCGGGCGCGTCCCCGACCCCGAGGGAATCGGCTACCAACAGGAGCACCCGCGGGACGCGGGCCGCACTCACCGCCCGTCCCCGGCCCGGGCGCATCCGATGCACAGGATCGCCCAGGGCAACGCCTCAAGGCGGTCCCGCGGGATCGGCTGTCCGCACGACTCGCACCGCCCGTACTCGTGCCGCTGCATCTTGCCGAGGGCTCGATCGACCCAGCGTAGGTTCGCGCGTAGGGCCTTGAGCACGGCGATCGCCTGCGTCCGCTCGGCGGTGTTGTGGCCGCTGTCGGACAGGTTGCGACCGATGTCCAGTTCGACACCGTCCGAATCTGGGTCGCCCCCCAAGTCTGCGATCTCTTTGCGCAGGTTCGTCCGCTGTTCCAGTAGCGCCTCGTGCAGACGCGCCAGCACCGCGGCGTCGATCGTCACGTCATCCGGCACGTTTCCCCGTTCCTCGACGCTCCCCTGGCCCGCGAGTGCGACGTGCCCTCGGGTGGGAGGTCGCATAGACCTCGAGCAGATGCTCCTTGGTCACCAGCGTATAGACCTGCGTCGTGGCCACGCTCGCATGCCCGAGGAGCTCCTGGACGACCCGAACATCGGCCCCACCTTCCAACAGATGCGTCGCGAAGGAATGCCGGAGCACGTGTGGCGACAACTGCCGGCGGATCCCGGCGCGGCGAGCGGCGGCGTGCAGGACATCGGTGACCCCCTGCCGGGTGAGTCGCCCGCCCCGTGCATTCAAGAAGAGGGCGCTGCGCGAGCGCGCGGTCGCCAGCGAGGGCCGCGCGGTCGCGAGATAGGACCGCAGCTCACGGACGGCGAAGTCCCCGAGGGGAACGTCACGCTCCTTGCTCCCCTTGCCGAGGACGCGAACGCCGGCATCCTCGAGGTCGAGATCGTCGACGTCGAGCATCACCAACTCCGACACGCGGAGCCCGGCCCCGTACAACAGCTCCAGGATCGCCCGGTCGCGCAGACCGCGTGGCTGCGTCGCGTCCGGCGCCTCGAGCAAAGCGGCCGTCTCCTCGACCCCGAGCGGGCGAGGAAGCTTGCGAGGCAGCTTCGGTCGGACGATGCCCGCCGTGGGGTCCCGGTCAGCCGCTCCCTCCGCGAGCATCCACCGGTGGAACGCGCGAACGGCCGACAGCGAGCGGACGACCGAGGACGATCGGTACGGCTTGCCGTCGTGATGGGTAGACGCAGAGAGCCCCGCGACGAATGCAGCGACATCGGCGTCCGTCACGGCTCGCACGCTTCGAACGTCTCGCTGCATGAGGAAGGATCCGTAACGAGCCAGATCGCGCCGGTACGCGGCGACCGTGTGTTCGGACAGGCCGCGCTCCACGGTCAGGTGGTCGAGATAGCGACGGATCTGCTTCGCGACCGCGGTGGCCATCCGTGGCCTCCCTAGGATGCGAGCGACTCGAAGACCACGCCGTGAGCCTCGGCGACCCCGGCGTTCGTGCAGCGCCCGCCGTCGCAGTTCACACCCAGGGCGAGCGCCGGATCTCGCGCGATCGCCTCGTTGAGACCGACGGACGCGATCTGGAGCACGTACGGCAACGTGACGTTGGTGAGCGCGTAGGTGGACGTCCGCGGCACGGCACCGGGCATGTTCCCCACACAGTAGTGCACCACACCGTGCTCTATGTAGGTGGGATCGGAGTGGGTCGTCATCCGAGAGGTCGCCAGGCATCCACCCTGATCGATCGAGATGTCCACCACCACGCTCCCGGGTCGCATCGCCGCGATGGTCTGCTCTCCCACGAGCTTCGGCGCGCGAGCGCCGGGCACCAGGATCGCGCCGATCACCAGATCAGCGTCGAGCACCAACCGCTCGACCGCGAGCGCACTGCTCATCACGGTCTGGATCCTGCCACGCTGGAGCTGGTCGACGACGCGGAGACGTTCCACGTTGAGATCGAGGATCGTCACCTCCGCCTCCATCCCGGCGGCGATCCACGAGGCATTGGTCCCCGCCATCCCGGCACCGAGTACGACGACGTTGGCGGGCCGGACGCCGGGTGCCCCGCCCATCAAGACCCCGCGTCCGCCCGAAGGCCGCTCGAGAAACTTCGCGCCCTCCTGCGGCGCCATCCGGCCGGCGATCTCGCTCATCGGAGCCAGCAGCGGGAGCTTGCCGTCCTGCAGCTGGACGGTCTCGTACGCCACCGCACGAACGCCCCGCTTGAGCAAGAACAGCGTGAGTCGTTCGTCGGCGGCCAGATGGAGGTAGGTGAACAGGATGTGCCCGGGCCGGAAGCGTTCGTACTCCTGAGGCTGCGGCTCCTTGACCTTCACGATCATGTCCGCCTCGGCGAACACCGCGTCGGCGTCAGGGAGCACGTTCGCCCCAGACGTCGCGAACTCCTCGTCGGAGAACGACGATCCCTCGCCGGCTCCCGCTTGGACGAGCACCCGATGTCCCGCACTGACGAGTTCGCGGACGCCTTCCGGCGTCGCAGCGACCCGGTACTCGTTGTCCTTGACCTCCGTCGGGATCCCGATGATCACCGCAACCCCCTCCTGACACCCCGCCGAAGCCTATACCGGCATGAGCGTGCCTGGGCCGCTAGGACGGGTCGGTCAGCAGGACCGCAACCGCCGTCTTCGCGTCCACGATGCGGCCGTCGGACACCGCCGCGCGCGCCTGCGCCAGTGGCATCCGGACCACCTCGATGCCCTCCTCGGCATCGCCCTCCGGCTCGGCGGCGGTGTCGACGTGGTACAGGGCGATGCGCTCGTCGCTCATGCCCGGGGTCGTGAGATAGGTGCCGATCCACATCAGCTCGCCGACGGGTCGGAAGCCAGTCTCCTCGAACAGTTCGCGAACAGCGCACACCTCCGGAGGCTCACCCGGCACGTCGAGCAGACCCGCGGGGATCTCCAGGAGCGAGCGTCGGACCGGGTGGCGGAACTGCCGGACGAGGATCACGTCGCCGTCGGGGGTCAGCGGCAACACGCCTACCGCGCCGGGTGCGTCCTGCGCGTGGGTGACCCGGTGCACGACCTCATAGCGCTGGTGCCCCCAGTCCTCGACATCGATCCGCAGGTAGCGCCCGAGGAATCCGGTGTGGACGGCGTCGGGACGGTCGTCGGGCATCGAACCGTCAGATCGAGACGGTCTCGGTGCGCTGTGCCGCCATGCGAGCATGTGCGCGCGCGGCGCCGACGAAGTCGCGAAACAGCGGGTGCGGGCGGGTGGGTCGCGATCGAAGCTCGGGGTGGAACTGACCCGCGACGAAGAACGGGTGATCGGGCAACTCGATGATCTCGGCGAGGCGCCCGTCCTTCGACGCTCCCGCGATCACCATGCCCGCGTCGGTCAGCGCCTCGTGGTACGCAGGATTGACCTCGAACCGGTGACGATGCCGTTCGTAGACGACCTCCTCGCCGTAGGCCGCCGCAGCGGTGGTACCAGCCACGAGGTGGCAGGGCTGGGCTCCCAGGCGCATCGAGCCGCCCAGATCGGTCACGCTCTTCTGCTCGGGAAGCAGGTCGATCACCGGGTGCTCGGTGGCGGGATCGAACTCGAAGGAGTTCGCCCCGGTGAGCCCGGCGACGTTGCGGGCGAACTCCACGACGGCGCACTGCAGCCCCAGGCAGATGCCGAGGAAGGGGATCTTCTGCTCGCGGACGTAACGGATCGCCTCGACCTTGCCTTCGACCCCACGGAAGCCGAAGCCGCCTGGAACGATGACACCGTCGACCCCGTCAAGCGCCGAGGAGACGCCGACGGATTCGAGGTCGTCGGAGGATATCCACCGTGGTCGCACGTCGACCCCGTGAGCGAACCCCCCGTGGAAGAGCGCCTCCATCACCGAGAGGTAGGCGTCGCGCAGGTTCACGTACTTGCCGACGATCGCGATCGTGACTGGCTCCTTCGCGGAGTCGATCCGATCGACGAGCGCCCGCCATTCCTGCAGATCGGGTCGTTGCTCCACGCCGAGCAGACGAGCGAGTTCCGAGTCGAGTCCCTCCTCGTGCAACACGAGCGGCACGCGATAGATCGAGTCGGAATCGATCGCGGAGATCACGCCACTGATCGGCACGTCGCACAGCAGCGAGATCTTCTCCTTGAGATTGCGTCCGATCACGCGATCCGATCGGCACACGATCACGTCCGGTTGCAGACCCAGAGAACGAAGCTCCTTCACCGAGTGCTGGGTGGGTTTGGTCTTGAGTTCGCCCGAGGGCCCGATGAACGGCATCAGCGACACGTGCACGAAGGCGCAGCGGTCGCGGCCGACCTCGTTGCGCAGTTGCCGGATCGCCTCGAGGAACGGCAGAGACTCGATGTCTCCCACCGTGCCGCCGATCTCCACGACGACCAGGTCGGCGTTCTCGGCCTCACCCAGGGCTCGGATGCGCTCCTTGATCTCATCCGTGACGTGCGGGATCACCTGGACGGTCTTGCCCAGATAGTCCCCGCGTCGCTCCTTGGCGATCACCGACGAGTAGATCGCTCCGGTGGTGACGTTGGAGCCCCGATGCAACTCCTCGTCGACGAAGCGCTCGTAATGACCGAGGTCGAGGTCCGTCTCGGCGCCGTCGTCGAGCACGAAGACTTCACCGTGTTCGAAGGGGTTCATCGTGCCCGGATCGACGTTGATGTAGGGATCGAGCTTTTGGAGTGCGACCCGCAATCCCCGTGACTTGAAGAGCCGGCCGAGCGAGGCGGTGGTGATGCCCTTGCCGAGTCCGGAGGCCACACCACCGGTTACGAAGATGTATCGACGCGCCGTGTCTGCCACGGGAAGTGATGGTAGCAGAGCGACGTGACACGCCGCCCGGGTTCTCCCTGGGAATGTTCGTTCGAACCAAGATCGTTCACGCCGGAGGCGATCGTGTCGGCGCCACGCGCCCCAGGCGATCGAGCCACCCCAGGGGGGCAAAGGCATCGATCATCCTCGAGAACGTGACGGTCTCCCCGAGGATCGTGAGGCCGACCACCACGACGGCCCCCACCGCGACCGCCCACGCCGGCAGCCGCAGGTACGCCTCGGCGCCGATCACGAAGCCCAGCACGTTCGCGCCGGTGTCACCGAACATCCCCCGTTCGCGCAGGTCGAACCATCCCAGGACCACGACCGGCCCGCTCACCGCGAAAAGGAACGCTCCGGGATCCACCGCCGTCAACGCGAGCGCGGCGATCACATACGCCTTCGCGGCACGTCCCGGTCGAACGTCGAGCAGATTCCACAGGTTCGCGCACCCCGCAACGAGTACGACACCCGCCACTCGTCCCCACCACGGCCCGCCCCCCGCATCCGCGACCACGAAGACGGCGCCGAGCACAGCGGCGGCGGCCTTCAGGATCCCGGTGGTCACCCGCCCGTGTGCGATTTCGCGAAGGTGACCCCGCAACCCCCGCGCGCGGCCGGGAACGACGTCATCCACGATGCCCGCGAGGAGCACCAGCACGATCCCCAGCAGCTCGACACTCGGCGAGGCCGCCCAGCCTGCCCTCTCGGCGACGACTGCCACGACCGCGCAGCCTGCGCCGACGATCCCGATCCCGAGCGCGACGCCGAGCGTCAAGCTGAGCCGGGCGCCGCGGAAGTTCTCGCGTGCGAGTCGCCGATGCAGACCGGTGCGCTCCAGACCACGCCACAGCAAGAACGAGATCGCGGCAGCCACCCCCGCAACCAGAGCCCCCGCCACCGGCCTCATCGACGGCCCCCCATCCTCGCGAACACGACCCGAAAGATGTCCAGGCCCTGGCGACCGCGGTGGGCGAAGCCAGCGAGGTCACGCCCCGTGGTCCGGTGCCGCAGATCCGCCGCCACTTCGAGGACTCGGGCGCCAGAGCGCACCGCGTCGATCGTCATCGCGGCCTCCACTCCAAAGCCGTTCGCGAGTGGGCGCACCCTCGACAGCGTCAGCCCGGTGATCGCACGCTGCCCGGACAGTGGCGCCCGCGAGCGGAAGCCACACGACCGCGCGATCGCGAAACCGGACAGCCACTTGACCACTCCCAGTCCCCCACCCTGGCTCGGGAGCACACCGATCGCCAGATCTGCCTCGTCGCCCAGCACCGGCCGCAGGACCGCACCGATCGCCGTCGCGGACGTCCCGAGATCGCCGTCGGCGAGGAGCCACACGTCCGCGGCCCTCAGCCGCGAAAGCGCTCCCTCGAGTGCACCTCCCTTGCCACGGTGGCGATCCGAGCGCAGGACCCGGGCACCGGCGGCAGCGGCCTCCGCGGCCGTGGCATCGTCGGACGCATCATCGACGACCACCACCTCCGTGACACCGGCCACCGCGTGGAGCGAACGCACCGTCGAACCGATCGCGTCGGCTTCGTTCCTCGCCGCGACGAGCGCAACCACTCGTCGACCCCGCGGATCGGTCACGGGACGTCGGGCTGCAGCGGCGGGATCGGGATCGCACCCGGCTCGACCCCGTAGTTCCCACCCTCGCCGAGCAGCAGGCGTTGCAGCCCGAGCACCAACGCGAGCTGGCCCATCGCGATGTCCACATCGTCCACCGTGACGATCGGTGGCTCGTCTCCCGCGACCTCGCGGACATCGGCCACGAACGGCGCCTCGGAAAGCAGCGGCTCCGCGGCGGCTGTTTGGAACCCCTCGGCGCGCAGATCCTCGACGAGTGGAACCAACAACTCACTCGCCGCCCCGGCCTCGGGACGTCCACCGCCCACGACGACGGTCAGCGTCAGCGGCTCTCCGCCGACGCCTGCAAGCGTTCGATCACCGCCGGGACCCTCCACGGTCAAGAACCCCGCGGAGAGCAGACGCGTCAGCACGTCCTCCTGGGTGCGGTTTACCGCCCGCTGGCCTGGACCCTGCGCGAGCCGGCCGGCGATCCGTTCGAGCGCCAACCTCTGGAGCGCCTGCGGGTCGGTTTGCTCGGGCGCACCGAGCGCTTCCGCCAGCTCGGTGCGCGCCCCCTCGTCGGGCAACGCCATCTTCGACTGCAACGTGAAGACCGCCTGAACCTGTGCATCCGCGCCCTCAAGTGCTGCTTGTGCGCGCCCCACCGCCGCCGTCTCCACGAGATCGTGGGTCAGCACGACCGCCTCGGCGTTCACGAGGACCCCGGGTGCCAGCCGTTCGAAGACCTGCTGGGAGAATTCCTCCATCGTCGCGAGTGTCGCGTCCTGCTCGCGGACGATCTGTCGGAGGTCGTTGAGATCGGTGGTCAGCTCCGCGGTTTGCCGTTCGAGGCGGTTGACCAGCCCCTGATCGAGCACCGTGGTACCCGCCAGCACGCCGATCCCCAGCGCGAGGAACACGGCGACGATCGTCACCAGGTGATAGCGGAACGAGATCACACCAGCTCCCGCACGTCGAACAACAATTGCCGCAGTTGCTCGAAGATCTGGGTCACGTACAGACGAAGCGGAGGTGACACGATGACGACGATCACCATGGCGAACAATGCGGAACCCACGAGCAACATCGTGTCGCGCCCGCGCAGCCGACCTGCCCCGTAGAGGCGGGAGACGCCCTTCGCGTCCATCAGGATCTCTCCGACGCGCAGTCGAACGAGGAAGGTGCTCGACATCCCGCCTCGTCCCTTGTCCAGGAACTCCCGCAGGTTGCCATGCGATCCGACGGCCACGATCAACTCGGCCCCCTTCTCGTGCGCGACGAGGAAAGCCACGTCCTCGCTGGTACCCATAGATTCGACCACCTTGTACGGGATCCCGAGCACGTCGAGCCGTCCGCGACCCGGCGCCCGGCCGTCCTCGTAGGCGTGCAACACCACTTCGGTCGGCCGCTTGCGTCGCCCGGGAACCGCGAGCTCGAGTGCATCGTCGGACACGCTGTCCATGTCCCCGACGATCAGATCGGGAACGTAGCCCTCGTCGAGCAGCGCGTCGGCACCCCCGTCCACGCCCACGAGCACCGGTCGCGCGTCCCGGATGTACGGGCGAAGAGCCGCGAGATCCTCACGGTAGTGATAGCCGCGAACGACGACGAGCACCGAACGCCCCGCAAGCGCGTGCTCCAGAGGTGGCAACCCTGAGCCGCCGAACAGCAGGTCGCGCTCTCGGCGCATGAAGTCGATCGTGTTGCGAGCGAAGTCGTCGAAGCGCTCGTCCATCGCCGCGTTCGCCGACTCCATGTCGGCGAGCACCGACTCGCGGCTCTGTCGCATCCCCACCCCGACGAGCCGATCACCCACGTACACACGGTCGCCCTCGACGCGGACCGGGTCCGACTCGCGGATCTTCTGCAGGACCAGGGGGCCTACACGGTCGATCAACGGGATCCCCGCCTCCACCAGGATCAACGGACCCAGGTTCGGGTAGCGACCGGTGATGGACGCGGCGCCGTTGACCACCGCCGCGACGTCGGCCTCGACGAGAGCTTCGGCGGAGACGCGGTCGAGGTCCTCGTGCAACACGACCGCGATCTCGCCGGGCCGGGCCCGAAGTACGAGATCCTTCGTCCGGCGATCGACCCTCGCGCGACCCGCGTCCGCTTTCGTGCGACGCAGCGCCTTCGGCAGCAAACTCCTCGGCCTGAGCGTGCTCGTGGGGTCGCCTTCCTCCCGTGCGGCCCCGCGGGGGCTCCCACGGGACAACCAGCCTAGCGAACCCGCTGCGCTCCCGGCTCGCGCGTGATCAGCGCACCGTCTCGCGCTCTCGGCCAGCCTCGGCCAGGAGTTCCTCCGCGTGGATCGCCGCACTGTCGCTCTCGGGCAGGCCGGAGAGCATGCGCGACAGCTCCCGGACGCGCGCATCGGGGTCGAGGACCATCACGCCCGCCGTGCCGTCGCTCTTTTCCACGTGCAGATGCAGATCGGCGAATGCCGCAATCTGGGGTAGGTGAGTGACGACCACCACCTGGCGGGCCTGGGCGATCCGCGCGAGACGGCGCCCGACCGCAACTCCCGCCTGACCGCCGATCCCTGTATCCACCTCGTCGAACACAAGGGTCGCAACCGCATCGAGGTCGGCCAGAACGCTTCGACACGCCAGCATCACGCGGGAGAGCTCTCCACCGGATGCCGCTTTTGCGAGTGGCAGGGAACGCTGCCCCGGGCCACCGGCGAGGAGGATCTCCACACGTTCGGGACCGGTGCGGGTCGCCTCGTCCAACGGCTCCAGTCGGATGTCGATCACACCCCCCTGCATCCCGAGGTCGTGGATCTCACGCTCGAGCGCAGCCGCGAGCCGGGGTGCCGCCTCTCGGCGCCCCGCCGACACACGGCCGGCGAGTTCGGCCAGCTGCTGCTGCACCTCGGCCAGTTGTCCCTCGAGATCTCGACACTCGTCGTCGGACCCCTCGAGTCCGGCGAGCCGGACCTTGGCCTGCTCCACGAACGCAAGCACGGCGGCCTCGTCCTCGCCGTACTTGCGTCGAAGTCCCCGGAGCAGCTGGACGCGCGCCCGCAGCTCCTCCAGGGCAGCTGGATCGATCTGCAGCGCCTCCCCCTGTTCGCGCACCTCCCGGCTCAGTTCCTCCGCCTCGGCCATCAGGGAGGCTGCACGTTCGGCGAGTGGACGTACCGTGGGATCGAGCGCTGCAGCTTGCTCCAGCGCCGAAGCGGCCCCGCGCAGCCCGTCACCGGCGCCGCCTTCGTCGTCGCTCTGTCCGCCGAGCGACTCGGACGCGTTGGCCGCCAGCTCCGCGAGCCGTTCCGCGTTGGCCGAGCGTGATTCCTCGGTCTCGAGAGCCTCCAGCTCGTCGGGCTGAACGCCTGCCGATTCGATCTCCCGCACCTGATAGGCGAGCAGATCGATCTCGCGCTCGCGATCGCGATCCATCGCCGTCAGCTCGTCGATCCGCGCCCGAAGGGTCGCCGAGGCCCGCAGACGCTCGCGGAACACCTCCAGCGTTGCGCGGTGCTCGTGGCCCGCGAAACGATCCAGGAACTCGGCCTGGGGTCCCGCCTGCAGCAGCCGCTGCGTCTCGTGCTGCCCGTGCACCTCGACCAGGTCCGGACCAAGGGTGCCGAGCGCCGAGACGGTCGCGAGCTGGCCGCAGATCCTCGCGGATCCCTTGCCGTCCGCGCCGACGGTGCGCGACAGGACCAGCCCTTCATCGGGATCCTCCACCCACTCGTCGGCTGACGCCGGCAACCCTCCGACGAACCGTGCACCGACCTTCGCCGCGCGTGCCCCGCTGCGCACGAGCGTGGAGGAACCCCGCTGACCGAGGATCAGAGATAGCCCGACCGTCACCATGGTCTTGCCCGCCCCGGTCTCGCCCGTGAGGACGTTCAGGCCTGGGTGGAGGGCGAGATCGAGGTCGTCGATGACGCCGAGCCCCGCGATGTGGAGCTCCCGCAACACGGGGGCATCCTAGTCCCCGTCACCGACGTTCGGGTCTCCCGGCAGATCGAACTTGTCGCGCACACGGTCCAGGAACGTCGGGGCGTCGTCCCTGCGCACGAGTCGACAGGGCGTTCGGGCCGCGCGGATCCGTACCCGGGTGCCCACCGGCAACCCGATCGTTTCCCGCCCGTCCGCCGAGAGCAGCCCCTCGACCTCGCCGACGACTTGAAGCACGACCTCCTGCTGGGACCCCAACACGAGCGTGCGGTCGAACACCATATGCGGGGCAACGGGGGTGACGAGCAAACATCCGACACCCGGCGTGACGATCGGGCCGTGGACGGAGAAAGAGTACGCCGTCGAACCGGTGGGCGTCGCGACGATCACTCCGTCCGCGGAGAAGGTCGTCACGTATGTGCCGTCCACTTCGACCGCGAGCCGCACGAGCCGATGCCGCGCCTGCTTCTCGACCATGATCTCGTTGAGCGCCCACTGGGACTCGAAGCCCCCGTCGTCGGCGGGTTCCCCGATCACCGCCAGCCGCTCGTCCACACGGGCGGTCCCTTCGATCGCCCGTTCCAACAGTGCGGGGGCGTCGGAGGGATCCACCTCGGTCAAAAACCCCATTCGACCGACCTTCACACCGACCATCGGCACGCCGCGTTCGGCCACGAGGTACGCGGCACGCAGCAGCGTTCCATCGCCCCCGACGGAAACGACGAGCCCGAGCCCCTGACTGAACGTGCCGGCGGGGCGACGGTCGGCGGCTCCGATCGATCCGGGACCCTCCAATTCCACCGTTTCGTGACCGCCGGACGTACAGATCGCGACGAGCTCACGCGCGGCCCGGACCGCGGGCTCGCGTCCCGGATGGACCACGAATCCGACCCGGGTCATCGATCCTCTCCCTCGGCCACGTTCCGCCCTTCCTCGATCGCATGACCCAGGTCGAAGGTCGTGGCAAGCGGTCCGGGCGCGGCGTACAGAAAGAACTCGACGTTGCCCGCCTTGCCGCGAAGGGGTGATGCCATCACGCCCACCGGCGACACGCCGATGTCGGCGAACCCGACGGCCACCCGCTCGATCGCCGCCTTCCAGGTCGCGGGATCGCGCACCACCCCTTTTGTCTCCACCCCGCCTCGCGGCGCTTCGAACTGCGGCTTCACCAGCACGACGAAGGACGCATCCTCGGCCGCAAGGTCGACGAGGTTGGTGAGGATCCCGGCCAGCGACATGAAGGACAGGTCTGCCACTACGAGCGCAGGCCGAAAAGGCAGATCGCCCGGCGTCAGATCACGCAGATTCGTGCGCTCCAGGACATGCACACGAGCGTCGGTGCGCAGGGACCATGCGAAGTCGCCGTACCCGACATCGATCGCGATGACCCGTGCGGCACCTCGCTGTAGAAGGCAGTCGGTGAACCCACCTGTCGACGCTCCGGCATCGAGCGTGTTCAGGCCCGTGGGATCCACGCCGAACCGGTCGAGCGCGGCTGCGAGCTTGTGTCCGCCGCGCGACACGAATGTGTCCGCCGGTTCGCCAACGGCGAGGGAAGCGTCGGCCGCCACCATCGACGACGGGTTGCCGGCCGGGGCCCCGGCGACGAGCACCCGGCCTGACGCGACTGCGGCGCGGGCCGCCTCCAGGCCGGTCACGAGACCCCGGCGGACCAGTTCCGCGTCGAGCCTGCGTCGCACGACGGTCGCGAACGCTCCTCGCGTCAGCTGTCGGCTCCGCCGGGCCCGCCACTCTCCGTGGCGGACGCGCGTTTGGCCGGGCTCTTCTTGGCCGGGCTCTTCTTGGCCGTGCTCTTCTTGGCCGTGCTCTTCTTGACCGGACCGCCGTGTTCGAGCGTGCGCACGCGCTTGCGCAGCGACTCGACCTCTTCGCGAGTCGCGAACCCAGCCGACTTCAGCTGACGCTTGACCTCCTGAGTCACGAGGGACGTGATCCGCTCCCGGTTGTGGGAGGACCACTTCAGCAGATCCTGCTGCGCCTTCTGGAGCTGCTCGCGATTGGCTCCCTCCAGCAGCTGCTTCGCGAGCTCGCGGGCCTTGGCGGGCGTGAGCTTGTCCACGGCCGCTTCCATGAGCTTGCGCATGTCGTTGACCTGCATCGTGACTGCCTTTCGTCCGTGGGCACGACGTGCCGCCCGCAGGCGGACGCGTCGGGTCCGAGCGTGTCTCGAGTCAGGATACCCCTCGGGGTTCGGGGCCCGCTCGGGCGGGCGACGATCGTGGCGATGATCCTGCCGGGCCGAGCGCGCCCGGAGGGGTACCATCGCCGACGTGCTCCCCCTGAGGGACCGGAACCCCACTATCCGCACGCCGTGGGTGACGATCGGCCTGATCGCCGCCAACGTCCTCATCTTCCTCCTGTGGCAACCGACCTTCGGCGAACCCGAGAGGCAGGCCGCCTTCTACTCCTGCCACGGGCTCGTCCCCTGGGAGGTGACGAACCGCCAGAACCTCGCGCAGGGCGGCGCGCCGGCCCGGCAGGCGATCGACCGGAGCATCGGATCCGTCGATGGCGCGGCGATCCAGGACGCGCTGCGCATCGCCTGCCCCACGAAGTCGTGGTGGCTGCCTCTCGGCGTCTCGATGTTCCTGCACGCGGGGTGGATCCATCTCCTCGGCAACTTGCTGTTCCTGTGGGTGTTCGGCAACAACGTCGAGGACCGCCTCGGACGCGCGCGGTACCTGTTCTTCTACCTCCTCGGTGGGCTCGTGGCGGCCGGGCTGCAGGTCGTGATCACACCGGAGTCGACCGCGCCGACGATCGGCGCGTCCGGGGCGATCGGCGCGGTGCTCGGCGCCTACCTCGTCCTGTTCCCCCGCCACCGGATCCTCACGCTCATATTCGTGTTCGCACTCGTGGAGATCCCCGCCGTGTTCGTCCTCGGATCCTGGTTCGTCCTGCAGCTGTTCAGCGGCGTCTCGGTCATCGGAAGCGAGTTGACGAGCGGCGTCGCGTACTGGGCCCATGTGGGCGGCTTCCTCGCGGGTGTCGCGATGACCTACGTCTTGCTCGGCCGTGGAGCTCGTGACGACGCATCGGCGCTGCCGCCACGCCCAGACGCCCCGTGAGGGGCTGGTGGGTCTCGTTCAGCGCGACCCGGTGTCCGTGAGCACCTCATCGGGCTCCGGCTCGATCAGCAACGCGCGAAGGTCGTTGCCGATGTAGGTGGGGCGCCAGGGGCTCGCAACCGCCGTCTCGCGGTCGCGAACGACACCCGTCAGAACCAGCAACGAATCCCAGCCTAGGCCCGCCGCTCCCGCGACGTCGGTGTCCAACCGATCGCCGACCACCAACGGCTCGCCGTCGGCCCCGGCGCGGATAGCGGCGTTCCGTGCGGCAACCAGCAGACCGGGGAACGGCTTGCCGATCACGAGCGGCTCGGCACCGGTCGTCGCCGTCACCAGCGCCGTGAGCGCGCCGGTCCCGGGGCTCAGGCCTTCGGGCTCGGGGTACGAGGTGTCCGGACCGGTTGCAACGAGGTCGGCCCCCCGCTGCACGTACAGACACGCGGATCGAAGAGACGCGTACGTCGCCCCTCGGTCGAGTCCTACGACGACGACATCGGGCGGCTGGCCGGCGCCGTCTCCGTCCACAACCGTGATCCCCGCGCTCTCGAGCGAGGATCGCAGGGCGCGCTCGCCTACCACGAACGCCGTCCCGACGGATCGCTCTGCAAGGACGGATGCGGTCGCCATCGCCGAGGTCACGATCTCGTCGACGCGCGCGTCGATGCCCACATCCTTCAGATGTGTGACCACTTCTTCGGGTGCGCGGGTGGAGTTGTTCGTCACGAACGCCAGCCGTCGCCCTCGCTCGTGGAGCGTGCGAACCACCTCGGCTGCGCCGCCCACCGGCTCGGCGCCCCTCGTCACGGTGCCGTCGACATCTACAAGGAGAACCCCGTACCGATCGGCGAGCGCCACCGATCGCCCCCTCAGCCCACGAGCCGGCGAAGAGCGCGCTCGTAGTGCGGAACACCGGGGTGCATCGCGTCGGCCATACGTACGTGGCCGAGCGCGCGGGTTCGCTGCCCCGTCCGTTCACACGCCAGACCCAGCGCGAAATGTGCGTAGTCGTCCGTGGGATGTAGCGAGACGACCTTGGCGAACTCCCACCGCGCCCGACGCGGCTGCCCGGTCATGAAGAAGGCACGTCCAAGCGCCTCGCGGATCGAAGCCGTCTCCGGCTCCAGGGTCTTGGCACGCGACAAGACCGTGATCGCCTGATGCGCGTGGCCCTCACGGAGCAGGCCGATGCCGCGGGAGTACAGGTCATACACCACATCGTCGGAGTCCGGGTCGGAACCTCGGCTGCTATACACAAGGTCCATGCCTGCGATCTCGCCCTTCACCGGCCTTCTCTACGATCCCGCCGTCGCCGGGTCTGCCGCCTCGCTGACGGCCCCGCCCTACGACACCGTGGGAGCCGACGACCGCCGCACGCTCGCGCGCGATCCTCACAACATCGTCCACGTCGACCTGCCCCAGCCACGACCCGGAGACGACCGCGACGACAACGAGTATACGCGGGCGGCCTCGACCCTCAGCTCGTGGCGCGACGCCGGTGTCCTTCGCGAGACGCCGACGACATCTACCTTCCCATACGAGATGTCCTTCACCGCCGACGGACGGACACGGCGGATCCGCGGCTTGATCGCGTCGGTGGACGTGCAGCCATGGGGAGCGGAGGTGACGCCGCACGAGGAGGTGGCACCTGGTCCGGTTCAGGATCGACTGGAGCTGCTGCGCGCCGTGCGGACCAACCTGTCCCCCGTGTACGCGTTGTTTCCCGGCCCCCGCCGAGGCCTCGCGTCCTTTCTCGACGCCGCGGCCGATCGCGAGCCAGACGTCGAGCTCACCGACGCCGATGGGACGCGGCACCGCCTCTGGGTTGTTCCCGGCGACGCTCCCGATGTTCCCGACGACGAAGTGCTGTTGATCGCCGACGGACATCATCGATACACCACGGCCCTTCGCTATCGGGAACAGATGCGAGCCGCCCATGGGCCGGGCCCGTGGGACCGGATTATGATGCTGCTGGTCGATGTCGGTAGCGAGCACCCGCCCGTACTACCGATCCATCGCGTCTCGGTCGTCACGCCTCCTCCGGCGCTGCACGGCGAGCAGACCGGTCGCAAACAGGCGCTGCAGGGCCGTAACGACGAGCATCCCACCGTTGCTGTCGTGACCTCCGCGGATGATGGGCCGGTGTGGAGTCTCGCGCGCCTCGAAGGGTCCCCTCCGGCGGTCCGCGCGCTCCACGCCGATCCGGGGTTCGCCGCGCAGATGGACCGCGGCGATGTGCGTTTCACCCACGACGCCGCGGAGGCGGAGGAGGCGGTGCGCCGTGGAGATGCACGGGCCGCGTACCTGCTGCCACCGACCAGCGCCGAGCGCATCGCGGCAGCCGTCGCCGCGAAGGAGCGGATGCCCCAGAAGTCGACGTTCTTCTGGCCCAAGCCCCGCACCGGCATGGTGCTGCGTCCGCTCGTGGACTGACCTCGTCTACCCAGGCAATTCGGCTTCCGCTGGATGTTCCCGCCGCGCATGCGGTTCGAGCTTGCGTATGCCCTGCGCGACCACCTCGGTCAGACTCCGAGCTCCGGCACCGCTCCGGTAGAACCGGCGGACGAGCTGCCCGTGCACCAGCACCTGATCGCCCTTCGCGATCCCGTCGAGGACCTGTGGAGCCACCGACGAGTGCCACACGGCAACCGGGAGGGGGAGGAGACGCCTGCCTGCCTCCGGAACGGAGAGCCGGAGCTCGGTGACCTCGTCGCCCGACGGAAGCCGGCGACGAACCGGTTCCGCGGCGACGGTGCCCGCGAGGACGACGACGTTGACCGTCACCATCGCGACCCCTTCATCCGTCTTGAGATGGGACCTTATCGCCCGCCACCGACATCGACGCGCGAGGTTCGCGCACCACGCGGATAGACTCCTGGGCGATGCGCGACACGATCGAGGTCGAGAACGGGATCACCGCGATCGACACCCACATGCTCGGCCGCTATCAGGTGACCTCCGCATACCTGGTGCGGGCAACCGAACCCGCGCTGATCGAAACCGGCCCCGCGACCTCGGCCGACTCGGTGCTGCGGGGATTGCGTTCGCTCGGTTTCGACCCGGCCGATCTCGCCCACGTCGTCGTGACGCACATCCACCTGGACCACGCGGGTGGTGTCGGGACCCTCGCCGATGCCTTTCCGTCGGCGACGATCTGGGTCCACGAGCGTGGCGCCCCGCATCTCGCGGACCCGACCAAGCTCGTGGCCAGCACCGCTCGCACCTACGGGGCGGAGCGGATGCGGGAGTTCTTCGGTGAGGTGCTCCCGGTCGACGCGCACCGGCTACGGGTCGTCGGGGAAGGCGGAACGATCCCGCTGGGAACGCGCTTTCTCGAGGTGCTCGAGACCCCGGGACACGCCTCGCATCACCTGTGTCTCGTCGATTCCGACACGGGCGCCCTGTTCACCGGTGACGCGCTCGGCGTACACATCCCCGACGTCGGCGTGCTCCGACCGGCAACCCCCCCACCCGACTGCGACGTCGACGCAGCGATCACAAGCATCCGCCGGATCCGCCAGCGCGCCCAGCTGCTGCTGCTGTCTCACTTCGGCGCCGTGCCCGAGGTAGCGCATCTGTGCGAGCTGGCGGAGAAGCGCCTGCTCGCGTGGAGCGAGACCGTCCGTCGCGCCCTGTTGACGACCGACGACGTCGACGAGATCGCCTCGCTCCTCGAGCGGCAAGGGGCGACCGAGTACGAACACGATGCCGGCGAACCGATCGACATGGAGAAGTACGACGTGCTTTCGAGCATCCGGATGAACGCGGCCGGGCTGTCGCGCTACTGGCACAAGCGCAACGGATCCTTCTAGTGCGACCCTGAGCGCCCGGACCGGCCACCCCGATCGTCTGAGGAGCGGCGACGTGCGGAGCCGGAGCTTTGACCGCCCTTCTTCTTCGGCCGACCCGACGTGCCCGTCCGCGGAGATGCCGTCGCCGGTCGTTGGGCCCTCGCCACGGTCGCGCCATCGGCCTCCAGTCGCGCGATCCGTTCGACCACATCGAACGCCGCGGCGTCGTGGCGGGCCACCTTGCGGAACTGCGCGAGTGCCTCATCCGCGCGTCCGGCTTGCTCGAGCACGCTGCCGGTGACGTACCAGATCCGCATCGCCGGTCCGCGGCCGACGTCGTCGTCGGTCTTGGCTCGGCGGAGCATCGCGAGCGCCTCGTCGAATCTCCCGAGATCGGCGAGTGCGGACGCGGCGACGACGATCCCCTCCGCCTTGATCTCCACGGGGACGCCGCGCGCGCGGAGCGCCTCCTGGACGAGCGCCACGGCCTTCTCCGGATGCCCCAGCCCTCGCTGGCAGTCCGCGATCACGTGGTTCTCGTCCTGACGGCCCGAGAGGCGGCGGTAGGCCTGCAGCTCGGTCAGCGCCTCGCGCCAACGCTCCTCGCCGTAGTAGGCCAGTCCGAGCAGTTCACGAACGATCGCGGCGCGGGGAGCCGCCTGCTTGGCCCTCTCCGCCTCACGAACGGCGGCCCGTGGGTCGCCCCGCTCGAGCAGTTCGGCCGCTCGTTCGACGTGTCCGATCGCGTCGGCGTCGCGGCCCGGCTTCGCGGTCCGGCGCAGCTCCCCGACCACTTCGCGAGGCAGGGAGGATCCCCGACGCGCGGGTGCACTGCGACGAGCCGGCGGCCGGCGGGGAGAACCACGAGCAGAAGACGCGTTCGACACCGCCCCAGCCTACAGGTGCGGTGCTCAGGTGCAGTCGGCGGAACCGGCATCGCGCGTCGTTCCCGCGATCGACTCGAAGCGCCACGCGTAGGACGCGGCAGCCAGGTCCAGGTGCAGCACCCCGAGCGCGCGAACACGCTTCTTGCTGTTGGGAGCGACGACGAGTTGCGACGCGGTGTTCTTCCCGCCCGTCCCGACGACGAACTGCCGGATGCCCGCCGGGTCACGCTGCTGGCCGGGCGTCATCGGAGCGAACCGCTCGTAGGCGTGCTGATGACCCACCAGGATCACGTCCGCCCCGCGACGGTCGAGCACCGTCCAGAAGTTCTTCACGACCGGAAACTGCACGAGTCCCGTCGGTCCGCTCGCGACGAGTGGGTAGTGGAAGAAGGCCAGCGTGCACTCGGCGTCCGAACGGCGCAGATCCCGCCGGAGCCAGGTCCCTTGCAGCGAGCCCTTGCCGCAGTCCACGTTGCTGCACGTTGAGTTCAGAGAGACGATGTGCCATTCCCCCAGATCGAATGAGTACCAGCCGGGACCCGCACGTTCCGCGAAGTAGTCGAAGTACCCCTGGGCGTCCGGTGTGCGGTACTCGTGGTTGCCGGGAGTCGGATAGATCCGGTCGAGACCCCGACCCCAAGACGGGTCGAACGAGGCCAGGAATTGCTCCGTGGACGCGTCCTCGTACTGCAGATCCCCGAGGGCGAGTACGGCTTGCACGGTGTCGTCGGCCACCCACAGGTCGCTCGTCGCCATCTGCCGGCAATCTTCGCCGCTTCCGACACCTGCGTTGAAAAAGGGGCTCTCCGGATCGCACGCGATGTCTCCAGCGGCCACGACGTGTAGCGGCAGCGCGATCCCCGAACGCCCAGCTACGGCCTCGGGCGCGCGACCCGCGGAAGCAGATGCCGCAGCCAGCAGCACGAGCGCCGCGAGGGCGCCGGTCACCGCCAGGCGGCCCCGACGTCGCGACCGGTGACTCGACGGCGTACCTATCTGCACGTCGTCGCGCCCTCATCGAGGCTCTGTCCCGAGAGGTTCTCGAACCACCACACGTAGCGCTTCGTCCTCAGCTCGAGATGCAAAACCCCGAGGGCGAGCCGGCGTACCTGACTGTTCGGCGCGATCGTCATGTCCTGTCGGTGCAGACCCGAACCTCCGGTACCGGCGATGAACTGACGGATCCCGGCCGCGTCTTTGTTCTGCTCCCAATCCGCGCGCGCGAACCGCTCGTAGGTGTGTTGGTGGCCGTTGAGGACGACGTCTGCGCCCGCCTCGTATAGGGCTCGCATGAAGGGCCGCACCTGCGGCTCGACCGGGTCTCCGAACGGTCCGACCGAGGCGACGATCGGATGGTGGAAGAACGCCAGGGTGCAGCGGGCATCGTTGGCACGCAGGTCGTCGCGCAACCAGGTCAGCTGCGGGGAGGACCCCGAACAGTTGACCGGGGGGCAGGTGGAGTTCAGCGAGATCACGTGCCACCGCCCGATGTCCGCGGAGTACCAGCCTGTCGAACCGAACGTGCGCGCGCCGAAGTACGCGAAGTACCCGGCCGCTCCAGCGATCTGGTACTCGTGGTTGCCGGGCGCCGGATAGGTGACGCCGAAGCCCCTGCCCCACGAGGGGTCGTAAGAGCGATTGAACTTCCAGAGCGCGCCGTCCTCGTACTGGAGGTCGCCGAGAGCGAACGCCGCTTCCACCGTGGGATCGTTCACCCAGAGGTCGCTGGTGGCCATCTGCCGGCAATAGTTCCCGGTGCCCTCACCGTCGTGGAACGCTCCGGCGTTCGGATCGCAGGCGATGTCGCCTGCCGCCACCACGTGGACAGAGCGATGGCTGTTCCGCGCAACAGCACCACCTCCAGGCTCGGCGAACCCGCTCGCGGGCGCCGCGGCAAGCGCCGCTGCGACGACCACGACCACCGCTGCCGGAAGTCGCAGCCGCCGCAACACGCGCATCGCTCGGATGTCTCTAGGCCTCTCTGTCAGACGCTGGTCAGTTCCATGATCTGGTTGTTGTCGCTGAAGTAGATGGTCCCGTCCGGCCCGGCCTCGACCGAGAGCACGGCGCCATCGCTGCTGTACACGTTCGTGCGTGACACGATCTTCCGGCGCGTGTCGTTGGGCACCAGCATCCGCATCCGCGAATCGTTGAACGAACCCACGAACAGCGTGCCTTCTGCCTCGGCTCCGAGCCCGCATCCGTCGCAGAACACGAGGCCGGTCGGGGTCACCACTGCCTTGAAGAACTCGGCGGGCAACACGGGGTTGGGGCCGTCCTGGTTCGTATTGCGCGGCGCCTTGGGTGGCGTGACACACGTACCGTTCTCTCCCCACCCGAAGTTACGCCCCTTGAGCAGACGGTTGATCTCGTCGTTGCACTCGCTGCCGGCTTCCGTCTGCCAGATCTTGCCCGTCACCGGATCCGTGGCGAGTCCGATGCCGTTGCGCATGCCGTAGGAGAAGATGCGCGCGTCGATCCCCTCTTGCCCGACGAACGGGTTGTCATTCGGGATCGTTCCGTCGTCGTTCAGGCGGAGCACCTTCCCGAACGGATTGGAGCGGTCCTGCGCGGCACTTGCGATCCCGTGATTGCCGATGAACATGTACAGCTTGCCGTCGGGGCCGAAGTGCAAACGCCCGCCGTTGTGTGCAGGCCCGGGCGTGCTCACGAACAGGACCGTGGGGTTGCCCATCGCGACGCCCCCGACGGACGTGTAGCGCAAGAGCTGGTTGCGGGTCTTCGTGCCCCCGGCTTGCTTGGGAAGGATCCGCGTCGCGAACGCGTACACGTACGGCGTCGCGGGGTAGTTCGGGTGCAGCGCCACGTTGATCAGGCCCTGCTCCTGAGCGGTGCCCACCGTGCCGACGTCCACGAACAGCGTGTCCGAGTCATCGGCCGGATCGAACCAGCGGATCTCCCCCGAGAATCGTTCCCCGTACAGGAATGTGCCATCGTCGGCAACGTCAAAGGTCACGGGAATGTTGAGTCCCCCCGCGACCTCCTCCGCGCCGATCACCGCGCCGGATGTGGTCGGCGAAACGATGACCGCGGCAGCGGCGACGAAGGCCACCATGAGACCGCGCAGGCGCCCTCGAGCACCTCTGTGCGTACGTGACATGTCTCCTCTTCTCTCCCGTGCGAACACTGTAGGTCAACGGGCTCTGCACCCTATCCTCCCGGCCGAGCGGAGCAGTGACAAGGTACGAAGGGCTAGGACCTTGGACCTACCGCCCCGATCGACAGGACGACAAGAGGCCGCCCGACGAACCTGGGCGACCTGCTGCCACGAACAAAAGGCCGCCCGACGAACCTGGGCGACCTTTTGTGAAGATGTCCGGCGGCGACCTACTCTCCCACCCCGTTGCCAGGGCAGTACCATCGGCGCTGGAGGGCTTAACGTCCGGGTTCGGGATGGGACCGGGTGGATCCCCTCCGCTATTGCCACCGAAACCCCTGCTCGGGAAACGACCGACCGAAGTCGACCGCTCCCGAAAAGGAGGGTGCGAGTCCCGAGTACCTCGGAACTCCAGAGCGAGCGCGAGTAAGAGTCAAGTCCTCGGCCTATTAGTACCGGTCGGCTCAACACGTCGCCGTGCTTCCACCTCCGGCCTATCAACCTCATGGTCTTTGAGGGGCCTTACCTGGTTACCCAGTGGGAGATCTCATCTAGGGGCGAGCTTCGCACTTAGATGCTTTCAGCGCTTATCCCTTCCGAACGTAGCTAACCAGCCGTGCCGCTGGCGCGACAACTGGCACACCAGAGGTTCGTCCGCCCCGGTCCTCTCGTACTAGGGGCAGCTCCCCGCAGATCTCCTGCGCCCACAGCGGATAGGGACCGAACTGTCTCACGACGTTCTAAACCCAGCTCGCGTGCCTCTTTAACGGGCGAACAGCCCGACCCTTGGGACCTGCTCCAGCCCCAGGATGAGACGAGCCGACATCGAGGTGCCAAACCATGCCGTCGATATGGACTCTTGGGCAAGATCAGCCTGTTATCCCCGGCGTACCTTTTAGCCGTTGAGCGACGACCCTACCACTAGGCGTCGTCGGATCACTAGGCCCTGCTTTCGCACCTGCTCGACCCGTCGGTCTCGCAGTCAAGCTCCCTTGTGCCCTTGCACTCGACGTCTGATTGCCAACCAGACTGAGGGAACCTTTGGGCGCCTCCGTTACCTTTTAGGAGGCAACCGCCCCAGTTAAACTGCCCACCAGGCGCTGTCCTCGACCCGGATCACGGGCCAAAGTTAGAGTCTCGACAAGTGAAGGGCGGTATTTCAAGGGTGGCTCCACCCCCACCGGAATGGGGGCTTCGCAGCCTCCCGCCTATCCTACGCAACACATGCCAAAACTCAACACCAAGCTGCAGTAAAGGTGCCGGGGTCTTTCCGTCCTGCTGCGGGTAACGAGCATCTTTACTCGTAGTGCAATTTCGCCGAGTCTCCGGTTGAGACAGTGCCCAAGTCGTTACGCCATTCGTGCAGGTCGGAACTTACCCGACAAG
>JBBDWR010000021.1:0-13321 GCA_040902745.1 Actinomycetota bacterium | reverse complement strand
CGAAAAGTGGAACGATGTCCCGAGACACGTGTGAACGATGTCTCGAGACATCACAGCCAGTGCAGCAGCCTGGTCGAACCCACGGCGGGCGCTACGCGCGCCCGAGGACGGGACCCAGCACACGCCGTCGTGCTCGCCCTCGACCACCGTCGCCATCGCGGCCGCGAGGGCGTCCGCCACGGCGCGCCAGCCCGAGAACTTGAGGCGGTGGATCGCTCGTCGCGCGGGACCGCGGAACAGCAGCGGTGATCTCGCGCGGTCGATCGGGGGCGGCGGGCAGAACGCGCAGCCATCGAGCGAGCGTTCGGTCGGGCGCCCGCACCGAACGCACCAGGGCGGAGCCGCGCAGAACAGCTGTCGGCGACACACCTCGCAGAACGGCCATCCACCCCGGCCGCATCCGGCGCAGCGACGAGGAAACAACACGTCGAGGACGGGACCGAGCATCGCCGCACCCTAGGGGGCGGCGCCGACACGTTACGGCAGTGGAACGTCCACGCCGTCGCCGCCGGGCAGGTCGATCCGCATCGAGGTATGTGCGCGCAGGAGCGGGTAGGCCGAGACGCTCCCCGCACCCGATTCCGGGTCGACATCGGTCTCGAGGACGGGAAGCGGCGCGCCGTCGACGGTGAGTCGCAACGTCGGCGCCCCCGGCGGGTCGGCCACAACCCGTATCGTGCTGTGATCCCCTCCGCACTCGATCTTCTCGATCGCGACCCGCCCGTCGGGGCCGGAGAGCTCCTTGGCCACCTCGACGGTGCCACGACGCACCGCAGCACGAGACCACGGTACGCAGAACCGCTTGCCACCCGGGAACACGCCCTGTGCCCCGTCCACCGCCGCGTCGCATTCGAACCCGTACCACCCGGGCTGGAGGTCCGCGATCGCGAACTCGAACGGAACGAACACGTCCAGTCCGGGAGCTACCTCGACGATCGTCGGTTCCAGTCCGATCGAGCGACCCTCCTCACCGGGCGGGGTCAGCCGAGCCTTCTCGATCGAGACCTGGTGCGGATCCCCGTCGATCCCGTGCAGGACGAACGCACCTTTCACGGTCGCAGGGAACCGGTCGAAGTGCGCCTTGATCTGCACCGCGGCGAGCGGGTCCATCAGGTGCCCTGCTCCCACGAGTGCAGGTATCGGTCCTGTTCGTCCGTGAGCGTGTCGATCTCGATCCCCATCGCCAGCAGCTTCAATCGCGCGACCTCGCGATCGATGTCCCGGGGAACCGGATACACGGCAGCTTTGAGATCGGATGCGTTGCGAACGACCCACTCCGCCGACAGCGCTTGGTTCGCGAACGACATGTCCATCACCGCCGCAGGATGGCCCTCGGCCGTGGCGAGATTCACCAGCCTCCCCTCTCCGAGGAGGTAGATCGCTCGACCGTCCGACATCACGTACTCGTCGACCGATCCGCGCAGCCGGCGGGTGGAGTCGGCGGCGCTCGCCAGCGCCTCCTTGTCGATCTCGACGTCGAAGTGTCCGGAGTTCGCGAGGATCGCGCCGTCGCGCATCAGATCGATGTGCTCGCGCCGGATCACCCTCGTGTCACCCGTCACCGTGATGAAGATGTCTCCGATACGAGCGGCCTCGCGCAACGGCATCACCTGGTAGCCCTCCATCGCAGCTTCGAGCGCCACGACGGGTTCGACCTCCGTCACGATGACCTTCGCGCCCATCCCGCGGGCACGGGAGGCGACCCCACGGCCGCACATGCCATAGCCGCAGACGACGATCGACTTGCCCGCGAGCAGCCGATTCGTCGAGCGCATGATCGCGTCGATCGTCGATTGGCCCGTTCCGAAGCGGTTGTCGAACAGGTGCTTGGTGTCGGCATCGTTCACACTCACGATCGGATACTTCAGGGCGCCGTCGTTGGCCATCGCGCGAAGGCGGATCACGCCCGTGGTCGTTTCCTCGGTCCCGCCGAGAACCTCCGGAAGCTGCGCCGCCCGCTCCTTGTGGATCACGCTGACCATGTCGGCCCCGTCGTCCATCGTGATCTGGGGGTGGCGGTCGAGCACGGCGTCGATGTGCTCGAAGAACGTCGGGGTGTCCTCGCCTTTCACGGCGAAGGTCGCGATGGCGCTCTGTTCCGACAGCGCCGCCGCAACGTCGTCCTGGGTCGACAGCGGGTTCGAGGCGCACAGGGCCACGTCGGCTCCTCCGGCGGCGAGGGTCTCCATCAGGTTCGCCGTCTCGCTCGTCACGTGCAGGCATGCCGCGATCCGGATGCCGTCGAGCGGCCGCTCCTTCTCGAAGCGTTCCCGGATCTGTCCGAGGACCGGCATCTCGCCCGCCGCCCACTCGATGCGCTCTCGTCCCTCACCGGCGAGGCCCGGATCTGCGATGTCACGGTCCATGGTGCTCCTCTCCTGCGCCGCGTTCCGCGTCGCGCTCCGTCGTCGTCCCGAACTGTTCGTGCCCGCTCATGGCTCCAGCTGTGGAAGCACCTGGGCGAGGATCGTGCCGATCTCGCGTCCCGTTTCGCGCGACACCCGTACCACATCTGCGTGATCCACGGCCGCACCAACCGTGTTCGTCACGCACGCCAGACCCAGGACCTGCATCCCCAAGGCATGCGCCGGAACCGTTTCCGGCACGACCGACATCCCCACCACGTCGGCGCCCGCGGTCCGCAAAAAGGCGGTCTCCGCGGGCGTTTCGTAGGTCGGACCCGGCAGCGCCGCGTACACGCCGTAGGTAGCCCTGGTTCCGAGCGCGGCTCCCGCGGCTTGGGCGAGCGCAGCGATCCTCGCGTCGTAGACACGTGAGAGCTCGACGAAGGCCGGCGATCCGTCGGACATGCGCCAACCGCGCAAGGGGTTCTCCCCGAGGAAGTTCAGGTGGTCGCGGATCACGACGACGGTGCCGGGCGCCAGATCGTCGGCGATCGCGCCGACCGCGGCGGTGACGACGAGGGTCCGGGCACCGAGCGCGTATGCCACGCGTGGGAGAAGTGCCGGAACCGAGACCGGATGACCCTCGTACAGATGGAAGCGACCGAGGAAGGCGACCGCGGGGACCCCGGCGATCTCACCGAGGACGAGGTGGCCCGCATGCCCGGGAACGGTCGGATCGGGCAGGCCCGGGAGGTCGGCGTAAGCGAATCGGGCGCGCTCCTGCATGCCCTCCAGTGCCGACGACAGCCCCGAGCCGGCAACGACCGCGACGCGGGGAGTGTGATCGGAGACCAGACGGATCGTTCGCACGATGTCGGCGGGAAGATCGTCGCCCGGACCGGGGACCGAGTCGGAGGCACCCGCCACGCCGTTCACGCGTCCGCGAGCGCTGCCTTGAGTCGGTCGATCACCTCGACCGGCGTCGGATCGAAGCCCCGAAGGATCCCGAGGTACGCGCTCACGTAGTCGCCGGTGAGGACGAGCGAGAACAGCTGCGACAGCGGCGAGGCACCGACCGCCATGATCTCCTCCACCTCGACGCCGGCCGCCTGGACGATGTCGATCGAGAGCGGGAAACGGCGGGCGATGTCCGGGTGCTCCCCGTCGAGGCGAAGGGGGATCAGGAAGAATCCCGTACCGACACCCGGGGTCCACCCGACGACTTCGTTGTGGTCGAGTTCCGGCAGGGCGGACGAGAACGCGGGCACCTTCCCATTCTCGTTCAGTTGGGTCTTCCAACGCATCGCTGCGACCGAGCCGACGCCTTGCGCTCCCCAGATCACGGGCACGCGGGAACCGATGCGACGAGCGAGATCTTTCGCGAGATTGCCTTCGCCGGCGGCCTCGGGGCCCAGCCGCGTGCGCAATCCCTCGAGCACGCGCGCGGTCTCTTCGACCTCACCCTCGAGCGGCGGGAGCAGCCCCGTCCGCTCCAGCAAGCCGAGGAGCCCGAACACGAGGTGTCCGATCGCCGCCCTCGGTTGGAACCCCGGAGGGAGAGGGGTGGTCGCGAACCCCAGCTGTCTCGTGCGCGCGCCGAGCGTTCCTCCGCTGGTGATCGCCAACACACGAGCGCCGCGCACAACCGCCTCCTCGAAGCAGGCCAGCGTCTCCGCCGTGTTGCCGGAGTAGGAAGAACACACGACAAGGGTTCGACGCCCGACGTACGCGGGAAGCTCCGGGCTGCGGATCGTCTCGAACGGCATCGTGAGGCGGTCCCGGTACAGCGAGCCCACGATGTCGCCCGCAACGGCCGATCCCCCCATGCCGCAGAACACGATCGACGTCACGTCGTCGATCACCGGGAGAGCCGTGTCCTCGGCCGCCCCTCGACCGGCTCGGTACCCCGATCGGACGTGCTCCGCAAGCGCTCCGACCGTGGCGAGCATCCCCGACGGATCCGCGGCGCGGATCGCCGTGGCGTCGTCGAGATCGATCGACTCTCCCGAGGGTGGTCGCGGCGCGCTCGAGGTCACTTTTTCTTCTTGCCCTGCGCCGGCTTCTCGGCCTCATCGATCAGCATGACGGGGATCTGATCGCGGATCGGATAGCGATAGCCGCAGGAGAGGCAGACGATCACTTGTTCGGACTCGCGCTCCTCGACGTCGCCGTGACAGTTCGGACATGCGAGGATCTCCATCAACTGTGGGTCGAGCGCCATCGGTTCCTCCTCTTCGTCGCGAGGCGTCAGCTGCGGATCACCGCGAGGACCTCGGCGGTCTTCTCCTCGAGCAGCGCCGGGGTCTTCGCCTCCACGTTGAGGCGCAGCAGCGGCTCCGTGTTCGAGGCCCGCACGTTGCACCACCAATCGGGGAACTCTACCGTCAGGCCGTCGAGCCGGTCCTGCCTGCCGTTCGCCAGCGTTCGAGCGACCTCCTCGATCTTGGCGGCGGCATCTGCAACCTCTGAGTTGATCTCGCCGGAGTCGGCATAGCGCCGCAACGGCGCCAGCAGCTCCGAGAGCGCAACGTCGGCCTCCGAGAGCTGCGCCAGCACCACTACGGCCGCGATCAGCCCCGAGTCGGCGCGGTAGTTGTCCCGGAAGTAGTAGTGGCCCGAGTGCTCGCCGCCGAAGATCGCGCCCGTCTCGGCCATCACTCCCTTGATGAACGAATGCCCCACGCGGGTGCGAACCGGCGTGCCCCCGCTCTCGCGGATCACCTCCGGCACGGTCCAGCTGCAGATCAGGTTGTAGACGATCGAGGCGCCCGGCTCACGTCGCAGCATGGCCCCGGCGACCAGAGCCGTCACGAGGGAGCCCGACACATCGGCCGCGCGCTCGTCGATCAAAAAGACCCGGTCGGCGTCGCCGTCGAAGGCTAGCCCGATGTCCGACCCATGCGAGCGCACCGCAGCCTTCAGGTCCTTCTGGTTCTCGGGATTGATCGGGTCCGCAGGGTGGTTCGGAAACGTGCCGTCGAGTTCGGGGAACAGGTGTACGAGCTCTACGGGAAGCCGCTCGAACACGGCTGGCACCACGAGCCCGCCCATGCCGTTGGCGGTGTCGGCAGCGATCTTCAACGGACGGATCGCCGTCGGATCGACGAACGAGAGCACGTGCTCGACGTAGCGATCGAGCATGTCGACGCGCTCGACTCGGCCTCGTGCGGCCGATGGGGAGGGCTGCGGATCGCGCTCGGCGAGCGCTCGGATCTGTTGCAACCCCGACTCGTCGGAAACCGGCTTGGCTCCCGCGAGACAGAACTTGATCCCGTTGTACCGCGGTGGGTTGTGGCTGGCGGTGAGCATCAGGCCCGGAACGTCGAGCACACCCGACGCGAAGTACAACAGGTCGGTCGACGCGAGGCCGAGATCGACGACATAGGCACCGGCCGCGGTCGCGCCGTCGGCCAGCGCGGCTGCGAGAGACGGAGAGGAGGTCCGGCAGTCGCGGCCGATCGCGATCTTCGGCGCCCGGCTCCACTCCACGAACGCCGTGCCGATCCGTGCGGCGATCTCCTCGTCGAGATCGTCTGGAACGACGCCGCGCGCGTCGTAAGCCTTGAAGATGCGATGAAGGTCGGTCGTCACGGGCGCATCCTACAGAAGCGGGGTTGCGGCCCGGACGGCGCCGACACCGGGATCCTCGTAGGGCGCTGTGCATCCGGGGCGGGCGCGCGGACGATCGAGCGACGAACGCGAGCGGGGCTCTACGACGCCTTGGTGCCAACCACCGTGCCGATGACCTGCTTGAGGGAAGCCTCTTCGCCATCCTTGTGCCACCACTTCGCCTCACAGAAGTGACACGTCGTGAAGGACAGGTCGCGGTCGGAGACCGCCATCTGGATCGAGATCAGCTCACCCTGCTTGCACTCGGGGCACAGACGCTCGCTGCTGTTCTCCATAGACGCCATCCTTCCGTGCTCGCTCATCGGCGGCCATAGCACGCTGACCCCATTTCTCCGCTCCCCCAGGGCCCACGCGTCAGTGGGCCGCGCCCCTGAGGTTCACCCCGGTCGGGGGACCGTTTCCATCGGCCGGGCCGATGTCGAGGGCGTCCCCCGGCCGAGGCCGGAGCACGGTCGTCGCTGGTCAGGCCGTTTCCGCTGCTGCGGCGTCCGGGGGACCGGCCGCCACGGGCGCGGGCGTTGCCACGGGGCCCCCGGGGAGCACCACGACGTTTTCGATCGTCGCGAACCGACCAGCCGACCGGCGGAACGAGGGTCCGGGCGTGCTCCTCGCACAGGTCGACGAGGTTGCGATCCGGTTCGGGGACCAGATCGTTCACGAGAACCTCGCGCGCTTGATATCGGAGGGCGACTGTGGCCCTCGCCGCAGCGCGGCACCGCATCTTGGCGCAAGTGCGCATGCGCGCATGCTAGATCACATGGATGTGATTTCAAGCAGCGAGCGCCGGCCGGGAAGGGGGATCAGTACACGTAGACCGGGGTTCCGATCGGGATGATCGGGTACAGCTCCTCGGAATCCGCGATCCGCATCCGGATGCAGCCGTGGGACGCAGCGGTGCCGATCGAATCCTCGGCGTAGGTCCCGTGGATCCGGATCCCCGGAGCGTCCAGGTAGAGCGCTCGGGTGCCGAGCGGGTTGCCCGGCCCGGGCGGGATCGAGGCCGGCAACCCGGAACCCCATCCGGTGGGATCGGGGTTGACCCAGGTGGGGTTCTCGACCTTGTTGATGATCTCGAACGCTCCCGTCGGCGTCGGGAATTCCGACGTCCCGGTGGCGACGCCGTAGGTGCGCGCGATATCGAACCCCTTGTAGACCCTGAGGCTGTTCGATTCGCGACTCACGAGGATCGTGTAACCCAGATCGGCTTCGGCGACTTCGGGTTTGACCGTCTCGACCGGCAGCTTGACCTGCGTCTGTTGGCGCTCCAGCGCCATGCGCATCTGGGTCAGCGCCGCCTTCGTGTCGAGGGTTCGTCCGGTCTGTGCACGACGGAACTGGATGTCTCCGCCCTCGACCACGACTGCCGCGTCGGTGGGTTCCTGGGTCACCGTGTCGGTGACGTCGGCGACGAACGACTCGATGTCCTTCTTGTCGGACTTGAAACCGAGTTCCACCGCCTTGTCGACCGACTCGTTCGTGATCCGGTGGTAGACGCGCGAGAACAACCCCATCGAGTCGCTGGCCTTGATCGCGCGGTCGACCGCGCCCGCGACGTTGGCGCGAAGACCCAGTTCGCCCGCGGTGACGGTCCAGGACTCGCCGGCCGCTTCGACGTCGAGTTCGCTGTCGAGGCTCTCGCGGGCCGTTAGTCTCACGGCCTTGACGGCCTCCGCGCGGTTCATTCCGCCGACGTCCACACCCGCGACCGTGACGCCGGGCATGATCTGCCGGGCGTTGCTGTCGTCGTAGCGGACGGCGGCATAGGCCGTGCCACCGGCCGCGAGCATCGCCACTCCGGCGACGAGCGCGATCACGGTCAGCCTGCGGTGCCTGAGCGCGCTATGGGCGTGCTTTCCTTTACTCATGCTCACGAGGAACCCTTCGGGAGGCGAGGCGACCGTCCAAGGATACCGGGGGCCAGACGATCCCGCCCATGGTCGTTGTGGATCATCCTGCCTCCGTGATCCAGGTCGGGTCGATCGGCGCTCCGGCCGACACGGCGTAGGACGCGACCCCCTCCCTGCCCTGTGAGTACGAGGCCGTCGCCACCACCACGCCGCCGGACTGGGCCGAGACCAGGACGGGCGCCCGAGGGTCGTCGGCGAGCAGTCCCTCGGGCGCCAGCACGCTCGCGCCCGGCCTCACGGTGATCTGCTTGGTGATCGGCTCACCCTGGGCAGGCATCGTGGTCAGCGTGAGCTCGGCGTCCCCGGTGCCCGGGTTCGTGATCACGAGAGCGGGCCGCTGTGGGGACTCCCCGACCGACGGGAACACGATCCATGCGGGGCCGGCCTCGGCCGCCCCGGTCGTCGCACCGAGGTCCTGGCTCGTACCGAGGGTCCTACGCGTCGCGAGGAACCCGGGTCGATCCCGGCCTCGTCGGATCCAGATGGTGGAGGGAGTCGGGGTATCGACCTGCAACCGACCGGCTGAGTCCCCTCGCTGCGAGGTTTCCCCCGGCCCTCCCACCAGTTGGGATCCCTTGGGACCGAAGATCGAAGCGGAGAAGTTCGTACCGCGGCTCTCGGGAGTGACGATCGTGACGAACGAGGTGCCGTCGTCCCCCGCCCCGGGCAGGTAGGCGGCGTCGGGTGGATCACCGACCCAGCCCACGGCGCTGCGGACACCGCGGTTCTTCGACACCCCGAGCGTCGAGGCCGCGATCCGGCCCAGCGAAGCTTGGATCCTCGCGCCCAGCACGCGATCGCCCTCGGCGAAATCGTTCAGTCGGAACGCGACGCTGCGCCCACCCTTGAGCACGAAATCGTTCCATTCCGAGAGACCCCCCGGGGGGTCGTCCTCCTGGAGCACGGTCAGGGTGAAGACCGCGTCCCCCGGGAACGGGTTCATGACCACGATCCACGTCTCTTCTTGATCCTCTGTCGTGCCGTCGCCGAGGATCCACTCCGGACCGGCTTGTGGCAGACACGGTTCTGCGGTCAGTCCGATGTCGTTCTCACCGGTGCGCGCGACCCAGCCGGCAGCGACGTGTCCGCCGAAGTACTCCACGACGGTCGCGCTCCCCCGGTCCGGGGCGGCGGCGGCGAGTTCGACGGACCCGCCCGCTGGCACCGTCACCCGCGTGCTTCCCGGCGAGCGATCGGGTCCGATGCGCCGAGCACGAACCTGCACGGGTTCCTCGCCGGGATTGGAAACGAACACGGTGCTCTCCCAGTCCTCGCCACCGCCATGCGGGCAATACCATGCGCCGGAAGGGACGGTTCCGGCGGCGCCCGCTCCCACCGCTCGCGTCCCGATCACGTTGTCGGCGAGGAATGCGCCGACGACGAGGATCGCGACGAGCACGAGAGCGACCAACGTCTGGCCACGCGGCCGGAGCTGTTCGGGCGACACGGCCCGGCGACGAGCGGTTCGGGTGCCCTCTGGATGCGCAGCTGCTTCACGCTCTGCGGCCTCACGGCGGGCACGCCGGTTCGGGGTCACGGACTCACTCATGCGGACGACACCGGCTTCCGCGTGACCCAAAGGGCGGTGAGCCAGAGGGCGGCAAGGATCAAGATCTGCATCGTGCGGATCCACTGCGCCCCGAACCGGACGTGCACCGGACCGGGCGCGGGTTCGGTTTCGAAGCCGATCGCCCACCCGAACGCTCGGCTGGCCGAGCGTTCGTTCCCACCCTGCTCGAGGTTCCAGCCCGAGACGAACTGATCTGCCACGAACGCGAAACCGGGTCCCTCGCGCGGGGCTCGACCGTCCCATCCTCCCTCGACGGGATCCATCGGCTCAGCCCCGCGGAGCGTGGGCAGAGCGGCGACGTCCAACGGGTCGCCCCGCCCAGCCGCCTCGAGGAAGCGCTCGTCGGCCGGCACGGTCGCCGCTTGCGGGAACGATCGAGCGTTACGGTAGATCGTGAGTTCGCCGCTCGACTCCCGATCGAGATCGAGCTGTTCCTCGAGTCGCTGTTGCGCCGGCATGGGAAGGTCGCCGGCCCCGGAAACGACGAAGCGGATCCCGAACGGCGCGAGCAGGGCCCCGGTGTGGCGGTTCTGACCGGACAACAACTCGGTGAGCGTCTCCTCGAGCGTTCCGTATCCGGACCCACGGTCCGGCCGGCCGGTATCGAGCGCGACGACGCCCTCTCGGCCGGTGAGCCCGTAGCGCACCGAGGCGCCGTTCTGCGCGACGACGCCGATCGGATCACCGCCGGGGGCCGGGAATACGCCGCCGTCCGGCCGGCCCAGCCACAGCACGCGGAAGCCGGCGCTGCCGCCCTGTTCGGACACCACCGACCACGCGGGCGGGAGTCCGTCGTCGCGTACCTGCCACTCCCCGACCGACGCGGCGAGTACCTGCAGGGCCAGCCCGAGCGTGAGCACACCGGTGAGGACGGCGGAGAGCACCTGACGCGCACCGAAGGCCTCCCGGCCGATGCCGCCGGAGATCAGCGACGCGGCGCCGAACCCGATCAACATCGCCTCACCCGCTGCGACGAGCGCCGTGTAGGCGGGCAGGTTCGACAGCGGCGCCGGCAACCATCCTGCCGCCGAGAGCCACGCGAGGAAGATCGCCGCGAGCGTGGCGATGGCGATCCGATTCGCCGTCGCGCGGTGTTCGCGTGCGACGACGACGAGGGATGCGATCGCCGCGACCGGCAAAAACCAGGCCACCTCCCAATCCCCGGGAGCGGGACCGATCACTACGCGCACGATGCGTTCGAAACTCGGCGAACCGATGAGCGACGAGAAGGACGGCCCCGGAGCGGCGATCAGCGTCGGCACGAGCGGGAAGACGAGGGCGGCACCGATCGCGACGCCGGCGAGCATCGTCCGCAGGCCGCGACCGATCGTCGAGCCCGCGGTGAGTGCGAACACGGCGAGCACGACCGCGAACGGCAACACGACGGCCGGAAGGAAGGCGACCCCGATCGCCAGCGTGATCCCGGTGCCGATCGCGATCCGGCGCCAGCTCTGCGGGGGGTCGGGCGAGAACGCCGCCGAGACCCGCTCGATCAGCACCGGCACCACGCACAATGCGACGAGCACGTCGATCCGGCCCTCGGAGAGCGACCAGAGCGTCGCGGCGCACACGCCGTAGCAGCCGGCTGCGAGCGTCGACGAGACGCGTTCGGACGTCAGGCGGAAGAGGGCGCGGTACAGCAGACCCGCGGCCAGGACCGGGAGCAGCACGAGAAGCAGCCTCTGGGCGAGCGAGGGGTCCCCGAACGTGAGCCACGATGTGGCGCCGAGGGGTGCCAGCGCCGGACTCGCGGCGTCTGCCCCCCCGAGGCCCGTCGTCCGGACACCCGAGACGAGCTCCCGAAAAAAGCCTGCGGCCGAGGCGGGGAACGCCGCGAGCGCCCCGCCGCCGAGATCCTGCGCCCCCAGGATCCTGCCTCCCGCGAGGAACACCACCGCTGCCGCGACGATCATGCCGACGAGGGCCGGGTGCTGGCGGACGAGGGACGCGGCGTGGGCGCGAACCTTGAAGCCCTCCTCGCCCTCATCGATCTGTTGCTGCTCTGCGAGGATCTTGTTCGCATCATCGACCCACCGCGGGAGGCGGAAGGTGGCCGACTCCATGAACCGGCGGATCTCACGATCCGACACCGTCCGGGCCCTCTGCGAGCGCCGCCGGCGCGCGAGCGTGCCGGGCAGGTGCGCGACGTTCCATCCCCACGCTGCGAGCAGTTCCCAGGCGTCCTCGAAGCGGCGCGTGAGCGTGAGCAACAGGAGGCGACCGATGCCGATCAGCGCGAAGAGCGGGAGCAGCAGCAGCAGCGACGGCAGGGAGTAGTTCTTCAGCATCGCGGCGAGGGAGGCTCGCTCACCGTAGTAGCGCTCCGAGCGGTGCCGATCCACGTCCTCTCGGCGGCCCGAGGAGGTCGCTGCGACGTGCCGGACGCGGGCCGAGGGGGTCATCACCACCCGGAACCCGGCCATCCGTGCCCGCCAACACAGGTCGAGGTCCTCGTGGTGTGAGGTCAGGCGCTCGTCCAGCCCGCCGACGGTCTGCCACACCTCCCGCGAGACCAACATCGCGCAGGACGACACGAAGAGGACCTCGAGCACGCGGTCGTACTGTCCGTGATCGATCTCCCCGTCCTGCAGAGGCTGCGTCGGGTGACCGAACCGGTCGGTGGAACGGCCGACCTCGCGGAGCACGCGCGGATCGTCCCAGTCCACGACCTTGGGGCCGACGATCCCGGCGCGCTCGACCGTGTTCGTCGTCTCGACCAGCCGCGCCACGGTGTCGGGCTCCAACGCGGTGTCGTCGTGGATCACGAGGAGGAAATCCGCTTCCTCGGCCACCGGGAGGTCCAGGGCACGGTCGACGGCACCGGCGAGGCCCGCGTTCCGTCGCAGCTCCACGACGCGCCTCGGCCCGAGCGCGCGCTCGAGGATCTCGCGCGAACCGTCCCGTGAGCCGTTGTCCACCGCGACCACGCCGAGGCGCGGGTACGTCTGTGCGGACAACCCCTGCAGGCAGCTGCGCAACCAGGGCGCGCCGTCGGAGACCACCAGCACGGCCAGGACCGTGGGGGTATGCACCTCGCGCTCGGCGGGTGCAGGATCGGAATCTGCGCGGATCATGCGAGATGTGGGTCGCTCAGGGGGGCCGCGCGCGGAGCGGCCGCGAGCCTAGCACGCACATCGCCCCCCCACGCGCCGAAGGGGGGCCGGTGGGCCCCCCTTCGTGATCGCATCAGCGTGTGCGTCAGCGACGCTTCGCGCGTGTGGAACGACGCGCGGGGCTCTTGCGCCGCGTCGCCGTCTTGCGTCGAGCCGGCTTGCGCTTGGCCGCCGTCTTGCGACGAGCGGTCTTGCGCTTGGCCGTCTTGCGCTTTGCCGGCTTGCGCTTGGCCGCCGTCTTGCGACGAGCGGTCTTGCGCTTGGCCGTCTTGCGCTTTGCCGGCTTGCGCTTGGCCGCCGTCTTGCGACGAGCGCTCTTGCGCTTGGCCGTCTTGCGACGAGCCGGCTTGCGCTTGGCGGTCGACTTGCGGCGCGCTGCCGTCTTGCGCTTCGCACCGGTCTTGCGTCGAGCCGGCTTCCGCGCAGCGGTCTTCCGCTTCGCCCCGGTCTTCCGCTTCGCGGAGGACTTCCGGCGGGCCGGCTTTCTCGCTGCGGACTTCTTCGCAGCCATCCCGTTCCCCCTTCCGATCATTCCGATCGTTCCCTGCGGCGCCGATCGCGTCGGCCACCGACTACGACGCCATCCGCTTGAGGCGGCGCCGCTCCCGCTCGCTCATCCCCCCCCACACCCCGTACCGCTCATCGCGGCGTAGCGCGTAGTTGAGGCACTCGATCCGAACGGGACACTCTGCGCAGATCCTCTTGGCCTCCCTCGATGAGCCTCCCTTCTCGGGGAAGAAGATCTCGGGGTCGTAA
>JBBDWR010000020.1:0-14884 GCA_040902745.1 Actinomycetota bacterium | reverse complement strand
CAGTTCACTTGGAAAATCGGTCAATCAACCTTCTCAAGTTGCACGGATCGTTGAATTGGTATCCGTTCCCAATGGCCGAGACGGGGAAGATTCGCCTGCGTCAGAAGCCATACAAGCAGCGCGGGGACAAGCTGTACGAGATCATTCCCCCCGAGTACGCAAAGACGATTGGAGCCAAGCCAATATTCAGAGCCTTGTGGAGTAGAGCAGAGCTCGCGCTCCGGAAGTCATCGGTGATTACCTTCATCGGGTTCTCGTTCACCCCGACAGACCTCCACGTTGAGTCGCTCTTCCGCTTGGCCCTCGCCGCAAACTCTAAGCTCGAACGAATAGTGATCGTGAACCCCAACCAAGAGCACAGGCGAAGGATTCAGGACATCCTCACTCGACCGCTTGAGCGAGAGGTACGACTCGTTCTGTTTGATACTTTCGCGGAGTTTGCCCCACACGCCGGACCGATGCTCGCGTAGATGTAGATGGAGACTTTCGGATCCGAGTATATGAAGCCCCACCCGGCCGCGATCGGAAGGGCGGGGTATGGCCTTTCCCCGGTTGTCTCTCCACTCTTCTAGCGCAGCGTGTAGCGGATCAGGTGAACTTCGGAGCAATGTGATTCGGGCATAGGAGCAATCAGGACTCCTCGTACCTACGAACTAGCGGGCAGTCCCGTATGCCTTGCCCAGCGCGTCAGCCCCTGCTTCCGTCATCTTCTGCAGCACGTACTGGTACTGGTCTGCCGTGAAGCTCGAGCTGGAATGTCCGAGCATAGAGCTGGCGACCTTCACTGAGACACCCGCCTCGAGGAGTTGCGTGGCCGCGGCATGCCTCAGCGCATGGAGCGTGAATGAGGCCGGCAGACCGGCATCCCTCGCAATTCGCTTCGTGGCATGTGTGAAACCGTCGGGGTCAAGCGGTCCCCCGTCCCCGCGCTCACACACGAGATCTGCTGTGGCCCACTGTCGATCACTGCCGATTTGGAGCAGCCGGCGACGCTGCTCGGCGCGATGTCGCCGCAGAAAGGCGACGAGAACGGGTGGGATGGCAAGCTTGCGATGGGCATTGGAGGTCTTCGGATCGACCAGATCGAGCGAGCGACCGGATGCGGGGCGCTGCAAAGCGCGGGCGATCTCCATCGTTCCCCGGCCCTCCGATGGAAGCTCGAAGTCCGACCAGGCCAGTCCGAGCACCTCCCCTCGCCGAGCGCCCGTGAATGCCGCGATCGTGAGCGGCACCTCCCATGGCGTGCCCTCCGCCTTGTCGAGGAGTGCGCGGACCTGCTCGGCGGTCGGCGGCTTCACCTTGCGCTGGGAATTGCCCGGTGATCGCGATACTCGAGCGACGTTGATGGGGATCAGGCCGTCGCTGGCGGCGTCCTGCAGTGCTCGGCCGAGAATCGCACGAGCCTGACGCTGGCTCGACGACGATAAGCCTCGGGCCGCCATCGCGTCGAGGACACGGTTCACTTCCGCTGCCCGGATCTTCGACAGCCTCACCCCACCGATCTGCGGGGCGATGTCGGTTTCGATGATCTGGCCGTAGCGCTGAACCGTCCGCGGTCGGATCTCTTGTCGGGCCGCGCGATCGACCAGCCAACGAGTCAGGTACTCCGCGATGGTCTCGTCGCTGGGGATCGGATCGCCGCCCGCCTCGAGCCGCCGGAGCTCCTCCTTGCGCGCTGCCTCCGCATCCTTCTTGAGCGCGAATCCTGCCTGCCACCGCTGCCGGCGCTCCGGACGCGCCTCTGCGAGCGTTCCCCCGCAACGTGGGCAGACGTCAGCGGGCCGGCGCTCGACCCACATCCTCCGGGCGCAGTTCGTGCAGCGTTGCGCGAGCTGCTCGCCCAAGTCGAGGTAGAACTCCCACGTCGACCGATGCCGGATGAAGTTCTTCACGACGGCTCCTCCCCTTCTTCTTCAGGTGGCGAAGGGACGCGCTCCCCCGCCACGGTCCCTCGGAATGTCAGTGGGTATCGACGACCAAACTCATCGCGGCGCGGATCCTGCCACGGATCCTCCCCGACCTCCTCGAGAAGTCCTTTGCGTCGTGCACGGCGGACGTGTTCAGTAGCCTGCTGAGTCGAAAGACCGAACAGCTCTGCGATGTGCTTGCTCGTCGACAACCCGTTGTTGTTGGCGAACCTCCACGCCTTTGCGATCTCTTCGTAGTGCTCCATTGAGTAAATGGGGGGGCGACCGCGTCGAGGCTCAGAGACGACGGATTCGATCAACCTGTCGACGCCCGCATCCGCGTAAGCGCGGCCGCGGCCTGCCTGGTTGCCGGGTTCGGACGACGAGCTCCCCTTGCGCTGACTTCTCCGCCAAGCACGCACCGCGCTGTCGACCTCGTCAGCCATCTGACGCTTCGCCTTCTCGATCAGCTTCCCGGCGGGCATCTCCTTGAGCACCGACGCGGTAATCCCTCGCTCCACATCGTCGGGACCCGGGAAGTTGACAAACCCCGCGTCCACCCCCCCACGGACGTAGCCACGAACATCGAGGCCGGTCGCCACAACCGCGCCTCGAACAAGCCCTAGACGAACTGCGACGAGCCACTGTCGGCCTCGCCGGTCCTCCCACTCGATGGGCACCTCCCCGAGATCCGCCACCCCACGACCGTAGGGTTTCACCATTCGCAATGCAAGGGTTGCGCAAGATTAAGCCACCACACAACCCTGTGACCAGGGCTTATGGTGTAAGGTACACCATAACGATGCGCTCTACTGTTGAAATCCGGCGACGAGGCGAGCACCCTCGTTCCATGGTCACCTCGATCGACGATCTCGCCGAACTTCAGGCTCTCCACGACCTGATCCGGAGCGGCGGGGCACGCGCGCTTCGCGTTCGCTCAGGCCGGTCGCTGAGTGATGTTGGAGGAAGCATTGGCACTGACGCCTCGCAGATCTCCCGCTGGGAAACTGGCCGAACGATGCCGCGCCTGGCGAACGCGAAACGATACGCCGCCGCGCTCCGAGTTCTTGGTTGGGAGCGTCTGTCATGAACCTCGCAGAACTCCGCGACAGCGGTCTTGCGACGATTTCCATCGAGCAGGCCGTGGAGCCGGGCCTCCTGCATCTTTCGCGCGGGCTCGGCTACAGGCTGGCGCGCAAGGGGGAATTGCCCGGCGCAATTCGCCTCGGTCGCCGCTGGAGGGTATCGGTGCCAGCTCTTATTCGCGCGCTCGAGAGAGATACCGAGGCGGCGAGGTGAGGACAACAATCCTGGAGCGAGTCGCCGAGTACCGAACAACGAGTCGCAGGATCGTGTCGGCGCCGTCATCGTCCAAGAGACGCTGCGAGGTTCTGCTAGAACTCGTCGCCGCGCTCGCGGACGAAGACGACGAAGCTACGCGTGAATGGTGTCGTCGGGCGATATGGGAGGAGTCGCGGGCGTTCCTGGGGCTCGGGGATTCGGAGCCCGCCGGCGGTCTTGGCGATCCTTGGGCGCGGAAGCAACGAGCGATCCGTGCGGAGGGGTTCTCCACCTGCCCGACGTGCGCGGCAAGGATCGCAACCGACGAGGAACTGCACCGTCTCAGCGTCTCGTGGGCGCACTGGGCACAGGAGACTCCGGCGCGGGAGAGGGCGGTGCGCGATGCGTGACATATCCAAGATCGCGACCGAGGCCTACCCACCGGCGGCCCCGCCGGAGGCGCTGATCGTCCCGCCGCCGTCTAACCCGATGGCTGTCGCGAGCATGTTCCTCGAGAACGACTACACGAAGGACCGCACGTTGCTCCTCCGTCACCACCGGAGCACCTTCCACGGCTACGACGGAGCGAGCTGGCCGGAGATCGAAGAAGGGCGCCTCCGGGCCGACGTCTATCGGTGGCTCGCCCCGGCGAAGTACTGGAGGACTACGGCGAAAATGCCCGAGCTCGTGGACTTCGAACCCACCCAGCGAAAGATCCGCGACCTGATCGAGGCGATCAAAGCGCATTGCCACCTTGACGGACACATCGCACCGCCAGCGTGGCTCGACGGCACCGATGTCGATGTCGTGCCGATGACCAACGGCTTGCTGAACATCACGACGCGCGAACTCCTGCCCCACACACCAAAGTACTTCTCGCCGCACGTGCTCCCGTTCGACTACGAACCGCACGCGCCACATCCGTCCCGGTGGCTCGCATTCCTTGAGGAGCTATGGCCCGATGAGCCCGATTCACGCGGGACGCTCGCGGAGATCGTTGGCTACATCCTCGGGGGTGGAACGGCCCTGCAGAAGATCTTCCTCGTGGTCGGGCCGAAGCGCTCCGGCAAGGGCACGATCGGCCGCGTACTGACGGGGTTGCTGGGCCCGCACAACGTCGCCGCTCCCACCCTGTCGGGGATGACCACGAACTTCGGCCTCCAGCCGCTGATCGGGCGACCCCTGGCCCTCGTCAGCGACGCGCGACTCGGAACACGAGCCGATGCGTCGGTTGCGGTCGAGCGGCTCCTGTCAGTGTCGGGCGAAGACTCGATCACTATCGACCGCAAGTACCGCGACCCTTGGACAGGCCGCCTACCGAGCAGGTTCCTGGTGATGACGAACGAGATCCCGAGGTTCACAGACTCCTCCGGTGCCCTCGCCTCCCGGTTCGTCATCCTGACCATGTCCAAGTCGTTCCTCGGGTGTGAGGACCCGATGTTGACGGACCGGCTCCTGGCTGAGTCGCCGGGCATCCTCAACTGGGCCCTCGACGGTCTGGAGCGGTTGCAGGAGCGCGGCTACTTCGTGCAGCCCGCTTCGGCCGCATCGGCCCTCGAGCGCCTCGAAGATCTCGCGTCGCCGGTCGGTGCGTTCGTCCGGGATTGCTGCGTGATCGACTCGGCCCAAGAGGTCACTAAGGACGCGCTGTGGTCGGCATGGAAGGACTGGTGCGCGAATCAGGGGCGGGATCGACCGGGGACCAAGGCAGTGTTCTTTCGGGACCTCGCCGCCGCGTACCCGGGCATCCGGGCACACCGGAGACGCGAGGCCAGTTCCCGGGTCCACGTGTACTCGGAGATCGGCCTCCGTGGTCCCGATGATCCAGACGAAGAGTGGGCACAACAAGGAGGAGAACCCCTGACCACCCCTGACCAGGGCCGTGACCAGCGGGAATCCGACGTTCCGGATGGAACTGCGGTCAAGGGTTCGGATCCGATAGAGACGGCGCAAACCCCCAGCTCAGAGCGGGTGGTCAGGGGTGGTCGGGGGTCGAACGCTCTGTATCCGTCCGCCGAGGCGCGGGTCGGGGTCGACACTACCTCCGACGACCCGCGGGTCACCGTTCCTGGCGAGCAGGACCTCGTCCAGGAACACAGGCCCGATCCGAGGCCCTCCGAGACCCTCGAGGTCACCCCGCCGTGGCGGCTCACAGGTGTTGACTCCACAGCCTACGAGACCCTCGAGCGTTACCTTGGCCCGGTCTCATTCGACCCGACGGACGGCGGTCGAACCAAGGTTGAGGAGCCAATCTCTTGATCGCGGCGGCCCGTCAAGCCCGGTCGCGACCCCTCGGCACCCCGCCTTGCCCCGCGACCCATCGGACCGGCGAACTGCGAATCCGTGGGCCTTCACGTCGCTGCAGGTCCGAGGGCCTAAAGCCATGCCGAGTCAACCGCAAGTCAACGTCCCGACGGCCGGACGCACCGCCACATGCTCCCCCCCTTTTTTAGGTGTCGAGGACTGTCGAAAACCCCTGCGTGTTGGCCTCGCGATCGCGGGTGGGCCGCCTGGTATTTGGACTGCCTGATAATCGCTCGGCCCACTCCAAGTGCGAAACTCATCAGATGGTGCCAGGCAAGGAGGCAATTCAGTGACGCCGGTCGAGGCCGTGCTGGCCGAGATCCGCTCGGTCGCCACTGACGAGCACGACAAGGGCGACCGGTTCGAGCAGCTGATGCTGCACGCCTTCAAGACCGACCGGACCTTCCGCCACCAGTTCACCGGCGTGTGGCGATGGATGGATTGGCCGGCGCGGACCGGCGCCGATATCGGGATCGACCTGGTGGCCCGCGACATCGAGGGCCGGCTGATCGCCATCCAGTGCAAGTGCTACGACCCCGGGTCGACGCTGACCAAGCACGACATCGACTCGTTCGTGGCGCTGTCGGGCCAGCAGCAGTGGGCGCGGCGGATCATCGTCGCCACCACCGACCACTGGGCGACGAACGCGGAGAAGTCGCTTGAGGGCCACGCGGTGCCAGTCGAGCGCATCGGCATCGACGACCTTGACGCCATGACGGTCGACTGGTCGTCCTGGGACGTCGCTGACCCGTCGGGGTTGAAGCCCACCGACAGGCTCGTGCTTCGGCCCCACCAGGTAGAGGCGGTCGAAGCGGTCCGGGCCGGGTTCGAGGAACACGACCGGGGCAAGTTGATCATGGCGTGCGGCACGGGCAAGACGTTCACGGCCCTGCGGATCGCCGAGGAGCAGGCCGGGGCCGGGCGGTCGGTGCTCTTCCTGGCACCGTCGATCGCACTGGTGGCCCAGTCGTTGAAGGAGTGGACGGCGGAGTGCAGGGTGCCGATCCGTCCGTTCGCGGTGTGCTCGGACGTCACCGTCGACAAGCCGTTGGCGGGTGAGAACGCCACGCCCTACGACCTGGTGGTCCCACCGACGACCGACCCGGAGGGCCTCGTGGCCGCCAAGGTGCACGACCTGCCGGCGGAAGAGATGACGGTGGTTTTCTCGACCTACCAGTCGGTCGCGGTCGTGGCGGCCATGCAGGCCAAGACGGGCCACGTCTTCGACCTGGTGGTTTGCGACGAGGCGCACCGCACTGCCGGGGTGGCGAGTGTCGGGGAGAAGGACAGTGCCTTCGGGTTGGTGCACGCCAACGAGCTTATTCCGGCGGCGAAGCGCCTGTACATGACGGCCACTCCTCGCCTGTTCAAGCCGGTGGCGGCGGATGCCGCCAAGGAGGCCGACGCCATCCTGGCGTCGATGGACGACCCCGAATACTTCGGGGAGGAGTTCCACCGACTCGGCTTCGGCGAGGCGGTCGAGCAGGGGCTGCTGGCCGACTATCGGGTGTTGATCCTCACCGTCGAGGAGAAGGCCGTCAGCGAGTCCTTCCAACACCTTCTCTCCACCGATGGAGCGCTCACGCTCCCGGACGTCGCTCGCTTCGTCGGCTGCCTGTCCGGCCTAGCCAAGCTGCCGGGTGCCGCGGGCACTGGGTTCGCCGATGGTGACGATCCGATGCGGCGCGCGGTGGCGTTCTGGTCGACTATCTCCGACTCGGAGCGCTTCGCCACCCAGTTCGAGCAGGTAGCCGAGGCCTACTTCGACCAGCTCGAGGCCGGCCCCAGCGGCGAGGAGGTAACAGCGTTGTCGGTGCCGACCCGTCACGTCGACGGGTCCACGAAGATCAGCAGTCGTCGCGCTGACATCCGGTGGCTCAAGGAGACGCCGCCAGAGGACGAGTGCCGGGTGCTCACCAACGCCAAGTGCCTCACCGAGGGTGTCGACGTCCCGGCGCTGGACGCGGTGATGTTCCTCACGCCGAGGCGTTCGAAGATCGACATCGTCCAGGCGGTGGGACGGGTGATGCGCAAGCCGCCAGGCAAGCAGGTCGGCTACGTCATCCTGCCCATCGCCATCACGGCCGGCCTCGACGCGGCCAAGGCGCTCGACCAGAACCGCGACTACGACGCCGTGTGGGAGGTGCTCCAGGCGCTGCGGGCCCACGACGAGCGGTTCAACGCCTACGTCAACCGCATCGCGCTGGGCTCCACCAAGCCCGGCACCGACCCCGACGAGAAGATCAAGGTCATCCCCGTCGACATCGACGGCCCCGACGACCCGACCGACGTGCAGGGCCGGCTGTTCGAGTACGAGGAGTGGACGCGCGCGATCTACACCAAGATCGTCCAGAAGGTCGGCTCCCGCACCTACTGGGAAGACTGGGCCCGCGACGTCGCCGCCATTGCCGCCCGGCACGAGGCCCGCATCAACGCCATCCTCGCCGCCCACCCCGATGCCGCCGACGCCTTCGACGAGTTCCTCGCCGAGCTGCACGCCACCCTCAACGACGGCATCAGCCGCGACGACGCCGTCTCAATGGTGTCCCAGCACCTCATCACCCGCCCGATCTTCGAGGCGCTCTTCGGTGACGACGCCTTCGGCCAAGCCAACCCGGTCTCCCAGGCCATGTCGGGCATCGTCACCGTGCTCGACGGGCACAACCTCGACACCGAGACCGACAAGCTCGACGACTTCTACGGCTCCATCCGCCGGCGGGTCGAGGGCATACACCCCGACGACGGCGAGGCCCGCCAGAAGATCATCAAGGACCTCTACGGCCGGTTCTTCAAGATCGCCTTCCCCAAGGTCGCCGACTCGCTCGGCATCGTCTACACCCCCATCGAGGTCGTTGACTTCATCATCCGCGCCACCGAGGCCGCCCTGGCCGAGCACTTCGACGGCGCGTCATTGTCCGACGAGGGGGTGCACGTCCTCGACCCATTCACCGGCACCGGAACGTTCATCACGCGGCTGATCCAGTCAGGCTTCGTCCGCCCCGCGGATCTGGCTCGGAAGTTCGGGGGCGAGCTGCACGCAAATGAGATCCTCCTGCTCGCCTACTACATCGCTGCCGTGAACATCGAAGCTACCTACCGCCAGGAGCGCGCCCGGCTGGCGGGCGCCGGTCCCGGCTACGAGCCGTTCCCGGGCATCGTCCTCACCGACACCTTCCAGCTGGGCGAGACCGGCGAAGGCGCCGGCGCCTGGGACGTCTTCCCGATCAACAACGAGCGAGCGACCCGCCAGAAGGGTCTCGACATACGCGTGATCCTCGGCAACCCGCCCTACTCGGTGGGCCAGGAATCGGCCAACGACGACAATCAGAACCTGAGGTATCCGAAGCTCGACGCCTCGATCGCCACGACGTACGCCAAGTGGTCGACAGCCACCCTGAAGAACAGCCTCTACGATTCCTACGTCCGGGCGATCCGTTGGGCGTCGGACCGGCTGCTCGGGTCATCCCAAGGTGGAATCGTCGCCTTCGTCACCAACGGCGGCTACATCGACTCGAACACCGCCGATGGGATACGAATCAGCCTCGGCAGGGAGTTCCACCATCTCTATGTCTTCAACCTCCGGGGCAACCAGCGAACGGCAGGCGAGATCTCCCGGAAAGAGGGCGGCAAGATCTTCGACGCCGGTAGTCGAGCCAGCGTCGCCATCGCACTTCTCGTCAAGCAGCCTGGTGAAATACCCGAATCAGGGGGGGCCCTGTACTACTTCGACATCGGCGACTACCTCTCCCGTGACAAGAAGCTAAGCATCCTGGCTGATGCTCTACCCGCTGGTCCGAGAGGCATCCCAGCCCTCGCCGACCTGGACTGGGCCACGATCGAACCGAACGCGCACGGCGACTGGATCAACCAGCGAACCGATGCCTTCACCGCGCTCCTCCCCATCGCGGCCGACTCGGGCTTGAGCGTCTTCGGGTTGAGGTCTACTGGTCTGAAAACCGGTCGAGATGCCTGGAACTTCAACAGCTCACGGCAGAGGCTGGACGAGAAGCAGCACTCGATGATTGACCACTTCAACGCCCAAGTCGAGCAAGGTTGCGGGCCGAACTCCGCGGACCTCAACCCGAGCCGCTTCAAGTGGACGGATAAGGATTTCAAACGGCTCGAACAGAAGAAGAAGTATGGCCGTGGCGATATTCGGACTGTCGCAGGTACCTACCGACCATTCCACAAGCGGTGGGTCAATATCGCTGGGTCACTCACGAACCGGTCCTCGAACACGGATCGAATCTTCCCAGCCGGTGGTCCGCCGAACCTGTCGATCTGCTTCCCTCCCCCGGGCTCGATGGCGCCTCCCTTCGCTGCACTCATGGTGAACACGACCATTGACACGGGTCTGTATGCATCAAGCGCGACCGCGATGATTCCGAAGCTGGTGGTCGGGACACTCAACCAGACCGGCGAATCTCCAGGTCTGTTCAGCCAGATTCCTCAGCAAGAAGGGGGCGCCGGGACCCACAACGTCACCGACCATGCACTCGGACTGTTTCGCTCGCTCGATTCCGCGATTGAGAGGGACGACGTGTTCTTCTACGTGTACGGCATCCTGCACTCACCCGACTACCGAGCGACGTTTGCAGCCGACCTGAAGAAGTCGCTGCCGCACATCCCGCAGGTCCCGACGGCCGAGGACTTCTGGGCCTTCGCCAACGCCGGGCGCGAGCTGGGCCACCTCCACACCGAGTACGAGACCGTCGAGCCGTGGCCGGAGCTACAGCTTGCCCTCGCTGCCGGGTTCGACAAGAAACACCCTGACGCGTATCGAGTGCTCAAGATGAAGCACCCCAAGGTGACCGACTCGACCACCGGAGCCAGGGTCGCCGACCGGACCCGGATCGTCTTCAACGAGTGGATCACCGTCGAGGGCATCCCCGAGCGGGCCTACGAGTACGAGCTCGGCTCCCGCTCGGCGATCGGCTGGGTGATGGAAGCATGGCGAGTTCGCACCGACAAGGCCTCTGGCATCGTCAACGACCCCAACGACTGGGCCGCCGAACACGGCGATCCTACCTACATCCTGAATCTTGTCGGCCGGGTGGTAGCTGTCTCAATGCAAACGATCGACGTTGTCGAGTCGCTACCGAGCATCGCCCTCTAGCAGCCACGAGGTCGATCAACAGCCAGCCAGGGTCCCTCGACGCATCCGGGCCTAGCGCCAGCCGCCGAGGCGAGGATCAGTGCGTCTGGCTCGGCTCCCCTTCCGTGAGGTTCGTCATCCGAAACAATTCTCAGCGCCATCGGCGATGTCGTCGCGGGCGAACAACGATGGCCGGCTTCGATCCGCTTTCTCCAGGCCTGAAGACTGGCTACTCGTCCCTCCGCGTGGCAACTCCAAGCCGGCCGTCCGATCCGACTGCGAAAAGGGACACGCCGATCGTCTCTGGGCGTCGTATCCTTGCTTCGAGCTGTCTCCGAATCCGTTCTCGCGTCTGTTGCTCCTCCTCAAGCGCGTGCTTCCGGTCCGCCCTCACTGCGGCCTGCTCGTCGTCTAACTTCGTCAGCGCGCCCCTTTCCTAGGTGTCGAAGAGTGTCGAATCTCAGCCACGGTCGCGGGCGCCTGGCTCCGACGGCAGCCACGACGGACTCGGGCTCATCGTCGCCCGTTCCGATGCGGGTCGGCTCGGACGCGCAGCGTCGCCACGTACGGGCGGACCCCCGCAGAAGCACGTGTCATCGCGGCCTGCTCTTCTTGGGGGGCGGGCTCTGACCCCCCCTGACGTGTCGAGGTCTCGTCGAGTGCTAGGCACGATATCGCCCCGCCTTCTCACCCGTGAACTCCTCCCAGCGGCGCACGATCACGTCGCAGTAGACGGGGTCGATCTCGATGCCGTAGGCGGTGCGCCCAGTCTGCTCGGCGACGATCAGGGCGGCATCCACTCCCCTGGGTCATCAGCATGGCGCCGGGGCGGGCTGCACTCAAGGACAAGCGCCTCCTCTACGCCTACATCGGCCAGGGGAAGCCGCACGCGCGATTAGCTGGCGTTGGAGTGCCAGAGCCGCGGCCCCTTACTCGGACATCGCTCATTGCTCAGGAGCAGCAAGAGTCCAGTCCTGCATAGAAGCTCTTCATCGTCGCCACGTACTCACTCCATCGTGAACTCACGCCCTCCAACCCTGGTTCCCCACCCTCCGGAACCGGCATGAATCGCACCACGCCTGACATCTCTTCCGGATAGCCGAACTCCGTATACAGGTCCTCGATCACCGTGTACGGGTCGTCAAAGTGTTCACGGTTCTCAAGCACCCATGCCAAAGACCAGAAGATCCAAACACGGGCGCGCGCCTCGGCAGGCTTTGTGCCACAGCCATGGCCTCGACTAGACGGGGGACCACGTCGAGGCATCGTCCACGAGTAGAGCGCCTCATTCTCCGCGTCTGTCAGGGCACATCCCGCCCGATGCTTGAATTCAATGATGCGGACAAGGTCACGGGCCGGAAGCAGGGATCGCTCGAACTCTTCGGCAAGCTCGCGTGGGGAGGCGCGCACCTCCTCCTCGGCGTCTCGGCACGCTACTCCAGCCGCAGAGGTCGCACACCCGCTTGCGTGACCCCGTACACGTACGGCCCAGCCTCCATCGTGGCAATCTCCTCCATCGCGTCCCACCGCTGAGCGAGGAGCTGGAGCGTTCGCCACCGGGTGTAGTTGCCGGCCGTCGTCATGCAGAACGCGCGGACGCCTGCCTTCATTAGCGCATCACGCTCCCAACGACGGAACCGAATCTTGTCGTCCTTCATGACGACGACCCAGTCCTGTTCGCCTGCCACCCGGAGCCAGTCCTCGTCATCGACGTTCGTGGACCTCACCGGGCACCCCGGCGCTCCCGGATACAAGATGTCGTCACGAACGAGCGCAAGCGCCTTCGGAACGTCGATGGGGACGCTGGCGTCCGCGTAGTACGTGGGCATCGCTACGCCGCCTTCAGGCTGCGCTCCCACGTAAGCGCCGCTTCGACCTCCCGCTCGTCCAGTCCCCACATCCCAGCGACCGTGTCAGCAGGCTCGCCCGCGTCTAACAGCTCCACGATGGTTTCGGTCCGCACACCGCGAATCTGCGGGACCCCGAAGGACCGCTCAGGGTCGATGTTCACCGGCACGTGACGGCCGAGCGGGAAGACACGTCGGGCGACCGCGTACGGGTCAAACTCAACCTTGTCCAGGAACCCTTCGACCGGCGCTGCCCACTGGAGCTGCTGGTCGCGCCAGCGCACCAGGTACAACTCGTCCGGCGTCTTCGTCATTGTCTGGAGACGAGACAACGTCTCCCGCTTCTTGCGATCTACCAGCGGCTGGAAGTGCGCCAGCGGATAACGAACCCCGAACTCTTCGCGCATGGCGTCCACAAGCGGCCTGATGCGCTGGAGCGGGAGCCGTGTTCGATACTCGTGAAGGAACCCGGCCTCCACGAACTCGCCCCACGTCACCGAGTCAGCGCCAGTCGGCTCCGGCCTGATGATGGGTGGATGCCAGGTGTCGCGCGCGGTGTACCCTTCCAGCCACCGCTTCAGGGTCGGTGGCTGAAGCCCGAGAAGTCTGCCCGCCTCGGTAGCCGAGTAGAGGGGAAGGTCCAATACCTGCGCGTCGTCCACGCTGGTCAGGATGTCGTCGCCGTCTGACACTGGCCGATGCTACCCCGAGGAGCTGGTCGGGACCGCCATCAGGCCGGAAACGCGAGGGGAACACTCGCAGCGGAGGACCTGCACAGCCCCGTCCCGCGAACAGAGGCGGGCGTGGCTTTCGGCGGCCCCTCACCGATGCGGGGTGAACACAGGTGAACAAGGACTCCGATGCACGGGCCGGTATTGGATCCGGAAATTCGTCCCCCCAGCTGCGGATCGTTCCTCCTGCCGCGCCGTTGTGGCCGGCCGTCCCGAACCTCAATATCCGAGACGTCCAAGGATCAATCGCTTCAGGAATAGGATCGAAGCCAGCGTCCCTCGGTGACGAACAGGCGACCTGCAGCGACGGCCATGGACTCCCCCGGAACAGCGTCTAGAACGGCGCCCGTCTCCGCCGAGATTGCGACGACTCGGTCTGTCTCAGGATCGAGCCCGTACACCACGCCGTTGGCTGCTATCGCCTCGGTGAACGTGCTACCTATCCCCCACAGCTCCTCTCCGGTGCCCACATCCCGCGCGACGAACTCGTTCGCTGCCTGCAGGAAGACGGTCCCATCGAGCACCGCAGCCACACGAGTCTCCGGAGAGGACCATCGGATCGAACGATCCATGGGGTTGAGAGCAACCACTCCCTCGGGTCCGTTCAGGAACAGCGCGTAGAAGGTCGCGGCGTCCAGCGAGAGAGGCGAGGGAAGTCGCCAACGCCAGCGGATACTTCCGCCCGAGAGCCTCCTGGCGACGAGGCGTCCGCCTTCGATCGTGTAGACGGTCGAGCCGACCGCCAAGACTCCGCCGGGCAGGCCCACACTGAAACGGAAGGGCATGTCTCCGAGTGGGGCGCGGTTCCAAAGGGTCTGCCCAGTCTCGGCGTCTCGAGCAACAAGCCTCCAGGGCTCATCCCCGTATGCGCCGTAGGGGCCATGAGCGGACACCAGTCGGTTCCGATGTAGGGCGAACCCCCCGCTCGCAGGCTCTGAGCCCCAGACGAAGCTCCCGTCGACCAGTCGGCGACCCTGTATCCCGCTGGGGGCACTCTGTGAACAGGAGGCGGCGTTCAAGACCTTGGAGCTCGTGACGTGCGGGTCGACATAAGGGCAGTTCTGGGGAACCTTCCAGAGCACCTCTCCGCTCGCCAGATTCATACGTATGAGTCGTGTGATTGGCTCGTCGACTGCGCGTCTCACTAGATAGAGATACGCGCTCCCATCTACCACCGCGGGCGGACCCTGCAACGGATAGCTGAACCTACGGCTTTCTACCAGCTCCAAGCTTTCCGCATCGGCGGGCGCGAGCATCTGCTCATTGGCGTTGCCGTGGGACTGACCTCCATCGAATCCCGGCTGTGGCCAGTCAGACGCGATCGGTGCTCCCGCCCAGAGTGTCGGCGCGACTCCGAGGGATATCGCAGCAATCACGGCGACGACCACCCACCTCTTGCCGACTCCGATCCCGTTGCCCATGAGGTTGAGGCTAGGCCGCGGGTGCCAAATGGGTCAACCGTGAGCTGTTTCCCATGGGAGGGCCGGAACTCGATCCGGGTCCATCATCCCCGAGCCGCGGCGGTCATCCTTCCCGCGCTCTCGATCCTTGAGCCGGCCGCCCACACCAGAGCTGGAGAACCGCGCGAAGCCGATTGCCGTGGCGAGTCGGCGTGGCAGGGTCGATTGCCGCGTCTGCCACTGGTTTCTGCGCAGAAGCGATCGCGATCGCACCGGATCGAAATCTTTGAGCGAGTGAACCCCCGATGGATGGTCGTTC
>JBBDWR010000019.1:0-82303 GCA_040902745.1 Actinomycetota bacterium | reverse complement strand
CTGAGGTGTTCACAATGTCCCGAGACAGGGTGGAACCATGTCCTGAAACCACACAGGCTGCTGCACTGGCCGGCCCACTCGCTGCGCGACTCGACCTTCCCGCCTCCGCGGTGCTTCGTCGGGTGCGCGATCCGGGCGCACAAGCCCTGCGAGGGGGCGCCGAGCGGCGAGCCGCGATGCGGGGCGTGTTCGCGGTCACAGCCCGGCCCCCGAACCGCGTGCTGCTCGTCGACGACGTGCTCACCACCGGAGCGACGGCGGGGGAGTGCGCACGGATGCTCTCGGCATCCGGCGTGCGGACCATCACCCTGATCACGGCTGTTCGTGCGATCCCCGGTCGGTTGCCCGCTCGATATACTCGTGTCGATGGCGCTCGTCCGGGTCTGTGGTTGCCCGGGGATCGGTTCCCCGGTAGTCGATGCCAGCCGCGGGCGAAACGACCCACGTAAGGCGACCATTGGTCGCTGAGCATGGCGCGGTTTAGAAGTAAGTCCTGCCCCGAGCGGCCGCGAGTCGCACGGGAGAGGGCGGCGAAGGCTCCCGACGGGATGCCGATCCCCCCGGCAGGCGAGTGTGGGGTCAAAGACCAGGTCAGCCGGGCGAGCGCCGCTCCATCGGACCCATCTGTCGGTTCGGGTCCCCTGCTCACGAGGAGGCGCAGCATGGATCTGCAGCTGACGGGACGGGGGCTGCGGCTCACCGACGAGTATCGGGCGGCCGTCGACCACAAGCTCGGGCGGATCGAACGGATGGAGCCGCGGGCCGTGCGGCTCGAGGTCGAGATCATCGCCCAGAAGAACCCGCGTCTCGCCGCCGCGAAACGGGTCGAAGCTGCCCTCGCGATCCCCCGGAAGACCTTCCGCGCACACGCGGACGGTCCGGACGTCCAGTCGGCGCTCGACCGGGTCGAGGACAAGCTCGAGCGGCAGATCCGTGACCACCACACGAAGCGCCGAGCCCGCATTTCCCGGGCGCCCAATCGACTAGAATCCGCAGGCAACGCCCCGTCGACGTCCGATGACGCCTGAGCCGGGGCCGATGCCGAGGCCGAAAGACGTGCAGGTCGACGAGGGGGGCTCAGTGGCGCCGAAGAAGCAGCAGGGATCCGACAAGCAACCCGACGCCCTGCGCGTCATGGTCGTCGACGATCACGCCTTGTTCCGCAGGGGGCTCGAGATGGTGCTCGGCCAGGAGCCGGACCTCGATCTCGTCGGTGAGGCATCCGACGGGCAGGAGGCCGTCCAGCGGGCCCAGGAGCTGATGCCGGACGTGATCCTGATGGACGTGCGCATGCCCAAGCGCTCGGGCATCGAGGCAACGAGCCAGATCCGCGATGCGCTGCCGCACGCGAAGATCCTGATGCTCACGATCTCCGACGATGAGGCCGACCTCTACGAGGCGATCAAGGCGGGGGCGGCCGGGTACCTGCTCAAGGAGATCCCGATCGAAGAGGTCGCCGAGGCGATCCGCTCGGTGTGGGCGGGGCAGTCGCGCATCTCGCCGTCCATGGCGAGCAAGCTGCTGAACGAGTTCGCGGCGATCAGCAAGGCCGCGGACGAACGTCCGGCGATGCCGACCCCGAAGCTCACCGACCGTGAGATGGAGGTCCTCAAGCTCGTCGCGAAGGGCATGAACAACCGCGACATCGCCAAGGAGCTGTTCATCTCCGAGAACACGGTCAAGAACCACATCCGAAACATCCTCGAGAAGCTGCACCTGCACTCCCGGATGGAGGCGGTCGTCTACGCCGTTCGGGAGAAGATGATCGAGATCAACTAGGTCGGCACTCAGCCTGCGGTCAGGGGCTTGCTGATCGGGGCGGCGCTTTCGGATCCACCGACCCTCGTGTCCGCTCCGGGGATGTGTGAAGGCGCGGGTAGGATAGGGGTTCCCCGTAGCGAACCTGTACCGGCATCGGGGCGTGTATCCATCGGCGAACCACAGGAGCGGCAGTGGATTTCCTCGACAAGGTCGGCAGCTTCGGCGAAGGGCGCAAGCGCAAGAATCTCGAGCAGCAGGCTGGCATCGTCGGCACGTTCGAGCCGGATGTCGAAGACCTCACCGACGCCGAGCTCGCACATCGCACCGTGGAGTTCCGGGAGCGCCTCGGCAGCGGACAGCCGGTGGACGAGATCCTTCCCGAAGCGTTCGCGACGGTTCGCGAAGCCGCTCGCCGCACGATCGGGCAGCGTCCCTACGACGTGCAGGTGATGGGCGGCATCGCCCTGCACGAGGGCAACATCGCCGAGATGCGTACGGGCGAGGGCAAGACGTTGACCTCGACCATGCCCGCGTACCTGAACGCGCTCACGGGCGACGGTGTCCATATCGTCACGGTCAACGACTACCTCGCCAAGCGCGACTCGGAGTGGATGGGTGGCGTGCACCGCACGCTCGGATTACACGTGGGGCTGATCCAGTCCAGCATGCGACCCGGTGAGCGGCGACCCGAGTACGCAGCCGACATCACCTATGGCACCAACAACGAGTTCGGGTTCGACTACCTACGAGACAACATGGCGATGCGCGCCGAGGAGATGGTCCAGCACGGCCACAGCTTCGCGATCGTGGACGAGGTCGACTCGATCCTGATCGACGAGGCGCGCACGCCGCTGATCATCAGCGGCTCGGTGGCCGATTCCGCGAAGTGGTACACGACCTTCGCCCGTATCGCGCCGCGTCTGTCCCGCGACGACGATTACGAGGTCGACGAGGGCAAGCACACGATCGCGATCACCGAATCCGGCGTGGCCAAGGTGGAGGAGATCCTCCAGCTCGACAACCTCTACGAGCACGTCCACACGCCGTTGGTGCACCACCTGCAGAACTCTCTGCGTGCGAAGGAGCTGTACAAGCGGGACGTGCAGTACCTCGTCGATCACGGCGAGGTGAAGATCGTGGACGAGTTCACCGGTCGCGTGCTCGAGGGGCGGCGGTATTCGGAGGGTCTGCACCAGGCGATCGAGGCGAAGGAGGGCGTCCGGATCAAGGAGGAAAACCAGACGCTGGCCACGATCACGATCCAGAACTACTTCAAGATGTACGACAAGCTCGCGGGGATGACGGGTACGGCACGCACGCAGATGACCGAGTTCGAGGCGACGTACAAGCTGGGCGTCGTCGAGATCCCCACCAACATGCCGATGGTCCGGGCCGACGAGCAGGATCTGATCTACAAGAGCGAGGACGCCAAGTGGAACGCCGTCGCCGAGGACATCGCGGCCCGCAACGAACAGGGTCAGCCGGTCCTCGTCGGTACGGTCTCGATCGAGAAGTCCGAGATCCTGGCGCGGTACCTCTCCAAGCGGGGGGTGCCGCACAACATCCTGAACGCGAAGAACCACGAACGTGAGGCGCAGATCGTCGCGCAGGCGGGACGGATCGGCGCGGTGACCGTTGCGACGAACATGGCCGGCCGAGGCGTCGACATCCTCCTGGGTGGCAATCCCGAATACCTGGCGCGCCAGGAGATGGCCGCTCGGGATTGGGACAACGACGCCTACCTGCTGTTCGAGTTGAGTGAGGACGATCGGGCCGCCTACGAGGCCGAGTACCAACCGATCTTCGCCAAGCTCAAGGCGCAGACCGATGCGGAGCACGACGAGGTCGTCGCCTTGGGCGGGCTCTACGTGCTCGGGACCGAACGGCACGAGTCGCGCCGGATCGACAACCAGCTCCGCGGGCGCTCGGGCCGGCAGGGTGACCCGGGTGAGTCCCTGTTCAACCTCTCGCTCGAGGACGACCTGATGCGGATGTTCGCCTCGGACAAGGTCGCCTCGATCATGCAGCGCCTGAAGTGGCCCGATGACGAGCCGATCACGGCCAAGATGGTGAGCCGCGCCGTCGAGAACGCGCAGCGGCAGATCGAGGAGCTCAACTACGAGCGGCGCAAGAACGTCGTGAAGTACGACGACGTGATGAACACCCAGCGCACGGTGATCTACGGGGAACGGCAGAAGATCCTGCAGGGGCACGACCTGGGCGGTGAGTCTCGGGACATGGTGACCGAGGTGGTGAGAAGCGTGGTGGACGCCTATTGCCCGCCCGAGATCTTCCCCGAGGACTGGGACGTGGATGGGCTGCACGCCGCGCTTTCGGAGGTTCTGCCCGTGTCGAGCAGCGTCGACCAGCTCCGTGAGGCTGAAGACGGCGCGGCGATGCAAGAGCAGGTGCTCCAGGAGGCGCTCGCGGCCTACGACGAGAAGGAGGCAACCGTCGGAGTCGAGACGATGCGCGAACTCGAACGCATGGTCTTGCTCAACATCATCGACAACAAGTGGCGCGAGCACCTTTCCGAGATGGACTACCTGCAAGAAGGCATCCACTTGCGCGCCTACGGGCAGAAGGACCCGCTCACGGAGTATCAGCGTGAAGCCTTCGCGATGTTCGAGGAACTCACCACGGCGCTGCGCGAAGAGTTCGTGAAGTACATCTACCGCGTCGAGCTCGTTCGCCAAGACGAGCCGGCGGCACGACCCAAGCGGCTCCAGGAGAACCGCAGCGAGGACGACGGGAGCGTCATGCCTTCCGGCGGCGCCGGCGCCGAAAGCGGCGCGGCGAACACCGGTGCAGCGCCGCAGGCGCGTAGCGACAAGACCCCGCGCAACGCCCCTTGTCCCTGCGGCTCAGGCAAGAAGTACAAGAAGTGCCACGGGCGCCACGGTGTGACCGAACAGTGAGCTGCAGTCACGAGCCTGTAGGATGCCCGGCGTCATGAGCGAACCGATCGAACGCATCGCGAAACTGCGGGAACGCGCCACGGCCGCGAAGGAGTTCCTTTGACGTCGAGGCGAAGCGCACGCAGGCGTCCGAGCTCGAGGACGAGGCGTCCGATCCGTCGATCTGGGACGACCCTGCCCGGGGTCAAGAACTGACCTCTCGCCTTGCCCGGCTCAAGGGTGAGGTCGCTCGCTACGACTCGGTCGCGGCCAAGATCGACGACGCCGCCGCGATGGTCGACCTGCTCGCCGACGAGTCCGACGCGGAGATGGCCGCCGACCTGACCGGGAGTCTCGGCGCCCTCGAGACGGAGATGGACAAGGTCGAGCTTGCTGCGCTGCTCGGCGGGGAGTACGACGGGCACGACGCGATCGCCACGATCCACGCCGGCGCCGGCGGTACGGAATCACAGGACTGGGCGGAGATGCTGCTGCGGATGTACCTGCGCTGGTCGGAGAGCGAAGGGTTCCGCGCGGAGGTCGATGAAACGAACTTCGGCGAAGAGGCGGGGATCAAGAGCGCGACGTTCACCCTCAAGGGCACCAACGCGTACGGACAGCTGTCCGCGGAACGGGGCGTGCACCGCCTGGTCCGGATCTCCCCCTATGACGCGCAGAAGCGCCGGCACACGAGCTTCGCGAGCCTCGACGTGATCCCCGCCCTCGACGCCGGTGCCGACACGGACATCGATATCGACTCCAAGGACCTGCGGATCGACGTATATCGCTCGAGCGGCCCGGGTGGGCAGTCGGTCAACACCACAGACTCCGCCGTCCGGATCACGCACCTGCCCACCGGGATCGTGGCCGCGTGTCAGAACGAGCGCTCGCAGTTGCAGAACCGGGCCGTGGCGATGCAGATCCTCAAGTCCCGTCTGGCCGAACGGATGCGCGAGCAGCATGCCGAGAAGCTCGATGAGCTTCGTGGGGAGCGCCGGGGCGTGGACTTCGGCTCGCAGATCCGCAGTTACGTCCTCGCGCCGTACCAGATGGTCAAGGACCATCGGACGGACCTGGAGATCGGCGATCCCGATCGGGTCCTCGACGGCGATCTCGACGCCCTGATCGAAGCCGAGCTCCGACGCCGGGCGGGGGAGGCTCCCGGCTAGGGCTCGGGGGCGCGCGGCGTCGAGGTGCTCGTACCGGCGAGGTCCGTATCGACCGAGATGCCCTCGCGGCTGCGCCGACGCTCGGCGATGGCGCCCAGTGTTGCGGCTCCCAGCAGCGCGATCCACACGATCGCGGAGGCGGCGAGACCACGTCCGATCGCCGGGTCGGAGTAGGTGAGGCGAACGTCGTGCTCGCCCGCCGCGACCGGGATCCCCATCAAGAAGTGGTCCGTGCGAAGCACCGGCACGGGTCTGCCGTCGACGGTCGCCGTCCAGCCCGGGTCCCAATTCGTTCGAACCACCACGAGCGCATCGTGGTCGGCGCTGACCACCAGACGGACGTCTTCGGGTGTGTGTTCGCGCACCGTTGCGAAGCCGGCAGGATCAGCTCCGAAGGAAGTGGAGGCGAATCCGGGGTCCTGTTCCACCACGGCGCGCGTCCGCGGGTCGAAGCCGTCGGTCAGCACCGCGCGCAGCGATCGCGCGGGTCCATCGACCACATCGACATCGGCGACGACCGACACCAGTGGTTGCCATCCGACCACCTCATAGAGGTCGTAGCCGTCCGCGCTCCGGACGAGGCGACCGGAAACGCTCGGGGATTGTCCCTCGGCCACGATCAGGTACCGCACGCCGAGCATGTGGAGATCTTCGATCGTGGGCTCGTTGATCACCGAGGCGTTGTAGAAGGTGTACAGCTGGTTCGTGGCGCGAACGTACGACCAGTACCCGGCCGGCTGCACCGGGTTGTAGCCGAGGACGTCGCGCGCGCCGAACAGCGTGCCCCGCTCGTTCACCATCGACGGCCAGTCCGCGGACTCCTGTGTCCACAGGTATCCCTTCACGTAGTAGGCGGCCGGGCGAACCCAGGTGAGATAGCGCTCGGGGCGTTGCGCCAAGAACCGCCCGAGCTCGCCGGGGTCGGTGAACTCCTGCGTTCGGACCTCGGGTGCGCGCAGGGGACCGGGTAGCAGGTTGGAACGGTCCGGGGCCTCGAGGCCGAGATAGATCGTTCCCCCGTCGTAGACCTGCGAGTACACGGCGCTCCCGAGCAGCTCGACAGCGAGCACCAGCGGCACCACCACGACCGCCCAGCGTCTGCGCTCCGACAGCGCCAGGAGGACGGGGACCCCGATCACCACGCCGATCACGAGCAACAGAAAGCGCACAGGATCCGCGCCCACGAGGACCGGGACGACGAGCCACAGCGCGACCCCGGCGAGCAGCCATCTCAGAGCACGGCGCCACGGGAGCGGCCGGTCGATCAAGGTCTGCAGCCCGATCGCTCCGATCGGGGGGATCACCACGTAAGCCAGGTAGCGCAGCCGCCCCGGGTTGTGCAGGTAGACGTCCCCGAACGGAAGCTGGAGCACGAACGAGCGGAACCATTCCGCGGTGACCAATGCGTTGAGGGTGGCGAGGTAGGCGAGCAGTCCGACCACGCCGAACCCCCACAGCAGCGCCCGGTGCCGCTTCGTGCGCAGGGCCGCCGGAACGCACAGCAGCAAGATCGCGCCGACGTATGCGCCGGGAGCCGTCCCGAGAGCGAACGGCCACCCGCCCCACACCCCGTTGGTCATGATCGGCCGCTCGGCGAGCCGGCCCTGACCGAGCGGGTCGGCGAGCCCCTCGTAGCCGCCTCCGAGGCTCGAGCGAGCGATGTAGTCGAGGCGGGGAAGCAAGATCGCCAGGTTCGCGAGCGGAAGCACCGCGAGGAAGACGACGACGGAGCCGGCCGCGCGCCATCCGGATCGATCGTCGGCTCGTGCGTCCCACACCGCGTGCGCGATCAGGTAGCCGGCCGTGAGCGCGGTGCACATCGCCAACCCGTGGCTCATGTGTGCGCTGGCCACCTGCCCCCACCCGAACGCGGCGAGTGCGAGCCACATCGCGCGGCGCGAGAGCCGCCGCGTGCGGACATAGCCGGCCGCGCCGACCAGCACGACGGTCGTCCAGGCGATCGCCCCGGCGAAGGGAAGGGAGATCGCGATCGTCGAGGCAGCCAGCGCGAGCGCGATCGAGAGCCCACCCGCCGTCGCTGCCGTCCGCGATAGCCGCTCCAGGCGCAGAAAGGTGTACATGCCGAGTCCCGCGAGCAACGGGTTCCACACGATGAAGGCGCGCATCGCGGTGCCCGGGGAGAGCGTGGAGAACAGCAGCATCGGGGACAGGTACAGCCAGCCGGACTGGGGATCGGCCGCGTACGGGGCTCCGGCGAAGTGGAAGGGGTTCCACAGCGGCAGGTGGCCGTCGGCCAGCGAGCGACCCAGGAAGGCGAGACGCGGCAGGATGAACGACAGGATGTCGGGGTGCTGATTCGTCAGGAGCGACTCGAACACGAAGGCGCGCAAGGCGAACAGCGTCAGCGCGACGATCAGTGCGGGCCCTGCGACGGATCGGGCGAACGCCTGCGAACGCGGTGGCTTCGGTGACGGCTCCGGTTCCAGGGCAGGGGGTTGCACCCGCTCGGCGGTTGCGCGCATGGTGCATCAGCCTACGCGACCTCCGCCGAACCCACCCTGGCCTGGGGCGATGGGTCTCGTGACGAACGTGTGGAGCCTCCCCGTGCAGCACAAGACCGCTGGTAGAATCGGTTCCCGCACACTTCCCCGTCGTCGACCGCAGGGACTTCGCACAGCTCATGATCAGTCTTCAGCACGTCACGAAGATCTATAAGGGACAGATCACCGCCCTCGACGATGTGACCGTCGACATCGACAAGGGCGAGTTCGTTTTCGTCGTCGGTCCGTCCGGCTCGGGCAAGTCCACGATGATGCGCCTGCTCCTGAAGGAGGAGCAGGTCTCCGGCGGCGCGATCTTCGTCGCGGGCAAGAATCTCGAGAAGCTCACGCCCTGGCGCGTCCCGTACCTGCGCCGCAACATCGGCACGGTCTTCCAGGACTTCAAGCTGCTCCAGGACAAGACGGTATTCGAGAACGTCTCGTTCGCGCTCGACGTGATCGGCAAGCAGAAGAGCGTGATCGATCAGCGGGTACCCGAGATCCTCGACTACGTCGGACTCGGGGACAAACTCAACAACTACCCGGACGAGCTCTCGGGCGGCGAGCAGCAGCGCGTGTCGATCGCGCGTGCGTGCGTGAACCGTCCGTTGGTGCTGCTGGCCGACGAGCCGACGGGCAACCTCGACCCGCAGACGTCCGTCGACATCATGCGGCTGCTCGACAAGGTCAATCGGATCGGGACGACGGTCGTGATGGCGACACACGACCAGGCGATCGTGGACGCGATGCGCCGACGGGTGATCGAGCTCGAGGACGGCCACGTGGTCCGGGACCAGGCGCGCGGGGTCTACAGCTAGATGGTGCGCCTGGACTACTACTTCCGTGAAACCGTCACCGGTTTGCGGCGCAACGGCCTGGTGGTGTTCGCCGCGATCCTGACGGCGTTCATCGCTTTGCTCCTGCTCGGGATGGCCCTACTGATCCGTCGCGAAGTCGACCTGATCGTGGCCAACACCACCGGGCGGGTCGAGGTGGTCGTCTACCTCGCCGACGACATCGGCCCCGATCAGCAGGATCGATTGAACGGGATCCTGTCGGAACTGTCGGTCGTCTCCCAGGTCGACTACGAGTCCAAAGAGGAGGCCTACGAGCGGGCGAAGGAACTGTTCGGCCCGGACTCGCCGATCATCGCCAACGTCGGTCCCGAGACGTTCCCGGCATCGTTCCGGGTCAAGCTGTCCGAACCCGAGGACTACAAGGTCGTGGTCGCGACGGTGGAGAACGAACCCGGCGTCGACGAGGTCAACGCGCAACAGGAGTTCCTCGACAAGCTCTTCGCCTTGACGAGCTTGTTCCGGAACGGCGTCCTCGTGTTGGCCTTCGCGATGCTTCTCGCGTCGGCGATCCTGATCGCGAACACGGTGCGGATGGGTCTATTCGCGCGACGACGGGAGATCGGCATCATGAAGCTCGTCGGAGCCACCAACTGGCGGATCCGTGTGCCGTTCTTGATCGAAGGGGTGATCGAAGGAGTGCTCGGGGCGGCGCTGGCGATCGCGATCCTGCTCGCGGCGATGGTCATCTTCATCGAGCCGCTGCACGACTCCGTTACCTTCGTGCCGTGGATCGAGACCAGCGACGTTCTGGTCATCGCCCCGATCATGGTCCTCGGCGGGATCGCGGTGTCGTTCATCGCAAGCTTGCTCGCGATGCGCCGGTTCCTCGACGTCTAGCCCGATGAGCCCCAAGGGCGACGCCGGGCAGAAGACCGTGGTGTCCAACCGCAAGGCCCGCCACGATTTCGACATCCTCGAGCAGGTGGAAGCGGGGATGCAGCTGACGGGGCAGGAGGTCAAGTCCCTACGGGGAGGCCACGGATCGCTGACCGAGGCGTACGCGCGGGTGCGCGACGGCGAGGTCTGGCTCGAGGGCATGCACATCCCCCCGTACGAACAGGGCGACAAGCGCCGGCACGATCCCGTCCGCCCGCGAAAGCTCCTGCTGCACCGCGGTGAGATCGAGCGTTTGGTCGGCAAGCAGGCGGAGAAGGGACTGTCCCTCGTACCGCTGCGGGTGTACTTCACCCACGGGATCGCGAAGATCGAACTCGGGCTCGGAAGAGGTAGGCGGGCGTTCGAGAAGCGGCAGTCGATCGCGAAGCGTGAACACGACCGCGAGATCGAGCAGGCCCTGGGCAGACGGCGCTAGCGTCCCCGAACGGGTTCGACGGCGTTAGGCTGCACGGATGTCGCAGCCCTCGCCTGAAGAGATCGACGAGGTGATCCAGGCAGTCGCTGCCGAAGCGAGTCGCTACCTCACGGCGCTGCCCCTGGCTCCCGTCGGGCAACCGGGCGCGGACGAGGTGGCGCGTTCCTTCGACGGCCCGCTTCCCGAGCGGGGTGAGGGCGCGCTCTCGAGCCTTCGGGAATTGATCGAGCGAGGAACGCCGGCGACGGTGGGCGGTGCCGGGTCGCGATCTGTTCGGTCTTCCCGAGCGATGGGGTGGCGTACTGACCACGGGGGCGACTGGAGCCAACGTCGTCGGGCTGGCCGCTGCCCGGCGGTGGTGGGGCGAGCAGCACGGTCGCGACGTGGACGTGGACGGGCTCGCCTCGCTTCCGCCCGTCCCCGTTTTCGCGAGCGGCTTCGTGCATCCCAGCGACACGAAAGCGTTGGCGATACTCGGGGTCGGTCGCGGATCGATCCGCCGGTGTTCGCGAGACGCGGCGGGCCGACTCGACCTGGCGCAGCTCGAGCAGGGGTTGCGTGACCTCGACGGTGCTCCCTCGATCGTGATCGGGAGCGCCGGAGAGGTGAACGCCGGTGAGTTCGATCCGCTGGCGGCGATGGCCGACCTGACTGAGAGATACGGGGCGTGGCTGCACGTCGACGGCGCCTTCGGTCTCTTCGCGCAGCTGTCGCCCGCGACCTCCCATCTGACCGAGGGGATCGTGCGCGCCGACTCCGTGACGGCCGACGGCCACAAATGGCTGAACGTTCCGTACGACTGTGGCTTCGCTTTCGTTCGCGATCCCGCTCTCCTCCTCGGTACGTTCACCCTGTTCGCCGCGTATCTCGCCGCCGCCGAGGAACGTCCCAGCTACGGGCTCCGCGGGCCGGAGAGCTCGCGCAGGGCGCGCAGCCTGACGGTGTGGGCGACGCTGCGCGCGTACGGACGTCAGGGATACCGCAAACTGATCGAGCGGCACGTCGCGCTCGCGCGGCATCTAGCGGACGACCTCGAACGGCTCGCCGATGTGCCGCTCAACATCGTGTGCTTCCGCTATCGACCCCCCGGCATGCAGGACGGCGCCGAGCTCGATGCCCTGAACCGACGGATCGGAGAGGTTGCCATCGAGGATGGCCGTGTGTATTTCGGGACGACGACCTACGGGGGGCGTGTCGCATTCCGACCGGCGATCCTGAACTGGCGCACGAGCGAGGCGGACGTGGAGCTTGTCGCCCACGTCGTCCGTGAGATCGGGGCGCGATTGCGAGCAGGCTAAGACTTCAGGGCTGTCGCCTCCTCGCCGTATACTCGTGGAGACAACTGCATATGGGGGTGTACTGGCTTCGACTCGGGCGGATACCGACCAGGAGAAGCGGGCCGAGATCCCGGATGTCTCGTTAAACGCCGGACTTAAGAAGCGCCAATGAAGACTACGCGCTCGCTGCTTAATACATAAGTAGCCATCCGCCCCGGCACGCCTGCGGCCGGGGATCGGGTGTCGTGAGCAGGCTTACGGTGACGGTTCCGTCCGGGGGCCGCCGCCGGACATCGCACCCGGACTAGCCGAGGGTTTCTCCGCCGGTGGGAGACCCGAGGTGAAACACACCACCGGCTGCGCCCGGAGAAGACCTGGTCGGTCGTTCGAGGACGCGGGTTCGATTCCCGCCACCTCCACCCCTCTACGAGCCCGTCGCATCCGCGGCGGGCTCGTCGCGTTTCGCCGCGGCTACCAGGTGATGGGCGGAAGGCCTGGGTCGGCCTCCGGATACGCAGTGTCGCCGAAGGGCGCGAGATCTCGGCCCTGCAGGGACTCGAGGTAGGAGACGGGGAACACAGCCGCGAACGGCTTGTCCGAGAGCCGATCGCGCTGCACGAGGTCGCGGGGGACGTACTCTCCGATGTTGTCCCGGTAGCGGTAATCGCCCAGCCAGGCCGCAACATCGGCCGCGCGCCATCCGGCGGCGAGCATCGCGTTCGCATCGAGGTAGATCTCGTGGGGGACCACGCTCTGCGTCGCGCTTAGCAGCAGACTGCTGAATGCGGTATCGACGTCCTCATCCAGCTGGATCGGGTCCACGCGCACGCCGCCGACCTCGTCGATCGGCGGGCACTGCCCGTGGTCCGCCGTCAGGATCACGGCGTACTCCCCGGGGGCGAACCGGTCCTCGAGCAGACGCAGGAGCCGCCCGAGCTGCTGGTCGACTTCGGAGAGCACCCTGCCGGTGCGCTCGTCGGTGAAGTTGTACACGTGACCCGCGTAGTCGGGCGACTTGAAGTTGATGTAGAGCAGATCGGTGATGTCGTCCTGCCCGATCGGCTCCGAGCGGAACGCTGCCTCGATCAGATCCCCCTGATAGGAGACGATCGGCGGTGTGCAGCACGCCTCCTTGACGCCCTGGAGATCGTACGGAGAGGGCGGCGGCGCGATCCGCGTGTAGCGCTCCTGGTGCGCGAGGAGATCCTCGATCGGTGGCACCTCGTTCGGTAGGCGGTACAGGTCCGGGTTCAGCGACGCCCAGGTGTTCGCCCCGGTCTCGGGCCAGTACGTCGCGATCGGAAGGTCGCCGAGCGGCCGGTCTCCACCCTTGCCCAGCATCCCCATGTGCCAGATCTGGTAACCGATCTCCCCGACCCAGGCGCCGTCGCCGGTCTCCTGGCTCCAGGCCTCCGCGAGCGTCGGCGACAGCAAGAACGACGGATCGGCCTCGCCGGGCGCGCCGTAGGCCTTTACGACCTGACCGTCGATCCGCACGTTGTGTCCCGAGATCCCGTGGGTGTACGGGAAGGCTCCGGTTCCGATCGTGGCATGGGCGCACGCCGTTACCGCCGGGAAGGATCCGACGATCGCGTTGCGATACACGGCGGACGCGCCGAGCATCCGCGCGATGTTCGGCCAGGCACCGGGATGTTCGGCCAACACGTTCCACCCGCCGCCGTCGATCACGAACGTGACGATCACCTTCGGGGGCGTGACCGGGGCCTCGATGCCCGGCAGCGGGGACCCGTCGGCAGCGGGGAAGTCGAAGCCCATCAACATCGCGGTGGTCGGTGCAAGGTCGGCGAGCGTGACCCGTTCGGTCGAGTCCGACGGGGCGACGATCCCCGGGGCGTAGAGGGCGATCGGGATGCGTTCGAGGTAGTTCCAGACCTGGGAGTGGCTCGTCCGAGGGTCGTCGAACACCAACGAGGTCGCTTCCTGCGGATAGATCGAGCTCGATCCGGGAGCCACGATGAGCTGGAGGTCCCCCGACCGCGCCGGGTGGTACCCACGCCGGATCAGCTCCATGTACTCCGCGCCGACGTCACCGGCCATCCCTTCGAGGATCGGCGCGGGGTCGGGTCGCACGAACCGCTTGAGCGCGGTTCCGCCGGCTGCCCCGGCAACCACGAGACCGAGCCCGCCGGCCGCGGCGCCGGCCAGGAACGTGCGCCGGCCGGGGTCGGGTGGAGCCTGTCGATCGGGTGCCCGGGCGGCGTTCAGCGCGGCCGCACGAGCACGGACGGTCAGCACTGCCATGCCGACGACCAGGATCGCGAGCCCGGCCCCCAGGGCGAGCACGAGGTCGGATACGAGCGCCACGCCGGCCGTCCCGAGGAAGACGGCCGCGAGGACGCCGATCTTCAGGGCACGATCAAAGGAACGGGGGGCGCTCATGGACACAGTTTCGCAGAGGCCGTGCGCGCCGACCCTGGATGTGACGGGAACGTCACGAACTGGCGGCCAGGACCCTCGGGAACGATTCGTCGCCGCGCGGGAGCAGGTTCGCCGGGCGCGACCGCCCGGCTACGTCCGTTTGCGTTCGAGGTCGAGGAACGGAAGGGGAACGACCGTTGCGCCGACCTTGCCGTGTTCACCTTCGACGGTCCATTCGACCGACACGCGGGTGCCGATCGACGCGAACGTCGCGTCGATCGAGGCGAGGGCGATCATCTTCTTGATCGTGGGGCCCCACGTCGTGCTCGTCGCCCGCCCGATCTGCTTGCCGTCCTTATACAGCGGGATCTCGGCCCGCGTGACCATCGGCGAGACCTCGGGCGCGAGATCGTGACGGGCGAACATCGCCTCGATTCCGGTCCAGTCGATGTCCAGGCCCACGAGGCGTCGTGGCGGGCCACCGACCTCTTGCTGCGCTTGCAGTGCGCGCCTGCCGACGAAGTCGCTTCCGCCGAAGTCCACGAGCTTGCCGAGACCGAGCTCAAAAGGGGAGTAGCGCTGCGCGTCATTCAACGCGGCCTTGGCGCTGGTGTAGTCCACGTCGACCATGATCAGTCCTGCTTCGGTCCGCGCCACATCGAGGGCGCGTACACCGATCGGCCGGATCGCGTAGTCGCGTCCCGCCTCGAACAGCGCATCCCAGACGTCGAGGGCCCCGTCGGCCGGTAGCCACAGCTCGTACCCGCGGTCGCCGGTGTAGCCGGTCCGGGTGACGTCGACCTCGACGCCGCCGATCTCGCTCTTGCGCCGGCCGAAGTACCGCACATCCGTCCAGTCCTGACGAGTGGCCGCTTCGAGCACCTCGCGCGAGAGCGCCCCCTGCAGCGCCAGTGCCGCGGTGGACTCGGCAACGTCGTCGATCTGCACGTCGAGGCCGGTTGCGTTCATCTCGAACCATCGCAGGCACGGATGGGCGGACGTGACCCGGTAGATGGTCTCGGCGAGGCGGGCGACGGTTCCGTCGTCGACGACCGCGCCGTCCTCGTCGCACCAGGGGGTGTAGTAGACGCGGTCCACGGCGAGCCTGCGTGCGTCCCGGGTGATGACCCGGTCGACGAGCCGCAAGGCGTCGCGGCCCGCGATCAGGTACTTGTGCAGCGGCGTCGCGTCGAACACCGCCGCCGCCTCGCGGATCGCGTTGTACTCGATGTCGTGGAAGTCCGCGTAGCACGCCGCGGAGAAGTACCCGGACCACTCGTTCCAGACTTGTTTGACGTTCAGCTGTGCTTCGCGCGGATAGAAGGCGGTTCCGACGCTCACAGGCCCTCCTCGGTGCGGTCCGGTGACGATGCGCGGTCGGCGTAGAGTATGCACGTGGGAGGCGGTCCCTGACCCTTCCGGCGATGATCGGGCGTTGACCTCAAGTCAGACGGTCGATGGTCGGGGTATGTGCGCCGGTCTAGCATGGGCAACCGGCGCGCCGGGGGTGCGGCCGCGCGGGGTGTTTCGACCCGGAGTCGTTCGTTCTCGCAGGAGGTCGTGGAGATGGCGCAGACCTACGACGCGGTCGTCGTCGGCGGAGGGCACAACGGCCTCGTGGCCGCCGCCTATCTGGCGAAGGCGGGCAAGAATGTCGTCGTGCTCGAGCGTCGCCACGTCCTCGGAGGAGCCGCCGTCACCGAGGAGATCTTCCCCGGCTATCGCTTCTCCGTGTACTCCTACGTGGTGTCCCTGCTGCGCCCCGAGATCATCCGGGAGTTGCAGCTCCCCAAGCACGGGCTCGAGATCCTGCCGCTCGACGGCACGATCACCCCACTGGATGAGGACTACCTCTGGCGCGTCAACGATCACGGCAAGACCGTCCGCGAGATCCGACGCTGGTCCAAGCGGGACGCCGAGGCGTACGAGGAGTACTCGCAGCTGATGGCGCAGATGGCGCGCTTCATCAAGCCGATCCTGTCCGCTGTTCCGCCGGACCCGGGCAAGATCAACCTCTTCGAGTGGTTGCCCCTGGTCGGACTGGCGAAGGAGTTCAAGGACTTGCCGCGCCGTCACCAGCAAACGTTCATCGAACTGATGACGATGAGCGCCGTCGACTTCCTCGACCAGTGGTTCGAGACCGACCCGCTGAAGGCGACGATGTCGGCGTCCGGCATCATCGGCACGTTCCAGGGCCCACGATCACCCGGAACGGCCTACGTGCTGCTGCACCACTACATGGGAGAGATCGATGGCGCGTTCCGCGCATGGGGGATCCCCAAGGGCGGTACGGGAGGCATCTCGAACGCGATCGGCAGCGCCGCGCGCGCGCTCGGAGCGGAGATCCGCACGGAGGCGCCGGTCGCCAGCATCGACACGAAGAACGGCCGAGCCACGGGCGTCACGCTGGAGAACGGAGAGCAGATCCGCGCCGACGTCGTGCTGTCGAGCGTCGACTCGCACATGACGTTCCTCAAGCTGATGGACCCCGGCGCGCTCGATCCGACGTTCGCCGACGAGGTGCGTCGCTACAAATACCGAGGCTCGTCGGGCAAGGTGAACCTCGCGCTCGACGGACTTCCCGAGCTTGCGTGTAAACCCGGCGTGGGTGAGTGGCTGCGCGGAGCCGTCAGCTTCTCGCCGAGCGTCGACTACATGGAGCGGGCCTACGACGACGCGAAGTACGGCCGCTTCTCCCAGCGTCCCTACATCGACATGATCTTCCCGACGCTCGTGGATCCCTCGATGGCCCCCCCGGGCAAGCACATCATGAGCTGTTTCGTGCAGTACGCCCCGTACCATCTCGCAGACGGTCAGGTGTGGGACGACGACATGCGGACCGCGTTCGGTGAGAACGTGATCGACACGCTCGAGGAACGGTTCCCCGACATCCGCAAGCGGATCGTGCACAAGATGTTCATCACGCCGAAAGACATCGAAGACGTCACCGGTTTGACGGAGGGCAACATCTTCCAGGGTGAACTCTCCTTGGAGCAGTTGTTCTTCAATCGTCCGGTGCCCGGTTGGGCGCGCTACGAGACGCCGGTCAAAGATCTGTGGCTGTGCGGAGCGGCCACGCACCCGGGCGGCGGCATCATGGGCGCTTCGGGTCGCATCGCCGCGCTTGAGGTGCTCAAGGCCAACAAGGCCGGCATGCGCAACGGGTCGAAGCGCTCCAAGGCGGTGGCGTGATGGCCACGCGCTACGACGCGATCGTCGTCGGGGGAGGGCACAACGGTTTGGTCGCGGCGGCGTACCTCGCCAAGGGCCGGCGAAAGGTGCTCGTGGTGGAGCGGGCCGACCGCGTCGGCGGGATCCTGGCGAACGTCGAGCTGGCCGAGGGGTTCACCGCTCCCGGTGTGGCGCACACGGTCGGCCGTCTGCGCCGTTCGGTGATCGCCGACCTCAAGCTCGAGCAACAGGGTCTCGAGTTGCTCACTCCCGAGGTCCGCGTGTTCGCTCCGCAGCCCGACGGCAGCGGCATCACGTTCTGGGCCGATGCCGCAAAGACCGCGGACCGACTGCGATCGGCTTTCCCCAAGGCGGCGGACCGCTACGTCGCGTTCGACAAGCGGGTGCGCGCGCTCGCGAGCTTTCTGGCGCACGTCAACGCCGCCACCCCCCCCGATGTGCAGACCCCTTCGATCGCCGACGCGATCACGGGGCTCAAGCTCGGGAAGGCGTTCAAGGGACTCGGAGCCAAGGCCGGTCGCGAGGCCACGCGCGCGCTGCCGATGGCGGTCGCGGACTTCATCCGCGAGGGCGTCGGCGAGGAGCCCGAATCAGACCCCGTCGCCGGAGCGCTGGCGGCGCGCGCCGTGTTGTACACGGCGATGGGCTCGTGGGCCGCGGGTTCCGCCGCGGTGCTGCTCAACGACTCCGCCGGAAACGACGGCGGTATCGCGGGACAGAGCACGTTCGCCAAGGGCGGTTCGGGGGCGCTCGCCGACGCACTGGCCCGCTCCGCGACGGTGTTCGGGGCCGAGATCAGGACGGGCGCCGAGGTCGCGTCGATCTCGACCGACGCGGGCGGTCGCGCGACCGGGGTCGTGCTCGCCAGTGGCGAGGAGATATCGGCGCACGCGGTCGTCACCGCCTGTGACCCGAAGCAGACGCTCACGCGGCTGATCGACCCTGTCGTCCTGGGTCCCGAGCTCGTTTGGCGCGGGGGGAACATCCGCACACCGGGCGCCACGGCGAAGGTGGATCTCGCCCTCGCCGGCATGCCGAAGTTCAACGGTGCCGATCCGGACCAGCTACAAGGCCGCATCGTGATCTCGCTCGGGATCGACTACCTCGAGAAGGCGGCCGATGCCTGGAAGTACGGGCGCATCTGTGAGGATCCGATGCTCGAGGTCACGATCCCGACACTCAACGATCCGGGTCTCGCTCCGGACGGTCATCACGTGATGAGCGTGTTGTTCCAGTCGGCACCGTACGATCTTCGCGACGGCGACTGGGAGATCGAGGAAGACCGCCTCGCGGAGATCACGGTCAAGACGCTCGAGCGCTACGCCCCGGGACTGGGGGAGCTGGTGGTCGCACGCCGGGTCCGCACGCCTCGCGACCTCGAGCGAGAGGTTGGGCTCACGGGCGGTCACGTCTATCACGGTGAGCCCGGATTGGATGACTTCTTCGCGTGGCGCCCCCTGCTGGGGCATGCTCGCTATCGGTTCGCGATCCCCGGTGTCTTCCTCGCCGGCTCGGGTGCGCATCCGGGCGGCGGTGTCACCGGCGGGCCGGGCGCCAACGCGGCGCGAGAGATCCTCTCGGACCTCAAGCGCTCCTAGGGCGTCGCGGCCGATGGCGTCGTGCTGGACGACGACGACGGCGACGACGACGACGGAGGCGGCGGCGTGTCGGTGGTTGGGGCCTCGGGGATCGGGACGCCGGGGCAGGGTCCGATCGTCGTCGCCACTCCCTCGTGGTCGGACCCCGGGACGTCGAAACGAACGGCGTCGGCGGCGCACCAGGACGGGGTCGTGAAGATGTAGTCGATCCGCAGAAAGAGCACCTGCCACGGTCCGCTCGAGTAGGTCGAACGCGCCCACCCCGCTCGCATCGCATCGTTCAACGATCCCGTCACGAGGCGGTATCCCTGGCTTCGGTCGCTCATGTTGAAGTCGCCCGCGATGACCACGGGCTGGCTCTCCCGCTCGATCCGCCCGAGCAGGTCCTGGAGGAACCCGAGCTGCGCATCGAACGCGGCGTCGTAGAGCGGGTTCAGCGAGTGGAGCGCGTACAAGACGAACGGACCCGACGGACCCCAGATGCGAACCCGCAAGAGCCGGGCTCCGTTCAGCGCGGCGCCGGAAGAAAGCTCGCGCGCAGGGAAGGACGAACGCACCGAAAGGAAGCCCTCCTGGATCAGATACGGATAGGCTCCCGCGAGCCCATCCCCGATCGCGGGAGCCCCCTCGATCACCACCAACACGTCGGCTCCTTGGTCGAGCAGGGCCCGAGCAGACCCTTCGTTCCGGTTGCGTTCGTAGACGTTCGCCGAGGCGAGACGCACCGGCCGCACCGGCGCCTCGTCGCGGATCGGCACCCGTGGGCCCAGGACGGCCACGAGCGTGAACGCCGCGAACGACGCCGCCACCAGAGTCGGCAGCGGGGAGCGACGCACGCCGGCGACGACCGCGGCTGCGCACCCGGCGGCCGATGCCATCAGCGGAAGCGCGACGGCGGCGACGTCCATGATCGGCGTCATGTCACGCAGCAGGAACCACGTCCACGGTGCCGCCGCGAGCACGACACCCGGAGCGACCCAGCCGGGCCCGGTGAAGCGCGTCGTCGGTCTCGGTTCGGTTGTCACGGGCAGACAGTGTTCCACCTCGGAACGGGCATGCGGTTGGGTGAGAGGTCGAACGGGCCCGGAGCGCCTAGGATGACCCGACGATGTGCCGCAGTATCAAGCGCCTGCGAACTCCCGACGGACCGACCAGCGAGGACGAGGTCCGCGAGGCCGCCCTGCAGTACGTGCGCAAGGTGAGCGGGTTCCGGACGCCTCCCGCCCGTGATCCGGCCGCGTTCGAGGCAGCCGTGGATCGCGTCGCCGAGGCTACGAGCGATCTGCTCGAGGTGCTGCCGCCGCTCCGCTCGCGACCGGTCGACCCGGCCGCTTCCTGAGGCGGCTCGGTCGTGCCCACGGCGACGGGCGCGTTCGGCTTGGAGCCGTCGGCCGATCAGATGCGCGAGATGGGCGCAGCCGCGGTCGAGTACCTCACGCGATTCATCGACTCCCTTCCCGACGCGTCGGCGGCCGGCGCTGTGCAGGATGCCTTGGAGGTGGCGGCTTCCCTCCACGGTTCCCCGCCGGAGGAAGGCAGAACCTTCGCCGGGGTGCTGAACGATGTCGCGCGGGGCGCAGCCCATGCGCTCGAGCCGGCGGGTCCCGGCTACCTCGCCTACATCCCCGGCGGTGGGCTGTACTCGGCAGCGCTGGCGACGTTCCTCGCGTCGGGAGTCAATCGGTTCGTGAACCTTGCGAGCACCGCCCCGGTCTTCGTGCAGATGGAGACCGATGTCCTCCGCTGGCTGTGCGATCTGTTCGGGCTCGGACCCGCGTCGGGCGGCATCCTGACGACGGGCGGGTCGATGGCGAATCTCTCGGCGATCGTCACCGCGCGGTCCGCGCGATTGCCCGCCGACTTCCTCAGCGGCACGATCTACGTGTCCGAGCAAGCCCATGCGTCCGTCGCGAAGGCCGCGAAGATCGCCGGGTTCCCCGGATCCAACGTCGTCCGCGTCGCCGTGACGCCGGAGCTACGCCTGAACGTGGACGCGCTCGCGGAGGCGATCGGCCGAGACCGGGCTGCGGGACGGACTCCGTTCTGCGTCGTTGCGAACGCGGGCACGACGAACACGGGCGCGGTGGATCCGATCGTGGCGGTGGCCCAACTGTGCGAGCGCGAGCGCCTGTGGCTGCACGTCGACGCGGCCTACGGCGGGTTCTTCCAACTCACCGAACGGGGCGGGCGCGATTGCAGGGGATCGAACGCGCGGACTCGATCACCCTCGACCCGCACAAGGGGTTGTTCCTGCCCTATGGCACGGGTTCGTTGATCGTTCGGGACGCGTCGTTGCTGCGGCAGGCGCACTCGACGGCGGGGGCCGACTATCTCCAGGATCTGGTCGCCGGGGGAGAGGTGCTCCCGAGTTACTCGGAGTACTCGCCGGAACTTTCTCGAGACTTCCGCGGCTTGCGCGTCTGGCTGCCGTTGCAGTTGCACGGGGTCGCCGCGTTCCGCGATGCCCTGGACGAGAAGCTGGACCTCGCGGAGTTCGCGCACGCGGCGCTGGCCGCGGAACCTCTTCTGCACGTTCCCTGGAAGCCGGATCTGTCGATCGTCGGGTTCCGGCTGGCCCACGATGGCGGCAGGGATCCGTCCGAAGCCGGTCGCGCGTTCCTGGATCGGATCAACGGCTCCGAACGGGTGTTCCTTTCCAGCACGCTCGTCGACGACGCCTTCGTGCTCAGGATGGCGATCCTCTCGTTCCGTACACACCGGGATCGGATCGAGGAGGCGATCGACATCGTTCGGCGCGAAGCGAAGGTCGCGCGCGGATCGCAGCAACCGACGACCTAGACATCGACCGATGGCGCTCTAGACTCCTGCCCGGAGTGCCGCCGAGGCGTGGGGAGGCAAGCGGAAGTGGCCGAGGCAGCAGGCGGCGATGCGGCGATCGCACTGATCGACGTCGCGAAGCGCTTCCCGAACGCGGACCGCGACGCGGTGGGGAACCTCTCCCTGGACATCCATGCGGGCCAGATCACTGCACTGATCGGGCCGTCGGGGTGCGGCAAGACGACCACCCTGAAGATGATCAACCGGCTGATCGAGCCGACGTCCGGGCGGATCCTGCTCGAAGGCACCAACGTCTTGGAACAGGATCCGGTGCAGCTGCGGCGGCGGATCGGCTACGTGATCCAGACGGTTGGGCTGCTGCCCCATCGAACGATCGAGGACAACATCGGCACGGTGCCTCGCCTCCTTGGTTGGGACGCCAAACGGATCGCCGCGCGGGTGCAGGAGATGGCCGAGCTGTTCGAGCTCGACGACGATCTATTGGCTCGATACCCGGGTGAGCTCAGCGGCGGGCAGCGACAGCGCGTCGGTGTGGCGCGAGCACTCGCAGCCGACCCGGGCGTGATGTTGATGGATGAGCCCTTCGCGGCGGTGGATCCGATCGTCCGAGGCCGGTTGCAGGAGGAGTTCCTGTCGATCCAGGAACGGCTACGCAAGACGATCGTGTTCGTCACCCACGACATCGACGAGGCGATCAAGCTCGCGGATCGGATCGCCCTGCTCAACGTGGGCGGTGTCCTCGAGCAGTACGCCCCCCCGGAGCGGATGCTGCGCGAACCCGCGAACCCGTTCGTCGAGGAGTTCTTGGGGTATGAACGCGGCCTCAGGCGGCTCGCGTTGACCAAGGTCGGGGACATCGGGGTCGAAGAGGGGCCCGTCGTGGCCCCCGGCACGACCGCCGAAGAGGCGCGCAGGGTGATGCGAGCGTTCGGGGGCGACTGGGCGAGTGTCGTGGACGGCGACGAGCTGCTCGGCTGGATCGAGGAATCGCAGCTCGAAGGGGTTGCCACCGTGTCGCAGGTGCAACCTCGCAGGTTCTCCGCCTACGTCACGGACGAAGATTCGCTGCGCATCGCTTTGGACTCGGTCGTGACCAGCCGCACACAGGTGGCGGTCGTCGTCACCGAGGGACAGCACTACCGGGGCATCCTCACCCTCGAGCACATCTCGAAGGAGATCGTGACGTGATCCGTCGACCGGTTCGGAACCGATGATCGCGCAGGCGGGCGGAGAGCCACTGATCCGCTGGGATTGGATCGCCGACCATCTCGATGAGATCGCGGCCGACGGGCTCCAGCACGTGGTGCTCACGGTGTCGGCCGTCGGGCTCGCCCTGCTGATCGGGCTCCCGATCGCGATCGTCGCCCAGCGTCACCGGCGTCTGTACCCGCCGGTGACGTGGATCAGCGGGATCCTCTACACGATCCCGAGTCTGGCGGCGATCGCGTTCCTGATCCCGATCACCGGGCTGAGCCTGACGACGGTGGTGATCCCGTTGACCGGGTACTGCCTGCTGATCCTGATCCGCAACGTCGTCGCGGGACTCGACGGGGTACCACAGGACGTCAAGGAGGCGGCGACGGGGATGGGCTACACCTCGCGTCAGCTGCTGTGGCGCGTGGAACTGCCGATGGCCGCGCCGGTGATCATCGCGGGGATCCGTATCGCCACGGTGAGCACGATCGGGCTCGCGACGATCGGGGGGCTGATCGGCCGGGGAGGGTTCGGGCAGCTGATCTTCGAAGGACTCGAGACCGACTTTTGGACCCCGCTGCTGCTGGGCTCGTTCCTCTCGCTCGTCTTGGCGCTGCTCGCCGACATCGGTCTGCTCGGCATCCAGCGTCTGACCACGCCGTGGGCACGAGGGATGCGGGTGGTCACGACGTGAACGAGCTGACGGAGGGCTTCGGGTGGATCGCCGACCCACAGCACTGGAGCGGCCCGGACGGCATTTTTGCGCGACTCGTTCAGCACATCGAGCTGTCGGTGGTCTCCTTGATCGTTGCGGCCCTGATCGCGGTACCGGTCGGACTCGTCGTAGGGCACACCCGCCGAGGCCAGGTCGTCGCCGTGCAGATCGCGAATATGGGACGCGCGATCCCCTCCCTCGCGATCGTGTCGGTGATGTATCTGGTCTTCGTGAGCAACTGGCCCGCGTACGCGTTCGGGTTCGCGCCGACATTCATCGCCCTCACGCTGCTGGGGATCCCCTCGATCCTGGTCAACACCTACGTCGGTGTCCAGCAGGTCGATCCCGACACGGTCGAGGCGGCTCGAGGGATGGGGATGACCGGTCGACAGGTCCTCGCGAGGCTCGAAGTACCCCTCGCGATCCCGCTGATCATGACCGGCCTGCGGCTGGCAGCGGTCACGATCGTCGCGACGGCTACCCTGTCCGCGCTGATCGGGGGTGGCACGCTCGGCCGATACATCGTGGACGGCTACGCACAACAGGACACGCCCAAGCTGGTCGCCGGCGCCCTCCTGGTGGCGGGGCTCGCGGTTGCCACGGAGCTGCTCTTCTCGCTCCTCACATGGATGACGACCCCTCGGACGCGCTCGTCGGGTCGGCGCGGTCGGCGCGCGATGGTGCCACCGGGTCCTGCCCCGTCGCATCCACCGGTGAACCCTTCGGGTGCGTGAGGAGGCTTGCGACGCAGCGACGGACTACGGGCCGCGGCCGTCGGTTCCGGAGAGCCCGTGGGTGGCACCGGCGCGCAGCCTGCTGCTAGGGTTCGCGGGTCCGAAGCCGGCGCCTACCGCCCCGGCTGCGACATTGAGAAGAGGGGGAGTACCCATGCGGAAGCACCGCAGGTTCGTCCTTGGGGCGACCGTGCTCGCGCTGGCGTTGATCGCCGCCGCGTGCGGGTCGGGTGGGGACGACGCGAACGAGGACCCGAACAACAGCGACGCCGGCGAGGGTCAGACCGCCATCACGATCGGTGTGTCCGGCGCCTTCGCCGAGAACCAGGTCGTGGCGGAGATGTACGCGCAGGTGCTGGAACAGAACGGCTACGACGTCACGCGAGAGCTGGACATCGAGAGCCGCGACGTCGGCAACACGGCGCTGGAGAGCGGGGAGATCGACCTCAAGCCCGAGTACACAGGGCCCGAACTCCTCACCTTCGACGAGAGCGCGGACGCTAGCGGGACGCCAGAGGAAGTCGCGCAGCGGCTGGCCGACGAGGCGGCCGACAAGGGGTTGGACATCTACGGCATCTCCCCGGCCAACAGCTCGAACGTCTTCGTCGCGACGCCGGAGGTCATCGGTCAGTACTCGCTCAGCAACCTCAGCTCCCTCTCAGGACCGGCGGCCGACCTCTCGCTCGGGGCGCCGCCGGATTGCCCGACGAACCCCTTCTGCGAACCGGGACTCAAGAAGGTGTATGGGGTCGAGTTCGCCGACATCCGCAAGCTGGACTTCGGCGGACCGAAGACGGTTGCAGCGCTCGACAGCGGTGCGGTCCAGGTGGGAGTGCTGTTCTCCCTGGATCCGACGATCGACGACAAGGGGTTCGTGATCCTGCCCGACGACAAGCAGATGCTCGCCGTCGGCAACTTCGCGCCGATCGTCCGTCAGGACGTGTCGTCGCCGGCACTGCAGGCGCTCCTCGACCCGGTGACGACCTCGCTCACGGACGAGGACATGGTGTCGATGGTCGATCGCATCCAGAACGACCGCGAGGACGTCGAGGATGTGGCGAGCGACTACCTGACGGAGAAGGAGCTCGCTTCGTAGGGTTTCGGGCGCTGCGTTCTCCGGGAGGTGTCCGATGCACGACGTGGTGGTGATCGGTGGCGGTTCGGCCGGTGAGTCGGCCGCCACCGCCGCGAACGAGGCAGGGGCGAGCGTCGCGGTCGTCGAGCGCGAGTTGCTCGGCGGTGAGTGCCCGTTCTGGGCGTGCATGCCGTCGAAGACGCTGCTGGACGCCGCACATCGGCGTGCGCTCGGCTCCGACTACCCGTGGAAGCGCGCATCCGACCGCCGCGACTGGATGATCAGTCGCGAGGGCACCGACCGCCAGGACGACAGCGGGCACGCGCGGAACTTCGCCGACCTCGGGATCGAGCTTGTCCGGGGCCCGGCCCGTGTCGTGGGACCCGGTCGCATCGAGGTGGTGGTGCCCGATGGGCCGCCTCGGACCCTCGAAGGGCGATCGCTGATCGTCGCCACCGGCTCGCGCAACGTCGTTCCCCCGCTCGAAGGACTCTCGGACTCGGGGTACTGGACCAGTCGTGAGGCCACCACGACGCGTGAGCTCCCCTCGAGCCTGGTTGTGCTCGGCGGTGGGCCGATCGGCGTCGAACTCGCGCAGGTCTTCGCGCGGTTCGGCTCGAAGGTCACGCTCGTTGAGGCCTCGGATCGCATCCTCTCCCGGGATCACCCGCTGACCTCCAAGGCGGTGGGGGCACAGCTCGCCGAAGACGGGGTCCAACTGCGGCTGGGAGTTCGCGCACAGAAGGTCGAGTCCGGTGGCGCCGGGCGCAAGGTGAGCTTGTCCGACGGGGTCGTGGTCGAGGGAGCCGAGTTGCTCGTTGCCGTCGGCCGCAGGGGCGACGACCTCGGCGCACTGGGTCTGGAGGAGACGGGCGCCCGCCTGACCGACGGGGGGTCGGCCGATCCCGACGAGCGGATGGCGATCGGTAACGCGGTCTTCGTCGCGGGCGACTGCGCAGGGGGCCCGCAGTTCACGCATCTCGCCTACTACGAGGGTCGCATCGCCGGGCGCAACGCAGCGGGCCGGCCGTGCACCGCCGATCTGTCTTCGGTACCGCGCGCCACGTTCACCGATCCGGACGCCGGCGCCGTCGGCAAGACGGTCGAAGAGGCTCAGCAGGAGGGGATAGACGTGTTCGAAGTCACGGTCGATTTCACGACGACCGCCCGCGGTCAGGCCACCGAAGGCTCCCGCGGCCATGTCTCGGTCGTAGTCGATCGCGAGCGCAAGGTCCCCGTCGGGGTGTTCGCGGCCGCGCCCGGAGCGTCCGAGTTCACCGGCGAGGCCGTGATTGCGCTCAAGCTCGAGATCCCGATCCCCGTGCTCGCCGACGCGATACACGCGTTCCCGACCGGTTCTCGCGCGCTCGGGACGGCGTTCGAGCTCGCGAACGAGCGACTCGGCTAGGCCGCGTCACGGCCTCGTGTTGTGCCCCCGTCGTCGTCCGGCTAGGGTCACGCGGCACGAGACGAGGGAGCGCTGGTGACCGATCGCGAGTTCCGGATCGACCGGGCCGAGGAATTCGGCGACGACGAGTTCACGGAGTTCGACGACTACGGCCTGCCGAGCTACGTGGGGTCGACCACGTTCCAGAAGCGACCCCTCTGCGACTCCGATGAGGCTCTGGCCGCGAGCGGCGCGGAGGTGGCGATCGTCGGCGCACCGCTCGACGACGGCGCGTCCAACCGTCCCGGAGCGCGGTTCGGACCGCGAGCGATCCGTCAGGCGACCTATCACTCCGGTGATCTGTGGTCGATCCAGCTCGAGGGCGAGGTCTTCTCCAAAGTCAATGTCGTGGATGCCGGAGACGCGCCCGTCGTCCCATCCCGCCTGAGCCGCGGGCTCCGCGTGATCCACGAGAAGGTCTTGCGTGTGGCGCGAACGGGTGCGATCCCGGTCGTGCTCGGCGGCGATCATTCGATCACCTACCCAAGCGCGGCGGCGGTCGCTCGAGCGCACGATCGCGGGCGTGTGGGGGTCGTACATTTCGACGCGCACGCCGACACGGGGCGGGAGGTCTGGGGATCCCTCGTCTCGCACGGCACGCCGATGCGGCGGTTGATCGAAGAGGGATGGGTTGCGGGCTCCAACTTCGTTCAGGTCGGACTCCGCGGGTACTGGCCCGAGAAGGAGACCTTCGACTGGATGCGCGAACAGGGCATGCGGTGGCATCGCATGGTCGAGATCGAGGAACGAGGGGCAGACGCCGTGGTCGCCGACGCGATCGCCGAAGCGCTCGACGGACCTGATCTGATCTACCTCTCGATCGACGTGGACGTGATCGATCCCGGGATGGCACCGGGGACGGGGACGCCCGAACCCGGCGGGATGCTCACGAGGGAGATGCTGCGCGCCGTGCGCCAGATCGTCGGGGCGGTCGATCTCGCCGGGATGGACGTCGTCGAGGTCTCCCCGCCATTCGATCACGCCGATGTCACGGCCGCCGTCGCCCACCGGTGCGTGCTCGAGGCGATCTCCGCCCTCGCGAAGAAGAAGGCCTAGCCGAACGGCGGCCGAACGCGGATCTGGCTCCCCCGATCGGCCCGCGGGACCCCCCGGCGCCCCACGTCTCAAGTCCCCTCCGGGCGCCGACGATGACTGCAACGAGACCTTAATGCACAGCGACGTCGGCCTGGACGAGACCACTGCAGCGTTCCAGCGCCTGGTCGGCAACATCGAGCGTGTGATCGCGGGGAGCACGCCTGCCGTCCGGGCTGCTGCCGTCTGTCTCTTCGCGGAGGGGAACCTGCTGCTCGAGGGGGTACCGGGGGTCGGAAAGACGATGCTCGCGCGCGCTTTGGCACGATCGATCGGCGGCAGCTTCAGCCGGGTCCAGGCGACCCCCGACCTTCTCCCCTCGGACCTGACCGGGATCTCCGTCTACGACCAGGGGCGAGGGGAGTTCCACTTCGTCGCGGGACCGCTGTTCGCCAACGTCGTCCTCGTCGACGAGATCAACCGGACGACTCCCCGCACCCAGTCAGCGCTGTTGGAACCGATGGAGGAACGGCAGGCGACGGTCGAAGGCGTCACGCACCCGCTGCCGCTGCCGTTCTTGCTCGTCGCGACCGAAAATCCGTTCGAGCAGCACGGCACGTACCCGTTGCCCGAGGGGCAGCTGGACCGCTTCACGATGACGGTGCAGGTGAGCTACCCGGAACGCGGCCAGGCGAAAGAGATCGTTCGGCGCCAGATGACGTCGCATCCGATCGCCGAGCTGCCCCAGGTGTTGACGCCGGAGGAGATCCTGCACCATCAGGCGGCGGTCCGTTCGGTCCACGTCGACGACTTCGTGATCGACTACGTCGCCTCCTTGGTTGAGGCGACCCGGTCGCATCCCGAGGTGACGCTGGGTGCGTCGCCTCGATCGATGCTGATGTTGACGCGCGCGGCCCAGGCGAGCGCGATCGGGGACGGTCGTCCGTACGTCCTTCCCGACGACGTCAAGTCGCTCGCGTCGTCGGTCCTCGGTCATCGGGTGGTGGCCAAGGGGTACGGGCAATCGATCGCTGCAGGACGTGATCTCGTTCGCCAGCTGCTCGACCAGGTTCCCGTGCCGCTCGGCGCGGCCGGGATCGCCTAAGGCGATGCCCAGGCCCACGAAACGGTTCGCTGCACTCGTCGGCGGGAGCGTGCTCCTGTTCCTGATCGGAACCAACGTGCAGTCGGGCTGGCTCTTCGTGTTGTCCGCGCTGCTGCTCGGCGCAGCGCTGAGCGGCCTGGTACTCCCCTGGTGGATGGTTCGCGATATCCGCGTCACCCGGAGCGCGCCCTCGGAGGCGACGCAAGGCCGCCCCGTCCGGGTACGTCTCGACGTAGAGAACGGTGGCAGAGGGATGCGGTACTTCGTCGAACTCGAGGACGCACATCTCGCCTCGACCCGACTCTTCGTCGCATCGATCGCTCCGACCGAGCGGGTGACGCTCGACGCTTCCCGCATCGCCGCCCGGCGTGGCATCCAGTCGGTGTCGGACGTAGTCGTGACGTCGGGGGCGCCGTTCGGCGTGGGGCGGGTTCGGCGCCGTCTGTCGGTGGAGAGCACGACGACCGTGCTTCCGGCTTGGGTTCGACTGCACGCGCCGCCCGTTGCCGCTCCGGCATCGTCCACCGAGCACGCGATCGCCTCACGGCCGCGGCGCGGAACGGGCCCCGAGTACCTGGGCATAAGAGAGTGGCGCCCGGGGGACAACATGCGCCACGTGCACTGGGCATCGACGGCGCGCACCGGTGCGGTGATGGTGCGCGAGTTCGAGGAGGAGCAACGTCCGCGCCTCGTGATCGTGATCGACACGTTGGGCGACATCGGCGAGGAGCACACGCCGTTGGATCGGTGCTGCGCCGTCGCCGCGTCCGTCGCGCTCGCCGCGCTCCGGCAGCAGACCAGCGTGCGCCTCGTGGCTGCGGCCTCCGGTCGGCTGACGATGCTCGACGACGCCGATCCACATCGCGTGCTGCGATGGCTGGCCGAGCTCGAGCGGGGTGGCCAACTGACGCTCGATGCCGTGCTCCATCAGCTGCAGCCTCGGCTCCGCGACGCCGGTGCGGTGTTCGTGGCAGCTCCGACGTGGCGGGCCAACGATGCACAGCGGCTCGTGGCACCCGCGTCCGCCCTGCGTTCCGCCGTGGCCGAGGCGGAGATCGTGCTCGTCGACGCCTCGGCGTTCGGGGGAACCCCGTCGGCCCCGCTGCTGGATCCACGGGGCGTCGATCGCCTGACAGCTGGGCTCATCTCCTCGGGTATTGCCACGGCGCGCCTCGGTCCGGACGAGGATCTTGCGGATGCCCTGGACCGGAGACCCTCGTGGGCGAGCTGACGACTCCGCGGCCCGGGCTGTGGACGGCGGTCCGAGCCCGGATGCGTTCGATCAAGGCTCCGCCCGAGGACTCGGTCGCGATCAGGGTCGTCGCGGCGGTCGTCGTGATGATCTCGGTGGGTGCGGTGCTGGCCCAGGGCGTGACCGACGCCTTCACGGGGATCGCGGCGGTGGTGCTCCCTCCGGCCGGGTTCCTGTTCTCCCACCTGCAGCGCCACCGTCCCAACCGCGGGACCAAGGTCGTCCTGGCGGTCGCGCTTCTGGCCGCGTTCGGTTCGTTCCTGCAGAACGTGCGGTACGCCCAGAGCGTGGATGAGGCGCGGACCTCACTGGCGTCGCTCTTCCTCTGGGTTCAGGTACTCCACTCCTTCGACGTCCCTCGCCGGCGGGACCTGGGGTTCTCGGTCGCATCGTCGGTGATCCTGATGGCAGAGGCCGGGTCCCTGTCGCTCGATACGTCGTTCGTTCTGTTCCTTGTCCCATGGGCGGGCGCGATGGGAGCGTGGCTCGTGCTGACAGCCCGTCCGCGCCCGGACACGATCGATCCGGCCGAGATCGTTCGCCATCGTTCCCGGAATCGGGGTGGGCACCCTCGATGGGCGCCGGCGCGAACGGCGGCGGTCGTCCTGGCGGCGCTGAGTCTCACGGCGTGCGGGGCGTTCCTGCTCACCCCGAGGTTGCCGGGTGCGGTCGTGGTCACGCCGCCGTTCCAGTTGGGCAGCGGGGGGAGCGTCTCCGGGTTCGAGGGGCAGGTCGTCAACCCAGGGCTAAACGATCCGGGAGGCGATGACGTCTCGGATTTCACGGCGAACGCCTACCCCGGGTTCGGGGACACCGTCGACCTCCGGTCGCGTGGCACGCTTTCCGACGATGTGGTCATGAAGGTCCGCGCACAGCAGCCCGGTCTGTGGCGAGGGGAGGCCTTCGACGTCTTCGACGGCACGAAGTGGACGATCGGCGATCGACGGACCGTCTCGACCGAAGCGATCGGCAGCGGCGCCCAGCGGGTCCCTTGGAGCGACGAGTCGAGTGCGCTCGCCCAGCGGGTCGTACAGACCTTCTACGTGCAGGTCCGCGAACCCAACGTGGTGTTCGGCGCGTGGCAGCCCCAAGAGGTGTACTTCCCCGCCGGCGGTTTGCGCGTCGACAACTACGGTTCGATCCGTGCGCCGATCCTGCTCGACGCGGGCACGATCTACTCGGTGGTGTCCCATGTCCCCGTCGTGTCGGCGCCCGAACTGCGTTCGCTGCCCGACGCGTGGCCCCAGGAGTCGCTCGAGCGCTACACGCAGCTCCCCGCGGGCCTCTCGTCGCAGGTTCGAACCCTCGCGGAGCGCATCACCGCAGGCGAGGATTCGGCATACGACAAGGTCCTCGCGGTGCAGCGATGGCTCCGCGCCAACACCCGATACAACCTGGACGTCCCGCGGGAGGTCCCCGGAGCGGACCCGATCGAGACGTTCCTGTTCGATCGGCGGGAGGGATACTGCGAGCACATCGCCTCGTCGATGGCGCTGCTGCTCCGCGCCGTCGGGGTACCCACGCGGCTCGCCACCGGGTTCGGACCGGGGGATCGCAACACGTTCACCGGGTACTTCGAGGTCAAGGAGTCCGACGCGCACGCCTGGGTGGAGGTCTTGTACCCAGGTGTAGGTTGGCTCTCCTACGATCCGACGTTCGGTGTGCCGCAGGCCGACTCCAGCATCGCCGATCGATTCCTGCTGCCCAAAGCGATCGGTGCGATCGGCCGATTCTTCGAAACCGTGGTGCCCGATCCCGTCAAGCGTGGCGTGTCGGCGATCGGACGGGTGGTGGTGGGTGCGATGGCCGGTGCGGTGCGATGGTGGCCCGCCACACTTGCCGCGCTCCTTGCGCTCGGCGTGGGGTTGACGGTGCGCCGTCGCGGAGGCCGTCGTCCGCAGCCTTTTGGGCCGAGTACCCAGGCAGGGCGGGCTCTGGCCGAAGTATCCGCAGCACTCCGGCCCAGGGGTCGTAGCCCGTGGGAGACGCCGTCGGAGTTCCTCCGCCGGATCCGCCGCGTCGGCCTCGCTCCGGACCTGGTGGACGATGCGGAGCTCGTGGTTCGGACCTTCGAACGGGAGCGGTTCGGCAGCGCGGCGTTGTCGGACGAGGAGCGCGCGGCGACCCTGGCAGCAGCGTCCCGGGTTCGCAAGCGCTCGGAGGCCGCCGCCCCGCGAGGTTAGCTGGGGGTCGAACCGGGCTCGTCCCGAGGGTCATACCAGCCGCCGGACAAGCCACCGCCGTCGACCACGATCGTCTCCCCCGTGACGAAGGATGCCTCCTGCGACGCGAGGAAGCACACGACGGAGGCGATCTCCTCCGCTTCTGCGAACCGCCGCATCGGGATCTTGCGGAGGTAGTGCTCCCGGAAATCTTCGCGGTCGACTTCCTCGGCGATCATCGCGGTGCGCGTCTCTCCGGGTGCGACCGCATTGACCCGGACACCGAGGTGACCGAGCTCGAGGGCGAACGAGCGCGTCAGCATCACGAGCGCCGCCTTCGAGACGTTGTAGTCGGCCTGCGGAGCCTCGGCCTGGAACGCGTCGACCGAGGCGATGTTGACGATCGCACCGCCGCCCCGCTCGACCATGTGCCGAGCGGCGACTTGGCTCGCGATGAAGGGGGCGTCGAGGTTGACCGAGAGCGTCTGTCGCCACTGCGCGAGCGGCAGGTCGAGCACCGGCGTCGCGAACGCGACTCCCGCGTTGTTCACGAGGACGTCGAGCGCCCCCAGGTCCTCGATCGCGTCGAGCACCATCGCGCGAACGGCGGTCGGTTCGGCCACGTCCATCACCGCGGTGTCGATCCGCTGCGGGGCCGCTGCCGCCTGGCGCACGGCTTCCAGCCGGCCCGGATCTCGGCCGATCGAACGGACCCGAGCGCCCGCGTCGGCGAACGCATGAACGACGGCGGCGCCGATCCCGCTCGAACCGCCGGTGACGAGGACGTTGGTGCCCGTGAAGTCGCGCATCCGCAGGAGCCTACGGGCGCGCCGCCCCACGGACAAGCCGTGCCGAAGGCGCGCGTGGCGCGGCGAGCTCGGGATCCGGGCGGGAACCGCGGCGATCGCCGAGGCGCGCGGGCGCCTCGAGGAGGCGGCCTCGGCGTACGGCCTCGTCGCCGAGGGCTGGGAGGGATATGGATCCGGGTCGGAGACGTTATTCGCCCTCCTGAAGCGCGCTCGCTGCTTCGACGCTCTCGGACTCGGCGCGGATCGGCGCGCCGCCGCCGAGGCCGCCATGCATCTGGCCGAGGGGTTCGGAGCCACCCCGCTGATCGAGTTCGCGCGGGCCCTCGCGCGCTGAGCCGCTGGGTGCCGAAAGGATCCGGGCGGTGGATCTGCCAGGCATGGAACAGGCACGGGTTCGCGCGGGGGTTGTGACCTGGGTCGTTGTTCCCTCGCGGAGTGGCCACTAGTATCCGCCCCGATCCCGGAGCACCTGCGTTGCTCGACGCTGCCCTCCGGACCTCCGGGAGAAATGGGGAAGACATGCTGACACCCGACGAGCACGGGATCTCCCGACGCGAGGCGCTCCGGCGCCTCGGCGCGGGCGCAGCCGGACTCACGGCGGCCCGCGTCCTCGGCGACCTCGGCCCTCTTGCCGGACCCGCGGATGCCGGGTACCCGGGCGGGGGGAAGGTGATCCTTGGAGCCCACGCGGCTCCGTGGCGAAGCGACCTCAACTTCGCTTCCAATCGCGGCAAAGATTGGTCCACGATGCGAGATGCCCTGATGACGCTGGAGCAGCGCTCCGGACGCCGGCTGGGGATGCATCGGATCTACTACCAGTGGCGGCACGCGTGGCCCACTCCGCTGGACTACTGGAGCGCGTCGCCGACGCTCGACGGTCGACGGGGTCGCAAGCTCTTCATCTCCTGGAAACCGATGGACGTGCGCGACGGCCGCCGGCGGTACATCTCCTGGGACTCGATCGGGCGGGGCGCCCACGACGACGTGATCCGGCACCGCGCTCGCGCCGTGAAGGCGTTCTACCGGACGATGGCCAATCGCGGTTCGCACGCGACGAAGAAGATCTACCTGTGCTTCAACCACGAGTGTGAGGGCCAGGACTCGACGCAGAACAACGGCAACGCCGAGGCCTTCAAGCGCGCCTGGTGGAGGATCCGTCGGATCTTCCGGGAAGAGGGGGCCGCCGACAAGGTGTATTGGTCCTGGACGGTGACCGCGTGGGGCCTGGAGAACGGGCATGCCACGAAGTTCTGGCCGGGCAAGGACCATGTGAACCGCGTCGCGGTCACCGCCTACAACTGGGACAAGTGCGAGAGCGGGCGCAAGTACCGATGGCTCGGGGAGACGATACGGCCGAGCTACGAGTGGGCCCGCTCCAAAGGCAAGAAGCTGATCGTGGCCGAGTGGGGGACCACCGAGAGCGTCCAGGGCCGTCCCTCGAAGGCAGCGTGGATCACCGACGCGCGCCGCACGTTCAAGTCCGACCGCTGGCGCAACCTCGAGGCGCTCCTCTACTTCAACTCGGATTCGCGGTGCAACTGGTGGGTCTACTCCTCCGGAGCCGCACAGGAGGCCTGGCGGAACATGGCGCTCGATCCGTACTACCGCTGACCGGGCCACTTTCTCGGGACGCGCTGCGGGCCCCCTCGGGGGGGCCCTCGACATCTCTGCCTCGCGCTGCGATGCGGATCCTCCGGTGCCGGGTGGATGCGGCTGCAGGGTCAGCTTGGTGGAGATGACCCCGTTCGCCGTCGCCCCCCTCAGTTCCCGGCGGAGCTAGCGGCGGCTGCTCCGGTCCTTCGTGGTGGGTTCGCATCTACCGGTTGCGGTCTAGCGGGCGGTACCCGGTTCCCGGTACGTATCAGGTATCGGTCCGGGCCCCCCCGACCTTGAGTCCCGATCTCCCCCTTTTTCGCAACCCGTCCCCGGATGGGGGACCACCCCGGCCGATGGTCTTCCGCAGGCACGGATCCGAGGTCATGAAGCTCGCCCCGATCCCGGAGCACAGCCACTCGCGCCGCCGATCTGTTCCAATCCCGATCGTCGGATCGATCTGCGCAGTTCGCGGATGTCGTCGTAGTCGGAAGCCGTCATCGCGACGAACCGATCGATCAGAGTCTCGCGGATAACGGCCCGGTCCTCGGGTCGGTCGTTCAGCTGCAGGAGCACATCGCGGATCCGGCGGCGCGCCGTCGGTGCCAGCGTGGTCGAGGCGACCACCGGTTGGATCGTGACGGGGCCGAGCTGGGTCACCACGCGGAGCGAGCGCTCCAGGGTCGGGTCGTCCCGAAGTTCCAACGCCAGCACCTGCGTATCGATCGCGGCCGCGTCGACGGCGGCATCGGCCACCAATCGCAGCGCCCGGCTGTGGAACCCCGCACGGACGAACGAGCCGAAGAACTCCGGCCCATCGCCCGCGTCCGCGACGGCGGCGAGCAACGCCCCGTAGCCGGAGAAGGAGGACTCCTCGTTGTAGGCCCATGCCCGCCCGCGAAGGTCTTTCAGCTCCCGCGCAGGATCATCGGCGCGAACCACGACGTCCGAGGCGTAGACGGGGCGCCCTTCGAACCGCTCGTCGGTCAGCACGGGGGCGGCGAGGATCTCGACGGCGGCAGGGGTGCGGTCGGCCAGGTCGAGGGCCGGGGGGGAGCATAAGAAGGCGACATGCTCCTCTCCGCGGGCGAGCTGCTCGGGATCTTCGCCCACGACGAGTTCAGCCGGGACTCCGAGGGCTTCTCCGATCCGTAGCGCGGCGAGCTCGTAGGTCTCGCGCACGCCGGGAGCCAGGTAGGTCGCGATCCGCAGATGCTCTGGCGTCACCGGTGCTCTCCCTTGCGAGCGGGGGTGAGCGCCACGCTACCTGTTCGGTGCCCCCAGCACGTGTAATGGCGCTTACAGGAATACTTCCGTGCCTGGAGGGGTTCACCCGCATGACGGGTTGAACTGTCCGGGAAACCTTCCACCCGCTCCACCGACAACGCAGGAGATCGAGATGCCCGAAACCGAAACCCCAGAGCTCGACGTTCAGGTGCTTCCGCTGCTCCCCCTGACCACGGGAGTGGTCCTTCCGGGCATGGTCGTCACCCTCACGATCGAGTCCGAGGAGGCGCGTACCGCCGTCCAAGCCGCGGAGGCTTCGGATCGTCGGTTGCTCCTCGTGCCCCGGACCGATGCCGGCTATGCCCGCCTCGGTACGGTCGCCGAGCTCGAGAACGTCGGCAGGCTCGCTTCGGGGATGGACGCGCTGGTGATCCGTGGCGTGTCGCGCGCCATGGTTGGGATCGGCGTGCCCGGGACGGGTGAGGCGACCTGGGTGCAGGTCGATGAGATCCACGAGACGGAGCCCTCGGAGCGCGCGCGGGAGCTCGCACGCGAGTACCGCGCCGTGATCGAGAACATCGTTGAGGCGCGTGGCGTCCCGCAGGTCGCGGAGTTCCTGCGCGGGATCGCCGACGACCCGAGCGCGATCGCCGACACGAGCGGATACTCGCCCGATCTCAGCTTCGAGCAGAAGGTTCGCGTCCTGGAGACGGTCGATCTCGAGGAGCGTCTGGCATTGGTCTTGGACCTTTCCAAGACGACGCTTGCGGACGTGGAGCTGAAGGAGAAGATCCGTACCGACGTCACTGAGGGGATGGAGAAGCGACAGCGAGAGTTCCTCCTGCGCGAGCAGCTGCAGGCGATCCGCAAGGAACTCGGCGAGGAGTCCGAAGAGGACGTCGTCGAGGAGTACCGCCGCAAGATCTCCGAGGCCGGTCTGCCTGAGGACGCTGCCAAAGAAGCCGAGCGCGAACTGGGCCGTCTCGAACGGACCTCCGAGCAGTCGCCCGAGTACGGTTGGATCCGCACGTGGCTGGACTGGATCACCGAACTCCCGTGGGACGAGCGGACCGACGACACCCTCGACATCTCCGAGGCCAAGCGGATCCTGGATGAGGATCACACGGGTCTGGACGACGTCAAGGAGCGGATCCTGGAGTACCTCGCCGTGCGCAAGTTGCGCGCCGATCGAGGGCTCGCCTCCGTCACCGGTCGCGGTTCCGGCGCGATCCTGACCCTGGTCGGTCCCCCCGGTGTCGGGAAGACGAGTTTGGGGGAGTCCGTTGCCCGTGCCCTGGGGCGCAGGTTCGTACGCGTCGCGCTCGGTGGCATCCACGACGAGGCCGAGATCCGCGGTCACCGCCGAACCTACGTCGGCGCATTGCCGGGAAGGATCGTCCGCGCGTTGAAGGACGCCGGGACGAAGAACCCGGTGATGATGCTCGATGAGATCGACAAGGTCGGCGCCGACTGGCGCGGCGACCCGTCGAGCGCGCTGCTCGAGGTGCTCGATCCGGCCCAGAACCACACGTTCCGGGACCACTACCTCGACGTCGACCTCGACCTGTCCGAGGTGCTGTTCATCGCGACCGGCAACGTGGCCGAGACGATCCCCGCCGCCCTGCTCGACCGGATGGAACTGATCCGTCTGGACGGCTACACGGAGCAGGAGAAGGTCACGATCGCCAGGGACCACCTGCTCGCGCGACAGCTCGAGCGCAACGGACTGCGAGAGGAAGAAGTGGAGGTGTCCGACGGCGGGCTGGCCGTCGTGGTCAACGACTACACGCGCGAAGCGGGCGTCCGAGGACTCGAGCGGGAGCTGGGCAAGTTGCTGCGCAAGGTCGCGACCAAGCTGGCCTCGGGCGACGTGCAGGCTCCCGTGGCGCTGGCCAACGACGACGTTCGCACCTACCTCGGGAGGCAGCGGTTCTTCTTCGAGGCGGCCGAGCGCACGGCGGTGCCCGGCGTTGCGACCGGCCTGGCTGTCACCGGGGTTGGCGGCGACGTGTTGTTCATCGAGGCCACCCGGATGGACGATCCCACCGGTGGCCATCAGGGCGGCGGTCTCACGCTCACCGGCCAGCTCGGCGACGTGATGAAGGAATCCGCACAGATCGCGCTGTCGTATGTCCGGTCGCACGCGGAGGAACTCGCGATCGATCCCGCAAGGATCGACGGGCGCTACCACCTGCACGTCCCCGCCGGGGCCGTGCCGAAGGACGGTCCGTCCGCGGGCGTCACGATGACGACCGCGCTCGTGAGCTTGCTGACCGGGCGCTCCGTTCGACCCACGGTCGGCATGACCGGCGAGGTCACGCTGCAGGGGCGCGTGCTCCCGATCGGCGGCGTGAAGCAGAAGGTGCTCGCGGCGCACCGGGCGGGACTCAAGGAGGTCATCCTCCCGAAGCGGAACGAGGGTGATCTCGACGACGTGCCCGAACAGGTGCGCGAGCAGATCACCTTCCACATCGCTGAAGACGTCGCCGAGGTCCTCGCGATCGCACTGGACGACGACGCGGTCGACGCCGTGCACGCGGCCTGATCCATCCGCGCACCGGGTCCGGTGGGAGCGGGTGAGTTGTCCCCCCGCGGTCACGGACCCGGTGTAGGCTGCCCATCATGGGAAGTGGAGGCAAGAAGAAGAGTCGCAAGGGAGGACCGCGCAAGCATCTTCCGAAGGTCGGGTCGCCCGAGGACGTCAGGGAATCCCAGCGCGAGGAACGGCACATGGTGATGCAGGACGGCGGCGTCCCGGTCGATCGCCTCGAAGGGTCGGGCGCCGGCCGCGCGCTGATGTGGATCGCCGGGGCAGTCGTCGTCGTGATCGCCCTTGCCGGGCTCGCGTTGTTGATCTTTCGCTGACCCGAGCCGGGTTCGTTCCCCGCGCTCGACCGTTCGAGGAGAAGCCGTCGGTATGCGCGTCACCGTGTTCGGGGCCACCGGAGCCACCGGCAGGTTGGTGGTTCGCGAAGGGCTCGATCGCGGCCTCGATCTGACCGCGTTCACCCGGTCAGCCGATGCGGTCTTCGACGCCTCGGTTCGCGTCGCGACCGGCGACGCGCGCGATGCTGGAGCGGTTCGCGCGGCGGTCGAGGACACGGATGCGGTCGTGTCGGTGCTGGGGATCGGCTCGAGGACCGAGCCGACGACGGACCTGTCCGAAGCGACCCGCACGATCACGACGGCGATGGCCTCCTCGGGCGTCCGCCGCATCGTGATCACCGCCAACACGAGCGTATTCGACGACGAAGCGGTCACGGGCCCGTACGCCGCGGCGGCACAGGAGCATCGTCGCGACGTGGCGATCTTGCGCGACGGGGAGACCGCGTGGTCCGTGCTCGCGCCACCGTGGCTCAAGGACGACCCGCCGATCGGGAGCTACCGGCACGCGCTCGACGTGCCGGCGCCAGGACGCTCGATCACCCGGGGAGATCTCGCCGCGGCGGTGCTCGATGCCCTCGGCCACGACGACTGGATCGGGCACATCGTCGGCGTGACGAACTAGCTCCGAACGCGCCGGGCCCGGCCGCACCGAGCGTCTGTGGTGTCATGTGGCCATGTTCCGACCCGACCGATCGTCCGATCCCGGCCGGACCATGGCTCGTCCTCCGCTCGTGACCCCGACCTTCGTACTCGTCACCTGCGCGACGTTCGCCTACTTCGTCGCCGTCGGTGTGCTGTTGCCGACCCTGCCGCTGTACGTGCGCGGACCGCTCGGCGGGGGGTCGGTGCAGGTCGGCATCGTCGTCGGGGCGTTCGCCGTGACGTCTCTGGTGCTGCGTCCGTACGCCGGCAGGCTCGGAGACGCGAAAGGCCGACGGATCCTGCTCCTGGTGGGAGGCGCACTCTCGGCACTCTCGGGCCTCGGGTACGTGGTGGCGGGCTCGGTCGCGGGGATCGTCGCCTTCCGACTGCTGGCCGGCGTCGCGGAGGCCTGTTTCTTCGTGGGTGCAGCGGCGGCGATCAACGATCTCGCCCCCGACTCCCGGCGCGGGGAGGCGGTCAGCTTGTTCTCCCTGGCGCTCTACGGGGCGCTCGCCGTCGGACCGGTGATCGGCGAACTCGTGCTGGACGCGATCAGCTACCACGCCGTGTGGTTCGTGTCGGCCGCCGCCGGCGGAGTGGCGATGCTGCTGGCGATCGGCGTCCCCGAGACGCGGACCGTCGCGCCCGCGGACCGCACCACCAGCCGGCTCGTGCACCCGGCCGCCGTCCGTCCCGGACTCGTGCTGATCGCGAGCATCTGGGGGTTCGCCGGGTTCAGTGCGTTCGCAGCCCTGTACGCCCGATCGCTCGGGCTCGACGGCGCACGTCTCGTCTTCGTGGAGTTCGCGGTGATCGTGCTCGTGATCCGCAGTGCGGGGGCGCGGCTCCCGGACCGGCTCGGCTTCGTGCGATGTGCGCAACTCGCACTCGGTGCCAACGCGATCGGTTTGCTGGTGATGGGTGCGTGGCAGACGCCGTCCGGTCTGTTCGCGGGGACCGCGGTGTTCGCGGTCGGACAAGGGCTCGCGTTCCCCTCGCTGATGTCGCTCGCCGTGGGACGCGCGCCGGCTTCCGAACGCGGCTCGGTCGTCGGCACGTTCACGGCGTTCTTCGACCTCTCCTACGGGGTCGGGGCCGCGACCCTCGGTGGCGTCGCAGCCGCGTTCGGGTACGGGCAGACCCTCGTCGTCGGAGGCGTCGTAGCGGTGCTGGGATTCATCCCGCTCGTCGGGCTCCGCGCCGAACACCACGGCGAAGCGAGCGACGTCGACCGGATCGAGGACCCCGCGGGCTGAGGTCCTCTGCTCCGGATGCACCAACCTCGCTCGGGTCCTTGAGGGACCTGTGCGGCCGGGGCAGACTCTGACGCAACGGGTGCGAGGGAGCGATCGATGGGTCGGAGGGGTCGTTGGTCCGTGCTGTGTGTCGTTGCGGATCATGCCGACGCTGCGTTTCTCACCCGGGGACACCGTGGAGCTCGATCTGGTCAACGACAGCGGCGAGCCGGTGAACCTGCACTTCCACGGGCTCCACGTCTCGCCGAGCGGCGAGTCCGACAACATCTTCCGGGTGGTCGATCCGGCGACCACGGCGCACTACCGGCTCGAGATCCCTTCCGACCACGAGCCGGGGACGTTCTGGTACCACTCCCACATCCACCGCGACTCGGAGCAGCAGGTCTACCGAGGGATGAGCGGCATGATGATCGTGGACGGGCTCAGCGAGCTGCTCCCCGCCGTTCTGCGGGACGTCGACCAACGGGTGTTCGCGCTCAAGCAGGTCGGGTTCTCCGACGGCGAGATCCCGATCGATCTTCAGGTCAAGCGTCAGCAGCTCGTCGTGAACGGCCAGCTCGAGCCGGCGCTGGAGCTGGGCTCGGGCGAAACCGAGCTCTGGAGGATCGGCAACATCTCGGCCGACACATTCTTCGACGTGCAGTTGCGCGACCATGTGTTCCACGTGATCGCCGAGGACGGGTGGCCGGTCTCGCAGATCCGGGAGGCCGACTCCCTCGTGCTCCCGCCGGGTAAGCGCTACGACGTCTTGGTGCAGGGCGGCGTCGTGGGCGAGCACGAGCTGATCACGAGGAAGTACGACGAGGGTTTCGAGGTCTACCCCGAGACCACGCTCGCCTCCGTCACCGTGACGGGCGACACGGACTCTGCCCCGGTCGAGATCTCCTCGGACGGACTACAGCCGTTCGAGGACCTCGCCGACGTGACGATCGCCGAGCGACGCCGGTTCACCTTCTCGATCCAGGAAGACGGCGGCGCGACGACGTTCCGCATCAACGACCGTGTGTACAACCATCACCGGGTCGACGCGGAGCCGCAGCTGGGCACGGTGGAGGAGTGGACCCTTCGCAACCCTTCGACCGAGCAACACCCGTTCCACATCCACGTGAACGACTTCCAGGTGGTGTCGGTCAACGGCGAACCCTACGACGCCGTGGGACGTCAGGACACCGTGATCATCCCGATCGGCGGGGAGGTCGTGATCCGGATCCCGTTCCAGGACTTCACCGGGGCCTTCGTGTTCCACTGTCACATCCTGTTCCACGAGGATCACGGGATGATGGCGATCGTCGACGTGCAGGGCTGATCCGAGCGGGTCAGCCCACGAGTTCGCGAGCCATCTCGGCGAACATCTCCGTGTGCTGGTCCACGTCGGCGGGCGCAGTGGCGGGCGACATCAACGCCATGTTGTGGAACGGCGTCAGCAGGATCCCGCGGTTCAACGCGTACAGGTGCGTGAAGGCTGCGAGCTGTTCGTCATACGCTGCGGCCGCCTCGGCGCCGTTGCGCGGCGGGTCCGGCGAGAACCAGTACTCGGCGCGAGCGCCCAGCCGCTGGACCTCCCAGGGCAACTCGTGAGCCAGGATCGACTCCCGCACGCCTTGTTCCCACCGTTGGGCGAGGGGGATCATCCGGGCGAACGCCTCCTCGGTGAGCACGTCCTGGAGGGTTGCGCGGATCGCAGCCAGCGAGAGCGCGTTGCCGGCCAGCGTTCCCCCGAATCCCCCGTCGATGTAGTCGGCGTCGGCCTGGGCGAACATCCCTTCCATCACCTCGTGGGAGATGCCGAAGGTGCCCGCGGGGACCCCGCTGCCGATCGGCTTGCCGATCGTGAGGATGTCCGGTTCCAGCTGATGCGCCGCGGTGTAGCCGCCGGGACCGGTCGAGATCGTGTGGGTCTCGTCGATCATCAACAGCGTCCCGGTCGCCCGCGTGAGCTCTCGAAGTTGCGCGTGGAACCCCTCGTCGGGCAGGACGATCCCGATGTTGGTGAGTGCCGGCTCGGTCAGCAGGCAGGCGACGTCGCGGTCGGCGAGAGCCCGTTCGACGGCCGCCACGTCGTTGAACTGCACGACCCTCGTCGTCTCGGCGGGTGGCACCGGCGGCCCGACGCTTCCTTCACGGGCGAGCACCGCTCCATCCCGCACGGTGGCGACGGTCTCGTCGACGCTGCCGTGGTAGCAGTGATCGAACACGAGGATCTTCGAACGCTTCGTGATCTCCCGCGCCAGGCGGATCGCGAAGCGGTTCGCGTCGGTCGCCGTCAGGGTGAACTGCCAGTAGGGCAGACCGAAGCGTCGCGTGAGCTCCTCGCCGACCCAGATCGCGTCTTCGGTCGGCAGCATCGTGGTGATGCCGCGGGCGAGCTGCCGGGTGATCGCTGCCGTCGACGCGTCGGGCGCATGGCCCGTCATCGCGCCGGTGTCGCCGAGGCACAGGTCCACGTATTCGTGTCCGTCGACGTCGGTCACCCGCGCACCCGATGCATGATCCATGAACAGGGGGAAGCCTCCCGGCCACGCTATCATCCACGTCATCGGCACGCCCCCGACCAGCGAGCCCTTGGCTCGCTCGCCCAGCTCGCGGCTGCGCGGATGTGCTCGCGCGAAGCGTTCCTCCTCTCTCGCCTGCAGCTCGCGCAGCCGGTTGCGGTCGATCGTCCTGCTCACGTGTCCCCCTCTGGCTCTGGCTCTGGCTCTGGCTCTGTGCCCCGCAGGGTACCGTTGGCGTCGGAAGGGAGCCAATCGATGCCGACGACGTGGACGACCGACAACCTGCGACACGCGGCGGGTCTGTTCGTGCAAGGTCGCCGGCCCGCTGCCACCGTCTACGACAGCATCGGTCCGGACTTCTTCCTCGCCCTCGACCAGGGATGGCTGAACCTCGGACTGTGGGAGGGAGACGGGAGCGATCCGGAGGAGGCGCCGATCGCTGTCCGCCGGCTCGTGCGCGAGATCGCGACCGATCTTCCCGAAGGCGGAGCCGTCCTGGACGTCGGCAACGGGCTCGGCGCACAGGATCGCCTGATCGCCGATGTTGCCCGACCGGAGCGGCTCGTCGCCCTCAATCTCACCAGGTCCCAGCTCGTCGCGGGTGCCGGGGCGCTGGCAGACGCCGGCGCCACACCCGTGAACGCGGATGCGATGCGCCTGCCATTCGCCGACGCGTCGTTCGACGGGGTGATCAGCGTCGAGGCGGCGTTCCACTTCCCTTCGCGTGTGCGGTTCTTCCGCGAGGCCTCTCGTGTGCTGCGGTCGGGCGGTGTGCTCACGATGTCGGACATCCCGACCTTGCGGATGCCGCGGGGGCCTGCGGAGGTGCTCGCGGCGCTCGCGCAGCTGCGCGTGTGGGGGCTGAGGGCCTCCGCGGCGGCGACGCCGACCGAGATCTTCTCAGCCGTCGAAGAGACGGGGTTCGTCGACGTCCGCACCCGGCTCGTCGGCGATCGAGTGATCGCACCGGCGCTCGCATCCGTGCGCGACCGACTGGAACGGGCGGACGGGGACGCTCCCACCGCGCACGTGCTCGCGAGTCGTGTGCTGCTCGGACAGGTCGAACTCCTGTGGCGCCGGGGGATGCTCGAATATCTCCTGCTGTCGGCTCGCAAGCCATGAGGTTGCTCTGTTCCCCGCTGGGGCGGTGCGGGCACAGCTGCGTCCGGCGGAGGCGTGAGTCGATAGCCCCGACCGGGCCGGCAACGGGATCAGAGCAAGCCCAGGATCTCCCCGCCGTCGACCTGCACGGCCGATCCGGTCACGAAGTCGGCCTGAGCGGAGCACAGGAACGCGACCACCTCTCCGAAGTGGTCCGGATCGCCCATCGGGCCCTCGAGGCCGAGTTCGATCGCGCGATCGGTGGCGTGTGAACCGGGGCAGGCGAGGTTCAGCGTGATCCCGTCGTCGAACAGGTCTTGCGCGGCCGTCTTGGCCCAGGCCCACAGACCGGTCCTCGCCGTGTTGGACAGTGCGAGAGCGGGGTTGGGCTGCTTGATCGTGCGGGAGGTCAGCAGCACGATCCGTCCCCAGCCCGCGCGCCGCATGTGTGGGACGGCTGCGCGCACGAGCCGGATCGAGGTCAGTAGGTTCGCCTCGAGTGCGGCTTGGAGCGCTGCATCGTCGAACTCGAGCGCACGCGCTGGGGGAGGCCCGCCGGCGTTCGCGACGAGGATGTCGAGGCCTCCGAAGCGAGCGACCGCGGCTTCGGCGAGTCGCTGCGGCGCCGCCGGATCGGTGACGTCGGCGACGATGGAGAGTGCCTCGCCCGCCATCGCGTGTTCGGCGCGCGCCAGTTCAGCTCCGTCGCGGGCGCACAGCACCACGTTTGCTCCCTCCCGGGACAGGGACGCAGCCGACGCGCGTCCCAAACCCTTCGACGAGCCGGTGACGAGCGCGACCTTTCCGTCGATGCCCAGGTCCACGTCGAGCTCCTCAGCTGTTGGTGGACGGCAGCTTGGGGATCAGCCACCCGAGGCACGCGCTCGTGGCCACGGCCATCGCGTCGGAGGGGTGGTACAAGATCTCGACGTCCACGTGGAACCCCTTTCGGTTCGATCGTGCGGTTCAGGCGTCGTTCGCGAGTTCTCGCTCGAGCGCGGGCAACGGCAGCGAGCCGAGTGAGAGCAGCCGGTCGTGGAACGTCTTGAGGGAGAAGCCGTCTCGCGCTGCCGCTTGGGCACGCCAGCGTTCGATCTCCAGCTGCCCGATCTTGTAGGACAGCGCCTGACCGGGCAGCGTGATGTACCGATCGACCTCGATCTCGGCGTCGGTGTTGGGGACCCCCGCCTCCTCGAGTTTCGCGATCGCGTTCTCGCGACGCCACCCGAGGGCGTGGATCCCCGTGTCCACGACGAGCCGCGCCGAACGGTGGGCCTGCGCGTCGAGCATCCCGAGCCGCTCGTACTCGTCGGTGAACAGCCCCATCTCGTCGGCGAGGCGCTCGGAGTACAGCCCCCAGCCTTCGATGAACGAGGCGCCCGAGAGCAGACCTCCGAACCGGCGCAGGGTCGGGCGGTCGGAGAACTCCTGCTCGATCGCGATCTGGAAGTGATGTCCGGGACTGGCCTCGTGGTAGGTCGTCGTGGCCAGATGATGCAGTGGACGGTCGCAAAGCTCGTAGGCGTTCACGTAGTACAGCCCCGGGCGCGAGCCGTCTTCGGACGGGGGCTGGTACCAGGCGAACGGCATGTCGGCCTCCCGGAACTCCTCCGCGAGGCGCACCTCGCAGTTGCGATCGGGCAGTCGGCCGAAGTACCGCGGAGCCGCGTCCCATCCGCGTAGAACCTGCTCCTCGGCGAGCCGGACGAGCTGTTCGCGCTCGGTCGCGCGATTCGCGCCGGTCTCGTCGTAAGCGGCGATCGCCTCCTCGACGCTGGCGTGTCCGAGGCTCGCAGCGATCGCACGGCGCTCCTCCTGCACCTTGGCGAGATCCGCGACCCCGAGGTCGTGGATCTGTTGCGCGGGACGGGCCACCGTCGTCCATTCGAGGATCACCGCGTCATACATCGCGCGCCCATCGGGCAGGTCGGCGATACCGATCGTTTCCGTCGCGTGCGCGAGGGAGTTGCGCAGGGCGGTGAGATAGACGTCGTATCCGGGCAGCGCGGCCTCCCGGATCGCCGACACCACGGCCTCGCGGAGCTCCGGCGCGGTGTCGGCCGAAAGGTTCATCGTCGCCGGCGAGTCTTCGTCGCCGAGCTGCAGCAGGCGTTCGACCTGGGCCACGGTGCGCTCCACGACGACGCGCGGAGAGGTGACCCCGCTCGCGACCCCTTCGGCCAGCACGCCAGCCACGGCGTCCATGTAGGCGGGGATCGCACGGAGGCGATCGACGTATCGCTCGATCCGCTCGGGTGTGTCGACACGTTGGGTCGTGCCCAGCTCGACGAGGAGCTGTGCGGGTCCCCACATGTGGCTTGCAGCCGACAGGCGGTCAAGCCGGTGCTCCAGAGACGCGAGCTGGCTCTCACACGCGAACGTGAGCACGTCGAGGGTGGTGCGATGGGTCTCGTCGAGCTGAGACCGGTCGATCTGTCGCGCGCGCTCCAATGCCTGCAGATGTATCTGTTCCGCGTGCGCTCGCCCCTCGGGACCGGGATCACTCAGGCGGTCGTCGTAGCGCTCGTCGCCGATCTGTGTGCCGAGCGTCGGCTCCAGCTCCAGCAGGTCTTGCCAGAAGTCGTCGGCCAGCTTCGCGGCCCGTTCCTGCTCCGTCACCAAGTGCTCCTTGATCGCTCGAGGTCTTCGGTTGTCGGCCCAGCTTGCACGGTAAGGAGCCGCGGCTGGCAGCTTACGCGTCGCGGTCGCCGGGTAGGGTAGAGGTGATGCAGCATGTGCGTCGACGCCTCCCCACCTCGATCCTGAGCGCCCTGGTCGGCCTCGCCGTCTGCGCCGGCCTAGTGCTCTCCGGTCTGCCCTCCGGCGCCCAGCACGGTTCCCGGTCATCGGCGCTGCGGGACCGGCTGCTGCGGGCGCCCGTGCGCGTGGGGGACGTCTCCGACTATCAGGGTGCCGGCACATGGGTCGACATCTATGACGAGTCCTGGCAGAACCCTGCCGCCGCCGTCAGGGCGATGCACGCGCGCGGCTATCGGACCTTGTACCTGGAGACCTCCAACTACGGGAGGGACTCCGCATTCGCGTACCGGGCCAAGACGGAGCAGTTCTTGGATGCAGCCCACCGGTGGGGTATCCGGACCGTCGCGTGGTACCTGCCCGGCTTCCGCAACGTGGAGATGGACTACAAGCGCTCGATCGCCGCGATCAAGCTCGTGACCGACGACGGCAATCGGTTCGATTCGTTCGCACTGGACATCGAGGCGTCGATCGTGCGCGATCCCGACAAGCGCTCGGACCGGATGCTGCGCCTGTCCGAGCGCATCCGAGCCTTCGCCGACGGGTACGCGTCCGCCGGTCCCATGTACCCGCTGGGCGCCATCATCCCGTCGCCGCGAGGGATCAAGTACGCGACGGGGTACTGGCCGCGCTTCCCCTACCGCGAGCTGATGTCGATCTACGACGTGATCGTGCCGATGTCCTATTTCACGTGGAAGGTGCAGGGCGCCGCCGGGGTGCATTGGTACATGACGCAGTGCTTCAAGATCTTGCGCCGATCCAGTGGCGTCCCCGACTTCCCGGTCCACATGATCGGGGGTATCGCCGACGAAACCAGCGAGTCCGAGACCCGCGCGTACGTGCGAACGCTCCGCGAGTTCGGCGGTGTGGGCGGCAGCTACTACACGTTCCCCCTCACCAGGGGATCGCACCACGCACTGCTGCAGCGCCTGCCCGTCAACCCGCGCCAGACCCCCGCGATGCCGGTCGGCCTCGGCTACGACGCCCCGCTCGGTAACATCCCGGGAAGGGACGAGACCCACCCGAAGGAGGTCTTCTTCACAACCGACCAGAAGCGCGGGCCCTGGTTGCTCGACTACGACGCGTTCGACATCCAGCAGGACGAGGTGTCGATCTTCGTGAACTGGCGCAGGGTCGCGACGATCGCGCCCGGCACGCCCGGCGCATGGACGGGCGAGCGAACGCGCCGGATCGCGGGGAAGTTCCTGCGCGACGGCAAGCGCAACGTGGTCCAGTTCGTCGCGGCGGGCAGCGACCCGACCTGGAGCGTGTGGGGCGTTCGAGACGTCGGACTTCGCAAGGACACCTAGCCCGGGTCGCGGCCACCGGCGGGGTTCGTCACGACGGCCGGGCCCGCCTAGCATGTGAGCTTCATCCGAGAGGGGTCGTCGATGCTGCTCGAAGGAAAGAAGCTCCTGATCACCGGTGTGCTGACGCCCGGATCGATCGCGTTCTCGGCTGCGCAAGCGGCCCAGGAACAAGGCGCGGAGATCGTGCTGACCAACGTCGGCCGCGGCGTGAGCCTCGCGGAGAAGAGCGCGAAGCGGTTGCCGACCCCCGTCGACGTTCTCGAGCTCGACGTGAACGAACCTTCGCACCTCGAGGCCGTGCACGCGGAGCTGTCCTCGCGGTGGGGTCACCTCGACGGGTTCTTGCACGCGATCGCGTTTGCGCCGCAGGACGCGCTCGGAGGCAATTTCCTCAACACCGAGTGGGACTCCGTCGCGACGGCCTTCCGCACGAGCGCGTTCTCGCTGAAGGCGCTGGCCACAGCGATGTTGCCGCTGATGCGCGAACGGGGCGGGGCGATCGTCAGCTTGGACTTCGACGCGCAGCAGGCTTGGCCGATCTACGACTGGATGGGCGTGTGCAAGGCGGGGCTCGAGTCGGTGAGCCGCTACCTCGCGCGGGATCTGGGCAAGTACGGGATCCGCGTCAACTGCGTGTCGGCCGGACCGCTCAAGACGATCGCCGCCAAGGGGATCCCCGGGTTCGACGCGATCGCCAGCGCGTGGGAGGGCCGCGCGCCGCTCGGTTGGGACGTCAGCGATCCCACACCCGTCGGGCGCGCGATCGCCCTGCTGCTGTCGGATTGGGCAGGGGGGATCACCGGCGAGATCGTGCACGTCGACGGGGGATTCCACGCGATCGGCGCACCGATCTCAGGCGAGGGCGTCTAGGCGGGGAACCGGATCGCCTCCTTCGTCGTCTGCTGGTCAGGCGACGCGACGGGGGATGCGCGATGGACTGGTCCGAGAACGATCCTGGGCTGCCGATCACCTTCGGACCCTGTTCCAACGGCGAGTACCTGCCCCAGCCGCTGTCCCCTGCGGTGCGTGAGACGATCCGCCGAGCACGACAGGAGTGCGATCGAGGGGCGCGCCGCACAGGGATGAGCCGCCGGGAGTTCCTGCTCTCGGTCTGCGGAGCGGCGACGACCCTGGCGGTGTTGAGTGCGTGCACACGCGAGGCGGAACGTGCCGGCGTCGGGCCGAGTGGAACACCGTCGGACCCCGGGGGCAGCTACGCGATCCCCCCCGACGCGACCGAGGACCCGGATGCGGCGCACGAAGCGATCGGGGGCGAGGAGTTCGTCTTCGACATCCAGGGGCATCTGCTCGAGTACGACCTCAACCCGATCCTGAACGGTCAGGACTTCTGGGAGCGCTTCCCACAGAAGGACTGCGGCGAGAACGATCCTCGCGTCTGCTACTCGATCGAGAACTTCCTCGAGCTGATGTTCCTGCGCAGCGACACGACGATGCTCGTGCTGTCCGCGTTGCCGATCTACCCGCAGGGAAGCCCGATGTCGGCGCAGATCATGGACGAGACCCGCCGGATCGCCGAGGCGCTGTGCCGCGACGAGCGTGTCCTGCTGCATGCGCAGGCGCTGCCGAACGTCGGGAACCTGCCCGGCAACCTCGACGAGATGGATGGCGCGGTCGAGCGGTATCCGATCACGGCGTGGAAGACCTTCACCCACTTCCCGGACGTGTTCGAGGGCGGCGAACAGGGATGGTGGCTCGACGACCACGAACCGGGGGTCGCTGCGGTCGGTGAGCAGTTCATCGAGCGCGCGGTGCGTCTCGGGGTGCCGACGATCTGCACGCACAAGGGGTTCAGCGGAGGGAGCCGGTTCGCCTCTCCTGAGGACATCGGTCCCGCGGCCAGGAAACATCCCGAGGCGAACTTCGTCGTGTACCACTCGGGGTATGAGGCCGGGACGATCGAAGGCCCGTACGAACGGGCGACCAACAGGGTGGGAGTGAATCGCCTGATCACATCGATGCGGCGAGCCGGGATCGGACCGAACGAGAACGTGTACGCGGAGATCGGGTCCACCTGGTGGAGCGTGATGCGCTCACCGACCGAGGCGGCGCATGTGCTCGGCAAGCTGCTGCGCTACGTGGGCGAGGACAACGTGGTGTGGGGCACCGACTGCCTGTTCTACGGGTCGCCGCAGGATCAGATCCAGGCGTTGCGCTCGTTCCGGATCTCGGCGGCGTTCCAGGATCGCTACGGCTACCCGGAACTGACACGCGAGATCAAGGAGAAGATCCTGGGGCGCAACGGCGCACAGCTGTACGGGGTCGAGCCGATCACGGATCGATGCGAGTTCTCGCGCCGGGAGCTCGAGGGGCTGCGCCGTCAGCTCCCCGGCACGAACCGGACCCTCGGCCCGACTACACCGCTGGAGGTCGAGCTGTTCCGCGAGCACCATCAGGGCTGGCCGTAGGCGATCTCAGCGATCCGTCGGCAACTCGACCGCCGCGCTACCGATCATCCAGGACGTATCCTCGGCACATGCGTACGCAACGCAGGCTGACCGAGTTCAGCCATGGAGCCGGCTGCGCCTGCAAGCTCGGGCCCGGTCAACTGCAGGAGGTCCTGGGAGGGCTCCACGTTGCGCCGATGCCCGCCCAGATCCTCGTCGACGCCGAGACGGGCGACGACGCCGCGGTCTATCGGCTGAACGACGATCAGGCGCTCGTCGCTACGCTCGACTTCTTCACCCCGATCGTCGACGACCCGTATGACTGGGGACGGATCGCGGCGGCGAACGCGTTGTCGGACGTCTACGCGATGGGGGGGCGGCCGATCTTCGGCCTCAACATCGTCGCGTGGCCCGTGGACGACTTGCCGCTGGAGATGCTCGGCCGGGTGCTCCAGGGCGGACAGGACGTCGCGGCTGCCGCGGGGATCCCCGTGGTCGGGGGGCATACGATCACCGACGAAGAACCGAAATACGGGATGGTCGCGCTCGGCCTGGTGCACCCCGACCGGATCCTCACGAACGCCAACGTGCCGGCGGGAGCCGGGTTGTTCCTGACGAAGCCGATCGGACTGGGGATGATCTCGACCGCGATCAAGCGGGGAACGGCCGGCGAGGCGCAGGTGCGCGACGCCATCGACACGATGACCACGCTGAACGCGGTGGCCGCGGACGCGATGGTCGAGGCAAGTGCCGAGGCCGCGACCGACGTGACGGGCTTCGGCCTGCTCGGGCACCTGCACAAGATGCTGCTCGCATCCGGCGTCGCAGCCGACCTGGATGCGCCGGCGGTGCCGGTGCTCGACGGGGCCCTGGACCTCGCCCGCGGTGGATCGGTGGCCGGAGGCACGCGGCGCAACCACGAGTTCGTCCGCAGCGCCGTGGACTGGGGAGCCCTAACCGAACCGGAGCAGCTCCTCCTGTCCGACGCGCAGACCTCCGGAGGGTTGTTGATCGCGACCACCGACGGCGAGCGCCTGGCCGACGCCCTCGGCGCACGCGGAATAGCGGGGGCAGAGATCGGCGTTACGCGGGAGGGCCACCCGGGCTCGATCGCGGTCGTGGGCCGCGTTCGCGGAGCCTGACCACATCCCGACCGCTGGTACGATTCGCACCTGCAACAACAACACGGAACCGCTGGTGGGGGCATACGTGGAACTCGACGGAGTGCTGTTCAAAGAGATGGTGGAGCACGGGCTCCGGGGATTCCCGAACGAGGCCTGTGGCCTCGTGGCGGGCACCACCGACGCCACGGAGAAGTTCTACGCCCTGTCCAACCTCGACGCCAGTCCCGTCTCCTATCGCCTGGATCCCACCGAGCAGCTCCGAGTGTTCGACGAGATGGACGAGCACGGCTGGGAGCTGCAAGGGATCTTCCATACGCACACGCACTCCGAGGCCTACCCGAGCGAAACAGATCGATCCCTCGCCTTCTACCCGGACGCGCGGTACCTGATCATGTCCCTGTCCGATCGTGAGCACCCCGATCTCAAGGCGTTTTGGATCGTCGACGGACAGGTCACCCAGGAGGAGCTGACGATCGCATGAGCGGACTCGGCTTCAGCGAGGAGCAGGTGCAGCGCTACGCGCGGCACATCATCCTTCCCGGGATCGGGGGAGCGGGTCAGCGCAAGCTCGTGGACGCCAAGGTGTTGTGTATCGGGACGGGCGGTCTCGGTTCACCGATCTCGATGTACCTCGCGGCCGCGGGCGTGGGGACGATCGGCCTGGTCGACTTCGACCGGGTGGACCTGTCGAACCTGCAGCGGCAGATCGCGCACGGTACCAGCGACCTGGGCCGCCCGAAGGTCGAGAGCGCGGCGGAGACCTTGCGAGAGCTAAACCCGACGATCGAGGTCGTCACCTACGACACGATCCTCACGTCGGCGAACGCCTTCGAGATCCTCGAGCCGTGGGACATCGTGATCGACGGAACCGACAACTTCCCCGTGCGTTACCTCGTTAACGACGCGACGCAGATGCTCGGCAAGCCCCTCGTGTACGGGTCGATCTACCAGTTCGACGGGCAAGCCACCGTCTTCATGCCGGGCCAGGAGGCGCCGTGCTACCGGTGTCTGTTCCCGCAGCCCCCACCGCCGGGCACCGTGCCGAGCTGTGCGGAGGGGGGGGTGTTCGGGGTGCTTCCGGGCATCGTGGGCGCGATCCAGGCGACCGAGGCCGTCAAGTTGATCACCGGGGCGGGCGAGCCGCTGATCGGTCGGCTGCTGATCTTCGACGCGCTGCTCATGGAGTTCCAAACGGTCAAGGTTCGCTGGGACGCGGACTGCCCCGTCTGCGGCAAGGAGCCGACGATCACCGAGCTGATCGACTACGAGGAATTCTGCGGAGTGCCCGCGGCCGGCTAGTGGCTCGGAGCGGTGCCCGGTAGGAAGTGTGCTGACCACCCAACCCAGAGTAGGAGACGAAGAAGCGATGTCCGTCCAGGTGAAGCTCCCAACGATCCTCCGCAAACATGCGGACGGGCAGGCCAAGGTCGATGCAGACGGGGCCACCCTCAACGAGGTCCTCAACGACCTCGAGACCCGCTTCCCGGGGATCACCAAGAACGTCCGGAGCGACGACGGCGGGCTGCACCGCTTCATCAATATCTACGTCAACGACGAGGACGTGCGCTACCTGGGCTCGCTCGAGACGCCGGTGACCGAGGGCGACACGATCTCGCTCCTGCCGGCGGTCGCGGGCGGCTGCTGAGCCAGGTCGTCCGGGCGTGAGTGCCGCTACCTCGGGCACTGGGATACTTCGCTCATGACGCGCTACGACTCGATCCTCGAGGCGATCGGCAACACGCCGCTGGTGGGCATGCCGCGCATGTCGCCCAACCCGAAGGTACGCCTGTGGGCCAAGCTCGAAGGAAACAACCCCACGGGGTCCATGAAGGACCGGATCGCCCTCAAGATGGTCGAGGCCGCCGAGGACAGCGGCCAGCTGACCGACGACAAGACGATCCTGGAACCTACGTCGGGCAACACGGGGATCGCGCTCGCGATGGTCGCGCGCCGCAAGGGGTACGGGCTGACCGTCGTGATCCCGGACAACGCGAGCGAAGAGCGGATCCAGCTGTTGGAACTCTTCGGTGCGCAGATCGTGTACTCGCCCGCCGACAAGGGCACCAACGGTTCGATCGAGGTCGCGAACGCACTCGCGAAGGACGACCGATACTACATGCCGTTCCAGTACGGGAATCCGGCGAACCCGCTCGCCCACTACGAGGGAACGGGAGCGGAGATCATCGCGGACTGCCCCCAGGTGACACACTTCGTGGCGGGCCTCGGCACCGGGGGCACCCTCACCGGAACCGGACGCCGGCTGCGCGAACACGACCCCGCCGTGCAGATCGTCGCGGCCGAACCGGAATTGGGCGATCTCGTCTACGGACTGCGCTCGATGGAGGAGGGATTCATCCCACCGATCTTCGACGAGAGTGTGCTCACGCGGAAGTTCCTGGTCGACTCGTCGAACTCCTTGCGCGCGGTGCGCGAGTTGACGGCGCGGGAGGGGATCTTCGCGGGGATCTCCTCCGGGGCGGTGATGTACACGGCGGTGCGGATCGCGCAAGAGATCGAGCAGGGCGACGTGGTCTGCCTGCTGCCGGACGGCGGCTGGAAGTACCTCTCCACGAACGCATGGGCGCCGGAGTTGGACCGAGCGGAGAAGGGTGTGTCCGACTCCCTGTGGTGGTGACGCGCATCGTGCCCCGTCCGGCCGACCGACAGGCTGGTTGTGGTGGCTGACGACCGGCCGATCGGCATCTTCGACTCCGGCGTGGGAGGACTCACCGTTGCTCGCGCGATCTTGGACCTGCTCCCGAACGAGCCGTTGCTCTACGTCGGCGACACCGCGAGGTTCCCCTACGGACAGCGGCCGATGGAGGAGATCCGCCGCTTCGCGGTGGAGATCGCACGTTCGCTCGTGGCCCGTGACGTGAAACTTCTGGTCGTGGCGTGCAACTCGATCGAGGTCTCGGCGATCGACGCGGTCGCGGTCGCTGCGGGCACGCCGGCTGTGGGCGTGATCGACCCCGGCGTTCGGGCGGCGATCCGCGCGACGCGAAACGGCCGGATCGGCTTGATCGGGACGCAGGCCACCGTCGCGAGCGGGGCCTACGAGCGAGCTGCCCGCCGGGTCGATCCCGAGGCGCGTCTGCTTTCGGTTGCCTGTCCCGCCTTCGTCGAATTCGTCGAACGGGGCGATACGTCGAGCCCCGAGTTGCGAAGCGCCGCGCGCGGGTATCTTGAACCCCTCCACGAAGGGGGGGTGGACACGCTGATCCTCGGTTGCACGCACTACCCGTTGCTCTCCGGTCTTCTCCGGCTCGAGATGGGACCGGACGTGGTCCTGGTCTCCTCGGCGGAGGAGACGGCGAAGGACGTCTACGGGACCCTGGTGGTGAACGAGCGGGAACGGTCGGCGACGGCGTCCGCCCCCCAACACGAATGGTCCACCACGGGCGACCCTCGTGCCTTCCAATCGCTCGCGGAGCGCTTCCTCGGTCCGGAGGTCGCTCAGGTTCGTGCCTCCCGCGCCGAACTCGTCCCAGGTGGCGGTCGATGAGTCCCGAGCGACGCGGCCGACACGTGCGGAGGACGCGATGGAACTGATCGTCCTCGGCTCCTGCGGGACGTGGCCCCACGCCGGTGGAGCCACGAGCGGTTTCCTCGTGCGCCATGACGGGTTCGATCTGTGGGTCGACGCGGGCTCGGGGACGCTGTCGCGACTCCAAACCCACGAACCGCTCTCGGAGATCGACGCCGTGTTGATCAGCCACGGGCATCCGGATCACTTCCTGGACCTGTATCCCACTTACTACGCGCGGTTCTACTACGGGCAGGGCGAGGGACAGTTGCGGGTGCACGGTCCGGCCGACTTCTTCGGCCGCTTCGAGCAGGTCATCTCCGAGGAGAGTCGCGCGACGGTCCGGGAGACCTACGACTGGACTCCGGTGGACGCCGGACAGACCTTCGAGGTGGGACCGTTCCGCGTCGAGACCTTCGAGATGGCGCACATCGGCGTCAAAGCGCTCGGCTACCGGATCCAGGCGAACGACGAAGTGCTGGCGTATTCCGGTGACACGGGGCCGAGCGATGAGGTGGTCAAGCTCGCGCGCGACGCCGACCTGTTCCTCTGCGAGGCGACGTGGCAGTCGGGGGACGAGCTGGCGCCGTTCCATCTGTCCGCGGAGCAGGCCGGCGAGCATGCAACGCGTGCGGGCGCCCGCAGACTGATGCTGACGCACATCTTGCCGATCCGCGACCGGGAGCGTTCCCGGAGCGAGGCGGCGCAACGGTTCTCGGGTCCGGTCGAGCTGGCGCTCGAAGACGACCGGCACGAGGTCGGCTCGTGAGCGTGGGGGATCGCCCCGACGGCCGCGGACGACTCGATCTTCGACCGGTCACCTGCGAGCTGGGGTTCCAGGAGTGGGCCGAGGGATCCGTGCTGTTCGAGATGGGTCGGACGCGGGTGTTGGTCTCGGCATCGGTCGAGGACCAAGCGCCGCGTTTCCTCTCGGGCAGCGGCAAGGGATGGGTCACCGCCGAGTATTCGATGCTGCCGAGAGCGACGATGGAAAGGACCCGTCGTGAGGTCGCGCGCGGCAGGCCGAGCGGCCGGACCCAGGAGATCCAGCGGCTGATCGGACGGTCGCTGCGTGCCGTCACCGACCTGCGGGCTCTCGGGGAACGAACGATCACGATCGATTGCGACGTACTCCAGGCCGACGCCGGGACGCGCACCGCGTCGATCACGGCCGGCTACCTCGCCCTGGCCCTCGCCGTGCGCACCCTCCGCAACGACGACCGGCTCAAGTCCGATCCGCTGAAGGACGCAGTGGCGGCCGTGAGCGTGGGCATCGTCGGCGGTCGATCGGTGCTCGACCTCGCCTACGAGGAGGACGCCGAGGCGGACGTCGATTTCAACGTCGTGATGACGGGGTCGGGTGCGCTCGTCGAGGTGCAGGGAACCGCCGAGGGTGATCCCTTCTCCCGCGCACAGCTCAACGAGCTCGTCGATCTCGCGGAGGCCGGCATCGGCCGGCTGATCGAGATCCAGCGGCAGACGCTCGAAGGCTGACGCGGCGGTGGCCGTTCCCGATCCGATCGCGGTCGCGACCGGCAACGCGCACAAGCTGCGAGAGATCGCGCGCATCTGTGCCGGCTGGCCCACGACGTGGATCACCCTGCAGACGGACCCGTCCGCGGCGTGGCCCGAGGTGGAGGAGACGGGCGCGACCTATCTGGACAACGCGCGCCTGAAGGCGCACGCCACAGCACGCGCTCTCGGGCTCGCCGCGATCGCCGACGACTCCGGGATCGAGGTCGATGCGCTCGGCGGGGAACCCGGTCCCCGGTCCGCTCGGTACGCCGGGGACCGGGCGACCGACCAGGACAACCTTCGACAATTGGTTCGGGCGATCAAAGGCGTGCCGTCGTCCGGCCGGTCCGCTCGGTATCGCTGCGTTGCCGTGACCGCCTGGCCGGACGGCCGCGAGGTCCACGCGGAGGGGACCTGCGAGGGTCTGCTCATCGCCAAACCCCGAGGCACCGCCGGTTTCGGTTACGACCCGCTGTTCGTGCCTGCGGGTTGGGACCTCACGATCGCCGAGCTCACCGATGCCGACAAGGATCGGATCAGCCACCGGGGCCGAGCCTTCCGTGCCCTCAAGGACCTGCTCGCTCCCTCCGAATGAATCAGCAGAGGGGTTGATCCCCGCTGGTCCGCCGGCAAGGCGGGTCGGCTCTGCGGTGGAGTCGGAGGGCACGTGGAGGCGCGCGAGGCGAACTTCGAGGAGTTGCTCGGCGATCTCGACGCCGTCGTGTGGGAATACGAGACGGACGCCGAGGCCTACACCTACATCAGCGCCAGCTGCGAGCGGATGCTGGGCTACCCGCGCTGGCGCTGGACGGATGATCCGGGGTTCTGGGCCTCGATCCTGCATCCGGACGACACCGATCGGGTCAAACGCTTCTACGAGGCGATCGAGCGTGAGCCGGGACATCATCGTGTGGAGTACCGGGTGATCACGGCCGACGACCGCCAGATCTGGACCCGGGACACGATCCACGTGATCGACCGCGGTCCGAGTCGGTCCCGGCTCGTGCGCGGGATCTGTATCGACATCACCGAGCATCGCCGAGCGGTCGACGCACTGGCCGAGGCGGAGCAACGCTACCGCTCGCTGGTCGAGCACTTGCCCGGTGTCGTGTACGTGTGGTCGACCGAACACGACGAACACGGGGAGGGTCTGTACATCGGGCCGCAGCTGGAGGAGCTGCTCGGGTTCACGCCTGCCGAGTGGATGGCCGACCGAGAGCTGTGGGAGCGACGGATGCACCCCGACGACCTCGACCGGGTCTGGAACAGTACCGAAGGCTCCGAGCGCTCGGACGAGCCCTACGAACTCGAATACCGCATGATCGCTCGGGACGGACGCGAGGTCTTGGTCCACGACGAGTCCTACCCCGTGGCGTGGAGCGAAGAAGGACGGGCCACGGTGTGGCAGGGGGTCGTATTGGACGTGACGGACCGGCGCCGCTTGGAGAAGGAGCGACGCACGCTGCTCGTCCAGCTCGTCCGAACCCAGGAGGAAGAGCGACGCCGCCTCGGTGGCGATATCCACGACGACCCGATCCAGAAGATGATCGCGGTCGGCATGCGCCTGCACACCCTCCGCGGCCGGACCCACGACCCGGAGCTTGACGCCGGACTCGAGGAGCTCGCCGGCAAGGTCACCGCCTCGGTCGAGAGCCTCCGGAGCCTGCTGTTCGAGCTGCGCCCTCCGGCCTTGGAGAAGGAGGGGATAGCGGAAGCGATCCGTCAATACCTGGAGCTGTCCAGTTCGACCAAGGGATCGGTCGTCACCGAACTGCTCGATCGGCTCGGCGAGGAGCCACCGATCGAAGCCCGAGCGATCGCCTATCGGATCGCACAGGAAGCGGTCGTCAACGCCGGCAAACATGCCGGCGCCGCGCATCTGCGGGTCGAACTCTCCTCGCATGACTGCGGGTTCCTCACACGGATCGTGGACGACGGAGCCGGGATGCCGCCCGACCCGGCGACCCAGCCGGGGCATGGAGGTCTCGCCTCGATGCGGGAGCGCGCCGAACTTGCCGGGGGGTGGCTCCGGGTACTGAGCGCGCCCGGTCAGGGGACCACCGTGGAGTTCTGGTTGCCCCTGGAGCAAGACGCGATGCGGCCGAACCTGCCTGCCCCCGAATCCGACGCCCTCGGGGCCGACACCGTTGCCGCGCATCCCTCCTCGGCGCCCACGACGACTCAAGACCTCGGGCTGGTGGGCCGAGGATGAGTCCGGAGGGACAGAACATGGTCGAGGCTGCTGCCGGATCGCCGACCCCGGACCCGGGGACATCGACGCTTCTTCGGATCGAGCGCGAGCTGTCGGCCCGTTCGGGCACGTTCGTCGTGGTGCTGGGCTTGCTCCTGGCCATGCTCGCGGCGACGTTCGACGTGATCACCGGTCCCGTTATCCAGGTGTCGTTCCTGTATCTGATCCCGATCGGTCTCGTGACCTTCAGTCGCGGACGCCGTCTCGGCATCTTGACCTGCGTGGTCGCGGCGAGCGCCCGCCTGGCGGTCGAGATGTTGGACGAAGGTGTGTCGATCGAGGTCGGCTTCGTGAACTTCGCGGTCCGCCTGGCCGTATTCGTGGCGATCGCGCTGCTGATCGCGACCCTTCGTGACGCGCTGCTGCAGCAGCGACGGATAGCCGAGGCGGACAGCGACACCGCCGACCGCCTCCGGGAGCTGAACGCGTTCAAGGACACGTTGCTCAACGCGGTGTCGCACGACCTGCGAAGTCCGATCGCCGCGGTCCGCGGGTCGGTCAACACCTTGTCCCGCGCGGACAAGCTCGGGCTCACCGGCGAGCAACGCGATGGTCTGATCGAGGCGATCCAGGTGAGTGCGGGAAAACTCGATCACATCACGAGCGACCTGCTCGACCTCGAGCGATTGGATCGCGGCGGCGTCGAGCCGGATCGCGAACCCGTAGACCTGGCACAGGTCGTTGAGCGGGTCGTCGCGGAGGGCGCCTTCCCGCCCGACCACCCCGTACGTGTGGAGGCCGATCCGATCTTGGTCGATCTCGACCGGGCGAAGGTCGAGCGGATCGTCGACAATCTGCTGAGCAACGCGATCAAGCACACTGAGCCGGGAACGCCGGTGACGGTCCGGGTGCGCCACGACGACGACGGGGCGCTGCTCTCCGTAGAGGACGAGGGCCGTGGCATCCCCGTGGAACTGCGCGAACACATCTTCGAACCTTTCCGCCAAGGCGAAGGGGCACACGAGCGCGGCGGCGTCGGGATCGGACTCTCCTTGGTACGGCGATTCGCCCGTCTGCACGGCGGCGACGCGTGGGTTGAGACTCGGTCGACGGGGGGGTCCGCCTTCCGCGTGTTCCTTCCGGGAGCGGTGACGCCATCGCCGCGTCTCGCTCCCGCCGACGATGGAGTAGCTGTTCAAAACGATCGTTCGCCCGCACCTGCGTCCGCGTCCGCCGAGTCGGCATGACGCGAGCCTATGCAGATGTTCGATAGGGTTCGGGCGATGCACGATCTGCCCACCGCCACCGGTTCACTTGCGTTGTCTGTCGCCGAACTCGAGTTGGAGCCAAGGGAGCTCGATCCTTCCGACGTGCTCGAGGGGACTCCGGAGGTTTCCGAGCGGCTCGTGTGGGAATCTCCCGATGGGCTGATCAGCCGAGGCGTCTGGCAGATCACTCCGGGAGTCGTTACCGACGTCGAAGCGGACGAGTTGTTCGTCGTCCTCACCGGACGTGCCACGATCGAGATCGCGGATGGGCCGACGCTGCAAGTCGGACCGGGCGATCTGTGCGTGCTCCAGCGAGGAGCGAGAACCACCTGGCGCGTCCACGAGACCCTCCGCAAGGTGTTCCAGATCACGAGCGAGTCCTGATGGCCGCACGCACCCATGTCCGGCCGGCAACCTCGACCGAGGCATCGACCGTTCCGTTCTGGCTCGATTCACCGGCGCGCCCCGAGCCGACACAAGCCCTCCGTGGCGAGGCGGCGACCGATCTGCTGATCGTGGGCGGCGGCTTCACGGGGTTGTGGGCCGCGATGCAGGCCAAGGAGCGGGACCCGAGCCGCGAGGTGCTGCTGCTCGAATCTCACGAGATCGCCTTCGGTGCCACGGGCCGCAACGGCGGGTTCCTCGACCCATCGCTGACCCACGGGCTGGAGAACGGGGCACGGCACTTTCCCGGTGAACTGCGCACGCTGGACAAGCTCGCGCGACGCAACCTCGAGGAGCTGTTCGCGACACTCGATCGCTACGGGATCGATGCGGACGTGGAACGCACCGGCGAGATGACGCTAGCGCGACGGCCGCACGAGATCCAAGGGCTCCGCGAGCAGCACGACCTGGCCCGCACGCTTGGCATCGACAGCGAGTGGCTCGAAGGGGCCGCACTCCGCGACGAGATCCGGTCTCCGGTGTTCCTCGCGGGGCGGTGGGAACGGGATACGGTTGCGCTCGTCGATCCGGCGAAGTTGGCATGGGGTCTGCGCAACGCGGCCCTCGAACTCGGCGTTCGGATCCACGAGCACTCTCCCGTGGTTGCGATCGACCGTGACGGGAAGGGTATGGTCGCGGCGACGGAGCGGGGGCGGATCCGCGCGCGCCGGGTACTGTTGGCGACGAACGGATACCCGGGACTCGTCCGCGCGATCGATCGCCGGATCGTTCCCGTCTACGACTACGTGCTCGTCACGGAGCCCCTCACGTCGGCGCAACGTGATGCGATCGGATGGGGCAACCGCCAGGGGCTTGCCGATGCCTCGAACCGTTTCCACTATTTCCGGCTCACTCCCGACGACAGGATCCTGTGGGGTGGCTATGACGCCGTCTATCACTACGGGAGCGGGATCCGTCCGGAGTTTGACCAGCGCCCGGCGACATTCGACCTGCTCGAACGGAACTTCTTCGAGACCTTCCCGCAGCTCGATCCGATCCGCTTCTCCCACCGTTGGGGCGGAGTGATCGATACCTCGACTCGGGTCTGCGCCACCTTCGGCACGGCACACCGCGGCCGCGTCGCCTACTCCGTCGGCTACACGGGACTGGGCCTGGGAGCCTCCCGGTTCGGGGCGGCGGTCGCGCTCGATCTGCTCGAGGGGATACCGACCGAGCGGACGGAGCTCCAGCTCGTGCGCAAGAAGTCGGTCCCGTTCCCACCCGAACCGCTGCGGTGGGCCGGTGTGGAGCTCACCCGCAACGCGATGGCTCGAGCCGATCGGTCGGGCCGGCGCGGGCCGTGGCTCCGGCTGCTCGACGCCTTGAAGCTCGGTTTCGACAGCTAGTCGAGCACAGTCTCAGGAGCCGTTCGGTCCGACCTCGTTGCCGAGCACGGGTGTGTTGGATTCGTCCAGCCGCGACGCGACCCGATCGAGCCGCTCCATGTGCGCGACGATGTCGTCGCGGGCTCGCTGGGCCTCGTCGCTGAGATCCGTGAGTTCGTGGAGTCGCCAGTGCTTCAGCAACACCGGCGTGAGCACCTGGTCGTGGTGGATCCTGAAGTTGTAGATGCCGGCGGCGGCCATCAGCTTCGCCTTGGCGCGGAACCCCGGCATGTCGGCTCCCGGCATCGCGAAATCGCGAACCTGTCGCCGCATCGCGAGGACCATTTCGGAGGGATCCAGCTCGACCGCCGCCGCGGCCATGTCCCGATAGAAGACGTAGTGCAGGTTCTCGTCGGTCGCGATCCGCTGCGTGATACGTTCGGCGATCGGGTCGCGGGTGATCACCCCGGTGTTGCGGTGCGAGATGCGGGTGGCGAGTTCCTGCATCGTGGTGAACACGACGGTGTCGAGCGGCCCGAGATCGACCCAGTCCGGTGCGTAGCCGAGCTGGACCATCTCCATCCGTCCGCGCTCGAGCCCGATCGGGTCGATCCCGCGCGTGACGGTGAGATAGTCGCGCAGCACGATCGCGTGGCGTCCCTCCTCCGAGGTCCATCGCCGTACCCATTCTCCCCAGGCCTCGTTCTCGCCGAACACGTCCCACAGGCCTAGGTGGTAGTAGGGGAGGTTGTCCTCGGTGAGCAGGTTGACCTCGAGTGCGGTCTGCCCGATGTCGGGCAGCGTGCTGTCGGAGGCCTGCCACGGCTCCCGTTCGAAATTGCGTCCTCTTTCGTAGGGGATGTAGTCGTGGGGGAACCACTCGCCCGCGGCCTTGAGGTGACGATCGAGTCCGGCGGCGAGTACGGGTTCGAGTTCGGCGAGCATGTCGCGAGGGGCTAGGGCTCGAACGGCGCTCATCGGGCGTTTCCTCTCGGCAGGCTTTCGAACATCGGCGACCTGGCGAGGGACCTTCGCACGAGGCCATTCGGCGGTTCACTCGGAGCGGAGAGTCCGATCCGCTCGATACAGCCTACCCGGCCTGCGCGAACCTGTTCACGTGATCACGGCGATCTGGGGGACGTACGTGCTCGGATTGCCCTGCATCCTCTGCAGGAAGGCGCATAGATGAACGCCTAGCGTTGCACGTCGGCGCGTGACTCGCTGGAGAGCAGGCGGAGGTACTCCCGGCGCGCCGCGAACGTGTCGCGCATCTGCTCGGTCATCTGGTCGATGAACTGATCGCGGTAGGCGGCGTCGACGAGCATCTGCACGGCGTAATAGAGGCCCACGAACGTGGCCACTCCTGTAGCCACTCGGAGCAGCGCCGCGCTGATCGCGATGTCCCCGTCGCCGAAGAACGGGACGAGGAACACGACGTCGTCGGGCACCAGCAACCACGCACCGCGCACCTTGGCCGTGATCAACAGCGACCCGACCGCGACGAAGAAGAGCCAGACCGCGGCGACCACGAACAGGATCTGGAGGATCTGGCTCACGAGCACGACGAACGCGACGTTGACCCGCGCCCTGGGGCGCAGGGGCCGGTCGCCCACTCCGACCTCCTGCTCGAGGTCGCGTACGGTCGCCGGGATCCGCACCGACAGGAACGCGAGACCGAGCAGCACGAACAGCACGATCGCGGTCCAGTAGCGGGGCGTCTCCGGCGAGCTGAAGACCTGCCAGATCTCCGTCGTGAAAAAGATGATCAGCGCGAAGAACAGCAATAGTGGAACCGCTTTGACGAGGAGCTGTAGGGATGCCTCGAGTTGCTGGAAGAACTTGGCTCCCGCCCAGCGCACGATCGAGAACAGTCCGAGACCGATCACTGCGTAGGTCAATGCGACGAGGATCACCTGTGCCCCCAACGTGATCAGCGCGCTGCGCCATTGCCATCCGAAGATCAGCGGAAGCATGGCGGGAACGATGATGAACGCGGTCAGTTCCGGGACGCCCACCCGGTCGGGAGTGCGGAACAGTGGCCGTCCGCGCGCGCGATTGGCCAAGCCGAAGGCGCCGATCCCGATAGCCAGGCCTCCGACGACGAACAGCACGTTGGCCCACACGGGGTAGTCGAGGTTGAGTGCGTTCAGCAGTTCCGCCACGAACACGAAGGCGAAGAACGGCAGGGCGCGAGTGAAGATGTCCTCTGAGGGGGAGTAGTCCTCGATCAGGTTGGGCATCCCCGCCCGCCGGAACTGCTGCTCCAGTTCATGGATCCGACGTACCCGCTCATCGCTCACGGCGTGTATCGAACCACGCGCACGGCGCCCCCGTCTTCGACGTGTTGGAGACGATGGCGCGGTTGGTCGAGCAACTGCCTTCTGAGGTCACGGGAGAACTCGACGACTGACGGTCGCCGATCCGGCGCCGATATGCTGTCGCGCATGGAGCGCTCCACGGGCTACGCGCGTCTCGGGTCGCAACGGATCGCCTACGAGGTCTTCGGCTCCGGGTCGATCGACCTCGTGATGACGGCCGGCAGCTTCAGCGCGTTCGACAGCGACTGGGAAGACCCGATGGCCGAACTGTTCCTGCGCCGGCTCGCCTCGTTCGTTCGTCTGATCCGCTTCGACCGCCGCGGCACGGGGGCCTCCGATCCCTTGCCTCTGGACGTCCTGCCTCCGTGGGAATCGTTCGTGGAGGAGCTGGAGTGCGTGATGTCTCAGGTCGGCTCGGAGCGGGCGGCGATCATGACGGCGTACGACGCGGGACCGATGGGCATGCTCTTCGCGGCCACCAAGCCGGCCTGTACAGCAGCCCTGATCCTCGTGAATACCGGCGCGAAGTACATCGCCGACGATGACTACCCGATCGGCGTGGCGCCAGAGGTTGCGGACGAGTTGAACCGGACGATGGCGGATCGCTGGGGAGGGGACGAGCACGTGCTGCTGCAAGTTCCCAGCAAGGCGGACGATCCGAGGTTCCGGAGCTGGTACGCGAAGAAGACCCGGTCGATCGCGGGTCCTGCGGCCGCCGCCGCGTACTTCCGCTCGATGTTCAAGGCGGACGCGCGGGCGATGCTGCCCGCCGTACACGCGCCCACCCTCGTGCTGCACAGGACGGGGTGTGCGGACGACGGCGAGGTTCTCGTGTCGCGGACCGTGAAGGACCTCACCGTCGGTTCCGAGATCTCCTTCGAGGATCGGGGCGTGCACGAACTCAAGGGCATCGACGGGGCATGGGAGTTGCTCGCGGTGCGCGCGTAGCGTCCCCGCTACCGGGGTCGACGACCGATCACCGTGTGCAACCCTTCGGGAAGGCGTTCGGATCCGAACGAGGTCCCGATCGAGGCCTCGACGCCGTGTTCCGCGAGCAACGGTGGCACGCGGCTCGTGTCGATCAGGACGTTGTCGTGCCGTTCGTCGTCGCGGCGCCACGATCCATCCTCGTTGCGGACGAACGTCGCCATCTGCCGGACGAATCGGTCGGGTGCGGGCATCGAGCGCTCGGTGACGATCGCCCAGTCCTCGGCCACCCACCCGGACGTGGACCCACCGTCCCGCGCTTCCGCGTAGCGCAGATCACACAGGTCGATCGCGAGCAGTCCACCGGGCCGCAGTGCCCGCGCGATCGCGATCAGCGCCCTGTCGATCGCGGCGGCGTCCGGCAGGTAGTTGAGTGCGTGGCCGACCGAGATGATCGCGTCCGCCTCGGGGATCGGATCGTCGGGGAGTGTGAGTCGTCGGATCTCGTGCGCGCCGACAACGTGTTCGCGGGCCAGGTCGAGCATCGCGGGCGAGGCGTCGGTCGCGATCACCCGATGGCCAGCGTCGACCAAGTGGCTAGTAAGCAGACCGCTCCCGCACCCCAGCTCGAGCACGAGGCCGTCTCGCGCACGCACGGACTGAAGCGATCCGAGTATCCCCGGCGCGCAGTCCTCGGCGTGGAAGGCGAATCCGAGATGGTGGATCAGTGCGAGATCGCGACGGTAGTAGGGGGTGGCGGGATCATCCACGCGTGCATGCTCGCATCGCGCCCGATGCCTGTCGAACGGCGGATTCGGGGTACCGAAAGTCTCTTGGCTTGCTCGGGTGCATCCGGTATAAGTCCAGCGTACCCATTATGTCTAGCCTCGGATCGCGTTCGGCGCCGCTGCGTCGGGCCCGCTGGGTCGAGAAGGAGCCATGCGTCAGAACGTGCGCCGCGCCGCCATCTCTGCCGCGCTCCTGGGTGCCTGCCTCCTTGCCGGGGTGATCACTGCCGGGTCGGCCGGCGCGAGCAGTGCTTCCGTGGTCGTCAGCGGGCGCGGCTCGGAACTGCGGTTCGTCGCCACTCCCGGCGAAGAGAACGGCGTGGTGATCACGCTCAGCGGGAGCACCTACCAGGTCATCGATACCTTGGGGATCACGGCCGGGAGCGGGTGCGTGCAGGTGGATGCGTTCACGGCGCGATGCACGGCGACGATCTCCCGGATCATCGCGACGTTGGGGGACGGGAACGACTTCTTGCAGAGCGAACCGGCCAAGACCACGACGGTCGACGGCGGAGCCGGCAATGACACCATTATCACGGGCGGGGCCGGCGGAACGCTCACGGGCGGGGACGGAGACGACTCGCTCAACGGACGCCTCGGGGCCGACGCGATCGGCGGCGGGGCCGGAACGGACACCGTGCGGTACGCGAACCACACGGCGGGAGTCGTCGTTACCTTGGACGACGTTGCGAACGACGGGACGGTCGGCGAAGGAGACAACGTCGGCAGCGATGTCGAGAACGTGGTCGGAGGTGACGCGGCTGATTTGATCACCGGAGACGCCGACGTGAATGTGCTCAACGGAGCGTCGGGCAACGACACCCTGAACGGGCTCGGCGGCGCGGACAACCTGGTGGGCGGTATCGGCAACGACACCCTGAACGGGGGAGATCAGCCCGACGTCCTGGACGGCGGCGCAGGGGCGGACAAGGTCAACGGTGGGCCTCATTCCCTCGACCCTCCCTGCTTCGTGTTCATCTGTGGCTTCGTCGGAGACACGGTCGACTACTCGGCCAGAACCGGCAACGTGACGGTCATCCTCGATGGGAATGCAGCCGACGGCGAGGGGTCCGGCGCGGAGGGCGACAACATCGGCAGCGATGTGGAACACATCCTCACCGGCCCGGGCAACGATCTCGTCCAGGCCTCGGCCGGGTCGGACGTGAACAACCTGTTCGAGACCGGCCCGGGCGACGACCAGCTGATCGGCGGCGGCGGCGACGACCTACTCGACGACGGGATCGGGGACGACCACCTCGATGGTGGACCGGGAGACGACCATCTGTTCGCCCGCCTCGGTGAAGACGACCTCGAGGGTGGGAGCGGCGCCGACACCGTCGACTACGGATCTCGGAGCGAAGACCTGGTGCTCTATCTCACCGGCACGTCGATCAGCGGCGAGAACTGCTTCGGGGGTCCGGATTGCGAGCGAGACCGTATCCGTCTGGATGTCGAAAATCTCACATCGGGATCGGGAGACGACGTCATCTCCGCCGACGACGACGACAATGTGATCGTGGACGGGTTCGGGGAGGACGAGGTGGCCGGCTACGGCGGCACGGACACGATCGACTACTCGTCCCGCACGGACCGCGTCAGCGTCTCCCTCGGTGCCGCGGAGGGTGACGGTGTTGTCGTCGGTGTGGGTGCTGACGCGGACCGTCTGACCGACTTCGAGAACGCCATGGGAGGAGCCGGTGAGGACACCCTGGCGGGTACCGGATCGTCGAACGTCCTGGACGGGGGCCCGGGCAACGACAACCTTTACGGAGACCTGACCGGTCCGGGCGACGACGACGTCTTGATCGGCGGAGCCGGGGACGATCGCCTCGAGGCGATGGTGGGCGACGACGATCTCGACGGTGGAGGCGGCAACGACACCCTGCTGGGTGATGTCGGGTCCGACACCCTGACGGGTGGAGGCGGCAACGACCTCATCGCCCCGTCGTTCGATCACGACGTGTACACGGGCGGCAGCGGCGTCGACACGCTTTTTTACAGCGTGGTGGGGACCAACGTGGGGGTGGAACTCTCCCTCGACGGGGTGGCGAACGATGGTTTTCCCGGCGAGATGGAGAACGCACCCTCGGACATCGAGAATCTCGTCGGGACCAGCCGGGCGGACGTCCTGGTCGGCAACGCCGGTGACAACGTGATCAATCCGGGCCGGGGCGCTGACACGATCGACGGACTCGGAGGGATCGACACGGCGACCTACGGCGGACGCTCGAGCCCGGTGACCGTCACGATCGACGGACTCGCCAACGACGGCGAAGACCTCGGCGCCGAGGGCGACGACGTCGCAACGGACGTGGAGAACGTCGTCGGTTCAGATGCGGACGACGATCTCACCGGATCTGCGGGGCCCAACGTGCTGGACGGAGCGGCGGGGGATGACCTCCTCGACGGAGCAGGAGGAGCCGACGCGTTCGTCGGTGGCGACGGAACCGATACGGCGGACTACTCCGCCCGAGCCGCCGGGGTCACGGTCGCGATCAACGGGCTGGCCGACGACGGGCAGACGGGCGCGGGGGAACAGGACAACGTCGGTCTCGACGTCGAGTTCGTGCTCGGCGGATCCGGCGGCGACGTTCTCGTCGGGAGTCCGGGGCCGGACACTCTCGCCGGCGGTCCCGGGGGCGACCAGTTGGATGGCAGCGGTGGGGACGATTCGCTGCGAGGCGACCTCGGCCCCGATGTGTTCGGGGGCGGCACGGGCAACGACACCGCGGACTACTCGGGACGGGTCGCCGGTGTGACGGTCAGCCTGGACGGCCTGGCCAACGACGGCGGGTCCGCGGGGGCCGAGGGCGACCAGATCCTCGGCGACGTCGAAACGATCCGCGGTGGTTCGGGTCCCGATGCCCTGACCGGAGGTCCCGGGCCGGACACCCTCCTGGGTCTCGCAGGCGCGGATCGACTGGACGGGGCCGGGGGGGACGACCTGCTCCTTGGCGGCACGCAGGGAGACGTGGTGATCGGTGGCCAGGGTGGCGATACGGCCGATTACTCCGAGCCCACGCGCACGGCGGCGGTGGTCGTTCGCATCGACGGACTCGCGAACGACGGGAGCGTGGGCGAGGGAGACGATGTCGCGGGGGATGTCGAAACGATCGTCGGAACACGGTTCGCGGATGTCCTGCGCGGCGGAGCAGGCTCGCAGATCCTGAAGGGGGAAGCCGGAGCCGACAACCTCGACGGCGCCGCAGGACCCGACGTCCTGGTTGGCGGAGCCGGCATCGACAAGGCCGACTACGGGGAGCGCACGGCTCCGGTGCACGTGGACCTGGCCACGCAGGCCGGAGGAGAGATCGGCGAGCAGGACACGATCGGCACCGACATCGAATCCGTGGTCGGAGGCTCCGGTAACGACGTGATCTCGGGATCCACGAGAGCGGAGACGCTCTCCGGAGGTCTTGGCGCGGATCAGATCGCGGGGGGGTCGGGCAACGACGCTCTTATCGGCGACGCCGGCGATGACCTTCTGGATGGTGGGCCGGGGATGGACAACCTGCTCGGCGTCGAGGGCGCCGACACCCTTGACGGAGGGCCTGATGCAGATCAACTCGTGGGTGGCGCCGACCGCGACCTTGCCGACTACGGAGATCGTACCGAGCCGGTAACGGCGTCACTGGACAACGTGCGCAACGATGGCGTCACCAACGAGAACGATCTAATCTCCTCCGACGTCGAAGGGATCGTCGGGGGCAGCGGGGCGGACGTGCTGACGGGAAGTGCGGGCGCCGACGACCTATTCGGTGGGATAGGCGGCGACTCCCTCAACGGCTTGGCCGGTGACGATCGATTCGACGGTGGCATCGGCGGCGATACGTTCGTCGGAGGAGTCGGTCTGGACACGGTCGACTACTCGGAGCGCACCGGCCCCGTGACCGTCTCGCTCGACGGCGCGCTCAATGATGGCGAGGGAGGCGGAGCCGAAGGCGACAACGTTGGGGTCGATGTCGAGTCGGTGATCGGTGGGACAGGTGCCGACTCGCTCACCGGAGGAGCCGGCGCCGAGACGCTCATCGGCGGAGCCGGAAACGATCAACTCTTGGGTCTGGGCGGTATCGACGCGCTCCAGGGCGGCGGTGGTGCCGACACATTGGACGGAGGTGCCGATGCCGACGTGTTATCCGGTGGGCCCGGCAAGGATCTCGTCTCGTACGTGACTCGGACCGCCGCGGTCTCCGCGACGCTCGACGGGCTCGCCAATGACGGCGAGTCGGGCGAGGGCGACCTGATCGGATCCGACATCGAACGGGTCGCCTCCGGCTCGGGTCCGGACGTGCTCCTGGGGAACGGCAAGGCCAACACCCTGACGGGGGGCACCGGGAACGATCTCATCACGGGGGGCCTCGGCAAGGACAAGGTGTCGGGAGGCGGGGGCAAGGACACGATCGACGCCGAGGACGGCATGGTCGACACGATCGCCTGTGGCCCGGGAGCCGACACGGTCAGCGCCGACCCGTCCGACGTGGTAGCCGGCGACTGCGAGAACGTCACCTGACGCGCTTCATCGATGTGGAAGGCGTGTCGACCCGGGAGCTGAGGCCGCGACGTGACGGGTCACGGTGCGCGAGCAGCAACGTCAACGTCGCGACGGCGAGCATCCCGGTCCAGTACGCGCTCGTGCCCCCAGCGGGCGCGCGTACCGGATCGATCGAGATCGGGCGATCGAGGATGACCGCGAGCGCGATCGGCGTTCCGAACAGGACCAGCACCATGCCCGTCGCCGCAGTGACCCCCGAGCGTTCGGGCGCCACCAGACGTGTCGCGACGGCGCTGCAAGCCAGCGCCACCAGCACGACGGCGACGAGCCAGACGACCATCGCATCCGTCGGACCGTTGAGGGGTCCGATCCACGTGTAGGTGAACCACGATGCGAGCACAGCGGGGAGGGCGACGGCGACGCGAACGGCCCGCCGCAGGGGGAGCGGGGTCGGCAAGGCCGCGGTGACGTCGGCGGCGTCGTCCTCGAACAACAGGCATAGCCACAACCCGAGCGCGGCGGTGGCAACCGGCAGCGCGACCGTGGCCGGGTCGCCTCCTTCCCGGGCGCCCGATTGCACGATCCACGCGCCGAGTGCAACGATGACGGCCAGCGTCGGCCACCGGATCGTGCGCGCGTTGGGCCGTGTGAGCAGCCGCGTTTGCCGGCCGCTGGGCATCAGTACCCGCCGGGGGGAGCCTGCTCGATCGCCGCCACGATCGCGATCGCGAACATCGCCGCGCCGATCGCGAAACGGGGAACGGTCCGTCGATCGCGCGCGAACGCGATCGCGCTCCACATCACCGGCACGGCGATCAGGTAGGCGAGATGCCACTCCACGCCGACGTCCGAGCTCGTCGGCACGATCCAGGGAACGATCCAGATCACTCCGGTGAACATGTGGATCAGGATGACGAGCACCCCCCCGAGCAGTGATGGGATCCAGCGCCCCACCGCGACGCCGAGAGCCCCGAGGCCGATGACGGCCAAGGGTACCTGCACGGCAAGGAATGGGTCGACATCGTCCGCCAGACTCGGAACCTGCGTAAATGCGAACCACGAAACGATCGACACCGCGACGGCGACAAGTGCCGGACCGATCAGCAGCCCTGTGAGGACCCCACCCGTGCGGGCCTCCGCAGGAGCGGGAAACGACCCGTAGAGCTCGTTCAGGTGGTCTCGCCTCGGGCGGAGCGCGGCGACGTTCGCGGTGAGTACCGAGGCGATGAGTAGACCTAGGGCGAGTCCACCGGTCAACAGCGCTAGCGTGACGACGAGTCCGGATTCTTCCGCAGCTCCGATCGCACCGCGGAACAGCAACAGCGACAGTGCGACCGTCAGCCAGAAGACCGGATGCAGCAACATCCGACGGGCCTCCACGCGTCCGAGCGCAAGCACGACCGCAGGAGAGGGACGGGCGGCGGATGTCGGGATCGCTGACGCGCGAGCGTCCATCACCGAGGCACGCAGTGACGCGGCCATCAGGCGGCCTCGTCGGTGGTCAGCGCGCGATCGCCCACCAGCAAGAGGTACCCGTCCTCGAGTGTGGGACGCACCAGTTTTGATCCCGCGGGTGCCTCACCGATATTCCGGTGTGCTCCGTCGGGCGTTCGCCACGACAGATGCGAGCCGGGGGCTTTGTCGGGCGCCAGCCACACGCGGCCTTCGGCGACCTCGGTGAGCTGCTCGGGCGTTCCTTCGAACAAGGCCCGTCCGTCCAGCATCACGACGACGCGCTGGCACAAGGCCGCCACGTCCTCGGTCTGGTGGGTCGACAGGATCACCGTGCGGTGGTCGGCTCGCTCCGACACGATCTCGCGGAAGCGCAGGCGCTGCTCCGGGTCCAGGCCGGCCGTCGGCTCATCGAGCACGAGGAGCTCGGGATCCCCCAGCAGAGCCTGCGCCAGCGCGACGCGTCGGCGCATGCCTCCGGACAGCGCTTTGATCTTCCGATCGCGCACGCCGGTGAGCCCGACGACGTCGAGAACGCGCCGCACCTCGTCGTGGCGGGTGCGTCGATCGGTCATCTCCTTGAGGATCGCGACGTAGTCGACGAACTCGAACGCAGTGAACGCGCGATGGAACCCGGGCTCCTGCGGCAGGTAGCCGAGCCGCCGACGGATCGCCAGTCGATCGTGGGCGACGGTCGGATCGTGTCCGAGCAGGCGAAGGTCTCCCTCGTCGGGTGCCAGGACGGTCGCCATCATGCGCAGCAGCGTGGTCTTGCCCGCCCCGTTGGGCCCGAGGAGACCGGTGATGCCCGGCCCCGCGTCGAACTCCGCGCCATCGAGGGCGCAGGTGCGACCGAACCGCTTGCGAACCCGGTGGATCTCGACGATCGATCCGTTCATGGCGCGATCCCTTCTTCGTAGGTGGAGTGCCTGCGCACGAGCACCAGGGCCGACACGACGATCACGACGACGGACAGCACCTGCCCGGCCGGCCGGAACGCGGCCAGACGGTCGTGCGCGCTCGCAGCCGCGATAGCGGCGAACGTGAGCCAGGTGACCCCGACCGAGATCGCGGCGATCAGTGGCCGTAGGACGGTGCCGAGTGCCAGCAGACCCATCGCCGACCCCAGCGACGGCAAGAGCCAGGCGGCCGCGACCGCATCCAAACCGGGCAACGCGAGGGCGGCGATCGAGGTGATCGCGATCGACGTTGTCAGCACCGCGCCCGCGCGCAGCAGCAACAGTCGGTCGGAGCGCATCGGGGCCGCGACCCCGATCTCATAGGTGGGATCTATCCCCGGTCCGAAGGCGATCGCGATCCCGGCGACGGGCAGCAACGCGCCGATCGCGAGGAACAGGAACAATGCCAGCTCACCCTCGGTCCCTGCCGCGCGGTTCGCTGCGACCACGGCGAAGGCGAGCACGAACCCCTCCGAGGCGAACCACGACAGCCGCAGCGAGGGCGTGGCTGCAAGCAATCGAGCAACGTGGCTGGGCACGCGGGCAGCGACGAGAAGCCGCTCGACGATGCCCTGCTCGGGAACGTCCACGGTGTCGATGATGCCGGTCCACACCCGGTCGAGGCGTTGTCCGTCTACCAGGGGAGCGAGCGACGCACGGCACGTCGCGCAACCCATCAGATGCGTCTCGATCGACGCGGACCGCGCGTCATCGAGCTCGGTCGCCGCGTATCGGGCCAGTACTGCGTCGTCGGCGTGCCATGTGCTCATGCGAGTGACCTCCGAAGCTCTCGACGGGCGCGGAGGGCGCGGGTCTTGACCGTTCCTTGCGGGATGCCGAGCAACGTCGCCGCCTCCTTGGTGGTGAGTCCGTCCAGCACGGTGGCCTGTAGCACCGCGCGCAACTCCGGGGACAGGCGCCCCAGCGCTGCCCCGAGGTCACCGTGCTCGACTCCCCGGAGTAGCTCGTCCTCCGCCGACAGCACGGTGTCGTCGGCTTCGCGAGGCGCGACGGGGGAGGGAGTGCGTCGGAGCCGGTCGATCAAGCGACGGATGCCGATGCCCCAGATCCACGCTGCGACTTCTCCGGTGGCCCGGTATCGGCCGGCGCCTCGCCACACCGCAACGAACGTGTCCTGCACGACTTCCTCCACCATGCCGGGGTCCGAGCATCGCCGGGAGAGGCGCACGATCAGCCAGGGCGCATGCCGCCGGTAGAGGGCATCGAGTGCCGCCCGGTCTCCGTCGGCCACCGCCTGGAGGAGCTGGTCGTCGCCCTCAGCGCGAACCGTCATCACCCTCCTTGTCGTGGCGCGACCCCGGATCGGTTCACGGATCGTGGGATCGTCGCGAGGGCATCCTAACGACGCTGGTCAGAGCATGCGTGCGCCGCCCGCGCATCGCGGCCGAGGGATCGACCGCTATCCGACAGGGTGGTGGACCTGTCCGGAACCCGTGCCGAAGTAGCGCCATTGCGGGAAGTTGAAGTCGGCGGTGACCGACGTCGGCAGCATCAGCGACGCGTCGAGGAAGGCCTCCAGGTCGGGCACCCCGTACAGGTTCACCTCCCAGCCTTGAGCCTCGACGATGTCGAGTACCGCTCGCGCCGAATGGGTCCAGCGCAGCGAGAGACGTGTGACTCCCCAGGACCTGAGCATCTCGAGGACGGCGCCTCCCGCTTCGGGTTGCTGCGAGCAGCAGCGGAACCACGAAGTCGACGGGACAAGAGATCGTCGCGGCCGGGTGTCGCTCGCGGATCTGAGCGAACCCCTCTGGCCCCAGGGCCTGGATGTCCGCGTTGAACCACAGACGGTCGTCCGCCAGCTCGATCCGATCGAGTTCGTCGAGCACCTCCCGCAAGGTCTCGCCGTTCTCCTTGAGGTCGATCTTGGCCGACCGGCCCGCTGCGGCGGTCGCTCGGATCTGATCGAGCGCGAGCGACGGGCGCTCGTTCCGGTTCCACGGGGTGACCTCGAAGTCGTCGTGGCGCAGCACGAGCCGACCAAGCGGGTCGCGGCGTACGTCCATCTCCGCCCATCGGACGCCGGAGGCCAGGAACCGACGCAGGTTCCTTTCGTCGTTCACGCCGTGCCAGACGAAGACGACGCGTGACGTCAGGTCTTCTTCGCATACCAGTGTGCTCAGTCCATACTCCTTGCCCGCGACGAGTCGGGAGACCGGCCGCCGGCGGGATTCGAAGATCGTGTCGGCGTGCAGAAAGAGCGCCTCGGCAGCGGGGTCAGCCTGAGCCATCGCGTGCAGGTTGTCCGGCTCGTTGTCGACGACGGCGACGACGTGCAGGCCGCGCTCGGCGAGCGCATCCAGGGCCCTGGCTTTTCCGTCCGGGACCGAGACCTCCGGATCCCGCATGAACACCAGCTCCGGATCGAACCGGACGCGGTGGGGAGCGCCGAGCGCGTTCAGTGTTTCCTGCGTTTCGCTTCGCATGTCCTGTGGTCGCCGCGTGTTGATCGCTACGACGGCGCCCGGCTGGATCTGGAACCAGCGGATCACACCCAGGACGCCCTGGTACGGGCGGTTCGACGCGAACAGCGACTCCCGGTCCCACAGATGTTCCAGGTAAAACGCCGCAACGTCCGACCGGAACTCGACCGGAACGTCGAGGGTTTCGAGCAGGCGATCCACGTGGTTCTCGGAAACGGTGACGTCTGATGCGACGAGCCCATGGAACAGCTCCGTTCCCCTCGCGCGGTCGTACGCGTAGAGGACATGCACGATCTGATGACGCAGATCGAGGATCGTACCGTCGATGTCGAAGACGACGCACAGTTGGGCATCGGGCTTTCGCCGCCGAACCGACGTGACGTGCTCGGCCAGCGCGCGCATCCAGTCGGCGGAGCCGCGATCCAGGACGCCGGGCAGCCCATCGAGTCGATCACCGCGGGCGGGGGAAGCCACGACTGCAAGGGTAGAGCCAGTGGGTTCGTTCTGATGCCTTGGTCGCCGGCCGTTCACCGGACGTTCCGATGCCGGACAGCAAAGTTGGGAGGATATCCTGGCGGTTGAGCGTCGCGAGGACGGAGCGCGGTGATGCAACGGCTCGGGATGCTCTTCGACCACGAGGCCGAGGTCGAAGACAACGGTGTCGTCTTTCAGGGCGTCGTGTATTCGATCACGCGCGAGCGGTGGCTCGGCGACGCAGGTGATCGCGCGAGAAATCGCCTCGAAAAGTGACGATGGTCACAGACCGGCGAGAGGCCGAGGCGTAGCCTCGACCACATGTTCGACGACAACGCACGCCTCGCGACACGAGAGCCGGTTGCGGCCGCCGATGCGGCCAATGCGATCATCGGCAGTGCCCAACGTGCGCTCCTCGCGGCGATCGCGGAGATCGATCTGTCCGAGGCGTGGTGCGATTCGGGCGCTCGCGACACGGCCCACTGGGTCGCGATGCGGTACGGCATCTCCTGGTGGAAGGCGCACCGTTGGCTCAGAGCCGCGCACGCGCTCGAGCTGCTGCCACAGCTGTCGAAGGCGTTGTCCCGAGGAGAGCTCGGGATCGACAAGGTCGTGGAGCTGGCGCGATTCGCCACGCCGACAAACGAGACCGGGCTCATCGGATGGGCTGTTGGAGTCTCGTGCGCCGCCGTTCGTCGTGAAGGTGACCTCGCAGCGCGAACCAGCGTCGAGGAGGTCGCCGACACCGACCGAACCCGCTCCGTGTCGTGGTGGTACTTCGACGACGGACGTCGATTGGGGCTCGAGGCCGATCTCCCGGCTGCGCAGGGCGCGATCGTCGCTCGGGCGCTCGATCGCGTGGCCGAGACGATCCCCGTGATGCCCGACGAGTCGGAGGAACTGTTCGCTCACGCGCGGCGCGCCGATGCGCTCGTGGCACTGTGTTCCGCGCGGGTCGCCGGCGATCCCGATCCGGATCGCGCCACCGTGGTCGTGCACGCGCAGTCGGGCGTGTTGCAGACCGACGAGGGCGGATGCGAGATCGAGCGAGGACCGGTGATCCATCCGGAGACCGTGAGGCGGCTCTTGTGCAACGCGCGGGTGCAGACGGTGCTCGAGGATCGCGCCGGCAACGCGATCGCCCTCGGCCGCACGACCCGGGAGCCCTCGGCATCGATGGTTCGCCAGATTCGCTATCGCGACCGCGGTTGCCGGTTCCCTGGGTGCGGAACGACGCAGTTCACCCAAGCGCACCATGTGAGGTTCTGGCGCCTCGGCGGACGCACCGATCTGGACAATCTGCTGCTGATCTGCGCGTTCCACCACCGACTTGTCCACGAGTACGGCTGGTCGGTCAAGCGCGACTCCGACGCAACGGTCAGGTGGTTCCGCCCGGACGGCGTCGGCTACCGAGCCGGCCCGATCTCGGGCGTCGACCCTCCCGCCGAAGACCCCATCGTGTGGCAGCGGCCTCCTACCCCGAGCCCCCTGGCCCGGGCGAAGAGCGGCGATCCTGCAAGAACCGCGTGACCGGATCGAGCGCGCGCGCAGCCAGCGGTCCGGTGACCGCGAGAAGCAACACGTACACCCCGGCAAGCGCGGCGAGGTCCGGGTCGAGGCCACCGGCGGCGCCGATCCCTGCGATCGCGATCGAGAACTCACCCCTCGCGACGAGCGCGGTTCCGGCGCGGATGCGTCCTCGGGCGCCGACGCCTTCCCTGCGGGCGCTCCACCATCCGGTGTACACCTTCGTCGCGGCGGTGACCACGGCGAGTGTCAGTGCGATCCCCAATATCGGAGGGATCGTCGCGGGATCCAGCGACAGGCCGAAGAAGACGAAGAACACCGCAGCGAACAGGTCGCGCAGCGGACTGAGGAGGTCGTGCGCGCGATCGGCAGCCGGTCCGGAGAGCATCAATCCCACGATGAAGGCGGCCACGGCCGCCGAGATCCCGACCTCCTCTGCGATCCCCGCAACAGCGAACGTGATGCCCAGGATCGTGAGCACGAGCGATTGGTCCGAGCGGGTGAACACCAGCTCGCTGAGTGCGTCACCCCATCGATGCGCGACGACCAGGAGCAGGGTGACGGCGGCAAGCGCGATCGCCAGGGTCGTCGCGCCCTCGACCGGGCCGACGCCCCGTACGAGGACGGCGATCAGCGAGAGATATCCGGCCATGACGAGGTCTTCGATCACCAGGATCGAGATGACCACCGGCGTCTCCCGGTTGCCGACCCACCGCAGGTCGTCCAGGAGTCGCGCGATGATTCCGGAGGAAGAGATGTAGGTGATCCCTCCGAGGAAGACCGCCGCGACGGGTCCCCATCCCAGCAGCAGCCCTGCGACGAACCCCGGCGAAAAGTTCAACACGAGATCCACGACGCCGGAAGGCGCGTGCCGCTTCAGTGTGGTCGTGAGCTCCGCCGCGGAGTACTCCAGGCCCAGCATGAACAAGAGCAAAATCAAGCCGATCTCGGCGCCGAGTTCGATGAAGTCGGCGGCCGTCACCACAGGGAGGATCCCGCCTCGACCGAAGGCGAGTCCCGCGAGCAAGAAGAGGGGAGCGGTCGGCAGCTGCCAGCGGGAGGCGATCCGAGCGAGGATCGCGAGTCCCAGGATGATCCCGCCGAGTTCCAGCAGGAACGCGGGCTCGATCACGCGCTACCCGTCCCGCAGGATCGCGGCGAGGTCCTCGATGCCTCGGGGGGTTCCGACGACGACGAGCGTGTCGCCGGCTTCGAGATCCTGGTCCGGTTCCGGAGCCGGGATCGGCCGATTTCCGCGTACGATCGCCACGATCGAAACGCCGGTACGCGTCCGCGCTCGTGTATCGCCGATCGTGCCCGCGGCGAACGGCGATCGGGCATCGATCGGGAGCCAGTCGATCGCGAGTCCCTCGATCTGTTGGCGAAGCCGGCCGAGGTCCTCGACGACCCGGGTCGCTCCGAGGAGCTCGGCGAGCGTGCGCGCGTCGTCCTCATCGAGCGAGATGGTCTCCCGGACCGCGTCGGGGTCCTTCGGGTCGTATACCAGCAGGTCGAGTCGTCCCCCCTGACGTTGCAACACGCCCAGGCGCGCGCCTTGGCTCGTTTCGAACTCGAACCGCACGCCGAGGCCGGGGAGCGGGGTCTCTCGTACCGTCGCCATCGGGCAATCCTGCCATGACCCCGGTGCTGATGGGTGGCACGTCGGACCACCGCTTGCCTGAGGGGGAAACCGAAAGTAGCGCTTCCCAGCCCCAGGAGGAGAGTTCCTCGTCAGACATGGATGGCCGGGAAGGAGTCCGCCCACGTGGGCAGGAAGATCCGCCCGAAGTTCATGGCCAGCGCCGCGCCGCTCGTGCGCGTGAAGCCCAAGGATCTCGTCGCGGCGGGCATCGAACGGGTGGGCAGGGTTGCCGGTGTCAAGGGACAAGCGGTAGACCCACCGGGCGGTTAGACTCCGACCTCCGGCCGGCGACCGGCGCGGGATCGGCGAACGAGGAGAGACGATGCCTCTTTATCTATCGAGCTTCAGCTATACCCCGGAGACGTGGGCCAGGTTGATCGGCAACCCAGAGGACCGGCGTAAGGCCGCTCAGTCGTACATCGAGTCCGTCGGTGGAAAGCTCCATGGGTTCTGGTACGCCTTCGGCAGACACGACGGCTACACGCTGTGGGAGGCCCCCGACAGCGTCTCCATGGCGGCGGTTGCGCTGGCGATCGGTAGCGGCGGTGCCATGAGCTCGTTAGAAACGACAGTCCTCCTGACCGTCGATGAAACGATGGACGCGTTGCGCAAGGCCGAGCAAGTGCAGTATCGAGCGCCCGGCGCCTGAAGCCACAACCTGCTCTCAGACGAGGTCCCAAGCAAGTCAAGCAAGCCGCCGATGAGGCAGTCTAGACGGACCCTTTGGCAGTTGCGGTTAGGTCCTTCGATAGCCCACAATCACATCCATCCACCACGGGAGGAACGGGTTGCGACGCGTCCCCAGACCGGCTTCGCTCCGACGGTCCGCCGCCGCATCGTCGGCGATCGCGATCGTCGCTTCCCTGGTGGTGGCCTCGCCTGCCGCCGCCGGCGACACGATGCCGCCGAGGATCACCAAGGCGTTCATGAAGGACGCCGACGGCGACGATCGCGCGGATCGCCTCGAGGTCGGCTTCTCCGAGCCCGTGAACCACGCCCTCGACAAGGACGGGACCTATCCCTTCGCGGTGAGCGGCTACGTCGTGCGGAAGGTCGGAGCAGCGAGCGGCGCATCCAAGCTCATCCTCACCATCAAGGAGAAGGCGAACCCCGACATCGCGGCGCACCCGGACGTCACCTACACGCGCACCACCTCGAAGCCGGTCCGCGACCTCGCCGGCAATCAGGCTCGAAACCAGACCTTCACCAAGACCAAACCGCTCGATCTGGACGGGGACGGGTTCACCGCCGCGGGGGGTGACTGCGCCCCGAAGGATGCGGCGATCTATCCTGGTGCCGCTGACGACCCCGACTTCTCGTTCGCGGACTCGAACTGCGACGGGATCGACGGCGACGCGGCCAACGCGATATTCGTGACCCTCGGAGGAAGCGACGGGAACCCCGGGACGAAGGAGATGCCGCTCCGTCACGTAGAAACCGCGATCTCGATCGCCTCGGCTGCGACACCGGCGAAGGACGTGTACGTCGCCACGGGAACCTTCCATGAGGGATCAGGGGTCGAGCTTGCCGACGACGTCGGGGTCCACGGGGGCTACAGCGCTGTCGATTGGTCACGCTCGCTCGTCGGCGCCACGGTCATCTCGGGCTCGTCGGCGGCGGCACGCGCCGACTCGGACACCGGCGTGGTGCTCCAGCTGCTCGACCTCCAGGGTTCGGCCGGGGCAACCACCGGCTCCAGCGCCTACGGGCTCATCGCCCTAAACGGCTCCGATATCCTCGTGCAGCAGGTCGATGTGTTCACCGGCGCGGGTTCCGCCGGCGAGGACGGAATCTCGCAGGCGGGGCAGGCGACCGCAGGTGCCGACGGGATCGCCGGTGACCCGGGCGTGGAGGACAGCAGCGGGTTTTGTGACAGCGGCTCGCAGCCCCAGGGTGGGGCCGGGGGGCCAGCGGCGGTCGAGACGGCGCGAGGCGGGAAGGGCGGGAACGCCAACCGGAGCGACAACCTGGGCATCCCGGGATCCCCGTCGCCGGGTGGAGCGGCCGGTGGTCCTGGCACCCCGAGCGGCATGGGCGACTGGGACACGCGCAGCACGTATTGGGGCACCGACGGAGCGAATGGCGTCGCTGGTGCTGACGGTGCCGGAGGCGCCATGGGCGCACTCGGAGCAAACGGCTACACCCCAGGAGGCGGACAAGACGGTGCTCCCGGGGGGAATGGGCTCGGCGGTGGCGGTGGGGGTGGCGGCGGTGGCGGCACGACCAACTGCGATTCCTACGGCGGCGGCGGTGGTGGCGGCGGAGCCGGTGGCGCCGGTGGCCTCCCAGGCGGGGCCGGCGCTTCGGGTGGCGGCTCGTTCGGCATCTACGTGTGGGACTCCAAGGTCGCGATCTTGGACTCTTCGAGCGTTACCGCCGGCATAGGTGGGGAAGGCGGCGATGGCGGGGCCGGTCAGCTCGGAGGAAACGGCGGAACCGGTGGCCACAACTTGGTCCTAACGGGCGCCGGGAACCCCTACGGTGGCGCGGGTGAGCAGGACGACGGCTCCAACGGCGGCCGGGGCGGCACTGGAGGTGATGGCGCCCGCGGAGGTCACGGCGGCGGCGGGGGCGGCGGTCCGAGCATCGGCATCGTGTCGGACAGCACCTCCACCCTCACGGTCGACCCGTCCACGACGATCACGCCCGGCAGCGGAGGCGCGGGCGGATCGAGCCCGGGCAACCCCGGTCTCGCAGGTTTCTCCGCAGCCACCTACGTGGCGTGACGAGGGCCGGCCCCAAGAACTGGCAAGCATCTGATCCTCGACCTGGGCATGCTGCGAATAGTCGCGGACGGCGACGACACGTCAGCCGTGATCAAGCGTGGGCAAAGGAGTCCTTCGGGCGGCCGATCGTCACTCGCCGATAATAGACTCGCAGGTCACACGCGGTGCGAGAGGGGGTCTGGGAGTTCACCAGATGGTGGACACCTGTGTCGGAGCATCGTGGAC
>JBBDWR010000018.1:0-84316 GCA_040902745.1 Actinomycetota bacterium | reverse complement strand
GAATCGCGGCTACGATGCGCCGACACATCCGGCCACGATGCACCGACACATCACAGAGTGTCGGAGGGGGGATTTGAACCCCCACCCTCTTGCGAGGACTAGGCCCTCAACCTAGCGCGTCTACCATATTCCGCCACTCCGACGAGCGGGCGATGGCGAGTCTAGCAGCGGCGCTGGGAGCGCTCGTCGTTCGGGGGCGGCGAGCTCAGGCGGGTCGCCACTGCCATGCCAGGTAGAACGTGCACAGCCCGAAGACGACAGCGGAGATCACGGTCATACGGTCGAGTCGCTTCTCGAGGCCGGTGCCACCCGAGAGGTTCGCGCCGCCGCCGAACATGTCGGACAGCCCGCTCCCCTTGCCGGAGTGCAGCAACACGAACACGACCAGGAACACGGCCGTGACGACGTCGACGACGATAACGATCGCGTTGATCATCGCCCGGAATCCTACCCGTCCTCGTCCTCGGCGACGACGGCATGGTCGTCGAGCGGGAAATGACAGGCGGCGACCTGGCCGGGGTGCTGGGGTTTCAGCGGGGGGTCCTCTTCACGACAACGTGGGTGAATTCCGTCGCCTCCCCCCGGCTCCCGAGCCGCGAAGGCTCGGGTCTGCGGGCACCGCGGGTGGAATCGGCACCCAGAAGGAGGATCGATCGGCGAGGGGACGTCCCCTTCCAAGACGATCCGCTTCTTGCGCGCGGCCAGATTCGGATCGGGCACCGGGACCGAAGACAGCAACGCACCGGTGTAGGGGTGCTTCGGCGTCTCGTAGAGCGTGTCGCCCTCTGCCATCTCGACGATCTTTCCCAGGTACATGACTCCGACCCGGTCCGACATGTGCCGAACGACGGCGAGGTCGTGGGCGATGAACAGGTAGGTGAGGTTGAACTCCTTCTGCAGGTCCTCCAGAAGGTTCAGGATCTGCGCCTGGATCGAGACGTCTAGAGCCGACACCGGCTCGTCGCACACGATCAGCTTCGGCTGCAACGCGAGCGAGCGAGCCACCCCAACGCGCTGGCGCTGGCCGCCGGAGAATGCCATGGGGTACCGGTTGTAGTGCTCAGGGTTGAGCCCGACGAGTTCCATCAACTCCTGGACGCGTCCCTTGATCTTGTCGCGCGACATCGCCTTCTGGATCACGAGTTGCTCGCCGATGATCGCCCCCACCGTCTTGCGGGGATTCAGCGACGCGAACGGATCTTGAAAGACCATCTGCATGTCCCGGCGCAGGGTTCGTAGCTCTTTGCCCTTCAGGTCTGTGACGTCGCGGCCCTCGAAGAACATCCTGCCTTCGGTCGCGTCATGCAGGCGCATCACCACGCGGGCGAGTGTGGACTTGCCGCAGCCCGTTTCCCCCACCAGCCCGAGCGTCTCACCCGGGAAGATCTCCAGATCGACGCCATCGACGGCGTGCACGGCACCGATCTGTTTCTGGAAGATCACGCCGCGCGTGATCGGGAAGTGCTTCTTGATGCCTTCCAACCGAACGAGCGGGGTTTGACCGACCCGCGACGTCGGTGTCGGGGCGGGAACGACCGAGCTCATCCGGTCGCCACGACCCGTTCGGAAAAGATCCGTTGCTTCTCTTCGAGCGGCAGGTGACACGCCGACGCGTGGTGCCCGTCAGACGGCAACAGCGCCGGTATCTCCTTGTCGCAGGGTTCGAAGCGATACGGGCATCGGGGGTGGAAGGAACACCCGGGCGGGAGGTTGATCAAGGACGGTGGCAATCCACGGATCGGCTCGAGCCGATCGGCACCCTCCCCCAGCCGCGGGATCGAGTTCAACAGGCCCCATGTGTACGGATGCTCGGATCGATAGTAGATGTCGTCGCGATCCCCGTATTCGATCACCTTGCCCGCGTACATCACCGCGATGCTGTCGCAGTGCTCCGCGACGACACCGAGGTCGTGAGTGATCAGTACGACCGACATGCCGAATTCATCCTTCATGCGATCGATCAACTCGAGGATCTGGGCCTGCACCGTCACGTCCAACGCGGTCGTGGGTTCGTCGGCGATCAGCAGGGCGGGCTTCAGCGCCAAGGCCATCGCGATCATCGCTCGCTGCCGCATGCCGCCGGAGAATTCGTGTGGGTACTGTCGGGAGCGCTCCTTCGGCTTCGGGATGCCGACCAGGTCGAGGAGTTCGACGGACTGCGCCATCGCTTCAGCCTTGGACATCTTCTGATGCGCGAGGAACACTTCCGCGATCTGGTCGCCGACCCGCAAAACCGGGTTCAGCGCTGTCAATGGGTCCTGGAAGATCATCGCGATGTCGTTACCACGGATCGAACGGAGTTCGTCTTCGGGCTGCTGCAGGAGATCCTGCCCACGGAAGTCGATCGTGCCGGAGATGTCGGCCTGGGCCTTGGTGACGAGTCCCAACACCGTCAGGAAGGTCACGCTCTTGCCCGACCCCGATTCCCCCACCACTCCGAGGGTCTCGCCTTCTCGCACCGCCAGTGAGACGCCGCCGACCGCTCGAACCACGCCGTCCTCGGTGGGAAAGCGCACGTTCAGGCTGTCGAGCTCCAGCAACATGGCGCCGGTCACACCGACATCGCGCGCCGCCTGCGCGGTCACAAGCTCTTCCCCTGCCCCTGCGGATCGAATGCATCCCGCAGGCCGTCACCGATGTAGTTCACGCACAACACGGTGATCAAGATCGCGATGCCCGGGAACAGGATCAACCATGGCGCAGACACCGCGAGGTTCCTGGCGTCGTCGAGCAGGTTGCCCCAGGTCGGCGTCGGCGGCTGGATCCCGTACCCCAGGAACGACAGCACCGACTCGGTCAGGATCGCCGCGGCAACGGCGAGCGTCGAGGCCACGATGATCGGGCCCATCGCGTTCGGGAGCATCTCCCGGAAGATGATGCGCCGGTTCGAGGCTCCGGACGCGCGAGCGGCTTCGACGAACTCCTTCTCCTTCATCGACAGATAGATCCCGCGGACGATCCGCGCGTCGTACATCCAAAAGAAGAGGGAGAGGATGATGACCGTATCCAGGACTCCCGGGCCTAGGAGCAGCGACCCGAGGATCAGAACGACGAGGAACGGCACCGACAAGAACAGGTCGGTTACACGCATCAAGAGGTTGTCGAGCCAGCCCCCGTAGTAGCCGGCGATCGCGCCGATGGTCGCTCCGATCACGGTCGCGATGATCGCAACGGCGAACCCCACGAGCAGAGAGATCCGCCCGCCGTAGAGGACACGCGTGAACGCGTCACGGCCGAGCGTGTCCGTGCCGAAGTAGTGCTTCATGCTCGGCCCCTGCAGCGGCGATGTCACATCGGTTTCCGAGAACGTGTACGAAGTCAGCAGTGGTGCCGCGAGTGATCCGATGATGATGATGATCAACACGACACCGCTGACCATCGCGGCCTTGTGCTTCTTGAACCGCCGCCACGCCAGCTCTCGCTGTGATGCGATCACTATCCCTGCCCCGGCGGCATCCGCGAGCTCGCGATCTACGCCGGGGGGGAGCTGTGCGCCCGGAACATCGGCCGCGGCCGCGACTTCCCGTTGCAAGGGGATGTCGTGCAGCGATCCCTCCGCCTTCGCCTCCTCCTTCAGCGCCTGTCGCCGCTGGAACTCCTCGGTGGCATCAGGCATACCGGATCCTCGGGTCGAGAACGGCGTAGAGCAGGTCGGCGATCAGATTGAAAACGATCACGAAGATCACGGTGACCATCAGCCACGACAGGATCACGGGGTAGTCGCCGTATCCCTGTGCCTCGATGAACAACGACCCCATGCCGGGGTAGTCGAAGATCGTCTCGGTGATGATCAGACCGCCCGCGATCGCACCCACATCGAGGGCAACCTGGGTCGTGATCGGGATCAGAGCATTCCGCATCCCGTGGCGCAGGACGACTACGCGCTCGCGCAAACCCTTTGCCCGCGCGGTGCGTAGATAGTCGCTCTGCAATACCTCGAGCATGCTGGCGCGCATGTACCGGCTATACACCGCCACGACCTGCACGGAAAGCACGATCACCGGCAGGATCAGATGTTGCAGCCGATCCACCAAGTGGAATCCGTCCGTCCCGGGCGACGTGACTCCCGAGGTGTAGACGATCGGGGTCGTGAGCCCCAGCCATCGCGTGAGATACACCCCGAAAACGAGCTGCAGGATCAGGGCGAACCAGAAGATCGGCATCGACAACCCGACGAACGCTCCCGTCGTCGCGATGTAGTCGAACTTGGAGTACTTGTGCAACGACGAGTACAGGCCGATCGAGATCCCGAGGGTAAGCGAGACGACCGTGGCGAGGCCCCCGAGCACGAGGGAATTCAGCAGCGCGTCGATGATCTCGGGCCGGATCTCGCGGTTGGAGATCAGGGAAGTTCCCCAGTCACCCGTGACGAAGTCGCCCAGCCAGTGGAGGTACTGCTGCAGGGGCGGATCGTCGAGTCCGAGGTCGGCGCGGTATCGCTGGACCTGCTCGGCGGTTGCTCGCGGGTTCTCCCGGATCGCGGCTGACGGGTCGGTAGTGGCGCGAGTGGCCGTGAAGACCAATACGCTCGAGATGAGCAGGACCGGGATCGAGAAGATCAGCCGTCTGAGGACATATCGTCCCATCTCAACCTCTCGGGTCGGGACGACGCGCCCCCGTGCCGCCGCTCGTCACGCCGGTCCTGCTCCATCTCGTGCGTCGTTTTCCTGCTGCCCTGACTCAGCTCCCGCCGCCGACGAGGTACCACTCGTTCATGTTGAAGAACGAGCTGTAGATCGTCTCGTTGTACTCGTCGATCGGGCCGGCGATCTTGTCCGAGCGCCACGCCGTCAACTGCGGAAGGACGTACATCGGCAGGCCCACGCGGTCCTCGACCGTGAAATCGCCGATAGCGTGGATCTGCTCCAAGCGCTTGTTCGGATCCAGCTCCTCATCGCTTTGCGCCATCAGCTTGGACGCATCCTCGTTGCACCAGAAGTCGTTGTTCTGGCCGCTGAAGTCGTTCTCCTCCGTGGGGATCTGGTCGCACGCCGAGATCGATGTCACGCTGGGCGAGGGCGAACCGCCGAAGGCGAACTCCGTCATCTGAAACTCGCCCTTGGGCAGCAGGTTGCTGAACAGGAAGGTCGGGTCCTCGGTCTTGATATCGAGATCCAGACCGGCGGCGACCGCCCCCTCCTTCAGCAGCGCTTGCGTGTCCTCGCGTCGGTCGTTGCCCGCCGTCGTCACGTATTCGATCGTCAGCGGTTCGCCGTCCTTCTCGCACGGAGTCGAGGAGCAGTCGTAGCCCGCCCTCTCGAACGCGGCCTTGGCCGCCTCCGGATCGTAGGTGAACTCCGCGAAGTCCGTGTTGTCGCACCACTCGCCCACCGTGGGCAGCCAGCCGTAGCAGTTGAGCACTTCCGACTCGGGTGCGTTGATCTTGACGAGGGTGCTGTTCACCGCATCTCGGTTGAGGGCGTACATGATGCCCTCGCGAACATCCTGGTCGTCAAGCGGCGGTGCCTCGTGGTTGAAGTGGATCGCTTCCCAGAAGGGGGACCCGCCGCCGGCCGTCAAGATCGCGGGCGTATCGGCGAACTGATCGATCAGGCTCACGTTCGAGGGCTGCGGGAAGATCGCGTCCACCTCACCGGACTTGAGCGAGTTGATCTCGGTCGATTGGTTCTGCCGCCGGACGAACGAGACCTGATCGAGGTAAGGCACCTGGCCCCAGAAGGCATCGTTGCGGCTGAGCGTCGCCTCGGACTTGTCCCAGGAGTCGAGGATCCACGGGCCACCCGAGAAGGGAACTTCATCCTGCATCTCTTGGCTCAGATCGGGCTTGTCCGCATCGGCATCGGGGAACGCGGCCTTCTTCAGAACGAACTGCAGGCCGCCGCCGAACAGCTCGGCCCAATCGACATACACCTTGCTGAATTCCATCACGACCGTCTTGGGGTCGCTGGTGTCCATGGACTCGATGTCCTGATAGCCGACGGTGCTGATCGCACCCGGCGTGTTCAACTGCGCCAGCCACGTGAACTCGATGTCTTCTGACGTGATCGGCGTGCCGTCCTCCCAGTTCGCCTCGGGGTCGAGGTTGAACGTGACCGTGAAGGGGTCCTCGGTGATCATGCCGTTCTCCAGCGAGGGCACCTCGGTCGCCAGGTCGGGAATGTAGTTGCCCGATGTGTCCAGGGAGACCAGGCGAGGCATCACCTGCTGCTGGATCGTGTACGAGTACCACGACGCGAAGGCGCACGAGGTGATCGGGTTGAGGCACTGCGGCCACTGCTCCGCGCCGAAGACGGCGGAGCCGCCCTTGGTCGGAGTCCCGCTGTCACCGTCGTCGCCGCTGCCCCCATCGCTGGAACATGCCGCGGCGATAAGCGTGAGCGCCCCCAACACCGCCACGATCCGGACCGTTCGAGCTGCACGGATCCTCACGAGTCTCCTCCTTTTGCCCCCTGAACCCTCTGTTTCCGGAGCGTAGCAGGAAGGGTCTGGCTGCGCAGCACAGTGAACGCACGGGTTTCCACCTTGTGGAAAACGCTGGCAAGCGGCTCAGGTCCCCATCAGCTGCGTGAGTCTCGGCACGATCCCGATCCCCCGAACTTCTCCTAGGGAGCCCTCACGGCAGGCTCGCTCCCCGAAACTCGGCGAGCCGTCGGGACGAACCGGACCCCCGCTCACTAGCAAAGGGACCGGCTCTGCCGTGTGCGCCTTGCGTACACACGAGGTCGCGTGGTCCGCGGTGACCGCGACGATCGTCCGCTCGTCCAGCAGGGGGAGGATCTCCCCGAAGAAGGCTCGGTCGATAGTGGCTATGACATCGCGCTTGTCCTCGGCCCGTCCGTCGTGAGCGGGGACGTCGGGGCCTTTGATGTGGACGTAGAGAGCGTCGAAGCCGTTGAGCGCCTCCGCCGCCAGCTCCGCCCATTTGACGTAATCGGCGTCGGCGGTGCGCCCCGGGGCGTCCACCTTCAGCCGCGGCGCGTCCACCGGGACCATCCCGAGCATCTTCGCGATCCCGCGCTCCACCGGCATCTCGACGAAGCAGCCCCACGTGGGCCCGAAACGGTCTTTGATGCGCTGGAGCCGGGGCAGATGATCCCCCGCGTCACGCGTGAGGATCAGGTTCGCGGGAAGCGCGCCGGCGGCCCGCCGTTCCCGATTGATCTCCGAGGCGTCGAGGATCTTGGCCGCGCCCTCGACGAAGGCGTTCGTGAGCTCCGCGGCGTGGTGTGCCGCCTCCGTATCCTCCAGCGGTTCGCATCGCACGACCTCGGGCTCGAAGGTCTCGAGCGCGACGCCGAGAGACCCATCCTTGGCGTAGGCCGGATCCGTGTTCGTCACGGCCGCGGAGAGCGGTCCGTCTGCGGCGCGGATCACGAGGCAACCTCGGTGCTCGACGGTCGCCTTCAGCTCGAACGTCGCCCCCGGGAGCGTGAGCTTGCGATTGACTTCGAGCGCGAGCGCCTGAGACTCCTCCGATGACAGAGAGCGACCGACCCTGCGATCGACGATCCTCGGCCAGTCCGCCGTGGCGAAGTTCACGCGGTAGGCGAGGTCGCCGTCCCGGTACTCCATGTCCGCTCCCACCGCCTCGACCACACCGCGGCCGGGGTGCTCCTCACGTGGGTCGTAGCCGAGGATCGCGAACACCGCGATGTCGGACTCCGGCGCGATGCCCGGACCCACCGTGATGCACGAGCCGGTTCGCCCTCGCCGCGCGAGACCGTCAAGGAACGGCGTCTCGGCTTCCTCCAGCGGCGTTCGCCCGTCGAACGCCGGGATCGGGTCGTCTCCGAGACCGTCCAGGCACACGTAGAGGAGTCGATACAGGGGGTCCCTCCTATCGGTACTTCACGATCAGGGCCAGTTCCTCCGGATCGAGGCTGGCGCCGCCCACCAACGCGCCGTCGATCTCGGGATGCGCCATGAAGTCGCGGATGTTGCCGGCCTTGACGCTGCCGCCGTATTGCACGCGGACACCCCGAGCGACATCCCCTCCGTAGAGCGAATCCAGAACGGTCCGGATGTGGGACACCACCGCGCCCGCATCCGCGGGCTGGGCGTTGCGACCCGTTCCGATCGCCCAGATCGGTTCGTAGGCGACCACCATCGATGCTGCTCGCTCGGCGTCGACCCCCTTGAGGTCCGCGCGCAACTGTTCTCCCACCTTCTGCTCGGTCCCGCCCGCGTCTCGTTCGGACAAGGACTCGCCAACGCAGAGGATCGGGGTCATCTGGTGGGCGAGTACCGCCTTGACCTTCTGGTTGACCAACTCGTCCGTTTCCCCGAACAGCTCCCGGCGTTCCGAGTGCCCAACGATGACGTAGGCGACCTTGAGAGCGGTGAGCATCGGCGGTGAGATCTCACCGGTGTAGGCGCCCGCATCCTTCGGGTAGACGTTCTGTGCACCCAGGCCGAACGCGAGCTTGTCCCCATCGATCAGGGTTTGGACCGCCCGCAGCGCGGTGAAGGTCGGGCACAGCACCACCTCCACCCGCTCGGTGTCCTCTGCGTCGAGCAGGTAGCTCAGCTTCTGCGTGTCGCGGATCGCCTCGAGATGTGTCTTGTGCATCTTCCAGTTCGCGGCGATGATCGGACGCCGCACGGGCTCAGTCATCTCGTCCGCTCCTTCCTACCGTTCTCGACGACCCGGGCGCGGATCCGAGGACCTCGATCCCCGGCAGGGTGGCACCCTCCAGGAACTCCAACGACGCACCGCCACCCGTCGACAGGTGGTCGAACCCGTCGGTCATCTCGAATCTCCTCACGGCCGCCAAGCTGTCGCCCCCACCGACGACCGAGAAGGCCGTCGATCCGGCGATCGCCCGGGCAACGCCCCTGGTGCCCGCGGAGAACGGCTCGAGCTCGAACACGCCCATGGGGCCGTTCCACAGGATCGTCTTCGCGTCGGCGATCGTCCGGGCGAATTCCTCGACACTTCGAGGGCCGATATCCAGACCCATCGATCCTCGCGGGATCGCGGCCGCCTTGACCGTCTCGCGCCGGACGTCGACCGAGATCTCCGGCGCGGCGACCACGTCCTCGGGGAGCTGGATCAACACACCCTTCTGGTCCGCGCGCGCCAACGTGGCCCGCACCTCGTCGAACCGGTCCCGTTCCACGAGACTGTTGCCGACGTCGCCACCCTGCGCAGCGATCAAGGTGAAGGCCATCGCCCCCCCGATCAGGATCGCGTCGACGCGATCCAGCAACGCATCGATCGCCGCCAGTTTGTCGGAGACCTTCGCCCCCCCGAGCACGGCGATGTACGGCTGTTCGACCGCCCCGTCGCGCAGACGGGACAGGACATCGACTTCCTCGCAGAGCAACCGACCCGCGACGACCGCGCCGGAGCGAATCCGGATCAGCCGGGGCAACGCATGCACCGACGCGTGCGCCCGATGCGCCACCCCGAACGCATCGTCGACGTAGATCTGCGCGAACGCGGCGAGCTCCGCTGCGAACCCCTCGTCGTCCGCCGTCTCCCGCGGATCGAATCGCAGGTTCTCGAGGAGCACGAGTTCGTCTCGCTCGACACACGCCCGGGCGGAATCCCCCACGATGTCGCGCGCCGCCACGACCTCACACCCCAGCAGTTCACCGAGCCGCCGCGCGACCGGCGCGAGTCGCAGCGCCTCCACGACGGTCCCCTTGGGTCGCCCGAGATGCGAGGCGAGCACCGGTCGCGCGGCGCGCCCCAGGAGCTCCTCGATCGTCGGGAGCGAGGCTCGGATACGTGTGTCGTCGGCGACCCGGCCCTCGTCCAGCGGGACGTTGAAATCGACGCGAACGAAGACGCGTTTCCCGGCTACGTCGCCGGCGTCGTCGAGGCTCGGGAGACTCACGTCGCGGCGACGAACTCCGCGAGATCGACCAGGCGGTTGGAGTAACCCCACTCGTTGTCGTACCAACCGAGGATCTTCACCGTGTTCCCCATCGTCATCGTCGCGAGGGCGTCGAACGTGCACGACGCCGGCGATCCGACGATGTCGGAACTGACGATCGGATCCTCTGTGTAGACGAGTTTGCCCTCCAACGACCCGGATGCCGCGGCCGCCGCGAACGCCGCATTGACGTCGGCGACGCTCGGTGTGCCCTTCACGTTCGCGACGAAGTCCGTCACCGAGCCGTCCGGCACCGGCACACGCATCGCCATCCCGTCGAGCTTGCCCTGCAGGTGGGGCAGCACCAGCCCGGCGGCCTTCGCCGCGCCGGTGGAGGTCGGGATCACGTTGACCGCGGCGGCTCGCGCACGACGGAGATCGGGGTGCGGCAGGTCGAGGATCCGCTGATCGTTCGTGTAAGCGTGAACCGTTGTCATGAACCCCTGCTCCACCCCGAACGCGTCGTCGAGGACCTTCACCATCGGCGCCACACAGTTCGTGGTGCACGAGGCGTTCGAGATGACGTGATGACTCGCGGGGTCGTAGGCGTCGTCGTTGACGCCGAGCACGATCGTGAGGTCCTCACCCTTTGCGGGGGCGCTGATCAGAACCTTCTCGGCTCCCGCCGCGAGGTGCTTCGCGGCGTCGTCGCGTTTGGTGAACAGCCCGGTGGACTCGATGACGACCTGGGCTCCGAGCTGCTTCCAGGGCAGATCGGCCGGGTCACGTTCTGCGAGGACCTTGATCGTGTCGTCATTGACGCGGATCGTGTCGCCCTCGACCGAGACCTCACCCGGGAAGCGACCCAGCACCGAGTCGTACTTCAACAGGTGCGCCAAGGTGGCGGGGTCGGTGATGTCGTTGACGGCCACGAGGTCGAGGTCGGCGCCTCGCTCGATCGAGGCCCGAAGGAAATTGCGGCCGATCCGGCCGAAGCCGTTCACGCCGATCTTGATGGACATGGATCCTCCTGGGTGCGGCGGGTCTCCATCCTATCCACGGGTTCGGCGGGTCGTCCCGGCCGTGCCCGCGCAGGCACGTCGATCGCCGTCAGCCGCGTTCGACGTCGCGATGGTCGACGGCGACGGGCATTCCGTGGTCGCGGAAGAACAGCGCAAGCTCCTCGGCGACCACCACCGAGCGGTGTCGTCCACCCGTACAGCCCAACGCGATCGTCAGGTAGGACTTGCCTTCGGACAGATAGCCCGGCAGAACGAGATCGAACAGGTCCTGGAGACGCTGGAGGAATGTGGCGTAGCGTTCCTGACCGGTCACGAAGTCCCTCACCGGTTCGTCCAGGCCGGTCTTCGGTCGCAGCGCGTCGACCCAATATGGGTTCGCGAGGAAGCGCACATCGATCACGATGTCGGCGTCGCGAGGTGTTCCGTACTTGTAGCCGAAGGAGAGCAGCGACACCTGCAGCCGCGCCTCGGGTGGTGTGTCGGCGAACGCGTCCCGCAGGCGATCTCGCAGCTCATGTGGTGTGAGCCCCGAGGTGTCCACGATAAGATCGGCGTCACCGCGCAGGCTCTCCATCATCAGCCGCTCTTTCCGGATGCCCTCGACCACGCGATCGGCCGGCGCCAGCGGGTGGCGTCGGCGGGTGGCCTCGTACCGGTTCACGAGATCCTGGTCAGATGCCTCCAGGTACACGATCTGATAATCGATCTTGAGGCCTTTGAGTTCGTCGAGCGCGCTCGCCAGCTCCCCGAAGAACACGCCTCCTCGCGCATCGACCACGATCGCCACACGGGCGGGACCTCCGGGTCGCGCACCCAGCTCGGCCATCTTGCCCAACAGCTCGGGCGGAAGGTTGTCGACCACGAACCAGCCCAGGTCCTCGAGGCACCGTGCGGCTTCGGATCGGCCCGCACCCGAGAGCCCGGTGATGATCGTGAAACCAGGCCCGTCGGGCCCCGACACGTCGAATAGCGGGGCCTGCTCGTGCCCGGCAAGGCCGACCGGGTTCTCGGAGGACCCTCGCTTCGCCCGCCGCGCTCCTTCGGCCATCAGGCGCTCGCTCGGGCGGGAGTGTCGCTTCGGCCGGAGTTCGGTGCGTGCAACGCTTCGACGATCGCGTGGGCGAGGGCAGGACCGACTCCCGGCGTCGCGGCGACTTCTTCCTCGGAGGCCTGTCGCAGTCGCGAGAGCGATCCGAAGCGTCGCAACAGTGCCTTCTTGCGAGCGGGCCCCACCCCCGGGATCTCGTCCAGGGGCGACGAGAGAGCGCGCTTAGCGCGTTTCTGCCGATGGAAGCCCACCGCGAACCGGTGCGCCTCGTCGCGCAGGTGCTGCAGCACGAACAACGCCTCGGAGGTCCGGGGGATCATCAGGGCCTCCGGACGGCCGGAGAGGTAGACCTCCTCCAGACGTTTCGCGAGTCCGATCACCGGGATCTCCATGCCGAGGTCTGCGAGCACCCGAACGGCAACACCCAATTGCCCTCGACCGCCGTCGACGACGATCAGTTGCGGCGGATAGGCGAACCGGCGGGGACGGCCATCCTCATGCAGCGGTTCGTCACGTTGCTCGAGGAGCCTGCCGAGTCTGCGTCGCAGCACCTCTTCCATACTTGCGAAATCGTCCTGTCCATCGACCTGCTTGATCGTGAAGCGTCGGTAGTCGGATCGTTTGGGGAGACCGTCCTCGAACACGACCATCGAGGCGACCTTGTCGCTGGGTCCCAGGTTGGAGATGTCGTAGCACTCGACCCGCAGCGGCGCCTGCGGCAGCCCCAGTTCCTCGGCGAGTTGCGAGAGCGCTCGCGAGCGGGCGCCGAAATCCGACGCGCGTCGCAACTTGTGCCGCTGGAACGCCTCGGTGGCATTGCGGGTGACCACCTCCTGCAGCTTTCGTTTCGCGCCGCGCTCCGGGATCGCGATCGTGACCTTGGCACCGCGCCGCGTCTCGAGCCACTCCTCGATCACCGGTCGGTCGCCGGGGAGCGCCGGCACGAGGATGCGAGGGGGCACCTCATCCCGTTCTCGATACAGCTCCCCGAGGAACGAAGCGAGCAGGCCCGAACGATCGAGCTGTTCGACTCGATCGACGATCCAGCCCTTGCGTCCCATCACCCGGCCCTTTCGGACGAAGAACACCTGGAAGGCGGCCTCGAGGTCGTCTTCGACGAGACCGATCACGTCGAGATCCTCGGCCTGCGTCAGGACCATCTCCTGGCTCTCGATCGCTCGCCGCGCGGCTGTGAGCGCGTCGCGAAGTTTGGCCGCATGCTCGTACTCGCGTCGCTTCGAAGCATCGTCCATCTCAGCTTCGAGCCGACGGAGCACAGGACGGTGGTTGCCGGCGAGGAAGTCGACCATCTGGTCGACTTCCTCGCGATAGCGCTCCTCGGTGACCCCCGTGCGCTCGGGAACGCATGGACCCGAGCACCGTCCGATGTCGTAGTACAGGCACGGACGCTTCGCCCGGGCTCGTTGTTCGAAGAAGGTGTTGGAGCACGTTCGCACCGGGAACACCCGCGTCAGGCTGTCGAGCGTCTCGCGGATCGCGTATGCGTGCCCGTACGGACCGAAGAAGCGGACGTTCTTTCTCTTGGCTGCGCGCAACACCTGGGCGCGGGGCCACTTCTCCCCCACCGTGATCGCCAGGTAGGGGTAGGACTTGTCGTCGCGATAGCGGATGTTGAAGCGGGGCCGGTGTTCCTTGATCAGGTTGAATTCGAGCATCAGCGCATCGAGCTCGGAGCCCGCGACGATCCACTCGACCGACACCGCGGCATCCGTCATGGCGGCCGTGCGCGCGTGCAGCGGTTTTCCCCAGTACGACGCCAGGCGCTTGCGCAGGGAACGGGCCTTGCCGACGTAGATCACCCGGCCGTCGCCGTCGCGGAAAAGGTAGGCGCCCGGCTCGTCTGGGATCGTCGAGGTGGCAGGTTTCGGGACGCTCACGCAGTCATCCTACCGGCGCTCTCGGTCACGACCGGGGAAGATCGGCTGCTCTCACGGATCGGCCTATTCGGCCGTCAGCGTGCCCGTCATCGTCGTGGGGTGGTAGGTGCACACGTAGAAGTAGTCGGCTGGATCCAGGGGGTCCACGGGGACGTCCTCGCTGTCCGGCCCGGTGAGGTCCGAGCTGCCCCCGAGTTCCGGCGACTGGATGTCCGGCCCGTCGTACACCTTCCAGTTGTGGATCACGCCGGGATCCTGATTGTCGAAGGTCACGGTCAGGTCCTCACCCGCGCTCCCGACCAATGTGCTGGTATCGAAGCCGTTCGCCGACGCCCCCGGCTGCGCCACGATCGTCAGTTCGGTTTCCGCCGGGCCCGCCGGCTCCTCATCGTCGGGCTGGGCGATCGGTGGGTTGGTCGCCTGCGGGCTCGGGTTGGCCAGGACCAGCTCCTCGTGGTCCGCGTAGGTTCCGAGCACGAGGTTCTGGTTGCCCGTGTCGAACCACACCATGTAGACGGCCGAGCCGTCGGGAGCGACGGCGACATCGGGCATCGCGCCGCCGTCGGTGTCGGCGGTCTCGACCTGCTCCCAGGACGAACCGTCGGCCGAGGAGGCGAGCTTGACGCCGGGGATCGACGCGTCGAACCAGGTCACCCAGCTGGTGCCCTCGTCGTCGATCGCGACGCCGGTGGTCCGATAGGCGTCGACCTGCTGGGGGTCCAGGTCCCCGGTGGGCTCGGATGCCGCAGCGACCTCGTTCACTTCCCACGAGTCACCGGAGGCGCGCGCCTCGTGCACCGCGCCGAGGCCCGTGTAGTACGTCGCGCGCGGCGACCCGGAGCCGTCGATCGCGAGGGAAACGCCTCGGCCGATCGCTCCGGACTCGATGGTCGCCACCTCCCACCCTTGTTCGCCCCGAGTGGCCGCCATGAGCGCGTCGTCCGTTGGATCCGCGAAGGCGACGACGGGAGAGTCGTCGGACCACTCGATCGCAACCCGCTCGGGTTCCGCACACGCCGCACAGCGACCGATCGTCGCGACGGTTTCGACGGTCCATCCCTCGTCTCGTTGCGAGGCGACCTGCACGCGTTGTCCGCCACCGGACGCCTCCGCCCACGCGATCCACGGGGACGAGTCCTCACCGATCGCGATCGCCGGCCAGCCGACCGGACCGGCGACCGGAAGCTTGCGTGGGAACTTCACGACCTGCTCGAAGGAGGCGGCGGCGCTCTCGCTCGCGGTGCCGTACCACAGGCCCGTGTTGGCCACCCACGCGCTGTGCGCGGTGCCGCCCGCGTCGAGCGCGACGGCCGACCCGTTGACGTTCTCAGGGAGCGCGGAGGCAAGCGCCTTCTCGTATACCGGTGCGAACGGGATCGTGGCCCCCGAGGCGATCGGAACTCCCTGCGCGAATGCGCCGCGATGGAAGACGCCCTCGACTTCGCTGGCGAGGAACACACCGGGAGGCATCGGCGCCTGGATCGGGCGGGTCGGCGGGATCTCCCCTTCCTCGACGATCTCCGGGAACGCCCAGTAGCTCATGAAGGGTATCCCTTCGGATCCGAGCGAGAGCGACGGGAATCGCCCGACGTCGTCGATGAAGTCGACGACCTGTGGAACGAACCGCCGGCCGGTCCCGAGGTCGATCTCGGGTTCCGGAGGCTGCGAGCACGCGCCCGCCAACAAGGCGGTGGCGGCCACGAGGGTGAGGAGCTTTGTGGTCACGGCGAGGCGCATCCTAGCAAGGTTCCACGCTGCCGCACTGCATCTCTCGGGGGCCCGACCTGTCGAAGATCACCGTGCGGCCGCGGCTTCGGACTCCACCGGCAACGTGCCCAGGACCTCGGCAAGGAACCGTCCCGTATAGGAGTCCGGATGCATCGCGATGTCCTCAGGGGGACCGGTCGCGACGATCGTCCCGCCCCCATCTCCCCCGTCCGGACCCAGGTCCACGATCCAGTCTGCGGTCTTGATCACGTCGAGGTTGTGCTCGATCACGAGGACGGTGTTGCCGGTGGACACGAGGCGTTGCAGAACGCCGAGCAGCTTGCGGATGTCCTCGAAGTGCAGACCCGTTGTGGGTTCGTCGAGCACGTACAACGTATTGCCGGTGGCGCGCTTGTGTAGCTCGGAACTGAGCTTGATCCGCTGTGCCTCGCCGCCCGACAACGTGGGCGCCGGCTGGCCCAGCTTGATGTAGCCGAGACCGACGTCGGACAAGGTCTGCATGTGGCGCGCGATCACCGGGATGTTCTGGAAGAACTCCAACGCCTCCTCGACGCTCATCTCGAGGACGTCGGCGATCGACCGGTGCTTGTAGCGCACCTCGAGGGTCTCGCGGTTGTAGCGATGCCCCTTGCACACCTCGCAGGTTACGTACACGTCGGGAAGGAAGTGCATCTCGATCTTGATCTGGCCGTCACCCGCGCAGTTCTCGCAGCGTCCACCCCGAACGTTGAAGGAGAAGCGACCGGGTTGGTAGCCACGGGCCCTGGCCTCGGGGACCTGCGCGAAGAGCTTGCGGACGTGGTCGAACACCCCCGTGTAGGTCGCCGAGTTGGACCGCGGGGTTCGGCCGATCGGCGACTGGTCGATGTCGATCACCTTGTCGACCTGTTCCCATCCGGCGAGCTTGCGGTGCTTGCCCGGAAGCACTCGCGAGCGATAGATCTTCTGCATCAGCGCGCGCAGCAAGACGTCCTGCACGAGGGTGGACTTGCCCGAGCCACTGACACCCGTGACGCAGGTGAACGTGCCGAGCGGGATCTGGAAGTTGATGTTCTTCAGGTTGTGCTCCTTGGCGCCTTGCACCTTGAGCCAGCGGCCCTTGGTTGCTCGGCGCGCCTCGGGGATCGCGATCTCGCGCCTGCCTGAGAGATATTGGCCGGTGATCGAGTCCTCAGCTTCGAGCAGTCCCTTGACGTCGCCGGTGTACACGATCGCTCCCCCGTGCTCCCCCGCTCCGGGGCCGATGTCCACGACGTGGTCGGCCGCCTCGATCGTCGCGTCGTCGTGTTCGACCACGATCAACGTGTTGCCCAGGTCGCGCAGCCGGATCAGCGTGTCGATCAGCCGACGGTTGTCTCGTTGGTGCAGGCCGATCGACGGCTCGTCGAGCACGTACAGCACCCCGACGAGCGCGGAGCCGATCTGTGTGGCGAGCCGGATGCGTTGCGCCTCGCCCCCGGCCAGCGACGCGGAGGCGCGATCGAGCGTGAGGTAGTCGAGACCGACGTCGATCAAGAACCCCAGCCGCGAGCGGATCTCCTTCAAGAGCCGCTCGGCGATCATGTTCTCCCGCTCGGACAGCTCGATGCCGTCCACGAACGAAAGTGTGTCGTGGATCGACAGATCGGTGAGCTGGGAGATGTTCGAACCGCCCACCGTCACCGCCAAGCTCTCGGGCTTGAGCCGGGCCGCCTTGCACGAGCGACAAGGGATCTCGCGCATGAACTGCTCGAGCCGTTCGAGCTGCGCCTCGGAATCGGTTTCGCCGTGGCGGCGCTCGACGTTGTAGACGGCTCCCTCGAACGTGGTCCAGTACGAGCGTTGCCGGTTGTACCGGTTCTTGTACCGGACGTAGATCTCCTCGTCGGAGCCGTAGAGGATCACATCCTTCGCCTTCTTCGGAAGCTTCTTCCAGGGCGTGTCGATCGAGAAACCGTGCGCTTCGGCGACGGACTCGATCACGCGGTCCCAGTACTCCAGTCGCCCGCTCGCCCAGATCGCGACGGCTCCCTCGGAGAGCGACAGGTCCGGATCGGGGACGAGGAGTTCGGCGTCGACCTCAAGGTGTGTTCCCAGTCCGTCGCACGTGGGACACGCTCCGTAGGGAGAGTTGAAGCTGAAGTTGCGAGGGCTGAGCTCCTCGAAGCTGAGCCCGTCGAACGTGCACGCGAGGCTCTGCGAGAAGGTTTGGACCTCCTCGGACCCGTCGAGTGCCGCGACCGCGATCGCGGCCGTGCCCTCCGCAAGCTCGAGGGCGGTCTCGATCGAATCGGCGACGCGACGCCGGATGTCCTGCTTGGCGACGAGCCGGTCCACGACCACCTCGATCGTGTGCTTGTAGGTCTTCGGGAGCTTGATCTTGTCGCCGAGATCGCGCACTTCTCCGTCGATCCGCGCGCGGACGAACCCGCGCGTCGCGAGATCGGCGAGCAGCTTCTCGTACTCGCCCTTACGTCCACGGACCACGGGCGCGAGCACCTGGAACTTGGTGCCTTCGGGTAGGTCCACCACCTGATCGACGATCTGGTCCGGCGTCTGGCGTCCGATCGGGCGACCACACTTGGGGCAATGCGGATGTCCCACTCGGGCGTAGAGGACGCGCAGGTAGTCGTAGATCTCGGTGATCGTGCCCACCGTGGACCGAGGGTTGCGCGACGTCGATTTCTGGTCGATCGAGATCGCCGGGGAGAGTCCTTCGATGAAGTCGACGTCGGGCTTCTCCATCTGCCCGAGGAACTGGCGCGCGTACGCGGACAACGACTCCACGTACCGTCGCTGCCCCTCCGCGTAGATCGTGTCGAAGGCGAGCGAGGACTTGCCGGAGCCGGAAAGGCCCGTGAACACGATCAGCTTGTCGCGGGGGAGATCCAGCGTGACGTTGCGCAGATTGTGTTCACGGGCACCATGGATGACGATCCGATCGGTGCCCACGAAGGGATTGTACGGGTGGCCGCCGATACACCGGCGCGGGCTCCGCACGGCGCGCGGGTCGCACGATAGGCTTGCGAGCCATGGCGACCCGCGAAGAACTCGAGGCCCTGCCCGCCGATCAACTTGCCGACCGCGCGATCGCGCTGGCCAGGCACCGTTTGGACGTGGGGTTCCTCTGGGAACTGGTCCGAACTATCCCGGAGGCCGCGGCCGCCGCCGGCAACGTCGACGAGGCGAAGGCAGACGTGATGTGGCTCTCCGCCCTGCTCAACGACCTCGGACGCGCAGACGAAGGCGAGCTGGCCGAGGCGCTGCGCCCGCTCTACGTCGACTACCTGCTGAAGCACGAGAAGCACGAGCCTTCCAGCTCCTGAGCCCGCCGCCAGGCCGGCCCGGGGGTCGAGTGCCCCCTATCTGTTGAGCAACACCCTGCCTCCGCGGATCACCACCGTGAGCTCCGCCAGCGACTCGAGTTCCTCCCTCGGATCGCGAGCTAGCGCGATCAGATCCGCGGGCGCGCCGGGGACCAGCGGACCGCGCACCATCGCCCCCAACACTTCGTCGTGGCCCATCCCGGTCTCGCGAAGGAGCAGCGCCTCCCGGACGTTGATGCCGAGCGGAAGCCCCCACTCGGGCAACCCCATGTCGGTGCCGTAGACGATCACCCCTCCCGCCTCGCGGAACCGGATCAGGTTGTCGAGCGCGATCCGCAGCGCCTCGTTGCCGTAGTGGATCCGGATCAGGTCCAGCGTGGAGACGATCCGCGTTTCGCGCGCAAGCGTCTGGATCACCTGATCCGATAGGCGCTCGGAGAACGGGGCATGTGCGAGCTCGTCCACTCCCGCTCCGATCGCCCGCTCGACCTGTCCCCCACCTTGCGCGTGCACCGTCACCGGGACCGCATGCTCGGCTGCGGCACGGCAGATCTCGGCGAGTACCCCATCGTCAGGTGTCGGGGGCGCCTCCGCGTTCATCGAAACCTTGATCGCGGTGGCCCCGTGTTCCGCCAGCTCCCCGACCGCGACCGCGGCCTGTGAGGGTTCCTCGATCTCGCGGGCGTAGCCCGGCGGTGCATATGCCTCCCCCACGGGATAGCCCCCCGGGGCCGTGAGGATCGGGCCCGCGGCGCGGATCAGCGGGCCGTTGTAGGTGACTAGCTCGGAGGCTTCCGCCAGCCCGAAGATGCGATCCGCGGGCCAGCCGAGATCACGCACGGCCGTCACGCCGCCCAGGACCACCGCTGCAGGGTCGGCCAGGGCGATGTGCACGTGGCGGTCGGCGACCGCCGGCATCAGGAAACCGTCGACCCGCAGGTATTCGCGCGCCCGGGGCGCCGCAGCGGCGGGGCCCACATAGGTCAGCTCACCGGACGCACACGCGATCGCCGCGAGGCGCATCGACTCTCCGGGACCGGTCCAGACGAGCGGCGCCCGCACCACGAGATCGTCCATCGAGTCAGCGGACGCCGGCGTCCTGCAACGCCTTCAGCTCTTTGCGCAGGTCGTTGACCTCGTCGCGCAGCCGAGCGGCGTACTCGAACCGCAGATCCTTGGCAGCCTCGTGCATCTCATCCTCGAGGCTTTGGATCAGGCGGGTCAACTCGTCGCGCGGCAGCTCGGACGCCGTCGCCTTGGCCCCCCGCCGGGAGCGTTCGGGGATCGGCGCGCGCTTGCCGCTGCGGACGTCGTCCTGCATGCCCAGCAGGATGTCGGAGACCTTGCGCCGGATCGTCTGCGGATCGATGTCGTGCTCACGGTTGTAGGCGAGCTGGATCTGTCTGCGCCGCTGCGTCTCAAAGATCGCTCGCTTCATCGAGTCCGTGACCTCATCGGCGTACATGATCACGCTGCCGTCGACGTTACGTGCTGCTCGACCGATCGTCTGGATCAACGAGGTCTCGGACCGAAGGAATCCCTCCTTGTCCGCGTCGAGGATCGCCACCAACGAGACCTCAGGGAGGTCGAGACCCTCACGTAGCAGGTTGATGCCGACGAGAACGTCGAACTCCCCGAGCCGCAGGTCGCGCAGGATCTCGATGCGTTGCAAGGTGTCGATCTCCGAGTGCAAGTAGCGCACGCGGATCCCCATCTCCAGCAGATAGTCGGTGAGGTCCTCGGCCATCTTCTTGGTGAGGGTGGTGACGAGCACCCGCTGGTCGTGCTCGGAGCGCTTGCGGACCTCCTCGATCAGATCGTCGACCTGTCCTCGTGTGGGGCGCACCTGCACCTCGGGGTCGACGAGTCCGGTCGGGCGCACGATCTGCTCGACGACGCGCGAGGAGCCCTTGAGTTCGTAGGCACTCGGCGTCGCGGACAGGAACACGACCTGGTTGACGCGGTCGGTGAACTCGTCGAACGTCAGCGGGCGGTTGTCGCGCGCACTCGGCAGACGGAACCCGAAGTCGACCAGCGTGTCCTTGCGGCTGCGATCGCCCTCGAACATCGCCCCGATCTGCGGCACGGTCACGTGGGATTCGTCGATCACTACGAGGTAGTCGTCGGGGAAATAGTCGAGCAGCGTATACGGCGCCTCGCCCTTCGCGCGACCGTCGATGTGCCGCGAGTAGTTCTCGATGCCACTGCAGAAGCCCACTTCTCGCATCATCTCGAGGTCGTAGTTGGTCCGCATCTTGAGCCGCTCGGCCTCGAGCAGCTTGCCCTCACGGTCGAACAGCTGCAGTCGCTCGCGCAGTTCGTCTTCGATCCCGGTGAGGGCGCGGTGCAGGCGCTCTTCGGATGCCACATAGTGGGACGCGGGGTAGATCGTGACTTCGGGCAGGTCGCCGAGCACCTCACCGGTGAGCGGATCGAACATCGTGATGCGTTCGATGTCCTCGCCCCAGAACTCGATGCGGACGGCGGTCTCGTCGTAGGCGGGATGGATCTCCAGCGTGTCGCCCTGCACGCGGAACTTGCCGCGCGCGAGACTGACCTGGTTGCGCTCGTATTGGATGTCGACGAGTCGGCCGATCGCGAAGTCCCGGTCGATCGGCACACCCTTGTGAACCCGGAGCAGCTGCCCCTCGTACTCCTCGGGCGACCCCAGTCCGTAGATGCACGACACACTGGCGACGATCAGGACGTCGCGGCGCGTGAGCAGCGAACTGGTGGCTGAGTGGCGCAGGCGGTCGATCTCGTCGTTGACGGAGGAATCTTTCTCGATATACGTGTCGGTCTGCGGGACGTAGGCCTCCGGCTGGTAGTAATCGTAGTAGCTGACGAAGTACTCCACCGCGTTGTCGGGGAACACCTCGCGGAACTCGTTCGCCAGTTGCGCTGCCAGCGACTTGTTCGGGGCTATCACCAAGGTGGGCTTCTGTACCCGCTCCACGAGATGAGCCACGGTGAAGGTCTTGCCCGTCCCGGTGGCCCCGAGCAGGGTGAGGCGTTGCTCACCCGCCTGGACACCCTCGGTCAGCTCGGCGATCGCCTGCGGCTGGTCGCCGGACGGCTGGAACTCGGACGCGATCCGGAACGAGGGCACGAAGCGATTGTAGGCGCGACCGCGGACAGCGGCCGGTCGATCTCTGGCTGAAGTTGGCTACAGTTGGGCGATGACGACGGTGCTCCTGTTTCATCATGCCCAAGGGCAGGCGACTGGGTTTGTCGCCTTCGCCGACGAACTCCGAGAGGCGGGCCACGCGGTCGTTACGCCGGACCTGTACGACGGCAACACGTTCGGAGATCTGGAAGAGGGTGTCGCCTACGCCGAGCAGATCGGCTTGCGACAAATCACGCGTACCGGTTCGGCGACAGCCGAGGATCTCCCTGCCGACATCGTCTATGCGGGATTCTCACTCGGCGTCCTGCCCGCGCAGTCGCTCGCGCAGACGCGACCGGGTGCGAGAGGGGCGGTCTTCTTCCACTCATGTGTTCCGACCTCAGAGCTCGAGAGTTCGTGGCCGGAGGGCGTGCCGCTCCAGATCCACATGATGGATTCCGACCCTCTGGCGGAAGGGGAGGACCGGCCCGTTGCCGAGGCGCTGGTCGAGGAGACCGACGACGCCGAACTGTTCCTCTACCCCGGCTCGGCCCACCTGTTCGCCGACGCAAGCCTGGACGACTACGACGAGCAGGCGGCCACACTGCTCAAGAGGCGCACGCTGGCCTTCTTGCAGCGGGTTCGCTAGCCGGAGATCGCCACCTCACAGGCGCCCGGCCTCGACGATCCGCTGGAGGAAGCGCTTCGTGCGCTCCTCGCGAGGGGAGCTGAAGATCTGTTCGGGGGTCCCCTCCTCGAGGATCACCCCGTCGTCGAGGAACAGCACACGGTTCGCGATGTCCCGCGCGAAGGCCATCTCGTGGGTCGCAATCACCATCGTCATTCCCTGTGCCGCAAGTTCTCGGACCAGGTTGAGGACTTCTGCGATCAGCTCCGGGTCCAGGGCGCTCGTGATCTCGTCGAGCAACAGCAGGTCGGGCTGCATCGCGAGGGCCCGAGCGATCGCCACCCGCTGCTGCTGCCCTCCCGACAGCCGGTCGGGATATTCGTCCTGCTTCTCGAGCAGGCCGATCCGATCGAGCAACCCGCGCGCTCGTTCCTCGGCTTCGCCGCGCGAGAGTCCACCGGCCTCGATCGGCGCGAGGGTGACGTTGCGTAGCACGGTCATGTGTGGAAACAGGTTGTAGGACTGGAACACGATCCCGATCCGACGCCGGATCCGATTCACGTCGACCCCAGCCGCCGTTATCTCCTCTGCTTCGACAAGGATCCGGCCCGCGTCGATCTGCTCGATCAGGTTCACGCACCGCAACAGCGTGGACTTCCCGGAGCCCGACGCACCGATCAGGCAAACCACCTCGTGATCCGCGACGGACAGGTCGACACCGCGGAGCACTTCGAGATCGCCGAACGACTTCCGGAGCCCTTCGACTCGCAACGCCTCGCCCGCAGGATCCGTTCTCATCCGGCGTTCGCCTGCCGGCGCCCACGTTCCCGATCGATCAAGTAGTCCGTGAACCGAGCAAGTGGGATCGTCACCAACACGAACAGCAGAGCCGCTCCCAAGTAGCTGGTGAAGTTAAAGGTATCGGTCGAGTAGATCTGTGCCTCACGGACCGCCTCGCGGACGGTTCCGAGGATCGCCACGAGCGCCGTCTCCTTCTGGAGTCCGACGAAGTCGTTGAGCAGCGGTGGGATCACGCGGCGCACTGCCTGCGGCACGACGACGAACCGCAACGACTGCCACTGCGACAGACCGAGCGATCGGGCTGCGGCCCGCTGGCTCGGATGGATCGACTCGATCCCCGAGCGGTAGACCTCCGCGACGTACGCGGAATACACGAGCACGAGAGCGACGATCCCCCAGAACATGTCCGAGTCGGGCACTCCCTGGAGGTCGAGCGCCGGGACTCCGAAGCCGAGCAGGAGGATCACCAGCAGCGTCGGGATCCCACGGAACAAGTCGGTGTAGATCGTCGACAGCGCACGGAGTGGGAAGAAGACAGGCCCCGGCACCGACCGGATCACCGCGAGCAGCAGCGCGAACATGAGCACGAGTACTTCGGCGATCATGAACATCTGCACGTTGACCCAGAAGCCGCTCAAGATGTCCGGGAAAGAGGCACGGAAGTCCTCCGCATTGAAGAAGGCTTCGCGCACACGGTCCCAGCCTGGCGAGTTGACCACCACGACCACGGCGACCGCTAGGAACACGATGGTCGAGACCGTCGCGATCAGGGCACCGCGGCCACCCTCGGCGCGAAGCTGGTCGCGCCAGCGAGTGCGTCTGGCCGGCGGCAGGTCGACCGGATCGGAACCGCCGGGGGCCCCGCCCACGCTCACCCGAGACCGGCTCCGCTACCCGATTACCGGGACATCGGTCGCCTCGGACAGCCACTCGTCCTGGATCGCCTGCAACTCGCCGCTGTTCTTGAGGGCGGTGATCGCCTCGTTGATGCACGTGACCAGGGGGTTGTCCTTCTCGAACGTGAGGCCGAACTGCTCCTGTCCTGCGACCTCCGCTGTGTTCTCGAACTGCCCCACCACGGATGCTTTCGGGATCTCGACTGCCGTGATGAAGAACGCGGTGGGAAGGTCGACGACCATCCCGTCGATCGATCCGCTCTCGAGCGCCTGCTTCGCAGCACTGGTGTCGTCGAAGACCGCCGCTTCGTCGTCGGGCTGGATCACCTCGTCGATGAAGGTCAGCCCCGTGGTCCCGATCTGCGCGCCAAGCTTGGTGGCCTTGAGCTCCTCCATCGTCGTCGCACCGGCGGCGGGACTGCCGCCGAGCGCGATCAGGGCCTGGTTTACGTCGTAGTACCCGTCGCTGAAGGTGACCGCCTCGGCGCGTTTGGGCGTGATGGAAATCTCCTGGATCGAGAAGTCGTAGTCCTTGGGTCCGGGTGCATACGTCTTGTTGAACCCCTCCTCGACCCAGATGACCTCGTCGTCGGTGAACCCGAGGGTCTCGGCGATCGCATAGGTGAGCGCGCTCTCGAAGCCCTCGCCGCTCTGTGGCGACGGGTTCTTCCACGCACTCTCTTGGATCGAACCTTGGAACCACGGTGGGAAGACGGGGTTGGAGGTCGCGACCGTCAGTTGACCGGGCTCGAAGAGCTGGAGGGAGTCCTTCTCGCACGAAGCGCCGCTGGCGCCTGGCTGGGGCTGGTCCGGCGAATCCTCCTCGGCGCAGGCCGCGAAGACCAGCGCGCACAGGGCCAGGACGGCGAACAACTTCCTCATCGCGCTCCCCCTCGACTTCGTCGCGTCTCCGTGCACCGGGCGGCGATCCGCCGACTCCGACGCCGGAGCCTAGCACACGCCTATCAGTACGCAGCCGCAGGTCAGACGGGATGGCAGAGTCGGGTTGAGCGACGACTGTCGGATCAGTGCCGCGGCTCCCACCGGAAGTACCGGGCGGCGACGAGCAGACCGCCGATCCCCCACAGGGCCACCACGAGGACGTCGCTCCACGAGAACGGCGCCCCCAGGAACGCGGCTTGCATCGCGTTCGCGAAATGCCGGACCGGAAAGATCACACCGATCGCGTTCACCCACGCCGCTGGATCCCTCCCCAGCGGGATGAAGACGTCGGAGAGGAACAGCAACGGCAGGATCGAGGCGTTCACGATCGCCGGAGAGGCGTCGGCGTTCGGGATCACGCACGTGAGTGCGAGGCCGAGGGCGGCGAACGCGCCCGAACCCACTACCAAGGCGATGAGGAACTGCACCAGTGGCGTCCCCGTGGGCAACTGTGCGTCGTAGATGAACTTGCCGAATGCCCCGACGATCACGACGAGGACCACGGCTATCACCATGGCGTGCAACACGCGGCCGAGCAGATAGGACCATCCCGGCATCGGTGTCCCGCGTGTTCGCTTGAGGATGCCCTCGTCGCGAGCGTAGGCCACGCTGATCGCGATATTCGTGTAGCAAGCGGAGATCACGGCGAACGTCGCCATCCCCGGGATGTAGAAGGTGGAGGTCTTGATCGTCCCCGCCGCCGTCGGCGTGTCGCTATTGCCGAACAACGTGGTGAAGATCACCAGGAACATCAACGGGAACGCGAACGTGAAGAACGCCGACGCGGGGTTCCGCCAGAAGGCCTTGTTCGTGTACACGGCCTGCCGTAGCGCGAACCTGATCCCGCTCACGACTTCGCCTCAAGTGCGTCACCCGTGATCTCGAGATAGACGTCCTCGAGTGTCGGGCGGGAGACCTCGAGCACCTCGAACCGGACCCCACGATCCACCGCCCACCGTGTGAGCTCGTGGAGCGGAGGTGCCGGATCGGAGGCCTCCACGACGGACGTCCCGTCCGGCGTGGCGCGCTGTCCGAGGTCGGGAAGCCCCGTCGCATCGACCCCCGCGGGGAGCCGGAAGCGGATCCGGGTCTTCGCCGTGTCTCGGCCGCCAAGCGTGTCGGGCGTGCCCTCCGCGACGATCTCCCCGCGCGCGATGATGGCGACGCGGTCGGCGAGGTACTGCGCCTCGTCCATGAAGTGGGTCGTGAGGAACACGGTCTTTCCGAGGGTCGCCAGGTTCTTGATGATCTCCCACGCGTGACGGCGGGCACTCGGGTCGAACCCGGTGGTCGGTTCGTCGAGGAACAGCAGCTCGGGGTCTCCGGCAAGCGCGATCGCCACGTCGAGCCGGCGCTTCTGCCCACCCGAGAGCTTCGTGACCTTCTGGTCGCGCTTTTCCGAGAGACCGACGAGCCCGATCACCTCGTCGGTCTCGCGCGGCGCGGGGTACAGGCCCCGATAGAACTCGATCGTCTCTCGCACCGTCAAGAAGGGATCCACGCCCGTGGACTGGAGCACGATCCCGATCCGCTGCTTCATCTGCGCGTCGTGCTTCTGTGGATCGTGACCGAGCACGACGACGGTGCCTCGTGAACGAACGCGGAAGCCCTCGAGGATCTCCACCGTTGTGGTCTTGCCGGCTCCATTAGGCCCGAGCAGGGCGAATACTTCGCCGCGGTTCACGTCGAAAGAGATCCCCCGCACGGCCTCGAACGTGCCGTAGGACTTGTGCAGGTCGCGAACCGCCAGCGCGGTTTCGGACGTGGGCACCCAGCTCATCGGTCCTCGACCCTACCGGCGCCATTGGCTGGCGGCGATGCGTTCGCCGGCGCGTACCCGAGTGCCTTGTCCACGACGTTGTGCAGCGACTCGCCCCGCAGCCACCGGTCGAGGTTGTCCAAGAACACGTCCACCACGGCGCGCTCCCAGCCCACGAGATCCCCGGACATGTGCGGGGACACGATCACGTTGTTCATCCCCCACAGGGGACTGTCTTCCGGAAGGGGCTCCTCGGTGAACACGTCCAAGGCCGCACCCGCCAGTCCTCCGGTCTCCAGGGCGTGGATCAGCGCCTGCTCGTCCACGGTGCCGCCTCTGCCGACGTTCACGAATCGGGCGCTTGATCGCATCGCCGCGAACGCTTCCGTTCCGAACAGGCGGTCGGTGTGCGGGGCATGCGGAAGCACGTTGACCACGTAGTCGGCGTGCGGCAATCGATCGAGCAGTTCCCGTGCCTCGCCGACCCACTCGAACACGTCGTCGGCCGCGCGTGAGGAACGCGCGATCCCCTCCACGTGCATGCCGCACGCTCGGGCGAGCCGACCGACCGCTCTGCCGATCGATCCGGCGCCAACGACGAGCAGACGCGTCCCCGCGAGGGGTTCGGAGTATCGATACTTCCACTCCGCGTGGCGCTGCCGATCGAGGGTTCCCGCGAAGTCCTTCGCGAAGCAGAGCATCAACCCGAGCGTGTACTCCGCCATCCCCTCATCGAACACGCCGCGCGCGTTCGTCACGACGACATCGCTGCGTACGAGGGCGGGGAACAGCAGCGAGTCCACTCCCGCGGACGCGGACTGGAGCCACCGAACGCGGCCCGCTGCTCCCCACGCGGCCTCGAGCAGCGTCGCCTCCGGTCGCCAGGCGAAGATCGCGTCGGCCCGAGCGATCGCCGCGCCAACCTCCTCGGGGTCGGCTGCGGTGAGGAGCTCTACGCGATCGTTCGCCGCGTCGACGCCGGGTGGAGCGTCGTCCGGCGTGGCGCCGGCCACGAGGACGACCGGACGTCCCGACGTACTCACAGTGGGCGACGTCCCCGGAACCCCGACTCCGGCGGATGCCAGAAGGCCACGGCATCTTCGTCGGCCCGCCAGCACAAGAATCCCGCCACCCCGTCGACCTCCGTCGGAAAGTCGACGAGACCGGCCTCGGGGTCGCGTAGCACGATCCCGATCGCAGCAAGGTACTCGACCTCTCGCCGCAGGGAGAGGATCGCGTCGTAGTAGGCGCTTCCCTCGCTGCCCCCGCCGTCACCGGCGACGCGGCCTCGGACGAGTTCCCCGTGCTCGATCACCACCCGCCGGGCGCTGCGGATCCGTTCCAGACGCGGACGCAGGTCCTCGATCGCCGCGTTCGCCTGTTCGCGCGTGAATGTCCGTTCGATCATCCGACCCCCAGCAACGGCGGCAGCTCCGTCAGCGAGTCGATCCGGTGGGGCTCGTCGGGGAACCGTACGCGTCGGTCGATCAGCACCGGAAGCATCCCCAGGTCCGACGCGGGAACGGTATCGAAGTGAGGGTTGTCGCCAACGTACGCCGCCTCCGCGGGATCCACACCCGTTCGATCGAGCGCGAGACGGAAGATCGCCGGGTCCGGCTTCTCGATCCCTTCGACGCCCGAGATCACCTGGATCTCGAAGTAGGGAGCGATCTTCAGCTCGTCGAGCAACAGCGCGAGCCATTCCTCGAAGTTGGAGATCACACCCAGCCGCAGATCGGTCTCCGCCAGCACCCGCAGGGTCGGAAGCACGTCGTCGAACAACGCATAGTTCGCGAGGTCTGTGAACTCCCGGTACAGCGTGTCGTGCAACCCGTTGCCGCTGGGGACGCCGAGTCGTCCGAGGAAATCGTCGTAGACGGCGTGCCAGAAGGTCCGGGAGCGCTCGGGAGAGGTGGTCCACAGATCGTTGCTGGCGGCCGCGGTGCGGAATCGATCGGCGATCAGCAGATCGGCCGCACGGACGGCCTGCGGCGTAACGGCGAACCCCTCTCGGGCGAGGACCTGCACGAACAGCTCGGGAAAGGTGGGATGCGGGTGCACGAGCGTCTCACCCGCGTCGAAGAAAACTGCCCGGTAGGTCACGGATGGGATGATAGCCGCGCGCGCGTCACGCCTCGGAGGCGGCTCGGTCGGCGAGGTCGTTCCACAGGCGATCCACCTGCGCGGTCAGCTCCTCCAACGTCCCGCCGTTATCGAGCACGACGTCTGCCTGCTCGGCCTTGTCTTCGAGCGGCAGTTGCAGGGCCAGGCGTCGGCGTACGTCGACCTCTCCGAACCCGCGTTGCTCCACCATCCGATGCACCTGCACCTCCTCCGGTGCCGACACCACGACCAGCAGGTCGACGTCGTCATGCTGGTCCATCTCGATCAGTAGCGGCGAGTCGATCACGACTATGCGATCGGAGTCCCGATGCGACGATGCCCCTGCGGCGATCGCCTTGCGAACCACCGGATGCACGATCGCCTCGAGCGCCCGCAACCGCTGCGGGTCGGAGAACACGATCGACGCGAGCTGCCCGCGGTCGATGTCGCCGTCGGGGGTGAGGATCTCGTCGCCGAACTCCTGCACGGCGGTGCGCATCCCCGGGGTGCCGGTCGCGAGGGCATCGCGAGAGAAGGCGTCGGCGTCGAGGATCACCGCGCCGCGATCGGACAGCATCGAGGCAACGGTGGACTTGCCGGAACCGATCCCTCCGGTGAGACCGACGAGCAGCATCGACGAGGAGGCTAGTCGGTGCGGCCTTCGCGCCGCTTCAGATCCTGCAGGATCGACTCGAGAGAGACCTCGGCGTCGGTCTTGGTCGGCTCGGGCGACGTGGATGCGGGCGGCTCGGGCTTCGGCTCGGGTTCGGCGGGAGGTTCGCCCTCCGCTGTCGGCTCGGCCTCAGCTGCCGGCTCGGCTTCAGCTGTTTGCTCGGCTTCAGGAGCTTGCGCGGCTTCAGGAGCTTGCGCCTCCTCGCCCGCAGCAGCGACGGGCGTTTCGGCCTCCGGTGTCGCCGCGGCCTCGGTCACGGGAGACGTCTCCTCGGACGACGCCGGCGCGGCATCCGTGGCCGTGGCAGCCTCCTCCTGAATCTCGGACTCCCCGACCTCGAGCGGTTGACCGCCGACCTGTCGCATCGACAGACTCACACGCCGGCGCTGGACGTCGACGTCGATGACCTTCACGCGGACCTGGTCGCCGACCGAAAGCACCGCCTCGGGCGACTCGACGTGGCCCTCCGCGAGCTCGGAGATGTGGACGAGACCCTCGATGCCGTTGGCGACGCGGATGAACGCACCGAACGGCACGAGCTTGGTGACCTGCCCCTCGATGATCTCCCCGGCAGAGTACTTGCGCTCGAACTCCTTCCACGGGTCTTCCTGGGTGGCCTTGAGCGAGAGGGAAACGCGTTCGCGATCGAGGTCGACGTCGAGAACCTCCACCTCGACCTCCTCGCCGACCTGGACGACCTCACTCGGGTGGTCGACGTGCTTCCAACTGAGCTCGGAGACGTGGACCAGACCGTCGACGCCGCCGAGATCGACGAACGCGCCGAAGTTCACGATCGAGCTGACCGTTCCCTTTCGCCGTTCGTTCTTCTGCAGCGACTCGAGGAACTTCTTGCGTCCCTCGCTCTGCGACTCCTCCAGGAATGCGCGACGCGAGAGCACGACGTTGTTGCGGTTGCGATCGAGCTCGATGATCTTGCACTCGAGCTCGGTGCCCACGAATGGATGTAGGTCGCGGACCCGTCGCAGGTCGACGAGCGACGCGGGAAGGAACCCCCGCAAGCCGATGTCGAGGATCAGTCCGCCCTTGACGACCTCGATCACCGGTCCGGTGATCGTCTGGCCGGATTTCATGACCTCTTCGATGCGGCCCCACGCGCGTTCGTACTGCGCGCGCTTCTTGGAGAGGATCAGGCGACCTTCCTTGTCCTCCTTCTGGAGGACAAGGGCCTCGATCTGATCGCCGACCTTGACGACCTCGTTGGGGTCGACGTCGTGGCGGATCGACAGTTCTTTGGACGGGATCACACCTTCGGACTTGTAGCCGATGTCCAGCAACACCTCGTCCCGGTCGATCTTGACGACCTCACCGTCGACGATGTCGCCGTCCTTGAAGTCCTTGAAGCTCTCTTCCATCGCCTGGATGAGCTCTTCAGGCGTGTAGTCCCTCTCGGGGGCGCCAGTGGTGCCGGCGCCCGCTCCGTCCTGTCCCTCGATGACCGATCAGCCCCTTCCTGCGCGCACGTGCTTCGCACCATCTTGGGATGTGTGGCGCGGAGCTGCCGTGCGGCTCAGAGATGGTAGTCGGGGGGTCGAAAGCCCGTCAACGGGAGGCCGACCCGAAAGCGCAGGTCACGACGAGGACGGATCCGCCTCGAGGCAGGGTCAGTGCCCGGCGGGAGCCGCCTCTTCCCAGTTGTCCCCCCAGCCGATGTCGGCCCGCAGCGGAACCGCCAGCTCCGCGGCGCGTTCCATCTCTTGCCGCACCAGGTCCCCGGCGGCTTCCACCTGCGCTCGACCCACCTCGAACACCAGCTCGTCGTGGACCGTGAGGAGCATGTGGACCCCGAGGCCCGGATCGGCCCGGATCGCTTCGTCGACGCGCAGCATCGCGAGCTTGAAGACGTCGCTCGCGCTGCCCTGGATCGGTGCGTTCAGTGCCATCCGCCGCCCGAGGTCGCGAAGTCGCGGGTTCGCCGCCTGCAGCTCCGGGATGTAGCGTCGCCGCCCGAGCATCGTCTCGGTGTACCCGTCCGCCGCCGCGCGCCCCACCTGCTTTTCCAGGTACTCCTTGATCGACGGGAAGCTCGCGAAGTAGGCGTCCATGATCTCGCTCGCCTCCTCGGCCGTGATGCCGAGCCGGGACGCAAGCCCCCAGGCGTTCATGCCGTACGCCAAACCGTAGTTGACCATCTTCGCACGCGATCGCAGGCTCGGGTCGACCTTGTCCTCGGGCAGGTCGAACACCCGCGCCGCCGTCGCCGTGTGGATGTCGCTGTCCGCTGCGAACGCGTCCAGCAAACCCTGATCCCTGGACAGGTGGGCGAGGATCCGCAGCTCGATCTGCGAGTAGTCCGCGACCAAAAGCACCTGATCGGAGGCGCCCGGAACGAACGCGCGACGGATCTGGCGGCCGAGCTCGGAGCGCACCGGGATGTTCTGCAGGTTCGGGTTGGACGAGGACAGCCGCCCCGTCGCGGCGCCCGTCTGATTGAAGGTGGTGTGCACCCTGCCGTCGCGCGCGTCGACCTCCTTCGGAAGGGCCTCGAGGTAGGTCGAGTTCAACTTGTCGAGCTCGCGCCATGAGAGCAACGCGTCCACGATCGGGTGCTCGTCGCGCAGCTTCTCGAGCACACTCGCGTCGGTCGAGAGCTGTCCCTTCGGCGTCTTCTTGCCCGGCTGCAGGCCCAGCTCGTCGTAGAGCACCTCGCGCAGCTGAGGCGGAGAGTTCAGATTGAACTCCCGGCCGGCATGCGTGAACACCTCCTCGCGGAGGGTCGCCATCCGGTCTCGGACGCCCTCCGCCATCTCCTGCAGGTAGGCGACGTCCAGCGCGACCCCACGCGCCTGCATCCGCGCCAGCACGGAGGACAGGGGGAGCTCCACGTCCGACAGCAGCGCCCCGAGCCCAGCGCGATCCACACGCTGTTGCATCTCGGGAGCCAACAGCGCGATCGCTGCGGCCTCGGCCGCGGGACGGCGCCACTCCTTCTCGCCGAACAGCTGGCCGTCATCCGTGTCATCGACACCCACAAGGAGGTCGGCACCGAGATAGACCGAAGTCAACGCCCCGAGCTCGTAGGTGCCCTCGGCGGGGTCGAGCAGGTAGCCCGCCAGCATCGTGTCGAACACGACACCTGCCAGTTCCTCACCCTGTGCCAGCACGACCGTCTCCGCGTCTTTCGCGTCGTGCAGCCACTTGGGCGCATCCACGTCCGCCAGCGCCGGCGCCGCTGCGCCGAACGCCGGCTGCACGCTGTAGGCGGCCTGGCCGCCCCCCATCGAAGCCGCGATGCCGCGCAGGGCTCCATCGGGAGCGTCGATCTGCACGGCCTTCGGATCGCGCTGGTTCGCCAGCGACGCCATCTCAGCCGCCCCGACCTCTCGCAGGTCCAGTTCCGACGGCGCCACGCCCGCCTTCGTCGCCGCGTGACCGATCTCCTCGAGCCGCTCCAACAGCGATCGGAACTCCAGGGACACGAACAGCCGGCGGATCTCGTCCATGTCCCATTCGCCGATCCGACAGTTCTCCGGTGCGACATCGAGATCGAGGTCGACCACGATCCTCGCGAGGTCCTTGTTGAGCTCGAGGCGGTCGAGCGCCCCCTCGACGTTCTCCTTCTGCTTGCCCCTGAGTTGGTCGGTGTGCTGAGCGAGCTCCTCCACCGTTCCGAACTGCTGCACCAACTTGGCCGCAGTCTTGTCCCCCACCCCCGGCACGCCGATGATGTTGTCGCTCGGATCCCCCTTGAGCGCGACGAAGTCCAGGTACTCCGAGGGGGAGAGCCCGTAGCGCTCCCGCACGGCCGCCTCGTCGTAGCGGACGATGTCGGAGATCCCCTTGCGGTTGAACATCACCGTGATCCCCGGACGGACGAGCTGGAAGAAGTCCCGATCGGCAGTGACGATCGTGACGTCGATCCCGCGATCCGCGGCGCGGATCGCGAGGGTTCCGATCGCATCGTCGGCTTCGTGTCCCTCAATGCGTACCTGCGGGATCGCCAGCGTGTCGAGCACCTCGTCGATCAATCCCAGCTGCTGGCGGAACTCATCGGGTGTCTCTGCCCGCCCTGCCTTGTAGTCGGCGTACTTCTCGAGGCGAACCGTCGGTCGGCCCAGGTCGAAGGCGACGGCGAGCAGGTCGGGGTGTTCCTCGGCGAGCAGCTTGATCAACATCGAGGTGAATCCGTACACCGCATTGGTGACCTGCCCGGTGCTCGTCGCCAGGGTCGTGGGAAGCGCGAAGAAGGCCCGATACGCGAGGCTGTGACCGTCCAGCAGGAACAGGCGCTGCGGCTGAACGTTCTCCTGCGGGTCGCCGGACGGGGTCACGCCGCCGATACTAGACGTCCCTACCGAACACGCCGGGCGGCGTGACGCCGCGTCACCCGGGCCGAACGCTCGCTACGATGGGTCGATGTCGACGACCACGCAACCTCATGCCGCCGCCGAGTACCTCGAGGCTCTGTACGAGATGGCCGAGGAATCGATCCCGCTCGTACAGGCGAGACTCGCGGAGTGGATGGGCGTTTCCCGCGCCTCGGTGTCCGAAGCGGTGAAGCGCCTCACTCGGGATGGGCTTCTCGAGAGCTCGGGCCGCGAACTCCGTTTCACCGCCGAGGGGGATGCCCTCGCTCGCGTCCTCGTGCGCCGCCACCGTCTCGCCGAACACTTCTTGATCCGCATCATCGGTCTGCCATGGCACAAGGCACACGAAGAGGCCGAGCGCTGGGAGCGCGTGATCTCCGACGAGGTCGAGCAGCGCATGGTCGTGATCCTCGACGATCCCGGCGCTTGCCCGCACGGCAATCCGATCCCGGGGTCGGCCAACGAGGTCGACTACGAGGGGCTCGTCGCGCTGCGCGACGTCGCGAGCGGGGACACGGCAACGCTGCGCCGGCTCACCGAGGATCTCGAACTCGAACTCGACGTTATGCGGTTCTTCGAGGAGTCGGGGTTGATGCCGGGTGCCGTGATCGAGGTCCACTCGGTCGCTCCCGACGGGACGATGTCCCTTAAGGTCGGAGGAGAAGGAGTCGCTCTCGGAGCACACCTTTCCGACAACCTCTGGGTCGAAGCTCGCTGAGATCCGCTGCCCGCCTTCTGTGGAAATCCGTTCGAATCCCTTGTCGTGAATCCTATGTAGTCAGTAGGATTTCGGGGCCCTGAACGACTGGCGTTCGGGATACCTGACAAGGGAGAGACGGGATGTCGGTTTCTGCCAAGCTCCTACTCGCGATAACGCTCGTTCTCGGCCTGGCGACCGCCTGTTCGGGGGAGGAACAACCCGCCGCCGAAGAGATCGACGCGACTCCGCAAAGCCTCACCGTGTACACCGGACGCGAAGAAGAATTCGTGGCCGACCTGTTCGAGGATTTCACGCAGGAAACCGGAGTCCCGGTGGAGGTTCGGTATGGGGACTCCGCAGAGCTCGCTGCCACACTCGTCGAGGAGGGAGATTCCTCCCCCGCAGACGTGTTCTTCTCCCAGGACGCGGGGTCCCTGGGAGCCGTGGATGAAGCAGAGCTGCTCGCCCCCCTCCCGACCGACCTGGTTGACCGCGTAGAACCACGCTTCCGCGCCGACGACGGCGACTGGGTCGGCACCTCCGGTCGCGGCCGGGTTGCCGTCTACAACACGGACGAGGTGGATCCCAATGCTCTCCCGACAGCGGTGGAGGGATTCACCGACCCGGCATGGAAGGGACGGATCGGCCTGCCTCCTACCAACTCGTCGTTCCAGGCGTTTGTCGCCGCGATGACGATCACGGAGGGCGAGGAAGCCACCAGGACATGGCTGCAAGGCATCATGGCCAACGATCCCGTCTTCTACGAGGACAACGGCGCGACGACCCGAGCGGTTGCGGCCGGAGAGGTCGAGGTCGGCTTGGTGAACCACTACTACAAATTCGAGGTCGAAGCGGAGGACGGGGAGCTTCCGATCGAGAACCACTACTTCGAGGCGGGCGACCCGGGCGCGATGATCAACGCAGCCGGAGTCGGCATCCTCACCAGCTCCGAGCACGCAACGGAGGCCGAGGCATTCGTCGACTACCTCACCTCTCCCGCTGGGCAGGAATACTTCACGACGCGGACGTGGGAGTACCCGACCGTTCCCGCAAGCGGAGCCGAACCCCCGAAGGAACTGATCCCGCTCGAACGGTTCCGCGGCCCGCAGATCGACCTCTCGGAACTCGGTGGGCAGCTCCAACCGACGCTGGTGCTGCTGGCGGACGTGGGGATGCTGTGATCCCCCAGCCCAACGAGCGTCCCCACGGGAGGGTCGCGTGAGTCGCACGCCGGTCGTCGAAGGAGCCCCTCTCGACGACCGGCGTGATCGACCCATCCGGCGTCTGCCTCCGGTCCTCACGATCGCGGCTCTCTGCGTCGCGGTCGCCCTCTCCCTGCCGCTGGTCTACCTCGCGCTGCGCGCGGCCGAGGCGACACCGGCGAGTTGGGATCTGATCCTGCGCGACCGGACCGTGTGGCTCACCGTGCGCACGCTCGTCCTCGCAGCGGCGGTGACCGCCGCATCGGTCGCGATCGGTGTGACGGCCGCGTGGCTCGTGATGCGCACCGATCTGCCTCGTCGCCGTTTCTGGGCAGTGGCGTTCGCGCTGCCACTCGTGTTCCCGAGCTACGTCGGAGCGTTCGCCCTCCTCTCGGCACTCGGCCCTCGGGGGCTCCTTCAGCAGCTGGTCGAAACCCCGTTCGGGACCGATCGGCTCCCCGACATCAGCGGGTTCCCGGGCGCGTTCTTGGCGCTGACCCTCTTCACCTATCCATACGTATTCCTCACGGTTGCCGCGGGAATCCGCGGTCTGGACCCCGCCCTCGAGGAGGCAGCCCGAACTCTGGGCCAGAGCCGCTGGCGAGTGTTCCTGCGGGTGACACTTCCCATGCTTCGACCGTCGATCGTCGCGGGCGGGCTGCTCGTGGCCCTCTATACGCTCCACGACTTCGGCGCCGTCTCGCTCATGCGCTACCAGACGTTCACCCAGGCGATCTTCCTGCAGTACCGAGCAGCGTTCGATCGCACCCCCGCGGCGATCCTCTCTTTGATCCTCGTTGCCCTGGCGCTCGGTGTGCTGGCGCTCGAACAGCGAGCCCGTGGACGTGCCCGCTACTATCGGGCCGGCACGGGAGCGGCCCCAAAGCTGCGTCCTGTCGCTCTCGGTCGCTGGCGGATCCTTGCCGTTGTTTTCGCCGCCTCGGTCACACTCGCCGCGCTCGTTCTTCCCGTCACGGTGCTCGCCTACTGGCTTGCCCGCGGCCTCACCGCGGGGACCCCCTTCAACCTCACGATGGGGGCGGCCGCCAACGCCCTCCTGGTTTCGGCGGGTGGCGCACTCGTGGCGTTGGCGGCGGCCCTCCCGGTGGCACTGCTGGCCGGGAGATTTCCCGGAACACTTTCCCGCGGAGTCGAGCGTGTGTCGTACGTCGGCTACGCGCTGCCGGGTATCGTGGTCGCGTTGTCCCTCGTGTTCTTCGCGGCCAACTACGCTCCCGGCATCTACCAGAGCCTCCCGTTGGTGATCGGAGCCTACGTCGTGTTGTTCCTTCCGCAGGTCAGCGAACCGCTCCGCGGGGCGATCCTCCAGGTCAATCCCTCACTGGAGGATGCAGGGCGCACGTTGGGGCTATCGCGGGCACGAGTCCTGCGACGCGTCGTCCTCCCACTCGTGGCGCGTCCCGCACTGGCGGGTGTCGCACTCGTGTTCCTCACCGCCATGAAGGAGCTTCCCGCGACGCTGCTGTTGCGACCGACGGGATTCGAGACGCTCGCGACACGGATCTGGACCGGAGCCTCGGCTGGTCTGTATTCGCGCGCCGCCGCTCCGGCGTTGCTCCTGATCGCGATCTGCAGTGTCCCCTTGTTCCTTCTCGCAGGCAGGATCGAGATCCGAGAGGTTCGACCGGAGTGAGCGACGTCTCCGTGCGATCCCAGCCGCTCGTCATCTGCCGCGGTCTGCACAAGCGGTTCGGCGACACCGTTGCCCTCGACGGGTTCGATCTCGAGGTGCTGCCGGGTGAATTGCTGGTCCTGCTAGGCCCGAGCGGGTGTGGCAAGTCGACGGCGTTGCGTCTGATCGTCGGCCTCGATCGCCCCGACGCCGGTACGATCGACGTGGCGGATCGTCGCGTCGCCGGCACGGCGTGGGTACAACCGGAGGACCGTCGGATCGGCATGGTGTTCCAGGACTGGGCGCTGTTCCCGCACCTCGATGTTCGCCGCAACGTCGCTTTCGGTCTGTCGCGCGGTCCCGGATCCACAGCGCGCGTTCGCGAAGTCCTTTCGCTCGTACGGCTCGAAGAGCTCGGCGACCGGATGCCCCACGAGCTGTCCGGTGGACAGCAACAACGAGTCGCGATCGCTCGGGCCTTGGCCCCGGCTCCCGATGTCCTCCTGCTGGACGAACCCTTCTCCAATCTCGACGCACAGCTCCGAACTGATGTCCGCAACGATGTCAGACGGCTCCAACGAGAGACCGGCACGACGGCCGTCTTCGTGACCCATGACCAGGAAGAAGCCCTCTCCGTCGCCGATCGGATCGCGGTCATGGCCTCCGGACGGGTGCTCCAGATCGGGGCACCTCATGACGTGTATGGGGACCCCCTCGACCTGGCAGTGGCTTCCCTGGTCGGTCGTTCGAACCTCGTGTCGGGCACCGTGTCGGGTGGAACGGCAGCGACACCGCTCGGCATGATCCCCGCCCCGGGGCAGCCCGACGGGTCCACGCGGATCCTGTTGCGGCCCGAGAGCATCGCTCTCGAACCCGATCCTCTCGGCGATGCACGCGTCGTGCATGTGGAGTTCTACGGACACGATCAGATGGCGCGCGCGCAACTCTCCGACGGCTCGACGATCGAGGCGCGATTGATCGGCGCGCATCCGGAGGTGCGAGAAGGCGTGACGGTTCGCGTCGCGCTGTCCGGTCCACCGACGTTCTATCGTCTCTCTGCCGACACGATCGCACCAGCGATCGATCATGACGAACGTCACACGACGATGTAGAACGGAACCGAAGCAACCAGCGGATCGGATTCGAACGTGTCACTCTTTCTCCCGAACGACGTACACGACGACTAGCTGCGGTTTGGGTCGTTTCGTATTGCAGCACACGCGAAGACATCAAGTTGACACACTTCACACGCCTGGCTAGGCTTCGCTCCGGTCCCGGGTGGAAACGGGATCCCGAGACGCAAGTTCGCGTCACGGTGATCGGCGAGGCACACGACGGAGTTCGCTTCTGAGGGAGCCCGCGGATCACTGAGGCACCAACCGCGTCACGGGAGAACGCCAACACCCGGGCCCCACGTGACGGGTCGGAGTGACCGAGTAGACAACGCTCGCGTATGGGGAAGGCGCGAGCGGCTCCAAAGGTCCTCCGGCCCGTCCTTTTCTTTGTCTCCGATCCGCAACTGTCGTGACCCGCCCGATGTGACTAGTCCTCGATCACGACCGTCCCGAACATCCCGCGATCCGCGTGCAGCACACACACGAGCCGGTAGCGTCCGGGGCCGCCGAGCAACCGACCCGGTTCCACGATCACGACGTCGGCCCCCGGCTTGATGTTCTCGGAGAAGTCGGTGCCGGGGAACGAGACGTTGTGGGTGTTTGCTCCCTGGTTGCGAACGATCAATCTCCGGTCCGGCGCGATCGGCAGGCTGGGGTGCGCATCGTGGAAGTGGTAGTCGATCGCGGTCACAACGTACGGCCGCGAGGGATCGTCGTTGAACCCGACCACCTCCGGCTGGCGCTGCGGGGAGAACGACGGGTCGGGCCGCCGGGGCGCGCCCTCGGTGCAGGCTGCCAGGCACGCCACCAGGGCAAACACCACGCACATCCGCGCTCCGGCGCGATGGGCCACCGAGCCTTCGGGCATCAAAGAACCTGGGACAGGAACGTCTGGAGCCGCTCCGTTTGGGGGTTCGCGAACATGGCCTTTGGCTCCCCACGCTCCGCGATCACGCCGTCGTCCATGAACACCATCCAGGTCCCGACCTCACGGGCGAACCCCATCTCGTGGGTGACGACCATCATCGTCATGCCTTCCTCGGCCAGCTCTCGGATGACAGCAAGCACCTCACCTACGAGCTCGGGATCCAGCGCGGACGTCACTTCGTCGAAGAGCATCAGCCGCGGCCGCATCGCGAGCGCGCGGGCGATCGCGACCCGTTGTTGCTGCCCGCCCGAGAGCTGCCCGGGATGGGCGTCCGCGCGATCGTCGAGCCCGACGTGTCGGAGCTGTTCCATCGCCCGCTCCTTCGCCTCGCCGGACGTGACGTTCAACACTTTCTCGAGGGCGACGGTGATGTTCTTTAGGACGTTCATGTGCGGGAAGAGGTTGTAGGCCTGGAACACGATCCCGATGTTCGTGCGAACCCCGTTGATGTCCGTACGGACGTCCGTGATGTCGTTGCCGTCGAACCAGACGTGGCCCTCCGTCGGGAGCTCGAGGAGGTTCACACACCGCAGCAGCGTCGACTTGCCGGATCCCGAGGGCCCGACGATCACCTGCACCTGGCCGGGATCGAGAGCGAGATCCACACCCTTGAGCACGTGAGTATCCCCGAACCACTTGTGGATCCCGTCGAGCTTGATCAACGATCCGTCGTCGTTCGGCATCAGTGCTCACCTCCGATACCCACGAGTCCGCTTCGCAGGTGCCGCTCGGCGATGTTGACCAGGCCGATCAACGGCAGGGTCACCACCAGATAGGCGATCGCAACCGCGATGAAGGGAGTGGCGTTGAGGTTGGTGGAGTACAGCTCACGACCGGTCGCATACAGCTCGTACTCGGCGAAGGTCAGCCCCAGCACGGCCACCAGCGAGGTGTCCTTGATCAAGATCACGAATTCGTTCATCAGGGGTGGGATCACGCGCCGCACCGCCTGTGGGACGATCGCGTAGCGCATCGCCTGCAGATAGCTCATCCCGAGCGAACGTGCCGCCTCCATCTGACCCCGCTCGATGGACTGCAGGCCCGCACGGAACACCTCCGCCGCGTAGGCACCCGTATTGAGGGCGAGCACGATCATCGCGACGGTGATCGCCCCTGCCTGGATCTGCAAGCCGAGGATCACGCCGAAGTAGGCGAGCGACAACTGCAGGATCAGGGGGGTGCCTCGGAACAGATTGATGTACGCACGAGCAGGGGCACGCACGACCGCACGTTTCGAGATCGCGAGCAGCGCCAAGATCAGGCCGATCGCGATCCCGCCCAGCTCACCGACGACGGCCAGCTTCATCGTGTTGACCGCGCCTCGGGCGAAGGCGTCGAAGGTTCCCTGCAGGAAATGTGCGTTGGCGAACTGGAAGAAGAAGATCCCGATCTCGCCCGTTCTGAACCACAAGATGAAACCGGCGATCGCGATGGCCTGGATCCCCAGCGCCGCTCCTGCGATGCACTGGTCGCGACGGCGGCGCGTCCTCATCGAACGATAGGCGCCGAATCCCGCAACCACCGCGTAGGCCCCGATGCCCAGGGAGAGGTACAGCGTCACGGTCTGTGATCCCGATTCGAGTCCCTCGACGATGTCGCAGACTCCGTCGGCGCCCGTTTCCTCCGGGTTGTCCGGACGGATCCCGGCTTCGACGCATCGCGGGGTGACCGTCGCGGGGCCGAGTGCGAACGTGATCTGGATCAGGATCGTGCCGACGAGCACCAGACCGACGGCCATTGCTCCCGCGACGGTCACGGACCAGGAGAACGCGGACGGTGTCCCCCTCGTTTCGGGTGGCAGGAGATTGTCTTCAGCCGTGACCGTTGCCATTCGAGTTCCTCCCTCCTCGGACGCGAGAGGGCCCGCGCCCCGAACGCAGGCGCGGGCCCTCGTCGATCGCAGGTCCGAACAGTCCGACGGTCAGGCCGCTGCGAACTCCTCGGGAACCGGAACGTCCGGGAAGTACTCCGAGAAGATCGAGGCGTACGTTCCGTCGGCGATCAAGGAAGGCCATCGCTGCGTTGATCGCCGCCAGCAGCTCCGGATTGTCCTTGGACACCGCGAAGCCGTAGTTCTCGTTCGTGTCGATCGGCTCGATGACCTCGAGACTCGGACGGCTCTCCACTTCGGCGATCGACGCGGGCTCGTCATTGATGATGCCCTGAACACCGCCGGCCTCAAGGTCGGTGAACATGTCCGGCGCGAGGTCGAACGTCTTCAGCTCCACCCCTTGGTCGACGAGATTGTCCTCGGCAAAGATCTTGCCGGTCGTCCCCTTCTGGACGGCCACGGTGTCACCGTCTCCCAGATCGTCCGTCGTCGTGATGTCCGGCGTTTCCTCCGTGTTCACCGTGAGGGCTTGACGGGATGCGTAATACGGATCGCTGAAGTCCACGACGACCTGACGTTCCGCAGTGATCGTCGAGGCCGCGGCGACGGCATCGAATTGGTTCGACTGCAGCGCCGTGAAGATCGTGTCGAAATTGGCCTTCTTCCACTCGATCTCGAGCCCGATCTCCCCCGCGATGGCGGTGATCAGGTCGACGTCGAAGCCCTTGAGCTCTCGCTGGTCGCCCGACCCTTCGAAGTACTCGAACGGCGGGTAGTCCAGACACGATGCGACCAAGAGTGTCCCATCGGTCAAGGTCGTAACATCGCCGATGCTCGCGCCGGCGCTCGGTGAGCTGTCGGCTGGCTCGGCGGTCTCGTCGCTCCCGCAGCCTGCGGCGAGCATCGTGACGGCGATCAGTGCGACCGCGATGATCCGGAATCTGCTCACGTTTCCCCCTCCTTGCACCCCTGGTTACCCCCTGCTCGTCATCTCACGCGTTCCGGACCGCGACCCCTGGCCGCGCCGCCCGACGTGCGTATCGTGCAGCAACAGCGGCCCGGACTCAAATGCATCGCGAGACCCCCGGAGCCAACCGGCTGTTCACCAGGAGATACGAGGTCACACGGGTCGAAGGATGTCCACCGGTACGGCTGCCCCCGGAAACCAGCGGTCGAGGATGTGCCGATACTCCCCCGTGCGGACCAATCGGACCAGTTCGGCATCCAGCGTCGCCAGCAGCCCCGGGCGTTCCTGGGCGACCAGCAGCACGCTGTGCTGCCCGACACCGACGGTGTCGGCGACCCGCACCCGGCCACGTCGACCGGAGACCTCGCGCGCACGTACCTCATGCAGGATGGCGGCCTCCACGTGACCCGCTCGCAGCTGCTCGATCGCTCGGCGCACTGAGGCGACGGCACGGATCCGCATCCCCCGAGGGCCGAGCTCCATCCGAGCCCACCGCGCTCCCGGTGTCCCCCGCACGACGCCGATCGCCGCCCGAGCCGGGATGTCGTCCAGGTCGCCGATCCCGTCGCCCGCCAGCACGATCACCGCCTGCCGCTCCGACAGGTACACCCGCGATGCCGCCACCCCGGAGGCAACCGGCGAGCCCACGACGACATCCACCGTCCCTGATCGCAGCGAGTCGAGCGCGTCAGAACACGATGTCCGGTGCCATCTCAAACCGAGCGCGTGCCGCCGCGCGATCGTACGAACCACCTCCACATCGAACCCCCGTAGTCGGCCATGCTGACCGCCGGCGTAGGGGAGCCCTGCGCGGCAGGATGCGACCTCGAGCACCCCTTCCGGCGGGAGATCGAGCGGACCCGACCCGGTGACGGTGCCGATCTCGAACCAGCGCCCTGCTTCGACGCGGGCGAAATGCATCGCGACCGAGCCGGCGGCGAGTTCCCCGGACACCTCGAAGATATATCCCTCGGCGAGACCATCGAACCGTCGCATGGACGCGAGCCCCGTACCCACGCCCGCCCGGTCGCTTCCGCCGGCGGCGACCGCGTCCAACACCATGTTCGCCGCGTCGAAGCCCTCGGCAGCGTACGGCCCGGGCGAGAGCCCCGCGGTGAACTGGAAGTCGTTGACGAACCGCTGCGCATCGATCGACGTGCTCGTCGACAGGTCCACGCACGCGCAGGCGGCCAGCACGCCGTCCGCGTTCGACCCGGCGGCCACGATGAACCCGTCCGATCGGATCGCGTCCGTGCCTGCAACGATCACCCGTCCCAGGCCGGCGCCGGTGAGCGCGGTTCGGAACGCGCTCCCCGTCGCCACCCCGCCGACCCACACAGCGATCCGACACCCCGACGCGTCGATCTTCTCCGCCAGCTCGCCGAAGACCGCAGGGTCGGGAACCTCGTCGGCGGGCGGCAGCTCCACGGGGAACCGCGCGAGCGACCGCCCGCCGAGAGCCCGAGCCAACCACGGCATCAGCCGTCCAGCGCCCTCAGGACCCGCCACGCAGCTTCGGTCGCGGCCGCCGGGCAAACCGCGGACGAAATCCGCGAACGTTCGCGCTTGTGTGGAGACAGGGGCGACGATCCGGCGCCAGGGTGCCACCGCCGACCCCCGGAGCCGGCCGCTCGGAGACAGGGAGATCACAGGGAGCATCGAGGCTTCGATCCGGTCGAGCACCTCCGGCGGGAAGTCCGAGAACGGTGCGAGGATCGCACCGACGATCTCCGGATCGTGTTCGATCTCCGTCAGCGTCTCGCGCGCCACGGCTGGATCCCCTGTGAGGTCGCGGAGTTCCACCACGACCGGAGGAAGTCCTTCCCGGCCGGACCGGCGCTCCACGGCCACCTCGGCGCCGTCGAACGCCGGGACGTCGGGCGAGCGCGCGATCGAGGGCGGCAGGTCGGCGAAGACCACGAGCCGGATGGGATCGGTCGCCGACGGAGCTCCCTGTGGCGGCTCGGCGTCGCCGACCGTACAAGCCGCGAGCAGGACCGCCGCTGCGAGAGCCAAGCAGGTGAGCCGAGCGGCGAGCCACGGTCCGCCCGCTAGGCTAGGCCGGGCACGGCAGCACATGGCAGCACGCCGGGATGGCGGAACTGGCAGACGCGCGGGACTCAAAATCCCGTGGGCTTCGGCCCGTGAGGGTTCGACCCCCTCTCCCGGCACCACACCTGACCTGCCGAGATGCCCACCCGACCTCGACGGCCAGCCGGCTCGGATCAGCGATCTGCAACCATTTTGCAACCATGCGGTTTGCGAAGACACTCGGGAAGTGTACGGAGGGCGATCGGCGTGTCGGTGCCGCCCCGTATCCTCGGGAGCTTTGCGCAGCATCACCAGCAACTTCTTCCGGTGCTGTCAGTGCCCGGATCTCCTCGGTTGGGAACCGCAGGGAACCCCAGGGAACGCCGGGGAATCCCCCGGGGGTCACTCGCTGTTAACAGGATCTGCCACACCCACGGCGGGCTACACTTCGCTTCAAGCCGAGCAGCTCTCAGGGGGCCAGTCCGTGGAGAGAGCCAGACGTCGCCCAGTCGTCGTCGACGACCTCGAGATGCTCGTCAAGATCGAAGCCGAAGCCCGCAAGGTCCTCAAGCTGTGCGCCCACGTCCGCACCCTGTATCGATGGGGACACGCCGACACGATGGGCTCGACGCGCTCCGCAACCTTCGAGGTCGGCAGCCGCGGCGGCCACTCCGATCCGACGGGTGTGGCTGCGACCCCGCGCGGCTCCGACAACAGCGATCGTGACCGTCGGCGGAGTGCACTGAACCAAGCCAAGCGGAAGGTCGAGATCGCCGCCGATCGGCTCGGGGACGCTCGCAACACTCTTGAGAAGGTCTTCGGCGGCATGTTCGCTCAGGCGACCAAGCCGCCGAGCGATGCGCTCGTCGTCAAGACCGAGCTCGCGTCCTCGATCTCCGCGAAGGCGACTCGCGAGAGCCGGGGTGAAGGGTGGGGCCAAGGGTGAGCGCGTGCCGCACCTGCGGGGGGCCCAGCGGGCCTCATTCCGAGTGCGGTACGTGCCGCAGCTACCGCTCTCGCCGCGGTGTGCCGCGTCCTCAGCGCGTGATCGAACGCTCGGAGTCTCGCCGGGTCGAACGCAACCTACGGGCCTTCGAGCGAGAACAGGAAGCGCAGGTGTTGCGCCAGATCCTGCTCGCCGCGGAGGATGCGGAGGAGCGTCGGCGCGCGGTGCAATGAAGCGACCCCCGGCTCGATGCCCGCGGCCGGGGGTCGCTCACTGCTAGTTGCGTTTCACCGCAGCCATCGTCTCTCGACGCTGCCGCCGCAGCTCCGACGGCAACGAAAGCACGAACGCCTCCTCGACCTGCTCCTCCTCGCTCCGCTGGTATTCGCCGATCTCGTGGGAGCGGTGTAGGCGATCATCGCCCCGCTCCCACGACTCGAGTGCAAGGCGCCCATCCTCGGTCGCGCAGAGCTGGTCGCGGGTGAGGACCTCAGACGTGTTGCCGTGGCCGAGCTGTTCGGCATAGCGCTCGGACCAATGCGGGATCGTGCCAGCGACGACCTCGCCGATGATCCACATCGGGGGCTCGATGTCGCTGCCGTCCAGGACGAAACCGGGGTGCCGCGTTACGTAGAGCCGCTCCTTCATGATGCCTTCCCCTTTCGCTCGATCTTCCATCGCTGTTCGTTTCCTCTCCACTCCCCTTGTTGATGCGCTACACCGCGCGCAGCTTCGCCCGTCGCTGATCTCGCAGGTAGCTCTTCGCACGCTCATGTGTCTCCGGAGTGCCGGCCGGGAAACCGTCGTACTGAACCAGCCACGACTCGATGGCCTCGAGGGATGCGGTCGCAAGGAACCTCTCGGTCAAGCGATTGTCCCAGTCCTGAAGTTCTCGCTCTCGCCGAACAGCCGACTCGAACGCCCCGTCATCGCCAGCGCTCTCCCAGCGCCGCAGCGCCGCGAGGCGATCGGGATCGTGTTCCATCTCCTTGCGCGTGTACTGGTGCTCTAGTTCGATCGTCAAGTCCTCGGCGATCCGCGCCTCGGAGTGGACAAACAGCTCCCCAGCCAGTTCCTGCAATCCGTAGATATGCATCAACCTCCCCCTTCGTTATCCCGTAACACCGAGCCGCCGTGCTGCAAGCGCTGTGAAGCCGACGAACGCGGCGATCCCAGCATCTCCCGAACTTCGACTTCGACTCATCCATTTCGGGAGATCGAGGATGTCCGCCCGATCCGCGGGTTTCACACGCCCAAGCTCTTCGAACGTCTCCACGGAGACCCCGCGAACCGCATCAAGCCAAACCTTGGCGCAGGTGATGTGAAACGGAGTGTCCGCCCTGCGCCTTTGCTCCACCTCTTCGATCAACGGGCCCAACTCCTCTTCATTCACGTCTTCCCTCCTCGGCTAGCCGCCGAAGATCGAGGCGGCAATCTCTCGGGCTTTCTCCCGTTGGAGTCCCGGAATCTTGTGGCTATACGAGTCCAGGGTGAGGCTCACGGTCGAATGTCCCAGGCGATCACTGACGACCTTCGGGTGCACACCGAGTCCCAAAGCCAACGTCGCGTGGGTGTGTCGAAGGTCGTGGAGGCGGATCCGCGGCACTCCGGCGGACTTCGCGGCGTTCACGAACCGATGCGACGCGTTCCCCGGATGCTGCGGCGCCCCAAGGGCATCGGTGAACACGAGGTCGTTGTCGACCCACGCTTCCCCTATCTTCAATCTCTGCTCGGTCTGACGAGCTTTGTGCCGTCGCAGTCGACGGACCGTCTCGGGGTCGAGGTCGATGCGACGCCGTCCGCGTGTCGTCTTCGGGCGGCCGAACTCAACGCGGTGGTTGACCGTCACGATCGTCTGCTGGATCTCCGCGACCTCCGATTGCAGGTCGAGGTCGCGCCACCGGAGTCCAAGGGCCTCTCCGCGTCGAAGCCCCGTTGTCGCGAGCAGCGTCCACAACATGGAGTCGGCGCTATCGTCGGTCGCGTCGAGGAATGTGCGGAGTTCCTGGAGTGTCCACGTCTTCATTTCCGGACGCTCGGCTTTCGGGAGCTGCGCCGTCGACGCCGGGTTCAACGTGAGCAATCCCGACTTCACTGCATCGCCGAGGGCCCGATGCAGCGTGGCATGAATCCGTCGAACGGTGGCAGGCGAGCGACCTTCGAGGAGCGTCGCGTATCCGGCGGAGATCTGCGCGGACCGGAGCTGCTGAAGTCGCCGCCCACCGAGCATCGGCTTCAGGTGAGCCCGGACATGCGTTGCGTAACTCTGCCACGTCGAGGGGCGGATCGTCGATCGCGCGCCTTCGATCCACTCGTCCAGGTACTCCCCCACCGTCATGCGCGACACGTCGACGAACGTTCCGCGAGCGATGTCTCCCTCGATCTGCTTCCGATGGGCGATCGCGTCTCGACGCAGATCGAATCCCTTGGACCAGTATTTCTTCCTGCAGCCGTTCTCGTCCCGGCCCACTTCAAGGATGACGATGTACTTGCTTCCACGCTCGTAGATCGCGGCAAAACCCTCGACCTTCTTCACCTTCATCAGGACTCGTCCTCCTTCGGTCGCGGCGCCTCGAGAAACCCGCGAGCTCGCGCTTCCTCGAGCCACTCTTCGACGATTGCCCTCGTCACTTCACTCGCCTCCGCAATCTCCGCCGCCGGGTCCGGGAAGCCGGTTCGCTGCGCTCCCAGAAACGCGTCGGCCACGTGGTGATAGAACCCGGCTGTCAGAGGCTGGTCACTGTCGACTCTGAGTCCGCGACGCGAGGTCGCTCCCGACCGGTCATACAGAGGAGCGCTCCCGTACTCGGGAAGCAGTCCTCTGGCCTTCGCTTGTCGGAGCCACCGACGCAAGGTCGGCGCCGGGACCCGCTCCGGGATCCTGCCCAGGTCTTCGGGCTGCACCGTGACGTTCTCCTGCATGTACGCCACCGGAGCATCCGGACGTAGCTGTTGTGCGAGCCGATAGAGCACCGCGACGCGAGAAAGGAAGGAGTCCGCGAGGGTGCGTCCCTCCTTCTGGATCTCGAGTTGTTCGGAGAACGCATTTCGATACGGCCGGGGCCTCTCACGGAGATCACCCCTCTGAGCCGCCTGCGTCAGAGGTGCGTCCAAGTCCTCGCCTTCGCCGCCGAGGGCGTCCGCAACCGCTCGGAACAGCGCCCTGATCGGCAGTCCTCGCAGCGTCTCCGCAGAGACTGCGCCGTCGAGCTCCATCGCCGTGAAGTACGGAAGAGGCTGACCCGCTGGGGCCGACAGGCGCAGTCGCAGCCCTCGGAGCTCACTCCGGAGGCGCTCAGGGTGCACCACCTCGAACCAGGCCACGTCCTCACCGCTGTTCGGCCTCGACAGCCGTCTGACACTCCAGCCCGTCGCCACGGACAGGATGCTATGCCGCCAGCGTGCCAGAAGCAACCCCTATGGCGGAGGGCATCGGCGACTATCTCCGACTGGTCGCTTGCACGCTTGCCGCCGCCGTGCCAGTATCTCGAACTACAGATGACATCTGAGGTGCGCGATCTCGTGGAAAGGCGCCGGAGGCTCCGGCCCGTGCACAATCGCTTGCTCCGGGAGAGTGCAGGCCTGACCCGGTCGGATCTCGCCCAGGTCGTCAAAGTCGACCCGTCGACGATCTCGCGCTGGGAGTCCGGACTCCGGGTCCCGCGAGGTGCGACCCGGCAGCGGTATGAGGATGCGCTCGCCGAGCTCGAGGCGGCGCTGCGGTGACCGTTCACTCCCTCGACGACTTGCCGTTGGTCCTTCGCGTCGATGACCTCGCCCGCACGCTCTCGATCTCAAGGTCGTCCGCGTACGACTGGTGCCGTCAACATCCGGAGCTCTGCCTCAGAGTCGGTCGCTCAGTCCGGATCCCCCGGCACGTGGTTGCTGAGCTCATCGGCGAACACGTCGAGCCGTCCGACGGAGGCGCGGCGTGAGCGATCCTCAGGACACGCTGGATCGATACGCCGAGAGCCTTCGCGACTCAGGCGCCGACGCAGCTCTGCGCTTCGCCGACGAGTGGCGCGCGAAAGCCGAACGCGCGATCGAGTACTTGATCCGAACAGGGACTGACTTCTCCTCCGACGACATCCGCCGCATCGCAGGGGATCCACCTACTCCGAACGCGCTCGGTGCGGTCTTCGTGAACGCCTCCAAGGCGGGACGGATCGAACTAGTCGAGTACCGACGATCGCAGAGGTTGGGTCGTCACGCAGCTCGTGTCGGCGTGTGGCGGGGTGCTCGAGGTGGGCGGTGACACGCGGTGCCGGGTGACGAAGGCCCCCGACCCGGGGGGCCGAGGGCCGACGCCGTCGCTGGCCGCAAGTCTACCCCCACCCGCCGACTCTCAGCTGAATGGCTTCGGCGCCTTCGTACCGGAGAGGATCTCCGAGCCAGCAACGCCGGCGCCTGGCAGCTCGTCAACGCGATGGTCGCTGCAGACTTGCCGGACTCGACCATCCTTGCGCATCTCCTCGAACCTTCGAACACCGGTGCCGCCTGGTACACGGAGCACAGCAGCGACGGGTCACCCCGCCCCGGTGCAGAGGCGCTCCGCATGGTGCGCGGTGACATTCGCAGGGCCCGCCGGTACCAGGCATCGAATCCGTCCGTGCGCGACCGAGGAGAGGTTGCTGAACACGTCGACGAGATCCGCTCAGCGATCGATGCGAACCCCGATCGATGGAGTGGACGCGCTGGCGCGACGGATCGCAAGGTTCTGCTCGGAGCGTGTGCGATCTCCGATCGTGTCGGAAAGATCGAGTTCTACGCGGGCATCCGGATGCTGAGCGACGAGGCCGGGGTCGGCGTCAAGGGCACCCACGCTGCATTGCCCCGCCTGTGCGCGGATGGGTGGATCCGCGAGATCACGAAGGGCAGCGGTTCGGCTTCCTCGGTCTGGCGTCTCGAGCGCGCAGGTACTCACGGCAACGCTGCGAGGAACTCTGAGCAACCCGCCTTCACCGTTCTTAGGAACCCAGAGGGTTGCCGTGAGTACCTCACCCACGATGTCTGGCGATGGGAAGCCCTCGGCCCGCGCAAGGAGCAGGTCTACGCCCTGCTCGGTGCCGAGCCGATCGCGAGCCACGACGTCGCGCTGATGCTCGCCATCATTCCCCGCACTGCACGCAAGCACCTCCGGCAACTCGCCCTTCGCTCCCTGGCCGTCCGCGCACCTGACGGATGGGTCCGGGGTGACCGTGATCTCGACGACCTCGCTCGCGAGCTCGAGGTGCTGGACAAGGGTGAGGATCAGCGCCGCGAGCACGGGGAGAGGACCGCCCAACGGATCGCGGCCTTCGGGCCTCCGGGCAAGAGGCACCCCCGGCAACGCACTGAGGTACCACCGGCAACGCCAGGAGGGGAAGATCGTGCCTGAGACCACGACCTGCGTGAGCTGCACCCCGTCGCCTGCACCCCTGGGGGCACCCGTACCCGTAGGGTCACGGACCTCTCCTGGAGGGTGCACGGAAGACGCACGGAGGCCTCCCGCGCCACGAGCTCGCCACGTGCCCCAGCAGCAGCTCCCCTCCCCCACGCCTCGGCAATCGGATGCTCAATCCCGTGGGTCTCGCCACACGCCCCATCGTCGCAGGTCAGAGACCGTGCCCGATCCCGCCGCAACCAGGATGCAACCACGATGAGCGCCGTCCCTGCGCCCTCGGTTCGCTGCGGGAAGTGCCAGCGCCCGATCCCGGTCGACGTCGATCGGTGCCCGGGCTGCGGTGTGTTCACGCCCGGCAACCGCGCATCGCTTGTGCATGGTGCTGCGACGTCCTCGGATCTGGCGATCGAGACGGCCAAGGCGGTCGAGGAACTGGCCACCGCCCTCGAGGGCGGGCCGGGGTTGGAGGCGCGCTACGTGCACGCACGCATGTCGGCCGCTCGTGCTATCGCTCGGTCCCGTCTGCTCGCCGAGTACCTGGAACGCGTTGGCATCCTCGATGGCCGGGGGCGACCGCGCACCTCCCACTTGAAGCTGCTCGCCGACACTGAGGCCGCGGTCCTCCGATGGCTGGATGCGCTCGCCTGCACGCCTTCCGCTGCCGCTCGGTTGGGCGTGGACGTCGCACGTACCCAGACCCTCGCGGAGCAGCTTGCCCGGCAACGGAAGGAGACGTAATGGACAACGCCCTGACGATCGTCGGCAACCTGACCGACGACCCGGAGCTGCGATACACGCCCAACGGGGTGGCGCTCGTGAACGCCCGCGTCGCGGTCAACCACAAAACGCGCAATGAGGCAGGCGAGTGGGTCGATGGAGATCCCTTGTTCATCTCGGTCACTGCGTGGCGATCGCTCGCGGAGAACACCGCGGAATCGCTGACGAAGGGCGCTCGTGTCGTCGTCGTGGGGCGTCTCGTACAACGCTCGTGGGAAAGCGAGGATGGCAAGCGCTCCGTCATCGAGATCACCGCGGACGAGATCGCCCCGTCCCTGCAGTCGGCCTCGGCGCAGGTCGAGAGGAACCGGAAGCGCGATGCCTGAGCGTCTCTCCGCTGCCCCGGCCCGCTCTGCGTCCACTGGGGGCCTTGTGAGGGCCCGGATCGAGCACGTGGGCGAGGCGACGACGTGACGACTCCCCTTGAGCTTGTGCGCGATGTCCTGATCCTCGACGACCGCCCGTTTGCCGAGAAGATGTCGGAGGTCCAGGCGCGCGACTTCACCGACTGGTTCGCATCCGACGCTCCCCCCAACGGATGGATCTCCCGGCCCCGCGGCGGATCCAAGACGACCGACGCGGCAGCCATCGCGATCGCCGACTTGCTCACTGCCCCCGATCACGCGGCGCTCATAGCGGTGGCCTCCGACCAGGACCAGGCGCGTCTGCTCCTCGACTCAGCCCGGGAGTGGGCTGGACGTACTGATGGGCTCGGCATCCGCTTCCAGCGTCACGCGGCGATCAACCTCGCGACCAACGCGAGCCTGCACGTACTCGCCAGCGACGCGCCGTCGGCGCTCGGTCTGCGCCCGTGGCGGATCTACCTGGACGAGCTCACCGCGTGGCCAACGCGCGACCTTCTCGACGCCCTGCTGACTTCGGCACACAAGGTGTCGGGATGCAGGATCCTCGTGACCGCGACCGCCGGCTTCCCTTCGCACTGGTCGTTCGACTTCTGGAAGCACGCGAACGCGGGAGCGCACTGGCTCGTGATGCACACCGAGACACTCGCCGACTGGATCGATCCCGCGCAGATCGAGGATATGCGAGCCCACTTGCCCGCCGGTGTGCTGCGCCGCTTCATCGAGAACCAGTGGGCGGCCAGCGATGACGCGCTGTTCACGGCCGAGGAGATCGCCGCTGCCACCGATGCCGACCGGGATTCCAGACAGGCCGGCGAACGTGGGCAGCGCTACGTGATCGGAGTCGACCTCGGACTCGTGAACGACAGAACTGCTGTCGCGGTCACGCGGGTGGGCGGAGGCGAGCATCCGCACGTGCTCGAGCACCTATGGGTGCGACGCGGGTCCCGCTCGCAGCCGGTCCAGATCGAGGAGGTCGAGGACGCGCTGCGGTCGTTGCATCGCCGATTCGACAATGCGCCCGTCCACGTCGACCCCTGGCAGCTGCAAGCCTCGATCCAACGTCTCCCGTTCGTGAAGGAGTTCTCCCAGACCGCGCAGTCCGTCGGCAAGATCAGCTCGAACCTGCTCTCGCTCGTTCGCGACCGGCGACTGCGCCTGCTCCCCCACCCCGAGCTTCGAGCCGAGCTCGTCTCACTGATCGTTCGCGAGTCCGCTTTCGGATGGCGCTTCGATCACCCACCCGGCGGTCACAACGACCTGTCGACCGCGCTCGCGATCGCCGCCTACTTCGCCGAGGCCGCAGCCAGTCGACCGCCGCCGCCCAAGTTCCGCATCGCCAGCTCGGCGCTGCCATCTGGAGGTCGACGGCGACGGCCGATGCCCAAGATCTCCAGCGGGGGGCCCTGGCCAGCCGATCCGGGTCGAGATGCGATCGGACGGAGGCGCGGATGACCTGGACTTCCTTCCTGGGAACGTGTGATAATCATTCATTCTCGGAATCATTCCCGTTCACCAGGAGGCTCAACAGTGGATCTGAAGCAGCTTCGTGAGACCCGCGGCATGAACCAGGCGAGCGCGGCTGCGGTCGTCGGCATTTCGCAGGCGATGTGGAGCGGGCTCGAGACCGGAACGACCAACCCATCCCCCGAGACTGTGCAGAAGATCGCGGCGGCGTTCGACGTCGAGCACTCCTACGCGAAGCGCGTCCTCAAGTCCTCGGCCGACAAGGCTTCGATGGACGCGAAGGAGCTGGCCGCCGCGATTCTGGCGCTCTCCCCCGCCGAGCTGATCGACATGGCCCAGAAGGCCCCCGACGCTCGGAGTCAGCGCCTCCTGCTCGCCGTCGCAGCTCAGAAGTCCGAGGGCGTCGGCGACCCGTGGGCCGATCCGGACCGCGACGCACTCGGTCGACGCAAGAGTGCGTCGAAGGGCGCGGTCCAACGCGACGCCGTTGGACGCAGCCGCAAGGACCGCAAGGGCAACGTGATGAGGGAGGCCACCAAATGACCACGAAGACGCGCGATCCAGACACGATCGCTGCGGACCCCTCCGTCGCGACGATCCTTGAAGAGCTCGGTGAGGTCGCAGACGAGGAGCGCCGACTGAAGGCTCGGCGCCGAGAGCTCCCGATGCAGATCGACCAGCTCCGTTCCTCACCGACGGGTCTGAAGGCCGCTGACGACCTGCTCGCCCTTCAGCGCGAGCTCGACGAGATCCCCACGCGGCTGCAGACGGTTAGCGGCCTTCGCGAGGCCATCGAGAGGCGTCGAGACACCGCGATCCGCCAGGCTGGCCGAGCAGTGAGGGCCGAGACCGCGCCAGAGCGCAACGCGGCCCGTGCTCGCTTCTGGGAGGCGATCGACGCCCTCGTGGCCGCTGCCGACGACGTCGGTGCGGTCGATGCCGACCTGGTTCGGCGAATCGCACAACCAGGGAGCTACGGCGGCGGTGAGGTGCCGTGGCGCTCGCGGATCGAACTATCACTGCGCGAGCTTCGCCGTGTAGCCGGTCCCCGACCGCAGGAGGAGCAATGACCGCGACGCAGATCCTGGAATCGGAACGGGAGGAGGCGCGCAACGCTCGGCGACGGGCGGAGCACGATCGCCTGGCGGCACGCGCTGCCCGCCAGGAGGCCGACAGCCGCCTCGCCGCGATCAGCGCGGAACTCGAGCCTCTCCAAGACCGGCGGCGCCAGGTTGGCGAGACGAACGAGCTGAACGACCGGATCGACGAACTGAAGCGTGAGCGTCTCGATGTCGAGGAGCAGCGTCGCAGCGCCGTTGCCGAACTCGAGGAGGCGACCGCCCGCGGCGATGCCGCCCGTCGACGTCTCAAGCTCACCCTCGCCGCAGACCCGGGCGGAAGGCGAGCGAAGCTCGAAGAGCGAGCGGTGCGGGCAGTCACCGAGCTCGAGAAGGCCGCGGCGGCGCTCAGCGATCACGACGACCGGGTTCGCGAAGAGCTGGGTGAGGACGTCTTCAAGTCCGGGCGCCGGGTGCCGCACAAGGAAGTCGCCACGCTCGCCCATTGGGCGAAGACCAGGAGACCGACAGACGAGAAGGAGTGATCTACACGTGACGGAGACAAGCCTGATCGGAACGAGAGCCGCACTGCTGCAGGGCAGAGACGCCCTCGTGCGCGTGCATATCGAACTGCTCGACGCGGACGTCCAGCTGCGTCCGCTGACGGACGGGCAGGCAGCCGAACTCGAGAGCCTGCCCCTGCGTGGTCAGCTGCTTGACCAGTCAGCCGTCGGGAACGTGCTGGACGCGGACGGGCAGGTAGACAAAGCCAAGATGCTCGGCGCACTCAAGCTCGACGTCGGGGCGTTCGCCGACCTCGGCGGACAGGCCGACGCCCAGGCGGTCGCGTGGTCCCTCGTGATGGACGAGGAGTCCGAGGATCCGCAAAATGGCGACCGAGGTTCCGGCCTCGGCGACAGAGATCGCAGCGATCGCGGAGGCTGCCGGCGCCCTGGGAATCCAGACTCCCGCGATCCTGGGCTTCACCCGAACGATGATCGACCTCGGCGAGTCCACCGACCTCACCGCCGACCAGGCGGGGAACGCACTCGCCCGGCTCGCGAACATCATGCAGATGCCGCAGGACGAGTTCGACAACCTGGGCTCGGCCATCGTCGCACTCGGCAACGACGGGGCGTCGACCGAGTCCGAGATCACCGAGATGGCGCTGCGCATCGCTGGTGCAGGCAAGCAGGTCGGCCTCACCGAGGCGGAGGTCGTCAGCTTCGGGTCCGCGCTGGCGTCCGTCGGCGTGGATGCTGAAGCGGGAGGCTCCGCGATCTCCCGCGCCTTCATCACGATCGCGCAGGCCGTGCAGGGCGGAGGGAAGGAACTCGAAGGGTTCGCCGACGTCGCCGGGATGAGCGGGGAGCAGTTCGCCCAGACCTTCGAGCAGGACGCCGCCGGTGCCATGGTCGCGTTCATCGAGGGCCTCGGCAAGATGGGCGACAGCGGCAAGGACGTATTCGGCGTCCTCGACAAGCTCGGCCTCGGCGAGATCCGAGTCCGCGACGCCCTGCTGCGCGCATCCGGTGCCGGGAAGCTGTTCAGCGATCAGCTCGAGGTCGGTTCCGACGCATGGCGCGAGAACATCGCGCTGACCGAGGAAGCGAACAAGCGCTACGCCACTACCGAGTCGCAGTTGGAGATGACCAAAAACAAGCTGACTGAGGCGGGGATCGCGATCGGGGAGATCCTGCTCCCGTTCGTGATGAAGGCAGCCGAGTGGGTCTCTCGCATGGCCGAAGCCTTCAAGCAGCTCGATCCAACGATCCAGAAGGTCATCGTGGGCGTCGCAGCCGTCGCGGTTGCGATCGGTCCGGCGCTGTTCATCTTCGGCAGCATCGCCAAGGTGCTCGCGTTCCTCGTCACACCCGCGGGCCTGGTGGTCGCGGCACTGATCGCGATCGGGGTCGCGCTCGTCTACGCCTACAACCACTCCAAGACCTTCCGCGACTTCGTGCAGGACGCCTTCGAGACCGTCAAGGGAATCGTGCAGAGCGCGGGCCCGGTGATCGAGCGCGCGATCGCCGCCATCGGGGACGCCTTCAACAGCCCGATGTTCGGCAAGATCGTCGAGACCGCGAAGTCGGTCTTCTCCAGCCTGGCCGAAGTGGTGGGAACCGCCATGGACGCCATCGCCGAAGTGGTGCGTTCGGTGATCGACATCCTCACCACCATCTGGCGCAACTACGGCGACGTGATCTTTAAGGCCCTCGAGAGCGCCTTCACGGCCATCCTCGGCATCATCACGAATGTGTGGAACGCGATCGCGGGCATCATCCGCGGGGCGCTGAACGTGATCAAGGGCATCTTCAACGTCCTCGCCGGCATCATCACGCTGGACTGGGAGCGCGCCTGGGAAGGGCTCAAGCAGATCGTCGACGGCGTGTGGGATGCGCTCTTCGCCCTCGTGAAGGGTGCGATCGGGGTCATCGTGGCGATCGTGAAGGGCCTGGGCGGTCTGCTGTGGGCCGCCGCCCAAGGCATCTTCCGGCTCCTGTGGAACGCGTTCAAGGCCGGGTGGGAGCTGATCTTCGCGCTGTTCCGGGAGGCCCCCAAGCTGATCGTGCAAGGGCTCAGCGCTCTGGGCGGCCTGCTGCTGCGCCTGGCCAACTCGGCGCTGAACCTGTTCCTGCGCGGCGTGAAGACGGGCGCGATCGCGGTGTGGAACTTCATGCGCGCACTCCCGGGCCGGATCGTCAGCGGGCTCTCCAAGCTGGGCGGGATGCTGCTTCGGGTCGGCTCCTCGGCTCTACGGGCACTGCTCGGAGCGGTCCGGACCGGTGCGGTTGCCGTCTGGAACTTCTTCCGCGAGCTCCCCGGACGCGTCGCGGGGGCGCTGGCCCGACTGCCCGGTCTGCTGCTGCGGGTGGGAACCCAGGCCCTGCGCGCTCTGTGGAACGGGATCAAGGCTGCGGCCGCGGCCGTCTGGAACTTCTTCAGGGAGCTTCCCGGCCGGGTCATCAGCGCGATCGGCAACATCGGTTCGAGGATGGTCTCGGTCGGCGGCGACATCATCCAAGGCCTCATCGACGGGCTGAACGCCGCGTGGGGAAGCGTGTCTGCGTGGTTCGCCGAGAAGTTCTCCCAGATCCCGGGTTGGGCCAAGAGCCTGCTCGGGATCGGATCGCCTTCGAAGGTGTTCCGTGGGATCGGTGAGGACACGATGGCGGGGTTCATGCTGGGCTTGGAGCGCAGCGCCCGCAACGTGCAGCGTTCGCTCGAGGACGCGATGCCAACCTACGCGGCTCCGGGCTTCGCTGCGGGTGGAAACGGGCTGGCGGCGGTCGCTGCTCGTGGTGTCCCCCAAGGGACACGTCAGGCGCGAGAGCCGATCCTGGTCCGGGTCGAGATCGTTGGAGGCCGACTCACTCTCACCAGCAAGTCTGAAGCGGTGATCGAGGGCGTGGCGCTGCGCGTCGTCGGCGAGGAGCGCGACTTCGGCAGATCGGTCGATCGACAGAGGAGGCCCTGAGAGAAACGTGGCAGCTTGCCCGGGGGGAGCTTGGATCTCTCGCCCTCTTGGTGGGCGCCCGACGGAGGCGCGAGGTGATCGAGGTCGCGAACTCCGTGGACGGCCGGTTTACTCGATCCGGGGGATCGCCCCGAGCGGTGGGGACTCGTCCTCTCTGCCGCGACTCCTTGGCCGGCCGTCCGACTCACACAACGTATTGCTTCGCCTTCTCTCCCATGGTCGTGGGGTCGACGAGAAGGTTCGCCCACTTGGCCAAGTCGCGGAGGATCTCGCCCGTCTCTTCGTATGAAAGTGTCGCGTCCGTGCTCTTGAGTCCGGCGTTCGTCAGCCAAACAGGGACCGTGGCCTCTTCAAGGATCTGACCCGGGGTCGTGATTCGGTTTTCGACGTGCTTCATCGAGTTGTAGAGGGCATGTAGCCGTTGAACGACCGAGCCATCTCCCGGGCGGAACACCTTGAGCGGAGTCGTCCGTGTCTCATCCGGCAACCGTCGCAGCAGCTCGTACCCCTGCCACGCCTGCGCGAGGTAGAACTCCCAGTGCAGTAGGGCCGCGGAGTATAGCGACGGCGACGGCCGATCACGGGCAAGGAAGTCGAGGGTCGCGAGTCGGGCGTTCGCGTGTTCACTGAACGCTCCCTCGGCCCGCCTCAGGTAGTTGAAGGCGAGGGCATCGACCGGTGGTGCGAAATGACCCCGAAGAACCGTGTACCTGAAGTGGCTCGCGAGCCAGCTCGCTGACTCAGGATCGTAGTCCGAGGTGTCTGGAATCTCGGCCGAGGTGAACCTGGACACCTCCGGTGCGAGGTACCTATCAAGCGCGTAGTTCGTGAATCCACCCATGCTCTGTCGCCCGCCCTCCTGCAGCCGCTGCAACCTGAAATGCAACCCAACCATACGGACGCGTGCGGACACGGTGGACGCGCTGAGACGGGCGAAGGAGCAGAACCGCAGGTCAGCCCTACTCCAGCTATCTCCACGGACAGGGCGACACGTGCGAGGAGGGACTCAAAATCCCGTGGGCTTCGGCCCGTGAGGGTTCGACCCCCTCTCCCGGCACCAGCAGTGGCCTGCGTCTTGCTCGGGACTTCGCAGGTCGGACCCCTCGGACCGGCTTTCCGCGGTGGATCCTCGGCCAAGTGTTTCGCGACGACACCCCAGGAGTGTACGGAGCGTGTCGTGCTCACCGTGAGGCGAGGTCGAGCCATTGGGCGGATGCGCCCGGCCCCCAGGGGAGCCGATGATGCTCGGGTACCCTCCCAGGTCCACCAGCCTCCCCCCATACACCTAATGACCTCTACCCGCATCCGTCCCCACCACGTTGGAGTCATGGTCGCGACAGTGATCGTCGTCGCGGTCACGATCGCGCTGCTCACCTCTCGCGGCTTCAGTTCCGAGGATGCCCGGGCGCAAGAGCCCGACCCCGGGCCGTCGGTGTCCGCGACGACCCCCGAACCGAGCCCGGAGGCATCTGAGCCCGTCACGGTCGTGGCAGCCGGGGACGTCGCGTGCGATCCGGGGGATCCAAACCTGCGGGCAGGCAGAGGGATCGCCCAGGAGTGCGCGCAACATCGCACGGCCGACCTGGTCGAGTCGATCGATCCGGATGCCGTCTTCGGACTCGGCGATCTGCAGAACGACGACGGGACGTTCGCGAAGTATCGCGAGGTGTACGACGACAGCTGGGGGCGCTTCTACGACATCACCTACCCGGTGATCGGCAACCACGAGTACTGGAGCGGCGATCCCGATGGGTATTTCGACTACTTCCGCGATCGTCCGACCGGGGCGCGTGGCAACGGCTGGTACACTTTCCGCCTCGGCGGGTGGCAGGTCTACGCTCTGAACGCGAATTGCGCCTATCCCTTCTTCCAATCCCCTTCGTGTGAGCCGGGGAGCCGGCAGTGGACCTGGTTGCGCGATCAGCTGCACGACAGCGACGCCACCTGTCAGCTCGCGATGTGGCACGAGCCGAGGGTCAGCTCAGGCCCCCACGGTCCGTACGGGCGTCTGGAGTCGCTGTGGCGGCTGCTGGATGATGCGGGGGTCGAACTCGTGCTCAGCGGTCACGACGAAATCTACGAACGGTTCGGACCGATCGGCCGCGGTGGCAAGCCCGACCCCGACGGGGTCCGGCAGTTCGTCGTGGGTACCGGAGGAGACGAGCTCTACGAGATCGGTCCGCCGCTACCGGGCAGCCAGGCGCGGGTGGAGGGTCGGTTCGGAGTGCTGCAGCTCGAACTCGGCTCCGACGATTACGCCTGGCAGTTCCGTTCGATCGAACCCGACCGGGTCCGCGACTCCGGTCAGGACCGCTGCGTCGCCTGACGGCAACCGAGCCCTGCTATCCCTCGATCGGCAGGAGCGAACCGCTCTGGTCACGTCAGCCCATGGGGAGCGCCGCGCGGAACGAGCGGGTGATCTCGATCGCGCCGTCGCGGTCCCCGGCGATCAGCGGCCGGACGATCGCGCTGCCGACGATCACGCCGTCCGAGAACGCCGCGGCGGCGGTGGCGTGATCAGGCGTGGTGATGCCCACGCCGACGAGCAAGGGAAGGTCGGTCAGGGGCCGCAACGATCCCACCACTTCTTCGGCCGTCTCCGCGAGATCCGATCGCGCACCGGTCACGCCGTAGGACGACACGCAGTAGACGAACCCGCGAGACGCCGCGGCGGTCATCTTCAACCGGGAGGCGTTCTCCCCGGGGGCGGCCAGAAACACTGGCTGCACGCCGGCGCTGGAACAAAAAGCGATCCACTCCTCTGCTTCGTCGACCGGCAGATCGGGGACGATCGTGCCCGCGATACCGGCGTCGGCGGCTTCTCGTAAGAACGTGGCGAAACCGATCCGGTAGATCGGGTTGACGTAGGTCATCACCGCCACGGGGATCGACAGCGCGGCCTCGCGCACGAGGGCGAGCACGTCTCGTGGGTTGGTGCCGGCCTCCAGGGCGCGCTGCGACGCCTCCTGGATCACTTCGCCGTCGATCACCGGGTCGGAGAAGGGGATGCCGACCTCTATCGCATCGGCGCCCGCCTCCTCGAGATCGCGCAGCAGCCGCACATCGACGCCTGGCAGACCACCCGTGACGTACGGGATGAGCGCTCGACCTCCGCGCTCGCGACGAGTCCGGAGCGACGCCTCGAGGTCTCTCGCCATCAAGACCCGGTCCTGGCGAGCGCCTTGCGCACGTTGTCGAGGTCCTTGTCCCCGCGACCGGACAGACACAGCGCCACGGACTCGCCCTCCGGCAGCGGGCGGGTCAGCAGCCAGCCGATCGCGTGTGCCGGCTCGAGGGCTGGGAGGATCCCCTCGGTCCGCGCCAGAGCCTGGAACCCTTCCAGCGCCTGCGCGTCCGTGGCGCTCGCGTAGCGCGCGAGGCCTTCGTTCTTGAGGTAGCTGTGTTCGGGGCCGACGCCCGGGTAATCCAGACCGGCCGAGATCGAATGGGTGAGAGCGACCTGGCCGTCGGCGTCCTGCAGCAGGTACGACAGCGCGCCGTGCAAGATCCCCGGCTCCCCCATCGTGAGAGAGCGGCAATTCTCTCCGACCGCCTCCCCGACACCTCCGGCTTCGATCCCCCACAGCGTCGTTGCCGGCAGTCCGACGAAAGCCGTGAACATACCGATCGCGTTGGAGCCCCCGCCGACACATGCCACCACATGATCCGGGTCGCTCCCCCGGCCGTCGCGCAGTTGCGAGCGAGCCTCGTCGCCGATCACGCGCTGCAGGTCGCGTACGAGACCGGGGAACGGGTGGGGTCCCGCTGCGGTGCCGAACACGTAGTGGGTGTGCTGCACGGTGGAGGCCCAGTCACGCATCGCTTCATTGATCGCCTCCTTGAGGGTCCGCTGCCCCGCCATCACGGGCACCACCTCCGCACCGAGCAACTGCATCCGTTCGACGTTGGGCGCCTGCCGATGGGTGTCCTCCTCGCCCATGTACACCACGCAGGGCAGGCCGAAGAGGGCGGCGGCGGTTGCTGTGGCGACGCCGTGTTGACCGGCGCCGGTCTCCGCGATCACGCGGGACTTTCCGAGCCGCTTGGCCAGCAGGACCTGCCCGATCGTGTTGTTGATCTTGTGCGCGCCCGTGTGTGCGAGATCTTCGCGCTTGAGGAAGATCTCGTAGCCGGTCTCCTCGGACAACCGACGGGCGAACGTCAGCGGTGTGGGGCGACCGACGTAATCGCGCAGAAGCGCGTCGAGCTCACCGCGAAAGCCGGGGTCCTCGCGCAACTCTTGCCACGCGGCCGCGAGTTCCTCGAGCGCCGGGATCAGCACCTCCGGCACGTACCTGCCCCCGAACGCGCCGAACCTGCCCCGCGCATCCGGCCCCCTCGAGGGCACCTGCTTCGAGGTAGCGCTCATACCGCCTCCTCCTTGTCGCTCCCTGCGTCCCGAAGGGCCCGCAGCGTGGCTCCGGGATCCGGTGACCGCATGAGCGCCTCTCCCACGAGCACCGCGGCCGCCCCTGCTCGTACCGCCGTGCGAACGTGCGCCGGGTCTGAGATCCCCGACTCCATCACTGCCACCCGATCGTCGGGGATGCGCCGCAGCTGCTCCAGCGCCCGATCGACATCTACGTCGAGGCTCTCCAGATCTCGCGCGTTCACGCCGATCACCGGAGCATCCACCGCGATCGCTTTGTCGAGATCCGCCTGGGTGTGGGTCTCGACGAGGGTGCCGAGTCCGAGGTCCGCGGCGATCGACATCGAGGAGCGGAGCTCGGCTTCGGTGAGGCAGGCAGCGATCAGGAGCACCGCGTCCGCTCCCTCGGCACGGGATTCGATCAACTGGGACGGGTGCACGAGGAAGTCTTTGCGCAGCACCGGAACGCTTACCGAGAGGCGCGCTGCGCGGAGGTCTGCGAGCGCCCCGCCGAAATGGGTTCGTTCGGTCAGCACCGAGACGGCCGAGGCACCGGCGGCTGCATACAGCTCCGCCTGCCGCCCCGCATCGGTCTGCGCGATCGGTCCCGCCGAGGGCGAAGCTCGTTTGATCTCCGCGATCACCGCCGGGATCTGCGCCGCGCGAAGGACCCCCACGAAGTCTCTCGGAGGCGGAGAGGACACCACGCGGGCCATGAGTGCCGAATCGTCGAGCGGGTGCATCTCGAGGTCTCGGCGCAGGTCCGCCACGAGGTCGGAGAGGAAGCCCATGGGAGCAGGCATCGTAGCAGCGGCCCCGCGCACACCCAGGTCGGAACCCGTACCAACGGGGGCCCGGCGCCGACTACCGACTCGACATCGCCAAAGCCGAAGGAACGTCGATGCCACCCTCGAGCGCGGCCCGCCCCACCACCGCGGCCTCCACCCCCGGCGTGTCGACGAGCGCCTGCAGGTGCTCCAGCGTCGAGATCCCTCCGGAGGCGATCACCGCGCACCCCGTTGCGTCGACCACCCGGATCAGACCCGCGAGGTCGGGGCCGCCCAACGTGCCGACCCGGCCGACGCTGGTCACGACGAACCGCATCGCGCCGACTCCGGCCAGGAAGGCGAGCGTGACATCGAGCGGGAGAGCCTCGGCGTTCCCGCCACGGGGGGTGATGCGTTCGTCCTCGACCTCGACGCCCACCGCGATCCGGTCGCGGAATCCGTCGACCACCCGGGCGACCAGGGGTCGGTCACCCAGGGCGCCGGAGCTCAGGACGACGCGCGCGGCGCCCGCCTCGAGCAGCCGTTCGACGTCGGCCTCGGTGACCACGCCGCCGCTCGCCTGCACCCGCACGCCGAGCGCGACGATCTGTCGGACGACATCGACATTGCGAGCGATCCCTTCGAACGCGAGATCCATGTCGACGACATGGAGCCAGCTCGCGCCGGCCTCCACGTATCGTTGGGCAGCGCCCAACGGGTCGCCGTCATGCGCCGTGACGGGGATCGGGCCCCTCGGCGTGAACCGGGCGAGCCTGCCCGAGGCAACGTCGATCGCCGGCAGTACCGCGAAGCCCATGTCGAGCAGCCTACCGCTCGGCCGTCTCAGGCGGCGGCGCCGGACGAGCCTCCCGGCGTCTGCAGATGCACAGCTTCCGAACCGAGCAGACCACGCAACTCCGACAACAGTCCGGCGTGCGGGTCGACCTGGAAGCTGCCGATCTTGAGTGGGGTCACACCCTGCGAGCTGATGAAGCGAACACGCACCGGCGTGCGTCCAGGGGCGTCATCCAACAACCCTTTGACCTTGCCTATCACCGCGTTCGTACACGAGCGGGCGGGGAGGTCGACGACGAGTTCTCCCGCGATCGCGGGAGTCTGCACCCCGTCTAGCTCGGGCTCGAACACCGCGACCCCTCGGATCTGCAGCTCGCGCCCGCGCAGGTCGATCCGTCCCTTCACGAGAACGATCCGATCCACGCGGATCAGGTCGGGTACCGCCTCGTACACACCGGGGAAGGCGATCACCTCGACCCCACCCGCCAGATCCTCCAGTCGGAACTGCGCGTACGGCTCGCCACGCTTCGTGTAGCGACGCCGTACGGCGCCGATGATGCCCCCCACCGTCACCATGTCGCCGTCGCCCAAAGCGCCGAGTTCGGTGATCTCGTGATCACATTGCCCCGACAGTTGATCGCGGATCCCGAGCAACGGGTGATCCGTCACGAACTGACCGAGCATCTCCTTCTCGAACCGCAGCAACTGATCCTTGGCGAACTCGTCCCCATCGAGCACCGACTCGTCGATCTGTTGGGCAGCGCCGTCCTCGCCGCCGAAGAGCGAGAACTGCCCGGCAGCCTCTGCCTTGCGCTCCGCTGCGATCGGGGCGGAAACCTTGTCCTGGTTCTCCAGCAGCGCCTTGCGCTTGTAGTCGAGGGAATCGAATGCTCCGGCCTGGATCAAGCTCTCGAGCACACGTTTGGACAGTGCTCCGGGGTCGACCTTGCGACAGAAGTCCGAAAAGGACTCGAACCCCCCCTTCTCGCGACGTGCCGCCAGGATCTGCTCCACGACGCCCTGGCCGACGTTACGCACGCCCGACAGGCCGTAGCGAACGGCCTCCTGTTCGTCTGGGGCCGGAGCGAAGTCCATCTCCGAGGTGTTCACGTCCGGCGGAAGCACCTCGATCTCCATCAGCCGGCAGGCGTTCAGGTAGAAGGGTTTCTTGTCCTTGTCGTCCTTGACGCTCGTGAGGATCGCCGACATGTACTCGACCGGATAGTGCGCCTTGAGGTAGGCCGTCTGGTAGGCGACGTAGCCATAGCAGCATGCGTGCGACGCATTGAAACCGTAGTCGGCGAAGGGTTCGATCATCGCCCACAACTCGTGCAGCAGCTTGGGCTCATAGCCCCGGTCCGTGCCACCCGAGAGGAACCGTTCCTTGTGCTTGGCGAGTTCCGCCGGCTTCTTCTTGCCGATCGCCTTGCGAAGTGAGTCCGCGCCACCCATCGAGTACCCGGCGACCCGCACCGCGATCTGCATCACCTGCTCCTGGTAGACCAAGACGCCGTAGGTCGAGCCGAGGATCTCCTCCAGGTCTTCGTGCGGATAGGTCACCTTGCGCCGTTCGTGCTTGCGCTCCGCGTATTCGTTGTGCATGCCCATGTTCAACGGGCCCGGCCTGTACAGCGCGACCAGGGCCATCAGGTCCTCGAAGCGGTCCGGTGCCAGCGCCTTGATAAGCGCCCGCATTCCCGCGGACTCCATCTGGAACACGCCCGTCGTGTCGGCGCGACATAACATCGCGTACGTTTCCTGATCGTCGAGGGACACGTGGTCGATATCGATGTCCACCCCTCGCGCCTGCAACGTTCGCACGGTGTCGTCGATCACCGACAGGTTGCGCAGACCGAGGAAGTCCATCTTGAGCAGGCCGAGCTTCTCCACTCCATGCATGTCGAACTGCGTGACGATCCGCTTGCTGTCGTCGCGCGAATCCTTCGCCAGCTTGAGCGGAAGGTAGTTCACGAGCGGGGCGTCGCCGATCACCACTCCCGCCGCATGCACGGAGTCCTCCCGTCGCAGTCCTTCGAGCGCGCGAGCGGTCTCGACGATGTCCTTTGACTCGGGTTCCTTCTGGTAGGCGTCCTTGAGCTCGGGTGAGAGCTCGAGCGCCTTCTCGATCGGGTAGTCGCGACCCATGACCGAGGGGGGGTACATCTTGCACAACCGGTCGCCCACGGCCGCCGGGTACCCGAGCACGCGCGAGGCGTCGCGGATGCCTTGCTTCCCCTTGATCGTCTGGAACGTGATGATCTGCGCGACGTGATCGTGGCCGTAGCTGTCGGCCACGTATCTGATCACCTCATCACGCCGTCGCTCGTCGAAGTCCATGTCGATGTCCGGCATCTGGATCCGTTCGGGGTTGAGGAACCGCTCGAACAGCAGTCCGTATCGCAGGGGATCGAGATCGGTGATCCGCAGGGCATAAGACACGACCGACCCTGCTGCCGATCCGCGGCCGGGACCGACGCGGATACCGCGCTCTCGGGCGAAGCGGATCAGGTCCCACACGATCAGGAAGTAGCCGGCGAACCCCATGTTGCAGATCACGTCGAGTTCGGTGTCGATCCGCTTTCGGATCTCGGGGTTCACGTCGCCGTAGCGCTGGATCGCGCCCGCGTCGACCAACTGGCGGAGGTGACTCTCCAGCCCGATCCCGCCGGGGGTCTCGAACCGAGGGAGGTGGTAGGTGATCTCCCCTTGCACGAGCGCCTTCTCGAGCTCGGGGATCTGCTGCACCGACTCGGCGATCAGCAGGCTCGACTCGATCGCCTCCGGATGGTCGGCGAAGACCATCCGCATCTCGTCGGCGCTCTTGAGGTAGAAGTCCTCCGAATCGAACTTCAGCCGTTGCAGGTCCGTCTGGACCTTCTGCTGCTGGATGCACAGCAGCACATCGTGCGGCTTGGCGTCTTCGCGGTGGGTGTAATGCAGGTCGTTGGCCGCCACCGGGCGCACGCCGAGAGCCTCTGCGAGCTGGAACTGCTTGGGCAGGATCCGGCGCTGATCGGGGATCCCGTGGTCCTGCACCTCGATGAAGTACGAGTCGCGGCCGAAGATGTCGAGGTACTCCCCCGCCACCTTTCTCGCCTTGGCGTCCTGCCCGGTCTTGAGGGCGACGCCGACCTCCGAAGACAGGCATCCGGACAGGGCGATCACGCCCTCGTGGTGTTCGGCCATCAACTGCTTGTCGACCCGGGGCCGGTGGTAGAAGCCTTCGAGATGTGCGTAGCTCACGAGCTTGAGCAGGTTGCGATAGCCGGTCTCATCCCGCGCCAGCAACGTGAGGTGGTGGTACTTCTGCTCGTCCTCGCCGGGATTGCGATCGAACCGCGAACCGGGGGCCACGTATGCCTCGACGCCAAGGATCGGGGTGATCCCTCGTGCTCTGCCCGCGGCGTAGAACTCCAACGCGCCGAACATCGAGCCGTGGTCGGTCATCGCCAGTGCGGGCATCCCGAGCCGCTCCGCGTTGGCGAACAGGTCATCGATCCGGGACGCGCCATCGAGCAGCGAGTACTCCGTGTGGACGTGGAGGTGGACGAAATCCCCGTCGCTCATGCCGCCTGCCGCCACCCCAGCGCGCGCCCCCCGAGGGGAGTTTCCACAGGTCGCGCGCATCGCTGTGGAAACTCGTGAAGAACTACAGCCTTGTGATTCGCGAGAACTCGACGGTACACTCGCCGCACCGGATCAGCAAGGGGCCAGGTCGCGATGCGTCTGTCGTACTCCTCGATCAACACCTACGAAACGTGTCCCGCCAAGTGGCGGTTCCAGTACGAACAGCGCCTGCCCACGAGCCCCTCCCCCGCGCTCAGCTTCGGCGACTCGCTGCATCAGGCCCTCCATCGCTTCCACAACCGGCCGGTCCCGGTTGCGCCACCGCTCGACGAGTTGCTCGACATCCTCGAGGCAGTGTGGGTCCGCGACGGATACACGGACGAGAGCGAGGAGCGGACCTACTACGACCACGGCCGCTCGGTGCTCACGCAGTATCACGCGGAGAACGCCGAGCGGTTCGCGATCCCAGCCGCACTCGAACATCGGTTCTCGATCGAGGTCGAGGGCGTACAGCTCAACGGCGTGCTCGACCGGATGGACCGGATCCCGGGAGGCGGCTACGAGATCATCGACTACAAGACGAATCGACGCCTGCCGCCGCAGAAGCGGATCGATGAGGATCTTCAGCTGTCGATCTACTTCCTCGCCGCCAAGGAAGTCTGGGGCATCGAACCCGAACGGCTGACCCTCTACTACCTGCTGCCCGGACAGCGGATGTCGACCACGCGTACGAATGCCGACGCCGACGAGCTCCGGCGGAGGATCTCCATCGTCTCCGAACGGATCGAGGCCGGCAAGTTCGAGCCCCGCGAGAACCCGCTGTGCAACTGGTGCGACTTCCAGGCGATCTGCCCGATCTTCCGTCATCGCGCCGAGCAGGAGAACGGCGATCCGGCGCCCAACATGACGGCGATCGTCGACGAATGGATCGAACTCAAGCGGCAGGGCCGCAAGGTCTACCGGCGGATCGACGAGCTCGCCGGCTCGATCAACGCGTTCGCGGACGAACATGGGTACCGGCGGCTGTTCGGAACCGACGGCGCCGCCGTCGACCGGCGGATCCAGCACGTCACCGCCCCCGACGAGGATAAGTTGCGTGCGATCCTCGAACCGCTCGGGTTGTGGGAACAGGTCCTCTCTGTCGATCCCGCCAAGGTGCAGGCCCTCGTCGAGTCGCGGCGCCTGCCTCCCGATGTCGAGGACGCCGTCCTCGCATCGCGCGAGGAGGTCCGCACCCAACACGCGCTCTGGCTGAAGGAGCCGACAGCCTCGCGGCGTTGACGCGCTACGTCTGTGCAGGCGGTTCTGGCCGACCGGGCCCGAGCCGGTCCAATCCGGACGTGAGGTCCTCGGGGAGCGGTTCCTCCACCTCGACCCGCTCGCCCGTGATCGGGTGTTCGAACGCCAGTCGCCATGCGTGCAAGAACGGCCGCGTCAAACCGAGAGCCTTGGCGTCGTCTCCGCCGCCGCCGTAGCGGGCATCCCCGAGGATCGGGTGCCCGATCGCGGACAAGTGGACACGGATCTGATGCGTTCGCCCCGTCTTGGGGGTCGCCTCCAAAAAGGTCGCCCGCTCGAAGCGCTCCAGGGCGACGAAACCCGTCTCCGCCTCGCGGCCGGTGAACGACCGGATCGTGACCCGCGATCCATGCCGGCCCAGCGGCGCGTCGACAGCGAACCGGTCGTGTTCCACGCGACCCCGGACGAGCGTGAGATAGGTCCGCCTGATCTCATGGTGTTTCAGCATCGCGCCGAACGCTTCGTGGGTGGCATCGTCCTTGGCGACGATGAGCAGTCCGCTCGTGCCCGCGTCGAGGCGGTGGACGATCCCCGGCCGTAGTGCGTCGCCGCCGGCCGATGAGAGCGGCACGTCCATCCCGAGCAAGCGGTTGACCAGGGTACCGCTGCGCTTCGTCGCGGTCGGGTGAGTGACGAGACCCGCGGGCTTCGCGACCACCAACAGGTACCGGTCCTGATAGCGGATCGGCACAGGGGGTCCTTCGACAGGCAGGTCGATGCCCTCTGCACGATCGGCGTCGAGCACCTCACCGCCCTGCAGCCGGAAGGACTTGGGCCGTTCGCGGCCGTCGACGCGCACCTGGCCCTGCGCGATCATCCGCTGGGCTTCCACCCTGGTGATGTCGAGCACCTGAGCCAAGACCGCGTCCAGACGCCCCGCCGACGCCTCGTAGCGCCGGGGACCGGTCATCGCCCGGCGCCGGAACGATCGGACTCTCCGGGCGGCCGCTCCTCGGCGTGCTCGCGCCTGGCGCTGCCGAGCGCTCCGATCGCGAGCACAACGGCGCCGACGACGATCGCCGAGTCGGCGAGGTTGAACACGGGCCACGCCCCGACATCGATGAAGTCCACCACCGCACCCCGGAACCCGGGTCCGCGGACCACCCGGTCGGTCAGGTTCCCGAGGGCTCCCCCGAGAATCAGCCCGAGTCCGATCGCGACGCTTCGTCGGGGGAGTCGCAGTGACGTCCACACGATGACGCCGATGACGACCAGCGTCGCACCGACGAACAGCAGTGGAGCGCTCCCCCCGATCCCGAACGCGCCGCCCGAGTTCGTCGTGTAGCCGAGGCGGACAGCGCCGCCGATCAGCTCGATCGGTGTCCGGTCCTGCAGCTGGTTCTCGGCCCAGAGCTTACTCAGTCGGTCCAGCAGGTAGACGCCCGCGGCGGTGAGGTAGAGCCATCCGGCCAGGCGCGCGGGCGAGCGCACCGGGCTAGCGCGGCCGGGATTCGGCCTGCGCGTCCTTGATGCAAAGGTCCGCATACGGGAGCGCCTTGATGCGACTCTTCTCGATCGGCTTGCCGCACCGAACGCAGATCCCGTAGGACTTCTTCGCGATCCGGTCGAGGGCGGAGTCCACCTTTCGCAGCAGATCCCGGACGTTGTTTTCGATCGACAGGTCCCGCTCGCGCTCGAACGTGGCGGTGCCTGCGTCGGCGCTCTCGTCGTCGAATTCACCCGTGAGGTCGGATTGAGACTGGCTGAACACTGCCTCCTCGATCGTCTTGAGCTGGGAAAGCAGCTCTTCACGCTCCTCGAGCAGACGCTTTTTGAGGTCAGCCAATTCCTTGGCGTTCAGTGGGGACTTGGTGGCGGCCATGGAACGGGGACGGTAGCACCCGCCCCTGGGTGCGACAACGACCTGCGTCGCATTGCTCCCGGACGCACCTATGCGGGCAATCGCCCAGGTCGCAAGGCGTATGGGGTTGGGACTTCACGTCTACGAGGGAGGCCGCCGACTCCTGTACGATGCGCGAACAGGCGACGAAGGGAACCGCGTCGCGGATCGGCCCGAGCAGAAGCGAACCGGGGATGGTGTGAGCCCGGTGGACGGCCCCGCGAACATCCTCCCCGAGCCCCTGTCCGAAGCTCGGCACCGTGCCGCGTGGTAGGCGCAGGCGGGACCCGCCCGTGAACGCGGAGGCCGCAAGGCCGTGAGTGGCGCTTCTTGATGGGGAGGCGCAAGCAGGGTGGTACCGCGGGGCCGACGCCTCGTCCCTGTTCGGGACGGGGCGTTTCGCGTGCGTGGGCGCGGATGTCCGTAGGGCGACGGCACGGGAGGACGGAAGCGATGACGTACTTCGAACCGGTCGAGCCCGGGGTTCGGTTCCCCGATGTCGAGCGCCGGATCCTCACCTTCTGGGAGGACACCGACGTCTTCGCCGAGAGCCTGCGGCGGCGCGACGGCGCGCCCGAGTGGACCTTTTACGAGGGTCCGCCGACGGCGAATGGCCGCCCCGGTCTGCACCACGTGGAATCCCGCACGTTCAAGGACGTGTTCCCGCGCTTCCGCACGATGATGGGCTATCGGGTTGCCCGCAAAGCTGGATGGGACTGTCACGGGCTGCCCGTCGAGCTCGAGGTCGAGAAGGAGATCGGGACCAAGGGCAAGCGCGACATCGAGGCCTTCGGCGTCGCTGAGTTCAATCGCCTCTGTCGCGCCTCGGTCACGCGCTACGTCGACGACTGGGAACGGATGACCGAGCGGGTCGGCATGTGGATCGACCTCTCGGACGCCTACTGGACGATGTCCACGCCCTACATCGAGAGCGTCTGGTGGTCGCTTCGGTCCCTGCACGAACGGGGCCTGTTGTTCGAAGCGGACAAGGTCACCCCCTATTGCCCGCGATGTGGCACCGCGCTGTCCGACCACGAGGTCGCGCAGGGCTATCGCGACACCGAAGATCCCTCGCTGTACCTGAAGCTGCCGATCACCGAGGCCGACGACCCCGATCTGATAGATGCGCGCATCGCGGTGTGGACCACGACGCCGTGGACCCTGTTGGCCAATCTCGGCCTCGCGGTTGCCGCCGACCGCTCCTACGAACTCGTGGAACGCGAAGGCGAACGGATCGTGATCGCGGCCCCCTTGCGTGAACGCGCGCTCGGCAACGGGTGGCAGGTGGTGAAGACGTTCCACGGTTCCGGCCTCATCGGCGTTCGATACGAACCCCCGTATCCGAACAGCGATCACGCAACCGTGCATCAGGTGGTTGCCGCCGACTTCGTATCGATGGACGACGGGACGGGCATCGTCCACCTTGCTCCGGCGTTCGGTGCCCCCGACCTCGAGGTCGGGCTCCGCGAGGGGTGGCCCGTCCTCAAGCCTGTCCGCGAGGACGGCACATTCGACGAGAGCGTGCCGGAGTTCCTACACGGGCGATTCGTGAAGGACGCCGACACCCACATCGTCGAAGACCTCACCGGTCGCGGACTCGTGCTCAAGGCCGAGACGTACGAACACAGCTACCCCTTCTGCTGGCGGTGCGGAACGCCGTTGCTGTACTACGCGCGCACCTCCTGGTACGTCGGCACGACGCGAGTGAAGCAGCGACTCCTCGAGGTGAACGACGAGGTCGCGTGGTACCCCGATCACATCAAGCACGGCCGCTACGGGGACTGGCTCCGTAACAACGTCGACTGGGCCCTGTCCCGCGACCGGTACTGGGGCACCCCGCTGCCGATCTGGCGCTGCGATCGCGGCCACGCGACCGCGATCGGATCGCTCGCGGAACTCTCGGAACGCACCCGCCGTGACATGTCCGACATCGACCCGCACCGGCCGTGGATCGACGACGTCACCTTCGACTGCCCCGATTGCGGACAAGTTGCCACGCGCGTTCGGGAGGTGATCGACACGTGGTACGACTCGGGCGCGATGCCCTTCGCGCAATGGGGCTACCACCCGGAGTTGGGACGCGGCGTGCAGGACTTCGCGGCCGCGTTCCCGGCGGACTTCATCTCCGAGGCGATCGACCAGACCCGCGGCTGGTTCTACACGTTGATGGCGGAGGGCGTGCTGCACTTCGACGCCCCGGCCTACCGCACCGTCGTGTGTCTAGGGCACATCGTCGACGCCGACGGTCGCAAGATGTCGAAGTCGCTCGGCAACGTGATCGATCCGTTCGAGGTCATGGATCGGCAAGGGGCCGACGCGCTGCGCTGGTTCCTGCTCACCAGCGGCTCCCCTTGGACGTCGCGCCGGGTGTCGATGGAGCTCCTCGACGAGGTCGTCCGCCAGTTCCTGCTGACCTTGTGGAACGTCTACTCGTTCTTCGTGACCTACGCGAACGCCGACGGCTACGACCCGGTGACGACCGTGGCACCTCCGCCCCACCAGCGACCCCTCCTCGATCGGTGGGTACTGTCCCAACTCGCCGACACCGTGCGGGTCGCACGCGAGGGACTGCTTGACTACGACGCCACGGGAGCAGGCCGGCGGATCCAGCGGTTCGTCGACGATCTGTCCAAATGGTACGTGCGGCGCGCCCGTCGCCGATTCTGGAACCCGGGCGGGGGGGCCGGTCCCGATGCTGCGGCAGCGTTCGCCACCCTCTACGAATGCCTCGTCACGACTGCGGCGGCGCTGGCTCCGTTCACCCCGTTCGTCGCGGACGAGCTCTGGCGCACGCTCGCTGCCGGCCGCGATGGACGGCCCCCCTCCGTGCACCTCGCGGATTATCCCGAAGCCGACTCCTCGGTCATGATCCCGGAGCTCGACGTGGCGATGCAGGCGGCACGGGACATCGTCGAACTGGGGCGCCGCGTACGGGTGGAGGCGAAGGTGCGCACCCGGCAACCGCTCGCCGGGGCGGTGGTCCACTACCCCGGCGATCACGACGCGATCACGCCGCTGTTCGAGCTGATCGCGGCCGAACTCAACGTGCATCGGGTCGCGTTCGCGGAGTCGGAGCAGGAGTTCGGATCTTGGCGCGCCAGGCCGAACTTCAAGTCGCTGGGGCCCCGACTCGGGTCCGGGGTCAAGCAGGTTGCGGCGTCCCTGAGCGCCGACGACGGGGCCCTGGCGTCCGCCCTGGCGCGGGGCCAGCACGTCAGCATCGAGACCGACGCGGGAGCGGTCGAGCTCTTTCCCGCCGACGTGGACCTCACGCAGGAGACGTTGTCGGGCTGGGGGGTAGCGACCGATGGCGGCCTCACGGTCGCCCTCGAACTCGAACTCACCGACGCGCTACGTTCCGAGGGTCTCGCACGGGAGCTGGTCCGTATCGTCCAGGAGGCTCGCAAGGCGGCAGGACTGCAGGTGAGCGATCGAATCGAGCTCGGGCTCGAGGGCGGACCGGAGCTCGACGAGACGCTCCGCACCCACTTGGACACGGTCGCCGGCGAGACACTGGCAACCACCGTGCGACGCGAGCCGGTGAACGACGGGTTCCACCAGCAAGCCGAGATCGACGGCATCCCGATCGTCGTGTCGCTGCGCCGCGTCTGAGTCCGACGACACTATCGAGGAACGCGGGTCGAGCCGATAGGGGGCAGCCGCTACTCGTCGCCCCAGAACAGCTCGCGAAGGGATTGCTCGTCCTCGTTCGAGTTCGCCTTGGAGTCAGACCCGCGGGTCGTGACCGGCCGGGGCTGCGGCTCGGGCTCCGGCACGGAGATGGTGTCTTGTCCTCGAGCCTGCGACTGGACGGGCGATGCGGCACGTTCTGTGGGCCGAGTCTGCGACGAAGGCTTCCGCGCTTCGGACGATTCGGGAGGACCGGCGTCCCCGGGTACCGCTTCCATGGCCTGGGTCGCCTGGGGTGCGGGGGCTTGGGCCGGGGTCGGAGACGTGGCGGGAGCCCGGGGTTTCGGGTCGGGCTCGGCGACTTCGTCCGCGGGCTCCGGTCGCGGCGCGGGGGCCGATGCGGTCGACGCCCGGACCATGCCCTTCACACCTTCGGCGTGGTCTTGCACCAAGGATGCGAGCTGCTGCAGGAACGCCCGCTCCTTCGCGATGAACGCGGAGATGGCGGGCGTGTCCCCGGTAGCGATCGCCGCTGCCCCGGTCCCGATCGTTACGGCGCGGGACTCCGCGTCGCGGATGATCTGCGCCGCTTGCGTGCGCGCTCGCTGGATGATCTCGTCCGCCTGCCGAGACGCGTCCGCGGGATCGGCGGCGCCGACGGCACCGAGTCCAGACTCCAGGCGCGAGCGCATCCGTTGGTTCTCGTCGAGCGCGGCGGCGAAGTCTTCGGTTAGGCGGTCGAGGAACTCATCGACTTCCCGCTCTTCATATCCCTTGAACGAACGACGGAACTCGATCTGCTGGATGTCCACGGGCGTGAGTCTTCCATCCGAGCGCCCACTGGATGCTGTGGGCGGCGTGACGATCCCGGGAGTCGACGATGCTTCGGCAGCCGCTTCCGGAGCCTGCGCCTGGTCTGCCTTCTTCTTCCGCATACCTTCCCCCTCGCGAACGACGCCTCAGCCTAGCGCAGACGAGGCCGCTCCTCCGAGCCCGGCGGACCCGGCATGAAGATCCTCTCGCGCCCGGACGAGGGATGCGCGGATAGTAGGCAGTGACGGCCGGGCGGGCAAGGGGTCAGCAGCCAAGCGCCTGACGGAAGACGATCAAGATCACGAACAACAGGATGATCGAAAGGTCGAGACCGACCGCTCCCATCCGGACCGGTGGGATCAGCGTGCGCAAGGGCCGAAGCACCGGCTCGGTAACGTCGTCGATCAGATCGGTCACCGCACGCAGCACCCCCGACGTGGGTGCGCGTCCTCCGAACATCGTCACCCAGCTCAAGATCACCTTCGCGAAGAGGATCAGCGAGTAGACCGTGGCGGCAACGCACAGCAGGCGAACGATGGGTCCCTGCTCCTCGACGACCTGGGCCAACATGCAGCCGCAGGCTACCAGCAGCGCGCAGACACCCCGGACAGGTCAGAACTGGTTGTAGAAGGCTCCCCCGGCGATGCGCTCGCGGTCCTCCGCGGATACCTCGACATCGGCCGGCGTCAGCAGGTACACGCGGTTGGCCACCATCTCGATCTTCCCGTCGAGGCCGTACACGAGGCCGGATGCGAAGTCGACCAGCCGCCGCGCGATCTGGTCGTCGGTGCTCTGCAGGTTCATGATGACGGCTGTGCCGTCCTTGAAGCGGTCGGCCACCTCGCGGGCCTCGTTGAAGCGGCGAGGCTCCGACTTGTGGATCGACCCGCTCGCGGGTGCCCGCGACGACGGGATCGTACGCACGACCCCCTCGGATTCGGCTTGTCCCGAGGGCACCTCACGCACCGCTTGCGGGCGCTGGATCCGGCGAACCTCCGCCGGCCCCGGCCCGGACATGTCGTCGACCTGCTCGAACTCGTCTTCCTCGACCAAGCCGAGGTACTGCATCGTCTTCTTCCACACGGCGAGTGCTCCTCCCGATCCTCGGCCGATCCTCGGCGCCGACCCAGGGGTCAATGCCGGTGCGGCCGCTCTCCGAACAAGGTCGTGCCGATGCGCACCATCGTAGCGCCTTCCTCGACGGCGACCTGGTAATCCTTCGACATCCCCATCGACAATTCCACCATCCCCGGGTGCTCCCTGCGCAGCTCCTCCCCCAGGTCGTGTAGCCTCCGGAACCACGGACGGGCCTCCTCGGGGATCTCGGGGATCGGCGGCAACGTCATCAATCCGACCAACCGAAGCCCCTCGAGTGGCGCCACCCGGTCCGCGAACGCGGCGACGTCCTGCGGCGCCAGACCGGATCGTCCGTTCGTGAAATCGACCTCGATCAAGGCGTCGAGCACTCGATCGTGCTCGGCCGCGCGGCGAGCGAGCCGCTGCGTGGCGCGATCGGACGCCAGCGTCTGGACGACGTCGGCGAGCTCTCCCACCTTGTGGGCGGTGCTCGTCTGGAGGTTGCCGATGAAGTGCCAGCGTGCGGTCGGGATCTCGTCACGGGTGCGAGCGAGCTCCTTCACGTAGTTCTGGCCGATGTCGGGACATCCCGCTTCCACGACCCACCGGATCGGCTCGGGCGGGACGGTCTTCGCGGCAGCCACGAGGCGCACCCGAGCCGGATCCCGGCCCGATCGCTCGCAGGCGATCCGCACCCCGTCTCGTATACCCGCCAGGTTCGCCTCGATCGCGTCTCGGTTGAAGGTGCTCGCGTCTCGTCCCATCCCATGAGGATAGGCAGAGTGCGAGGCTCGCCCCCGATCGGCCTGCCGGTTCAGCGAGCGCTGCGCATCGCGATCGCGGCGTGTCGACCCGTGATGCCATCGCGTCGGTGCGAGAAGAATCGGTCGGCTTCGCACCCGGTGCACACACCGGCGACCTCCACCCGCCCCACACCCTCGGCCTCGAGCATCGCCCGGGCGGTTCCGACGAGGTCGAGACGCAGGACGTCGCCATGCCGCTCGGTCACCGCTCCCACCTGCGAAGCCGCGGCCACCGCGAGGGCGACGTCCGTACCGACCTCGTAGTGGCACGGGCCGATCGCAGGTCCTATCGCCACCACGGCTCGTCCGGGATCGTCGAACATCGCGAGCCCCGCCGTGACGATGCCGGCGGCGAATCCTCGCCATCCTGCGTGCACGATAGCGACGGTCGGCTCCGCGGAGGACGCGTAGATCAGCGGCACACAATCGGCCGTCGTGACCGCCATCGGTACTCCGATCGAAGCAGTGGCCAGTCCGTCGGCGTCGGGAACGTTCTGCTGCGGATCGTCGAATCCCGCACCCGCCCGTTTCGGACCGATCCGCGTGATCGTGGCGCCGTGGATGAGCCCGCCGACCGCGAACGGGGGGATGTCCAGCCCCTCGATCACTCGAAGACGGTTCCCACGAACGAGAGCGGCGTCGTCTCCCACCGAGTAGGACATGTTCAGCGATGCGAACGGAGCGGGACTGTCACCACCGCTTCGCTCAGTGAAGGCGCCGAAGACTCCAATCTCCTGCAGCAGGGCGGACACGAGGACGCTCGCCTCTCCGAGCGGTCGCGGTTGCATGGCTCTCACCCTACGGAACGGAACCGCTGACCGGCTCTGGACCTACGCGGGCGAATCAGACGCCATCGCGTCGGCGTCGCGCGCCAGCGCCTGGCGTTCGGCCAGCAGTGTTCGAAGCTCATCGGGCGGCAGCGGCTTGGCGAATAGGAAGCCCTGTCCGAGGTCGCAGTTGAGCTCGAGGAGCCGTTCCAACTGGTCCGCTCGCTCGATCCCCTCTGCGACGGGTTTGAGGTTCAGGATCCCCGCGAGCTCGATCACCGCTGCGGTCAGTGCCGAAGACTCGCCGCCATCTCCGACGCCGTCGATGAAAGACTTGTCCACCTTGAGGATGTCCACGGGGAAGCGCCGGACGTAGTTCAGCGAAGAGTACCCCGTGCCGAAGTCGTCGATCGCCAATTGCACACCGAGTTCCTTCAATTGGGTCAGCCGGGAGATCGACAGCTCCATGTCCTGCATCATCACCGTTTCGGTGATCTCCAGGATCAACTTGCCGGGGTCGAGCATCGTCTCATCGAGCACCTGCCGCACCTCGTCGATGATCTCTGCGCGCTGGAGTTGGCGCGCAGAGAGGTTCACCGCGATATGCAAGGACGGAGCGACAGTCTCTTGCAGCGCCTTCGCGGTGAGACAGGCTTCGCGCAGCACCCACCGGCCGAGGGGGGCGATCAGCCCGGTCTCCTCCGCGAGCGGGATGAACTCCAGCGGAGGCACCAAGCCCCGCACCGGATGCTGCCAGCGCACGAGCGCTTCCACACCGGACACCGACCCCGACTCGAGCTCGATCACCGGCTGGAAGTGCAAGATGAACTCGTCGTGCTCGAGCGCCCGTTGCAGGTCTGCCTTCAGCTCGAGCCGCTTGAGCGCCGTGTCGTGCATCGCGGATTCGAAGACCTGGTAGCGGCCCTTGCCGCGCTCCTTGGCCATGTACATGGCTACGTCGGCGTTCCTGAGCAGCTCCTCGGCGCCCTCTTCTCCCGCGTGGTCCCCGTCGGTGATGGCGATCCCGATGCTAGCCCTGGCGAAGACCTCCTTGTCGTCGATCGCGAAGGGCGCGTGAAGGTCCTCGAGGATGCGTTGGGCGACCTCGGCGGCATGGAGCCCGTCTCCACCCTCCTCCAACAGGACGCCGAACTCGTCCCCCCCCAGTCGGGCTGCTGTGTCGGACGCGCGGAGTGCGTCGCGGACGCGGTCGCCGACCCCTCGCAGCAGCTCGTCCCCCGCGGCGTGACCCATCGAGTCGTTGATCGTCTTGAAGTCGTCGAGGTCCATGAACAACACGGCCACCGGTCGATGGTCTCGTTCCTGGCGTTCGAGCGCGTGCAGGACGCGGTCGCGGAACAACGCTCGGTTCGCCAACCCGGTGATCGAATCGTGGAACGCCTGGTGTGACAACTGCTCCTCGAACGTCTTGCGTTCGGTGATGTCACGGGTGTTGAGGACGATCCCCTCCACGTTCGGATCGTGCAACAGGCTCGTTCGCAAGGTCTCGACGAACAGGTAGGTGCCGTCCGCGTGCCGGATCCGGAACTCCATCAGTCCCGTGCTGCCCTCACCCTCGCCGCCCGAGGTCAAGAAGGTGACGACGCGCGTGCGATCCTCGGCATGTACCAGGTCGACCAGCCGCGTGCCCTCCAGGAGCGAAGGCTCGGTGCCCAGGACACGCTTCGCGCTGGGACTCGCGTAGCGAACGGTCGTGTCAGGTTCGAGCACGGTGACCACGTCACTCGAGTTCTTGACCAGCGACGCGAACCGCGCCTCGCTCTGTTGCAGGAGCAGGTCTTCGGTCAGGGCCGCGCTCTCCAATGCGAGGGCCACCTGGGTCGACAAGGCGGTCAGCGAGTCGACGGCGTTGCGAGACAGCCCCTCGAGCGTGGCGACCACCAGCAGGCCGGACATCTGCTCGCGAAGGAACAAGGGGGCCACGAACGATGACCCATCGGGCGACCAACCGAGCCCCAGGGGTTTCGCCAGCCCCGACTCCGACAGAGGAACTTCGTACGCGTCGTGCGACAGAAGGAGCTCGCGCTTCCATTCCGCCAGCATGTCCAGGGCGAACGTGGCACCGAGGGCGTCCTCGCCTCCGGAAGACGCGGCGACGACGAAATCCCCTGCGTCGGTGCGCTCGCACACGCGTACCGCGGCGTCGACCCCGACCAAGTCGCAGGCCGCGTCGATCGCCGCGCGGTGCAAGCTCTCCCGCCCCGCCGCCGTCACGAGTTCCGCGCCGGCTTCCCGCAGCGCCTTCTCGCGCGCTGCGAACGCCTGTTGGGTCCGCGTCAAGCCCCACATCCGTGCGACCACGAGTCCGAACAGCACGATCGTCGCGCCCACCAACACCATGAAGTCCCGATCCTCGCCCCGGAGCACCTGGATCGCGAGGACGATCGGAGCCACGAGAGACGCGCCGGCAAGCAACGCGAGTCGCGGGAAGGTGATCTTCCATGAAGCTTCCCCAGCGGGCTCGACGAGCTCACGCATCGACGGGTGCAGCGCAGCCATGCCGAGGAGGACGTAGAAGGCCATCCACCCGATCTCCAGCCATCCGCTCCCGGGTTGGTAGCCCGCCACCGTGTACAGGCCGAACCATCCGTAGATCGCGTCGGTCACGAACAGCGCGCCGATCGCCAGGATCATCAACCGGAACGCCGGAGGTCGCCGACCGGCGCCCACTGCGAGACGGATAACAGCGCCGGCCAGCAACAGATCCATGACGGGGTACGCCATCGCCGTGACCTTCGTGGCTAGGCTGAGGTCGTCGAAAGCGATGTAGGGCGAGATGAGCAACACCCACGACAGGGTGCCGACACCGATCGCCACCATGAGCGAGTCAAGTAGACCGGCGCGGTCTCCGCCCGGTGTACGAGCCCGGATCATCAACGTGATCCCGGCGATGAGACATGGATACACGGCGAGGTACAGGCCGTCTGCGATCGAAGGGAACGGCACGTCCCCCGAGGGATTGAGGCTGTAGTCGAGCGGGAAGAGGATCGGCCAGACGTCTGCCAGACGCAGGTAGTTGTAGGACGCGACGTCCCCGGCGATGAACACGAACTGACCGAGCGCGATCAGGTACCACGCCCAGGGGTGGTCCGGCTTATGGATCCGGACGGCGATGAGGATCAGGATCGGCGAGCTCAGACCGATCAGATTGAACACGAAGCTGTTGTTCCCAAGCAGGTAGTAGGCCACCATCGCGATGGTCGCCACGATCGGATACACGAGCCAGGCGCTCCGTCTCATCTATCCTGGTATCGGCCCACATCCACCGACCTTGACGGCCCGATCCGGGCCGATCCGAACCCGTTCGGCGGCGCGACCCGCCAGGCACGACGACGAGGACGACTATGCCCGGACAGGACGCACCGCCGGAGGCCCCAGGGGGCTCCTGGACCCTGGGCGGGAAAACGGCCTTGGTGACCGGCGGGACCTCGGGTATCGGTCTCGGGGTCGCCCGACGTTTCGTTGGAGCAGGAGCAGAGGTAGTCGGGCTGGCCCGGCACGCTCGCCCCGAGCTGGAGCAGGCTGGCGCACGGCTCGTACTGGGAGACGTTGCCGACGAACACAGCTTCGAACGCGCCGTCGCGCAGGTCCGCGATCTCGTCGGTCGCGTGGACGTCCTCGTCCTCAACGCCGGCGTGAGCGACCTCGACGGAGACGACCTCGGGTCCATGAGCACTCAGGTTTTCCGACGCTTGTTGGAGGTGAACACGCTCGGCGTGTTCCACGGCCTGCGGCTGGCTCCGGATCTGATGCGCGACGGCGGGAGCATCATCATCACGGCGACGGGGGCGCTCTGGTGGCCCTTCCCCGACTACATGGCCTACTCCGCGTCCAAGGCACCGCTGCACGCGATGTGCGCACATGCGGCGATGAAGCTCGGGCAACGGCGGATCCGTGTCAACACGATCAGCCCGGGCACGATCGTGACCGAGATGCAACCCGATGACGACGCGGAAGCTACGATCAGCGCGCTCGCCACATGCCTCGGCCGCTACGGCGAGGTCGACGACGTCGTCGGCGCGTACCACTTCCTCGCGAGCGATGAGAGCCGCTACGTCACCGGAACCGATCTACGGGTCGACGGCGGATGGCTCGGAGGTGTCACCTACCCGGAGGCAAGCCGGCTTCTCGGGAACGACGCCTAGGTGTTCTAAGCCGTCCTTGCGACCGTGTGCGCTTGCTGGAGAGGGAAGCGTTCCTTCAGCGCGCGTAGCGCCGAGACCAGCTCGTCGATCTCTTCGTCGGTGTTGGCGGCCGTCATCTGGATCCGGAAACCGACTTCGTTCTTCGGCACCAGCGGGTACGCGGCCATCGTGGTGTAGACCCCCCGGTCGAACAGGAAGCGTCCGGCCGGATCGATCTCCTCGTGATCGACGAGCGGGATCTCGATGATCGGGGAACCGGAGGTGTTCGGCGTCGCGATGTCGAGTTCGTCGAGTGCATCGAGCACGCGTTGGGTCATCCGGTACAGCTCCGCCCGCAGATCGTCGCCTCGGGTTCGGTTCACCTGCAACCCTGCCAGGGTGGTTGCCAGCGACGCCACCGGCGATGGCCCCGAGTACAGGTAGGGCGGAGCCAGCACCTTGAGCGCGTCCTTCATCGCGGTCGGCAAGGCGATAAAGGCGAGCAGAGACGAATACGCTTTGGAGAAGCCGGCGACCAGGATCGCGTTGTCGTAGGGCACGTCCTGGTGGCGGAACAAGCTGTTTCCGAGGTTCCCGTACGGCGATCGCTCGTTCTCGGAACGCTCCCCCAGTACTCCGAAGCCATGGGCGTCGTCCACGTAGAGCAATGCGTCGTGCTCGTGAGCGACGCGCGAGAACGCCCGCAGGTCCGGGGAGTTCCCCGTCATAGAGTTGAGCCCGTCCATCGCGATCACCCGCGGAGCTCCGGGCGGCGATGCGCGCAACAACCCTTCGAGCTCATCCAGGTCCTCGTGCTTGAACCGGTGCACCGTTGCACCGTGCCCCGCCGCGACCATCGCACCGTCGTAGATCGTCTTGTGTGCGCGCCGATCGAGGAATATCGTCCCGTCACCCACCAGCACCGGGATCACGGACATGTGGATGTGGGTGATCGTCGGCAACAGCAACGCGTTCTCGGAACCGACGAGCTCGGTGACCTGCTCCTCGATCTCCGGGTACAGACGAGGGCTGCCGAGGAGCCGGGACCACGACGGGTGCGTACCCCACGCTGCGAGGTACTCGGGCACGGACGCGATGATTTCTTCGTCCAGATCGAAACCGAGGTAATTGCACGATGCCCAGTCGGTCAGCCAGCGCTCACCGACGCGGATCCGCCGGCCGATCTGCTCATCGATCACCGCGTCGAGCATCGGATGCGAGCCCTTCAGACGCGACAGATCCGCAACAGCGGCAGACCATTGGTCCAGCCAGCCATCCGCAGCGCGGCGTCGGGGCTGCTCGTCGACGGACGGCAGATCGACCGGTTCGGGAACCGGTCCGACCGCCGCCCGGCGGGGCGTGTCGAATGGATTCATCGCTCCTGGCATCGTCAGATGCGCATGGTCCCTTTAGGGGATGCCGGTGCGGCCGCCTGGGTCCGTTCCCGGCTGAGCGGACCCCTCTGCCCGCACAGCTCGGAGGGCGAGTAGGGAGATCGGGTGAGTTGGAAGCGGGGAGGTCCTGGCGTGAGAGGCGGGGGAAGGGCGCCTCTCCTCGTGGACCTCCCCGCCCCCACATGGGCCGCGCGGGGCGGGTGAACCTTCTAGCTCTTGAGGAAGTCCGGGATGTCCAGATCCTCTTCGGCATCGAAGGCCACGTTCTCTGTCGGTTCGGTGCGGAACACGTCGTCCTCGTCGTCCTCGAGGAAGGAGGGCACCGGGGCATCGGCCGGACGAGCCTGGGCGGCGACCGGAGCGGCGGCGACCGGAGCCCCCGCGCGCGTGGTTCTGGGCTCCTCCAGCAAGGCTGCCAGCCGACCCTCCACCCTGGGCGGGTTCGCCTGCGCCCCGGCGATCTTGTCGAAGCCCGCAGCGACGACCGTCACGCGGACCTCTTCACCGAGCGCGTCGTCGACGACCGCTCCGAAGATGATGTTCGCGTCGGCGTGTGCGACCCGGGTGATCGTGTCCGCGGCCTGGTTGACCTCGTGCAGCGTGAGGTCGGTCGGCCCGGCGATCGAGAGCAGGACGCCACGGGCGCCGTCGATCGACGACTCCAGCAACGGCGAGCTGATCGCAGCCTTGGCTGCTTCGGCGGCCCGATCCTCGCCCGTGCCGTGCCCGATCCCCATCAATGCAGATCCGGCGCCGGTCATGACAGCCTTCACATCGGCGAAGTCGAGGTTGATCAGCCCGGGTGTCGTGATCAGCGACGTGATCCCGTCGACACCTTGATATAGGACCTGATCGGCCATACGGAACGCCTCGATCATCGGCATGCTCTGATCGGCCACCTGCAGCAGACGGTCGTTGGGAACAACGATCAGGGTGTCGACGGCCTTCTTCAGCTCCGTGATACCCACGTCGGCCGCCGTGGCACGCTTGCGTCCCTCGAATCCGAACGGGCGGGTGACCACTCCGATCGTCAGGGCCCCCATCGAGCGAGCGACCTCAGCGACGATGGGAGCTCCACCCGTGCCGGTGCCGCCTCCCTCGCCGGCGGTGATGAACACCATGTCGGCGCCCTTGAGGATCTCCTCGATCTCGTCGG
>JBBDWR010000017.1:0-18115 GCA_040902745.1 Actinomycetota bacterium | reverse complement strand
GTCCACGATGCTCCGACACAGGTGTCCACCATCTGGTGAACTCCCAGACCCCCTCCGACACTCATCGAACGCTCTGCTTGAGTCCGCTGCAGCCGAAGGGTCTCCGCCGTAGGGCCGCGATCAAGCCGCGCGTTCGGCCTGGTTTTGCCCCCGGGGTAACGCGCGAGACCGGCCCGGGGGAGCCGAGGAAACGACGACGTGTGGCGACTCGTGAGCGACGACTCCCCGGGGTCGGTCTACCTCTGCTCTACTCCGGTCCCGCGCGCCCCGCAGGTCGCACATTCGGCTTACAGGCGAATCACGAGCACGCCGATCGGCCGCACCGTGCCTGCGCTATGATGCACCAGGTTCGGCGGCGTACGTTGCCGAGTTCACGCTGCGCGCCAAGCCAGGGGCACTATCGAGAAGTTGCCGGGATCTCCTCGGCGTTCGCCGCGGATTTCCTCAGTACCCACGACGCGCTGGAAACGGTGCTCGTGACGGGCAACGAGGGGAGCGGTGTGATCCGCGGGATCGGGGTGTTCGTCGACAAGCCGGCCGACGACGACGTGAACAGCGACCCGCTGTTTGCCGCCTTCAACGACGCGGTGACTCCCCTGGTCGCCGAGCCTCCGAACCGGGTGGAGATGGAGCTGGTGCTGCTGCATCTTTTCACCGCGGACTGAGCCCTGCCCATTCCCTGGGGGCTTGTGCGTACGCAGGTTGCGTATAGACCTTTGCACTAGGTAAGGCGGTCATTGTGGCATGGCCCGTTGTGGCCATACCATCACCTGGTCGTCCTACCGCCAACCCAGGAGGAACACATGCGCAAGGTCATCGGAGCGATCATCTCGATCGCACTCACGGCCGGACTATTCGCCGTGCTGGCGCCCAGCGCCGGCGCTGTCAACATCGGCGAAGAAGGCTGCACCCCCGGCTACTGGAAGACCCACACCAGCAACTGGGAGGAGTACACGACCGGATCCAAGCTCGGGAACCAGAACTGGGATATCCCCGCCTCGATCGGATCGTTCAACGACAAGACGTTCCTCCAGGCCCTGAAGGGCACCGGCGGAACCGGTCTCAACGGCGCTGCGACGATCCTGTTCCGTGCCGTTGTGGCTTCGTACCTGAACGCTGCGCACGAGGGTGTTGGGTTCCCGTACCGCCGGTTCCAGGACCCGGGGAACCTGCAGGAGTGGATCCGCACGACCCTCGCGACCGAGAACCGCGATGCGTACTTGGAGCTTGCCGCGACACTCGATGCGGCGAACAACCTCGGCTGCCCCCTCAACTAACCCTCAGCCGAGTTGCACCACCCCCTGAACGGGCGGCCCTCGGGCCGCCCGTTCCACGTCCGGGGTCCTCGCACCCGTTAGACTCACCCCGATGAGCTAGCGAACCGATCTCGCCGCCTTCCTGCAGGCGTGAGACCGCCCGGTCTCCAGAGCGATCGGAGTTCGCATGCGCACCGACCACCGACAACACCTTCCACTTTCACCCTCGATCACGGACGAGCGACCATGAGCGCCCTCGAAGTGCGCAACCTGACGGTGGAGGTCGCAGGCCGCGCGGTCGTCGAGGGGCTCGATCTCACCGTGGCCGCGGGCGAGAAGCTGGGCGTGGTCGGGCGGAACGGCGCCGGCAAGACCAGTACCCTCAGGGTGCTCGCGGGGGAGGAGCAGCCCGCGCGCGGAACCGTTCGGATCCGCGGCGCCATCGGGTACCTGCGGCAGGATCCCCGACAGCATCGAGCCGACGACGCGATCAATGCCTTGGCGCATGTGCTCGCCGCCCGAGGTATCGACGAGCTCGCCGCCCGCGTCGAGAAGCAACGGCTCGCACTGGAGGAGGACCCGTCCGACGACGCGGTCGCCCGGTTCGCGAAGCTCGAGGAACGGTTCAATCGCCTCGGGGGTTACGCCGCGGAAGCGGAGGCCACGCGCATCGCCACCGGTCTCGGGTTACCACAGGATCGGCTCACATTGCCCGTTGCGGCCCTCTCCGGCGGCGAGCGGCGCCGCCTCGAGCTGGCGCGGATCCTCTACGGAGGCAGCGATCTGCTTCTGCTGGACGAGCCCACCAACCACCTCGACGTCGATGCGAAGCATTGGCTGATGGGGTTCCTCGCGTCCTATCGCGGGGGGCTGCTCGTGGTGAGCCACGATCTCGGATTGCTCGATCGGTCGATCACGCGCGTGCTACACCTCGATCGCGACGGTGTCATCGCGTATAAGGGGACCTACACCCAGTACCGGACCGCTCGCGTCAAAGACGAGGCCCGTCTGACCAAACTCGCGGAGCGTCAGTCTGCCGAGATCGATCGGCTGTCGCGGCTGGCGGACTCGATGCGTGGTCAGACCGCCAAGAGGGCGCGCAAGGCCAAGACGCTCGACACACGGGCCGAGAAACTGCGCGCCGTCAAGATCGCGGCACCCACGAAGGAAAGGAAGGTCGCCTACCGCTTCCCTGCGCCACCCCACAGCGGCAAGGTGCTCCTGACCGTCGAGGGGATGGCGAAGGGCTACGGCGGACCGCCGGTGTTCACCGACGTTCGGTTCGACGTCGGTCGCGGCGAGCGCCTCCTCGTCATGGGGTTGAACGGCGCCGGGAAGACCTCTCTGTTGCGCATCGTTGCCGGGGAGACCGAGGCGGACGCGGGCTCGTTGCGGTTCGGCCACGGTGTCGAGCTCGGGTACTACGCGCAGGAGCACGAAGGGATCCACGATGGCGAAGCGGTACTGGCGCACGTCCAGCGCGAGTCCGGAGCGGGGGAGCAGGACCTGCGCGCGCTCCTCGGCATGTTCGGACTCTCCGGTGAGGTGGCCTTCCCAAGACGCCGGCACGCTCTCCGGAGGCGAAAAGACCAAGCTCGCCTTGGCGCAGCTCGTCGCAGGGCGCAAGAACCTGCTGCTCCTCGACGAGCCGACGAACAACCTGGATCCACCGTCTCGGGCGGCCGTCGGGGCGGCGCTGTCGTCGTGGCCGGGCGCGATGGTGCTGGTCAGCCACGACGTGGAGTTCGTCCGCGAACTCGCCCCCGCGAGGGTGCTGATGATGCCCGACGGAACCCTCGACCACTGGAGCGACGACCTCCTGGAGTTGGTCGCCCTGGCGTGAGCGACGCAACCCGAGGCGGGTATCCTGCGGCCTGTCCCGGCCGAATCTGCCGGCCGCACGATCCGAGGGAGCGCTCATGCAGCAGAACGGCCCCGCAGACCTCGCATTCGTCTCTGGCGTCGTTTACACCGTGGACGATCGACGTCCTCGTGCAGAGGCCGTCGCGATCCGGGACGGACGGATCGTCGGTGTCGGCGGCGACGATGAGATCCGAGACCATGTCGGTTCGGCCACCGAGGTCCACGACCTCGCGGGGCGGATGCTGCTGCCCGGCTTCCAGGACGCACACGTGCACCCCCCGTCGGCGGGGGTCGGGATGATCACCTGCGCGCTGCAGGAGGCACATGCGCGGCAGGACTACCTGCGCATCATCAAGGCCTACGCCGACGCGCATCCCGATCTCGAGTGGATCACCGGTGACGGCTGGGCGATGGACGTGTTCCCGGGAGGCACACCGACCGCGACCGACCTCGACTCCGTGGTTCCGGATCGTCCCGCGCTGTTGTACAACCGCGACGGTCACGGCGCATGGGCGAACACACGGGCTCTGGAGGTCGGGGGTATCACCGCCCAGACACCCGATCCCCCGGACGGCCGGATCGAACGAGGCGCCGACGGCGCGGCGACGGGCACCTTGCACGAGGGCGCGGTGGATCTGATCGCGCGACACGTGCCACCGGTTGACGCGGCGACGCTCCACGAGGGACTGCGTATCGCGCAGGCCCACCTGCACTCCCTGGGGATCACGGCCTGGCAGGACGCGATCGTCGGTTACGAGAGCGTCTACGACACCCAGGAGACGTATCTGACGATGGCGCGGAGCGGAGAACTCACGGCGCGGGTGGTCGCAGCGCTCTGGTGGGATCGCCACCGTGGCGAGGAACAGATCCCCGATCTGATCGCTTCGCGCGAAGCCGGCTCGGCAGGGCGCTACCGCGCCACCACGATCAAGATCATGCAGGACGGCGTCTGCGAGAACTTCACGGGCGCGTTGCTGACCCCCTATCTGAACGCGAGCGGGGGCGAGAGCGACAACCGAGGGATCAGCTTCGTCGAGCCGGAGGCGCTCAAGCGGCACGTGACCAGGCTGGATCGCGAGGGATTCCAGGTGCACTTCCATGCGATCGGGGATCGGGCGGTGCGGGAGGCGTTGGACGCCTTCGAGACCGCGCGCGCCGCCAACGGCGCCAACGACCACCGCCACCACATCTCGCACATCCAGGTGGTCCATCCGGACGACATCCCACGCTTCGCCGCGTTGGACGTCGTCGCGAACGGACAGCCACTATGGGCTGCATACGAACCGCAGATGACCACCCTCACGATCCCGTTCTTAGGTTCGGAGCGAGCGAGCTGGCAGTACCCCTTCGGGAGCCTGCTTCGGAGCGGAGCGCGGCTCGCGTTCGGGAGCGACTGGTCGGTGTCGAGCCCCGATCCGCTCGAGGAGATCCACGTTGCGGTGAATCGGATGCAGCCACCCGACTACCCGTACGGATCCGACGACCCCCTCGAGAATGAGCCCTTCTTCCCGGACGAACGGATCTCTCTCGACGAGGCTCTGCGGGCCTTCACGCTGGGTTCGGCGTTCGTGAACCATCTGGACACCGAGACCGGGTCGATCGAGGTCGGCAAGCTCGCGGACCTGACGGTCCTCGACCGAGACCTGTTCGAAGCGGGGGATCGGCACATCGCCGAAGCGTCGGTGCAGCTCACCTTGGTCGAAGGGGAGCGGGTGTTCGAGGCCCCCGGCTTCGCCTGAAACAGGGAACTCACCCGGCCCCTACACTGAGCGCGGTTCAGTCTGCCCACAGCTCGAGCCCCGGCTTCGGGCCTTGTTGAATCGCGTTCAGCGTGGAAGCGCGAGTGCCGATGACGACCGAGGGTCATACTCCGAGTCAAGGGGCTCGATCCGACCGGCTCGGGTCCCGTGCTAGCATCCGATCCGACAAGAACTTTGACTGACCGTTCAAACAAAAGCGCATCCGAGGAGGCACGAGATGTCCGACCGCGCTGCGGCGCCGATCGACCTCGCATCGATCGAGCGTGTGCTCGCCCCAGAGCTGCAGAACGCGCTGACCCTGCCCGCAGAGGCCTACACCTCCGACGAGGTGCTGGCGTGGGAGCGGGAGCACTTCTTCGAGGGTTCGTGGGTGTGCGTCGGGCGCTCCGACGATCTGTCCCAGCGTGGCGACCAGAGAGCGGTGCGTGTCGGCACCGAGGGCATCCTGCTCGTCCGGGGCCAAGACGGCGCCCTCCGCGGCTTCTACAACACGTGCCGGCATCGGGGGCACGAGCTGATGGCGTGCGGCGAGATGCGGAACATGAACGGGATCAAGTGCCCGTACCACGCATGGGTTTACGGGCTCGAGGGCGAACTCAAGGGCGCGCCGCGCTTCGGGAAGATCCCGGGATTCGATAAGGGTGACTACCCGCTGACCCCGGCGCGAGTCGCCGAGTGGCTCGGGTGGGTCTTCGTGAACGCAGACGGGCAGGCCCCGGAGTTCGACGAGTACATCGGAAACTTCACCGCGCTGATGGCCGACTGGGAGCCGGAGCGCTGCTTCACGGGTGACGCGCACGACTACACGGCCGAAGCGAACTGGAAGACGATCGTGGAGAACTACCAGGAGTGCTACCACTGTCCGAGCATCCACCCGGCGTTGTGCAAGGTGACGCCTGTGGACTCCGGGGAGTACTACCAACACACCGGCGCGGTGATCGGCGGCTCGATGGAACTGATGGACTTCGCCGAGACGATGAGCCTGACGGGGGAGTCGAAGGGGGTGGCCTTCCGCAAGCTCAATGACAAGCAGAAGCGCGAGGTCTACTACTACGCGTTGTTCCCCAACCTGTTGATCAGCCTGCACCCCGACTACATCATGACCCACCGTCTGGACCCGATCTCTCCCGGCAAGACCGCGATCGAGTGCGCCTGGTTGTGGGCCCCAGAATCCAAGGAACGCGCCGACTTCGACACGAATTACGCCTCGGAGTTCTGGGACGTCACCAACAACGAGGATTTCCAGGCCTGCGAATCGGTGTTCCGCGGCCTCACCTCGGAGGGCTACCGACAGGGTCCCTTCGCGCAGGAGGAGGACGAGGTCCACGCCTTCATGTACATGATCGCGCAGGGCTACAAGGACGGGCGGATCACCAAGGCGCCGGATCTGACCTACGGGCAGGCGGTCGAAGAGGCCTCCTGAACGAGGCGGTCCCGCCCGTTGACCTCAGGTCAACGCGGGGCCTTGCCTGGCGCGAGCGCCGGGGCACAATATGCCGTGCGACCCGCGGGAACGCGCCAGTGCCGTGCGCTCCCGCGTGCGACCGATCGAGCACCGCCCGAGCGCAGGAGGACAGCATGGCTGAGCCGTTCGACATGAGCCTGGTACAGCGGGGGGCGCGCAATCGCCGCACGCCGTACTACGAGGCGACGCAGAAGTACGGGCCCAAGGGCTTCACGGTCTACAACCACATGTACTTCCCGATCCGCTTCGATGATTTCGACAAGGAGTTCGACACCCTGCTCAACGACGTCACGCTTTGGGACGTTTCGGTCGAGCGATGCTTGGAGATCAGCGGTCCCGACGGCTTCACCTTCGCGCAGTTGATGACCCCTCGCGACCTGAGCAAGTGCGCCGTGGGTCAGGCCAAGTACGTGCTCGTGTGTGACAGCGACGGCGCCATCATCAACGATCCGGTGCTCACACGGATGGACGAGAACACGTTCTGGTTCGCCCTCGCGTCCAGTGACACGCTCCTGTGGGCGCGCGGCCTGAAGAACGCCTACCCGGACCTCGACGTGACGATCAAGGAAGCCGACGTCGCCCCACTGCAGGTGCAGGGACCGAAGTCGAAGGACCTGATGGTCGACCTCGTGGGGGATTCGATCCTCGACATCAAGTACTACTGGTTCACCGAGGCGGAGATCGCGGGGGCGTCGGTGGTTATCACGCGTACCGGTTGGACATCGGAGGTCGGCTACGAGGTCTATCTGACCGACACCTCCAAAGGTACCGAGGTATACGAGGCGCTGATGAAGGCCGGCGAGAAGTACAACATCAAGCCGACCGGCCCCTCGGACATCCGCCGGATCGAGGGCGCGATCTTCAACTGGGGCGCCGACATGACCTACGAGAACAACGCGTTCGAGATGGGTCTGGACCGCCTCGTGAACCTCGACACCGTGTCCGAAGACGCCTGCATCTCGATCAAGGCGTACAAGCAGATCAAGGCCAAGGGCGTCGACCGCAAGATCAACGGCGTCGAGCTCGACGGTGACCCCTTCCCTGCACTGAACAACGTGAAGTGGGACATCCGCGACGGCGGCGCGAAGGTCGGCAAGGTCACCTCGGCCATCTACTCGCCGCGCCTGAAGAAGAACATCGGCTACGCGTGGCTCCCCGCCGATCGTTCGAAGTTGGGCACGAAGATCAGCGTGGAGACCGAATGGGGGACCCGGGGGGCGACGGTCGTCGAGATGCCCTTCGTCGACCCCAGCAAGCAGATCCCCGTCTCCTAGCCGCACGCTCCAGAGGCGACCCGGCTCTTCACCCTGTGGGTTCCGTGCCTGCGAGCGATTGAACTTGCGTTCAAGGAGCCGTTTGAACCATCATTCAGTCCTGGTCGGGCACCGGGCCCGACGGGACGGAACAGGGAGGACCCCGGATGGTCAACGAGCGCCAAGAGATGCTCGAGAAGAGCGCGACCCTCTACTTCGGGCCGTGGTACCGCAAGTCACCGTACTTCGACGCAACGCGCGCCGCAGGATGCACCTCGTACGACATCTACAACCACATGTACCTGCCCGGGTACTACGACGATCCGGTCACCGAGTACTGGGCCCTGCTCAACGACGTCACGCTGTGGGACGTCGGAGTGGAACGCACGGTCCAGGTCGCGGGTCCCGATGCGGACAAGCTGATCGACATGATCACTTGCCGCGACCTGAGCAAGACGCAGGTCAATCAGGGCAAGTACATGCTCGTGACCGGGCCGGACGGCGGGATCGTCAACGACCCTGTGCTGCTGCACCCGGAGAAGGATGTCTGGTGGATGCAGCTCGCCGACTCCGACGCAGGGCTCTACGCCCTGGGAGTGGCGGCAGCGGCGGGCCTGGACGTCGAGGTCACCCTTCCCGACGTCTACCCGTGCCAGGTGCAGGGAGCGAAGGCCGCCCAGACCCTCGAGAAGCTCGTGGGCCCAGGCCTATACGACCTGAAGTACTACTGGACGGGCAAGTTCGAGATCAAGGGAATCCCGGTCATCATCAGCCGCACGGGGTGGACCGCGGTGCAGGGCTTCGAGGTCAACCTGCTCGGCTACGACGCCGGGGTAGATCTGTGGAACGCGATCATGGAGGCCGGCGAGGAGTTCAACATCCGACCGATCGCTCCCTGCGAGGCGCGGCGGATCGAAGCGGGGATCTTCAACTACGGCTCGGACATCCGCTTGGAGAACAACCCGTTCGAAGTCATGGGGTTGGAGCGTCTCGTCGAGGAGCAGTCGCAGGATTACATCGGCAAGGACGCGCTCGAGTCCATCCGCAAGAACGGGGTCAAGCGGAAGCTGGTCGGGATCGAGATCGAGGGTGACGAACTCCGCGCCGAGATGAGCGAGTACTGGCCGGTGCACGTCGGCGGCAAAGAAGTCGGACACATGACCGACGCCGTCTGGTCGCCCAAGCTGGAGAAGAACATCGGCTACGTGTGGGTGCCGATCGAGCTCTCCACGCCGGGCACCAAGCTCGACATCGAGTCCGAAAGCGGCTCCCTCGTCGGCAGCACGGCGGCGATCCCGTTCGTCGATCAGAAGAAGGAGGTTCCGGCCGCCGACCTGAAGTCCTAGGCGGTCACGGGCGCAGGAGGCGCCCTCGCAGGTGGGCGAGAAACTCGACAGACGACCCCGGGCCGGTGCGCCGGAGCCAAAGGGCTTCCGCAAGGCGCTGCTGATCGTGGAGAAGGTCGCCAAGGAGAAGGCCTTCGATTGCCGTATGTGCGGGCAGTGCATCCTCCATTCCACGGGGATGAGTTGCCCGATGCGGTGCCCGAAGAACCTGCGGAACGGTCCCTGCGGGGGTGTTCTCCAAGACGGCATGTGTGAGGTCCTCCCGGACCGGCCCTGCGTGTGGGTGCAGGCCTGGGAGGGCTCTCGCGCATTGCCTGTGTGGCGCGACCACATGGGTCACCTCAACCCCCCGGTCGATTGGCGGTTGCAGGACTCGGCTTCCTGGGAGAACGGCCTCACCGGCCGCGACAAGCACGTCCCCGCCGCGTGGGGAGGGCAGGCTGGAGAGGCAACCGTCCATCCGGACGCCGAGGAGTCGGGGTGATCGCGGCCGGTGACGACATCGCACGGAGCGGGTTGCATGACGTGTTGCGTTCCGGCGAGTTCGCGGTGACGTCGGAGCTGCAGACCACCGACGGCGCCGACCCAGGCTCGGTCGCACAGGTGGCGGCACCGTTGCTCGGCAACGTCGACGCCGTCAACTGCACCGACAACAGCGCCGCCCATCCGCATATCTCGCAGGTCGCAGCCGCGAAGCTGCTGATCGACGAGGGGATCGAGCCGATCGTCCAGTTCGGCTGCCGCGATCGCAATCGACTGGGATTGCAGGCGGACATGCTCGGTGCGCACGCGCTCGGGGCCCGCAACATCGTCTGCATGACCGGGGACGACGTGACCGCGGGTGACCATCCGGAGGCCAAGCCACTCTACGACCTCGACGCGATCCACCTGCTTCGGATGGCACGGATCATGCGTGACGAGGGCACCTACCTCAGCGGCCGACCCCTCAGCTCGCCGCCCTCGTTCCTCGTTGGTGCCGTCGAGAACCCGTTCGCCCCGCCGGTCGACTACCGGCCTGCGAGGATGCTCAAGAAGATCGAGGCCGGTGCGGAGTTCATCCAGACCCAGTGCATCTTCAACATGCCTCGCATGCGCGAGTTCATGCGGCGCGCCGTGGACCTTGGGTGCCACGAGCGAGCCTGGATCCTCGGCGGCGTGTACATCCCGCGTTCGGCGCGGGCAACGCAATACATGCGGGACATCGTTCCCGGGATCGACGTTCCCGACGACGTCGTTCGGCGGCTGCAGCAGATCCCGAGGGAGCGTCAGGAGCAGGCCGCGGTCGACCTGGCGGTGGAGATCTGCGAGGAGCTGCGCGAGACAGAAGGGGTGCATGGCATCCATCTGATGTCGATCAAGGGCGACCAGCTGATCGTCGAGGTCATCGAGCGCCTCGGCCTGCTCCCGCGCCCGGAGTCGGCTCGCGTGGCCGTCACCAGCGCCTGATCGTTCGCTGTTTCTTCCGGTCCCCTCACCTCGGCGAACCCTCACCGTGTGCGTGTCGCATACCGCTTGAACGGTACCCTCAAGGGAACGCCCGGCGTTCCTCCGCGCGCGAAGGAAGGAACCTGCACAGATGCGCAACATCCGATTCCTCGCACCGCTGCTGGTCGTCGCCACCCTGGCGGCCTGCACGGCCCAGAGTCCCGATGAACGCGTCCAGACACGCGACCTCCAGTTCCCCGAGGCCGTCAGCGCCCCCGATGCAGCGGGTGGCGACGGGCGCGTCGTCGGAGTCGTTCGCAAGGTGCTCCCGGCGGTCGTCAACGTCTCCGCCGACACGCCTGCGGGCAAGGGGACGGGCACGGGATTCGTCGTTCGCTCGGACGGGATCATCGTGACCAACTACCACGTCGTGGAGGGCGCAGAGCGTCTGACGGTGCAGACGTCCGACGCGGAGCCGGAAAGCTACGACGCCCGAGTGATCGGCGGGGACCAGGAAGCCGATCTCGCGGTCCTCGACGTCGACGCCGAGGGCCTTGCGACGGTGCCGATCGGAGACTCCGACAGCCTGGACCTCGGTCAGCAGGTGGTGGCGATCGGGTACGCGCTCGGTCTGGAGGGGGGCCCCTCCGTGACCACCGGCATCGTGTCGTCGCTCGATCGGGTCGTCACGGCGCAGGACCAGAACTGCCCCGACTGCGCGACGCCGGAGCAGCGCACCTACACCGACGTGATCCAGACCGACGCCGCGATCAACCCCGGCAATTCGGGCGGGCCGCTCGTGGACCTTGCCGGCCAAGTCGTCGGGATCAACACCGCAGGCGCCGGCGCGGCAGCGGCCGAGAACATCGGCTTCGCGATCCAGATCAACGCCGTGCGCGAGACGGTGCAGGACGCCGCGCGCGACCCGCTCGCGCCGGCGGCCTATCTCGGAGTGAGTTCGGCCAGCGCCTCCAACCCGCAGGTGCAGTTCGACGTCGACCCTCCGACGGACACAGGTGCGGTGATCCTCGCGCTGACCGCAGACGGCCCCGCCGAGCGAGCCGGCATCGAAGTAGGGGACGTCGTGGTGGGCTTCGACGGCACCGAGGTGGCCAGCTCGGAACAGATGGGTGAGCTGATCGGTGAGAGGCAGCCGGGGGATCGCGTCGAGATCGAGCTGATCCGCGAGGACGGATCCGACGACACGGTGACGGTGCAACTCGGGTCGCGCCCGCTACCCGTGCAGGCTCCGTGACCCGGATCGCGAGATCGCTGCAGCCCGGTCGGACGTCACCGGCCTAGGCTGGCGACGTGCGAGGACGGATCCCGGTCGGGCGGCTCCTCGGGTTGCAGCTCTGGCTGCATCCCTCGTGGTTCCCGGTGCTCGTTGCGGTCGCGCTGTTGACCGCGTCCGAGTACCGAACGCTGGTCCCGGGCACGTCGACGACGGCGCGCGTCGCGATGGGAGCGGTGACCGCAGTGGCGTTCTTCGCCTGTTTGGTCGTGCACGAGGTGTCGCACTCGATCGTTGCGAGACGCTTCGGGATCCGGGTCCGGGGGATCACGTTGTTCCTGTTCGGTGGGGTCGCCGAGATCCGGGGCGAGGTTCCGCACCCGGGGCAAGAGTTCGCCGTCGCGCTCGTCGGTCCGCTGACGTCGATCGCCTTGGGGGCGATCTTCGGCGTGCTGGCCGCCGGGGCCGATGCGCTGGTGTGGGATCAGATCGCAGGGGTGCTGTTCACCCTCGCACTCGTCAACCTCGGGGTGGCGGTCTTCAATCTGATCCCGGGCCTTCCCCTCGACGGTGGAAGGCTGCTCCGGGCCGTGATCTGGCGGCGAACGGGGGACCGGGATCGGGCCACGAGCATCGCCTCGGGCATCGGGAAAGGGCTGGGAATCGTGCTGGCGCTCTCGGGTGTCGGCATGGGGATCTTCGGCAACCTCGTCGGGCTCTGGTACGTGCTCGTCGGTGTGTTCCTGGCCTTGCTCGCCGCTCGTTCGCGACACGCCGTGCCCACGGTCGAGACCGGCCGGCGCGGGTCGGGGCGGCCGGGTGCGCTAGCCTTGAGCGGAGATGAGGGTCCGGCTCCGCAACCCCGATCGTGAGGTCGAGCTGGCCGGGGGCCGGCGCGTGCGCGAGGTCCTGGCCGAGCTCGACCTCGATCCCGAGACGGTGCTGGTGATCCGCGCAGGAGAGCTGCTGACCCGCGAGGAGCGTCTCGAGCCCACCGACGAACTCGAGATCCGCCCCGTGATCTCCGGAGGTTGCCGATGAAGTGCCGCAGCTGCACCGGTCCGGCCGTGGTGGAGGTCCGCCGGAACAACGCGGCCTTCTGTTCGGACTGCTTCGGTAACTACGTGCGCGGCCAGGTCGATAAGGCGATCAGCCGGTTCCGGATGCTGGAACCGGGGGATAGGGTCCTCGTCGCGGTCTCGGGAGGCAAGGACTCCCTGGCCCTGTGGGACGTGCTCCTCGGGATGGGTTACGACGCCGTCGGTCTGTACCTTGGGCTCGGGATCGGGGAGTACTCCGACCGGTCGGGAGAGATCGTCCGGTCGTTCGCCGACACTCGAAGCGTTGAACTGGTGGAGGTGGATCTCGAGCAGACCTTCGGGTTCGACATCCCGACCGCTGGGAGCAAGGGCTCGCGATCGACCTGCGCCGTCTGCGGCCTCTCCAAGCGGTACGTGTTCAACCGCGCTGCCGCCGAGCGCGGATTCGACGTCGTCGCGACCGGTCATAACCTGGACGACGAGGCGGCCACGCTTCTGGGTAACACCTTGCGGTGGCAGACGGAGTTCATCGGCCGGCAGCATCCCGCGCTGCCCGCGCGCCCCGCGAACGGCGGCCGATCGATGGTGCGCAGGATCAAGCCGTTGCACCGGCTCTCGGAACACGAGACCGCCGCGTACGCGTTCTTGCAAGGCATCGACTACGTCGTCGAAGAGTGTCCTTTGGTCGCCGGGAATACCCAGCTGAAGCACAAGGACGCGATGAACGCGATCGAGCGCAACGCTCCCGGCACCAAGTCGCAGTTCTTCCTCGGGTTCCTCGACCGGGCAGCCCCGCTGTTCCGAGCCGAGGAAGACCCAGATCTCGTGGCGTGTTCGTCGTGCGGGCAGCTGACGACCGGACGGTTCTGCGCGTTCTGCCGTGCGAGGGCGCAGATCCTGCGTCTTCGGCTTCCTGAGCGGGACGCTCCCGACGACGAACAGGCGCTCGCGGCCGAGTTGTCCGACGAGGTCTTGCCCGCAGAGTTCTACGGTGAGCGCGCGGGGGCGGGTCCGTGAGCGCGCCGTTCGAGTCCGGTGAGCGGATCTTGTTGATCGACAACAAGGAACGCCACTACCTCCTGAAGCTCCAGACGGGCGGAACCTTCCACACCCACGGCGGCACCCTCGCCCACGACGACATCCTCGGCCAAGAGCAGGGTGTCCAGGTGCGCGCGGAGGGCGGCATGGTGTTGCGGTGCTTTCGTCCCCGGCTGGCGGACTTCGTGTTGAAGATGCCGCGGGGGGCGCAGGTCGTCTACCCGAAGGATCTCGGACAGATCCTCGTGTGGGCCGACGTGGCTCCGGGCTGCCGCGTACTCGAGGCCGGGACTGGATCGGGAGCGCTCAGCCTCGCCCTGTGCAGGGCGGTCGGCGCCGAGGGCCGCGTCGTCAGCTACGAGGAACGCGAGGAGCATCGGACGCAGGCGGTCGCGAACATCGAGGCTTTCCACGGCAAGATCCCGACGTCCCTGGAGCTGCGGGTGGGCGACGTCCGCGAGATCGCGACGACCGGGGAGCGCTTCGACCGGTGCGTGCTCGACCTTCCCAACCCCTGGGAGCTCCTGGGCGAGCTGTCTCCTTCGCTGGATGCCGGCGCGATCGTCTGCGCCTACCTGCCCACGGTGCTTCAGGTGCAGCAGGTCGTTCTCGCGCTCGAAGGGGCGAGTCTCGTGCATCAGGAGACGCTGGAGGTCCTCCTTCGCACCTGGCACGTGACCGAGCGGAGCGTTCGGCCGGACCACCGGATGGTGGCCCATACGGGCTTCCTTACCGTGGCCCGCAAGCTGGGGTGAAGAAATCACCCGCCCCCGGCCGCCTATCGGCCGCCCATCATCTCGTTCGCGCTCAGTGCCAACCGCTCGCATGCCGAGGACGTATCAGTCAGTGCAACGAGCGTGCTTCCAGACCCCGGGAGCTGTGGGAACCCTGGGGTAGGATGGCCGCCTGGCGGGAGGAACGAGCGATGCCACTCGATCCGGAACAACAGGCACTCTACGAAAAGCAGGTCCACGAGCTGCAGACGCAGGTCACGTTCCTCGAGGACGAGATCGCGTTGCTGCGCCGGCGCCTGACGAATGCGCCGCGCCAGGTAAAGATCCTGGAAGAGAAGCTGCTCGAGACCAAGGGCGACCTCGCCCGCGCGATGGGCCAGAACGAGAAGCTCGCGACGACGCTGCGCGCCGAGAAGGAGAAGATCGAGGCGCTGCGCGAAGAGGTCGAGAAACTCTCCCAGCCGCCTGCGACCTTCGGCGTGTTCCTGCGGACCAACGAGGACGACGACGGTTCGATCGACGTGTTCACCGCCGGCCGCAAGATGCGGGTGAGCGTTGCCCCCGAGGTCGACGCGAAAAAGCTCGTCAAGGGCACCGAGGTCATCTTGAACGAAGCGCTCAACGTGGTCGAGGTACTCGAACCCGACCGTCAGGGTGAGGTGTTCAAGGTCAAAGACCGCCTCGACGAGGACCGCGTGGTCGTCGTCGGACGGGGCGAAGAGGAACTCGTCGCGATCCTGTCGTCTGCGGTGCGCGGAGAGCACATCCGAGCTGGCGACCCGCTGTTGCTCGACGTCCGCTCGGGCGTCGTGCTCGAACGGCTCCCCAAGGAGGAAGTCGAGGAACTGGTGCTCGAGGAGATCCCCGACGTCAGCTACGATGACATCGGCGGCCTCGAAGGACAGATCGACTCGATCCGCGATGCCGTGGAGCTGCCGTTCCTCTACGCCGAGCTCTTCCACGAGCACGAGCTCGAGCCGCCGAAGGGCGTGCTCCTCTATGGTCCTCCAGGCTGCGGCAAGACGCTGATCGCCAAGGCGGTCGCCAAGTCGTTGGCCGAGAAGGTCGCCGAACGCACGGGACGCGAGGACGCCCGCTCGTACTTCTTGAACGTGAAGGGCCCGGAGCTGCTCAACAAGTACGTCGGCGAGACCGAGCGGCAGATCCGGGAGATCTTCCAGCGCGCCAAGGAGCGCAGCGCCGAAGGTTTGCCGGTCATCGTGTTCTTCGACGAGATGGACTCGATCTTCCGCACCCGCGGTACGGGGATCTCCTCGGACGTCGAATCGACGATCGTTCCCCAGCTGCTCAGCGAGCTCGACGGCGTGGAGACGCTCAAGAACGTGATCGTGATCGGCGCGTCCAACCGCGAGGACCTGATCGACCCCGCGATCCTTCGACCGGGGCGCCTCGACGTGAAGATCAAGATCGAGCGTCCCGACCAACAGCAGGCCGCGCACATCATGTCCAAGTACCTGCACCCGGTGGTCCCGATCCACCCCGAGGAGATCGACCGCTCCGACGGAGACGTGGGCTCGGCCACGCGCCGCATGATCGAACGCACGGTCGAGACGATGTACGTGCCCAGCGACGAGAACCGCTTCCTCGAGGTCACCTACGCCAGCGGGGACAAGGAGATCCTGTACTTCAAGGACTTCAACTCCGGCGCGATGATCGAGAACATCGTGCGCCGCGCCAAGAAGGACGCGATCAAGCGGTTCCTTTCGACGGGCGAGAAGGGCATCAAGGGCGAGGATCTGTTCCACGCGATCCGCGACGAGTTCAAGGAGAACGAAGACCTGCCGAACACGACGAACCCCGACGACTGGGCTCGCATCTCGGGCAAGAAGGGCGAGCGGATCGTCTACGTCCGCACCCTGCTGTCGGGCGACGGCGACGAGGGTCGCCAGGTCGAGCGCGTGAGCGCCGGTCAGTACCTCTAGGGGGGCACGCACCCGCGCATGGCCATCCCCAAGGTCGTCGGCACCGAGACCGAATATGGCATCTCCGCGGTCGGGCAGCCCGACTTCAACCCCGTGCTGTCGAGCTCGATGCTGATATCGGGGTACGCGGGCGCTTTGCGCCGGATCCGCTGGGACTACGAGCAGGAATCTCCGCTGCGAGACGCTCGCGGGTACGAGCCGGTGCAGATGCGGGAGCCGGTCGAGGAGGATCTCGGGTTGGCGAACGTGATCCTTCCCAACGGAGCGCGGTATTACGTCGACCACGCCCACCCGGAGTACTCCACCCCGGAATGCGCGGATGCGCGAGCGCTGGTGATCCACGACAAGGCGGGGGAGCGGATCCTCGAACGGTCGCTCGACGAGATGGTGCACCTGCTCCCGCCCGGTCAGCGGATCGCGATCTACAAGAACAACTCCGACGGCAAAGGCAACTCCTACGGCACACACGAGAACTACCTCGTAGACCGCGCCGTCCCCTTCGGCAATATCGTGCGCGACCTCACCCCGTTCTTCGTCTCGCGCCAGGTCTTCACAGGGGCGGGCAAGGTCGGCTCCGAAGGGCAGTGGGACGATTCCGACGATGTTCGCTATCAGGTGACTCAGCGCGCGGACTTCTTCGAGACCGAGGTCGGTCTCGAGACCACCCTCAAGCGTCCGATCATCAACACCCGCGACGAACCCCACGCGGACCCCGACCGATACCGGCGCCTGCACGTGATCATCGGCGACGCCAACATGTGCGAGGTGGCGACCTACCTCAAAGTAGGAACCACCTCGATCGTGCTCAAGATGATCGAGGACGAGTTCTTGCCCGACCTGTCGGTGGTCAACCCCGTCCAAGCACTGCACCGGGTCTCTCGGGACCTCAGCTGTCGCGCACCCGTGCTGACCCTGCAGGACGGGCGGGAGCTGACGGCCGTGCAGTTGCAGTGGGAGTACTTCCAGCACGCCGCGAAGTACGTGGCTCAGGCGGACGACACCCCGGCGAACGCTGAGATCCTGGAGCGCTGGGAGGACGTCCTCACGCGACTGGAGGACGATCCGCTCGAACTGCATCGCGAACTGGACTGGGTCGCGAAACATCGTGTGATCGAGGGCTACCGGGAACGCGACGGCCTCGAGTGGTCCAATCCCAAGCTTCGGCTGATCGACCTGCAGTACCACGACGTGCGCCAGGACAAGGGGCTGTACAACCGCCTGGCGGCCACCGGCAAGGTGGCGCGGATCGCGACGGACGCCGAGATCGACACGGCGGTGATGGAACCGCCGGAAGACACACGCGCGTTCTTCCGCGGCCGGTGCATCTCGAAGTACCAAGACGCGATCGCGGCGGCGTCGTGGGACTCGCTGATCTTCGACACGGGCAAGGACGCGTTGCAGCGGGTCCCGACCCGCGAGCCGCTACGAGGCACGCGCGAGCACGTCGAAGGATTGCTTGCCGATTCCCCCGACGCCGCGACCTTGGTGGCGAAACTCCAGACCTAGCGCAACCCCGCGGTAGGATGACCGCTGCCCCCGCAAAGGAGACGATCGTGCCGCAGGAACAGGAACAGAAGCGGACCCAGCGCAAAGGTGGTGGCGGCGGGGACGAGACCCCCGACGCCGGCCAGACGCAGTCCTCCGAGAAGGGCGAGAAGCTCAAGGGTGAGATGGACGAGATCCTCGACGAGATCGACTCCGTGCTCGAGGAGAACGCCGAGGAGTTCATCAAGAGCTACGTCCAGAAGGGCGGCCAGT
>JBBDWR010000016.1:0-18299 GCA_040902745.1 Actinomycetota bacterium | reverse complement strand
TTGCCGTTGCCGCCGCCCGCCCATGGAGGTGGTCCACCCCCGTTACCGTGCTCGTTGCCGCCCGCTCCGTGATCGCCGCCCGCGTTCGCCGCGGGCTGACCCTTGGCTTGCTTGCGTTCGAGGTTCGCCTGAAGGCGATCGAGCGCGTTGGCCAAGCCCGGGGTCGGGTGGTCCTCGTAGTTGACCTCCACGCGGCAGATCGCGTTCTCCAATCCCGTCAGTCCGTCGCACTCTTTGAAGCGATCCCCGCCGGTCTGCGCCCCGTCATCGTCGCCTTCTTCCGTCTCGTCGGGAGGCTCGGTCGGCTCCGGCGCGATGCTCGGATCGGGCGCGACGGATGGTGCGTCAGAGGCTGTCGACGATGGCGTTTCGCTCGGATCGGGCTCGAGCGTCGGGGAAACCGATGGGGTGGGCGCGGGGGTGGGGCCACCGGCCGCACCTTCGAACGCGCCGTCCGCGTATGCGGCTGCTCCGAGCATCAAGACGAGCACCAGCGACATGGCGATCGTCCGCGCTCCACCGTAGGAGCTGTCGCGTCCCATGACTCAGGTATCGGTACGCACGGGGGGAAACTTGAGCACGGGGTCGTCCGTGTGCCTGGCTCTCGACTCATGCGGCGAACTCGAACGTGGGGTTCACGATCCGTCTGCCGGCCCGTGAATCCCCGATCACCCCGCGCAGGATCACCCGGGTGCCCAGGTTCAAGCCTTGGATCACCCGGCGACCCATCCACACGACCGTGATCTCGCCGGTGCCATCGGAGACGAGCGCTTCGAGCGACTCCCCTCCCTGTGCGGGGATCACCGTGATACGTCGAACGACTCCGGCCACCGTCACGGGCTCTCGGCTGGGGCACCCCGCCAGCCGCACGCTGCCGGGAACGGTGTCGGCCCAGCCCCGGACCTCCTGTGCGAGCCGCTCCTCGTCGCTCTGGGTCAGCCCCTTGCGGAGCTTTCCGAACAGGGCCACCGGGGTCGTCGCCTCCTCGCGTCGGACCCGCCTACGAGGCGGCGGCCGGCTGCTTCTGGGGGTCGGAGGAGGAACCTTCGACCATCGACTCGGTCTTCATCGACTTGGAGTACCAGATCATCCCGCCGACGATCAGCGTCGACACGATCGCGACGGTCAGCCGCACGGCGTCGTTGTCCGCCGTGCTCACGACGACGGGGGCGAGCAGCAGTGCGACGAGGTTCATCACCTTGATCAGCGGGTTCAGCGCGGGGCCGGCGGTGTCCTTGAACGGATCGCCGACCGTGTCGCCGATCACCGCGGCCTTGTGAGACTCGGAGTTCTTGCCGCCGTAGTGCCCCTCCTCGATGTACTTCTTCGCGTTGTCCCACGCGCCGCCGGAGTTCGACAGCATCACGGCGAGCAGCTGCCCGGTAAGGATCGATCCCGCGAGGAACGCGCCCAGGCCCTCGGCTCCGAGCAAGAAGCCTGCGATCACCGGTGAGAGCACGGCCAGTATGCCGGGCGTCATGAGCTCACGGAGCGAGGTTCTGGTGCAGATGTCGACGACTCGTGCGTACTCGGGCTTCTCCGTGTAGTCCATGATCCCGGGGTGTTCGCGGAACTGCTTGCGAACCTCCACCACGACCTGTGCGGCCGCGCGGCCGACCGCGCGGATCGCAAGCGACGAGAACAAGAACGCAACCGATCCACCGAGCAGGAGCCCGACGAGGACGTCGGGATGGTCGATCCGGATGCCCTGGAACGCGAAGCCCGCTGCGCGCAGTTCCTCCTCGAAGGATCCGAACAAGGAAGTGGCCGCGATCACGGCGGTTGCGATCGCCATGCCCTTGGTGATCGCCTTGGTGGAGTTCCCGACCGCATCGAGGCCACCCAGGATCTCCGCAGGTCGCCCCTCGAACTCCCCCGACATCTCCGCGATGCCCTGCGCGTTATCGGAGACCGGTCCGTAGGTGTCCATCGACACGATCACCCCGACGGTCGTGAGCATGCCCATGCCGGTCAGAGAGATGAAGTAGAGGGCCTCCGCCGTGCTATCACCCAGCAGGAACGCCGCCATGATCGTCCCGGCGATGATCAGGATCGACCACACGGTGGACTCCAGGCCGGTCGCGAACCCCGACAGGATCGTGGTGGCGGGGCCGGTCTGCGTGGCCTCGGCGATCTCCTGCACCGGCTTGAACTTCGTGTCGGTGAAGTACTGCGTCAGCACCTGGATGATCGACGCGAGGATCAACCCGAACGCGACCGCGATCGCCGGCTTGATCGAATCCATGTAGACCGCGGAAACGACGAACACGGCCGCAGCGGACAACACCGCCGAGATGAAGAATCCTCGGTTGATCGCCTTCATGCCGTGCTCTTCCTCGCTGCGCGGCGAAACAGCGAGGATTCCGATGATCGACGTGACCACACCGATCGCCCGGACGAACAGCGGGAACATCACGCCGATGATCGCGCCCTCGGGAGAGCCGGCGTAGGCCGCTGCACCGAGGATCAGCGAGGCAACGAGTGTGACCTCGTAGGACTCGAACAGATCGGCGGCCATCCCGGCGCAATCCCCGACGTTGTCGCCGACGTTGTCCGCGATCGTGGCGGCGTTGCGCGGATCGTCTTCCGGGATCCCCTTCTCGACCTTGCCGACCAAGTCGGCGCCCACGTCGGCCGCCTTGGTGAAGATGCCGCCGCCGACACGCATGAACATCGCGAGCAGGGCGCCGCCGAAACCGAAACCGACCAGGACGGCAGTTGCGTCCTGGCGGAAGATGAGCAGGATGACCGTCGCACCGAGCAGACCGAGCCCCACCGTGAACATCCCCGCAACGCCGCCCGTCCGGAACGCGAGTCGCAACGCGCGGCGCAGACCAGTCTCACGTGCGGCGTTGGCGACCCGCACGTTCCCGCGAACCGCCAGCCACATACCCGCGTAGCCGGTGATCGCCGAGAACCCGGCGCCGAGGACGAAAGCCAACGATCGCCCGAACCGGATCACGAACTCCGAGTGCGCGGCATCCTCGGAGACCGGCAAGATGAAGAACAGCACGACCGCGAGGAGCCCGAGGAACACGCCCACCGTTCGGAACTGTCGCGAGAGATATGCACTGGCGCCTTCCTGGATCGCCTTCGCGATCTCCCGCATCTTGGGGGTCCCCTCCGGGGCCGCGAGGACCTCGCGCACCAGGTAGTAGGCGAAGGCGAGAGCACCGAGGGAGACCCCGAGGATCACCCACAGCCAGGTGGTCTCGAACGACGTAAAGACCGCATCGATCGGCCCACCTTCTGCGGCCAGGAACATGGAATCCTCCTCGGATCAGCTGTCGGATCGGGGTCGTTGCTGCTCAGGACGCGAGAAGTATAGAGACAACGCCCTACGCGCGACCGGAGCCCGGATCGACCAACCCCGGGACGCGTTCGGGCGCACGGTGGCCCACCCGACGCTAGGCTTCGCAGGTCCGGATGCGGCACGGGAGGGAGGCGGTCTTGAGGGCGATCGTGGGTATCGCGGTCGCCGGTGCGGCCGGCGCCCTGGCACGGTACGGGGTCGGCGGCCTGGTCGGCCGGTACCAGGCGGGGGCTTTTCCCTGGGGGACATTCCTCGTCAACGTCGCCGGGTCCTTCGTCCTCGGCCTGCTCTTCGCTGCGCTGACCGGCAGGATGACGGTGTCTCCCACCACGCGCGACGCACTCACGATCGGCTTCGTCGGAGCGTTCACGACCTTCTCCACCTTCTCCCTGGAGACGTTCACCCTGCTGGAAGAGGGTGCCTACGGCCTCGCCGCGATCAACGTCCTTGGAAGTCTGACGCTGGGGCTGATCGCGGTGTGGGGCGGGATCACGATCGGAAGGGCGCTGTGACGATCGAGGGCGAGGCCACCCTGGTCCGGATCTTCATCGGAGAGTCCGACACGTGGGACGGCGCTCCCCTGTTCCAGGCGATCGTCGAGCGCGCCCGGAAGGGCGGCCTGGCCGGTGCGACCGTGCTTCGGGGGATCGAAGGCTTCGGCGCCAGCTCCCGATTGCACACGTCCAGGATCCTGCGCTTGTCGTCCGACCTGCCAATCGTGGTGGAGATCGTCGACTCGCAGGAGAAGATCGACGCGTTCCTGCCGACGATCGACGAGATGGTCCCCGAGGGACTCGTCACGCTCGAGCATGTGCAGGTGGCGCACTATCGGGGACGCGACCCGAAAGACTGAACCCCGTCGCGACATCGCGTGTCATACATCGGCAACCGTGCCCGGCCGAGGCGACGATCGCAGCAGCACCGCTCCGAGGACACCCGCCATGACCGACGCGAGCAGGATCCCGATCTTGGCGAGGTTCAGCTGCTCGGTTCCGGCGAATGCGAGCTCGGCGATGAACAGCGAAACCGTGAAACCGATCCCGCCCAGGGCGGCGACCCCGGCCAACTGCCTCCAGGAGGCGCCGGACGGGAGGCGCCCGAACCCGAGGCGCACCGTGATCCAGCTCGCGACGCCGATCCCGACCACCTTGCCCACCACGAGACCGACGAGCACCCCCAGCGTGACACCGCTGGTCAGGGAGTCGCGAACGGACCCCAGGGTCAGCGGCACGCCGGCGTTCGCGAGGGCGAACAAGGGAACGATCAGGTAGCTCGTCCAAGGGTGCAACATCGTCTCGAGCCGCGTCAGCGGTGAGACGGCTTCCCGCGAGAGGGAGGCGAGCCGGAGCCACTCCTGGGCGTCGGCGTCCGGTGGGTCGGGCTCGTCGTCGGTCTCCGCGGCCACACGTCGGGCTTCCCCGCTGACGGCCCGAGGACGCTGGAACGGCCGGGAAGGCGCAAGCAGACCGAGCGCCACGCCGGCCAGCGTGGGCTCCACGCCGGACTGCTGAACGGCGAGCCACACACCGACCCCGAGCACGGCGTACACGGGCATCGCGCGAACACGCCCCCGGTCTGCCGCGAACATCGCACCGATCAGACCGACACCGACGAGGAGAGGAGCGATGTCGACCTGCTCCGTGTAGAAGATCGCGATCACGAGGATCGCGCCGATGTCATCGATGATGGCGAGGGCGAGCAGGAACAGCTTGAGGCTGGCCGGAGCGCGCCGTCCCACCAGCGTGAGCACCCCGAGCGCGAAGGCGATGTCGGTCGCCATCGGGATCGCCCAGCCACGGCCGGCATCACCGGTCCCGGCGATCGCGACATACAGCAGGGCCGGAACGACCATCCCTCCGAACGCAGCTGCCGCCGGGAGCACCACCGCCCTGCGATCGCGAAGTTCGCCGGTCGTGAGTTCGCGCTTGACCTCGAGCCCCACCACGAAGAAGAAAAAGGTCATGAGGCCCTCATTCACCCAGTGGTGCAGGTCGTTGGAGACCTCGAGCACGCCGTCGATGCCGATCGTGGCGGTCGTTGTCCACACACGTTCGTAGGAATCGCCGAACGGCCCGTTCGACCAGACGAGGGCGACGATCGCCGCCAGCAACAGCAGGACCCCGCTGGCCGCTTCGGTGTGCAGAAACGTCTGCACCGGTTGGAGAACGGCGCGCGCAACGCGGGTGTCAGAACCCAGCAGCGTGGCGCGCAGGCCAGAGCCCGGTGGATCGGACGGAGGGGTGGGCTGATTCGGCACAGGCGTCATCCCGACGCCGACCAGTCTTCCCGGCACACCCTCGAGAACTTCAGCATGCATGGTACATTCCCCGGCGTTTTGGCCCAAGGCAAGCACGAGGCGCCAGCTCCCCCCCGCCGCTCTCCCTGGATCGTGGCCGGAATCGCTGTGGCCGTCGTCGCGGTTGCGGTGATCGGCTTCATCGTCTTCAGCGGCGGCGGGACCTCCGGCGGAGGACTCGACGACCCCAGCGACGAGACACCGACCTTCGCGTTCCGGGTGCGGGATCAACGCAGCGTCTCCACGATGTCGGTGGAGACCAAGAAACTGAAGGCGCCGATGAAGCACGCCACGTCCGGGGCGAGCGAACTGCTCAACGCGGTCTATACCGCTGGGTACCTCGACCCCGCGAACTGGCGGTCGGGCAGCTACGACGCTGTCCTCGAGGCGTTCGACGCCGAGGCCCGGACCGCCGCGCAGGACGAGCTCGACGGACTCACCGCGGGACCCGATGCCGGCGCGACCTACCGAACGATCGAACCGGGCAGATCGAACATCGCGACGACGGTGCTGCTAGACGACAAGGACCACCCAGCCGCGGTGGAGGCGGAGGTCACCTTCGTGGCCGTGGCCACCACGCAGGACGGGTCCGTCGCTAAGCTGATGAGCTCGGGACAGTTCTTCCTGCGGCCCGTCCAAGGCGGGAATTGGACGATCGCCGCGTTCGAGGTCGACCGCAAGACCAAGGCCGCCGAGGCGGTCGCGACCCCGACGGAGGCGACCTCGTGAAGGTACGTCTCCCCCTGATCGTGGCCGTCCTGAGCGCCTGGATCGCGGGAGCGACGCTTGGGAGCATCTCCGGTCCCGTCGCCGCCGATGCCGCAGCCTCGGTGCAAGTGGGGAAGGTCCGCGCGAACTACGTCCCGGACCTGGAGGGGGACGACCCGATCTTCATCCTGGCGATCGGCAGCGACGCCCGCGTCGACGACGGCACGCCGGTGGAGCGGGGGCTGGGCGACTCGATCCACATCATCGGGATCAACCCGCAAGACAACACCGCCTCGATCCTCGGGTTCCCTCGCGATTCGTGGGTGGACATCCCGTGCTTCGGGCAGGGCAAGATCAACAACGCGCTCGCGAGCGGCGGACCCGAGTGCATGGTCGAAACGGTTGAGCAACTCACGAAGATCAAGATCGACTACTGGATGCTCACCTCGTTCGACGGCGTCAAGGACGGGGTCGACGAGATCGGACGGCTCACGCTGGACGTGCCGTTCACGATGCACGACTCCTACGCCAAGAGCGACTTCACACCCGGCACCTACGACCTTCGCGGCTACGACGTATTGGCGTTCGGCCGCGACCGCCACAGCTTCTCGCAAGGTGACTTCGCGCGCTCGGAGAACCAAGCCCGGATCATGATCGCCGCGCTCGCTCAGTACCAGGACGAGTTCTCCTCCGATCCCAGCAGGATGTTGGACTGGATCAGCGTGGGTATGCGAGCCGTTGAGACCGACCTCTCTCTGGACGAACTGGTGCGGTTCGGGTTCGCCGCCACGGCGTTCAACCCGAAGAAAGTGCAGAACATCGTCGTGCCGGGCTCGATCGGGATGGAGGGTGAACAGAGCGTCGTCTCCATCACGAGTGCCGCTCAGCCGATCTACAAGGACCTGGCCAAGCACGGTTACGTCGAGAAGAAGCACCTTCCCCCCAGCCCGACCGCGGGAGAGTAGCTGGTAGGCACGGCTTCTCGATCCACGATGCTAGGCTCGCGCCCGACCTCGACCGCCAGGACGAACCCGTGACGACGCTCGACGACGATCTCCACGACGTACACCCTCGACGCCAGCAGGTGTCGATGGCGCTCGCGGTCGGGATCACCGTTCCGGCGATCACCCTTCGCTTCTTGAACCCGGAGCTTCCGCATCCGGTCGATGCAGCCCTGTTCGGCCTCGCGATCGTGGGGGCGGCATTCATCCTGTCGTGGGCCGCCGAAGTGGCACAGCTCGACATCTCAGCCGGGCTTGCGATCGCCGTCCTGGCGTTGATCGCTGTGCTCCCCGAGTACGCCGTGGACATGGTCTTCGCTGCGAAGGCGGGTAACGCGGTGCAGCAGTTCGGTGCCGCGTGCGAGGCGCCCGGGGCCGCCGGTGAAACTTCGTGTTCGCTCGCGCTCGCGAACATGACCGGGTCGAACCGCCTGCTGATCGGGATCGGCTGGTCGGCGGTCGTCTTCATCGCGTGGTGGCGCGTGCGGACCCTCCGCTCCCGGGATGCCAAGGACAAGCCGTTGCCCCCGCAGCTCGGCTCGGCGCTCGCATCCCACGACGGCAAGGGGATCACGCTCCAGCGGAGCAACAGCGTGGAGATCGCCTTCCTTGCGCTCGCAACCGTCTACTCGCTCACACTCCCGCTCAAACACAGCATCACTCTGATCGACACGCTCATCCTCGTCGGGATCTTCGTGGCCTACACGATCCGGGTCGCCCGAGCCCCCGCGGGGGAACCCCACCTGGTCGGACCCGCCCGCTACGTCGGGACGTTCGTGACCCGCAACCGCAGGATCGCGATCATCGTGATGTTCGCATTCGCTGCCGCCATCATCGGACTGTGCGCCGAGGCGTTCGCCGAGGCACTCGTCGATACGGGTAAGGACTTCGGGGTCAGCGAGTTTCTGCTCGTCCAGTGGCTGGCGCCGCTGGCCTCGGAGTCACCAGAGCTGCTCGTGGCGTGCCTGTACGCCTGGCGGCTGAACACCCAGTCCGGATTGGGAACCCTCGTGTCCTCGAAGGTGAACCAGTGGACCCTGCTCGTCGGGACCCTGCCGCTCGTCTTCGCGATCGCCTCGGCAAGCCTGCACGGACTGCCGATCGACGAGGTCCAGCGAGAGGAACTCTTCCTGACCGCCGCGCAGTCGTTCTTCGCCGTCGCCGTCCTGTCGAGCTTGTCGCTCAGCAACCGCGAAGCCTTGATGCTGTTCTCCTTGTTCTGGGCCCAATTCATCCTGGGCGCGATCGTGCCGGAGTCCCTGCACGCGCTAGAGCGGATCGGTGTCGGTGTCGGCTACCTCGTACTCGGCGCCACGATCCTGATGAAGGATCGACGACAGGTGAGCAGATTGTTGCGCGACGGGTTCCGCACCTCGTATGCAGAGATGTCCGAGGAACCGACCCCAGTTCCAGCGTCGCCCGGTCGCATCACCTGACGGCGCCCCGACGAGGGCTGCCCGTCGATCGCGCAGGGGCTCGCTACGATGCGCCGGTGGATCCATACGCCTTCGTCGATACACTCCGCGCGGATCCGGACCGTGCCGGATCGTTGCTGGACGTGCGGGAGTTCCCCGCGATCGACCCCGTTCTCGAACCCTTCCCACCGGAACTGCCCGAGCTGCTGACGGATCGCGTCGGCCTGTTGGGGGTCGAAGGGTTGTACCCGCATCAAGCGCGCGCCCTGCGGATCCTGCTGGACGGCGGCAACGTCGCGCTCGCCTCGGGGACGGCGTCCGGCAAGACCCTCTCCTCGAACCTCGCGTTCGCGACCGCGGCGCTCGAGGGCGAGAAGGCGACCGCCCTCTACCTGTATCCCACGAAGGCGCTCGCGCGCGACCAGCTCCGGCAGGTGCGCGCCCTGAAGCTCCCGCAGCTGCGCGCCGCCGTGTACGACGGCGACACGCCTCGTGCCGAACGGCCGTTGATCCGGCGCAACGCGAACCTCGTGCTCACCAACCCGGACATGCTGCACGCGTCGATGCTCCCCGATCATGCGCGCTGGGCCGACTTCTTTCTTCGGCTCTCGCTGGTGGTCATCGATGAAGCCCACACGGCGCGCGGCGTGTTCGGGACGCACGTCGCGATGGTGTTGCGTCGTCTGCGGCGTCTGGTCGCCCATTACGGGGGCACACCGCGCTTCGCTCTTGCCTCCGCCACGATCGGCAACCCGGCCGAGCTGGCGGGCAAACTCCTTGGGTTGCCGTGTGAGGCGGTGACCGACGAGGTCACCCCGCGCGGAGAGAAGCTGTTCGTGTTGTGGAACCCCCCGGTCGTGGACGAGGAATCGGGCCAGCGCCGCAGCGCCCTCTCCGAGTCGGCCGATCTGATCGCCTCACTCGTCAGCCAACAGGTTCGCACGATCGGCTTCACGCGCTCACGCAAGGCGGCGGAACTGCTCGCGACGTTCGCGCAGCGGGCCGTAGGAGGCGGTATCGCCAAGGAGAGCATCAAGGCGTACCGCGCCGGTTACCTTCCTGAGCAGCGCCGCGAACTCGAACGTCAGCTCGCCGACGGGGAACTCACGGCGATCGCGTCGACCAACGCATTGGAGCTCGGCATCGACATCGGCTCCCTCGACGCGGCAGTACTCGTCGGGTACCCAGGCACCCGAGCGTCGATGTGGCAGCAGGCAGGCCGGGCGGGGCGCCGAGGGGCCGGTTCGCTCGCAGTGCTCGTCGCCCAGGACGATCCGCTCGACCAGTATCTGGTCCACCATCCGAGCGACCTGTTCGACCGGCGCCCCGAAGCAGCCGTGATCGATCCCGAGAACCCGTTCGTCTTGCAACCCCATCTTCTCTGTGCCGCACGGGAAGCGCCGCTGCTTTCGACCGAGGTGGAACGGTTCTTCGGACGCGCGGCAGTGCCGGCGGTCGAGCGCCTGGTCGAGGAAGGCAGCCTCAAGGAGCGATCGATCCGTGGTGGCGGCACGGCGCTGCATCATCGTGGGACGACGTCTCCGCATCGGGGCGTCGATATCCGTTCGGCGTCCGGACACGTGTTCTCGATCGTCGTCGCGCAGACGGGCGAGTTGCTCGGCACGGTCGACGAGGCCCGAGCCTACGGACAGGTGCACGCGGGCGCCGTGTACCTGCATCAGGGGGAGCAGTACCTGGTGACCAAGCTCGACCTGGTCGAGCGCGTCGCCGTAGTCGAGCCCGGCGACCCGGACTTCTACACGCAGTCGCGCGACGTCACGGACCTGCGCGTTGTCGAGGTCCTGCGCCAAGCGACGTCCGGAGAGGTGCCCGTGTCCTACGGTTCGGTCGACGTAACCAACCAGGTCGTCGGGTACGTCCGAAAGCTCGTCGCGACGGGGGAGACGATGGACGTCGTCCCGCTCGCGTTTTTGCCGCAGACGCTGCAGACCCGCGCCGTGTGGTGGGCGATCCCGCACGAGACGATCGAGCGAGCGGCGATCTCGCCCGCGGATCTTCCGGGTGCCGCGCATGCTGCCGAACACGCCGCGATCGGGCTCCTCCCGCTTGTGGCCACCTGCGATCGCTGGGACGTGGGCGGCGTCTCCACCGCGCTGCATCCCGACACCGGGTCGTGCGCGATCTTCATCTACGACGGGTATCCGGGCGGAGCCGGCATCGCCGAACGAGGGTTCACCGACGCGGAGCGGTTGCTCAGGGCCACCCTCGCGACGGTGCGGGAATGTTCATGTTCGCGCGGGTGCCCCTCGTGCGTGCAGTCTCCCAAGTGCGGCAACGGCAACGAGCCGTTGGACAAGGCGGGGGCCGTCTCGCTGCTGGCCGCGATCGTCGGAGAAACCTGGGGATGAGGCGACCGCCGGGGCGGTTTCTGCCAGAATCCGCCGGACCATGACTCAGGAGCGCGGCCCGGCCGCCTACGCCGATGAGACTCCTTCGCTGGAGGAGCTGACGCAGCATCTATCTCCGCAGATCGACGAGCTGGCGGGCGTCGAGCTGCTCGTGGGGATCCCCTGCTACAACAGCGAGGGCACCGTCGCGAACGTCGTACTCGACAGCGGCTCGACGGACGACACGGTGGAGATCGGGCTGCGGGCATCCACCTCGGGCGATCAGGATCTCCTGCTGATCCCGAGGGCCGCTCCGCTCCCCAAGCACGTTTCCACGACCCTCGAGGGCATCCGCGGCAAGGGCAACGCTCTGCGTCCCTTGTTCACGATCGCCCGCGCCACCGGGGCGCGCGCGCTGGCGTGCTTCGACTCGGATCTGCGATCGATCCGTCCCGAATGGGTGGAGCACCTGCTCGGCCGGGTGCTCGAGGATGGCTTCGACCACGTCACGCCGATGTATCTGCGCCACAAACACGACGGCACGATCACGAACTCGATCGCCTATCCCCTGACCTCGGCCCTCTATGGGACCGTCGTCCGACAGCCGATCGGCGGCGACTTCGGTTTCTCCGGAACACTCGCGAAGTTCTGGGCCGAGCACGAGGACGTCTGGACGACGGAGGTGGCACGGTTCGGGATCGACATCTGGATGACCACCTCCGCGATCGCGGACGGATTCCGGATCGCGCAGGCGCGTCTGGGGAGCAAGATCCACGCCCCCAAGGACCCGGGAGAGCATCTGGGCCCGATGTTCCGCCAGGTCGTCGGAACGATCTTTCGACTCGCCGGTCCCTATCAGCACCGCTGGCAAGCCGTGGACGAGATCACGACGGCACCGTCATTCGGGTTTCCGTTCGTGACGGGGACCGACGCGCTCGCGGTGAACGTGCCCGGATTGATCGAGAGGTTCCGGACGGGCACCGTCGAGTTCGATGACGTTCTGCGCTCCGCACTGGCCGCGGAAACGCTCGCCGCGGTCTCGACGATCGCCTCGGGCACTGACGCTCCGGACCGCTTCACGTTCCCCGTCGAACTCTGGATAGACGTCGTTTACGACCTGCTCGTCGCAACCAACGCAGGCGTCGTCGCCGAGAACCGGCTGCTCGCCGCGATGATCCCGCTCTACTTCGCCCGCACCGCATCGTTCGTCCATGAAGCGGCCGACGACGATACCGACGCGGCTGAGGCGCGGATCGATTCCTACCCGCGCTCGTTCCTCGAGCGCAAGAGCCACCTGCGTTCGAACTGGGAGTCGAGCAACACCCTCGCGGGGTAGCCGGCGGCCATCAGGCGGCCGGGGCGGCGCCGCGCCCGGTGATCTTGCGCATCACGGTCACCACCATCCTGCGCTCCGCCGGAGCCAGACCGAAAAGCAGCAACGTCACCACGTAGACGACGACTCCCAGTCCCCCGGCGATGACCAGGTCCGCGAACCATCTCGCGTCGGGGATCACCAGACTTGCGCCGACCATCACGGCCGCACCCATCGCCGCGGGAGTGAGCAAGCGCAAGAAATGGCGATCGAAGGGCCAGATGTGCACGAATCGGCGGACGAGCAGCAGCCGGGCGCCGGCGGACGCCGTGAGCGTCGCGGCCTGTGCGATGGCTGCGCCCTTGATACCGAGAGAGGGGATCAGCGCGTAGGCCAGGCCGATGTCGATCGCGAACCCCCCGAGGTATACGCACAGGTCCCACCCGGTGCGCCCGACCATGATGAGGATGAATCCGACGGTGCCCACCAACACCGGCGCGATCATGCCGATGATGAGGATCCGCAGGGCGTCCTCTCCCTGGGTGAAGTCAGCACCGAAGATGTGCAGCACGGGGCCCGGGAGGATCGCGAGGACCAGCAACACCGGGATCGTCGCCGCGAGCGTCCACCGCGTCACGGACTTGTAGAGGCCGTCGAGCTTGTCGTGCTCCCCTCGATGGTGAAGGTCCGCAACGAAGGGGCTGAAGGTCAACGACACCGACGTGAGGAACAGGAACAGCGACTGCGCTGCCCGCAACGCCGCGCCGTAGATCCCGACCTGTGCGGCACTCACCGCTCCTTGCCCACCCGACAGCGCCGAGAGCACGAAGAAGTCGGTCCAGAAGATCAGCTGGGAGAAGAGCGTTGCTGGTGCGCGGAGGGCGCCGAAACGCAGCAGCGAGCGGGTCTCCTCCTCCGGGATCCCCTTGCCGGTCGGGACCTGAACGAAGCCGCGTGACTGCTTCTGCCAGCCCCACCAGGCGATCACGAGTGCCAGACCCCAGGACAGGGTGAACGCCATCGTCGTCACGCCCGCGCTGTCCGCGACCACCGCCCACCCCGCGAGCGAGAGCACGATCCAACCGATCGGCTGTGCGGTCCACTGCGCGTACAGCGTGTAGCGCATGATCTTCAGTCCGCGGGTTGCTCCCATATACGTGAAAGCGAGCGCCCCCAGCGGGATCCCGATCGCCGCCGCTTGGAACGCTGGCGTCGCGATCGCAGGGAGTTCGGAGAAGGTGCGGGCCATCCACGGCGACGCGAAGAACGAAGCGATGCCGAACGTCACGCTTACGGCTCCGGCGATAGCAACGGAGCGTCGGACGAGCCCGCGGACGCGTCCAGCCTCACCTCGGCCGATCAGGATCGCCACCAGCCGAACGTCCGCGACATCCATGCCGAAGCGGGTGGCGGCGGCGGCGATGAATGCGAACTGGGTCGCCAGGGTGACAACGCCGTAGCGCGCATCGCCAAGGGTGCGCGTCATCAACACCTGTGCCACGAACGTGGCCGCCGCGCCGATGCCGAGCCCGAGGACGTTCTGTCCCGTGTTCCCGAGGATGTTGCGATGGTCCGCGTGCTCGTCGCCGCCCATCGCCCCTCGAACAGCGCCGGTAAGCCCCGGACGCGGTGCCGGGTCCACGACCTCGGCGCCGGTGGGGTCGGCGATCTCGCCCTCAGGACCCGGGTCGCTACCGGAGCCGTTACTCGAGGTAGCCAAGGCCGCGGAGGTGCTCCTCCATCTCGTCGGCCTCGGTGTCGCTCACCGTGGGTTCGGCCGAAGCGGCCTCCGCCGTGCCGGCGCTTGCCCCGGCTTTGACGGAAGCATCCGCGCCGACGATCTCGTGCAGCACCCGCCCCGTGTGCTCGACCGAGGCCGGAGCGTCGAGAGCAGCGAGGATCGTCGGAGCGAGATCGACGAGCAGCGGTGTCTGCTCGAACCCCTTGACGTTCGGGCCCGTCACGGCCATCACGCCGTCGATCCGATGGTCGCCTGCGATCCAGTCGGCTTTCTCGATCGCGCTCTTCGCGTGGGTGAGCGAGTACTGCTCGGCGGGCTCCATCAGGATGTCGGGCGCAGAGTCGGCGTGCTTGCCCTTGAATATCTCCTCGCGCTTGAAGATCGCCTTGACCGGTTTGCGCCCGGTCTCGGGGTCCTCGAAGTTGGCCAGCGCGTCCATCACGTCGCCGCGCACCTTCTCGTAGTCGGCCGGATCCACGATGCCATCGGGTTCGCGGCCAGCGAGGTTGATCGACACGCCTTCACCCGTCGAGCGGATCGAGGTGTAGGCCTTGGTCTTCTGCCAGTTGACCGGCTGCTTGAGCGAGACCTTGCCATGCAGGCCCAGCAGGTCGTAGACCTTGCGCGCGGCCGTTCGCATCGGCCCCCACTGCATCGGGCCGTAGACCATGTTCGACGCCGAGAAGTCGAGGTAGCCGAACCGCTTGAGCAGGTGGTCCATGTTGATCGCGCGCGAGCATGACTGGAACCCATGGTCGGAGATGAACATCACGATGTCGTCGTCGTTGGTCTTGGACACGAAAGAACCGATCGCCTCGTCGAGCTGCTTGTAGACGTCGACGACCTTGTTGTAGCGCTGCGTCTTGGACAGCTTCGGATAGTCCGGGTGATCCGGACCGACGTAGTTGGACAGGCAGTGCTGGGTGCGGTCGACGCTGACCCACACCGACATCAGGAAGTCCCAGTCGGTGTTGTCCATCAGCCAGTTGGTCGCCGCGATGCGCTTGCCGGTGACCTGCAGTGCCTCGTCGAGGTAGGGGTCGGGCTTGTTGCGGTAGGTGGTCCAGCTCATCCCGTTGATCTCCCACGGGACGCCCGCGGACTCGAGCTCGCTTGCCAGGCTCTCAGGGTGGGAGAAGGGACGGCCCTTCGGCAGGACGCCTCCCGCGAGCACCTTGCCCTTGATGTCGGGCGGCGGGAACATCAGCGGCACGTCGACGTAGACGCCCTCCTTGCCCGCCGCCGACAGATCGGCGACGAACGTGCGCTCCTTGATCGACTTGTAGGTGACCGGGTACTGCTTGTGCGTGCCGGGAACGGTCTCGAGGATGTCGTACACGCCGTGATCCGCGGGATTGACACCCGTGAGGAACGACGGCCAGGCCGCCCAGGAGTGCGTCGGGATCGTGGACTTCAGTACGTCGCGCTTACCCCTGTCGAGCAGCGCCTGGAGGTTCGGAAGAGCCCCCTGCTCGAGCAGGGGGTCGAGGATGCGCCAGTCGGCGCCATCCCAAGCGATCAGCAGCACTCTCGACATCGATGCACCTCAGAGGGGTCGGGAAAACGACCGGCGTAGTCTAGCCGCGCGCTCCGCGAGGCGACCATCGGTCCGATGTCGCGTTCTGATGACGGCCGAACGCCGAATCCGAGGTCAGAGGGTTTCATCGGCCGGGCCATCGGGAACCCTCCTGTACGGCGTGGCGCAGCAGTCCGAACGCCGCCCGGACCGGCGGAAGGATCGGAGCGCAACCATGGGAGCACTGGACGGGAAGAGAGTCGCGTTCCTTGCGACCAACGGGGTCGAGTCGAGCGAACTGACCGAACCCTGGAAGGCGATTTCCTCGGAGGGCGCAGAACCCGAGCTCCTGTCGATCGAGGCAGGGGACATCACGGGCAAGTACGACAACGACCTGTTTACCGCCACCCGCGCGGTGGCGGACGCGACGGCGGACGAGTTCGATGCCCTCGTGCTCCCCGGCGGTGTCGCCAACCCGGACAAGTTGCGGATGCACGAGCCCGCGATCGCGTTCGTCCGCGCGTTCTTCGAGCAACGTAAACCCGTCGCGGCGATCTGCCACGCCCCGTGGACGCTGATCGAGGCGAACGTGGTGCGCGATCGAACGATGACGAGCTACCCGAGCTTGCGAACCGATCTTCGCAACGCCGGAGCCGAGTGGGTCGACGAAGCGGTCGTTGTGGACAACGGACTGGTGACGAGCCGTTCTCCCGATGACCTGCCGGCCTTCAACGCGAAGGTGATCGAGGAGATCGCAGAGGGGCGCCACGAGGGTCAGCGGGCTGCGTCGTGACCGCGACCGAGCCCAAGCCGCACGTGTGCCCCCGGTGTGGCACCCCGGCCGGATCGGCCGACAGCACCTGCGCCAACTGCGGCACGACGATCGAACGCGTAGGCGACGACCCCGGTCCTCGTTCCTGATACCAAGCAGGGCTCCCAGGGCTCCCTGGACCACGCGAGACCGGACGCGCCGCAGCAGCGGACCGGGGCGGAACCGTTCGGGGCAGCGGAGTTGACGTTCCCCGAGATCGAGGGTAGATATATATCGGTTCGATATATCGGTTCGATATATCGTTGCGCTACCTCGCTCGGGGAAGGATACCCTAGCCACGATGCTCGAACTCGCGATCCTCGGCTTGCTGAAAGAGCGCTCGATGCACGGCTATCAGCTCTCGAAGCGCCTGACCGACACCCTGGGCTTCTGGCGCGTCTCCTACGGTTCGCTGTATCCGACGCTGCGCCGGCTGGATCAGCAGGGCGCGGTCGAGAAGGTCTTCGACCAGGTCGAGGTCGGGCGGCGCAAGAACGTGTATCGCATCACCGAGAAGGGCGAGAAGCTGTTCTTCGAGCTTCTCCAGGATGCCAACACGGAAACCGGCGAGGATCGCTTCCGCGTGCGGCTCGCCTTCTTCAAGTACCTCGCTCCCGAGGCGCGTATCCGGCTGCTCGAACGACGCCGTACCTTCCTCGAGGAGCGGCTCGGAACGATCGAAGCCTCCCTCTCGGGGGACCGTGACGGGACGGACACCTACACGCGCGCATTGATGGAACACGGCGCCGAGTCCACCGAGCAGGACATCGCATGGCTTGACGACCTGATCCAAGCGGAACGCAACATCGCGGGCAGGGCCACCACGAAGGCGAAGGGCAAACCCGCGAAGGGGGGAACGAAGCGCCGCTCGAAGCGCAGCACCACGCGCACGAAGGGGCTTCGCGGAAAGGAGCGCACGACATGAGCAAGGTCAGACTCGCGATCGTCGGGGTGGGCAACTGCGCCTCGTCGCTCGTCCAAGGCTTGGAGTACTACAAGGATGCCTCTCCGGAGGATCCCGTACCCGGCCTGATGCACGTGCAACTCGGCGACTACCACCTGGGCGATGTCGAGGTCGTGGCGGCCTTCGACGTCGACGCGAAGAAGGTCGGCACCGACGTTGCGGAAGCGATCCTCTCCGAGCCCAACAACACGATCCGGTTCGCCGACGTCCCCCCGACGAGCGTGACCGTTCAGCGTGGGCCGACGCTCGATGGGCTCGGCACCTACTACCGGGAGATGATCGAGGAGTCCGACGAGACGCCTGTCGATGTGGCGCAGGTGCTGCGCGAAACCGAGGCGGACGTGCTCGTCTGCTACCTGCCGGTGGGTTCCGAGGAGGCCGCCAAGCACTACGCGCAGGTCGCGATCGACGCCGGCGTCGCCTTCGTGAACTGCCTTCCGGTGTTCATCGCGTCCGATCGGGCTTGGGCGCAGCGATTCAGCGACGCCGGCGTGCCGATCGTCGGCGACGACATCAAGAGCCAGGTCGGAGCGACGATCGTTCACCGAGTGTTGACCAAGCTCTTCGAGGATCGTGGCGTCAAGTTGAACCGGACCTATCAGCTCAACTTCGGCGGCAACATGGACTTCATGAACATGCTCGAGCGCAAGCGCCTGACGTCGAAGAAGATCTCCAAGACCCAGTCGGTACAGAGCCAACTGCGCAAGAACCTGGACAAGCAGAACATCCACATCGGTCCCTCCGACCACGTCCCGTGGCTCGACGACCGCAAATGGGCGCAGATCCGGCTCGAAGGCCAAGCCTTCGGCGACGTGCCGCTCAACATCGAGCTCAAGCTCGAGGTCTGGGACAGCCCGAACTCGGCCGGCGTCGT
>JBBDWR010000015.1:22286-93501 GCA_040902745.1 Actinomycetota bacterium | reverse complement strand
CGCCGAGCAGGATTCGAACCTGCGACCAACGGATTAGAAGTCCGTCGCTCTGTCCGCTGAGCTACCGGCGCCAGCCTGGCAAGCGTAGCGGAGGGGACTCGGTCCGGGACTCAGGAACTGCGGGTTCGGGTCGATATCGCTGGGATGAGGCCACTGCTCCTGCGCGTCGGTATCGTCGTGGTCGTCCTACCGGTCGTCTTTGCGGGGTGTGGCGGAGAGGCCGAGCCTGCTGAAGCGGATCCCGGCCAGCCCGCGGCGGAGTGTGTCGACGCCGCGACCGCGTGGGTCGGGGAGCGTCCGGAGCGGCGTGAGCCCGTCCAGCCGCTCGAGCCGATCGAAGTAGCGGAGCTCAACGAGTCGTCGATCGAAGCCCGGTATCGGGTACCGGCCGCGAACGCGCTCGTCGTCAAGTCCGACCAGTGGTCCGCGGATCTGCTGCGCATCGACATCACTCAACCGGACGGCCGTCCCGATACGACAGCCGTGGACGAGTTCCCCGTCGGGCAGGTGATCACGATCGACGAACCCAAGCCGGGTGTGTGGACGGTGACGCTGCGTCGACCACCGGAACTCGAGCTGGTGAAAGGAGCGCTCCCTCCCGGACTGCTCGAGGTCGCTGCGCTGTACCGGAACGAGCGAGCTGAGATCGACATCGACGTAACGGGAGAAGGTCGAACCCTCACCTTCGAGGTCGAAGCGGTCGATCCCGATGGGGCGATCGTCTTCTATCACTGGTCCTTCGGGGACGACTGCCACGGAGCCGGGCGACGTGTCGAGCACACCTACGCGGGGGACGGCCCCTTCCAGCCGACCGTGATTCTCATGGACGAACACGGCTGGGAATCGTTCGGGTTCCCCGATCGCTTGACCTTCGGGTAAGCGCGGGCCGACGGACCTCGCTCACGGGGGAGGCGTTCGTTAGCATGCGGCGGTGCTCTTCCCGACGATCGACTTCGCGATCTTCTTCGTGGTCGTGTTCCTGGTCCACTGGCTGCTGAACCCGTTCCGCCTGCCCTGGAAGCTGTTCATGATCGGGGCCAGCTACGTGTTCTATGCGTGGTGGGACCCGAGCTTCGTCTGGCTGCTCGTGGGTTTCAGCGTGATCACGCAGGTGGGTGCCCTCGCGGTCGTCGGCAATCGGAATAAGGCCAAACGGCAGCGGATGTGGGTGCTCGCCGTGGCCCTGATCGCGGCGTTCGCCCCGCTGCTGTGGTTCAAGTACTACGTCTTCACCGCGCTCAACGTCTCCACCGTGGCCGGGTGGTTCGGGGGCGGGGAGCCGCTGCCGCTGATGCAGATCGTGCTGCCGATCGGCATCTCCTTCTACACCTTCATGGGCGTCAGCTACGTGATCGACATCCACCGCGGCAAGATCGAGCCCGCCGGCTGGGTGGACGTGTTCCTGTACCTGTCGTTCTTCCCGCACCTGGTTGCCGGTCCGATCGTGCGTTCGAACGAGCTGATCCCGCAGTTCGCCAAGCGCAAGGACCCGCGACGGATCGACGTGTCGATGGCGTCGTACCTGATCATGGCCGGGCTGTTCAAGAAGGTGGTGCTGTCCAGCTTCGTGGCGACCTCGATCGTCGACCCGGTGTTCGCCGACCCCGGCAGCCACACGTCGCCGGAGATCCTCGTCGCGATCTACGGCTATGCGGTGCAGATCTACGCCGACTTCAGCGGCTACACGGACATCGCGATCGGCCTCGCCCTGCTGCTCGGGTTCAAGTTCCCGCAGAACTTTGACCGCCCGTACACGGCGGTGTCGCTGCAGGACTTCTGGCGGCGGTGGCACATGACGCTGTCGCGATGGCTGCGCGACTACCTCTATATCCCGCTCGGCGGCAATCGCCTGGGCGAGACGCGCACCTACGTCAACATCATGCTGACGATGCTCCTCGGCGGCCTGTGGCACGGCGCCGCCTGGACCTTCGTCGTCTGGGGGGCGATCCACGGCACCGGGCAGGTCGTGGGGCACTACCGCCGCACGCACGGACTGGAGAAACCGGCGGAGAACACCCAGCAACGAGTGATCAAACAGATCGTCACGTTCAACATCGTGTGCCTGGGGTGGGTGTTCTTCCGTTCGGACTCGATCGGCACGGCGTTCGACATGCTCGCCGGGCTGGTCACCCGCTTCGGGGCAGCGCCGCTCATCACGCTTCCGGTGCTTGGGGCGATCGCGCTGGGGATCGGCATGCAGTACCTGCCGCAGGGGCCGTCCGAGCGTATCCGGGTCGTGTTCTCCCGCATGACCCCGGTCGTCCAGGGTGTGGTGCTCGCTCTCGGTCTGCTCGTGATCAGCACGTTGGGACCGCAGGGCGTCGCGCCGTTCATCTACTTCCAGTTCTGATCCGGCGCACGGTCGGTGCAGGTCACGTCGTCACGGCGGGGAGCGGGCGAGCGATGTCGGCCCTGTGGCTAGCATGGTGCGGGTGAAGACGACGCCCGATCCGGTTCCCGGCCGCGCTAGCAGCGACACCGATGAGCTGCACGCAGGCCCCAAGCGCCCGATCGGCGAGGGCCAGCGTAGGAGGGTTCCCGCCGGACAGGTCTTCGTCGCGGTGCTCATCGCCCTGGGTCTGTGGGTGTTCCTCGACGCACCCGCGCTCGAGCGTGCGGCGGAGGCGTCACCGATCGGCACACGTCGATCGGTTGCGCTGTTTTTCCTCAAGCCGGTGGCGGCGACCACCCGCTTCTTGCAGCTCGACAACGTCCGCGGGGCCGTCGATGCGGCGGTGGGGCGCGACACCGACGCGGAGGTCGAGCTGGCCGAGGTGCCGCTGACCGAAGAGGAGCGCGACCAACCCAACAAGGACGATAAGGACGGTCCCGGCGGCCAGCCCGACCCATTGGAGGCGCCGACTCGCGAGGATCCGCTACGGCTGGTCACGGTCGGCGACTCGTTCGCACAGGGGGTCGGGCCGACGCTGGCACGATTGACCAAGCGAACCCTGGTGGACGCCGAGTCGCGGGGGTTGCTGTCGTCGGGACTCACGCGTCCGGACTTCTTCAACTGGCCGCCCAACCTGCGCACGATCGTGAACAGGTTCAAGCCCGACGTGACGGTCGTGATGCTCGGGGGAAACGATTCGCAGACGATGACGACGCTTGGCAGCAGCGCGCAGATCCCCCTGAGTCAGACGGACCTGTGGCGCTCGACCTACGCGGAGAGGGTCGGGGGATTGATGGACATCGCGACCGATCAGGGCGGGAGGGTCGTATGGATCGGTCTGCCGACGATGCGCGACGAGATCCGCAACCGGCAGGGAGATCGGCTCAACGATATCTATCGTGCCGAGGCCGAAGAACGACCCGAGGTCGAGTACGTCGACGCCTACGAGCTGTTCTCCGACACCCGGGGACGGTACGCGCCGTTCCTGCGCGACGAGAACGGCAACCCGACCGCGGTGCGTGCCCCTGACGGCGAGCACTTCACGACGACCGGCTACGATTGGCTGGGTGACGAGGTGCTCACGATCTTCGAAGAGGTCTGGGGTGTCCCGCCGACGATCCGCCGCTAGCCGCTAGCCGCTAGCCGCGCGCCGGCGTGATCGTCACATCGGCAGACACCAGGCATACGAGCCGGTCGCCCGGACGGACTCGCCCCATCAGCGCGCAATCGACCACGCCGCTGCTGCCGATCCGGAGCAGTTGGCGTAGGCCTTCGGACGGAGCCGTCGCGCCGTCCACCGTGACGAAACCGGCACCCTCGCGCACCGCGTGATCGATCTCGTCGCGATCGGAAAATCCGAAGGGGAGTCGCGTCCCGGACTCGACCGTGCCCCCCGCCTCGGGAAGATGGAAGAGGCCCTGGCGTCCGACGGCCTCGGCGAGGACCTCGAGGGCAAGCTGATTGCGTTCCTCGCTTGCCGCGGCGGTGATCGCGACGGCGGCGCTGTCGAACACGGGTTCCTCCTCGAGGTCTCGCACGCCGCGAGTATGCACGGGGAAGGGGAGATCGGTCCTCGCGGCCAGTTCGTCCTCGCCGACCGCGACGAGCAGCACCGGGACTCCCTCCTCGCAGAGATGGCGCGCGAGCTCGACGACCCAGGGGTCGTCGCCGACCAACACCACGGTCTTGCGCTCTCCTTGCCCGACGCCGAGTACGAGCGCCAACGGCCGTGCGGCGAGCCCGTAGAGCAAACACGTGCCGATGATCACGCCGAAGACGATCGGCACCAGCTCCGGCGCTGGGGAGCCCTCCTGCTGGAGCCGGATCGCGAACAACGATGCCGTTGATGCCGCAACGATGCCCCTGGGCGCGAGGGATGCGATGAACGTGCGGTCCGGGAGCGGGATCTTCTGTCCGGCGGTGGACGCGAACGCGATCAGGGGCCGGATCACGAGGATCAGGATCCCGACCAACGCGAGGGTCGGAAGCGCCACCGCCTCCACGGTCTCGAGGTCCACGCGGGCGCCGAGCACCACGAACAGACTCCCGATGATCAGCACGCCCAGCGTTCGCCCGAACAGATGGAACGAGCGGATCGGGACCCACCGCTGGTTCGCGAGCGCGATCCCGATCACGGTTGTCGCGAACAGGCCGGCCTCCGGGTCGAGGCGCTCGGCCGCGACGAAGGCTCCGACGACGAACAGCAACGCGACCGGAACCTCGAGCTCGTCGGGAACGGTGAAGTTGCGCAGCGCGAGGATCAGCAGCGCCGCCGCGGCTAGTCCGATCGCGACCCCGACGAGGATCGTGGGGACGATCTGGAGGATCTGTCCCAGGCCGCCGACCAGCGCGATGTTGAGCATCACGACGCCGAGCGTCGCGCCGATCGGGTCGATCGTGATGCCTTCCCAGATGAGGATCTTGCGTGCCGGGTCGCGGGGCCGCGCGAGCCGCAGGATCGGGCCGACGACGGTGGGTCCCGACACCACGATGATCGCGCCGATCAGCATGTCGATCTGCGTCGGCAGGTCGAACAACAGCGCGCAGGCGAGCCCCGCAAGCAGCCACGTCGCCAGTGCCCCGAGGGTGATCAACCGCAACACGGGAGAGCGGGCGGGTGGTCGCAGGTCGCGCAGCCGCAATCCCAGGCCGCCCTCGAACAGCAGGAGCCCGACCGCGACGGAGATCGCCGGAAACAGGGCGTCGCCGAACATCCGGTCCGGCTCCAGGACGCCGGTGACGGGTCCCGCGAGGAGACCGGCGGGGATCAGCAACAGGATGCCGGGCAGCTTGAGCCGGGAGGCCAGCCATTGCGCGCCCACGCCGAGAACAACGATCGCGCCGATCCCGAGCAGGATGTCCGTGTCCACCCGCGCCTCCTCGACGGCCGTGAAGCCCGGTCGCCCGAGAGCCTAGCGGGGCACGTACGCAGGCGGCGGAGGTGCCCGGGCGCCCCCAAGTGCGCTGCTAGGCTTTCTCTCCTGCGCGGGTGTAGCTCAATGGTAGAGCTCCAGCCTTCCAAGCTGGAGACGCGGGTTCGATTCCCGTCACCCGCTCGATGCGTGTCGCGTTCCGGCTCGTGGACGTGTTCACCGACCGACCGTTCGCCGGCAACCAGCTGTGTGTGGTGCCCGAGCCCGGTCCGCTCGACGATGCCACGATGCAGTCGCTGGCCCGTGAGATCGGCTTCTCGGAGACGACCTTCGTCACCGAGACGGGCGCCGATCGCTATCGGATGCGGATCTTCACGCCCGACAAGGAGCTCCCGTTCGCCGGGCATCCGACCCTCGGGACGGCATACGTGATGGTCGCCGAGGGCCGCGTGTCCACCCCGCTGATCCAGACAGTGACCGCCGGCGACGTGCCGGTCGAGATCGACCTCGATGCGGGAGGCGGGCGGATGCGACAGCTGCCCCCCGAGTTCGGGAACGAATTCGACGATCGCGACCTCGTCGCGCGCGCGAGCGGGCTGACCGCCGACGATCTGCATCCCGATCTGCCGATGCAAGTGGTCTCCACCGGGCTCGGCCCGCTGATCGTGCCGATCCGCGATCTGTCGACGCTGCGACGGGCGGTCCGCGACCAGCGGTTGGTCGCGGAGGCGTGCGAGCGGGCCGGCGGGGAAGAGCTGTACCTGTTCGCGATCGAGCGAGACGGAGAGGTCACCGCCCGGATGTTCGATCCCAACCTCTCGATCGGCGAGGATCCCGCCACCGGATCCGCGGCCGGTCCACTCGGCGCCTACCTCGCCGCACGCGCCGTCGCGGGGATGCCGGGCCGCGTGCGGGTGCAGCAGGGCGCACAGGTCGACCGCCCCAGTGTTCTCGAGGTCGAGGTGCACGAGAACGCCGGACAGCTCGCCGTGTTCGTCGGGGGGTCGGTGCAAATCGTGGGCGAGGGCTCGTTCGTGGTCGGGGAGCGCGGCTGATGTCCGACGGTTCGACGGGGGCGCGCGGCGCAACCCACGCCGCCGCGGTCGAGCGCCGCGAACGCATCGTCGAGGTAGCGATGCGCCACTTCGCCGAGCACGGCTACCGGGACACGCACGTGGAGGACGTCGCGAGCGAGGTCGGCGTTGCCAAGGGGACCGTGTTCGTCGGTTTCGGGTCCAAGGAGGGCTTGTTCCTGGCCGCGTACCAGAAGGCCGTGTCGCTGCTTCCGGCGTGGCTCGACGCACCGCGCGAGGTGCTCGACGAAGGGTTCTGGGCGACGCTGGGGTGGTGGTTCGATCGGACCGAGGAGTACACCCTGGAGGACCCGGTTCCCAACCGCGTCGCGATGCTCGGCCGTTACGACACCGGGTTCGGTCTGCGCCGGCCGATCAACCGGTTCATGCGCAGCGAGGACCCCTACGGCACGCTCGAGTTCATTGAGTTCGGGATCGAGCTGGGCGAGATCCGGGGGGACGTCGACGTGGAGACCGTGGCCTCGATGCTCGACTGGGTCGCGGAGCGGTTCCAGGACGCCCTGGTCGCGGAGGAGCTCGACCCCGGCCTGATCCACCGCAAGCCCTACCGCCCGGAGCGCCGAGAGGCCCGGATCCGCGAGATCACCGAGCTGCTCCGAACGGGCATCGGCGGCGGTCCGCACGACGCCATCGATTGATAAGTGCGCTGGAGCCTCCAGATCTCACCGAAGTGTCGGTGCCCCCGTGCAGGCTAGTCGCGTGGAAAGGGAGACAAAGACCTGCGCTCGGTGCAATGAAGAGCGCCCGATCGACAACTTCTCATGGCGCAGCCGGACTCAGGGAACGCGCCAATCCTACTGCCAAGAATGCACTCGAGCCGCGTGGCGCGAGTGGTATGCGAGAGACAGGAATCGCGAAAGACACCTTCGTCAGCTAGGAGCTCGTCGCCGAAAGCGAATCACTCGGAATCGGAGAATCGTTGCCGAGTTGAAGAGTGTGCCCTGCGCCGATTGCAAGGGCGTGTTTCCCCCGTACGTGATGGATTTCGATCATCTCGCTGACAAGTCCGCCGAGATTCCCAAGCTGGTTGCCGGCTGGAGCACGGCTCGTCTGATGCTTGAGATCGAAAAATGCGAGGTCGTGTGTGCGAACTGTCACCGCGAAAGGAGCCATCAGCGCCTCGTTTCGAACTCTTGGTGGTGATGGGCCATGGGCTGACGCCCTAGACTCCTTACGACGGGGCGTAGCGCAGCCTGGCTAGCGCGCGGCGTTTGGGACGCCGAGGTCGCGGGTTCGAGTCCCGCCGCCCCGACTAGACGAACTCGTCCTCGCCGCTTGGGCCGTCAGCCGGACCCTTCGATCCAGTCGACCCATCGAGCAGCAGGCCGCCGGCGAACCCGAGGACGACGAGGGGTCCCGCAGGACCGAGGAGATTCCGGTGCCGGAACCCCAGGGTGCGCGACCCGAGGAGCCCGCCGGGCCTCAACCACCTGCCGGCCCTGAACCACCTGCCGGCTGAAGAAGAGCTCGTCGTTGGAGGGGGTGCCACCTGCATGTCTGTCGCCCTTCGTACAGTGGCCGGCATGCGCATCGTCTCCCGCCATCCCGATCTCACCGTCGCCGAGATCCGTCGGATGCTCGAGGGCATGCCCACACCCTCGGAGTACACGGTGATCGTCAAGCCGTTCCGCTATCGGACATCCCCGCATCTGTCGGCTCTGACCGACTTCGACTCGCGGGAGATCGTCCTGCAGGTCCCCGAGCCGTTCTTGCCCTTCGGCGAAGTGGTGCCCTACGGCGCCATGCGCAGGCAGGGCCGAGGGATGCGCTTCATCTGGCTGACCGAGGGAGTCACGTTCCATACCCCCAGACAGGTGTTGCGCTTCCTGTATTGCCACGAGTGGATGCACTGGTTCCTCAAGGAACGTCTCGGGCGCAAGTCCTCGGCCGAGACGACGTGCGATCGGTTCGCGTTGCACAACTATCAGCGTCGGACCGTGACCGAAGACGACGCGATGGCCGCACTCAAGCGCAACGGCGGCCCGGCGCGCGTGTCCGGTCGTACGGCCGCACGCGGTCGCACCAAGCGCGGTCGCTGAGGCGCGACCCGGGGTCAGGCTCCGAGGGCCCCGAACGCTGCCGACGGGTCCTCGTGCGCGTACGATTCGCGCTATGAGCGACGACGTCACCCTCGCGATCAGAGCCGGACGCCTCGTGGACGTCGAGCGCGGTGAGGTGGAAACGGACCGGCTCGTCCTGTTGTCGGGTGAGCGGATCGCGCGGACCCTTCCCGGCGACCAACCGCCCCCAGCGGGTGTCGAACTGCTGGACCTGTCCGATCACACCGTTGCGCCGGGCCTGATCGATCTGCACGCGCACCTCGTCGGGCAGACCGAGTCGGAGACGGGCGCCAACTACGCGGCGCTCGTGATGCGCAGCGGGGCACAGGAGGCGATGACCGGTGTCCGCAACGCGCGGGCCACGTTGCAGGCGGGGTTCACCACCGTTCGCGACGTCGGAACCTTCCGCGCGTTCGTCGACGTCGCGCTGCGTGACGCGATCGATGACGGTTTCACCCCCGGACCCAGGATGCTCTGCGCCGGCGCGTACCTGACCGCATCGCTCGGCGGGGGCGACGTGACGGGCCTCGCGTCGGACGTGGACGCGGTGCTCCCGCGCGACCTCCGTTTCGGCGTCGCGCGTTCCGAGGACGAGGTTCGCACCCGCGTGCGCGAGATCCTGCATTTCCACGCGGACTTCATCAAGGTGATCGCCACGGGCGCCGTGATGACCCGGGGAACGATCCCGGGTGCGCCCGAGTTCACCGAGGACCAGTTGCGGGTGGCGGTGGAAACCGCGGAGGAACACGAGACGTTCGTCGCCGCCCACGCCCACGGGGCGTCGGGTATCAAGCGGGCGGTCCGTGCGGGCGTGCGCTCGATCGAGCACGGCTCCCTGATGGACGACGAAGCGATCGAGCTGATGCTCGAGCACGGCACCTACCTGGTGGCAGACATCTACGACGGCGACTACATCGCGCAGATCGGAACGGAGCAGGGATGGCCCGCCGAGACGATGCACAAGAACCGCATGACCACCGATGCGCAGCGCGAGGGGTTCGAGAAGGCCGTCAAGCTCGGCGTCAAGTGCGGCTACGGCACCGATTCCGGGATCTATCCGCACGCCTGGGTGGCCAAGCAGCTCGCGTACATGGTGCGCTACGGGATGACGCCGATGCAGGCGCTGCAGTCCGCGACGATCGTCGCCGCGCAGTGCATGCGATGGGAAGATCGCGTCGGTTCGATCGCCGACGGCAAGTACGCGGACCTGGTCGCGGTTGCTGGGGACGGTCTGGCCGACATCACCGCGTTCGAAGACGTCGCCGTCGTGATCAAGGGCGGCGAGGTCGTCAAGGACACCCGCTCCGCCTGACCTGGCGGAGTCGAGCTCACTCGCAGGGCGCTTCTTTCGACACGGGCACCGTTCAGACGTCGAGCGGCGCGGAGGCGCGGCCTTGGTCGCGGATCGCTGTGCTGCCGATCGCGCTGCGCAAGAGGGTGTCGAACTGCTCGATCCGCACCTCTGCACGGTTGGCGACCCCTCGCCGATGGAACAGACCGGGGTCGAGTTCCTCCGTCACGAGCGCGTCCTGGAAACGCTCGGCGAGCCAGTCGACCATCGACACCACCATGTCGAGGTCGACGTCATCGCGAACCTCGCCGCGCTTGATGCCGAACTCCACGAAATCGAGCGTTCCGTAAGGATCCTCCGACAACATGAATCGGTTCATCTCTCGCTTGAGCTTGAGGTCCGTTCCGTAGTTCCCGATCAGCGCGACGCGGTTGGGCACCCAATCGTCGTGGATCAGATGTTCGGTGCGCTTGAGCCAGTACGACAGCGTCGCGAAGAACCCTTGCGCGCGCACCTCGTCGGGCGCGTCGAGCCACGCGGGCATCGAGAACACGGCCTTCTTGTACGACTCGAAGAACAGGCCCGACTTGCTGCCGAAGTGCTGGAAGATCGAGCCCTTCGCGATACCCAGTTCCTTCGCCATGTCCTCGACCCGGGCGCCCTGATACCCCTGCTCGGCGAACTGGCGCATCGCACAGTCGACGATCCGCTCCCGCTTGGCTTCGGAACGTGGCGAGGATCTGTGTGACTTCAGGTCAGGCACCTGGGTTCCCGTCTCGCGCGTGCAACGGTCCAACAGGCAGGATGTGCCCGCCGGGCTTCTGACTGCGGGTCAGGATACGGGGCGACCCGCCGCCGCCGCAACTCACGACGTCGGATCAGGGTCCGTTGGCTGAAGCGGGGAGGTGACACGGCCGTCGAGGAGCGCGGGCTCGATCGTGTCGATCGCGCCGACGACGTCGTTCCCGAGGTAGATCCCCGGGACACCGCGGCGTCCGCTCGGGGTCGCGAACCCGTTCCCCGCGTAGAACGCCTTCACCCCTCCGAGCGCGTCGACCGCCGAGATCGCTTCCACCGCGGTTCGCCGGGTGACGTTGCGTTGCGACGTGACGACGGCGCCCACGGCTTCTGCTGCGCGCACGGCGGTTACCAAAGACGCCGCCGGAGTGAGCGGGCCCAGGACCCGAACAGGCCAGCCCCGTCGGCCGAGCAACACCCCGAATGCCTCCAATCCCACCGTGTGCAGGTCCTTGGGGCCGCACGCGAGGACGATCGCCCCGGTTCGAAAGGGAGGCGGCGCCATCGCGGTCAGTCGCGCGAGCCAGACCCGCACGGCTTCGGTCGCGAGGTGTTCGTTCGCGACGTCGCAGGAACCGGTCTTCCATCTGTTGCCGATCTCCCGCATCCCGGGCAGCGTCACGTCGCGGATCGCGGCCTCGACGCCCATCCTGTCGGTCGCCGCGTCGAGCGCCTGTCGAAGTCCGACGGGATCCAGACGCATCGCCGCATGCAAGAACGCCTCGAGTTGCGCAAGCCGCCCCGGGTCGATCTGCTCGTTGGCCCGCCGCACGATCTCCACCGCACGGCCGGCCGAGTGCCCGCGGGTGATCTCATCGCGAAGCATCCGAAGCTGGTCGACCTCGTCCACCGAGTAGCGGCGATGTTTGCCTTGGGTGCGCGCCGGCGCCGGGAACCCGTAGCGCCGTTCCCAAGATCGGATCGTGGGGATCGGGATCCCGAGTAGAGAGCCGACGGACGAGATCGTCAAACGTTCCTCGCGGGTAGCGGAGTCGCCATCGGATCGGAGGGTGCCGGTCATGCATCGAAGTTAGCAGAGGTTCTCGCGGTCGCTGGACCTCGATGACGCATGGGATGGGGCCGAGCCGTGCCTATCGAGGGAGATCCAAGGAGCAGAACCCATGCACCAGACTTTCATCATCTGCATGGTTTGAGGGGCGATCGGAGATGTGGCTCAGGTGGCGCCGGCGCCGGATCCTTCGGCCTGTCGCGCTGGGGAGCGACGAACCACCCTGGGCCGATCAGGCTGCGAGACCGATCGTGAGCGCGACGACGCCGGCGGAGACCGCACCGGCCGCGACGAGCCGTCTGCGCACGTCGACCTCCCCGAGCACCCGAGCGCCGAGGAGCACCGCGACCACGATGCTGAGCTCCCGAGCCGGTGCGACGTAGCTGACGGGCGCGAACGTGAGCGCCGTCAGCACGAGGAGGTACGCGGTGGCCGAGATGACGCTGACGGCGACGATCGTCCTGCGGTGATCCCGCCACACGCCAGCCACCTCTGCGCGGCGACGCCATGCCGACGGCGTCAGCAACGCGGTCAGCGCCAGCTGCGTGAGTGGGAACACGACGAGGGGTGGTATACCCAAGGTGGTGACCGAACGCCGATCGGTCAGGGTGTAGCTGGCGATCGCCGCACCGGTCAGCAGTCCCCACTCGGCTCCGGTCGCGAACGTCCCGCCCCGTAGCGCGTGGCCGCCACCGGTCAAGGCGAAGACCCCGCCCACGACGAGAACGATCCCGGCGATCGACAGTGTGTCCGTTCCCTCGCCGAGCAGCCAGATCGCCGCGATCGCCGCGAGCAACGCTCCGGTTCCGCGCGCGATCGGGTACACGATCGACAGGTCGCCGTCGCGGTACCCACGTTGAAGGGACAAGAAGTAGACCGCGTGCAGTCCACCGGACAGCAGCACGAACGAGAGTTGTTGCCATCCGAACACCGGGCGCTCGATCCCGGCGGTGACCGCGGCCGCGGGAAGGAACAGCACCGACGTTGTCGCCGAGGCTAGCCATACGAACGGGAGCTCCGACGGCACGCGCTTCGCGAGCAGGTTCCATGCGGCATGCAGGACGGCGGACGCCGCGACGAGCGCGAGCGCGGCCGCGATCCGGCCGGGAGTCATCAGGTTCCGACGATGGCGAGGATCTCGTCGTGCAGTACGCCGTTGGTCGACACCACGCTGGCACCGGGGCGCAGCGGCGACCCGTCGAGTTGCGAGACGCGCCCGCCCGCCTCCTCGACGATCGGGACCAAGGCCGCGTAGTCCCAGATCGCCAGCTCCGGCTCGATCATGACGTCGGCCGCTCCACGGGCGACGAGACAGTGACCCCAGAAGTCGCCGAACGCCCGCGTGCGTCGGCAGCGGCGGGTCAGATCGAGGAACGGCTCACGCAGGGGTGTGTCGAGCAGCTCGTCCAACTCGGTGAGACACACGAACGCGGCAGGCACCGCCGTCACTTCCTCGCGAACGTGGATCGGCTCGCCGTTGCAGTGCGATCCCGCTCCTCGCACCGCCCAGTAGCGCTCCCCGAGCGCGGCCGCCGAGGCCACACCCAGCTCCAGGCGATCTCCGATCTGCAGACCGATCAGGGTCGCCCAGATCGGGACGCCGTCGGCGAAGTTCTTCGTTCCGTCGATCGGATCGACGATCCATGTGCGTTCGGCCTTCCCGATCGCGCCGCCGTGCTCCTCACCGAGGATCGCGTCGTTGGGGAAGCGGCGTGCCAACTCGTCGCGGATCATCGCCTCGATCGCGAGATCGGCCTCGGTGACCGGTGTTGCATCGGGCTTGATCGCAACCTCGAACGTTCCGCGGAACAGCCCTAGCGAGATCTCGGCGGCTCGATCGGCCAGCTCGTGGGCGAGGGCGAGCTCTTGCTCCAACACCCGCGCAAGATACCTGCTGAGCGCGGCCGCAAGCGCCGGTGTCGGCTAGGCTGTGCCTCTCATGCAGACCACGATCGAAGAAACCGACAAGCACAAGGTCAAGCTCACCGTCGAGGTCCCGGTGGACCAGATGGAGCAGGATCTCGAAAAGGCCTACGGACGCATCGCCAAGCAGGTTCGCATCCCGGGGTTCCGCAAGGGCAAGGTGCCCAAGCAGATCATCGATGCCCAGATCGGGCGCGACGCGGTGATCGAGGACTTCGTGAACGAGTCGTTGCCGACCTACTACCGCGATGCGGTGCGCGACCAGGACCTCGCGCCGATCACCGAGCCCGAGATCGATCTGTCCCAGCTCGAGGACGGCAAGCCGTTGATCTTCACCGCTGAGATGGAGGTGCGTCCGCGCCTAGAGCTGGACGACTACGAGGGGATCGAGGTCACCAAGCCTTCGTCGGACGCGACCGACGAGGAGGTCGAGCAGCTCCTTCAAAGCGTGCGGGAGCGCTTCGCCGAGCTCGAGACGGTGGAGCGGCCTGCGGTCGACGGGGACTTCGTCGTCGCCGACGTGCGCGCGGAGGTCGAGGGCGAGGAGCTCCCCGAGGGCACCCGCCCCGACTACCTGTACGCGATCGGATCGGGGGAGTTCGGCCCCACGATGGATGTCGAGCTGCGCGGCAAGAAGCCCGGCGACATCATCACCTTCTCCGAGGGGATCGGCCCCGCCGCGGGCGACAAGGCGGGCGGCAAGGCACAGTTCCGCGTGCTCGTGAAGGAGGTCAAGGGCAAGAAGCTGCCCGAGCTGGACGACGACCTCGCGACGACCGCGAGCGAGTTCGACACCCTCGCCGAACTCCGCGAGAACCTGCGGGAGTCGATCACGGAGAACAAGGCTCGCCAGGCGGACTCGGTCGCTCGCGACCGCGTGCTGTCCGCGCTGGTCGATCGCGTCGACGTCGATCTGCCGGAGACCCTGATCGATGACGAAACGGAGTCTCGCGTCCAGGGCGCGCGCGAACGCGCCGAACGCTCCGGGATGACGCTCGACCAGGTGCTCGAGGCGCAGGGATGGGACGAGGCGAGACTGCGGTCGGATGCACGCGACCACGCGATCCGCGCGATCAAGTCCGACCTGATCCTCGAGTCGGTTTCGCGTAAGGAGGACATCGAGGTCAGCGCCGAAGAACTCGGAAGCGAGATCTCCGTGCTGGCCGCACAGGTCCAGCAGGATCCCAAGGAGGTCGCCAAAACGCTGGAGCGAACGGGTCAGATCGTGTCTCTAGCCGGTGATATCATCCGTTCCAAGGCGCTCGACCTGCTGGTCGACAAGGCCAAGATCGAAACGGAGAGCGCCCCAACCACCACATCGGTCGAGGGCGGCGACGGATCCGCCGATACACCTCCAGACATTGAGGCCGACCGAACATCGGAGGAGAACCCGTGAGCGACATGCAGAACTACCTCGTCCCCGTCGTCGTGGAGCAGACCAGCCGCGGCGAGCGTTCCTTCGACATCTACTCCCGGCTGCTGCAAGAGCGCATCGTGTTCCTCGGCACGCCGATCGACGACAACGTCGGCAACCTGATCATGGCGCAGCTTCTGCACCTCGAGTCGGTCGACCCCGACAAGGACATCAACCTCTACATCAACTCTCCGGGCGGCGATATCACCGCGCTGTTCGCGATCTACGACACGATGAAGTACATCAAACCCGACGTGTCCACGATCGTTATGGGCCAGGCCGCATCGGCGGCGGCCGTGGTGCTGCTCGCGGGCGCTCATGGCAAGCGCTACGCGCTTCCGCACTCTCGCGTGTTACTCCACCAGCCTCACGGTGGGGCCCAGGGACAGGCGGTTGACATCGAGATCCAGGCCAAGGAGATCCTTCGGTACCGCCGTCTGCTCGACGAGCTGATCGCCGAGCACACGGGACAGTCCCTCGAGAAGGTGGGCAAAGACACCGACCGCGACTTCATCCTCACTGCGGAGCAGGCTAAGGACTACGGCGTGATCGACGAGATCATCCAGTCCCGGGGCATCACACCCGAGCTTGCTGCAGCGACCACCTAGGTCGGAGTAAACTGAAGTATCCGAGTCCGGGACCCCGTACCCGCGGCGCGAACGAGAGGCAGAGCCAGGGGGCATGGCGAAGTTCGGCGATTCCGACCTGTTGAAGTGCAGCTTCTGCGGCAAGTCGCAGAAGCAGGTGAAAAAGCTCATCGCGGGGCCGGGCGTGTACATCTGCGACGAGTGCATCGATCTGTGCAACGAGATCATCGAAGAGGAACTCAGCGAGGGCGCCGAGCTCAAGCTCGAAGAGCTTCCCAAGCCCCAGGAGATCTACTCGTTCCTCGACGACTACATCATCGGACAAGACCAAGCCAAGAAGGTCCTGTCGGTCGCCGTCTACAACCACTACAAGCGCATCCAGGTCGGCGCGAAAGACGGAGAGGTCGAGCTCCAGAAGTCCAACATCATGGTGCTCGGGCCGACGGGGTGCGGCAAGACGCTGCTGGCCCAGACCCTCGCCCGCATGCTCAACGTTCCCTTCGCGATCGCCGACGCCACCGCACTCACCGAGGCCGGCTACGTCGGTGAAGACGTCGAGAACATCCTGCTCAAGCTGATCCAGGCGGCCGACTACGACGTCAAGAAGGCCGAGACCGGCATCATCTACATCGACGAGATCGACAAGATCGCGCGCAAGAGCGAAAACCCGTCGATCACGCGCGACGTGTCCGGCGAGGGCGTGCAGCAAGCGCTGCTGAAGATCCTCGAGGGCACCACCGCCAGCGTGCCTCCCCAGGGGGGACGTAAACATCCCCACCAGGAGTTCATCCAGATCGACACCACCAACGTTTTGTTCATCTGCGGCGGGGCGTTCGCGGGGATCGACAAGATCATCGACAGCCGCATCGGCAGCCGCGGCGTCGGGTTCGGCGCCGACGTCCGTCGCTCCGACGAGAAGGACATGGGCGAGGTGCTCGGCAAGCTACTGCCCGAGGATCTGCTCAAGTACGGCTTGATCCCTGAGTTCGTCGGTCGGCTGCCCGTGCTCACCAACGTGCACCAGCTCGACAAGGGGGCATTGGTTGAGATCCTCACCGAGCCCAAGAACGCGCTCGTCAAGCAGTACCGCAAGTTCTTCGAGTTCGACGGCGTCGAGCTGGAGTTCGACGACGAGGCGCTTCGCGCGATCGCCGATCAGGCGATCTTGCGTGGCACGGGCGCTCGTGGGTTGCGCGCGATCATGGAGGAGGTTCTCCTCAACGTGATGTATGACCTCCCGTCCCGCCAGGACGTCAACAAGTGCCTGGTCGATCGCGACGTCGTGCTCTCGGGTGTCAACCCGACGCTGGTGCCTCTCAAGGAGTCCCGCCAGCGCCGCGAACGCACCGCGTAGTCCGGATCGACCTGCGGTCACCTGCGATCCGCATGCCCCCCTCTCCTCGCTATCCTCCCGTTCCGCCCGCGTGTTAGCGTCCCGCCCGTGGCGAACCGCGCACGATCGTTCGCTGTCCTGCTCGCCGTCGCGGCCGCGGCGTTGACGGGCTGCACGGACGACGCGACCGACCCCGCGCCGCCTTCGTCGACGACGACGATCGATGCCGCTGCACGACTCACCGTCATGGAGTTCAACATCGAGTACGGGGGTGAGCTCGTCGACTTCGATGCCATCCCCCGCGCGATCCGGGAAGTCGATGCCGATGTAGTGGCCCTCGAGGAGGCGTACGGGAACACCGCCAAGGTCGCCCGCGCCCTCGATTGGCCCTATTACGATGCCAGGCTCCAGCTCGTCTCGCGCCTGCCGCTGCTGCAACCTCCCGATGCGAACGGCTTGTACACCTTGATCGAAATCGAGCCCGGACGCGTGGCCGCGATCGGGAACGTGCACCTGCCCTCCTCGCCCTATGGTCCCCGCAAGGTGCGTCTGGGGATGAGCGCGCAGGAGACGCTCGAGCTGGAGGAGCGCGTGCGCATACCCGCCGTCGAGCCGTTTTTGGAGGCGCTCGGCGGGGTGGCCGACGAGATGCCGGCGTTCCTGGTGGGCGACTTCAACGCGCCCTCGCATCGTGACTGGACCGAGGAAACGGCCGGCACCCGGGACTTCGTCGAGTTCCCCCTGGACTGGCCCGTCAGTCGTGCGGTCGAACAGGCGGGATTCGTCGACTCCTTCCGCGCGGTGTACCCCGATCCCGTGCAGGATCCGGGTATCACCTGGCCGTCCGGGCGTCCCGACATCGAGGGGGAGTGGAACCCCGGCCCCAAGGCACCGCCGGACCGCATCGACTTCATCTACGCCGCCGGTTCGGCGACGGTGACCGAGAGCACGTTAGTCGGCGAGAAGGGTGGCGAGGGCGTCGACGTCTCGGTGAGCCCGTGGCCGACCGACCATCGCGCGCTGGTCTCGTCCTTCGATATCGAACCCGGTTCCCCACCGACGATGATCTCCGTCGACCACCAGCTCGTTCGCAGCGACGAGAACGTCGCGCTGCGGTGGTCGGCTCCCGCGGCAGGCGAGACACAGATCTCGATCGAAGGGGAAGAGGGGGTTGCGCCGTTCGACGGCGGGGCCGCCGGCTCGCGCGATCTGCCGGCCGCTGACCTGGGACCGGGTGCGTACGAGGCCGTGTTGTGGGCGAACGGGTCGGAGTTGGCCCGCGCACCGTTCTGGGTCGCCGAGCCTGGAGCGCCGCCGGAGGTCGGGACGACGGAGCCCTCCTACGAGGTCGGCGATCCCATCACCGTCGAATGGGGCAACGCGCCCGCCAACCGGTGGGATTGGATCGGGTTGTACAAGCGCGACGCGGACCCGGACATCGCCTACTACCTGAGCTACCTGTACACGGAGGCGACCGTTGCGGGATCGGTCACGTTCGACGACGAGAACGGTGTCGGGAAGTGGCCGCTGGAGCCGAGCAAGTACACGGTGTACATCCTGATCGACGACAGCTACGAGGAGATCGCCGGCAGCGACTTCGTGGTGACGCGAGCCGGTTCCTAGCCAGCCTGCCACGATGAACCCGATGTACCGGCTGGGGCGGTTCGCCGCCCGTCATCGTGGTCTCGTCGTCATCGCGTGGGTGCTGCTCGCCGCCGTGGTGATCGGCGCCGTCGCGCAGGTGGGCGCGGCCACGAACAACGACTTGCGGTTGCCGGGAACCGACAGCCAACGGGCATTCGATCTGCTGGCGAGGGACTTCCCGCCGCAACAGAACGGATCCAGTCCGATCGTGTTCCACGCGGCCTCTGGCAGGGTCACCGATGCCAACGCCAAGGCCGCGATCCAGCGTCCCGCAGCGCCCCGGTGATCGCGAGCGCCGCGCTGATCATGATCGCCGTGTTCGGTAGCTTCATCCTGAACGGCGACCCGATCGTCAAGGAGTTCGGGGTCGGCCTCGCCGTCGCGGTGCTCCTCGCCGCGTCGATGATGCTCGTGCTCGCCCCGGCGTTGTTGCTGCTGCTCGGCAAGGCCGCGTGGTGGATGCCGAGATGGCTCGCCTGGTTGCCGCACCTGAACCTGGAGGGAGCCGCCCCGAGCCCGAGATGCAAACCTCCGGCCCGGTGCATGAGGGCGGCGCAACCCCCGACGAGTCGGTCTAGAGGCCGTCGATCCCGCGGTAGACCAGGTACAACCCGAGCGCGGCGAAGATCGCCCCGCTGAGCCGCCGCGCGTACCGCGTCGCGAGCCGTTGGACGGAAGCGAGCGCGCGCGCTGCGGTCTTCGGCGCGACCAGCGTGAGCGCGATCGGGATCAGCGCCGGAAGCAGGATGATCGCGTCGACGATCGCCAACACGATGAGCCTTCCGGACGGGCGGAGGTCGGCGTGGGCGAGTTCCTTGAGGATGGGGACGTAGAGTGCGAGGCTCGAGGTGTTCAACAGCATCATCGCGGCTCCGAGAGGCACCGCCTGCCAGACGGGCCTCGCCTTCGCGGGCTCCTTCGCCTGCTCGTCCGCCGTCACCTCGTTGCGCGTCCTCTTCTTGACCAGCAGTAGACGCACGCCGAACACTGCGAGAACGATCCCCGCGGCAAGGTCGATCCAGCCCTTCAGGGTGTCCTTGGCGCCGGGATCCGGCTTCGCGACCGACCCGATCACCGCCAGACCGATCAGGCCGAGCGCGACGATCACGATCGCGCACCCCAGCGTGAAGAGCAGCGCCCGCAACCGAGCCTCGCGCGGCGATGCGAGCATCAGCACCGTGACGATCAGGATCGTCGGGCTGAGGGCGGCGCCGAGCGCCAGCGGGAGCGCGTCGAGCAGGACGTCGATCACGAGCGGATCGTAGCCCGGGAGTCGTGGCCGACCGCACAGGCAGGCATCTCGTATATTCCGCCCATGGAAGCCTCCGTGCCCGACAAGCCGAGCGTCGACGGCCTCGAGGAGAAGTGGGGTGCGCGGTGGGACGCCGACGGCACGTACCGCTTCGACCGCTCGAAGACCCGCGAGGAGATCTTCGCGATCGACACCCCGCCCCCGACCGTCAGCGGGTCGCTGCACGTCGGGCACGTCTTCAGCTACACCCAGACCGACGTGATGGCGCGATACCAGCGTATGAGCGGCAAGGAGGTCTTCTATCCGATGGGGTGGGACGACAACGGCCTGCCGACCGAACGCCGGGTGCAGAACTACTTCGGGGTGTCGTGCGATCCGTCGGTGCCTTACGACCCGGCGTTCGACGCCGCGGCGTTCGAGCCCGATACAGGCAAGGACGCGAAGCCGATCCCCTTGTCGCGGAAGAACTTCATCGAGCTGTGCAATCGGCTCACGGTCGAGGACGAGAAGGCGTTCGAAGAGTTGTTTCGGCACTTGTCGCTCTCGGTGGACTGGGAGATGACCTACACGACGATCGGCGATCGATCCCGGCGGGTGTCGCAGCGAGCGTTCCTGCGGCTGCTCGACTCGGGCGTGGCCTATACGGCAGAGGCGCCCACGATGTGGGACGTGGACTTCCGGACCGCCGTCGCGCAGGCTGAGATCGAAGACCGCGAACAGGAGGGCCTGTACCACCGGATAACGTTCGAGCGCGAGGACGGCGCGGGCGCCCTCGAGATCGAGACCTCGCGCCCGGAGCTGATCCCCGCATGCGTCGCGCTGGTAGCCCACCCCGACGACGATCGGTACACGAAGCTCGTCGGCACGCGCGTGTTCACGCCCTTGTTCGACGCACCGGTTCCGGTGCTGGCGCACGAACTCGCCGATCCCGAGAAGGGAACGGGGATCGCGATGATCTGCACCTTCGGCGACGTAACCGACGTCGTCTGGTGGAAGGAACTTGGCCTGCCGGCACGCGTCGTCATGCAGAAGGACGGAACGATCGCCCCACCCCGCTGGGGACGCGATGGCTGGGAGTCGCGCGACGTCGAGGCGGCGACGGCCGCGCAGAACGAGCTGTCGGGTCTGTACGCGAAGAAGGCACGGCGCCGGATCGCGGAACTGCTCGCGGAGTCCGGTGATCTGCAGGGAGAGCCCGAGCAGGTCCGTCACGTCGTGAAGTTCTACGAGAAGGGGGACCGTCCGCTCGAGGTGATCACGAGCCGGCAGTGGTTCGTCTCGACGCTGCGGTTCCGCGACGAACTCCTCGCGCGAGGTCGGGAACTACGATGGCACCCCCCGCACATGCGGGCGCGGTACGAGTCGTGGGTCGAGGGACTCAACGCCGACTGGGCCGTCAGTCGTCAACGCTTCTTCGGGGTGCCGTTCCCTGTCTGGTACCGGTTGGACGATCAGGGGGTGGCGGACCACGAGCATCCGCTCGTCCCCGACGAAGACCGTCTTCCGGTCGACCCGCTCACCGACGTTCCCGACGGGTACACGCAGGAGCAGCGCGGCGTGCCGGGAGGGTTCGCGGGCGATCCCGACGTGATGGACACCTGGGCAACGTCGTCGCTCACACCACAGATCGCCGCGCACTGGGAAGACGATCTCGACCTGTTCGAGCGCCTGTTCCCGATGGATCTGCGTCCGCAGAGCCACGAGATCATCCGGACGTGGCTCTTCTACACGGTTCTTCGGGCACATCTGGAGAACGACTCCCTGCCGTGGACCGACGTGGCGATCTCCGGCTGGGTGCTCGACCCGGACCGCAAGAAGATGTCGAAGTCCAAGGGTAACGTCGTGACGCCGATGCCGTTGCTGGACCAACACGGGGCCGACGGCGTGCGGTACTGGGCGGCGAGCGCGCGCCTCGGCGTCGACACGGCGATCGACGAGCAGCAGATGAAGGTCGGACGGCGTCTGGCGATCAAGGCGCTCAACGTCTCCAAGTTCGTGCTCAAGATGGAGGCGGCACCGGGAGCAGTGACCGAGGTGATCGACCGCTCGATGTTGTGCACGCTTGCCGACGTCGTCGAGACCGCAACCGTCGCTTTCGAGAACTACGACCATGCGAGGGCGCTCGAGATCATCGAGCGGTTCTTCTGGGATTTCTGCGACGACTACGTCGAGCTGGTGAAGAGCCGCGCGTACGGGTCCCGGGGTGAGGGCGCCGCGGGCTCGGCGATGGCTGCGCTGCGCATGGCGCTATCTTCCCTGCTCCGCATGCTCGCGCCGTTCTTGCCGTACGTGACCGAGGAAGTGTGGTCCTGGTGGCAGGAGGGATCCGTGCACCGAGCGCCGTGGCCCTCGGTGGGCGAGCTCGAGGCCGGGGCTGAGGCCGACCCCGGGGTGTTCGCGTCGGCGGCGTCAGTGCTCACGGAGGTCCGCAAACACAAGGCGGCCCAGAAGATCTCGCTACGAGCTCGGGTGGAGCGGGTGGTCGTGCGGGACACACCGCAGCGATTCGGCCTGCTGGAGCCTGCACTCGAGGATCTGCAGGAGGCGGGGAACATCGCCGTGATCGACCGGACGGACGGTGAGGACTTCGCGGTCGAGACCGTGCTCGCCCCGCAGGGCGCCTGACCCCGTGCGCTTCGACGCGGCGCTGGCCGAGCTCGAAGGGCGCCAGCCCGATCGGATCGTGCCCACGCTCGACAGGATCCGTGCGGTCGCCACCCTGCTCGGCGATCCGCAGCTGACCCACCCGTCGATCCACGTCACCGGGACGAACGGGAAGACCACCACCGCACGCGCGGTGACCGAACTTGCCTGCGCGCACGGGATCACCTCCGGTCTGTACACCTCGCCGCACCTGCTCTCGGTGACCGAGCGCCTACAGATCTGCGACCGGGAGATCACCGTCGCCGAGTTCGGTGAGGAGTACGAGCGGTTGCTGCCGGTGCTGCAGGAGGTCGATCGCACCGACGAGCATCGCGTGACGTACTTCGAGGTGTTGACGGCGCTCGCCTTCCTGTGGTTCGCGGATGCACCGGTGGGTCTGGGAGTGTACGAGGTCGGCATGGGCGGTCGCTGGGACGCGACGACGGTGTGTTCGGGCGATGTCGCCGTGATCGGCGAGATCGGGCTGGACCACCCCGAACTCGGAGCGACGATCGCCGAGGTGGCGGGGGAAAAGGCGGCGATCATCAAGCAGGGCAAGACCGCGGTGGTCCGCGATCAGGCGCCGGACGCGATGCGCGTCGTGCAGGATCGCTGCAACGAGGTCGGGGCCACACTCGTCCTCGAGGGCCGGGACTACGCCGTGGAGGATCGCACGCCCGGCGTCGGTGGTCAGCAATTCACGGTGCGAGGGCGTCATGGCGCCTACGAAGACCTCTACCTGCCGATGTTCGGTGATTACGCGGCACGCAACTGCGCGACGGCGATCGCCGCGGTGGAATGTTTCCTCGACCGAGTCCTCGATCCATCGGCTGTCGACGAGGCGATGCGGTCGACCCACTCCCCGGGCCGGCTCGAGGTGCTGCAACGCCACCCGTTGGTCGTCCTCGACGGTGCACACAACCCCGCCGGAGCCGAAGGCCTCGCGGTCGCGGTGCGGGAGGTCTTCGCGTGGGACCGGTTGCACCTGGTGATCGCGGTCTCCGCGAACAAGGACCTGGGCGGCATCGTCGCGCCGCTCGCGCCACTCGCGGACCGGGCCTACGCGGCCGCGCACGACAGCGCCCGCTCCCAGGACGCGGAGGTGCTGTTCGAGGCGCTGGCCGTGAAGGACGTGCCGTCCGAACGCTTCACGAGCGTCGCCGCCGCCCTGGACGCGGCTCAGGCGGACGCGGCCGAAGGCGATCTGATCCTCGTGACGGGGTCGCTCTATACTGTCGCGGATGCCCGCCGGGCGCTCGGACCCTGAACGAGCGCGCCTGCGCGGATCCCCTGCACCGGAGAGGAACCAAGGAGCCCATGGCCACCGAATCCACCCTGCTGATCGTCAAGCCCGATGGTGTGCGCCGCGGGCTCGTCGGCGAGGTGCTCCGACGCGTCGAGGCCAAGGGCCTGACGCTCGACGAGCTCAAGCTGTTCACGATCGATCGCGCGACCGCCGAGGAGCACTACGGGGAACATCGGGACAAGCCGTTCTTCGGCGAGCTCGTCGGCTTCATCACCTCGGGCCCGGTGGTCGTCGGTAAGGTGACCGGTGAGTCGGCGATCTCGGTCTGGCGCACGCTGATGGGCCCCACCAACCCGGTCGAGGCGCCGCCGGGAACGATCCGCGGTGACTTCGCGACCTTGATCGGCGAGAACGTCGCACACGGAAGCGACTCCCCGGAGTCGGCCGCGCGCGAACTCAAGTTGTTCTTCGGGTAGGCCGTCCCCACGATGACGGGGTTGTCGGAGGCGTTCGAGCGAACCGGTTCGGTGCTCGAGCACCGCATGCCCCTGATGCACGCGCCCGGCGCGGCGCTTGCTGTGACCGACGACGATGAGACGCTCGGGGTTGTCGTACGGGGGTTCGCCGATGCCGCGTCGTCCGCTGCGGTGCGGCCCGAGACCCGGTTCGAGATCGGCTCGATCAGCAAGTCCTTCGCAGCGATCGTCGCCGTACAGGAGGCGGAGACGGGACGCCTGGACCTGCAAGCGCCAGTGAACGAGCTCGTCCCCTGGCTCCGGCTGCGTCAGCCGTTCGGTCCGATCACGCTGCACCATCTGTTGACACATTCGGCGGGGCTGGCGATCGGGACCGAGCACACGGGCGAGGCCGTCTCCGCGTCGCGTCGCAGGGCCGAGGTCGACCCCGGGTTCGCGCCCGGCGAGCGCTTCTCCTACTCCAACGACGGGTACAAGATCGTCGGGCTCGTGCTCGAACACACGACCGGCACGCCGATCGCCGACCTGCTGAGGCAACGGATCCTCGAGCCGCTCGGCATGGCGCGCACCTCACCCACGATCACCCCCGAGGAGCGGCTGGATCTCGCAACTGGTTACGCGTCGGTATTCGACGATCGCCCGACTCACAGGGAGCATCCCTTGGTTCCGGCGGCATGGACCGATTCGACGACAGCCGACGGGAGCATCATCTCGACGGTGCTGGACATGGGCGCCTACGCGCGGATGCTCATCCGCCGGGGCGCCGGTCCGGATGGGACACGGATCCTGTCCGAGGAGGCGTTCCACCGGCTCACGACGCCCTACGTCCTCGACCAGGATGATCCCTCGTGGCACTACGCGTACGGCTTCTGGGTGGGAACCGATCCGGCGGACGGCAGGCGGTACATCTGGCACTCGGGCGGCATGGTGGGGTTCACCGCCTTGCTGATGGTCGACGTCGACGCGGACCTTGGCGGTGTGATGCTCGTCAACGGCGACGGAGACCGGCGCGCGGTGCTCGGGTTCGCGCTCGCCGCCGTCCGGGCCGCCGTCTCCGGAGCGCCTCTGCCCGACCCCGCCGACACGCCTGACCCCCTCCGCATCGAGAAGGCCGAGGAGTACGTCGGTCGATACACGGGGTTGCATCGCACGATCGAGATCGCGGAGTCGCACGGGGGGTTGACGCTGCGCGACGGCGACCGCGAGATCCCCCTCGAGGTCGACACGACCCAGGTCCCGACCGATGCGTTCCTGGTTCCACACCCCGGCCTCGACCGCTTCTACCTGCGCTTTTGTCGCGACGCCGACGCCGACGGAGCCGTGGTGGCGGCGACCCATGGGGCGAACCGATTCGAGCGGGGAGAGGTGGCGCCGATCGACCCGCCACTGCCGCAGGAGTGGACCGCCTTTCCCGGGCACTACCGGTCGACCAACCCCTGGAACCCCTCGCTGCGGGTTGTCGCCCGCGAGGGCAAGCTGTGGCTGATCGCCGCCGGGGTAGGGATCAACGGCGAACTCGAACTGCGGCCGGACGGCGACGACGGCTTCGTCGCCGGTCTGGAACCGTGGCGGACCGAGCGGGTGTGGTTCGACGTGGTGATCGAGGGCCGGGCCGCTCGCATGCACTTCGACGGCGCGCCGTATCACCGCTCGTTCATGCCGTAAGAAGGGAACGTCCGGGTCAGCTGTCGTAGCGACGGACGGCGACGACCGCGTTCTGGCCGCCGAAACCGAACGAGTCGCTGAGCGCGAGCCGAACGTCCGCATCACGCGCCTCGTTGGGCACGACGTCGAGGTCGCAGTCCGGATCGGGCGTGGAGTAGTGGATCGTCGGCGGGATCTTTCCCCGTTGGATCGCCAGCGCGCAGACGGCGGCCTCGACCGCGCCGGCGGCGCCGAGCATGTGCCCGGTCATCGACTTCGTCGACGACACGGCGACCCGATGGGCGTCTTCCTCGCCCAGGCTTGCCTTGATCGCACGGGTCTCGGACGCGTCGTTGAGAGGGGTGGACGTACCGTGCGCGTTCACGTAGTCGACGGCGCTCGGTTCTTCGTCGGCGGTCGCGAGCGCGTTGCGGATCGCGAGCGCCGCGCCGGTTCCCTTGGGGTCGGGCGCGGTGATGTGGTACGCGTCGGCGGTCGCGCCGTAGCCTGCGATCTCGGCGTAGATCTTCGCTCCGCGCTCCAGCGCACGATCCTCCGACTCGAGCACCATCGCCAGGGCTCCCTCGGAGAGCACGAAGCCGTCGCGCTGCGCATCGAACGGGCGCGAGGCCGTCTGGGGATCCGGGTTCTTCGTGAGCGCCTGCATCTGGGCGAAGGCGGAGATGGTCAGCGGGATCGTCGCGGACTCGGAACCGCCGACGATCATCATGTCGGCCAGGCCGTCGGCGATCATGCGGTGGCCCTCGCCCACCGCGTGCGAACCGGAAGCGCATGCCGAGATCGTCGACAGGTTGGGGCCGTTGAAGCCGCGGCGCATCGCGATGTGACCCGCCGCGGCGTTCGCCATGAGCGCCGGCACCATGAACGGACTGACCCGACCGGGCCCCTTCTCGAGCAAGACCGAGTGCTGCTGGAGGAGCCATTCGATGCCCCCGATACCGGTCGCGTAGATCACGCCGGCGCGGTCGGCTCGAACCTCCGGCTGCCCGGCGTCCTCCCAAGCGATATCGGCTGACGCGAGGGCGAAGTGCACGTAGCGGTCCGTGCGCCGAGCCTCCTTCTTGTCCAGCCACGACGACACGTCGAAGTCCGGCACCTCGCCGGCGAGCTTCACCGGCAGGTCGTCGGTGGCAAAGCGCGTGATCTGGCGGATCCCGCTGCGACCGGTGATCAAGCCCTCCCAGAAGTCGTCGACACCCGTTCCGATCGGCGTGACGGGGCCGATCCCGGTGATGACGGTCTTGCGGCGTTGTTCGGCCATGGTGAGGGCTCCTCGGTGGGGGCCGGGTTCAGTTCCCGAGCTTCGTCGAGACGAGATCGATCGCCTGCCCGACGGTCTTGACGCTCTCCATCTCTTCCTCGGGGATCTCGATGCTCCACTCCTCCTCGAGGGCGAGCACGGCCTCAACGAGGTCGAGTGAGTCGGCGTTGAGGTCTTCGGCGAATCGGGCGTCGGGGACCACCTGCGCCTCGTCCACAGCGAGTTGTTCGGCCAGGACCTTGGTCACCCTGGTCTGGATCTCTTCCTTGTCCGCCATCTGGTTCTCCTCCGTTCTCGGTGCGGGTTCCGTCGTGGTGCCTGAGTCGGTGCGCCCGCGGCCTTGAGGAGCGCCGGGGTTCGATGATGCTAACGGCTCCTCACGCGGTCAGCCCGCCGTCCACGGGCATCGCCACGCCATTGACGTAGGACGCCTCCTCCGACATCAGGAACCGGACCACGGCGGCGACCTCGTGCAGGTGGGCGGTGCGTCCCAGCGGGGTCTGGTCGAGGTAGAACGCGCGTGCCTGTTCGGTCAGGTGCGAGGTCATGTCCGTGTCCAGCAGTCCCGGGCAGATCGCGTTGACCGTGATGCCCTTTATCCCCACCTCGCGAGCCAGTGAGCTCGTGAGTCCGAGCAACGCCGTCTTCGTGGCCGCGTACACGGTCTGTCCGGCGTTCCCGTGCAGCGCCACGGTCGAGGAGAGGTTCACGATGCGGCCCCACTTCGCGCGCAGCATCGGCCGCAGCGCCGCCCTGCAGCACAGGAACGAGCCGCGGACGTTGGTCGCCATCGTCTGATCGAAGGTCTCCGTCGAGTATTTCAGCAGGAGTCCGTCCTGCGACATCCCCGCGTTGTTCACCAGACCCGTGACGCCACCCAGGGACTCGGCCACTTCGCGGAAGGCCTCCTGGACGGAGTGCTCGTCCGTGACGTCGAGTCGCACGGCGATCGCCTCCCCGCCCGCGTGCTCTACCTCGCGGATCGCTTCCTTCGCGTCGGACTCACTGGATCGATACCCGATCGCCGTCTTCCACCCATCGGCGGCGAGTGCGACCGCGCACGCGCGCCCGATTCCGCGAGAACCACCGGTGATGACCGCGATCTTCTCGAGGTCGGTCATGCGGGCCTGCCCGGAGCCGTCCATCGAAGGAGGTTCGCACCCCACGCCAATCCGCCACCGAACGACGTCAGCAGCACCAGTCCGCCCTCACGGACCCGGCCGCCGTGCCATGCACGATCGAGGGCGATCGGGATCGACGCCGCGGAGGTGTTCCCGACCTCCTCGACATCGACGACGGCGCGTTCGGCCGGGATGCCGAGCCGGTCCGCGACCGCGTGCATGATCCGCGCGTTGGCCTGGTGGGGGATCAGCAGGTCGACGTCGTCCGCCGTGAAGCCGCTTTTCTCGAGGAGCTCGCGACACGCGGCGGCCATCTCGATCACTGCGCGGCGGAACACCTCCCGCCCATTGGGCATGCGGATCGTGTGATCGCGGCGTTCCACGGTTTGCGGGGACGCGGGCATCGCGGTGCCGCCCGCCGGGAGGATCAAGATCTCGGCCGCGGTGCCGTCGGCGCCGAGTACCGAGCCGATCACACCGGGCTCGCTCGAGGGACGCAACACGACGGCCCCCGCACCGTCACCGAAGAGCACACAGGTGGAGCGGTCGGAGAAATCGAGCACACGCGAGAGCACCTCCGCGCCGAGGATGAGCACGGTCTCGGCCGCGCCGGATTCGACGAACGCGACACCGGTCGACATCGCGTAGGAGAAGCCGGCGCAGGCCGCGTTCACGTCGAATGCCGGACACGACACGCCGAGTTTCCGTTGGGTCCAGACCGCGGTCGAGGGGAACGGGGTATCGGGGGACAGGGTCGCGCACACGATCAGGTCGACCTGTTGCGCGGAGATCTCCGCGGTCTCGAGCGCCCGGAGAGCCGCCGCCGTGGCGAGATCGGAGGTGGTCTGGTCGTCGGCGGCGAAACGGCGAGATGTGATGCCGGTGCGCTCGCGGATCCATTCGTCGCTCGTGTCGACCCACTGCTCGAACTCGGCGTTGGGCACGATGCGATCGGGCAGGTAGGAACCGGTGCCGGCGATCGCGGCGTGGCGGCGCTGTGTCGTCACGTGCGCTCTCCCCTCACGCGGGGCAGGATAGCGTCCTCGCAGGCCAGATGCCCCGCCTCAGGCACGGTCACGCTTCTCTCTCCCCATGCTGCCGGGCGAAGCCGGCAGCCGCGTCGGGGTTGCCGACCGCGACCGCGAAGGCGTCGGGCACCGTGCGCTTCACGAGCTTGGAGAGCACGTCGCCTGGCCCGGCCTCCACGAAGGTGTCGATCCCCAATCCGTCGAGCGTCGTCATCGAGCGCTCCCACCGGACCGGGGAGACTACGTGCCGGGCCAGCAGGTCGCGCAGATCCTCCGGCTGGGCGATCACCTCCCCGGTCACGTTGGACACGACGGGGAAGGTGGGCTCGGCGAGGTCGACATCGGCGAGTGCGGTTCGCATGCGTTCGAGCGCGGGCGCCATCAGCGGTGAGTGGAACGCGCCGGCGACGTTGAGGCGAATGGCCCTAACCTTGCGCGCCTTCGCTTCGCGTTCCGCACGTTCGATCGCGGCGACGCTGCCGGCGAGCACCACCTGCTTGGGTCCGTTCTCGTTCGCGACCGTCAGCACGTCTCCTTGTGCAGCGAGTGCCACGATCTCGGCTCCGTCGGTCGCGCCGGCGCCCAGCAGGGCAGTCATCGTCCCGGGGAGTTGGTTCGCGGCCGCCTGCATGGCCGCGCCGCGTTCGGCGACCAAGCCGAACGCGTCGGCGAACGTGAGCACGCCCGCCGCGACGAGGGCCGCGTACTCGCCGAGGGAGTGACCGGCCGCACCGCGCACGTGGACGCCCTCGGAACGCAGCACGCGGAAGGCCGCGACATCACACGCGAACAGCGCCGGCTGGGCGAAGGCGGTCGTCGCGAGCAGCTCGTCGTCGCGGCACGCCCCGGCAAGATCGCTGCCGATCAGCTCGGAGGCTTCCTCAAGTACGTCCCGGCCTTGGGCATGTTGCTCCCAGGGGTCGGCCATGCCGGCGTACTGGGATCCTTGTCCTGGGAACAGCGCGGCGATGCTCATGTGGTCTGCATGCTCCTCGAGCGACAACAGCGGGCGCAGGGCTCCACATTCCACCACGCCTCGCAGCCGGACGACCCATCACGGCGTCGTTCGCGATGCGTCGTTGCCCATCTGTGCTGGTAGGTTGCCATGCATAGGTGTGTCCGGTAGACATACCTCGAGCCCATGGCCGAGAGGGTTCAAGAACATCCGAGTCCCCGCTCCCGTGCTTCCACGGGACGTGAAGGGGTATTCGGTCTGTTGGGTCGCGATATGGCTGTCGACCTGGGGACCGCGAACACGCTCGTCTACGTACGCGGACGGGGCGTGGTATTGAACGAGCCCTCCGTCGTCGCGATCAACACGCTCACCGGCGCGATCCTCGCCGTCGGCGCCGAGGCCAAACGCATGATCGGCCGCACGCCGAGTCACATCCAAGCCGTTCGCCCGCTCAAAGACGGCGTGATCGCCGATTTCGACGTCACCGAGAAGATGCTCCGGTACTTCATCCAGCGCGTGCACAAGCGTCGCCTGCTTGCCAAGCCTCGGATCGTCGTGTGCGTTCCCTCGGGTATCACCGGGGTCGAGCAGCGCGCGGTCGAAGAGGCATCGATCGCCGCGGGCGCGCGGCGCGCCTACATCGTCGAAGAGCCGATGGCCGCCGCGATCGGTGCCGGGCTCCCGATCCACGAGCCCACGGGCAACATGGTTGTCGACATCGGCGGCGGTACCACAGAGGTTGCGATCATCTCGCTCGGTGGCATCGTCACGTCGACCTCGATCCGTATCGGCGGCGACGAGCTGGACGAGGCGATCATCCAGCACGTCAAGAAGGAGTACTCCCTCTTGCTCGGAGAGCGAACCTCCGAGGCCATCAAGCTCGCGATCGCTTCGGTGTATCCCATGCCGGAGGAACTGATCGCCGAGATCAAAGGCCGCGACCTCGTGTCGGGCCTGCCCAAGACGATCACCATCACCGCGGAGGAGATACGCCGCGCGATCGAGGAGCCCGTGAACGCGATCATCGATGCGATCAAGAGCACCCTCGACCGCACGCCCCCCGAACTCGCAGCCGACGTCATGGACAAGGGCATCGTCCTCACGGGCGGTGGCGCCTTGCTGCGCGGCCTGGACAAGCGGCTCCGTCATGAGACGGGTATGCCCGTGCACATCGCCGACACGCCCCTGCAGGCAGTCGCGCTGGGCTCGGGCAAGTGCTTGGAGGAGTTCGAGGTTCTCCAGCGGGTGTTGGTGACGCCGAGCCGGAGGTAGCCCGGCGTGGTCGCACGATCCCGACCGCGGAGCGTCCGCCTGCTGGTGGTCATCCTGGTGTCGATCTGCCTGGCCGTGATCACGATCGACTACCGCCAGGGTGAGGACGGCCCCCTCTCCGGATTCGGGCGCACAGCGATCGACGTGATGGCGCCGCTTCAGGAGGGCATCCGGGACGTTACCCGCCCGCTCGGAGACTTCTTCGTGGGCATCACCGAGGCGGGCGCGCTCAAGAACGAGCGGGACGAGCTGCAGCAACAGGTCGAGGAGCAGCAGACGCAGCTCGCCGGCTTCTCGTCGCTGGAGGCCCGGCATCTGGAGCTCCTTGAACAGGAGCGCCTTGCTGATCGTGTCGCTCCCGCCTCGGTATCCGCCCTCGTCTTGGGGTATCCGCCGAACAACTTCGAACGCACGATCACGATCGACCGCGGCACGGCCGACGGGGTGGCTATCGACATGCCGGTCATCGCGAGCGCGGGACTGGTCGGAACCGTGACGAGAGCCGCGACGTATGCCTCCACGGTGCGGTTGATCATCGACCAACGGTCGTTCGTCACCGCGAAGATCGACACTGGAGAAGCTGCGGAGAAGGTCGTCGGCGGTCTCGTTGGCAAGGGGGACGCACCGATGGAGATGGATCTGGTCGCTCAGGACGCGGCGATCGATGTGGCGGGCACAACTGGAACTTCGCCGATCGTCTACACAGCGACGTACACGATCAATGACGAGAAGGGGCTCTATCCGCCAGATGTGCCGATCGGAACGATCGAGCGGGTCTACGACGATCCGGCGGCGTTGCAGAAGACGGTGACGGTGCGGCCGTTCGTGGACTTCGCGTCCCTCGAATATGTGCAGGTGCTGCAGCTCAAGCGGGATGCGGGGTAGCGCCGCGCGTGCGTCGGGTTCTCGTTTTCGTCCTCGTCGTGGTCACTGCGCTGCTGTTGCAGACGACCCTGTTCTCCGACGTGACACTGGTCGGGGCCAAGCCGGAGCTCGTGTACCTGGTCGCGATCGTCTTCGCGATGCTGGAGGGTCCCGCGACGGGCGCGACCAGCGGGTTCGTTGCAGGGATGGCCCAGGACTTCCTGTTGAACTCCCCGAAGGGGATCACTGCGCTCACGCTCACCCTGTTGGGCTATGTGGTCGGCACCCTGCGCCAGTACATCGTGTCGGACTCGCCGTTGCTGCCCACGGTGATCGTCGGAGCCGGCACCTTCGCTGGCATCTTGTTCTACGGACTCGTGTCGTTCTTGCTAGGGCAGCTGGACGAGTCGTTCGGATACGTGGCGCGCATCGCGGGGCTGTCCGGTCTGTACAACGCGATCCTGACCCCGTTGCTCTTCCCGTTACTACGGCGTTTGGCCGAGGGATCCGAGAAGCAGCGCGTGGGGAGGTTCTGACCCCGTGACCGACGGTCGTGCCAAAGCTCGGTTGCAGGTGCTCGCGCTGCTCGTGGTGCTGATGTTCTCGGCACTCACGGTCCGGTTGTGGTACCTGCAGGTGCTCGCCACGGACGAATTCAAGGCGGAAGCAGAAGGCAATTACGTCCGCCTAGTGGAAACGCCCACGATCCGCGGACAGATATTCACGGCCGACGGTCAGCCGATCGTCGAGAACCGGCCAAGCCTGGAGATCCGTGTCCAAAGAGATCGGCTCGGCGACGACGCCGAAGCGGTGACCTCCCGGCTCACGAAGCTGCTGGGCCTGCCTCCGGCGACGATCCGCAAGGCGATGAACGATGTCCGGTATTACGACTATCAACCGGTTCCCGTCGCGATCGACGTCCCCAAGCGCGCCGTCGCCTACATCGGCGAGCACCGTCGTCTGTTCCCGGGCGTGACGTGGGAGGACGTCGCCGTTCGCAAGTACCCGTTGGGCGAGCTGGCCGCGCACGTCCTCGGATGGACCTCGCCGGTGTTCGCCGAGGACCTCGAGCGACTCAGAGGCAAGGGATACGACCCGAACGACGTGATCGGCCGGGGGGGACTCGAGCAGCAATACGAGCGGTGGCTGCGGGGGCAGGAGGGCTTCGTCAAGTACGAGGTGAATGCCGCCGGCGAGCAGATGGGCGTGCTCGGGGAGAAGCAGCCCGTCCCAGGGGACGATCTCGTGATCAGCATCGACTCGGAGTTGCAGGCGGCAGCCGAAGAGTCCTTGGACCTCGGGATGGAGGAGGCTCGGAACGTCGTCGACGAGAACGGCCGGTACCTGAGAGCCGACGCCGGAGCCGTCGTGGTGATGAACCCGGAAACGGGGGCGATCGAGGCCACCGTCTCCCGACCGAGCTTCGACCCGGATGAGTTCGTGGGAGGGATCGATCAGGAGCGCTTCGACCGGTTGGTGGACGAAGATCGTGGCGCACCCCTGTTCAACCGTGTCACACAGGGTCAATACGCCCCCGGTTCCACGTTCAAGCCGTTCATCGCGTTGTCGGCGCTGCGCAACGGGGTCGCATCGACGGGGCAGTACTACCCGTGTCCCGCCAGCTATAGGGTGCCCGAAGACACCTCGGGAACCGTCTTTCACAACTGGTCGTCGGTAACGCAAGGTCCCTACGACATCGCGGGATCGCTCGCCCAATCCTGCGACACGATCTACTACGACTGGGGCTATAAGTTCTATCAACGCTATTACCCGACCAAGGATGCCAAGGATCCGAGCGAGCCGCTGCAGCGCGACCTGCGCCAGTTCGGCTTCGAACGATCCACCGGAGTCGACCTGCCGACCGAGAGCGTAGGCAACATCCCCGACGACGCGTGGGTGCAAGATCTCTTCGACGCCCGTGAGGCGTTCTCGGATTTCATGATCCCCGGTGAGTTCATCCAGATGTCGATCGGGCAAGGTGGGGTGCTCGCGACGCCGCTGCAGACGGCGACCGCATATTCGATGATCGCCAACGGCGGCAAGTGTGTCGTTCCGCATCTCGGCCTCGAGGTCCGCGACCAGAGCACCCAGGCGGGCAAGGTCGTGAAGCCGATCAATCCGAAGTGTTCGCGCGACCTGCCCTACTCCCACAGCGAACTCGAGTACGTCAAGCAGGGACTCGTGGACGTGATCAGGAGCGGAACGGCCGCGCAGACATTCGCCGGTTTCGGAGGATCGATCGCCGGCAAGACGGGGACCTCGCAGAAGGAAAAGGAGCAGGACTTCTCGTGGTTCGCCGCGATGACCCCTGTGGCCGACCCGCAGCACGTGATCGTCGCCGTCGTGGAACACGGCGGCCACGGATCGGAGACGGCGGCGCCGATCGTGCGGCGTGTCGTCGAGCACATCGACGGCGTGGACGCGAGCGACATCGTGATCGGATCGGCGACGGACTGATGGATCTCGTTGCCGGCTCCTCGCGTGCCCTCGCTGCAGAGCGGCAGCCTATCCGCCACATCGACCTCACGCTGGTCGTGGCCGCGGGGTTGCTCGCGTCCGCCGGACTTGCCCTGATCTTCTCCGCGAATCGGTCCCTCGCAGGGCTCGGGGGCATCGGCATCGACCCGGCGTCGAACGTCAAGAAGCAACTCGTCGGCATCGCGATCGGTGCGATCCTGATGATCCTGGTCGCGACCGTCGACTATCGATTCCTGAAGGTCTACGCGGGCTTCTTCTACGCAGCGGCGATCGGGATGCTGATCCTGGTGCAATCGCCGCTCGGAACCAACGTCAACGGCGCCCAGCGCTGGTTCGAGTTCGGAGGGTTCCAGTTCTCTCCCGCCGAGGTGACGAAGCTCGCGATGATCTGCCTGCTGGCAGCGATGCTCTCGGAGGTCAAGGCGCCGGACCTCGAGCTCGTCGACGTGCTCAAGGCCGTCGCGGCGACGATCGTCCCGATGGTGCTGGTCTTCATCCAGCCCGACATCGGGACCTCGATCGTGCTCATCGCGATCGTTGTCGGCGTCCTCGTCGTGGCCGGCGCTCGCGCCCGCCACCTTGTGGCGATCGGGCTGGTCGCGATCGCGCTGGCGATCGGTGTGTTCCAGCTCGGGGTGATCAAGGAGTATCAGGTCCAGCGATTGACCGCGTTCTGGGATTCGGAGAGCGACCTCGCGGGCGCCAACTACAACCGTGATCAAGCCGAGATCGCGATCGGTGCCGGTGGGTTGACCGGGCGCGGCTACCTATCGGGTACGCAGACCAACCTCGACTTCGTTCCAGAGCAGCACACGGACTTTATCTTCACGGTGGCGGGGGAGGAGTTCGGCTTCGTTGGTTCCGTCGGTCTCCTCGTGTTGTTCGGTGTCTTGCTGTGGCGCGCGATCCGCATCAGCTACCTGTCCAAGGACGCGTTCGGCACGTACGTGGCGGCCGGGATCGCGTCGATGTGGGCGATCCAGATGTTCGTGAACGTCGGGATGGTGATCGGGATCATGCCGATCACGGGGATCCCCTTGCCGTTCGTGTCCTACGGAGGGACGGCGATCCTCACGAACTTGTTGGCGGTCGGCATGCTGGAGAACATCCACATGCGACGGTTCACCGGTCGGCCGCGCTAGCGAGGGATCAAGCGGGCGGGCCGACGCGCCATAGGAACGTGGTGCCTTGCGGGTCGGACCGTTCGATCACGACGTCGCCGTCGGCAGCGCGGGCGGCCGTTCGGGCGAGGGAGAGACCCATGCCTGTCCCTTGATGGCGGCGGGCGTTGAGCTCTTCCGCCTGTTCCAGGGGGGCGAAGATGCGCTCCCGATCGCCCTCCTCGATCCCGGGGCCGTGGTCGATCACGCGCACCTCGGCGCCTCCCGGTCCCCGACGAACGACGACTTCGACGGTGGCGGGAGCGTCAGAGAACTTCAACCCGTTCTCCACGAGTTCTTCGAGGAGTCGCTGCGCGACCACGGTGTTGAGGTTCGCGAGCGGGACGTCGTCTCCGGTGCGGACGTGTACGCGTTCGTCCAAGCCTGCGGCCACCCGCGCGATCTCGTTCACGTCGACCTTCTCGGTGAATGCCGCGTCGACCGCGAGCTCGAAACGTTCCACGAGCCGGGCGAGGTCCCCGGCGCGAGTTACGAGCCGGTCGAGCAGGTCCTGACGTTGGTCGCTCGGGGCGGTGTCGTCGGACAGGGTCTGCGCCATCCCCAGGATCACGGTGACCGGGGTGCGCAGTTCGTGGCCGAGTCGCGCGACCTGTTCGTGCCGGCGCACCGAGCGTTCGATCAACGCGCGATGCGCCTGCTCCAGCTCGTTGCTGCGGCGCCGTTCCCGTTCGAGGGCCTCGGTCAGCGCGTCGATCACGGTCGGCGTGACCTCGGGTGACAGCAGGCCCCCGCCCTGCGCGGCCTGGAGCACCGCGTGGAGGATCTCGTCGCCGTCGGAGTCCTTGAGGACGAACCCCGTGGCTCCGGCCACGAGCATGTCTCGAACCACGTCCTGGCCCTCGTTGCCCGTGAGGGCGACGATCCCGACCTCGGGGAGGGCCTCCTTCATCCGGCGGGTAGCCTCGACCCCGCCCATCGACGGCATCCGGACGTCCATCACCACGACGTCGGGAGCCAGATCGGGCGCAAGGTCCAGCGCCTGCTCGCCGCTGTTGGCCTCGCCCACGACGAGTAGCTCGTCGGTGTCGAGGAGCGCGACCAGCGACTCCCGGAACCCATCGTTGTCGTCGACGACGAAGACCCGGACCTGGGGACGCGGTCGGTCGCTGCGGTCGACCTGGGGGACCGTGCTCGACATGCAGCGAACAGTCTCATGAGCGAGGGCTCGGAGCGAGCATCGTGCGGAAACTCCTCCCTCCCGAAACGTCCTCTGACCTGCGGCGACCCGTCACATGCGTGCGGGTGGATCGGTCGGGTGGGCACGTTCCCCCCTCGTGGCGCTCCCGGTTGCTATCCTCTGGACAGGTGTGCTCGCCGCCTCCGGACCCCACACCGGGTGTCCGTGGAGGCGGTGAGGAACTATGGAGGCGCCCCCGCTCCGCGCTCGCCACAGCCCCGGGAGATCCCCGACAGCAGGCTCGGCTCGAGCGCACGAAGGACCGGGCGCCGGAGAAAGGCGTAGATCGTGCGTGATGACGCGTGCGGCGACCCGGTCCGGGGCACCCTGCCCGGCTCAGATCCCGCGCTGGCACCGTTCCCGGCCTCTTGCGAGGTCGCGACCCCAGTTTCGTCGACTCCCACGCAGATGGATCGCCCGCATCCTGCCGCGGCGCCTCCGCTGCGAAGGGAGACCTGTAGATGACCGATGACACCCAGGTCGCCTCGGACTCGTCCGAGTCGACCACCACGCCGGCGAAAGACGCCGGCGACTCCACGACCGAACCCTCCTCCGACCCCAAGGGTGGCTCTGGTTCAGGAACCCGCTCGGGTGCCCGGCGCCGGCGTGGCAGCCGCGGCGGCAGGGGGCGGAGCCGTTCCAAGGCCACCACCGATGCGGGCGATGAAGCGAAGCAAGCGCCGGAAGCAGCGGGGCCGGTATCCGGCGACGCCGCCGGTCCCGCAGCCGCGACATCAGACGCAGCGTCCGAGGGCCGATCCGGTACTCGCTCGGGTAGCGGATCCGGCAGCCGAACCGGCGATCGCTCGCGGAGCTCGTCCGGCAGGCGCCGCCCGAGCTCGACGAAGACCGGCGGCGGTGAGGGCGGGTCAACGGATCGGGCGGCCGCCGACAAGGGCACGAACGACGACACGCCCACCGAGGACGGCGCCGGTGAGGCTGCGGATCCCGCCGGTGGCTCGGCATCCACCGGCCAGCGGCGGCGCCGTCGCCGCGGCGGCCGGGGGCGCAGCGGGAGCGGCGGGTCCGCAGGTTCCACTTCCGTTCGACCCGACGGCGACATAGACGCCGCCGGCGTCTCCACGCAACGTCCCGACGACGACGCATCCTCGGCGGAAACGGGGGAGCGTGCACCGTCGTCGAAGTCGCGCTCTCGTCGCCGACGCCGCAAGCCGGCGGGCGCCGGTACCGGCGCGAAACCGTCGTCCTCGGACCGGGAGGACGAGCCCAGCCTGGACGATCCGCCCGCGGCGATCGCCGCCGACGAGGACAAGAACGTCGTGCGTGCCTCCAGCCGCAGCAGGAAACGGCCGGCGAGGAAGAAGGCCGACGACAAGGGCGCGAAAGAGCCGTCCTCGCGCGCGAAGAGCACGGCGAAGGGCGGAGCCAAGGATGCTCCTGCATCGGGGTCGCGCGACGGACGCAAGCGATCGTCGAAGAAGGGGATCGCGACCGTCGCCGGTCCGACACGGATGCGGCGCTCGCGTACCACGCGCACCCGAGCTCCGCGGCGCCGTCACACCGAGCTGATCATCCCGCCGCGGATCACCGACAAACAGATGGTGATCACCGAACACGGTGACCGCGATCAGATCGCGATCCTGGAAGACCGAGATCTCGTCCAGCACTACGTCACGCGCGCGGGTGCAAAGTCGATGGTCGGCAACGTCTACCTCGGTCGCGTGCAGAACGTGCTCCCCGGCATGGAAGCGGCGTTCATCGACGTGGGTCGCGGCCGCAACGCCGTGCTCTACGCCGGTGAGGTCAACTACTCCGCCGAGGAGCTGGACGGGGACACCCCACCCCGCATCGAGGAAGTGTTGAAGTCGGGCCAGTCCGTGATCGTTCAGGTCACCAAGGATCCGATGGGCGGCAAGGGAGCGCGCCTCACGGCGCAGATCTCGATGCCCGGACGCTTCCTCGTGATGGTGCCCAACTCCAGTGTGTTCGGGATCAGTCGGCGGATCGACGACGAGGATCGCAAGCGCCTCAAGGCGATCGCGAAGAAGGTAAAACCGTCCGAGCACGGCCTCATCATCCGGACCGCGGCCGAGAAGGCGACCGAAGAGCAGCTCGCCGACGACCTGCAGCGGACGCTCGAGGCGTGGAAGACGATCGAGAAGCGCTCCAAGAAGGTCAAGGCGCCCGATCTGCTCTACGAGGAGCCGGAGCTGACGGTCCGCGTCGTCCGCGATCTGTTCACAGACGAGGAGTACAAGGAGCTGGTCACCGACGCGCCCGCGATCTACGAGAAGGTCAACGGCTACCTCACCGAGGTCGCTCCGGATCTCGCCGAGAAGGTGCGGATGCACGAGGGCAAGCTGTCCGCCTTCGAGGAGTTCCACGTCACCGAACAGATCCACAAGGCGCTGGACCGTAAGGTCTGGCTCCCTTCCGGGGGCTACCTGATCATCGAGCGCACCGAGGCCATGACCGTGATCGACGTCAACACCGGCAAGAGTGTCGGCAAGACCAACCTCGAGGAGACCGTCGTCAACACGAACCTCGAGGCCGCTGCCGAGACTGCGCGCCAGCTGCGCCTGCGCGACATCGGCGGGATCATCATCGTGGATTTCATCGATATGCTGCTGGAGAAGAACAAGAACCAAGTGGTCGACACCCTGCGCGAGGCGATGGCGCTCGACAAGACGCGATCGCAGGTCTACGAGATCGGGCCGTTGGGTCTGCTCGAGATCACCCGCAAGCGCGTGTCGGGGGGGCTCGTGGAGTCCTTCTCGGAGACCTGCCCGACCTGCGAGGGCCGAGGCATCCTGATCAACTACGACGTCGACTAGGAGACGAACATGGAAGCGGTCATCAAAGCAGGCGGCAAACAGCAGCGCGTCAAGACCGGCGATGTCATCGAGGTCGAGTTGATGAAGGGCATCGGGGACACGGTCGAGTTCACGCCGCTGCTCGTGATCGACGACGACGGAGCGACCCACGCTGGCAAGAGCGCCGCGAGTGCCACGGTCACGGCCAAGCCCCTCGGCGAGAAGAAGGGCGACAAGGTCCGCGTGCTCCGGTTCCGTCCCAAGACCGGCTACAACAGCCAGATCGGCCACCGCCAGCAGTACACCCTGCTGGAGATCACCGACGTCAAGATGGGATCGGGCGCGAAGAAGAACTCTGCCGCGAAGCCGGCGGCGAAGTCCGCGCCGAAGTCCACCCCGAAGTCAACCGCCAAGTCCACCGCCAAGGCCGCCGCGAAGCCCAAGGCGTCCGCGAAGAAGTCGGCCTCGCCGAAGGCCGGCGCCGAGGGCTGACCGGGTCGTTTGGTAGCCTGACAGACCTCATGGCGCACAAGAAGGGCGGCGGCTCCACACGCAACGGTCGCGACTCCGAGTCCAAGCGGCTCGGGGTTAAGGCATTCGGTGGCGAGCGCGTCTCTGCGGGCTCGATCATCGTCCGCCAGCGCGGTACCCGGATCCATCCGGGAGCCGGCGTGGGCAAGGGCGGCGACGACACGCTGTTCGCCCTCGTGACGGGTGAGGTGCGGTTCCACTCCTCGCGCGGACGCAAGTTCGCCGCCGTCGTCACCTCCGAGTAGCGCCCCGCTCCGCCGCCCGTTCCCTCAGGTGTTCTCGCCCATCCGCGGTGTCTCCGCGCGGATCCGCTCCACCCACCCCTTGATCTCCTCCTTGCGTCCGGGATTCGCTCTCCCCAGGTAGTGGACGCCTGCCTTGCGAGCCTTCCTCTTGCTGTCGACTCCCCGGCGGTTCGGCAGCGTCAGCGGCGGTGGTTTCGTGAAGTAGAACGCCGTCTCGGCCAGCTCGTCGCCGTCCTGGTGGTGGACCATCAACACCGGGGACCCGAGGACGCGCTTGACCTTGCGAACCTGTGCGAAGTCGATCTGGTAGCGGGCTCCGTTCTCCGCGAGGAAGGTCAGTCCCTCCTCGCGCAGAGACAACAGACCTTTCGCGTCCTGCTGTGGGGCGTCACGGCCGAGGCGCACGCGCCAGACGGTGGTTCCCTCGTCGGGGATCGCTTCGCTCACAGGGCCCCATCTTCCAACGTCGTCGGGAGAGCGACCACCTATCCTGCGTCCATGACGTTCGTGGACGAGGTTGTGCTGTATGCGCGCGCCGGCAAGGGTGGGGACGGTTCGGTGTCGATGCGCAGCGAGCCCTACACGCCCCGAGGTGGACCCGACGGCGGGAACGGCGGGGACGGGGGCTCGGTGATCCTCGAGGTCTCGCCGCGGGCCCGCGACCTGACGTTCATCCGGGATCATCCGCACCAGGATGCCGGTAGCGGCCGCGGCGGCGGCAAGCAGAAGCGCGACGGCGCCCGAGGACAGGACCGGCTGCTCCAGGTTCCCGACGGCACGGTCGTCCACGACGAGGAGGGCCTGCTTGCAGACCTGGTCGGGGAAGGCGCCAGCGTCGTCGTGGCGCGCGGCGGCAGGGGTGGTCGTGGCAACACCTCGCTGGCCGGTCCGCGCAACAAGGCCCCGCGCACCGCGGAGAGGGGCGAACCGGGTGAGGAGCGCCGCCTGGAACTCGAACTGCGAACGGTCGCCGACCTCGGGCTGGTCGGTCTGCCGAACGCGGGCAAGTCGACCTTGCTGGCCTCGCTCACCAGAGCCAAACCGAAGATCGCCGATTACCCGTTCACCACGCTCACCCCAAACCTCGGTGTCGCCGGATCCGAGGACGAGCGGTTCGTGGTCGCGGACATCCCGGGTCTGGTGGAGGGCGCCGCGCAGGGCAAGGGGCTCGGCCACCGGTTCTTGCGCCACGTCACGCGATGCCGGGCGCTCGTGCTCGTGGTGGATCTGTCATCGGTCGATCCTTCGGCGGATCTGAAGACGGTGCGCGACGAGCTGGCGGCCTACGACCCACAGCTCGCCGAACGTCCGGTGGTCGTCGTGGGATCCAAGGCGGATCTCGTCGATGAGCCCGTCGAGGCGGCGGACGTTCTGGATCCCTCCGCCCTTGCGGTCTCCGCGGTGCGCGGCGACGGGGTCGGGCAGCTCAACGACCGTCTCGAACTCCTGCTGCGCGCAACGACGGATGCGGCACACCAGCGACAGCCGTACATCGTGCTGCGCCCCGCGCGTGCCCGGTTCCAGGTCAAGCGCGAAGGAGCGCGCTTCCGCGTGACCGGTCCCCGCGTGGAACGATGGGTCGCCGACACGGACCTCGACGACGCGCGTGAGGTGGTCGGGCTCCAGAAGCGCCTGCAGCGTGAGGGCGTCGAGCACAAGCTGTCGGAACTCGGTGCCCGTCGCGGAGACGAGGTCGTGATCGGGGCGCAGAGTTTCGAGTTCTATCCGGAAGAACGTCCCGAGATGCCCGAGGAGGACCAAGGATGAATGATCGCCGCGCCGAACTGCTCGCCGACGAGAACGCTGCGTGGAACGAGCTGCATGACCTTGTCGAGCGCGTGCCACTGGACGCCTGCGACGACCCCACGCTGCCGGCCGAGTGGAGCGTGAACGACGTGCTGTTCCACGTCGGCGCGTGGCTGGCCGACTGTGCGAACGAGTTCGAGCGGATGGGGGCCGGAACGTTCGTCCCCAGCGATGAAAGCAGCGACGGGCAGAATGCGGCCTGGCTGGAGGTCTCGCGAGGGATGGACGCACAGGGGTGCCGCGCGCAGTTCGAATCCGGACATTCGCAGATGCTGCACCATTTCGGAGACCTTCGCGAGATCGATCCCCACGCGATCGAGTGGTTCGAGGAGTCGGGACCGATGCACTATCGCGCCCACGCTCCCGACCTGCGTGCCTGGCTCGCCGAACGCGGTCTCTAGACCGCACAGGGCGAGGCGCGACGACACACGACACGCCAGGCTCAGGCGGGGGTCCCGCCCCGTAGGATGTGCGCGTGGGACGCAAGCTCGGGATCATGGGCGGAACCTTCGACCCGATCCACATCGGACACCTGACGACCGCCGAGGAGGCGCTCGCGCAGTTCGCCCTGGACGAGGTCCTGTTCGTCCCGACCGGGCAGCCGTGGATGAAGCAGGACGCCAACGTCTCCGCAGCCGAGGACCGGTACCTGATGACCGTGATCGCCACCGCGAGCAATCCGCGGTTCCGGGTGTCCCGGATCGACATCGACCGCGACGGTCCGACGTACACGATCGACACCCTGCGCGCCCTCGCCGACGCCGAGCGCGATTCGGAGCTGTTCTTCGTGACGGGGGCGGACGCGATCCTGGAGATCCTCGAGTGGAAACATCCCGAGGAGCTGTTGTCGCTCGCCCATTTCATCGCGGCGACGCGCCCCGGGTACGATCTCGCCGCCTTCGGCTCGACCGCAGCCGGGAGGATGCGCGAACGGGTAAGCATCATGAACATCCCCGCGCTCGCGATCTCTTCGACCGACGTCCGGCGCCGGGTTGGGGAGGGCCGCCCGATCCGATACCTCGTTCCCGAGGGCGTCAAGAGCTACATCGAGAAGGCCGCCCTGTACCGGAGCTGACCCGTGGTGATGACGAACCTGCCTCCTGCGCCGCCCGCCAGCCCGATGAAGGGTCTGGCTCCGCCGGGCCATCGGTCGCGCGAAGCGGAGCGGCGCGCTCGCCGGCGCAAGCGAGTAGGCGCGCTCGTGGTGATCGGGTCGCTCCTCGTCGTCGCCCTCGGTGTCTGGGGGTTTCTGCGGCGCGACTCGGGACCGCCCGACCAGGCCGCACCCGGAGCGATTTCGCCCACCGTGCTGGCGATCGCCGTGCAGGGCTTGCGGCCGCTGACGGCGATCGTGTCCGTCGGGGGACCCAGTGCTCCGACCGCCGTGTCGGTGCCCGAGGACGTCGTGTTCGTCGTTCCGGGACAGGGCGAGCTGACCGCCGCGGATGCTGCTCGCCTGCCCGGCGGGGCATTCCGCACGGGCGTATCGAACATGCTCGGAACGTGGGCCGATCACTACGCGGTGTTCGATCGCGACTCGTTGACGGCCCTGGTCGAGCGCAGCGGCGGGATCGAGGTAAGCCTGTCGGACGTGTTCGAGACCGAGACGGGGCCGATCGGTCCCGGCACCGTCACGATGACGGGCCAGCAGGTCAACGACTATCTCGGGGTCGAAGGATCAGATCTGGACCTGCATTGGGACATCGTGCTGCAGGGGCTGTTCGCCGAAGAACTTTTGCTGCTTCCCACCGACCTGCTCGACAGCGACGATCCCCTTGCGGTCTCCCGCATCCTGCAGGCCGCACAGGGTGCGGGCGTGACGGCATTGCCGGTCAACGTGCTGCAGAGCCTGACCACCCCCGACTACCCCGCGATCCATCAACTCGTGGGCGACGTGTTCGGGCGTCCCGGACCCGCCCCCATCCCGGTGATCGTCACCAACGGCAGCGGGGAACCCGGCGTCGGGCAGGCGGTCGCCGCGCGGATCATCCCTGCGGGGTTCCGCGTGGTGATCTCTGACAACGCGGAGGAGTTCGGACGCAAGACCACGCAGATCCAAGCCGACGGCGAGTCGGCAATCCCGCTGGCGAACGAGGTGCTCGAGGCGCTCGGGGTCGGGCAGGTCGTGATCCAGGAGGTCCCGTCGGGTCTCGCGGAACTGACTATCCTCGTAGGCAAGGACCTCTCGAAGAGCGGATCCGCCACCTGACCCCCGGAGCAGCGTGACGACGCAGAACCCAACCCCACTGGACAGCCGCGAACTGGCGATCGCCGCGGCGCGGGCCGCGGCCGGCAAACAGGCCACCGACATCACGATCCTGGACGTCCGCGATCTGATCGCGATCACCGACTACTTCGTCCTGTGCTCCGGAAACTCCGAGCGCCAGGTGCGCACGATCGTGGAGGGCGTCGAGGCCGATTCCCGCGCGCTCGGAGAGCGGCCGGTTCGCCGCGAGGGGGAGTCGGAGAACCGCTGGGTGTTGTTGGACTACGTGGCGGTCGTCGTGCACGCGTTCGGGGAAGAGGAGCGGAGCTTCTACGACCTCGAGCGCCTGTGGAGCGATGCTCCGAGGGTTCCGTTCGGCGAGGCGGAGGACGCCGACGCTGCCGGCGCTGCGTCCTCGTCTCGATAGTACACTTGCCCGTCCGACGGGCCCGTAGCTCAGCTGGTAGAGCACCTGGCTGGCAGCCAGGGGGTCAGGGGTTCGAGTCCCCTCGGGTCCACCGCCCCGCCCGACGCCTGGTCCGCGAGGTGGCGGATAACTGCGCTCGTCACTCCTCGCTGAGGTAGATGTTCTTCAGTTCGGTGTACAGCTCCGCCGCATGCATCCCCATCTCGCGACCGATGCCACTGCGCTTGTAACCGCCGAACGGGGCCTCGGTATGCACGCTGTGGCTCGAGTTGACGCTGATCACGCCGGTGCGGATCCTCTTGGCCACACGCAGAGCGCGGCCGAGGTCGCGCGTCCAGATCGATCCCGACAATCCGTAGGGGGAGTCGTTCGCGAGGCGGATCGCCTCGTCCTCGGTCTCGAACGGCAGCACGCAGGCGACCGGGCCGAAGATCTCCTCCTGAGCCACGCGCCAGGCGTTGTCGACGTCGGCCAGCACCGCCGGACGCAGGTAGAAGCCGTCGCCCTCGGGTACCTCGCCGCCGACCACGTGACGCGCTCCCTCCTCGATCCCGAGCCGCAGATAGTCCAACGCGACCTTGCGCTGGCTCGCTGAGATCAACGGTCCCATCTCGGTCGACTCTTCCAACGGAGGCCCGACCTGCAGCTCGGCGGTGCGCTGCGCGAATCGTTCCACGAATCCGTCGTACACACCGCGCTGGACGAACAGCCGTGAGCGCGCACAGCAGTCCTGCCCGGCGTTGTCGAACACGGCGAACACCGACGCCTCGATGCACGCGCCCAGGTCGGCGTCGTCGAAGATCACGTTCGCCGACTTTCCGCCGAGTTCGAGCGAGACCCGCGTGATGTTCGTCGCAGCTTGCTTCATCACGTCGATCCCCACCTCGGTCGACCCGGTGAAGCTCACCTTCGACACGCGTGGGTCGGCGATCAGCGCGCGGCCGACCGACGAGCCGGGTCCGGGCAACACCGACAGCGTTCCTTCGGGCAGGCCCGCTTCGGTCAGGATGTCGGCGAGTGCCAGCACCGACAGCGGAGTGAAGGAGGCGGGTTTCACGACGACGGTGTTTCCGCACGCCAGGGCCGGCGCGATCTTCCACGAAGCGATCACTGCGGGGAAGTTCCACGGAGTGATCAGCGCGCAGACGCCGATCGGCTCTCGCAGGGTCAGGTCGATGCCCGGATCCTGGATCGGGATCGTCTCGCCGAAGATCTTGTTCGCCGCCCCACCCCAGTACTCGAAAACGCTTGCGACGAGTCCGATCTCTCCACGCGCCGCTCCGATCGGTTTGCCGGCGTTGCGGGCCTCGAGCTCTGCCATCGGCTCGAGACGATCGCGGACGATCGAGGAGGCGCGCAGCAGCACCCGGCCGCGCTCGGTTGCGTTCGTCCGCGGCCACGGTCCGCCTTCGAATGCGGCATGGGCAAGGGAGACCGCACGGCGCGCGTCCTCGGGTCCGGCTTCGGCGACGGACGCCATGGAAGCTCCGGTGTCCGGTTCGATCACTTCGGCCGTGGTTCCCTCAGCCGCCGCGGTCCGCTCTCCCCCCAGCACCAGCAGCTCGGTCGTCATGCGTCAGCTCCTTGCGGGTTGGTGCGAAGCGATGATAAGCCCCGACGAACCGGCCCGCGCTAGGCTGTCGGCCCATCGGAGGAAGGAAGCTGCGATGCGGTTAGAGGGGAAGGTCGCGCTGATCACCGGCGGGGCGAGCGGCATGGGCAGGGTGGCCTCCGAGCTGTTCGCCCGCGAGGGGGCACGGGTCGTGCTCACCGACGTGGACGACGATCGGGGGAACGCGACGGCAACCGCGATCGTCGACGCCGGCGGTTCGGCGAACTTCGTGCATGCGGACGTCGCGCGCGAGGCCGACGCTGAGGCGATGGTGCGCCACTCTGTCGACACCTACGGTGGCTTGCACATCCTCTACAACAATGCCGGGGTGATGCTCGCCGAAGACGGCTCGGTGGATGCGACCGAGGAACGGATCTGGGACACCACGCTGGCGATCAACGTGAAGGGCGTCGCGTTCGGCTGCAAGTACGGGATCCCCGCGATGATCGACGCCGGCGGCGGCTCGGTCATCAACGTCGCGTCGTTCGTCGCCTGGATGGGCGCGGCGACGTCGCAGACCGCCTACACAGCCTCCAAGGGGGCGGTCCTGTCGATGACGCGCGAGATCGCGGTCGAATACGCACGCCGCGGGATCCGGGCGAACGCCCTGTGTCCGGGACCGATCGACACGCCTTTGCTCGCGGAGCTGCTCGCGGATCCCGCACAGCGGCAGCGACGGTTCGTGCATATCCCGATGGGCAGGCTGGGACAGGCGGAGGAACTCGCCAAGGCGGCGTTGTTCCTTGCATCCGACGACAGCTCATTCATGACCGGCGCGTCGCTGATCGTTGATGGTGGGATCAGCGCCGCCTACGTCACGCCCGAGTAGCCGATCACCCTTCGCGGGAGTCGGCGTACGATCCAGAGATGACCCTTCCCCTGATCGCAACAGGCGTGGGCCGCGCCTTCACGTCGGGAGAGTTCGACTTCACGCCCCTCGTGGCCGCCTGCGTGATGATGGCGGCCGCGGTTGGCGTGTTCCGGATGCGACCGTCGGTGCCGTTGATCGTGGCCGTGCTGCTGGGTGGGTTGTTGTGGGCCACCGTGGCGGGCACCTATGGCTTCGCGTTGCCGTCGGTGATCGCGGCGATCGCGCTGCTCGCAGCGTCGCGGATGGCGCGCGACCTCCGTCGTGCCCGCGGCTGAGCGGCGACCGCACCGCCAACCCCTGCCGTTCCCGTCGCTCCCGCTGTTGCATCGGAGAGCGACCTCTCCGCCGACGCGTTTGACACGTCGGGATACGTGTGCCTCAGATACGCAATCGGCTTGGAGCCGGTCACGTCGTCACCAGGGGGAGGTGCACGTTGGCTGAGTCGAAGAAGGTCGGTTCGGTCACTTATCGAGAGGCCGAGCACGGGTACTTCGAGCAACGAGGGCTCCGTCGTCACGCAGGTGTGTGGTCCCTGTGGGCGCTCGGAGTTGCTGCGGTTATCTCGGGTGATTTCTCGGGATGGAACTTCGGCATCGGCGCGGCAGGCTGGGGCGGCCTCGTCGTCGCCACCGTGGTCATCACGGTGATGTATATCGGCCTGTGCTACTCGATCGCGGAGATGTCCCCGGCCATGCCGCACACGGGCGGTGCCTATTCGTTCGGGCGATCCGCGATGGGGCCGTGGGGTGGGTTCATCACGGGCCTGGGAGAGAACATCGAGTACGTGATCACACCGGCGGTGATCGTGTTCTTCGCCGGCGCGTACGCACAACCAGTGTTCGACGAGTTGTTCGGGTTGAGTATTCCGCAACCGGCGTGGTGGGCGATCTTCTACGGGATCTTCGTCCTTCTGAACATCGTCGGGATCGAAGCGACGATGCGCTTCTCGGTGATCATCTGCTTCCTCGCTTTGGGGATCTTGCTGGTGTTCATCATCGGAGCGATCCCGAAGTTCGACGCCAGCCTGCTCACGAACATCCCACCCGAGCCCGGGAACTCGACCTTCTTACCCTTCGGGGTAAGCGGCATCTTCAAAGCATTGCCGTATGCGATCTGGTTCTACCTGGCGATCGAGGAACTCCCGTTGGCGGCCGAAGAGTCGATGGATCCGAAGCGGGACATCCCGAAGGGAACGATGTACGGCCTGCTCACGCTGATCATCACGGCCGGATTCGTGCTTGTGCTCAACCCCGGCATCCAACCGGGCGCCCAGGCCATCGGAGCTTCGGACGAGCCCTTGCTCGAAGGATTCGGAACGATCTTCGGATCGAGCGCCAAACTGGCCGCGATCTTCGGGCTGCTCGCCCTGGCGGGATTGATCGCGAGCTTCCACACGATCATCTACGCGTACGGTCGCAACATCTACTCGTTGTCGCGCGCGGGCTACTTCCCGCATTGGATGTCGATCACCCATGGTGAGCGCAAGACCCCATGGGTCGCGCTGTTGTTGGGCGGGGGCATCGGGTACCTGGCCGCGTGGGTCATCTGGTCGCAGCAGAACTCCGAGGGCACCAGCGTCGGCGCCGCGTTGCTGAACATGGCGGTGTTCGGTGCGGTGATCTCCTACTCGATGCAGATGATCTCTTTCGTCCTGCTCCGCCGAAATATGCCGAATATCGAGCGTCCCTATCGCAGCCCCGTCGGCATCGTGGGTGCGGTGATAGCCGGGACGATCGCGGTGATCGCGTTGGTCTCGTTGTACCTGGACGAGGCCTACCGTCCCGGCGTCTACGGGGTCGCGATCTGGTTCGCGATCGCGATCATCTACTTCGCGATCACGGGTCGTCACAAGCTGATCCTCTCGCCGGAGGAGGAGTTCGCGGTCACCCAAGGTGAGCACGGGCACCCTGCCGAAGAGGGATACGGCAAGACGAAGGTCACCGACACGACGACGTCCTGAGCGACGACATCGCGGCGTGAGGGGCGGCGGCCGGCACGGTCCGCCGCCCCTCGTGCACCCACATGCGAGCAAAGGAGGCGCGGTGGCCGGAAACCTGAGTGCGAAGCAGCTCGAGGAGCTCACCGACGCGGGCGAGGTCGACACGGTCTTGTGCATGTTCACCGACCTGCAGGGACGCTTCATGGGCAAGCGGATACTGCCGCACTTCTTCCTCGACGAGGTCCTCGGGGACGAAGGGTTGCACGCGTGTCTGTACCTGCTGGCGGTCGACATGGAGATGGAACCGCTTCCCGGCTTCGCATACGCCAGTTGGGAGACGGGCTACGGCGACTTCAAGATGGTCCCGGACATGGCCACCCTGTCCCTGTGTCCGTGGATCGAGAAGACCGTGATGGTGATCTGCGACGTTGCCGATGAGGAAACGGGCGAGCCCGTCGAAGTGGCGCCCCGGCAGATCCTCAAGCGGCAGATCGCCCGTGCGGCCGCAGCCGGGTACACGGTCAAGACGGGATCCGAACTCGAGTTCTACCTGTTCAAGGACTCCTACGAGCAGGCGGCCCTGAAGGGTTATCGGGATCTGCAGCCGAGCTCGACCTACATCATGGATTACCACATGCTGCAGACCACCAAGGACGAGTGGATCATCCGCAAGATCCGCAACGACGTGGCCGCTGCGGGGATCCCTGTGGAGTTCTCCAAGGGAGAGTTCGGCAAGGGGCAACACGAGATCAACATCACCTATCGCGATGTGCTCGATACGGCCGACAACCACGTGTTCTACAAGCACGCCGCGAAGGAGATCGCAGCGCTGAGCGGCGCCGCGATCACGTTCATGGCGAAGTGGTCGATGGCCGAAGCCGGCAGCAGCTGCCACATGCACTCGAGCTTGTGGAACGCGGACGGCACCCAGTCGCTGATGTGGGACGAGGCAGGCGAGCATGGGATGTCGGACACCTTTGGTCATTACCTCGGCGGGATGATGGCGACCTCGCGCGAGATGGCGTGGATGTTCGCGCCCTTCGTGAACTCCTACAAGCGGTACCAACTCGGGTCGTGGGCGCCGACCGCCATCGTGTGGAGCCACGACAACCGCACGTGCGGTTTCCGGGTCGTCGGCGAGCACAAGGCGAACCGCGTTGAGAATCGGATCCCCGGCGCGGACGTCAACCCGTACCTCGGGTACGCGGCGACGATCGCCGGCGGCCTGTACGGGATCGAGGAGGGCATCGAGCGACCGCCGATGTTCCAAGGGAACGCCTACGAGGCAAAGGACGTGCCGCGGGTTCCTTCGAGCCTTCACGAGGCGGTCGACGCATTCCAACGCAGCGAGGTGGCGCGCGCCGCGCTCGGTGACTTCGTGTTCGAGCACCTGGTCAACGTCGCCCGTCAGGAGCAGAGCATCTTCGACAACCAGGTCGTCACGAACTGGGAGATGGAGCGCTACTTCGAGCGCGGGTAGACCCGACCGCGCTGCTAGGCTCGCCGGGATGCAGCCGCTCGCGTTCATCCGCAACGATCCGGACGAGACGTTCGGGATCGCTCCGCGTGTTTATGACGCCGAACACGTCCCGTGGCGTGTGGTCGATGCCCTCGGTGGCGAGCACCTCCCCGAGCTCGGCGAGGTCTCCGGCGTGGTGATGTTCGGCGGCTCGATGAACGTCGACCAGGTTCGGGAGTTTCCGTTCCTCGACCGGGTGCGCAACCTGACGCGGCGCGCGGTCGACGCCCGGGTTCCCTTCCTGGGCATCTGCCTCGGCGGGCAGCTCCTCGCGAGGGCGTTCGACTACGGGGTCGCCAAGGCGCCGGCGCGCGAGATCGGGTTCGAGCCGCTCGAATCGACCCATGCGGCTGCGGCAGATCCGTTGACAGCCTCGTATGCGACCGGCGACATGGTCTTCCATTGGCACGAGGACATGGTCGAGTTGCCGGCCGGGGCGGAGCTGCTGGCGACCTCGTCGACGACCCCGGTACAGGCCTACCGGATCGGCGACCGGGCGTGGGGGTTCCAGTTCCATCTCGAGATCGACAGGCCGGAGATCGACCTGTGGATCGAGGGATTCGGTCCCGACACACTCGCGACCGAGTGGGGCAAGTCCCCTGAGCGGATCCGCGCCGAGGCCGATCGTCACCTCGTGGGACATGAGCGTAAGGGCGCCGAGGTGTTCCGTGCGTTCGCGCGGATCGCGGCGCAGGAGGGATAAGCTTCGTGGCGCGCCCACTGATCGCGATCCCCGCGTACCACCTTGCGCCCGGCCGCGTGTCGCGCTGGTCCACAGGCGGTTTCGCCGCGCCCGCGAACTACGTCGAGGCGATCGGCCGGGCGGGTGGCCGCGCCGCATTGCTGGCGTCTCCCGACGACGCCGATCCTGGGGAGATCTTGGCCCCCTTCGACGGCCTGATGCTGCTCGGGGGTGGCGATCTCGATCCTGTTCGATCCGGCGGCGCACCCGACGATCGCGCGTACGGGCTGGAGCCGAACCGCGATGCGCTGGAGTTCTCCGTGCTGTCGGCCGCCGACCGTGCGGGGATGCCGACCCTGGCGATCTGCCGGGGATTCCAGGTGCTCAACGTCGCATTCGGCGGCACCCTGCACCCACACCTGCCCGACGTGCCGGATCTCATCGCACACGGCGTCCCCGGCGGCGGCAAGCCTGCGTCGCACGAGGTCGCCCTCACGACCGGTTCACGCACGCACGAGGCGATGGGTGTCGATGCGCCGTCGTGTTCGTCGCATCACCATCAGGGGGTCGAGACCGTGGGTGAGGGGTTGATCGTGGCCGGGCGCTCGGCCGACGGACTCGTCGAGGCGCTCGAACGACCCCAGGGCTGGATGGTTGGGGTCCAGTGGCACCCCGAGGACACGGCCCCCGGGGATGCCGCCCAACAGGGGCTCTTCGACGAGCTCGTGCTACGCGCCCGCCGCTCACGCGTACCGGATCGTGGGTAAGTCGTGCCTAGGCACGACATCGGACTCAGGCGGACCCGGAGGCGGGCCGATGCAGAACTATCGGATCGCATACCAAGGGGGGTTTATTTGTGGTCAGCTCCGCCCGTGAGACCGGCGTTACGAACGCCGAGTGGTTCGCGTTGCCACGGACCGTTGCAGCGGACCGCTTGCTCGAGGGAACACCCGAATGTCTCGTGCTCGCCGGCGCCGACCGGCGCATCGTGTTCGCGAACACGAGGGCGCGGGATCTCTGCGGGTTCTCCGGTGAGGAGTTGCGCGGCGAGCCGATCGAGATCTTGCTTCCGGATGGTTTGGGTGCGATCGACGGGACGGCGCGCGCGGCTGCCTGTCGGTGCAAGGACGGGTCCGAAGTCGCCGTCGAGGTGCACGTCGGCAAGGTCGACATCGACGATGAGAGCGGCTCGCTGGTCCTCGTCACGCTGCGCGACATCACCGACCTGATTGCGGGTTCGGAGGCGCGTTTCGAAGCCGAGGCCAAGTATCGGGCCTTGGTCGATCATCTCCCCGGCGTGACCTACATCGACCCCGTGTCGGAGGACGACACGAGTATCTACGTCAGCCCGCAGGTGGAGGCACTGATCGGCGTCACACCCGAGGAATGGTTCGCCGATCCCTACGTGTGGCGTAAACACGTGCATCCCGAGGACATCGAGCGGGCATGGGACGAGTACACCCAGGCGTACAACAACGAGGAGTTCCTCGATCACGAGTACCGGATGGTCCACGAGGACGGCACCGTGAAGTGGGTACAGGAGCAGGCCTCGATCATCCGCAACGAGAGCGGGGATGCGTGGCTGATCCAAGGCGTCATCCTCGACATCTCCGAGCGCAAGGCGGCCGAGGAGCAGGTTGCGTTCCTCGCGTACCACGACAAGCTCACCGGCTTGCCGAACCGGGCGCTGTTCGAGGAGATGGTGGAGATGGCGCTCGGCCGTGCCAAGCGCCACGACCTCGGCGTGGGCGTGCTGTTCCTCGACCTCGACAACTTCAAGCTCGTCAACGACTCCCTCGGCCACCATGCAGGGGACGAGCTTCTGCGACAGCTGGCGGAGCGCCTTCGCGGATGTACGCGCGAGACCGATCTGGTCGCGCGCCAGGGTGGTGACGAGTTCCTGCTGTTGCTTTCGGATCTCGAGCGAGGGACCGGCGCGATGCCGGGGACGGATGCTGCGCTGCTCGTCGCCGAATCGGTCGGTTCGCGGGTCAAGGAGGCGTTCGAGCAGCCGTTCACCCTGAACGGCCAGGAGTTCTTCGCGTCCGCCTCGATCGGCATCAGTCTGTTCCCGCAGGACGCCCAGGACGCCGAGACCCTCTTGAAGAACTCCGACTCGGCGATGTACCAGACGAAGCGTTCTTCTCCCGGCAACTATCTGGTGTTCAGCGAGCACCACGAGGACTCCGCGAGCAAGCTGTCGCTGTCGACGCGCCTGCGCCGCGCCGTCGAGGAGCAGCATTGGGAGCTGCACTATCAGCCGATCGTCGAGCTGGACACCGGCACGATCCAAGGTGTGGAGGCGCTGGTGCGCTGGCGAGACCCCAACGGCGGACTCGTCCCACCCGGGGAGTTCATCCCTCTCGCGGAGGAGATGGGCTTGATCGGGGCGATCGGGGACTGGGTGATCGAGGAGCTCTCTCGCCAGCAGCAGCAGTGGAAGCAGCGAGGGATCGCGCTCGAAGCGAGTTTCAACCTGTCGCCGCGCCAACTGTGGCAGGCGAACCTGTGTGAGGAGATCCTCGGACGCCTCAACGCGTGCGACATCGATCCGAAAACGGTGGTCGTCGAGATCACCGAGTCCACCGCGATGACCGACCCCGATCGCACCCAGCGACTGCTCGCAGAGCTGCACGCGTGGGGCCTAAGGATCGCCATCGACGACTTCGGCACCGGCCACTCCTCGCTTTCGCGGTTGCGGCATCTGCCGGTGGACATCCTGAAGATCGATCAGACGTTCATCCGTGAGGTCGACACCGACGCCGACGGCGCAAGCATGGTGAGTGCGATGGTGCAGCTGGCGCACTCACTCGGCATGACGCCCCTGGCCGAAGGGGTCGAGACCGCAGAAGAGCTCGGCTTTTTGGTCGGCAACGGGTGCCTGCTTGGCCAGGGGTTCCACATGGCTCGCCCGATGCCCGGCGACGACCTCGAGCGTCTCTGGCGCGAAGGCGAGGGTCACATCCCCGGCTTCGCGCCTGCGGTCAAAGCCTAGAGAACCGTCGGGCCGATACTCCAGGTCGCCAACGCGGGCAGGCACAGGACGACGGCCGCGACCAGCCGCTGCCAAACGCGCAGGAGTGGGTGGGCGATCATCGCTGCAACGGGACCAAGCCATGCCAGCGCAGCAACCTTCGGTTGCACGGCCACCGGCGGGGGACTGGCGAGGATCCAGATCCACGCCGCGATCGGAAGCGCCATAGCGCAGAACACGAGCGCTGCGTACCGGGCGTCGGCACTCGAGTGCGCAAGGAACCCGACGCCGGCGATCAAGATGACGAGCACGAGCGCTGAGACCGTGAGCACCGTGATCCAGAGCCATCGGTCACCACAATTATCGAATCCACGAAGCAGGTTCTCATCGCAGGGATGGCCGCTGTGCATCTCCGAGAATGCTGTGTTGCCCATCCCCACGACGTAGATGACCCATGCGAGCCCGATCAGCACGGCTGCAGTTTGCAGGCGTTCCCGACGTCGTTGCTCTGCCACGGTTCTCATCAGCCGACCGTAGGGGACGATGCCGGGCGGCCACCAGGGGCACTGGCGGCTCGTTGCGGGACCGTTACCGCACCGCTACATCCTCGCGACATCCACGGGGCCTCAGCGAGTATCGGGAGCCCTTCGGTAGCATGGCCCGCATCATGGCCCGTTACGAACCATCCGAGATCGAGCCCAAGTGGATCGAGCGCTGGGAAGCCGAGGGGCTCTACCGCGCGAGCGACGATCCGCGCGACGACCGACCTCGGTTCTACGCGCTCGACATGTTCCCCTACCCGTCCGGCGACCTGCACATGGGGCACGCGGAAGCATTCTCGGGTGGGGACGCGGTGGCGCGATACAAGGCGATGCAGGGCAACGACGTGCTGCATCCGATCGGGTGGGACGCGTTCGGACTGCCGGCGGAGAACGCCGCGATCAAGCGGGGCATCCACCCCAAGGAGTGGACCTACGCCAACGTCGAGCAACAGGCCACGAGCTTCCGGCGGATGGGGATGTCCTTCGACTGGTCGCGGCGCCTGAACACCTGCGATCCGGAGTACTACCGGTGGACACAATGGCTGTTCTCCCGGTTCTTCGAACGTGGGCTCGCCTATCGCAAGACCGCCGCGGCCAACTGGTGTCCGCACGATCAGACCGTCCTCGCCAACGAGCAGGTCAAGGACGGCACGTGCGAGCGCTGCGGGTCGGTGGTGGTCCGCAAGGATCTGACCCAGTGGTTCTTCCGGATCACCGACTACGCACAGCGCCTGCTCGACGACATGGACCAGCTGACCGAGTGGCCCGAGCGCGTGCTGACCATGCAGCGGAACTGGATCGGCCGGTCCGAGGGAGCGACGGTCACCTTCGAGATCGCCGAGACGGGAAATACGGTCGAGGTGTTCACCACGCGTCCGGACACGCTGTGGGGTGTGACCTTCTTCGTGTTCGCCCCCGAACACCCGATGGTTCCCGAGCTCGCCAAGGCGGGTGGCACCTGGGACCAGGTCGAGGCGTTGCTCAACCGTCAGCAGGTGACGCCGCTGACGGACAAGGAGCAAGCAGAGACTCGGGAGGGGATCGCGCTCGGGGTCCACGTCGTGAACCCCGTCAACGGGGAGAAGGTACCGGCCTTCGTGGCACCCTACGTATTGATGGAGTACGGGACCGGTGCGGTGATGGCCGTCCCGGCGCACGACCAGCGCGATTTCGAGTTCGCGCGGGAGCACGACCTGCCCGTACGCATCGTGATCCAGCCGGGATCCGAACACCTGGATCCCCAGGAGATGACGGAGGCCTTCGCTGCCGAGGGCGTGATGGTCAACTCCGGTCCCTTCGACGGCGAGCGGTCTCCGCAGAGCATCGCCACGGTCACGGCGTGGCTGCAGCAACAGGCACGAGGCGAGGCGTCGGTGTCCTATCGCCTGCGGGATTGGCTGATCTCCCGCCAGCGCTACTGGGGGGCCCCGATCCCGATCGTGCACTGTCCCGACCACGGTGAGGTGGTCGTTCCCGATGATCAGTTGCCCGTGCTGCTGCCCGAAGATGTCGACTTCCGACCGGGGGGTCAGTCTCCGCTCGCGCGCCACGAGGGGTTCGTGCACACGACCTGTCCGATCTGCAAAGGCCCTGCGACCCGCGACACCGACACGATCGACACCTTCGTCGACTCCAGTTGGTACTTCCTCCGGTACTGCTCGCCGCGCGAAGCGTCGGGCCCGTTCGATCCCGACGCCGTAGCGCGATGGATGCCCGTCGGGCAGTACACGGGCGGGGTCGAGCACGCGATCTTGCACCTGCTCTACTCCCGGTTCTTCACGAAGGTGCTGCACGACATGGGGCTCGTGGGGTTCACCGAGCCGTTCCCGCGCCTGATGAATCAGGGACAGGTGATCTTCGACGGAGCGTCGATGTCCAAGACCAAGGGCAACATCGTGGAGCCGATGCCGATCGTGCAGGCGTGGGGGGCCGACACGATGCGCGTGATGATGCTGTTCGCGGGCCCGTTCGAGGACGACATCGACTGGAAGTTGATCGCGCCGGAGGGCGATCGGCGTCCCGGTGTCACGTCGTGGCTCGGTCGCGTGTACGCCGCCGTGTTCGACGCGGCCGCCTCCGATGCGGAGCAATCCGGAGCGCTGACGCGGACCCAGCACAGGACGGTGCAGGGCGTCACGGAGGACCTCGAACGGTTCCGTTTCAACGTTGCGATCTCCAAGCTTCAGGTGCTTTCGAACGAGCTGCGAGCGGCGCTCGACGCTGGCGCCGGGGGACGCCAGGCGGCCGAGGCGTTGACGTTGCTGCTCGCCCCGTTTGCGCCGTTCCTCGCAGAGGAGCTGTGGCGTGAGGCGCTCGACCATCCGGAGAGTGTGCATCGCGCACCGTGGCCGTCGTTCGATCCCGCCCTGACCACGCGGGATCGGATCACCCTCGTCGTGCAGGTCGACGGCAAGGTGCGCGACCGGATCGAGATCGAGTCCGGTGCCGATGAGACGGCGATCGAGCAGATCGCGAGGGCGTCGGAGAATGCCCGGCGCGCGCTCGAGGGCCGCGAGCTTGCGAAGGTGATCGTCCGCGCTCCCAAGCTCGTCAACTTCGTCACGAAGCGCTAGCGATCCCTTTGGTGTGACGCAGCGTACTGCGTCCCCCCGCGCCCGGGCGTATCGTTTCAGCCGTCCTCTCCCGATGTCCAGAGCGGGAGGGTGCGATGTCGTCCGAACTGTCGATCCGCGATCGTCTGGCGACGCTGTCGCGGCGTGAGCTGGCAGGACTGGTGGCTTTGGTCCTGGGTCTCGTCGGCGCCGCGGGGGTGTGGTACGTCCGTTCGCTCCCGGCCACGGTCGCGGTGCAGCAGGTGGCGGGTGCTGCTGCCCCGGTCGGTGACGTGGTCCCCCTGGCGGCGCCCACGGCGACCGCTTCGGACGCGTCCATCTTCGTGCACGTCGCCGGGCAGGTTCGCCGGCCCGGTGTGTACGAGTTCACACCGGGCGACCGGGTGATCGACGCGATCGATGCCGCGCGGGGAGCATCACCCCGCGCGGTTCTCGACGGGCTCAATCTGGCTGCGCCGCTGGCCGACGGCACACAGATCGTCGTGCCCGCTCGGGGTGGGGCGACCGCGGACCTGCCGGCAGACGTCTCCGATCCCGCGGACGATCAGATCGACGTCAACACCGCCGACGCCACCGAGCTCGAAGAGCTCTCCGGGATCGGGGAGGTGCTCGCGCAGGCGATCATCGACTACCGCACCGAGAACGGCCCCTTCGGCGCGATCGACGAACTGGAGGACGTCAGCGGCATCGGTCCCGCCACGTTGGAGGAGATCCGCGACCACGTGACGATCTGACGTGGCGGGCCAGCTGCTGCCCGCGGGCGCCGTCGCATTCGCGACCGGACTCCTAGCGTGGCCGCTGATCGGGCGGTTCGCGCCGGCATGGGGCTGGTTGGTGCTCGGGGCGGCCGGATCGATCGGCGCCCTCGTGGCGAGCCCGGCCGGCGCCGGGCCGATGCCCGCGCAGATCGCTCTGCGCGCCGGAGCCGACGACGAGTCCCCGATCACCACCGCTCTGCGGGGCGACGACGGCGACCGACCCGGCGCGCTGGGAGTCGTTGCGCTGATCGTGGTCGCCCTCGCCCTGTTCGGGATCGGGTGGGCTGGCGTCGCGCAGGCCAGGCTCCAAGCAGGGGTACTGGTGCGAACAGTGCCCGCATCGGTGCGTCTCGAGGCGTCCCTGCGTACCGATCCGACACCCGGTCCCTATGGATGGTCGGCGATCGCCGACGTCGGTGTCCTCGAGACCGACGACCGCGTGGTCGTGGTTCGCGAACGGGTGTGGATCTCCGGGAGCGAACCGATCCCTGCAGGCCTCGAGCGTGGCGATCGTGTGGCGATCGAAGGCGCCCTCGAGGTGCCCGACGACCTCGGTTTCCGCACCGCGTTGCATCGGCGGGGGATCGGCGTGTTGGTGAGCGCCGGCGAGGTCCGGCGACTGGGACCGTCCGACAATGTGATCATCCGAGCGGCACAGTCGTTCCGGAACGCGGCGCGGAGATCCTTTCGGGCGTTGCTTCCCCAACGAGAGGCGGGGCTCCTCATGGGCCTGGCGCTCGGCGACGATGCCGATCTCGACCCGGCCCTCGAACGCGACTTCGATGCCGCGGGGCTGGGACATCTGCTGGTCGCGTCGGGCGGGAACGTCGTGATGGTTCTCGCCCCCGCGCTCTGGTTCGCCGGCCTGCTGCGTCTGCCGCCCAAGGCGCGATTCGTGCTCGGGGTCGGTGTCGTCTCGTGGGTGGTGCTCGTCACCGGCGGCGAGCCATCGGTGCTCCGCGCCGGGGTGATGGCCGGGTTCGGCCTGTTGGGCGCCGTGTCGGGCAGGCCTCGCTCGGGTGCAGCGCTGGTCGGGGGAGCGGTGCTCACGCTGCTCGTGCTCGACCCCTGGCTGGTGTGGTCGATCGGCTTCCAGCTCTCCGTAGCGGCCACCGTCGGTCTTGTTGCCCTGGCGACCCCGATCGCCGACAGGCTGTCGTTGCTGCCACATCCGCTCGCGTTGGCCGCGGGTACCACCCTCGCGGCACAGCTCGGTGTGACTCCCGTGCTCCTGTTCCATTTCCGCGAGGTACCGGGAACAACGGTAGCGGCGAATCTGGCCGCCTTCGGTCTCGTCGCGCCGTCGATGCTCCTGGGTTCGGGGGCTGCCGCTGCGCACCTCGTCTGGGAGCCGCTGGGGCGTGCGATCGTTCCCTTCGCACTCGTGCCGATCCGAGGGCTGGAGTTCGTGGCGGACCGTTCGGCAAAGGCGCCGATACCCACGTTGGCGTCGGGCGGTGGGGTCCCCGTGCTGGTGTTGGGCACTGTGGCGGTGCTCGCGATCGCGTGGCGTCTCCGCAGCGGCCGGCGGTTCTCCCGAACGGCGGTGCTGTGTGCGATCGTGATCGCCCCGACGTTCGCGTGGTGGGTCGCCCTCGGTGCCGGACCCCCCGACGATGGACTCGAGGTGCGCTTTTTCGATGTCGGTCAGGGGGACGCCGCGCTCGTCAGCTCTCCGGGAGGCGCTCGAGTCCTGATCGACGGCGGACCGGATACCGACGAGGTGGCGACCGACCTCGCGACGCTCGGTGTCCGGCGGTTGGACCTGGTCGTGGCGTCCCATCCGCACGCCGACCATATCGTCGGGCTCCCCGCGGTGCTCGCACGCTTCAAAGTCGGCACGGTGCTCGAACCCGGGTGTCCCGATCAAGAGGGAGCCCTTCGGCCGCAACTGCTCGACGCGATCGCCGACGAACACGTCCCGATCCGCCACCCGCGAGCGGGAGCCGCGTACGTGGTCGGCGACATGCGCATCGACGTGCTCTCCCCGGTGGCGTGCTTCTCCGGGACGGAGTCCGACCTCAACAACGACGCGCTGGTGTTGCGCGTGGCCTGGCGGGGACGGGTCGTGCTGTTCGCGACGGAGCCGGAGGAACCCGCCCAGGAGGCGATGCTGGAGGCTGGCGTCGATCTGCGCGCCGACGTGCTCAAGGTGCCCCACCACGGCGCCGCGACATCCGTTCCGGAGTTCTTCCAGGCGGTCGATGCGGCCACGGCGATCGTGAGCGTGGGTGAGAACTCCTACGGGCATCCGGTGCCATCGACTCTCGACGCGATCGAAGCGACGGGGGCGCAGGTCTGGCGGACCGACGAGCACGGCGATATCACGGTGACGTTGGGTGGGCAGGGCCCCGTCTCCGTCGTCGTCGAGCGGTAGTCGACGTCGCTGGCCGTCTCGCGCATACTGTGCGATCCGGATGCCGGTGAGAGAGGCGAACGTGGAGGATCGACCACCGTTCTGTCGCGCCGGGTGGTCCTTCGACGCGGTGGACGTGTGACCGTGTCGCGGCGTCCCGTCGCCGGTGCGCTGATCCTGTCGGCGGTCGTGTTCTCGCTTCTGTCGTGTGACCGGGAACCGGAGCCGCCCCCGCCGGGGTCGCGGTCGCCCACGATCGAGAATGCGTCCGGTGAGGGGTTGGACGCGATCGAAGTCGGAGAGGGACGAAGGGTCGTGGTCCTGTCGCACGGAGCCAATGGCACCAAGGAGGACTTCTACGAGCTCGCCTCCGGATTCTCGGAGGCCGGGTGGCGGGCGATCGCCTACGACGCGAGCGGAACCTCGGAGCAGGACCGAGAGGAAGATCTGCGTGCCGTCGTCGACCACGCGCGGGACACGGGAGCGAGAGCTGTGGTGCTCGCGGGCGGTTCGCTCGGGGCGTCGCTTTGCCTCGCCATGGCGGAGCAACTGCACGCCGACGCGGTCGTGAGCCTGTCGGCGCCGTCGCAGTCGTTCGGTGCCCTGCAGGCGGCTGCCGGCTTGCGCGGAACGACACCCACGTTCGTCGCGGCGGCGGAAGACAACGAACCGTTTTCCGAGGAAGCGCGCGCGATCGCCGAAGCGGCCGGTGTGACACCGGTGATCGTGACCGGGAACGGTCACGGAACCGGGATGCTCAGCGACCATCCCGACATGATCGACACGATCGTCTCGTTCGCCGACGGATCGGTCGCGGCGACGGGAGGAGGCGGCGGATGAGGCAGGTCGTAGGATGCCGCGCGTGAACCGAGCGCCGATCGTGCTGTTGTGGGGTGAGGATCCCTTCCTCCTCCGGGAGGCTGCTCTCGAGGTCTTCTCCGAGGTCGAACCGCGCGAGGTCGACGCCGCCGAATGGATGGGAGGCGAGCTGGCCGATCTCGCGACCCCGTCGCTGTTCGGCGAGCCTCGAGCTCTGCACGTAACCGACTGCCGCCAGCTGCCGAAGGAAGCCCATTCCGAGCTCGCGGCCTACCTGGCGGCGCCGGACCCCGACGCGATCCTCGTGTTCAACGTGACGACGGCTGAGCGGGGCAAGCCACCGGCGGCGCTCGTGAAGATGGTGGAGCCGGTCGGGGAGGTCCGGGAGGTCAAGCTCGTCCGCAAGGAGCTCCCAGGTTGGATCGTGCAGCGCGGGCGCGATCACGGGGTGGACGTGGGAGGACCCGCGGCCACCGCATTGGTGGACACCCTGGGCGAGGAGGCCTCGGCGCTGGGACAGGCGGTGGAGCAGCTCGGATCGGCCTACCCGGGCCAGGCGATCACGGCGGAGATCGTCGCGGAGCAGTTCCGTGGTCTGGGCGAGCAGCACATGTGGGACCTGTGCGATCGCGCGTTCGGCAAGGACCTCCCGGGCGCGGTGCATGCGCTGCGCTCGATGCTCGAGGGTCGAGACGATCCGCTGATGATCCTCGGGGGCGTCGCGTCGCGGGTTCGCGACCTGTTGAAGGTTCGCGCGCTTCCCGAGCGATTGCCGTTGGGGGAGGTCGCCAAGGCAGCCGGCCTTCGGTTCGACTGGCAGGCTCGACGGTATCGCGACCAGGCGCGGCGCTTCTCGATGCGCGAGTTGATCGAGATCCACGGCCGCCTCGTGGATGCCGACCGCTCGCTCAAGTCCGGCGCCGACGGTGAGATCGTGCTCGCCACCCTCGTCGGAGAGATCGCCGGCGACCGGATCCCCGTCGGCACGTGAGCGTCCGTCACTCGGGCAATAGGGGACCGTTCGGCCAGTTCGCGACCTCGACGGGATCGCCGCGGAGGTGTCGCTGGGTTCGAACGGCCACGAGGCGTTCGAGCCGGGAGGCGCCGTCGACCTCCCGTCGCGCGGCGATGAGCCGGACGGTCCAATCGTCGCCCGCCTCCAGGAGCACCCAGGAGAGCTGGATCCTCGGCAGGTAGACGTGTGGGAGACGGAACCGGGCGTCGACCCGGTCCACGACCTGTGAACATGATCCGGTGTTCGCGTAGAAGCCATCGCCCACCGACGACAGCTCGCAGTGGTGTGTGTGTGCCGCGACCATGCCGGCGAACCCTCGATCGATGAATGCCCTGCTCGCATCCCGGGTCCTCGCGTTCTGCGTTTCCCCGCGCATCGACGCAACCTTCGACTCCCCGCGGTGCCATCCTCGGCGCGCGAAGACGATCCCCGCCACCGACACGCCCAACAGAACGAGGAGCTGCGCGGTGTCGAGACCGATGAATCGATCGCCGAGCGCATAGTCCAGTCCGGAGCGAGCCTGCCCGCTCAGGATCAAGAACAGGGAGAGAAAGATCCTTGCGAGATACAGCACCGCCAGAGGGATAACGATCCAGCCCGCGATCCCCAGCACCCGCCGATAGAAGTAGCGGGACGAGAGGAACCCGAGGAACGTGCGGGGATTCGCGAGCCGGTCGAAGCCGTCGAGGGCCCCGTGCTCGGCGAAGGAGACCTGAGGCATGATCTCCTCGACGAGGTGCATCCCGAGCGGTGACTCACCGGAATCACGTGGGTCCTCGAAGGCGTTCGCGGGATCGTAGGCGTGACCGTGCTCGATCCGAACTCGGCGCTCGCCGCGCGGTGCGTCCAAGACCAGCTCGATCGCGAAGGCGAACTCACAACCGAGACGCGTCCCCACAGCCTCGAGCAGTTCGCCGTCCCAGCCGAGGCGGCCGTCGTGGTTCCCGATCGCCAGCAGCACCCTGCGGTCGGGATTGGCGTCCCGGAACCGTGCGACCGCCGAGAGCAGATCCGGATGCGCGTCCAGCGATCCAGTCCCATCCGGGGGCTGGACGAACCACATCTCCAACACGTCCCCGATGAACACCAGCGTGGCCGGGCCCTCGAGGTCGTCGAGCGCCTTGGCGAGTTCTGGAACCGCCCACGACGACGCGGACGTCCGCTCGGGGCGAAGGTGGAGGTCGCTGACGCACAGGATCCGATGCCCCGCCGGCACGTGGACCTCGAGGACGTCCGTGATCGCATCGGGTGCCGGGGCGCGCACGTGGACCCGTCGCTCGACGTCTGGCACGACGGACCCGCCGGGTGTCGGCGCCGAAGGTCGTTGGCTCACGGCTGCGAGGGTAGCCGACCGAACGGGGTTGACGAGGGAAGCGGAGGACGCTTGCTCAGGACTGTTGGGCGGCGCGGTTGACGGCTTTGGCGAGCCGGGACTTGCGCCGTGCGGCGGTGCGCTTGTGCACCACGCCGTGGGAAGCGGCCTTGTCGAGCTCACGAGCGGTTCGGTTCGCCTGCTCGCGGGCGGCGTCGAGGTCGTCTCCGGCCAACGCCGTCTGCGCCTTCTTCGAGGAGGTCCTCAGCGAGGAGCGAACGGCCTTGTTGCGCTCGTTTCGCTTCTCGGTCTGGCGGTTCCGCTTGATCTGAGACTTGATGTTCGCCATGGCGAGGGAGTCTACCAGCGGAGACGGGCGGTCCCGGTCCCGGTGCTCGGGCCTCGTCGGCCCGTACCATTGAACGGTGACCGACATCGCCAGGATCCGCAATTTCTGCATCATCGCGCACATCGACCACGGCAAGTCCACCCTCGCCGACCGGGTGCTTGAGATCACGCATGCCGTAGCCGCGCGGGACATGCGGGCGCAGTACCTCGACAAGATGGACCTGGAGCGCGAACGCGGGATCACGATCAAGGCCCAGGCGGTGCGGCTGCACCGCTCGTTCGAAGGCGACGATCACATCCTCAACCTGATCGACACCCCCGGCCACGTCGACTTCACCTACGAGGTCTCGCGATCGCTCGCCGCCTGTGAGGGCGCCGTGCTGCTCGTCGATGCGGCACAGGGGATCGAGGCGCAGACGCTCGCGAACTTCCACCTCGCCCGCGACGCCGGTCTGGTTATCGTTCCCGCCGTCAACAAGATCGACCTGCCGGCGGCCGACCCCGAGGGCGTGAGCGAGGAGCTGGCCGGCCTGCTCGGGGTCGAGCCGTCCGAGGTGCTTCGCGTCTCGGGCAAGACGGGCGAGGGCGTACCCGAACTGCTCGAGGCGATCATCCGGCGGATCCCGCCGCCCGAGGGTGATGCCGACGGGCCGCTGCGCGCGATGATCTTCGACTCGATGTTCGATACCTACCGGGGGGTGATCGCCTACCTGCGCGTGGTCGACGGAGAGCTGCCGTCCAACGCGAAGATCCGGCTGATCAACGCGAAACACGAGACCGATGCCGAGGAGGCCGGTGTGCTCGCGCCCGATCCGGTGCGCGTCGCCGCGCTGACCCCCGGCGAGGTCGGCTACCTGGTGACCGGCCTCAAAGACGTCCACCTCGCCAAGGTCGGTGACACCGTCACGCTCGCGGGCAAGCATGCGGCCGCGACCCAACCCCTTCCCGGGTACCGCGAGCCCAAGCCGATGGTATGGAGCGGCCTGTTCCCCGCGGACGGGGACGATTACGCGGATCTGCGCGACGCGCTCGACAAGCTCAAGCTTTCCGACGCGGCGCTGCACTTCGAGCCTGAGTCGTCGATGGCACTGGGCTTCGGGTTCCGGTGCGGATTCCTCGGCCTGCTGCACATGGACATCGTGAAGGAGCGCTTGGAACGGGAGTTCGACCTCGAGCTGATCGCCACGGCGCCGAACGTGGAGTTCCACCTATTCGGTCTGGGCGAGGAGGGCAAGACCCCAACGGTCGTCCACAATCCCAGCGAGATGCCGTCGCCCGGCGAGTACGAACGCGTGGAGGAACCGATGGTTCTCGCCACAGTGATCGTGCCGAAGGATCACCTCGGTGCCGTGATGGATCTGTGCCAGTCGCGCCGCGGCGAGATGGTCGACATGACCTACCTGTCGCCTCAACGGTGCGAGATCCACTACGTGCTCCCACTCGCCGAGATCATCTTCGACTTCTTCGACCAGCTGAAGTCGCGGACGAAGGGATACGCCTCGCTCGACTACGAGGCATGGGGCTACGCCGAGGCCGACCTCGTGCGCGTCGACATCATGCTGCACGGCGAACCGGTCGACGCGTTCAGCTCGGTGGTCCACAAGGAGAAGGCGTACGCCTACGGGCGGCGCATGACGGACAGACTGCGTGAGCTGATCCCCCGCCAGATGTTCGACGTCGCCGTCCAGGCTTCGATCGGCAGCCGGATCATCGCGCGGGAAACCGTCAAGGCCAAGCGCAAGGACGTGCTCGCCAAGTGCTACGGGGGAGACGTCACGCGCAAGCGCAAGCTCTTGGAGCAACAGAAGAGGGGCAAGGCGCGGCTGCGCAGGGTTGGCAAGGTCGATGTGCCCCAGGACGCGTTCATCTCGGCGCTGCGCGTCGACCAGGACGGCCAGCGTGCGGAGAAGCGATGATCGGCTCCGGTCCGGATCCCTTCGGCCCGGGCCCGCGCGCCGATGCGGGGATCTACGTCCACATCCCGTTCTGCCTCACGCGCTGCGGCTACTGTGACTTCAACGCGTACTCGGACCTCGAACACCTCGGCTCGCGCTACGTCGGCGCGCTCCGTCGCGAGGCCGATCTGGTCGCCCCGTCGTGGGACGGTCAGTTTGTCTCCTCGATCTTCCTCGGAGGCGGCACACCGACCACCCGGCCACCCGAGGAGCTCGACGGGTTGCTGCGACATCTGTGCGATCGGTTCGAGGTTGCCGACGACGCCGAGGTCACGATCGAGGCGAACCCCGACACGGTAGACGAGCTGTCGTTGCGAAAGCTTCGGGCGGTCGGGTACGAGCGGTTCTCGATGGGTGCGCAGTCGTTCGACCCGAGCGTGCTCCGCGCACTCGAGCGCCTCCACACGGCCGACTCGGTCGCGCGCGCCTACGACGCCGCGCGGGCCGCGGGATACGACAACGTCAGCCTGGACCTGATCTACGGTGCGCACGGCGAGTCGCTCGGATCATGGAACTCCACCCTCGAACAGGCGCTCGGACTGGCGCCCGAGCACGTCAGCGCCTACGCGCTCACGATCGAGCCTGCGACCGCGCTCGGGCGCAAGGTCGCGGCCGGCGAGGTCCCCGCGCCCGATCCGGACCTGCAGGCGGACATGTTCGAGCTGGCGTGCGAGGTGCTCGGTGCCGCCGGGTACGGGCACTACGAGGTTTCGAACTGGGCGCGCCCCGGCTACGAGTGCCGGCATAATCTCGGCTACTGGGAACGCCGCCCGTACGTGGGACTGGGGGCAGGCGCACACGGGTACCGCGATCGGCATCGCTGGTGGAACCTCCGTCCTCCCGCCGAGTACATCGAGACGGTCGAGCGGGGCGAGGCGCCGATCGGTGGCGACGAACATCTCGATCCGTCCGACGACTACCTCGAGGAGGTCTTCCTGCGGATGCGGACGTTCCACGGAGTCCCCGCGAGCTGGGTCGACGCCGAGCGTCTCACGGGATTCTTGGCCGAGGGATTGCTCGAGCAACGGGACGAACGTGTGGTTCCGACCGAGCGCGGCATGCTGTTGTTGAACGAACTCGTGCTCGCGATCACGGGCTCCCGCGATCCGTGAGGTGTTAGCACTCCTCGGTAAAGAGTGCTAGGTATCATGCCGGCCATGAGCGAAGAGTCCGCGCAGCCACAGCCGGGGGGTCTCGGCGAACGGAAGATCGCCGTGCTCCGAGCAGTCGTGGAGGAGTACGTCCGTTCGGGCGAACCGGTCGGCAGCGAGACGATCGCCGACGGCGCCGGGCTCGGGGTCTCCTCGGCGACGATCCGGAACGAGCTGGCGGCGCTCGAGGAGCTCGGCTACCTGACGCAGCCACATACGTCCGCAGGTCGGATCCCGACCGACATCGGCTACCGGCGCTACGTCGACACGCTGCCCGCCGGTGGGCGGCTGCGTGATGCGCAGCGCAAGGCGGTGTCGGCGTTCTTCGCGGAGACGATGCTCGATCTGGAGGACGTGCTGCGCGGAACCACACAGCTGCTCTCGCGGATGACGCAGTATGCGGCGGTGGCAGTGCCGCCCGGGGCGGTGGACGAGGGACTGCTCCAGGTAGAGCTGATCGATCTCGGCGGGGCGGCCTTGATGGTGCTCGTCGTCGGTCAGCACGGCCACGTCGACAAGCGGATGCTGGATCGCCCGGACGGCCTCGATGCCCAGGGGGTCGCCGCGATCGAGAAGCGGTTGCGCGCGTTCGCGGGACTCACGTTGCCCGAGGCGCAGGCCAAGGCACTCAAGCTCGCGGGGGAGAGTCCTTCCCCGGAGCGGCGGGTGATGGTGGACGTGGGGGAGGCCTTCCGCGAGATCCAGGCGGGTGAGGCAGTGGAGCATGTCGTGGTCGGGGGCGTGGCCAACCTCGCCGACGACGCCGCGAAATGGCGGGCGGACACGATCCGCCGGCTGTTCGAAGCACTCGAGCGGGAGACCGACATGCTCAAGCTCCTGCGCGACGTCGCCGTCGGCGACCTCGCGGTGACGATCGGGGGAGAGCACCCGACCACCGGCGGATGGGACGCGTCTCTCGTCACCGCCCCCTTCGGCACGTCGGAGACGCAGCTCGGCACGATCGGGATCGTGGGACCCACACGGATGGACTACCTCAGCGTGATGGCATCGGTTCGCGCGGTCGCCAAGCGGCTGTCGGACCTGGCCGCGGAGCTGGAGCGCTAGTGGCGGCGGTTCGGGACCTGTACGAGATCCTCGGCGTGACGCGGGACGCGAGCGACGAGGACATCAAGAAGGCCTACCGGCGTCTGGCTCGCGAGCTGCATCCGGACGTCAACGGTTCGCACGATGCCGAGGAGCGCTTCAAGGAGATCTCCGGTGCGTACGAGATCCTCTCCGATCCGGATCGGCGGCAGCGCTACGACGCGTTCGGTTCACAGGGCGCTCCCGGATTCCCGTTCGGGGACGTGCAGGACATCTTCGACATGTTCTTCGGCACGGGAGGCGGCTCCGGTGTCCGCCGTCCTCAGCGCCACAGCCGCTCGCAACGCGGGGAGGACGCGTTCGTCGAGCTGCGCCTCACCTTCGCCGAGGCGGCCTTCGGGGCGCATCGCGAGGTCGAGATGGAGCGCGCGTCGACCTGTGAACGCTGCTCGGGCGATGGCGCAGAGCCGGGTACGACCCCACAGACGTGCCATACGTGCGGTGGGAGTGGGCAGGTCCAGCAGATGCGACGCAGCATCTTCGGCCAACTGGTCACCGCCGGTCCGTGCCGCACGTGTGAAGGGACGGGACGCGAGATCATCACTCCCTGCACCGTGTGCGCCGGGCAGGGCCGGGTGCTCGATCGCGCCTCGGTGCCCCTCGACATCCCCGCGGGGGTGGCCGACGGGCTGGAGCTGCGCGTGCAGTCGGGCGGTCACATCGGGCGGGGAGGGGGGCCGGCCGGGGATCTGTACCTCTCACTGCGGGTCGAGCCACACGTGGTCTTCGAGCGGCATGGGCAAGACCTGGCAACGGTGCTCGAGATCGAGATGACCCAGGCCGCGCTGGGCGCCGAGATCGAGGTCGAGACCCTGGACGGCCGCGAGCGCGTGAAGATCGAGCCGGGGACCTCCTCCGGAACGATCCTGCGACTCAAAGGTCACGGGATCCCGAACCTCGGTCGGCGAGGCCGCGGCGACCTCTTCTTGTCCGTGGACGTGCGGATCCCGGACGCCAAGGACAAGCAGCAGCGCAGGCTGCTGGTCGAGCTCGCCGACCTGCGCGACGAAGCGGTCGGCAAGGGCGCCGTGGTGCCGGGGTCGCTGCGGCACCCCGACACCCGATAGCCGGACGAGTCCTACGGCAGGTCGGTCGAGACCGTGTAGCTCCGCGTCGCGGGAGAGGACGGATTCTCCGAGCCGTTCCACGTCACGTTGCTGATCACAACCACCGGCCGGGTGACACACCCGTCGGCGTCGACCAGGGTCGTGTCGCTGTCGATACCGCTGAGGGTGCCGAGCGAGGTCACGTCCAGATCGGTGCCCGTGTCGCACACGACGCTGGTGCGCAGCTGCGCGCCTGCGGTGGTGCTGTCGACCGTGACGTCGTAGTCCCCCGACGCGGGCAGTGCGACCCAGTTGAGGGAGTAGTTGTCGGGTAGCGATCCGGCGGTGCTGTTTCCGATCGTATCGATCGCGTGGTGGAACAACGTCGGTCCCACCGTGTTCTTGTACCCGTTCGCCTCCTCGAGGCAATAGGGATAGACGTAGCCGCCCTGGCACTTCTTCAGGAACTTCAGGGCGATCGATGCTCGATGGTAGTCCTGGTTCAACACGCCGCCCTGTGCGTCGGTCAGCGCCTGGTTCCACGCGCCGAGATTGCCCGCGATCTCCTTGCTGGTCAGCTCGAAGAACGTGCGCATCACGAGCTGACCGCCGTTGGCCACGCCCGTTCCGTACTGCTCGAGCATCGCCCGATAGACGACCCAGTAGGAGTAAGGGAACTTGTTGTAGCGAGCCATCTGCACATCGAACTCCGGCCAGAGGTAGAACCAGCTGTCGTTGGAGGTGTCCCAGACCTCGTCCTCCATGTAGGTCGTGCCGCCCTCGTACCACACGATCGTTGGCCTCTTGGCGCCGGTGAGGCCACCGATCCCGAACTGCAGGGCGTGGTTGTACTCGTGCGCCGAGGTCGCGTCGAGCGCCCCTCGAGCCGACGTCGGGAACCCTCGGTAGTTGTCGTTGAGCACCAAGCAGGTCGCGTAGGCGTCGTGATCGGGCCACGGGGAGTGCGGATTGTTGTTGACCAGCCCCGCGTACGTTCCCCCCGTGGTCGCGAACCCGTACAGACCCCCTCCGAGACCGGCGACATACGCGTGATACTTGCTGCCCGCGTTGTTCTTCTGCGGCGGCTTCCACCAGCCGAAGCGCTTGACCTCGGTGCGGAAGGACCTGTTGAGCGACGACTTGTAGTCGCTGATGTTCAGCGGATTCGCGAGATCCCTCTTCGCGTAGTGGATCGTGAAGAACTTGGTCGTGACCTTGTTGGGGAACGGTCCGTACCCGCCGCACCGACTCTGGTTGCCCGGGACGGTGGCCCGCGCCAACTCGGACGAGAATCCGAGCTTGGCTGCGAGGTCGGGGGGCAGTGCGCCGGTCTCGTTCTGCTCGAGAAGCGCCAGCAAGGCCGGGGTACCGTCCCACGGTACGTCGCTGAGGAACCGCTCAGGCACACGATCTGGTGTGCTGAGTGCGTACACGAGGTAGCGGTTGGCCTGCGCGGGGGTGATCTCACCGCGGGACGCAGCGGCATCCAAAAGGTCAGGAGTGGAGCCTGCGGCGGCGGCCTGGGCGGCGCCGACCGAGGCGCTCGGGGCCGCGGGGGGCGGGCCCCCCCCCCCCCCCGCCAGGCCCCCCCCCCGCTTGGGAGCCACGTACAC
>JBBDWR010000015.1:0-22276 GCA_040902745.1 Actinomycetota bacterium | reverse complement strand
CGGGGTGGACGCCGGAGATGATGCAGGGGGGCGCGGATGGGGGGGCGTGGGGGGCGCCGACGGTGGGGCTGGGGGCCGGGGCTGCTGGCACCGCCAGCAGCCCGGCAAGGACCACGCCGCCCAGCAGCACGAACAATGTTCCGGGCTTGCGATGCATCGCGACCTCTCTTCTTCTCCGTGCGGCGACGAGTTCTCCCGAGTGCGTGCGCCGCATGTCGGACGAGGGAGCCTCCCTTACGGGCACTACGTTACCGGGTGCGCCCCCGGTTCCCGCGAGCACCCAAGGTCCATTCTCGCGCCGACCGATATCGGCCGACCGGCCCACGGAGGCTGTTCCCAGACCGTGCGGTAGCATCCGGGTCAGTGGGGGAGTTCGCCGTCGACTCGGAGTGCTTGTTCTGCAGGATCGCGGCGCGGGAGATCCCGGCCGAGATCCTGCACGCGACCGACACCGTCGTGGCGTTCCGCGACATCGATCCGCAGGCGCCGACCCACATCCTGCTGATCCCCAAGGAGCACATCGCCTCGATCGCCGGCATCGCCGACCGGCATGCGGGAATGCTCCTCGATCTGATACAGGCCGCGAACCATCTCGCTCGCACAGAGCGCATCGACGAGACGGGGTGGCGCCTCGTGACGAACGTGGGACCCGATGGGGGACAGGCGGTGTTCCACCTCCACTTCCACCTGCTCGGTGGACGGGTCATGACATGGCCACCGGGCTGAGTGCGGGGGTAGGCCCAGGAGGGGGCACGGAGGTAGAATCGCCCCGTACGGACACGGCGCCGCCGTCGTCCGCAGCCGACCAGGAGGGCGGGGGCTCACCCCCCGGAGAGAGGCACTTGGCGCGTTCCGCCACCACGCAAGTCAAGATCCTCGTGCCGGGCAGCCAGTCGATGGTTGCCCTCCTCGGCCAGCAGGACACCTTCCTCAAGCTCGTCGAGGCTGCGTTCGACTCGCAGATCCTCGTCCGAGGAAATGAGATCACCGTCACCGGGCCCGAGGTCGAGGCCGCTAAGGTCGGCACCCTCTTCGAGGAGCTCCTCGAGCTGCTCGACAAGGGACACGAATTGACGCCGTCGTCGGTCGGCCAGACGATCGAGTTGATCAGGGGCGATGAGGCGAAACCGAGCGAGGTGCTCGGAGACGTCGTACTCACCCGTCGCGGCAAGGGCATCGCGCCCAAGACCCTCGGGCAGAAGCGCTTCGTCGACGCGATCCGTCGCAACACCGTGACGTTCGCGATCGGTCCGGCCGGGACCGGGAAGACCTATCTCGCGGTGGCGATCGCGGTGAAAGCTCTCCAGGAGCGCGAGGTCTCGAGGATCATCCTTACCCGGCCCGCGGTCGAGGCCGGCGAACGGCTGGGCTATCTGCCGGGAACGCTCTACGAGAAGATCGACCCGTACATGCGCCCGCTCTACGACGCGCTGTTCGAGTTTACGGGCCCCGACTCCCTCCCCCGACTGATGGAACGCGGCACGGTGGAGGTCGCGCCGCTCGCTTACATGCGCGGACGAACGTTGAACGACGCGTTCATCATCCTGGACGAGGCGCAGAACACCACGCCCGAACAGATGAAGATGTTCCTCACACGACTCGGCTTCGGTTCGAAGGCCGTCGTGAACGGCGACACCACGCAGGTCGATCTGCCGGCTGGGAGTCGCTCGGGCTTGCAGGTGATCGAGGAGATCCTCGTCGAGATCGGGGGGATCGAGTTCTGCCACCTGGGCGCGCGGGATGTGGTGCGCCACAAGATCGTGCAGGATATCGTCGAGGCCTATCGCCGATTCGGTGAGCGCCGCGACAAGCAGGCCGCCCAGTGAGCCTTCCGATGACCGAAGACGCCAACCACCCTCCGAGTCCCAGCCCGGCGGCGGCCGGACCCCTGATCCTCGTCGACGACCGCCAACCGGTTCCGGTCGACATCGAGCAACTGCAACGCCTGGCGCTCGTCTGCCTCGACGGCGAGGGAAGACACGAGGGAGAGTTGTCCGTTTCCCTGGTCACCGACGAGGAGATCACCCAACTGCACGAGCGCTTCATGGGGGAGTCGGGTCCCACCGACGTGCTCTCCTTCGGGTTCGACGACGCGGATCGTCGTGACCCGAGGGCACCACCGCTGCTCGGCGACGTGGTGATCGCGCCCGCGACGGCGACCCGGAACGCGGAGGCGAACGGTTCGGATCCCGACGACGAACTGCGGCTGCTGCTCGCGCACGGCATCTTGCACCTGCTCGGCTACGACCACGAACAGGACGCAGGCCGGGCAGACATGTGGGCGCGCCAGGAGCGCTACAGCGGGGTGCGCACGCCGTGACGGCACTCTGGTTGCTCGTCGTGCTGCTCGTGGTCTTCGGCACGATCCTCGCCCTTGCCGAGTCCTCGCTGACGCGCATGAACCGCGTGCGTGCGCTTGCGCTCGTCGAGGAGGGCCGTCGTAACGCGCCGCTGCTGGAGAAGATCGCCGCCGATCCGCCTCGCTACCTCAACTCGATCTACCTCACGGTGATGCTCGTGCAGAACGGCTCGGCGATCCTCGTCGCGATCCTCGCGGAGCGGGAGTTCGGCAGCCTCGGCGTCACGCTGACGGCCTTCGGCTTCACGATCGTGTACTTCGTGATCGTGGAGGCGATGTCGAAGACCTACGGCGTGTTGCACAGCGACCGCGTGGCGCTCGCGCTGGCACCGATCGTCTGGTTCCTCGGGCGGGTGCTGGCCTTGCCGACACGCGCCCTGATCGGGATGGCGAACGTCCTGTTGCCCGGCAAGGGTCTGAAGACGGGGCCCTTCGTGTCGGAGGAGGAGATCCGATCGATGGCCCAGGTGGGCTCGGAGGAGGGATCGATCGAGGAGGGAGAGAAGGAGCTGATCCACTCGATCTTCGAGTTCGGCGACACGATCGCGCGCGAGGTGATGGTTCCCCGCCCGGATATCGTCGCCATCGAGGCGAACGAGACTCTGCGCGACGTACAGGCGCTCGTGCTGCAGCATGGGTACTCGCGTATCCCGGTGTATCGCGACGACCTCGACGAGACGATCGGCTTCGTGTTCGCCAAGGACGTCCTCAAGGCGTTGCATCAGGGGAAGGTCGACATGCCGCTGGAGGAGATCGTCCGCAAGCCGCATTGGGTGCCGGAGGCCGCCAAGGTCGCCGGGTTGCTGCGGGACATGCAGAAGGAGAAGTTCCATATCGCCCTGGTCACCGACGAGTACGGATCGGTGTCGGGCATCGTCACACTGGAGGACCTGCTCGAGGAGCTCGTCGGGGAGATCGTCGACGAGTACGACACCGAGGAGCCGGAGATCGAACAGGTCGACGAGGACACCTTCCTCGTCACCGGCAAGCTCGGCGTCGACGAACTCAACGAGCGACTCGGCGTCGAGCTTCCGGACGAGGAGTGGGACACGGTCGGCGGGCTCGTCATGGGTCTGCTCGGAAAGATCCCCGAAGCGGGGGAAAAGGTCCGGTACGGCGGCGTGACCTTCACGGCGGAGGAGATCGCGGGGCGCCGGATCTCGAAGGTCCGTGTCAGGCGCGATCCGCAACCCGACGCGACCGACAACGAGCAGCACGAGGAGATAGCCGCTGAATAGCGGCGGACCCACCGACGAGCAGCTCGATGTCCTGATCGACCACGCGCGATCCGCTCGCGCCGCCTCCTACGCCCCCTACAGTGGGTTCCTCGTCGGCGCGGCGGTGCTCGCGGGAGGCCGCACCTTCGTTGGGGTCAACGTGGAGAACGCCTCGTATCCGATGTCGATGTGCGCGGAGCGCAATGCCATCGCGGCGGCGATCGCGGCTGAGGAACGCGTCATCGATGCGATCGCGGTCGTTGGCGGATCCGCCGAGCCGGCACCTCCTTGCGGGGGGTGCCGTCAGGTGCTGTGGGAGGTCGGGTCGCAGGCGATCGTGGTGTCGGAGCTTCCCGAAGGCGCGCGTCGCCGATGGACGATCCAAGAGCTTCTTCCGGACGCGTTCGATCGCACCGCGCTCGGTGAGCGATGAGCTTTCGGTCGGGGTTCGTCGCGGTGGTCGGGCGTCCCAACGTCGGCAAGTCGACTCTCGTGAACGCGCTCGTGGAGGAGAAGGTCGCGATCGTTTCCGACAAGCCGCAGACGACGCGGACCCAGATCCGCGGCATCCGCAGCACCGATGACTCGCAGATCGTGTTCACCGACACGCCCGGGTTCCACAAGCCACGCACCTTGCTCGGGCGGCGCTCGAACGAGGTCGTGGGCTCCGCGGTCGAGGGGGTCGACGTGATCCTGCAGGTGGTTGACGCGCACGCGGGGGTCGGACGCGGCGACGCGTTCGTGTACCAGCGCCAGGTGGGCTCCCATGCGTCCACGACGATCTGCGCAGTCAACAAGATCGACCGGTTGGCGCATCATCTGGTCGTTCCGCAGCTCACGGCCGCCGCGCAATTGGGCGCGTTCGAACACATCGTGCCGATCTCGGCCGCCCAGGGAACCGGCGTGAGCGAGCTGCTCGAGGTGATCGAAGGTGTGCTGTCCGAGGGGCCGCCGTACTTCCCGGTCGGCGAGGCGACGGACCAGTCGATCGAGCAGCGCCTAGCCGAACTCGTACGCGAGCAGGCGCTGCGCCGTACGCGAGAGGAAGTCCCGCACTCGGTCGCGGTGGTGATCGAAGAACTGGATCGTCAGGAGGGTCTTACGAAGGTCTTCGCGACGATCGCCGTCGAGCGCGATTCGCAGAGGGGCATCGTGATCGGCAAGGGAGGCGAGATGCTCAAGGAGATCGGCACAGCCGCGCGCATGCAGATCGAGGAGCTCCTCGGCACCAAGGTCTTCTTGGATGTGCGGGTCAAGGTGCTGAAGGACTGGCAACGCGACCCCAAACATCTCAACCGGCTCGGGCTCTAACCGAGATGTTCGTGATCGAACACGGGGCGGCCGAGGTGCGACGGGAAGCGCAGGATCCGACCTGAGGGGCGATCGCGACCTCGAGCGGATCGAGCGCATCCTTGGGTGCCTGGATCTCACGTCGCTCGGCCCGACCGATACCCAAGAGGACATCGTGCGACTCTGCGCCAGAGCCGCACGTCCCGATCCGCAGTCCGAGCTGCTCGCCCCGGTGGCCGCCGTCTGCGTGCTCCCACGGTTCGTCGGCGCCGCGCGGGACGCGCTCGGTGACTCGGAGGTCGAGGTCGCGGCGGTCGCGGGAGGCTTTCCGTCGGGTGTGGCGTCGACCGAGGAGCGTGTCGAACAGATCCGCCACGCTCGGGTCGAGGGCGCAACCGAGATCGACACGGTGCTCGACCACGAGGCGCTCCTCCGGGGCGAGGATGCTGCGGTTCGTACCCAGCTCGAAGCGTCTCGGGCGGCGGCGGGTCCGTCCGTGCTCAAGGTGATCCTCGAGTCCGGCGCCCTTCCGGGCGAGGACACGATCCGGCGGGCAGCGGCGCTCGCCGTCTCGGCGGGAGCCGACTTCCTCAAGACCTCGACGGGTACACGGGAGCCCGGGGCGACCCCCGGCGCCGCGCGAACGCTGGCGGAGGAGGCCTTTCGGGCGATGGAGGCGGGTCGATCCGTCGGGGTGAAGGTGGCCGGGGGGATCCGTTCGGCCGAACAGGCGCTGGAGTACCTCGATCTGGTGGAGGAGGTGCTCGGTCCGGGGTCCGCAACGCAGGAACGGTTCCGGATCGGGGCTTCGTCGGTGTTGGATGCCCTCGTCCAGGCATGGCGCCGGCACCGATCGATCCGGTGAGCTGCAGTTCCCATATAAACGCCACAGCGCGGATAGGGACTTCGGCCTCGCTCCCGGCGTACCATCGATGCGTGCCGCTCACGAAGGAACAAGGGATCGTTCTGCGCTCGGTCAAGCTCGGTGAGGCCGACAAGATCATCACCATCATGACCCAGGGCTCGGGCAAGGTCCGCGCCGTGGCCAAGGGTATCCGCAAGACGACGTCCCGGTTCGGGGCCCGCCTCGAACCCTTCACCCACGTCGACCTGCTGCTCTACCGGGGTCGCGGATCGCTGGACACCGTCACCCAGGCGGACATCCTCAGCTCGCACCGCTGTATGCGCGAGGACCTCGGACTGTTCGGTGCGGGAGAGACGATGCTCGAGGCCGTCGACAAGGTCGCGGAGGAGCACGAGCGCAACGTCCGATTGTTCCTGCTGTTGCTCGCGGGTCTGCGGGCGCTCGATGCCCGTCCGCTCGATCCCACCGCCGTGACCGAGTCGTTCCTGCTCAAGCTGCTCTCGCTCTCGGGGTTCCATCCGAGCCTGACCGCCTGCGCGATCTGCGGCTCGACCGGCGCGGACCGCTGGTCGTCGGGGCAAGGGGGTGCGGTCTGCGCCGGGTGTGCAGATCTGGACAGCGAGCCGGCGCCTCCGGGCTCGCTCGAGCTGCTCGCGACCCTCGCCACGGCTGGTCTGGCCGAGGCGGGCGACCACGTGGCGGACGACCGAACCCGCCGGCAGTCGCGTGCCTTCCTCTTCGGGTTCTGCGAGTACCACCTCGAACGACGTATGCGCAGCTTCCCGATCGTGGCGAGGAGCCTCACGCCGTGAGTTACCTCTCGGATCTGGACCGCGACCGCCTTCCCCGGCACATCGGCGTGGTGATGGACGGCAACGGCCGATGGGCGCAGGCTCGTGGTTTGGCACGGACCGAGGGCCATGCCGCCGGCGAGGAAGCGATGTTCGACACCGTCAAGGGCGGTGCTGAGCTCGGCCTCGAGTGGCTGACGATGTTCGCATTCTCTACGGAGAACTGGCGGCGCCCGATCTTCGAGGTGAAGTACCTCATGGAGTTCAACCGCGGGCTGCTGCGACGGCGCCGCGACGAACTCAACGATCTGAACGTGCGTGTGCGATTCCTCGGTCGTCGCGACTGGCGGGTGCCTCGCGGGGTGTTGCGCGAGATGGACGAGGCGGAGGAACTCACCCGCGACAACACGGGCATGACGTTGTCGATCGCCTTCAACTACGGCGGGCGCATGGAGATCGTCGACGCCGTGCGTGCGTTGCTCGATGAGAAAGAGCGCGGCGCGTTCAACGGGGAGCGGCTCTCACCAGAGTCGATCGCCAAGCGCCTCTACGATCCCGAGCTCCCCGATGTCGATCTGCTGATCCGCACCAGCGGGGAGGAGCGGATCTCGAACTTCCTGCTGTGGCAGGTCGCCTACGCAGAGCTGTGGTTCACGCCCGTGCTTTGGCCGGACTTCAGCCGGGATCACCTCTACGAGGCGATCCGCGACTACCAGAAGCGCTCGCGGCGGTTCGGCCAGGTCGTCGAGGAGTGAGGTCGGGGCGCTACGACCACGCGTCGTCGCGCTGGGTCGCGGAAGGATCCAACCGCATGTCGGGTCGAGGCACCACGCGCGCGGGAGCCGTCGCAACGCGAACCCGCGAAGCGTGCGGTTCCGGGCGCCACGTGAACCAGAGCAGCACGAGCGCCAGCAGCACGTACGCGCCGAGGACGGTGAACTGGAGCGCGCGCATAGAGTCTCCGAGTCCTGCTCGGAACGTCTGCAGGCCGAGCCAGAGCGCGACCCCGATCCCAACAGTGATCAAGGTGATCACCGATTTGCCCACGATGCCGAACGAGGTCGGTCCTCCCCGCAGCAGCGAGGGCCGTTCGGGTTCGGGCCTGGAACGGGCGGGCCGAAACGTCACGGTCGGACTCTGGGGAACGATCACGACGTCGTGGGGGCCGAATCTGGTGGCCTGTCGACCTTGCAAGGTGATCACGGGCGACGCGATCTGCCGCGGCGTGGTGCGCCGCGGCACCATGTCGGAGCGCATGTTGGCGATCGGCGTGAAGCATTGGCTACACCAGGCGATCGCGGGAGAGAGGGAAGTGCCGCACACGCTGCACGTTGCCATGTCGCCGCCTTTCCACCGACCTCGGCGACAGGGGACCGCCGCCCGTTGGAGGTCAGGATGTTCGGGGAAGGAACCAGAAGCTACTCCCACCGACGTCGGCAGCGCAAGGGGGACGCGGCGGCGATCAGGTGAGCTCCACGATCAGCCGAGACGACGCCGGTACCATCTGCTCGCGGTCGACGGGCCGGCGGGCAGCTGAGGACGAGAGGGGGAGAGCCGACGTGGCGGATCTGATGGAAGCCGTGACGTCCCTGGCCAAACGCCGGGGGATCGCGTTCCCGTCCTCGGAGATCTACGGAGGTCTGCGCTCCAGCTGGGACTACGGCCCCCTCGGGGTTGAGTTGCGCCGCAACATCCGCGATGCCTGGTGGCGATCGATGGTGCAGCTGCGTGACGACGTGGTCGGCCTCGAGGCCTCCGTCATCATGTCGCCGCGCGTCTGGGAGGCGTCCGGTCACGTCGCGGGCTTCTCCGACCCGTTGATCGAGTGCCGGAGCTGTCACACACGCTTCCGCCCCGACGAGCTCGCTGCGATGGGAGCGTCACCCGACGGGCAGGGTGGCACACTCACCTGCTCCAATTGTGGCGCCCAGGACTTCACCGAGCCCAAGCAATTCAACCTGATGTTCGCGACGCACATGGGCCCGGTCGCCGACGACGAGCACATCGCCTACCTTCGGCCCGAGACGGCGCAGGGGATGTTCGTCGACTTCCCAACGATCCAGCAGGCCGCGCGCAAGAAGCTCCCGTTCGGGATCGCACAGATCGGCAAGAGCTTCCGCAACGAGATCACGCCCGGGAACTTCATCTTCCGAACCCGCGAGTTCGAGCAGATGGAGATGGAGTACTTCGTCAAGCCCGGGTCGGACGAGGAGTGGTTCGGATACTGGGTGGAGCAGCGGCGTCAGTGGTATCTCGACCTCGGCGTCAGCAAGGACAAGCTGCGTCTGCGGCCGCATGAACGCGACGAACTGGCGCACTACGCGAAGGCCGCTACGGACATCGAATACGAGTTCCCCTTCGGATGGGGTGAGGTCGAGGGGATCGCGAATCGTACCGACTTCGACCTGAAACACCATGCGGACGCCAGCGGTCAGCAACTGACGTACTTCGATCAAGGCAAGGACGACCGGTACCTCCCGTTCGTTGTCGAGCCGGCCGCCGGCGTCGATCGCGCGATGTTGACGTTTCTGCTCGACTCCTACCGAGAGGAACAGGCCCCGACCGCCAAGGGCGACACCGAAACTCGCACCGTGCTCGGTCTGCATCGGGATCTCGCTCCGATCAAGGTGGCGGTGCTCCCGCTTTCCCGCAAGGACACCCTCGTGCCCGAGGCGCGCCGGGTGTTCGACCTCGTCAAGCCCGAATGGATGTCCGACTACGACGACGCGGGTGCGATCGGCCGCCGCTACCGTCGCCAGGATGAGGTGGGCACGCCGTTCTGCGTCACCGTCGACTTCGACTCCCTCGACGACCGGCAGGTCACCGTCCGCGAGCGCGACACGATGCAGCAGGACCGCATCGCGATCGAGGGTCTCGTCCCGTATCTGCGGGAGCGACTGTGAGCGAGCGCGCCGATGAGGCGACGAACCCGGCATCGGAGGACTCGGCACCGGATGCCGATCCCCATGACGCGGGTGAGCCTCACGGCACCACGCCGCGATCGATCGTGCTGTATCTGGTCGCCTTCGCGTTGCTGATCGCGTCCGTCGCAGTGATCGGGATCGGGGCGCTGCTGGGCTTCTCCACCTCACACTTCTGGATCTCGACGCTGCTCTCGCTCCTCGCGATCGGCGCGGCGGGCGCCGCGGTGCTCCCCGCTCGAGCACGTTCCGTAGACTGACCCCGAACCACGACCGAGACCGTTCCGGCCGCCGGAGGCGAGGCACCCAGATGACCAAGTACGTGTACGACTTCCACGAGGGCAACAGGGACATGAAGGACCTGCTGGGAGGCAAAGGCGCCAACCTGGCGGAGATGACCAACATGGGGTTGCCGGTTCCTCCAGGATTCACGATGACCACCGAGGCGTGCCTGACGTATCTGGCTCGTGGCGGGTTCCCCGACGGACTCCCCGACGAGATCGAGCAGCACCTGAGCGATCTCGAGGCCGCGATGGGCAAGCAACTCGGCGACCCGAAGGATCCGCTGCTCGTGTCCGTGCGCTCTGGGGCCAAGTTCTCGATGCCGGGCATGATGGACACGGTGCTCAACCTCGGCATGAACGACGGATCCGTGCAGGGACTCGCGGAGCAGACGGGGGGCGACTGGCGGTTCGCCTGGGACACCTACCGGCGGTTCATCCAGATGTTCGGCAAGATCGTGATGGACGTGCCTCCCGATGCGTTCGAAGACGAGCTCGAGAAGGTGAAGGAAGCCAAAGCTCCGGGCGCTCAGGACACCGATCTGGACGCTGCGGATCTCGCGGCGCTCGTTGAGGTGTTCAAGCGGGTTTACCGCGAGCACACCGGCGCCGACTTCCCGGTCGACCCGCGCGAGCAGCTCCTGTTGTCGGTGGAAGCCGTGTTCAAGTCGTGGAACGGTAAGCGTGCGATCGACTACCGACGCAAGAACAAGATCTCCGACGACCTGGGCACGGCCGTCAACATCGTGGCCATGGTGTTCGGCAACCGTGGTGAGGACTCCGGCACGGGGGTCGCGTTCACCCGCGATCCGTCGACGGGCGAGAAGGTCCCCTACGGCGACTACCTCGCGAACGCGCAGGGCGAAGACGTCGTGGCCGGGATCCGCAACACGCTGCCGCTCGCGGAGCTCGAGAAGCACGACCCCGACAGTTTCACCGAACTGCTCGAGACGATGGACGTGCTCGAGAAGCACTACCACGACATGTGCGATATCGAGTTCACGATCGAGAAGGGTCGCCTGTGGATCTTGCAGACGCGCATCGGCAAGCGGACCGCTTTCGCCGAATGGGTCATGGCCCGCGACATGCTGGATGAAGGGCTGATCGACGAGGACACCGCACTGTCACGTGTGGACGCCAACCGCCTCGAGGAGTTGTTCAAGCGTGTCATCTCGGCCGCCGCGGCAGCCGACGCCACCCCGATCGCGACGGGGCTCAACGCCAGCCCGGGCGCGGCGACCGGCAAGGTCGTGTTCACGGCCGACGATGCCGCGGAGCAGGGCGCTGCGGGCGAACGCGTGATCCTCGTGCGCCGCGAGACCACCCCCGACGACTACCACGGGATGATCGCCGCCCAGGGCATCCTGACCTCCGCGGGAGGCACGAACTCGCATGCGGCCGTCGTCGCGCGAGGGGAGGGGATCCCCGCGGTGTGTGGCGCGGATGCGATCCGCATCGATCTGGGGTCGCGGACGTTTTCCGCCGACGGGGTGAAGGTCGCAGAGAACGACGTGATCACGATCGACGGCTTCACCGGGCGGGTCTACCCAGGTGAACTGGCGTTGGAGGAGTCGGTGCTCGAGAAGGCTCGCTCCGGCGACGCGGCGGCCCGCGAGCAGAAGATCTGGAAGGCCTTCGCGCGCCTGATGGACCACGCGGACGCGCGCCGTCGCCTTCGCGTGCGCGCGAACGCCGACACGCCGGATCAATCGACGAACGCCCGTGAGCGAGGTGCCGAAGGGATCGGGTTGTGTCGCACGGAGCACATGTTCCTCGGGGAGGAGCGCGTGCTCGCGGTGCGCAAGATGATCTTCGCCGAGACGCCCGGCGAGGAGCAGGAGGCCTACGACGCGCTCCTGCCGCTGCAACGAGACGATTTCGTCGGGATCTTCACGGCGATGAGTGGGCTCCCGGTCACCGTTCGCCTGCTCGACCCGCCGCTGCACGAGTTCCTTCCCGACATGACCGAGTTGGCGGTGCAGGTCGCACTCGCCGAGGCGGCGGGCGAGCGCGGACCCGAGCTCGAGGAGCAGCGCAAGGTGCTGGCCAAGGTGCGTGAGCTCCACGAAGCCAACCCGATGCTGGGGCTTCGCGGCGTGCGCCTCGGCATCGTGAAACCTGGGCTGTATGCGATGCAGGTGCGCGCGATCGTTGAGGCTGCGTGCAAGGTTAAGTCTGCGGGGGACGATCCGCGGGTCGAGATCATGATCCCCCTCGTGTCCACCAAGCCCGAGCTCGAGCAGATGCGCGCCGAGCTGGAGCCCGTGGCCGAGGAGATCCTGCAGCGTGAAGCCATCACGCTCGACCACTTCGAGTGGGGCACGATGATCGAGCTTCCTCGGGCCGCCGTCACCGCGGGGGAGATCGCCGAGGTGGCGGAGTTCTTCTCGTTCGGCACCAACGACCTCACCCAGACCGCGTTCGGCTTCAGCCGCGACGACATCGGCAAGTTCGTGGCGATGTACGAAGAGCGCAAACTCGTGCCGGCCAACCCGTTCGTGACGATCGATCGTGCCGGCACCGGCCGCTTGATGCGGATCGCGACTGATGAGGGAAGGGCCGCCAACCCCGCCCTGCATCTCGGCATCTGCGGCGAACACGGAGGCGATCCCGCGTCGGTGGTGTTCTGCCACGAGCTCGGCCTGGACTACGTGAGCTGCTCGCCGTTCCGCGTTGAGACCGCGCGACTCGCGGCAGCCCAAGCGGCGATCGGCGACGCCGAGGTCGCCTCGAAGTAACGAGCGACGGCGGCCGACCGGATGCAGATCGCGGAGTTCCAGCTCGAACGCTATTTCGCACGGTGGGAGTTCGCCGCAGCCGTGAACCTGTGCGCCAGCGACATCGAGGGCATCTCGATGCGCGAAGTACTCGCGCTCGCCGACGACGGATGCCGGGAGCTCTGGGACGGACTGACGCTGGGCTATACCGAGGCCTCCGGGATGCCGCTGCTGCGCGAGGAGATCGCCGGCATGTACGAAGCGATCGCTCCGGAGCACGTCTACACGTTCTCCGGAGCCGAGGAGGCGATCTTCGTGTTGATGCACGCGTTGCTGGAGCCGGGCGATCATGTCGTCGCGACCTGGCCCGAGTACACGGCGCTGCACGACGTCGCGCGGTCGATCGGTGCCCAGGTCGATCTGCTCGAACGGCGCGAGGAGCACGGATGGCAGTTGGATCTGGACGCGTACCGCGACGCGCTCCGCCCGGGGAAAACCAAACTCGTCGTGTTGAACTACCCGCACAGTCCGACGGGAGCCCTCCCGTCGCTCGACGCGTTCACCGAGGCCGCTCGGCTCGCGAACGACGCCGGCGCGCACTTCTTCGTGGACGAGGTCTACCGGTTCTTGGAGCACGACGAAGGCGACCGGCTGCCGGCGGGTGCGGACATCGCGGAGCACGGGATCAGCCTCGGGGTGTTGTCCAAGGCCTTCGGGCTTGCCGGCTTGCGGATCGGCTGGCTCGCGACGCGCGACGCAGCGGTGTTGCGACGATGCGCGCGCATCAAGGACTACACGACGATCTGCAATTCGGCCCCGAGCGAGGTGCTCGCGCTGATCGGGCTTCGCGCGAGGGACTCCCTGCTCGCGCGGAGCCGGGAGCTGGTGCAGCCGAACCTGGAGCTCGTCGATCAGCTCGTGCGGGCGAGTCCGCATCTGTCCTGGGTCCGGCCGGCTGCGGGGAGCGTGGGTTTCCCGCGTCTGGTGGCGGAGGAGCCGGTCGAACGATTCACGGACGCGCTCGTGCGTGAGCGTGGGGTGCTCCTGCTTCCCGGAACCCTCTTCGGGCACACCGGGAATCACTTCCGGATCGGAACGGGTCGCCGGAACGTGCCTGCGGGGCTGGAGTTGTTGGGCGCCTTCCTCGAGGATCACTACGGAAGCACCGATCGGTCGGATGGGGCCTAAGTCGTTCGACGTAGCTACCTGGGGGCGTTCGCCGTATGGCCGCGTGCCTCCCACTGCGGGTACTATCCACCGGCGTCGTAGGTCTTGTGGAGGACAGCTCTGGCATCTGCGGCGTGGGCAGGAACGCACCCGATATCGGCCCCCCTGCCCTCCGACGTGTAAGGAGGCACCGACGTGCAAGCAGCAACCCCCCACATCCTTCGGAGGGCACTCACGGCGGCGATCGCGGCAGCGCTCGTCATCGTCGCGCTTCCCTCGACGGCGTTCGCATTCGCTTCGACGGTTCCGAACGCCACACCGCTGCAGATCGGCGACCGCGAGGTCAAATCGGTCGCGCAGGTCGGGAGCCGGATCTACCTCGGCGGCAACTTCCGCTGGGTCGGCCCGTCGTTCAACGGCTCGGCCGGTTTCGCGGAGCCCAACGGCCTCGGCACGATGACGGTGTTCCCCGAGGTCACCGGGAACGTCCTGACGGCGATCTCTGACGGCGCGGGCGGCCTGATCATCGGTGGAAGCTTCACGGCAGTCGGTGGCTTGCCGCGCGCCAACATCGCGCAGGTGAACTCCACGGGCGCCGTGACGACGTTCAACCCCGGCACGAACGGCCCGGTCAACGCGCTGGTCCGCGACGGCAGCGGGAACGTCTACCTCGGGGGCAAGTTCAGTGCGGCGGGAGGGCAGGCGCGTCAGAACCTGGCTCGCGTAACCTCTGCCGGAGCCATCTCCACCTTTGCGTTCAACACGAGCGCGAGCGCGAGCGATGAGGTTCGCGCGCTTGCCCTGTCCGGGAACTCGCTCTTCGTCGGTGGGACCTTCACCACCCTGGGCGCGACCGGCCGTGTGAACTTCGGGGCGATCAACACGAGCACGAATGCGCTAACGACCCTGAATCCGGCGCCGAACAACACCGTGAACGACCTCGTTGCGAACGCAGCGGGCACCACGCTCTACGCGGGCGGCAACTTCACCCAGATCGCGGGCCAGAACCGCGGACGTGTTGCAGCCTTGACCGTGAGCACCGGCGCCGCGCAGGCGCTCAACGGCGGAGCCGACGCCGTCGTGAACGACCTTGAGCTGTCACCGAACGAGCAGACCCTGTTCGTCGGTGGAGCCTTCAAGAACATCTCCGGCTCCCCGGTGCGCGGGATCGCGGGGTTGAACCCATCCACGAGCGCGATCACCGAGATCAACAACTCCAAGACCTCGGGCATCGTGAACACGATCGAGGTCTCGGCCGACGGCACCAAGCTCTGGTACGGAGGTACGTTCAATCACAAGAGCCCCAAGGCGCTGCGTTTGATCGCGCAGGTCGACCTGGCGGCGGCGAACGACCCGGTCACCGACTGGCAGCCGCCGATCTTCAACGGCCTTTCGACCAACCCGAAGGCGGGCGTCAATACGATGCTCACGGTCGGGAGCAAGTTGTTTATGGGCGGTACGTTCCGCAGCTACGGCGGCCAGAACAAGGAATACCTCGTGGCCGTTAACGCGGCGACCGGAGCCCTCGATGCGACCTTCAGCCCGGTGATCAACGGGCAGGTCAACACCGTGGTGCCGTCGGCGGACGGGCAATCGCTCTACATCGGCGGTGTCTTCACCCAGGTGGGTGGACAGACGAGGACCCGTATCGCGAAGATCAATGCCTCCACAGGGGCACTGGTCGGCGCGTTCGGCGACCCGGTGGTGAACAAGCTCGAGGTGTTCACCCTGGCCCTCACGGGCAACAAGCTGTACGCCGGCGGACAGTTCACGAAGGTCGGTGGCAACTTCCACCGACGGATCGCTTTGCTGGACGCAACGACCGGTGTCGCCGACACGTCGTTCGCGATCGACGTCGACGGTGCCGTTCGCGACATGGATCTGACCTCCACCGGTCAGAGCCTGTTCATCAGCGGCGATTTCGCGACCGTGGGTGGTCTCGCGCGGTTCGACGTGGCCAAGATCAACACGAACACCGACGCGGTCGAAGCATGGGCGCCGGCGTTCTTCGGGACGGGCGCGGGCGCGCTCGGCCGCAAGCTCGACGTCGCGCCGAACGATTCGGCGGTGTACGTGGCCAGCGCAGGGCCGACAGGGACGCCCGCCTCGAACCTGGCGAGGTTCCCCACGACCGGCAGCGGGAACGTCGCGCCCACCTGGACGAACGACGTTCAGGACGCGATCGAGGCGGTCGCGGTGGGAAGCGATGCGATCTACATCGGCGGTCACTTCAACGACGTCGCTAACGGGGCCAACCCGCGCGTCGACCGGTTCCAGCTGGCCGCGCTTGACCCGGCCACCGGGTTGCCGCTGAACTGGGACGTGAACGCCGGCGGCTACCGCGGCATCTTCGACATGCAGGTCGGCGCTGCCGGCCTGATCGTCGGAGGCGACAGCATCCGTATCGCGTCGAAGGGTCACCGCGGATACGCGGTGTTCCCCGGGGCGTAGTCGCACCCAGCACGAGCGGTACCGAGGGCCCCGTCCGTCATCTGGGCGGGGCTCTCGGCGTTCCCCGATAGGGTGGGCGCGTGATCCGCCGTCATCCTGTCGTCACCGCATCGCTGTTCGCGCTGCTCGCGGTACTCGCAGTGGTGGGGGTCACGGGTGTGGCCGTGTGGCGTGCCGCGCACCGGGACGACGCGAGCCAGGTGCAACGGGCGGACGCGATCGTGGTCCTGGGTGCGGCGCAATACGATGGGCAGCCATCTCCCGTGTTCGCCGGGCGATTGGACCACGCCGTACTGCTGTATGGGCAAGAGCGCGCCGACGTCGTGTTCGTGAGCGGGGGAGGTGCTCCGGGCGATCGCACCACCGAGGCGGACGCCGGGCGCGAATACCTGATCGATGAGGGGATCCCCGCCGCGTCCGTGCAGGCAGTCGGAGAAGGGTCGACGACGTTCGAGAGCCTGCGATCGACGGCGCGTACGATGCGGGCCGAGGGGCTCGTCTCCGCGTTCCTCGTCTCGGATCCGTGGCACAACCTGCGCATCAAGCGGATGGCCTCCGATCTCGGGATCGAGGCATATACCTCCGCCACCTGGCAGTCTGCCGCGATCTCGAACCGGACGCGCGTCCAGGGGTACCTTCGGGAAACGTTCGCCTACCTGTTCTATCGCCTGTTCGGTGAGTAGCCCGGCAGTTTGTCGGGAGTCGCCGGTAGCATGGGGTGCATGAGCACCCCCCGCGAGCGTACCGAGGAGATCGAGCGACAGATCCTCTCGCAGTACGCCACGCTCGCCTCCGAATCCAAAGGGCGTGAGCGGCCGGAAGATCACGATGACCTGCGCACGTGCTTCCAGCGCGATCGCGATCGCATCGTCCACGCCAAGGCGTTCCGCAGGCTCAAGGCCAAGACGCAGGTCTTCCTCGCTCCCGAAGGAGATCACTTCCGCGTGCGCCTCACCCATACGCTCGAAGTCACGCAGATCGCTCGAACCGCGGCGCGGGCCCTGCGCCTCAACGAGGATCTGGCCGAGGCGATCGGCCTCGGTCACGATCTCGGCCACACCCCCTTCGGTCACCTCGGCGAGACCGCCTTGGAGCCGCTGCTGGACCGGCCGTTTCGCCACAGCGAACAGAGCCTTCGGATCGTCGATCACCTGGAGAACGACGGCGAAGGACTCAACCTCTCCTGGGAGGTCCGCGACGGCATCGTGAACCACCCGTGGTCGATGCCACCGCCGTCCACCGCCGAGGCCCAGATCGTGCGGTTCGCCGACCGCATCGCCTACGTCAACCACGACGTCGACGACGCCATGCGCGCCGGCGTCCTCGAGGCCGACGAGCTGCCGTTCGCCCCGATCCAAGTGCTGGGGTCAACCGGTTCGGAGCGCATCAACGCCCTGGTCACCGACCTCGTGGCCACGAGCGCGGGTGCGCCCGAGATCCGGCTGTCCGAGCCGGTGTTCCGAGCCTTGGATCAGCTCCGGGACTTTTTGTTCGAGCAGGTGTACCTGCGCAAGGGGGCGCAGATCGAGCAGGACAATGCCGTGCGGTTGATCCGTGAGCTGTTCGCCTACTACTCGGAGCACCCCGACGAGATCCCGGGCGAGTACGATCGGGCTCCGGGAGACGTGCCCACGCGGGTGGCCGACTACATCGCCGGCATGACCGACCGGTACGCTCTCAGCACCTACGAGCGGCTGTTCCTTCCCCAAGGCTGGCCCCAAGGCTGGCTCCGCTAGGTCGAACGAGGACGACGGGGGACGGGCAGTGCCGAGGATCAAGGACGAAGACCTGCAGGCGGTGCGTGAGCGAACCGATCTGGTCAAGCTCGTGTCCGACTACTTGACCCTCAAGAAGACCGGGCACGATTCGATGTCGGGGCTCTGTCCGTTCCACACCGAGAAGACCCCGTCGTTCTCCGTGTCGCCCTCCAAACAGGTCTACTACTGCTTCGGCTGTGGGGCCGGGGGTGACGCGGTCCGATTCCTGCAGGAGGTCGAGGGGCTCAGCTTCGTCGAGGCCGTCGAGCGCCTGGCGCAGTCCTCCGGCATCAAGCTGCGCTACGACGGCGAGAGCGTCGCCGAACGTCGAGCGGCGGGACGGCGCGCTTCGCTGCAACGGGCCAACCAAGAAGCCGCCACGCTTTTCCATCACATGTTGCTGGACGGCAAAGAGGCGTCGGACGCGCGGGAGTATCTCGCGTCGCGGGGCATCGAGCGCGAGATGGTTGAGCGATTCGAGATCGGCTACGCGCCCACGTTTCCGGATTTCCTGTTGCGCCGACTCTCCGAATCGTTCGGCCCCGAGGTTTTGCTCGAGGCCGGCCTGGCCTCCAGGGACGGAGACGGTGGCGTTCGCGACCGGTTCCGGGGAAGGGTGACGTTCCCGGTTGAGGACCTCTCGGGCAAGCACGTCGGGTTCGGTGCTCGCATCCTGCCGAGCGATGCCCGCGCGAACGACTTGGCGAAGTACCTGAACACCGCGGAGACGCCGATCTACCGCAAGGGTGAGTTGCTCTACAACCTGCACCGCGCTCGCGCCGCGATCACGCGAGCGGGCGAGGCGTTCGTCGTCGAGGGCTACACTGATGTGATCGCCATGGCGCAGGTGGGTATCGACGGCGCGGTGGCGACCTGTGGCACCGCGCTGGGCGCGGACCACTTCCGGTTGCTGTCGCGATTCGCCCAGCGGGTGGTGCTCTCGTTCGATTCCGACGAGGCGGGCGCGCGGGCCGCCGAACGAGCGTTCGCGTTCCATCAGGACTACCCGGTGCAACCGGTCGTGATGATCCTGCCGGACGGCCAGGATCCTGCGGACTTCGTCCGCGCGCACGGTGCCGAGGGTCTGCGGGAAGCTGCCGACCGCGCGCGGCCGCTGGTGGAGTTCATGATCCGGCGGACGGTGGCCGGAGCGGACCGGTCCACCGTGGAAGGGCAGGCCTCGGCGGTGCAGGCGGCGTTGCCGATCGTGGCGGGACTCGGCGATCCGGTGCGCCGGCAAGAGTACGCGCACCTCGTGGCCGAGCTGGCGGGTGTCTCGGAAACGTCGGTGCTGCTGTCCCTCGATCGGATCGCTCAGGGCAAGCCCGTCGAGGTTGCCAAGGAGGTCAAGCGAGGATCGCTCCAGGAGCGGGTGGAGCGGGAGATGCTCCGGCTGCTGGCTCGTGACGCCGCCCTGTGGTCTGCGTTCGCGCCTCGACTCGAGACCGATCATTTCCGTTCTCCGGTGCAGCGGTCGCTGTTCGACGCACTCTCGCGCGCGGACGGCGAAGTGCAGTCGATCGTGGCCTCGACCGAGGAGGGCGACCCTCTCGTCGCGAAGGTCACGGCGCTCACGGTCGAACCGCTCGATGGGGATGCAGATGCCGCCTATGCCGAGGGGGTCTGGTCGCGGTTGCAGGAGTTCCGTCTCAAGCGGCGCAGCGACGAGCTGCGCGCCGAACTCCAGAAGCGCAATCCGACGATCGACCCCGGCTACGACGAGCTGTTCCAGCAGCTGATAGAACTCGACTCCGAACTGCGCCGCCTGCGTCAGGGCGCCGAACCGGGTGCGCCGGTTGCCGGGTGACGCCGCGAGGCGGGTTGTCCCGGAGTGGGTCACTCGGTAGCTCGTTTCGTACACTTCCCCGGCACCTGCGTCCCCCGATCGAGGAGAACCGTTGAGCGACGTTGCCCGAGATCTGGGCTTGGAAGAGGCGAAAGAGGCGATCACCGCCCGAGGCCGTGAACGCGGTTTCGTGACCTCCGATGACCTTTTCGAGTCCGTACCGGTCGACGACTTCACCCCCGAGCAGGTCGAGGAGTTCCTGGCTGCGGTCGAGGAACATCTGCGCGCCGAAGGCATCGAGGTGATCGAGGTCCCCGGCGACGACACGGACGCCGCGACCCGGGCGCGCATCGAGGTCGATCTACTCAAGGCGCCGACCAACGATCCGGTCCGGATGTACCTGAAGGAGATCGGCAAGGTTCCCTTGCTGACCGCCGCACAGGAGATCGATCTCGCGCGCCGGATCGAGGCGGGGGAGTTCTCCACGGCGTTGACGTATTCGATCGGTGTGGACGACAAGGTCGATCAGAAGCAGTTCCGCACGATCGTCGACCGGGTTATCGCGATCCGCAATCACCAGGTCAAGTTCTTCGGCAAGAACGAGGGCATCGGTCGGCGCCGCGTGCCCAAGAGCTTCAAGCCGAAGACCCGCGAGGACCTCCTGGACTTCTTGCGGGCGGTGGAACGCGACGGACAGCTGGCAAAGAAGAAGCTGATCGAGGCCAACCTGCGGTTGGTCGTCTCGATCGCGAAGCGTTATGTCGGGCGGGGGATGCTGTTCCTCGACTTGATCCAGGAGGGCAACCTCGGCCTGATCCGCGCGGTCGAGAAGTTCGACTACTCCAAAGGCTTCAAGTTCTCCACGTACGCGACCTGGTGGATCCGTCAGGCGATCACGCGCGCGATCGCCGACCAGGCGCGCACGATCCGGATCCCCGTGCATATGGTCGAGACGATCAACAAGCTCGTGAGGATCCAGCGTCAGCTGCTCCAGGACCTCGGCCGCGAGCCCACGCCGGACGAGATCGGCAAGCAGATGGGGATCAGCGCCGAGAAGGTGCGCGAGATCCTCAAGGTGTCCCAGGAGCCGGTCTCGCTGGAGACGCCGATCGGTGAAGAGGAGGACTCGCACCTCGGCGACTTCATCGAGGACTCCGATGCGGTCGTGCCGGTGGATGCGGCGAGCTTCATCCTGCTGCAGGAGCAGCTCGAGGGTGTGCTGCACACGCTGAGCGAGCGGGAGAAGAAGGTGATCCAGCTGCGGTTCGGGTTGATGGACGGGCATCCCCGAACGCTGGAGGAGGTCGGTCGCGAGTTCGGCGTCACCCGTGAGCGGATCCGCCAGATCGAGAGCAAGACGCTCTCGAAGCTCCGTCACCCCTCACGGTCGCAGAAGCTGCGCGACTACCTCGAGTAGGACGGCGTGTGTGTTGCGTGTGTCGTCGACAGGCTGACGCGAGCTTTGTTGTCCCGTTCACGGGCGAACGGTTACTCGGTCGCCCACGCGCACGGTGCCGGGTCGAACGACGTCCGCGTATACGCCGATGTTGAGCTTCCCGTCCGCACCGCGACCCTTGTGCTGTGCGAGGAGATCGAGCACGGGAACGTCCTGCGCCCCGGTGTCCGGGTGCATCGTCGTCATCACACACCGCGACACCGGACGGGTCACGAGGAGCTCGGCGTCACCGACGCCCAGTGTCATCCCGGACCAGGACTCCTCCTCGAAGGGTTGGGTGCCCTCGATCTCGATCAGCATCCGGAACCGCCGCGCGTCGATGCCGTCGAGGCCGGCGCGGTCGGCAACCGTGCGAACGGAGTCACCGGACAGGAGGCTGACCGGATCGCCGATCGTATGTGTGGCCGGATCAACGAGTCGCGCGAGTCGCAGGGGCCGCGACACCAGTCCTGAGGCCGCGCCGGCGAGTTCGGGGGCGAGCACGCGGACGGGATGCACGACGCCCCCGTAAAAGGTCACGTCGAGGATCGGGCCGGTCGGTTGCGCGCTGCCCTCGATGATGCGTCCGTCGGGCAGCAGCAGCGCGAGGTGGTCGGAGTCGGGATCGTAGCTAGAGTGGATCCCCATCAGGGGAGCCTTCGAGATCCCGGACAGTCGCTCGCCGTCGTCCTGGATGAAAACGAACTCGCGGTTGCCGAGCGCGCCGCGTGGCTCGATCACGATCCGATCGGGATGGTCGAGCCCGGTGGACTTGACCGGCGTGACGTTCAGCCTCGCGACGGTCGGCACGCGATCAGCTGAACCGGGTCAGTTCCAGGTGGGGTCGCCGTCTCCGAGTCGCGCCTGGATCGAGCTGCGCGCGCGCTGGATCGCGCCGAGTCCGGCGATCTGGGCTCGCTCGGCGATCCGGCGACCCTGGGTACCGAGCACGCTGCTGCCGCCGTTGTCGCGTGGCCCGGTGACCACGTTGGGGTCGTCGGCCATCATGCGCTTGGCGAGGCTGAAGCCGACGGCGACACCGATGGCCACCCCGGTGAGGAACTTCATCATCGTGCGGATCCCCCTCTTGGTTCGAACGACGGCCAGCCTAGCGGAACCGTAGGATCCGGCAAGCCGCGAGCGTTGCGGGCGATCGGCCGGAGGTCGGTTGGTATCCTTGCCCAGACCTTCCGGGGTAGCTCAATTGGCAGAGCGGCGGACTGTTAATCCGTAGGTTGT
>JBBDWR010000014.1:0-97449 GCA_040902745.1 Actinomycetota bacterium | reverse complement strand
CGGTTAGAGCGCTTCCCTGATAAGGAAGAGGTCGATGGTTCAAGTCCATCCAGGCCCACTTGGAGAGGTCCTGTTCAGCGGACCCTACCTAGGTCAAACGGATCTTCGATCCGTCGATGAAGCGCGAGCCTGGCGCTTGAAGGGCATGACCGACCCAGAAAGCTCCAGGGAAAGTTCACGCTCCCCGAGTATCGAAAGCGGTTCTCTGAGACGGGGTGGAAGGACTTCGAAGAGACGACTCGGCGAGCCAGGGCTTCGGCGTGGGCGACTGGTTCCGCTGTCGTGGTGGTGGCGTTCCACCGTCTCAGCGACCGCGCGACAACCGAACCCCGCTCACCACCGTGACGATGATGCCGATGAGGAGCGCGGATGCGAGTGCGACACGCGGCCCCCCCGGCGGCTCCCACAGCAGCTCGGCGATCCGTGCGCCGACGATCCACGCGAGCATCATTGCGATCAATCCGACGCCGACGCCGACGGCCCACGCGGCGACGCGATCCGCCCGGTCGCGGCCTCGCGCCGACATGGGCTACTCGGCCGTGAAGATCTGGAACACCGGAGGGAACATCAACACCGCGCCCACCACGCCGAGCGCGAACGAGATCCAGAACCAACGCCGCAGATCCAACTCCTTCGCGCGCCATGCGTACCCGAAGATCGCCCAGGCCACGAAGAACCCCAGGCTCCCCAAGATCACTTTGCCCGCGAGCGGTCCCACGCCGGTGTCGAAGTCCAGCGATTCGAGCCAGTCGTGCAAAGGAACACTCGCCTCGGCGAGGAGCGTGAACACGCCGGTCACGAGGATGCCGATCCCCGCCGCCAGCATGACTGCCGCTCCCGGACCGTCAGGCCGTTCCTCCAATCCGAGCGCGTCCACCTCCGAGGCTTCGACTACGGGGTCACGTGCTTCGCTCTTCATCGACTCACCTCACGCGATCGGCGCGACCTTGTTGAGGAACGCCCCGTACAGGCCAGCGATCGCCGCGGCGGCGAACGCTCCGACGAGCATCACGATCGTCGCTGTGCGAAGCCAGGGACGTTTGATCAGTCGGGCCCCGTAGTACGCGACGATGAACGCGGCGGCAGTCGCGAGGATCGGGGCGGCCCAGGCGATGTGCTCCTTCCACTCCATCCCGAAGTCGTGCCACGACGTCGTGTCGCCGGAAACGTTCGACTTGAGGAAGTCCCGAGGGGAGCAGGTTGCGCCGGGCAACACTGCTCCAGCGCATTTCGCGTAGTCGTCCGAACCCTCGGCGGCGAGGGCCGCGCGGTACCACGGATAGACGATCCACGTGCCGGTGATCGCCGTCGCCCACGCGGTCGCAGCCATGACCCACAGACCGATGCGGAGGCGGCGCATCCGTTCCTGGATCCCCGCGGTCGTCAGGAGCCCAGGCCGCAAGCTCCACAACCCCGCCAGCGCGCCTCCGAAGAGGAGCAGGAACAAGGTTCCCAACACCAGTCCGTGGACGACCGTCCAGAACTCGCGATCGGATAGATCGAACATCGGTCCCCCCCAACGGGTGCAGTGTTCTCCATCCTGGGAACGAAGGCAACATCCAGCCCCCAGATGGATATGGGAGCAGATCGTGCCCACGCGCCGAGCTTTGAAGTAGGGTCACCGCCTTTCGATACTTGCGGGCGTGTCGGCCGAGTGTGCATCTGATGCCGAGCGGGTCCCCACATGAGCCCCGAAGCGCTCCACGCTCGCTAGTGGCGAGCATCGGAGATCAGGATCTTCTCGTCGGCGGAGGGTGGACAACCTCCCCTGAGCAGCGGACTTACCAGCATCTCTGTACCGGGGTAAGCTCGACCTCTACCGACTGACAGCAGTTCGCCGGCTCGAAGTCCAACCAGGGTCCACCTGGCCGAAACAGGAGAGGGGCTCCCATGGCCGAAGAAGTCGAAGTGAAGCAGAAGAAGGGATTCTTCCGTCGCCTGATGAAGCTCGCAGTGATCGGCGCGATCATCGCCGGCGCCGTTGCGTTCTTCAAGCGTCGTCGCGGCTCCGACCTCGATGACACCGAATGGCAAGAACTCCCCCCACCCGCCGGCGGCTGACAGCCCGTTTTCGCCACGCAGCCCGACCGACCCGCACCCCCTTGGGTGCGGGTCTTGTCGTTCTGGACACGGGGCCCTGGGAGGGGAGAACACGGCCCGATAGCAGGGTTGGTAACGTTCGCGCCTATGGCGAGCGTGCAATGGGAGTTGGCGGAAACGGCTGCTACTGCGGCGGGGGTGGAGTTGGAGCCGCTGGAGTCGTTGGAGGATGCCGATCAGATCCTCGAGGTGATGACCTCGACGTGGGGTGTCACGGCCGGGTTGCCGAGTGAGGTGATCCGCGCTTTGCAGGAGAGCGGCAACGTGCCGTGGGGGGCGTTCGAGTCGGGGCGCCTCGTCGGGTTCGTGTTGGATTGGGCCGGGTTCGACGACGTCGGACTCCACGTGCACTCGCACATGCTCGCCGTGGACCGGGAATGGCAGGGCAAGGGCGCGGGGTTCGCGCTCAAGCTCGCGCAGCGCGCGGTTGCGATCGATCGTGGCATAGGATTGGTGCGCTGGACGTTCGACCCGATGCTCACGGGTAACGCGTACTTCAACCTCGCCAAGCTCGGCGCCTATGCCGACGGGTTCCGTCGCAACTTCTACGGCGCGATGGACGACGACCTCAACCGTGGGGAACGCAGCGACCGGCTCGTGATCCGCTGGGAGTTGGATCGGGACCCGGAACCCGGCGTGGTTCCCGACGAAGGCACGGTCGTCCTCGATCGCGAAGGTGCCCAGGACCGACCCGAGCCCGTGATCGCCGGCGACCCGGCAGACGCGGGTGCGGGGCCGCTCCTGATCCGCATCCCCGAGGACTATCGGACGCTCGCGGGAGCCGACCGAGAGCTCGCGCAGCGGTGGCGCGAAGCTGTGGCCGAGACCCTGGGGGCGCTGCTCGATCACGGGAAGGTCGTCCGCGGGTTCACCTCCAGCGCGACATACGTCCTCGATTGAGCGGAGCCCACGCATGAGCCACATCCGCGACATCGAACTGCGGATGATCGGACTTCCACTCGTCCGCCCATTCCGCACGAGTTTCGGCGAGGAGACCCGCAAGGAGTGCATCCTCGTCCGCGTCGTCACCGACGAGGCGATCGGCTGGGGGGAGTGTGTCGCCGGCCGCCGCCCGGACTACTCGGAGGAGTACAACGAGGAGGCGTGGCTCTCGCTTCGCGACCACCTCGGGCCGGTGCTGCTCGGAGGAGACGTCAAGCCCGAGGACGTCGCACGGCGCACGGCGTGGGCACGCGGGCACCGGATGGCGAAGGCCGCGTTGGAGATGGCCGTGCTGGACGCCTGGCTGCGCGAACAGGGCGTATCGCTTGCCACGCATCTCGGTGCGGTGCGTGATCGCGTGGAATGCGGCGTGTCGATCGGTATCGCACCGACGACCCAGGAGCTGCTCGATCAGGTGGATGGCTACCTCGCAGAGGGCTACCGCCGCATCAAGCTCAAGATCGAACCGGGCACCGACGTCGAGCGTGTCGCCGCGGTCCGCGGGGCACATCCCGACATCGCGCTCTCCGTCGATGCGAACGCTGCGTACACGATCGAGCAGACCGAACTCCTTCGTGCACTCGAGCCGTTCGACCTGCTGATGATCGAACAGCCGCTGTCGCACGAGGATCTGGAGGAGCACGCCAAGCTGCAGCGGGTCCTTCGAACCCCGATCTGCCTCGACGAGTCGATCCGGTCGGCCGCCGACGCGGCGGCCGCGCTGGAACTTGGTTCGTGCCGAATCCTCAACGTCAAGCCGGGACGTGTCGGCGGCCTCCTGGAGGGGCGGCGGATCCACGATCTCGCGCTCGCTCAGGACGTCCCCGTATGGTGCGGCGGCATGCTCGAAACGGGCGTCGGGCGCGCCGCCAACCTCGCGCTGGCCGCCCTTGCAGGCTTCACGCTCCCGGGCGACACCTCGGCGAGTCACCGGTACTTCGCTGCGGACGTCACAGAACCCTTCGTGCTCGCGGCCGACGGAACGATGGCAGTACCTGACGGCCCCGGGCTCGGCGTGGTGCCCACCGACGAGCGACTCGAGGAGATCACCACCCGCGTCGAACGGATCTGACGGCACCGCAACGGGCGCGGCCGTGGGGCCCGCAGCCCTACGTCCCGACGTCCCAGGTCACGCGTACCTCCCGGGATCGGTTGCGGATGCGAGATACTGACCGGGTGAGACGACGCTCCGGCGTGCCGGAGCGATCGGTCGAGATCGAACGACGGAGCACCGAGGGGGACCCACCAGATGGACGATGAGCGACGACCACCCGACCAGCCTCAGGCAAGCACGCCGCCACCCCCTCCGGGTACCCCATCCGAGGCTCCCGGCTCCCCCGCCGACACCTCGCCGGTCGTCGGAGGCGACGAGGGAGCGCCGCCAGAGCAGCCGCCGCACACCGCGGGCGACACGTGGTCCGCGGGTGATCCGGCAACCTCCGGCACGAAGCGCAACGTGGGGCTGATCGCCGTCGTGATCGTAGCCGCGATCGTCGTGGTCGCCGGCGCGGCGATCGCCACGACGATGTACTTGTTGCGTGAGGCCGACGAGGCATTGGCGACGAAGGTCCCGGCGTCGGCAGACGTGTTCGGTGCGGTCTACCTGGATCCCTCCGCGACCCAGAAGGTCAATCTGTTCCGGCTGACCGAGAAGTTCCCCGCGCTCGGCGGCGAGGAGGAACTCGCGAGCCAGGTCGACACGATGCTCGACGATGCCCTCGCGGGCCAGAACCTCGAATCCGAGGACCTGACCGGATGGGTCGGGTCCCAGGTCGGGTTCGCCGGCGCGATCGACGGCGGCAGCGGTGAACCTCAGGGAGCGCTCCTGGTCGACATCGAAGACGAGGAGGCGGCCCGTGCGGGGCTCGCGAAGCTGCGGGAGTCCGACCCCGAGATGACGTGGCAGGAGGAGACCTACGGCGGCGCCGATCTGTGGATCAGCGTCCGGGAACCCGATACCGACGTGATCATGGCGATCGTCGACGGGACCGTGGTCATCGGCAACGAGCGCGCGTTCGTCGGCGACATCATCGACACGGCCAACGGCGATCTCGAGGCGCTCGACGGGGCACCGCGCTACGAGGACGCGCTCGCCGATCTGCCCGAGGGCAAGCTCGGCGTCATGTACGTCGACATCGGTTCCCTCGTGGAGCAGGCGATGCAGCAGACGGATGGCCTGGGACTCCCCGATGCGGCGGGAACGGTCGGCCTCGGCGGGATCGACCCGGAGGCGTTCGGCGGGATGGCCATGGCCGCCAGCGCCGAGCCCAACGGGATCGTCGTGGACATCTCGGTCCAGATCGACGTGGCGAAGCTTCCCCCGCAGATCCAGGACCAGCTGGGCACCGATCCCGGCCCCAACGACATCCTCGCGCAGGTGCCGACGGACTCGTTCGCGGTGTTCGCGGCCACCGGCATCGACCGCGGCCTGCAGCAGTCGCTCGATCAGCTCGGTCCGCTGGCTCCTCCCGAGCTCGCAGAGTTCGGTCTCACCGGCGAGGACGGCGTGATCGCCAACCTCACGGGTGACATGGCGCTCACGGTCGCTCCCACGGCGACGGCAAAGGTGCCGACCGGCGCGCTGCTGATCGGCACGGAAGACGAGGCCGGCATGCAGGTGTTCCTCGACACGATCGCTCCCTTCGTCAGCCAGGGCCTCAGCTCCGCCGCGACGTTCGATGGAGCCGGCGGCTTTATGACCGACGACGCGATGCTGACCAAGCCCGCGCCGCTGCAGTGGCAGACCGAGACCTACCAAGGCGTCACGATCTCCTACCTGCAGGATCGCTCGTTCACGCAGATGGGAGTGCGGCCCGCCTACGCGGTGGCGAACGGCAGCGGAGTCCTCTCCAGCACGGTCGAAGAGATCAAGAACGTGATCGACACCGCCGATGGCGAAAGCATCCAGACCGACACCACCTTCACCGAGTCGCTCGCCGCGATGGGCGACCAGGACCAATCGCTCTTCTACCTCAACATCCAAGGCATCAAAGAGGCGGCCCAGTCATCCGACCCCGGATCGATCCCGCCGGAGGTCGACGAGAACCTCGAACCGCTCAAAGCCTTCGTGGTCGGCAGTCGTTCCACCGGCGATGCGCAGACAGCCAAGCTTCTGCTGCTGATCAAGTAGTTCCCGGCGTTCGGAGGGTGGTAGACGGGCTCGTCGTGGGGGGCGATGCTACGGCGTAGGCCGAGAGCGAGTGTGGGTAGGGGTGGGTATGAAGAAGAGGGTTGTGCAGGCGGGGGGATTCGAGGTTGTTGACGATGAGGGGCGGGTTCGGGCTCGGATCGGGTTGGCGAGCGATGACGCGCCGTTCTTGTCTTTCCACGATGAGGACGGACGGGTTCGAGCGCGGTTCGGGCTGTCGTCTGATGGGTCGGCCGGGCTGGCGATCGGGGACGAAGAGGGGAAGGTTCGGGCGACGCTCGGACTTGCCTCCGATGGGTCCGCGAGTCTCGCTCTGGGAGACAAGCGGGGGAAGATCCGGGCCAAGTTCGGGCTGGCCGCGGAAGGCGCTCCGACCTTCGGGCTGATGCACAAGGACGGCGAGGTGAAGATGGTCTACACCCTCGCGCAGCAGGGGTCGCCCACGGTCGGACTGTCGGATGAGGACGGCAAGGTGCGCGCTCGGCTCGGTCTCGCCGCCGACGGCGCCCCGGTGATCCGCATGCTGGACACCGAGGGCGAGGTCCGGGCGTTGATCGGTATCAGCGACGACGGCTCCGCGGTGCTTCGGTTCCTCGACGAGCACGGCAAGCCGGAGTGGACCGCCCCGGAAGCCCCAAGCTGAGCCCGGCTGCGAACCTCGCGCCGACCCCATAGTCTGCATGTCCATGAGTACCTGGTGGACCGTCGCGTTCGTCGCGCAGTGGATCCTGTTGATCGTGCTCGCGGTCGTGGTGGTCGCGCTGGCGCGACAGGTCGGAACCCTCCATCTGCGTCTTGGTCCGCTCGGCGCCCTCGAGGTCGACGACGAAGGACCCCCGCTCGGTGAACCCCTCGACGTGCACCACGCGACCGACCCCCACGGGCAGCCCGTCACCTTCGGCGGTCCGGCCGATCGGGGGCGGCTCGCGCTATTCACGTCTCCGACCTGCGGGATCTGCCGGCAGGTCGCCCCAGGGGTGCCCGCGGTCGCCACGGCCGGAGGGTTGGAGCCGCTGCTGCTCTCCGATCCCGGGGCCGAGCAGGCGCTGGACGTGCCGGGCACACCTTATGCTGTGGTCCTGGATCGCCTCGGGGTGGTCCGCGCGAAGGGAACCGTGAACAACCTCGAGCAGCTCGAGGGCCTCGTTGACACCGCCGCGCGCCGTGTGGAGGAGCTCGGCCCGGCCGGCGAGGCGCACCCGGAGGCGATGTGAGCCGCAACGAGACGGCGGTCGAATGGGCGGAGCAGCGGCTGGCGCAACGCGCCACGCGGCGTTCGTTCCTCGGCAAGCTCGGCACCGGGGTCGTTGCCCTCGTCGGGGGCGCGGCGGTCGCGAGCACGCTGCGACCCGATCGCGCCGAGGCGTATCACATCTGCGGTCACACCTTCACGACGGGCTCGTGTCCCCATCCGTACGCGCCGCTCACCCGCATCGACAAGGCGGGCTATCCGTTGCACCCGAGCTACGGCTACCCCGTCGACGACAAGGGTGAGATCTACACCAACAAGAGCCAGACGCGCCGCAAGACCTGCGAGCAGGTTGTTCCCTCGCAGTACGGATACGTGAACAACCCGCGACACGGCGGCGGCTGGAGCCGGTGCTGCGGCGGCTATATCCGCCACATCTCCGACTGCTGTTCGAAGTCGCGCAAGCGGATCAACGGCGACGCGTCGGTCCGTGGGTACTGTCCCAAGGGTAAGCGCGTCTTCTGCATCACCTACCGGCAGCTTCAGCTCCGGTGCTGACCGAGTCCGTCGCGGTCGCGGTGATCGCCGCCTCCGTCGTCGCGGGGCTCTCCACACTGTTCGGTCCCTGAGGGCTGTCGATGGTGGAAACCATCACCCCCGTGGTCCACGGGGGACGCCGCGGCCGATGGGCGATCGATGTCGTCCTGCACGTCGCGGGAGCGACCGCCGCCGCCGGCCTGTTCGGGCTCGCGCTGGGCGCGCTCGGAGCGGTCCTGGGTGCTCCGTGGGGCGCTGCCGGTCTCGTCCTCGTTGCCGGCGTCGCGCTGGCTTACGGTCTCGCGGAAGCGAGCGGGGTGCGCATGCCGATCCCGCAGGCGCGGAAACAGGTGCCGGACTGGTGGCGGACGTTCTTCTCGTTCCCGGTGTTCTCCTTCCTCTATGGAGCGGGACTCGGTGTCGGATTCCTCACCTACCTCTCGCGCGGCACCCTCCTCGCGGTGTCGGCCGCCTGCGTGGCGAGCGGGCGTCCGCTGGTCGGCGCGGCGCTGATGGTTCCGTTCGGGCTCGCACGGTCGGCGGTGGTGCTACTGGCACTGCCGCTTCGGACGCGCGAGCAGGCGACCGCGCTCGTGGACCGACTGGCCGAGGCGTCTCGATCGGTCTGGTGGCGCATCGCGAACGCGTTCGCCCTGTTGGCGGTCGCGGCCACCGCTGTCGTCGCCGCAACCGGGGCCGGTCGGGCTGGCCTGCAGCGAGCGTTGCCTGCAGCGCTGGCCGTCGCGTTCGGATGGTCGGCACTCGTCAAGCTGCTGCGGCCCGACCGGTGGAGGCGTTCGCTCGCCGGGCACGGGCTGCCGTCGAGGGTCGCCCCCGCGGCGGTCGTCGCGGTTCCCCTCGCGGAAGCCGTGACGGCACTGCTCGCGGTCCTCGGCCTGACCCTCGCGGCCGGCATGTTGGCGTCGGTGCTGCTCATGGCGTTCTCTGCCGAGATCGTGCGGCTGCGGCTGCGTTCCGACGGGCAGGTCCCGTGCGGCTGCTTCGGAGGGCGCCGAACCCGTGACTGGCGGGTACTGCTGGCTAGGAATGGCGCTCTGCTCGCCGTGTCGGTAGCGACCGCCACGGTCACGTCCACCCCACGGATCGGGTGGCCCGATGCACCCGAGGGAGTCGACCTGGTGCCCCTGGTGGTGGCCGTCGGCGGGGTGCTCGTGGCAATCTGGACGGCAACGGCGGCCGCGAGTGCGTTCCGCCAGGGCTCCAGGAGGCGCACGTGAACACGGCACGACGGGTGGGATCCACGTGGACGGGTGTGACGGCGATCGCCGTCGTGCTCGTGCTGGTCGCGGCCGTCATCCTTGCCGTGCTCCCCGCGGGGGCGCACCACACGGACTTCGTCGACGGCAACGACGTCGAGGGACGGTTCGACGTCCGCTCGGTCGAGCATGCGCACGAAGCCCGGCCACGAAAGTGGCTCGTGACGATGGTGAACAAGTGGACGATCCGCAACACGTGGGACACCGGATACGTGGTCTTGAATCTCGACACGCTGAACGGACCGCAGATGGACTACTACGCGGTGATCCGTTCCGACGGCCGGCGGCTGCACGCGCAGGTGCATCGCGACCGCGCGCGTGGCAAAGATCCGATCGTCGCGAAGCCGCGGGCGTGGAAGACGGGGCGCTCGGTCGGATTCGAGATCCCCTGGAGCAGGTTGAAGGTCGCCGAGTGGCGAGTCGACTACCGATGGTCGGTGCAGACGCTGTGGGTCGGCGGTCCCTGCCCTGCGACCTGCTTCGACTTCGCGCCCAACGGCGGGGCGATGATCCCGCAGCCGTACCCGACGCCGACCGACACGGTGACCAGACAGACGCCTCAGCCCGACGCCCAGACGACGTCACCGTCCCCGACCGAGGAAACGCCTTCCCCGGAGTCCACCTCGTCGACGTCGGCGTCGCCCGTCACGACGCCTTCCGAGGGTGCGACCGACATGCCGAGCGGTTTGCCTTCCCCCTAACTCGCACCGCGCGCACCTGGCACGGGACCCTGCCCGGCGCGAGCGTCAGCGAGCTGGGATCGGTGGTGTCGTCGGGCGGCGTGACCTCGGAGTATGCGCGTGGCGACGCCGACGGCGCACGAGGAACCAGGATGCCCCTCCCAGGATCAGCAGGATCAGCAGTGCGGAGATCGCCAGCTGCCACCACCCGCGGTCCGTGGGTGTCGTTATCGCTCCATCGGCGGGGAAGGTGATGGTCGCTTCAGCGCTGCCCTCGAGGAGCCCGCTCCGCAGATCGATGTGAGCGTCCCACGGCCCTGCTGGGACCTGCGCGTCCAGGACGATCGTGACCGGTTCCGTGTCACCGATCGCCAGGGTGGTGCCGAGGTTGACAGGGAACGGTCCCGCTCGCAGACCACCGGGGCCGTCCAAGAGCTCCAGGTCGCCGCTGATGTCGAGCGCGCGACCGCCGGTGGTGTGGACCGTCGCGAGGACCATCGGCAGTCCGTCGGGCGAGCGGGTCGCGGTCAACGAGTGTTGTTTCTCGGGGCGTTCGAGCACGGATCGAGGCCGCCGGAGGGGAGCGCCAGGCACGTCGCGATCGGACGGGCCCGGTCACCCTCTAGATTCGCCGACTACGCGCTCTCGTGGGCGGAGAGGCGCGCGTCAACGGCGCAGCGCGGGGCGGGAGGATCGAGCGACCCAACGGCCCCTGGCGCGCTCGGTAGACTCGAAGCCGATTCGGGGACGTGGGGACGTAGGGGCTGCAGAAAAATCCGTCTGAGCAGGTAGAGCGGCGTCCGCGTCGACTGCTCGTAACGGATTTCGCCGATCTCGTAACGCCTCTGCCTTGCCCGAGCACCTCGTGCCGCTCTTCGGGTGATACTCGCGCCACGAAGATCACCGCCACCGCCTGGAACATGAACCACAAAAGCAAGGGCGGGAACTGGGATGTGCTCCGGGATCACCCCGGTCTCGCCTGCACCGACATCGCTCTCCTCTGTGAGGCGATCGACGTCCCCGCGGGCCCGCGATGCTACGAAATGATGTCGCGGCGGCCGAGGAGGCTACGGCCGAGGGGGACGGAGCTCCCTACGCACATGGAGGCGAGGGCTCGTTCGTGTGCCCGATGCACCCACACGTGCGGAGCGATCACCCGGGCCGATGTCCCGAGTGCAGCATGGCTCTGGAGCGGACGCACCCCGGATGACTGGGCGGAGGCGCGGACCGCCCCAGCGGCCAGCGCCCCCGCCCGCTCTGTCGCGGATTGCCTCCGTCAAGGAACGGCGACGAAGTCGTCCAAGAACGATCGCGCCGCCTCTATGTCATTTCTGAACGCCCAAGAGATCGCGTTGCACCGCCCCGCCTCGCCGTCGGCCACGGCGACCGCGACGTTGGAATCCCCGAGGAAGTACGGGGAACCCCCGTCTCCGCACACACCTCCCTGCCCGGTCGCGTTCGAATTGTTCAGCAGCTCGATCGTGCCGGGATCGATCGCCGCGATCGTCGCCGTCGCGGACCGCCGGACGGCGGGGTCCGAGCCGTAGCCGACGACGGTCAGCGGCTGGGTCTTCTTGATCGAGGCGAGCTGCTGGAGCGTGGGGAGCTCGGCTGGCGTGATCCCTCGGACGGGCCTGGCGAGCACGGCGATCCCGTAGAGGTTGGTGCCGTTGGCGGGGTTCGCGTCCGGGTGGACGTACCCGGCCTCGACGGTCCGCCACCTCGCCTCTTCGGGCGGCCAGGCGACCGGGTCGAACGTGATGGCCGCGCGGCCACCGATCGACTCTGCGAAGGCCACGGCGCGGGGGCAGTTGTAGTTGGTGAGGAAGACCGTGGGCGAGATCAACACTCCGCCGCAGAACTCGAACCACTCGCCGTCGCCGTCCTCGACGATCATGACGCCCACGTTCGGATGCGCGTTCCCGTCCAGGGGGCCGTTCACCGCGCCGGCGGGTGGGCCCGCCGCCAGCGCCACCACGAGCGCCGCCAATGCCAGTAGCATTTTCCGCATGGCTGATCTCCTTTCGTCTAGATCCGCGCTATCGAACGGGGATCGGACCAACAACACCGAACGGGCGGAAATCCATCACTTCGCCTTCGTACGGATGCATGCAGACGATCGCATGCCTGCCCGGCGACATCGTCGTGACGATGATTTCCGAGCTGTTGGCGGCGATGACGTCGCTCCTCAGGTACCGCACCTCAGTCTCCTGGTCGGGGAAGATCCACGGTTCGGCGCGCCGTCGGTCTCGCTCGATGACCGCCGCGAATGATCGGACGGCGTATCCCTCCAAGAGCTGATACGAGTCGAACAAAGCAGGCTTCTCGGTGGCGTTGACGACGTTGAAGACCACCAAGCCCGATTCGATCCGATCGGCCGTGATCTCCATGGAACACGTCGACCCGTCGAACGTCACGGTGCCGGCCGGCGCCGCTGTTCCGGGGGCCGTCGTCGAACTCGGTGGCTGGTCTGCAGGCGCCGTCGCGCTCTGTCCATCCCGCGTTCCGGGTGAACACGCGACCGCCATCAGGCCGATCGCCACCATCACCGCGAACGCTCCAACCCCCTTCCCGGCGCTGCGGCGAACCTTAGGCGCGCGGTTCCCTTCGAGAGCACCGGGATCGAGCTTGACCTTCTGTGTCCACATGGACACCACCTCCTTCGCCGTACGTGATACCGAGCCGGCATTGCAGACGCGTTTCACCGCCGCAACAGAGCCGGCCCGCACCTCGACCGGACCACACGCGTTGCCCGCCTGAAACAGCGCTGTAACGCCGGCCCCTTACAAGGAGTCCCGAGTCGTCCTATGTTCCTGCTGAGCTCCGAAAGCGAGGATGCGTACGTGCGAGTGAGCGACGACCCGCGGGTCGGCACCGAGTTCGCCGGCTATCGGATCGAGTCGCTGCTGGGCTGGGGAGGCATGAGCGTCGTCTACCTGGCCGAGGATCTGCGGCTCAAGCGGAAGGTCGCGCTGAAGCTGCTGGAGGCCGGCCTCGCAGAGGAGGCGTCGTTCCGTGACCGCTTCTTGCATGAGTCTGAGCTGGCGGCCTCGATCGACCATCCGAACATCGTCCCGATCTACGAGGCTGGCAGGACCGAGGACCTCCTCTACATCGCCATGCGCTACGTCGAAGGGGGTGACCTGAGGGAGCGCCTGCAACGCAGCCGTCTGGACCCGGGCGACTCGATCGGCATCCTCGCGCAGGTCGCGAGCGCCCTGGATGCCGCCCACACTCACGGCCTCGTGCATCGCGACGTGAAGCCCTCCAACGTGCTCCTCGACACGGGCGCCCGCCCCGATGGTTCCGACCACGTCTACCTGGCGGACTTCGGCATCACGAAGCGGGTCTCCGAGGAAACCGGAGTCGGCGATGGCGGCCGCCTGCTGGGCACCATCGACTACGTCGCTCCCGAGCAGATCGCCGGTGAGGAGATCGACGGGCGGGCGGACGTCTACTCGCTCGGCTGCGTGCTCTACGAGTGTCTCATCGGCGAGCCGCCGTTTCGGCGTGACTCCGACGTCGCGGTCGTGTTCGAGCACCTCGAAGCGGAACCACCCGTACCGAGCGCACATCGGCCAGACTTGCCTGCCGCGCTCGACGCGGTGATCGCCAGGTCGCTGGCGAAAACTCCGGAGCAACGCTACACGAGCTGCGGAGAGCTCGCCCGTGAGGCGCTCGCGGTCGCGGTCGACGAGGCGAGCCGCAGGCTCGTCGACGTCGTTTCCCGCGCAGCCGCCGGCAAGAGCGACCTGAGCGAAGTCCAGGCCGAGCTGACGGGGAAGGTGATCGACTTTCAGGTGGTGCGCGAGCAAGCGCGGGCGCTTTCGGCCCCGACCACCCCAGTCCGTGTGGCGGCCGAGGGGATCTGCCCGTTCAAGGGCCTCGCGAGCTTCGAGCCGGTCGATGCCGACTACTTCTTCGGGCGTGAGCGGCTGGTCACAGAGCTCGTCACCCGCCTCGTCGGCGCCGGCTTCCTCGGCATCGTCGGCCCGTCGGGGAGCGGCAAGTCGTCGGTCCTCCGCGCCGGTCTGTTCCCGGCGCTCGCCGGAGGGGTCCTGCCGGGCAGCGGGGGCTGGCGGCGCCTGCTGATCCGACCCGGCGAGCAACCGCTGGAGGAGCTTCGCCGCGCGCTCGTATCGGGAGCGAAGGATCCTCTCGCCGAGGCGCTCGACGCGCTGCCCGCCGACGCCCGCCTCATCCTCGCCGTCGACCAGCTCGAGGAGCTGTTCACCGCCTGCCCCTCCGATACCGAGCGCGCGGCCTACGCCGACACGCTCGCTCGCGCGGCCGCCGATCCCGATGGTCGAGCCGTCGTCGTCGTCGCGCTGCGCGCCGACTTCTACGGTCGATTCGCCGCCTTCCCGGGACTCGCCGAGCTGCTGGGTGCGAACCAGGTGCTCGTCGGGCCCATGCAGGCCTCCGAACTGCGGCGCGCCGTCGAGCTACCCGCCGGCCGGGTAGGGCTGCGGGTGGAGCCGGAGCTGGCCGACGCCCTGGTCGACGACGTGGAGGGCGAGCCGGGAGCGCTCCCGCTGTTGTCGACCGCCCTGCTCGAGCTCTGGCAGAAACGTCAGGAGAACACGCTCACCCTGGTTTCCTACCGCGAGTCTGGCGGCGTTCGCGGCGCCGTCGCACGGCTGGCCGAGGCAACCTATGCTCGCATCCCCGACGCGCGCACGCCGCTCGTGCGCGCCATCATGCTCCGCCTGGTAGGCGAGGGCGAGGGCGACGCGCCGGTGCGCCGGCGCGCTCCACTCGCCGAGCTCGACCTGGAGCACTCAGAGGATATGGCCGACGTGCTCGCCACGCTGGCCGACAGCCGTCTCGTCACCGTCGGCGAGGGCTCCGTCGAGGTCGCCCACGAGGCGTTGCTGCGCGAATGGCCGCGCCTGCGTGAGTGGATCGACGAGGACACCGAAGGGCGCCGCCTTCGGCGCCACATCACCCAGGCGGCGACCGGATGGGACACGGCAGAGCGCGACCAGGGCGAGCTCTACCGCGGCGCCCGCCTTGCCGCCGCGCTCGACTGGAGCACAGACCACGCGTTCGACCTGAACGAGCTCGAGCGCGAGTTCGTCTCCGAGAGCCGCGAAGCGTCTGAGAAGGAGACCAAACGTGTCAGGCGCATCAACCGCCGCCTCCGCGGCCTGCTCGCCAGCGTCGCGGTCTTGCTCGTCGCCGCCGTTACGGGCGGGATGTTCGCGGTCGTCCAGCGCAGCGAGGCGCGCGACGCCGCCGATCAGGCGCGCGACGCGGAGACGGCCCAGCTGGCCCAGCGCCTCGGCGCCCAGGCGCTCGTTCAGGAGGACCTCGACCTCTCGCTCCTGCTCGCGCGCCAGGCGGTCGCGATCGAAGACTCGCCGCAGACCCGCGGCTACCTGCTCGCCGCTCTCCGGCGCAGCCCCGCCGCGATCGGGATCATGCACGGCTCCGGCGACGTGCTCAGGAGTATCGCCATCAGTCCCGATGGGAAGACACTGGCGGTGGGCGATCTGACCGGGGCTCTCTTGTTCGATGCCCGAACCTACGAGCAGATCGGGGAGCTCCCGGTGACGGGGCTCGAGAGCCCCCCCAGCCTTGCCTATAGCCCCGACGGGCGAACCCTCGCGGTCGGCGGCGACTACGTCCGCCTCTTCGACGCGCGAACGCGTGAGCAGCTGGCCGAGACGAAGGTGTGGTGGCGACACGTTCACGATGGTTTCGGGTTCGGCGGATCCATGGCGTTCACGAAAGACGGGTCGCAGCTCGTCGTCCTCTACCAGACTGACGAGGCACACCCCGGCGAAGCCGGAGCGCAGGTCAGCATCCGAGACGCGGCCACGCTCGAGCCCATCGGGGCCACGATCAAGCCGGACGCCTTCGTCGGCGCCTTCGTCGGAAACTGGTACGCGTCACCTCAGTTTGCCCTCACACCGGACGATCGCGCCCTCCTCACCGCGTCCGAGGACGGTGAGCTGGCGTGGTGGGATCTTCGGAGCCGCAAGAAGACGCGGACTTGGAGGATCGAGACCGTGACCGCGCCCGCGCTCGCCGTCAGCCCGGACGGTCTCACCGCGGCGGTCGGCATCAAGCGCGGGGTACAGCTCGTCGACCTACGTTCCGGAACCGTGCGAACGGCAACCGGCGATCTCGCAGGGAGCCCGAGCTGGGTGCTCTTCAGCCCCGACGGCAAGACGGTCGTATCGACGAACCGCGACAAGACGGTGACTCGCTGGGACGTCGAGTCGGCGACACTGCTCGAGACGCTGCGCGGCCACTCGAACTTCGTTGAGCAGCCCGTCTTCAGTCCCGACGGGGAAACGCTCTACACGGTGAGTCACGACGGCACCGCGATCGCCTGGGATCTCATGGGCGACCGCAGGCTCGGGCGGCCCTTCACCTTCACGAACGACCGGACGTTCTCAGCGACCGGCTATGACGGCCACCCGGGAGAGTTCAGCCCGGACGGCCGGCTGATCGCGGTCGGCCTCAAGGAGCGGGGCATCGCGCTCTGGGACGCGCGCGAACTCAGGCCGGTCGGGGCGCCCCTTCTCGAAACGGGCGGCGAGGTCAAGACGCTCGCCTTCTCCCCGGATGGGCGAACCCTTGCGGCCGTAACCGCGCCCGGGGGCTCACTCACACTCTGGGAAGTTGGTTCGCGATCGCGGCTTCAGGGGCCGCTCAGCGCGGACGGTGGCGTTCTTCTGCCGGGCGTCGGCTTCACCGAGGACGGCGCGACGCTCGCCACGGCGGACGAATCCGGCGTGACGCTCTGGGACGTGGCAACCGGAGGCATCGTCCGTGGGATCCCAAGCGGGAGTGCGAGCGACCTCGCCTTCAGCGCCGACGGGGCGACGATCGCGGTCGCCCGCCCAAACTCGGGGGGTGCGGAGGTCTGGGACGTGGCCTCAAGCACCTTGATCGTCGCCGTGGAAGGCACGCTAACACCGTACAGCGACCTATCCGTCGCGCTCAGCCCCGACGGGCGGATGCTCGCGGTTGGTGGCGCCGTCAGAGTCGTACGCCTCTGGGACGTCCGCACCGGGGAGCTCGTCCACGAGCTCGACCAAGGCGGCAATGGAGCGTTCACCCTCGAGTTCAGCCCGGATGGGCGGAGCCTCGCCGTCTCCGGCTTCGAGCCCGTCGCGTCCCTCTGGGACGTTGCCACCGGAACCCAGATCGGCCCGCAGCTCACCGCCGGGGACCGCAGGACGATGATCGATCTCTCCCCCGACGGACGCCACCTGCTGGAGACCCACGGCAACGGCCAAGGGGCCGTCTGGGACGTCGACCCCGAGTCCTGGGAACGCCGGGCCTGCGACCTCGCCAACCGCACGCTGACGCCCGAGGAGTGGGAGGAGTTCCTCCCAGGGCGGCCCTACGAGCCGGCCTGCCGGTAGCGCTGCAGCCCGATCAGGGGCGGATCGACCACGTGAAGCGCGTCAGGGTGGCGGGCGGAGCCAGGCCGCCGGGGCGGAGACCCCGGCGCACGAGCAGCGTGGGCGGAGGTGCCTCGCGTGCGAGCCTCAGGCGGGCCGGGCCGAGGCCCTCGCGGTGCCACCTCGTCGATAGCCCGACGACGAGCAGACCGGCGTCGCGGCTTGCCTCCAGCATCCCCTCTTCGCCGGGCGGGGTCAGCAGCGGCTTGGCCGAGATGCCCAGGACCCGTTGGACCGCGAGCGCGCCGTGCGAAAGCAGGCGGCTCGCGTCGCGCTTGCCTTGCTCCGGCGCCGCGGCGGCGCCCGCGAGCAGGAGCGGCGCATCGTCGGCGCGCGCGAACCACGCGCCGAGCTCGACCGCCGCCCAGTCGTGTTCGGCCCCTCCGAACGGGACGAGCACGGGTCCCTTGGGCGTCGCGTCCCGAGGAACGAGCAGCGCCACGTCGCAGGGCGTCTCCGCAAGAACGGCAGTGAGCTGCTCGTCGGGAACCCCCTCGGCCATGAGCTCGTCGGGGGCGTCGGCGAGCAAGAGATCGACGTCGAGATCGGTGGCGAGCCGAGCAAGATCCTGACCCCGCGCCGTCGACGTGAAGGAGGCGGCACGGGCCACGACGCCGCGCGCCTCAAGCGCGGACCGACGCGCTTCGAGCCAAGCCGACGCAGACGGAAGCTCGGCTGCATCCGACACGAGCCTGGCCAGGATCATGACTCGAGCCGCGTCTCGCACGAGCGGCTCGCTCACGGCAAGCAGCGCGTCGAAGCGCACCTCCTGCGTGATAGCGATGAGGATCGATCGCTCGGCGACGTCCCGGACGCCCGGGGGTGCCGGCGCTTCGACTTCCAACGCGGGGTCCTGCCGAAGGATCGCCCGCTCCAGCTCTTGAAGCACCCGGCTCGGATCGATCCCGAGCTCGTCGGCGAGGACCCGGCGCGCATCCTGGTAGGCATCCAGGGCCTCCGCCTGCCGAGCCGAGCGGTACAGCGCCGTCATCAGCTGCCCGCGCAGGCGCTCGCGGAGCGGGTGCTCGGCGACAAGAGCCTCAAGCTCTCCGACCAGCTCGTCGTGGCGCCCGAGCGCGAGGTCGGCGTCGATCCGGAGCTCGACCGCTGCCAGCCTGATCTCCTCGAGGCGGGTGACGGCCGCCTGGGCAAAGCCCTCGTAGGCGAAGTCCGCAAGCGCCGAGCCCTGCCACAGCGACAGCGCGTCGCGGAGCCGATCCGACGCATCGCCTGCCAGGCCGCGGGCCAGCAGGCTCCTCCCCTCCTCCACCAGCCGCTCGAATCGGTGGAGATCGAGCTCATCGGGTTCAACCCGGATGACGTAACCCGGCGATCTCGTCGTCAGCACGTCCTGCGGAAGCGCCTGGCGAAGTCGAGAGACGTTGACCCGCAGTGCCGCGGCCGCGCTCACTGGCGAGTCCTCGCCCCAGAGCTCGTCGATCAGCCGGTCGGCGGGAACGACCTCGTTGGGGTGGAGGAGGAGCACGGCGAGAAGCGCACGCGGTTTGGGACCGCCCAGGGAAACCTCACGGCCTTGGTACCACACCTGGAGCGGCCCCAGGATCCGGAACTCCATCGGTCTGGCCTCCCCGGCAGGGACGCTAGCACCTAATGCAGGCCTGAAAGGACCCTGAAACACGACGATCGCATCCTCCCCTCGGCAGAGGTCGCCGCTAGCGACGACAGGTGGAGCCAGGAAAGGAGCGCCAAGGAGATGAAGGCGACCCGGTAGTGCTCGCTGCGCTCGGCGCCACGCTGGCGCCGGTCGAGGGTCGCGTCGTCGGCTTCAGAGGAACCGGAACGCCTTCTCGCACGATGCCATCAGAGCGCGCTCGCAGACGGATTTCGTCCGGGGCGCCGTCGACGGGATCGAAGGCTGGCTCGAGGCGGCTGGCGTTCGCGTGCAGCACAACCGTCGTAGCAGCCACTCCATGTACGTCGGGCGGCGATGGATCGGCAGCTACTACTTCGCACGGCGGTGGGTCCACTTCTGGCTCGTCCGGCGCGACGAGTCCGACGGCACCTTCGAGTCGCTCAGCCAGCCGGCGAGCCTGTTACTCAAGAACAACGGTGTCGCGGGCAACGTCGCGAACGAAGCCGACCTCGAGCTGTTCAAGCGCGGGGTTCACGCACGACCTGAAGCCTGAGGAGGCGCAGATCAGCGGATCCACCGACTGGCTTGAACCGAGTGAGGTCCACCTTCGTTCGATGCTCAGGATCGCCGAGGAGTCGCTGAGCGTCCTCTACGTCGCGCAGGTAGCCCTCGAGTACGCCGACCCGGACATGACGGTCCGAGACGCGAAGCGCTGGCTTCGCACGAACGGCTTCGACGCTGCACCACTGGCCGAGCCGAGTCCTCATCGGTTCATCGCGCTCGAAGGAGACGAGCCCTCTGCCGCGCGGGTTGGCGACGTGGCTCGGCCGATCGACGCAGCGGTCTTGGCAACACGGCGTTCACATCGACCGCCTCTACAAGGCGGGGATCCTGCCGATCGTGAAGGTGGCGGCCGCCAGCAAGAAAGCGAGGCGCGGCGCGAGGGCGGGGCATCGCGTCGACAAGGAGCGCCTGATCGAGGTGAAGGACGTGACGCTCCAGGATGGGCGCACGGAACAGGTGCCTGTTTTCGCGAAGGACGGCGCGGCCGGCATCGGACGCCTCAACGACGAGGGAGAACTGACGTTCCTCCCGATCGAGCACGTTCGCAACCAGCGCTTCGAACGCGCGACCGGATTCCGCTGGTACGCCCAGTACCGTCTGCCCACCGAGTTCGACGGCAAGGAGATCACCGTCCGCCTCGACGGCAGCGTCGAGGACACGAAGAGGAAGCTCAACCGCGCCGAGAATCTTCGCGCGATTCCGCGCTCCTCCCCGGACTTCGCCCGCCTGTATGCGAGGCGTGGTGACGCGGAGAGCGTCAACCGCGCGCTCGAGGACACGCTCTACCTGAACCGCGCACACAGCGAGGGTCACCTGCGTCAGACGGCCGACCTGCTTGGCTTCGCACTGATGGTGAACTCCCTCACACTCGCGAGGCATCGCGCACGCGAGGCGGTCAGGACCGCCGCGTAGTCGACGCCGATACGACCTACTCCCTTCCTCAGACACGCCCAGGTGCCGCTTCGCCGGCGCCGGCGGACGATTTCGCCGCGATCGCGTGCTCGGTAGACTCGATGTCCGACGGATGCTGGAGCCGGGGTGGGTTTTCTGCCACGTTTCCTGCATCCCCCCGGGGACGTAGCTCAGTCGGTAGAGCACCTGCTTTGCAAGCAGGGGGTCGGCGGTTCGATTCCGCTCGTCTCCACCCTCGCTAGAGCGCGTTCCAGCTGCTGGGCGGCCAGATCACGACTTCCGCCTTGCCGATCACGTCGCCGATCGGGATCGTGCCGATGAAGCGCGAGTCCTGCGACTGGTCGCGGTTGTCGCCCATCATGAACAGCTCGCCCTCGGGGACCGTCTCGGGTCCGAAGTCCCGGGTCTTCTTGCGCAGGTACGGCTCCTCCAGTGGCTCGCCGTCGATGAAGATCGATCCGTCGCGTGCCTCCACGGTCTCTCCGGGCAGCCCGACCACGCGCTTGATCAAGAACTCGTCCTCGATCCCGGATCGTCCGAGTCCCTCCGACAGCCAGTGGACGAAGCCGCCGGCCAGGCTCCTGTCGACCTGCACCGCGGGGTTCTCGAAGACGATCACGTCGCCACGACGGGGGTCGTGCACGTAGTAGGGAAGCTTGTTCACCAGGACGCGGTCGCCGGGTCCGTGCAGGGTCGGTTCCATCGATCCGGTCGGGATGTAGAAGGCCTGGAACAAGAAGGTCTTGATCAGCAGCGCGAGCACGAGGGCCGTGAGCACCAGCAGCGCCATCTCGCCACCGAACCCGAAGCGGTTCCCCTTCTCCGGCTCCGGACCGGTGGCGCCGGTGGGCGCACGTTGTGTTTCGGTCTCCATGGCCGAGGAAGCCTACCCGCTGGTCACGCACACGCGATGCGGGCGCGACCGCCGGGTTCAGACACCCGTGCCCTCGGCCGAAGCACTCACAGAGACCGACAACAGGCGATTCCCGCCGGTTGTTGTTGCCGTTCACCGCGGACGGCACACTGAGCACCGTTCATGGCCATGAACCTGCTTCGCACGCTCGGCGGAGGACACACGGGCCGCCTCGTCTGGGGTGGTCTGGCCGTGCTGTCGGTGATCGGTCTGATCCTGTGCGCATCGGCCCAATCCAGTGAGGTGTCGTCGCAACGAACGGCGGCCGAACGCGTGTCCGTGCATCGGGTGCGCGCGGGGCTGTTCGAGGATCTCGACGCGGCGGAACTCAGCGAGCCGATCCTGGGTCCGTCCTTCCGCGACCTGTCGATCGTGGTGCAAGCCGAGTTCATGGTCGACCCGGCGATCGGGCGGGTGCGGATCTGGCAGCCGGACGGAACGCTGATCTTCTCCACGCAGGAACGCGACCCGAGCGTGACGGCGGACGATCAGACGCGCGGTTTGATCGAAGACGCGATCCGAGGACGCACCGGCAGCGTGCGAGCAGACGAGTTGCTCGCTCCAGGAGACGGGATCGAACCGGTCCGTGCCGAGGTGTGGAAGACGATCACGCCGATCCGAGTGCCCGATCACGTCGCGGTCCTCGCCGCCGCCGAGATCGACACCCTCTACGAGCACATCGAGCGGAGGGCCACCTCGCCGTGGCGGACCCTGCGGATCCTTTTGGGTCTCACCCTGCTGCTGTCGATCGTGATGACGTTCGTCGCCGTCCGCTGGCCACCTGCAAGGTAGTCAGACGGCGAGCATGTCGACCGCGTATGCGTCGAGCAGTGCCCGTTCGATCCCCACTGCCTCGACCACCGTCTTCGGCCGCATCCCGTAGCGAACCGCCGTCCCGAGGTGGGGTTCGCACAGCGGCAGCATCCGTCGCCGTCCAGCGACCGCCACGATGTCGGGCGGGTCACCGTGCATGCCACGCAACCAGAAGCACAGCAGACACACGAGCCGCAGGCGCTGAGGGTAGGCGAACTGCGCTCGGTAGCCGTGTTCGTGCTCGATCACCCGGCCCCAGAGTGCGATCCGGCCGAGTACCGCCGGCGCCTTCGTTCGGCGCAGCAGCTCGGTCGTGTGTGTCGCGTGCAGACCGCAGGTGCACGCGAGATCCGGCGCGGTATGGAACTTTCCGCGCTTACACCGGGCCTTGGCGGCTTCGCGATGCGGCCACGGAAGCGTGGGTCCCGCCACCGGACGCAACCGGATGCGAGATCCGTCGGCACGCCCGGTTAGCCCCCACGCTCTCCACGCGATGATCGGTTCTCCGGCGACGCGACTGTCGTCGAGCTCGACGTCGGTCTCGAGCTCGACGTGCATGACCTACCTCGATGCGTCGGCGGGGATCGGTTCCCGATCCGGCTCGCTCACGGGGAGCGGTTCGGGAAGCGTCTCCGGGACCGGGAGCTGGGCGGGCTCCACCTCGATGATCCGTTTCGGACGACCGATGTTCATGCCCTTCAGCCTACTCCCGGCGTCGTGATCGCGTGAGACCAGTTGCGGCGCATCGCGGTCAGCTCTTAGGCTCGAGCTCCAGGGAGACCGAGTTCATGCAGTAGCGCTCACCGGTGGGACGTGGTCCATCGGGGAACACGTGGCCCAGGTGGCCGCCGCACCGAGCACACGTGACCTCGATCCTGCGCATCCCGTGGCCCGAGTCTTCGACCAGCTCCACGGCATCCGGGGTGATCGGCTCGAAGAAGCTCGGCCAGCCCGTGCCCGACTCGTATTTGGTCGCGGCGTCGAACAGCTCCGCGCCACAACCGGCGCAGCGGTAGATGCCGTCCTCCTTGGTGCTCGCGTACGCGCCGCTGAACGGCGGTTCGGTGCCCTTCTGTCGCAAGACCTCGTACTGCTCCGGGGTCAGCAGCTCGCGCCACTGCGCGTCGGTGGAAGGGACGGGGCGGACGGTTTCGGTCATCGAGTACCTCCTCGTGGGTGCTCCTCATAGTCTCGCGAAGGCCCGTTCCGTTACGCACGGTTCGGGGCCCGTCTCCTTAGCCGCGGCGGACCAGCTTGTAGATCGCGTTGAAGTCGCTGAAGTACACGACCCCGCTGGGAGCGGCCTCGACGGACAGCACGCTGGAGGGATGGTTGTAGACGATCGCCTGGTCGCGCACGTCTCTGCGGTCGGCGCTCATCACCACCCGACGGACCTGGCCCGTGTTCACCGCTCCGAAGAACGCAGCCCCTTCGCTCGCGGCGCCCAGGCCGCACCCGTCGCAGAAGGCGATCCCGGTCGGGCCGATCGTCGGGTTGTACCAGCGCTTGGGAAGCACCGGGTCCGGGCCGTCCTGGTTCGTGTTCCGCGGCGCGTTGCCTGCACAGGTTTCGTTGGGGCCCCAGCCGAAGTTGCGTCCGGCGACGATCCGGTTCAATTCGTCGTTGCACTCCGGACCGTTCTCGGTCTCCCACAGGTTGCCGCCGTCGGGGTCGAACGCGAACCCGAAGGAGTTGCGGATCCCGTACGCGTACGCGCGGCGGTTCCCCAGTGGATTGTCGTTCGGCACGCCCCCGTTCGGCGTCATCCGCAGGATCTTGCCGCGGTCGTCGCCGAGCTGCTGCGCTCGGCGCGCGTCGTGACCGTCGCCGACCACCGCGTAGAGCATCCCGTCGGGACCGAACGCGATCTTCCCGCCGTTGTGGTACGGGCTCGCGCTCGCGGGACTCGAGAAGATCTTCGTGAGGTTGCGCCCGCGTCCCCCCACGTTCTCGAGTCGCACGATCTGGTTCTTCATCGACCCGTCGACCCTGCGTGTCACGTACGCGTAGACGAACGCGGGATCGGGATAGTCCGGGTGAATGGCGATACCGAGCATCCCTCGCTCTCCATTTCCGTTCACGCCTCGCACCAAGAAGAAGCGTCGGTCGCCCCCGCCGTTGCGGTTCCAGATCCGGATCTCCCCGGTGTTCTTCTCGACGTAGAACAGGCGGTTGCCGGGCGCGAACGCGAAGGCGGTGGGTTGGTTGAGTCCGTCCTTGACCTTGGTCGAACGGATCTTCGCCGTCGCGCCGCCGGCAGCTGTGACCGCTACACCGAACGCGAGGGTTGCGGCCAACGTGACCACGGCCACCCGATCCCAGGTCATCGGTCGTATACGCATCCCCATCAGCCCTTCCGGACGAGCTTGTAGATGCCTTGATCGAACGTGCTGAAGAAGATCGCCCCACTCGGCGCGGTCTCCACCGAGATCACGCGGAGGCCGCTGACCACGGTGTCGAGATCGACGATGTCGTCACGGGCCGGGTTGAGGCGGGCTCGTCGGAGCTGCTCGTTCTTCGACGCTCCGAAGAAGAAGGTGCCTCGGCTGCGTTCGCCGAGCGCGCATCGATCGCAGAAGGTCAACCCCGTCGCGGCGATCGTGGGGGTGAACCATCGCACGGGCAGGATCCGGTCGGGTCCGTCTTGGTTGGTGTTGTCCGGATCGGCGCCGGCACACGTCTGGCTGGGACCCCACGCGTAGTTGCCGCCCGCCTGGATCAGGTTGAGTTCGTCGTTGCACGCCGGTCCGTTCTCGGTTTCCCAGAGGTTGCCGGTCCTGGGATCCCACCCGAATCCGAATGAGTTCCGTAGCCCGTAGGAGAAGACGCGGCTGCCCGCGAAGGGGTTGTCGACCGGCGCCGAACCGTCGTCCTCCATGCGCAGCACCTTGCCTCGGTCGTCGGCCAGATCCTGCGAGCGAGCGGGGTCGTCACCGAGATCGCCGACCACGGCGTAGAGCTTGTCGTCGGGACCGAACGCGATGCGCCCGCCGTTGTGGTTCGTCCGGGTGGCGACGGGCACGTGCCAGATCTTCATCAGGTGCCGTCCCTTGCCGCCGACGTCGGTGAGCCGCACTATCTGGTCTTGCAGCGGTCCGTCCTGGGTCGAGCGACGCACGACGTAGACGTACACGTACCGCGTGGCGGGGTAGTCGGGATGCAGCGCGACCCCGAGGACGCCGCGCTCTCCGGCCGAACTCACGTTCGTGAAACTCGCGAAGACGCGGCGTGTTTCCCGTTGGCGATCCACGATGAACACCTTGCTTCCGCTCTTGGACGTGACGAACAGCCGCCCGTTGGGAGCGAACGTGAAGCCGACCGGCTCGGTCACGACTCCCGGCGCCACCACGCGCTTCGCCACGATCTTGGCGTTCGCGACCCCGGGGAGCAGGCCGAGCGCGGGCAGGCAGCTCAGCGCGAGCGCGAGTAGGAGTGGGCGACGACGGGCGATGGATCGTGGGCTGGCTAACATTGGCAGGTGTCCTCTTCTATCTTCGGCAGCGTCGTCCTTCGTTCTGAAGACCCGCGGTTCGTTCGCGGCGAGGGTCGGTACGTGGCCAACCTCCCGCTCGAAGGGGCGCTGCACGCCGTCTTCGTTCGTTCCATGATGCCTCATGCCCGGTTGAACGGTGTGGATACTTCAGCGGCAGCCGCGATGCCGGGTGTGGCTGCCGTGCGAACCGCGAACGACCTCGAAGGTGTCTCGCCGATCCCCGCCTCCGGGAACATCGCAGACCTGTTCGCGATGCCCGTCTTGGCGGTCGATCGGGTCCGGTACGCGGGTGAGGCGATCGCGGTCGTGCTCGCCGAGACCATCGAACAGGCGGTCGACGCCGCCGAACTAGTGGCTGTCGACTACGACCCGCTGCCTGCGGTGGTGGGGTTCGACGCGGCACTTGCCGTCGGCTCGCCGGCGCTGTTTCCGGAGCATGGGAGCAACGTCTGCGATGTCCTCGACATCGACGTGGCTCCCGATCGCGAGGCGACCGACCCTCTCCTCGGTGCCGAAGTGATCGCCCGCGGAACGTTCGTCAACCAACGGCTGGCCCCGGTGCCGATGGAGACCAATGCGTTCGCCGCCCGGCCCGAGCCGGGCGGCGGCCTGACGGTGTGGGCGTCGACGCAGATCCCCTTCGACGTGCGGGACGATCTTGCAGATGCGTTCGGCTTGCGACGCGATCAGGTTCGCTGCATCGCGCCCGACGTTGGCGGCGGGTTCGGAGCGAAACTCGTCGTCTACCCCGAGTACTTCGTGCTGGCGGGGGCGGCGCTTGATCTCGGCCGTCCGGTCCGATGGACCCAGCCGCGCGCGGAGAGCATGACGGCGATCACCCACGGCCGGGCACAGCGCCAGGTGGTCGAACTCGGCGCAACCCGTGACGGCACGATCGTCGGGATGCGCGTGCATCTGACCCAGGACCTCGGGGCGTACCCGATCGGTGGATACCTGGTCGCGACCACCGCGGAGATGGTCGCGGGGGTCTACCGGATCCCTCGGATCGCGGTCCACGCCGAGAGCATCGTGACCAACGCGACACCGATACAGGCCTACCGTGGCGCGGGGCGTCCGGAGGCGACCGCTCTGATCGAGCGCGCGATCGACCTGCTGGCGAACGAGCTTTCGATGGACCCCGTGCTTGTGCGGCGCCGCAACCTGATCGGAACGGAGGCGTTCCCCTACGACACCGGGCTTGGCCCCGTCTACGACAGCGGCGACTACGGTCGGGCGCTCGACCTCGTCCTCGAACTCGCCGACATCGACGACCTTCGGTCGCAGCGCGACGAACGCCGGGTACGCGGCGACCGGCTCCAGCTGGGGATCGGCGTGTCCACCTACGTCGAGATCACCGCGTTCGCCGGCAAGGAGTTCGGCGGCGTCCAGGTCCACCCCGACGGCTCGGTCACGGTCCTCGCGGGGACCTCTTCGCACGGTCAAGGGCACGAGACCGCGTTCGCCCAGCTCGTCTCGGGGCTGCTCGGTGTTCCGTTCGCGGCGGTGGAGGTCGTACATTCGGACACCGGGCGAGTGCCCAAGGGGGACGGAACCTACGCGTCGCGTTCGCTCCAGCTCGCCGGCTCCGCGCTCTGGGAGCAAAGCGGGCGGGTGATCGAGCGAGCGAAGGCACTCGCTGCGGACGAACTCGAGGTCGAACAGGACGACATCGTGTTCTCGGACGGCGCGTTCGGTGTCGCGGGTGCACCCGACCGCAGCCTGTCGTGGGCCGAACTCGCGACGGTTGCGAGCGATGGATCGCGGGAGGGATCCGAGCAGGGGCTGGCGGCGTCGGGAGTCTTCCGTCAATCCGACTCCACCTTCCCGTTCGGCGCCCATCTCGCCCTTGTCGAGGTCGACACCGAGACGGGCGACGTTCGGCTACGTCGGCATGTCGCGGTCGACGATTGCGGACGGATCCTCAACCCGATGCTCGTGGACGGCCAGGTGCACGGTGGTCTTGCCCAAGGCATCGCGCAAGCGCTGTTCGAGGAGGTCGTCTACGACGATGACGGGAACCCCCTCACGGCGACTTTGTCGACGTACGCGATGGCGAGCGCCGCGGAATTGGTTTCATTCGAGAACGCCCACACGGAGACTCCGACGCCGCACAACCCGCTGGGGGTCAAGGGCATCGGAGAAGCCGCGACGATCGGGTCCACCCCTGCAGTGCAGAACGCGGTGGTCGACGCCCTCGCGCGGTTCGGGGTGAAGCACCTTGACATGCCGGCCAGCCCCGAACGCGTGTGGCGGGCGATCCAGGCAAAGCGCACGGCAGGCGCCTAGGACGTTCGACCCAATCACCCCCGACTCTCGACGCCCATGGCGCTGGAGCGCGGCCGACGTGGATCTGGACCCATTCGGGGCTTGGACGGCCGACCGGACGAGTCGACACTGTGGAGACGATGGCGAAGCCTGCCCGCAGGGGTTCCTCGTTGATGTCCGGGTCCGTCGCCGTGGCGATCCTGCTCGGCACCACGCTCGCGGCAGCCAGCCCCGCCGATCTCGGCAAGCTCGTGCAGAGCGCGAAGCAGGCGATGAGCCTCGACGGGAACCACCTTCGCGACGGCAACGGCCACGACGCGGACGGTGGCGATGTGCACCTAACCGACGGAGGGATCGCGGGCCCGGGCGGATCATCGGGAGCGGCCGGTCGTGAACGGGAGACGGGCGATCGTTCCGGATCCGTCGGGCCCGCGGACGGCGCCGGAAACCACCCCGGACGGCCCGATGGGAGTGGTTCCGCATCGCAGGAGCCGCCCGGACAGTCCGGCGATGAACACGGACGGCCCGACGATCCTGGCAACGGCCAGGGCCAGGGCAGAGGCGCCGGCGTCGGTGGCGGTCAGGGCAGTGGTCAAGGCAGTGGACAGGACAAGAGCGGCACCTCCGGCTCCGACGGAAGTCAGAGCGGTGGCGGGTCCGGCGGGTCGCTGGGCGACCCCGTTGGCGGTTCCTCCAAGGGGGGAGCGGGCAGCGGCTCCGGTTCGGGTGGCGCCCCCGCGAGCGGCGGTGAGCCTCATGGAGGCGGCGCGTCCGCCGGTGGCGGTCAGGGCAGCGGCAAGCCCGACCAGAACGAGTGATCTCCGAGCCCGAACTCAGCCCACGGGCGCACGCGTGGCGGCGACGCGCTCGATCAGGTCCGCTGCTTTCGTCGTTCCGGGGTCGGCTCGCAGCCTCGAGGAGATCTCGGCCAGTCGATCGAGGCGGGGGCGTCCGCCCAGCAATTCGTCGATCGCGTTGTGCATCGCCGTGGGCTCGAACTCGTAGGTCGGAAGCCGGACGCCGAACCCGAGCTCGTCAACGCGCTGCGCGTTGTCGTACTGGTCCCAGAACACCGGGAGCACGATCATCGGCTTGCCGAAGTGGAACGCCTCGGTGACCGTGTTGTTCCCTCCATGCGTGATGACAAGGTCGACGTTCGGCAGGATCGAGGTCTGCGGCAGGAACTCCGCTCCGTGCATATTGTCCGCCAGCGCGAATCGGTCGTGTTGCGGTCCCTTGCTCACGATGTAGTGGTGTGGCGTTTCCGCGAGCGTCGCGACGAGCCGCTTCATCAGCGTAACGTCCGCCGACGCCAGCGATCCCAACGACAGGTAGATCAGCCGGCCGTCGCCTCCGAACTCGGGGGGCATCGGCCAAGGCTCGTCGGTGGTCCGCACGCTGGAGTCGAGTCGGTGCCACGTCGGTCCGAGAGGCTCCTGCCGTCGGTAGTCGGCTTCCTCCGGGTAGACGTAGAGGTTCAGATACTCAGACTCGTGGATGAACGAGCGCGGTGGGAGCGGCGGCGCTCCGCGCTCCACGCAGAACTCGGAGAATGCCGACGCGATCGGCGTGAGCACTCGGTCGTATTCGGCCCAGAACTCCTTCCATCCGGCGGGGTCGGTCGTCGCGTAGCCGGAGAAGACCGGGGGGATCGCCGGGTCGGTGATCTCGGCCGGGTTGCATGAAGCGATCCGCACCCACGGAACGTCGGCGGCCGGCAGTGCGGGGAACGACACGACGTTGTCCTCCACCACGATGTCCGGCTGCACCTCGTCGTAGATCTCCCGGAGGCGCTCATCGACGTAGGTTGCCCCGTCCACCAGCGCCTGCCAGGTCGGTGCCAGGAAGGATCCGATCTGTTCGATCGTCGGCTTGCGGAACTCCGGTGCGGTCTCGCGGATGAAGTCCTTCCAGAATTGGCCCGGCACCTCTTCGACCGCGGGGGGCGGAGCGAGCCGCATCAGGCGTTCCTCGAACCCTTTCGCGGCAAGCGTTCCGGTGAACGATTCTTCGATGATGAACACCACCCGATGTCCGCGGCGCCTTAACACGTCGCCGATCCCGACGCAATTGTTGGTTGGCCCGAAAGCCCCCTCCGGGAAGAACACGATCGTCTTGTTGCCTCCCGACACCTCGCCTCCTTCGCCCTTCGGTTCGGTCCTGCGATGCTACTCTCGCTCGCCATGAGCGCCGACCCACATATGCTCGCCTGGGAACGGCGGTTCCGAGCGCCCACCGTCGGATTGCCGGCCTGGTCTCCGGACGCTCCCGACCGCCTGGTGTTCGCGTCCAACGAAGGAGGCTCCTGGCAGCTGTGGGCGTGGGATCGCCTTGTGGACGAGCGTCGCAAGATCACCGACGATCCGGTCGGGTTGCACGAAGGCTCTCCCACCCCCGACGGTGCCTCCATCGTCTGGTTCCTCGACGACACGGGAGACGAGTTCGGCCACTACCTCGTCGCACCGTTCGAAGGCGGAGCGCCGGAGCTGCTGGTCGATGGGATCCCCGATGGATGGCCGTCGGGCCTGGCGATCCGCGAGGGCGTCGTCGCCGTCGGTCAAGGGGAACGCGACGGGTTCGCCGTCTACGTCTCGGTCGACGCAGCGCCGGCGAAACAGCTGTACCGACACGATGAGGCTGCGGGGCTGGGCGGCTCGGAGATCCCCGGGTTCAACAATGGCGGGTTGTCGGCAGACGGGTCGTTGGCGTGCGTGGTGCACGCCGAGCACGGCGATCCGCTGCACCCTGCACTGCGAGTGTTCGACGTGCGCACCGGTAGCGTCGTGGCAGATCTCTGGGACGGCGAGAACAAGGGGCTCACCCCCTTCGCGTGGAGCCCCGTACGCGGTGACCAACGCCTCGCGATCGTGCACGAGCGCGCGGACCTGCAGCGGCCCGGGGTGTGGAACCCCGTCACCGGCGAGCGCGTCGACCTGTCGATCGATCGCCCGGGTGAAGTACCGGAGGTCTGGGACTGGTTCCCCGACTCGAGCGCGATCCTCGTGTCGATCTCCCACGACGGCGGAGATCAGCTGCTTCGCGTGGAGGTCCCCTCAGGGGACGTGAGCGAGGTCGGGGACGCCGAGGGCGTCGTCTCCGCCGCGCGGGTGCGCCCCGACGGAAAGGTGTGGAAGCGCTTCTCGGCAGGGTCACATTCGTCCCGCGTCGCGACGACCGACGGTGAGGTCGTCCTCGAACCGGACGCGGAACGCGGTCCCGATGGTGCGGCGTACCGATCGTGGGAGTTCCGCAACCCCAAGGGGCAGCGCGTGCACGGGTTCGTGGCGACGCCCGCAGGCGAAGGACCCTTCCCGCTCGTGATGGAGATCCACGGCGGGCCCACCTGGCAGTGGTACGACGAATGGGCACCGGGGGTTCAGGCGTGGGTCGATGCCGGGTTCGCGGTGGCGTTGGTCAATTACCGCGGTTCCACCGGGTACGGCGCCGCATGGCGCGACGCGATCATCGGCGATCCCGGCTTCACCGAGATGGAAGATCTTATCGCCGGGCTGGACGACCTGATCGCCTCCGGCACTGCGGATCCCGCGCGCGCGGTGATCGCCGGCGACTCGTGGGGTGGCTACCTGACGCTACTCGGGATCGGCATGTACCCCGATCGGTGGGCTGCGGCGGCAGCCGGGGTTCCCGTTGCCGACTACGTGGCCGCGTACGAGGACGAAGCCCCCGCGCTGCAGGCGATGGACCGCGGATTGTTCGGCGCCGGGCCGGAGGAGTTGCGCGAGCAGTATGAGGAGCGCTCGCCGATCACCTACGTCGACAACGTGAAGACGCCGCTGCTGATCCTCGCGGGAGCCAACGACAGTCGGTGTCCGATCCGGCAGATCGACAACTACATCGCTGCGTTGACCGAGCGTGGACACCCCCCGGACGTGTACCGCTACGACACCGGCCACTCCTCGTTCGTGATCGACGAGCGCGTGCGGCAACAACGCGTTCGGCTCGAGTTCGTCGCGCGACATGTCCCCGGGATCGCTCTTCCTGCTTGAACCCGACGGTTGGGACCCAGCCGAACAGGGCATGATGAGCGCATGGACATCCTCGTCACAGGCGCCAGCGGCGCTATCGGCGGTTCGCTGACCGAGCGCCTGGTGCGCGATGGAGAGCACCCCGTCGTGGCGAGTCGAGACCCTCGCAAGTTGCGCCGACGGTTCCCCGATCTTCGAGCGGTTCGGATAGACGTACGCGACCACGAGAGTCTGGCTCCCGCCCTCGCGGGGATCGATGTCGCCTACTACCTCGTCCACTCGATGGAGCCGGGCACCCAAGCCTTCGCTCAAGCCGATCGCGACGCCGCTCGGGCGTTCGGTGCCGCGGCGAAGCGGGCCGGCATCGATCGCGTGATCTATCTGGGTGGGCTCGGTCCGCCGGGCGCGGCGCTGTCCGAGCACTTGGAGAGCCGTCAGGAGACGGGGCGGGAACTGGCCGCCGCCGGCCCCTCGGTGCTGGAGTTCCGCGCCGCGATGGTGATCGGACGTCAGAGCGCTTCGTACCGGATGATGACCGACCTGGTCCGCCGCCTTCCGGCGATGGTGCTTCCTCGATGGGTCCGCACCCCGTCGCAGCCGATCGCGATCGACGACGTGCTCGACTACCTGGCAGCGGGACGGAGCGTGGACCTGCCCGATCACCACACCGTCGTCGACATCGGCGGCGCCGACGTCCTCGCCTACCGCGACATGCTCAAGAGCGTGGCCGATAGGGACGGAAAGCACCGGGTGATGGTCGAAGTGCCGTTCCTATCCCCTCGCTTGTCCAGCATCTGGTGCGGCGTTACGACCTCGGTTTCGACGGCGGTGGCCCGTCCGCTCGTCGAGGGGATGACCGTCCCGCTCGTCGTTACGGGCGACGCCGCGGTCACGATGTTCCCCGACATCCGGCCGATGGGATTCGAGGATGCGCTTCGCCGCGCCGAGGCGGGCGCGTAGCGCGCTGGTTCGCGGTGCCGTGTCGCTCAGTCAGTGACGTCCGCGGCGCTGCTCGGCCTGTCCCACCCGTTCGACGGCGATCTCGTAGGCCGACTGCCGATGCGACACACCATTCGCGTCGGCGCGTGCGATGACCGCGTCGGTCGCCGCTTCCATCAGCTCGCGCAGCCGGTCGTTGACCCGATCCTCCGCCCACCGCTCTCGCTGGATGTTCTGCACCCATTCGAGATAGCTGACGGCCACGCCACCGGCGCTGCCGAGGATGTCGGGGATCACGGAGACGCCCCGTTCACCGAGTACCTGATCGGCCTTCGGCGTGGTGGGGTAGTTCGCAACCTCGAGCACGGTCGACGCTTGCACCCGCTCGGAGTTGTCCTCGCGGATCGATTCTTCGAGCGCCGCGGGCACCAACACTTCGCAGTCGGCCGCGATGATGTCATCCCCGTCGATCGTCTCTGCGTTCGCGAATCTCACCACCGACCCGGTCTCACGTTTGTGGTCGAGCAGTGCTCGGGGATCGAGTCCCTGGGGTTGCGCGATCCCTCCCCGGGAATCGGAAACGCCCACGATCCGATAGCCAAGCGCGTGCGCCAAGATCGCGAACCACGACCCTGCGTTCCCGTAGCCCTCGACCGCGATGCGGATATCTCCTCGGGCCCAGCCGTGCGCGTGCGCGAGCCGGTCGAGACACACGACTGCGCCGCGGCCCGTTGCGGCGTCGCGCCCGAGCGAGCCGTTGTATTCGACGGGTTTGCCGGTGAAGGCGGCGGGAGAGTCACGACCGACCAATCGCGAGTACTGATCGGTCATCCAGGCCATCTCGCGCGGACCGGTGTTCACGTCGGGGGCGGGGATGTCCTGCTCGGGACCGATCACCGGAGCGATCCCGCGGACGAACGAGCGGCACATCCGCTCCAGCTCGCCCTCCGACAGTGACTTCGGGTCGACTCGGATGCCGCCTTTGCCGCCTCCGTACGGGATGTCGACCAGCGCCGTCTTCCAGGTCATCAGCGCGGCGAAACAGCGGAACTCGTCCCGTGAAGCGTCGGGATGGAAGCGCAATCCACCCTTGAAAGGGCCCCGGGCGCCGTTGTACTGCACGCGCCATCCGGGGAAGACGTCGAGCGATCCGTCATCGCGAGGGACCTTCACCTGCACCGCGACCTCGCGACGAGGGCTCGAGAGCACCGTTCGGGTGCTGTCGTCCAAGCCCAAGCGATCGGCCGCCTGAAAGAAGAACCCTCGCACCGCCTCGAAGAGCTCCATGGCTCCCACCTCCGTTTCGCCTGTGGCGCGTGCGGCGCACATCCTGGCACGTCGGAGGGGTCCTCGGCTACCCGTTGCTTGCGAGACGTACCCTGACGGCATGCCGTGGTGGGTGACCGTGCCGCTCGCGCTGGTGGTGGCCGTTCTCATTTGGCGGGTCGGGATCGGCGTGATCCGGGGGATCTCCGTCGGCCCGCCCGCGCGGGAGAAGCAGGACGCGGAGGACGTTGAGGAGCTCGACGTCTTCCTGGTCTGCTCGGATTGCGGAACGGAGTTCCAGGTCACCCGGATCGGTGAGCTGCAGATCCCCCGACACTGCGGAGAGCGTATGCAGGTCGTGCGCCGCCCTCGCGGGGCCGCCCCGGCTTCCTGACCTGCGATCCCGCCTTTTCCCCAGGGTTCTCCACAGTCCGGCCGGTGAATGGACCCCCGTTTCCCACAGACCGAGCGGACGATGAACGGCGGATCACAAGCGTGTGATTTCCCCCATCTGGGGAGAACACCGTGGAAAAGAACACCGATGTGATTCGCGAGGTCCGAGAGGGTCAGCGCCAGCGGGTGGTGCCGATGAACCCCAGGGCGATCAGGCCGAGGCCGATGAACAGATAGAGGTTCCTCGCCGTGCCCTCGATCCCGAACACGTAGTTCGCGACGATGGTCACGACGCCGATCCCCATGAGCGCCATCAGGGCCGGCCCGTACCAGCGGGGGCTCTCCTTGCGCGGTTGCTTGCGGTCGGGCTCCAGCTGATAGCGCTGCGAAGCGCTGCGAGGCCTGGCGACCTTCTGCTTCTTCGTCTGACGCGGCTTGGACTTCGGCATGACCAACGGATGGTACCGCGTGGCATCATGGCGCTCCATGCAGCACGAACCCGGTGCGCCGGTCGTCGCGGTCGACGGATCGACCGAGCTGCGCGCGCCCCGAGACGAGGACGCCGGCCCCCTGTTCGAGCTGATCGACGCCGACCGGGAGCGGCTTGCCGCCTGGCTGCCTTGGGTCGATCTCACGCGGGAGGTCGAGCATGAGCTCGCGTTCCTGCAACGATCCCGGCTCGAGGCGTCCGAGGGACGCAGCCTCGCGCTCGTGCTATGGCATCGGAACCGGCCGGTCGGCTCGATGGGATTCGGGAGGTTCGAGCCGCTCGACAGGCTTGGTGAGATCGGCTATTGGATCGCCGCTTCGCACGAGGGCCGTGGCCTCGTCACGCGCGCGGTCGCGGCGCTGACCACGTACGGCTTCCAGACGTTGGGCCTGCACCGGACCGAGATCCTCGTCGCCGTCGATAACCTGCGCAGCCGAGCGGTCCCAGAGCGCCTCGGATTCGCGCAGGAATCCGTGCTCCGCAGCAGGACGAGAAGCTCCGAGGGCTTCCACGACGCGGTGCTGTACTCGGTGCTGGAAGACGGCTGGGATGTCCGAGCCGATCGAGCGGCGGAGCGCACGGAGTGATCGCAGCGCATCGCGGGATGTTCATCGTATGCGTGATCGCAGTGTTGGCCGGGTCTTGTTCGGGAGAGGACCCTGAGTGTGTCGATGCGCCGGTTGCCGTCGTGGTCGACGCAGGGTTTCCTCCCGAGTCGGCGCGGTTCGCCGCGGTATCGGGCGGCCCCGGTGCGTGGTTCGTCGGCGTCCCGGCCGATCTCGTGTCCGTGGAACCCGACGTGGCGGTCTTCGCGACCGACACCGATCCGACGGCTGCGACCTTCGAGGGTGAGCTGCTAGCCGCCAACGACCTCGCCGCAGGTACGAGCGGCGAGCCCGTCGCGTCGGATGCGTTCGACGGCTCGAGCGGAGTGGAAGACGCGATCGCGTGCGTGCATCGACGCACCGCGGATCTCGACGGATGAACACGTCCGTCTTTCGCTACGACGCGGTGATCTTCGATCTGTTCGGCACGCTGGTGCCGGAGTTCGGTGTCGAGGAGTTCCGTGTCGCCGTGGCGGAGGCGGCTCGGATGCTCGGGGTCGATCCCGATGCGTTCCTGCAGGGATGGGAAGCGACCGCGATGGACCGCCAGCTCGGCACGGTCGGCACGGTCGAGGACAACGTGCACCAGATCCTCGGTACGCTCCAAGTCGATGCATCCGACGAACGGATCGTCTCGGCGCTCGAACCGCGTCGGGCGCTCTATCGGCGCCTGTTCCGGCCGCACGACGAGGCGGTCCACACGCTTTCCGAACTTCGCCGGTGGGGGTACCCGCTGGGGCTGATCAGCATGTGTTCACCCGACACTCCCGAGTTGTGGCGCACGAGCCCGCTGGCCGGTTCCGTCGACGTCGAGGTGTTCAGCTGCGAGGTGGGTCTGCGCAAACCGGACCCGGAGATCTACCGCTACTGCACGGACCGGCTCGGTGTGGAGCCTTCCCGGTGTCTGTACGTGGGAGACGGTGCCTACGGTGAGCTGTCCGGGGCGGCGGCGCTCGGCATGGAGCCGGTGCTGATCCGGCATACGAGCGAGGGAGACACGCAGATGTTGCGCCCCGAGGCCGACGAGTGGGACGGCACCCGGATCGAGCGGCTGCCGCAGGTGCTCGAGCTCGTCTGAGTCACTCGTGCGTGCCGGCGCGCACGAACCAGATCGTGCGACCGATGTCGCGGAAGCCGAGCTTGCGGTAGAGGTGCTGTGGCCAGTCGTCCTCGTCGGCGATCAGCCAGATGAAGTCGTGGTCTTCCGAGCGTGCCAGTTCGACCGCCGCCCACACGGTCGCCTGTGCGAGCCCGCGCCCCCGGTACTCGTCAAGGGTGTTCACGTCCTCGACCTGCGCCGCGCTCCCATCCGAGTACAGGTGGCAGTAGCTGGCGACCTGCCCGTCGATCTCCGAAACGAGGAACCGTGTATCGATCGCACCCATCGTGATCAACGCGCGGTCGATCAGCTGCCGAGCCACCGCGTCGCTCGTGGCATACGGCGCTCGCCGCGTGGTGATCTCGACCGCGGGCCGGGTCTGCTCCCATGTCGCGGCGCGCACCGCGGAGGTGTCGGGCGCGTCCTCAGGTTCTGCGAGCATCGCCATGTAGAGGTTGCGCTCCACGCGCCAGCCGGGTCCTCGGAACGCCGGCGCCATCCGCTCACCGTCCTCGTAGGAGAGCAGGCGCATCTCTCGGTGTGTGAGTCCGACGTCCCCTTGCATCCGGTCGGCCTCGGCGAGGATCTCCTCGGGCGCGACGCCCGGCACCGCCATCTCGACGTCGAGGAAGTTGTGGTCGTAGGAGGCGGGTACATCGTCGTTGAAGTACGCCGTCCCCCACCGGAAGGGTTCCGTGCGGGTGGACTCCCGTTCGGAGATCCCTAGCTGAAACGCCAGCGCTCGCTGTAGCAACTCGTCGTCAGGCATGACGGGCAGGCTACACGGAGAGCCGACCGGATCAGCTCACGTCAGCGCGGAGCAGCGTGACGTTCTGGTTCGGCGTGCGGATCGTCTAACGGGCGCCGTGCGAGGCTCGCGACCGCTCCGACGACCAGCGTCGCCGGCGGGCCGATCGATGCGGCGGCGGCCAGCGTGGGAAGATCGCGCAAGCTGCCGGTAAGCGAGCGTTGCTCCGGCGTTCCCGCCCACTGGACGATCGCGGCCGGCTCGGCTGGGTCGCGGCCTGCGGCGACCAGCTCCGCACACACGGCTTCGAGCTTGCTCGCGGCCATCAGGATCACCAACGTGTCGACTGCCGTGGCGACGCGGGCGAGATCGACGTCGTCGCCATGCGCGGTGCTGGCGGTGACCACCGCGAAACTCTGCGCGATCCCGCGGTGGGTCACGGGGATCCCTGCCAGGGCGGGAGCGGCTACGGCACTCGTCACGCCGGGAACCACCTCGCAGGGGACGCCCGCGTCAACGCACGCGAGCATCTCCTCGCCGCCGCGGCCGAACACGAAGGGGTCGCCGCCTTTCAGGCGAACGACGACCTGGCCTGCGAGCGCGCGTGCCACGAGCAGTTCTCCGATCTGCTCCTGCTTCATCGCCGACGTGCCCGGTTCCTTGCCGACGTAGAGGCGTTCGGCGTCGGGAGCGAGGTCCAGCAGCTCCGGCGGGGCGAGTCGGTCGTAGACGACCACGTCGGCTTCGGCGAGCACCCGTGCACCGCGCACGGTGATCAGCTCCGGATCACCCGGGCCCGCGCCGACCAGGATCACCCGGCCGGTCACGACGATTCCTCGCGACCCGCGAGCAGGCGCGATCGCAGCCGGTCGGCCAGCTCGTCCGAGCGTCCGGCGCTCACGAGTTTCTCCGCCTCGTCGGTGTCGAGCGCCTCGCGCCAGCGCCGCGCCCGGTCGGAGAAGTCGGGAAGGGCGCCGATCGTCTCCTCCCGCACCTCGCGAAGCACGCGGAGGATCTCCTCCCACTCCGGCCCGAACCGGCCGCCGAGCTCCTCGCGCAGCTTGCGCGATAGCGCTGGCGACGCGCCGCCGGTGCCGATCGCGAGCAGCAGCTCGCCGCGGCGCACGATCGCCGGCATCGCGAAGTCGCACCGTGGGATGTCGTCGTTCACGTTCACGAGCACGCCCCGCTCCCGAGCCGCGGCCGCGAGCGCTCCCCGCTCCGTCGCGTCGCGAGACGCGGCGAGACACAGGCACGCACCATCCAGGTCCGAGGGACGCCACGCGCGCCGGTGGACGTGCACGCGCTCATCGGCTTCTTCGGCGACCTCAACATCGCCGTCGACGATCACCACCACATCCGTCGCGCCGGACTCCAGCAACTGACGGACCCGACGCTCCCGCACCGCGTCGGCGCCGATCACGACGACCGGGCGCTCAGCGAGTTCCAGCAGCACGGGGAACCCGAAGGGCATGACTATCCCTCCCCGCCGGGCTCGGACGGACCGCCGCCGGGGGAGTGCTGAGTCAGTGCGTCGGCATCGATCGCCGCCCGTTCGTGCTCGCGTTCGCCGTCGGTCTTGGTCCCGAGCAGCTGGACGGAGCAGTGGATGCCGCACTCCTTGTCGGTGTCCTGCTCCCACCACCAACGGCCGGCGCGTTCGTCCTCGCCCGGTTGCACGGGGCGGGTGCACGGGATGCAGCCGATCGAGCTGTACCCGTGGTCGAACAGCTCGTGGTAGGGGACCTCGTTCTTGCGGACGTAGTCCCACACCTCGTTCTGACTCCAGTCGGCCAGCGGGTTCAGCTTCACGATGCCGCCGTGGTCGCGGTCCAGCTCGACCTTCGCGATCGCCTTGCGTGTCTTCCACTGGTCGCGGCGCAACCCGGCGACCCACGCGTCCAGCGTGGCGAGTTTGCGCTTGAGCGGCTCCACCTTGCGGATCTCGCAGCACGACAGCCGGTCCTCGACGCTGCGGTACATGAGGTTCGGCCCGGACACGAACATCATCTGCTCTACGGCGGTGCGCTCCGGGAACTCGAACTCGACCTTGATCGCGTACCTCTCGCGGATCTCCTCGAACAGTGCGTAGGTCTCCGGCGGAAGCCGGCCCGTGTCCAGGGTGAACACACGGATCTGGGGGTTGATCTTCCAGGCCATGTCGATGATCGCCATGCCGTCTACGCCACCCGCGGCCGAGATCGCCATCTTCGGGTGGAAGCGTTCGAGCGCCCACGCGAGCAGTTCCTGCGCGCTCGCGTGTTCGAAACGATCGGCCGCCTCGTGGATCGTGCGCGCCTCCTCGTCGAAGACGGGCAACGCCGGTTCGTGGATCGGTTCGTGCGGGTCGTTGGCACTCATCGCGGGTTCTCCCCGAGTCCGGTGAAGCTCAGGTCGAAGTTCCGGTCGCAGATCTGGCAGTGCCACCCGCTCGGGTCCACCGGGCGGAGGTCCTGCTCGCCGCAGAACGGACAGTAGAAGGGAACGGCGCGCGGGGTACCGGAGGCCATCAGCGGCCCTCCGGTCTCGCGAACCGCGCGAGCTCTTCCTCGGACAGCGACCGGACGAACCCGGCGAAGCTCTCGTGCCCGTTGCGCCGATGGCCGTACCGGCGCAGCAACGATTCGACGTAGTCGGTCGCGTCCTCCGCGAAGATCCGCACGCCCTTGACCTTGCGCCCGAAGCCCGGCTGCTCGCCGAGTCCACCGCCCAGGTGGATCAAGAACCCCTCCGAGCGCGTGCCGTCCGGCCGCGTGAGCTGGCAGCCCATCAGGCCGATGTCGGCGACCTGGAAGCGCGCGCAGCTGTTCGGGCAACCGTTCACGTGGATGCGGATCTCCTCGTCGAAGTCCGGCATCCGCTCCTCGAGCTCGGTGTAGAGCTGTTGGGCCCGGCCCTTGGTCTCGGTGATCGCCAGCTTGCAGAACTCGATCCCGGTGCAGGCCATCATCCCCTTGCGGAAGGTGCTCGGCCGCGCGCGCAGGTCGACCTTGTCCAGCTCGGCAACCAGCTCGTCCGCGCGCCCGGGATCCACGTCGAGGATCACGAGCTTCTGCTGCGTGGTCGTGCGGATCCGTCCCTGTCCGAACTCCGATGCAAGGTCGGCGACCAGGGAAAGCTGGTGCCCGAAGGTGCGCCCCGCCTTGGGCGCGAAGCCCACGTAGACCTTGCCGTCGTGTTGTTCGAACACGCCCACGTGGTCGCGCTGCGCCGAAAGCGAGGTGGGCGGAGCATCCCCGTCGGGCAGCGCACCCTGGAGGTACTCCTTCTCGAGCACCTCACGGAACCGCTCGGCACCCCAGTCGGCCATGAGGAACTTGAGTCGCGCGCGGTTGCGCGTGCGCCGGTACCCGTAGTCGCGGAACGCGCCGGTGACCCCCGCCCAGACGTCGGGAACGCGAGCCGGCTCGACGAACACGCCGAGGCGCTGCGCGATGTGTGGGCTGGTCGACAGCCCGCCGCCGACCCACAGGTCGAACCCGGTGGAACCGTCCGGGCGTTCCACGCCGACGAAGGACACGTCGTTGATCTCGTGTTGCGCGCACTGCTGACGGCAGCCGGAGATGGAGGTCTTGAACTTGCGCGGCAGGTTGCTGAAGGCCGGGTCGCCGATGTAGCGGGACTCCGTCTCCAAGATCGCCGGCGTGGCGTCCAGGATCTCGGTTCGATCGACCCCCGCCAGCGGGCACCCGAGCATCACACGAGGCGTATCGCCGCAGGCCTCCTGGGTGGACAGCCCCACACCCTCGAGCCGCTCCCAGATCGCAGGCACGTCTTCGATCCGGATCCAGTGCAGCTGCACGTTCTGGCGGTCGGTGACGTCCGCGACGTCCCTGCCGTAGCGGGAGGAGATCTCGCCCACCGCCCGCAGCTGCTCGGAGGTCAGCAGCCCGCCGGACATGCGGATCCGCAGCATGAAGAACTCGTCCTCGAGCTCCTCGGGCTCCGCCGACCCCGTCCGTCCACCGGGAACGCCCTGGCGACGCTGCGTGTACAGCCCCCACCACCGCATGCGGTTGCGCAGGTCCTGCTTCGTGATCGAGCGGAACCCTTGTTGCGCGTAGATCCGCTCGATCCGCTCACGAACGTTGAGGCCGTCGTCTTCCTTCTTGATCTGCTCGGCGACGTTCAGGGGCTCGTGGTAGCCCAGGCCCCACTGGCCCTGTCCTCGAGGACGGGGCTTGGTCCGCTGTGGTCGTGGCTGTTGCTCGTCTGCCATGGCTCGTGCGCCTCGTTGTCGGGTGCTGGGCCTGGAATGCGAAAGGGCCGCTCACGCGGCCCCACGATGATCCCGGATGCAGAAGGTGGCTACCGCTCGCGCCCCCGAGCGTCCGTCGTGCGGACGCGGGGGAATACACGACAACACAGACGGCTGGGCATCATCGCCCCCACCAGCCCGGCGGTGCGTGTGCGGATCACGAGAATATCCACCTCTCCAGTGGGATTTGCAGGTGCAAACTGTACGCCCGACCTGCAAAGACCGTCAAGGAGCGACCGCGGACTCCCATCGTGTCCATGGTGCAGGAACCTCGCACCGGCGCAGATCCTTCCCCGGGAACGGGTCCCGTTCTCGGGTGGTGCGCGTTCTCATCGATTCCTGAGACCATCGGAGCATGTCCACCGATCCCCTGTCACCGCCGGTTCCGGTCCCCGGCTCCGCAGGTCGGCATGCACTTCTGCGCCGGGCCCTCGGGCTCGAGGCGCTGACGATCGGATGGAACCTGGTGGAGGGGGTCGTGGGCGTATCGCTCGCCGTGGCCGCGGGATCCGTCGCGCTCCTCGGGTTCGGTATCGACAGCTTCGTGGAAAGTGCTTCGGGCGGCGTCATCGTGTGGCGGCTCCTCGCCGAGCGCTCCACGGGCGAGGCGCTGCGCATCGCGCAGGTCGAGCGTCGCGCGCAACGTCTGGTCGCCGCGTCCCTTTTCGCCCTGGCCGCGTGGATCGCGTTCGATGGTGTACGGACGTTGGTCGCACGCGAGGAACCGGAACCCAGCATCGCCGGTATCGTCCTTGCCCTCGTGTCGATGGCGCTGATGTGGTGGCTCGCCCGGGCGAAGCGCCGCGTCGCGACCGCGATGCACTCGCATGCGCTCGAGGCGGACGCCTTCCAGACCGAGGCGTGCTGGTGGCTCTCCCTCGGCGTGCTCGTGGGCGTCGGACTCAACGGGCTGTTCGGTTGGTGGTGGGCCGACCCGGTCGCCGCGCTCGCGATGGCCGTCTACATCACCCGCGAGGCGCGCCTGACCTGGCGCGGGCACGGGTGTTGCTGATCCGGTCCGGCGGGGGAACACGCCGGGGATCCGGGAGGTTGTGACCGGCATGGCGATCGACGAGGAACTCCCCGAGCGCATCCTGCGCAGGTCGACGACGATCGCCGTCGTCGGCGCCTCTCGGAGTCCGGACAAGTCCGCGCACTCCGTCCCGATGGCGATGCAGGCGGCCGGGTTCCGGATCATCCCGGTGAACCCGCTCGTCGATGAACTGTTCGGCGAGAAGTCATACCCGACGCTCGCCGACATCCCCGAGCACGTGGACATGGTCGATGTGTTCCGCCCGTCCGAGGACGCCGCGGAGGTCGCCCGGCAAGCGGTCGCGATCGGCACGGACGCGATCTGGCTCCAGCAGGGGATCGTCTCCGACGACGCGCGGCGCATCGCGGACGAAGCCGGTATCGACTACGTCGAGGATCGGTGCATGGCCGTTGAGCGCGCGAAGGCCCAGATCACCAAGGGTTGAAGACCGGGCAGGGTCCGCCACGTGCCCGGTCAGCTTGTTGACGAGCCACCCGCCTGTCCCGCACTCACGATACGGTCAACCCGTTTACGAAATGTTCGTCAACAGGTTGACGCTGCGACCCGAGAGCCTCCCGCGATCTCGTCAACGGTCTGGCGAGCATCGCCGACCGAAAGGCGCTCAGTCCTCCGGTTCGGGTGGGTCCGCCTTACGCTTGTCCATGTACTCGCGCAGCTCTTCGTCGATCGCGGGGTCCAGTCCCGGGTCCTCGTATCCCTCCAGCAGCTGCTTCCACGCGACGTTCGCGCGGTCGGCCACCGTAAGGGACTCCATGGATTCCCACGTCGCGAAGTCCGGTGTCTGGAAAAGCGGCGACATGTACAGCCACTCCTTGAAGTGCTTCATCGTGTGCGGGGAGCCGAGGAACAGCCCGCCCGGACCGACCTCGGCCAACGCGTCGAAGCCGAACTCTTCCTCGCTGAAGCCGATCCCCTCTCGGAGCTTCGCGAAGATCGACAGCAGCTCCAGATCCAGCGCGAGCTTCTCGTACGACGCGCACAGCCCGCCCTCCAGCCATCCCGCCGCGTGCAGCACGAAGTCGGTCCCGGCGAGCATCGTCGCCCAGAGCATGTTCTGCGTCTCCGCGGCCGCCTGCCCGTCGACGGAGTTGGCCGACGCCAGCCCGCCACCACCGCGGAACGGCAGCCCGTAGCGCCGGGCCACCTGAGCTCCCGCGAGGATCCCGATCACCGACTCCGGCGTCCCGAACGCCGGCGAGCCGGTCCGCATGTCGGTGGCGGTGAAGAACGATCCGTACAGGCACGGCGCTCCCGGACGCACGCTCTGCGCGATCGCCACGCCGCTGAGCGCCTCCGCGACTTGGATCGCGAGTGCTCCCGCGACGCTCACGGGCGACGTCGCCCCCGCGAGCAGGAACGGCGTGATCACCGTTGGCTGGTTCTGCGCCGCGGTGCGCATCAGCGCGTCGGCCATCCGCGTGTCCCAGATCAACGGAGAGTTCGGGTTGATGATGATCATCGTCACCGGATCGTCGCCGACAACGTCCGTGCCGCCGCACGCGATCCGCGCCATCTCGATCGCGTCGACGGACTTGGCGCCGCTGGTGCCGTAGCCGGTGAACGGCTTGTCCGTCCAGCGCAGAACCGAGTAGTCCATGTCCAGCGACCGCGTCTCCACCGGTAGCTCCACCGGTTCCACCGCGCCGCTCTGCACGCACGTCAGCGCCCCCGCCGCCTGCGTGAGCTGCACGAGGCGCACGTGATCCTCGATCGTGCCGCTGCGCCGGCCGTTGTCCAGGTCGGAGCAGAACGGCGGGCCGCCGACGTTGGTCAGCACCGGTGTTCCGCCGCCGATCACCACGCTGCGCTCTGGGTTACGCGCTCGGAGGGTGAACGAGGAAGGAGCCTGCGCGACCCGCTCGGCGATCCAACCGCGATCGAATCGCACGCGTTCCCCGTCGATCTTCTGTCCCTCCTTGGCGAGGAGGTCGCGAGCGGGTTCGTGGATCACGTCCATCCCGATCTCCTCGAGGATCTGCATCGCGTGCTCGTGGATCGCGTCGAGGTTGTCCTCGCTCAGGATCTTGGGTGCGCTGTCACGGTCGAACATCGGCGTCCTCCAACTCCACGTCGTCTCCCCCGTCGATCTGCATGTCGAACAGGGGGGCAAGCAGCGATTGCAGCGGCGAGAGCCCCGTGTCGCGGATCTCCAGGGGCTTGCCGACGAACGCGGCGATCTCGCGAGCCTTGCTCTCCAGCGCCCGATCCTCGTCGGGGTCCTGACGGAAGTAGATGATCCGGGTGAGGTGCTCGAAGTAGGTGTCCTTGAGCCAGGGGAACCGGTCGAGCCCGAGTCCCCGGATCACGGCCGACTCCCATGCCCGAACCAGCCAGTCGGTCAAAAAGTACACGCCGATGTCCTCGCTGATCGCCTCGAAGTCGTCCTCGGCGAACCACTGGTAGCAGTGCACGCCCGCGGGCCGCACCGCCGATCCGTACTTGGCCAGCACATCGTCGAGGCGCCCGCCCGTGCCGCAATCCCCGTACACGACGATCACCTTGTCGTAGCGCTGCGTGAGATCGCCGAGTTTACGGTCGACGTCCTCCACGATGCGTGGCGGCATCAGGTGGTGGACCGCAGACACACCGTGCACGTCCGCGTCCCAGCCATTGATCGCGATCAGCTGCTGCGTCTCTCTCGCGAGTGCCCCGCATGCCAAGAACGCCGTCCGCGCGCCCGTGGTCGTCATCGAACCCCTCCGACGTCGATCGTCGGCTCGACCCCGACTGCCTCGAGCGGTGGGAAGGCCACGTTACGGATATAGCGATCGTTGAAATCATCCACCGCGGAAAGCTCCTCGTACTCGACGAACCCGGGAAGCTCGAACGCGACCTCGCGTTCGCGGAACGACATCAGGGCCATCTTGGCACCCTCGCTGGCCGCGTTGCCGACCGCCTTGATGCGCTCGACGGGGACCGCAGGCACGAGCCCGATCACCCGGGCGCTCGCGGGGTTGATGTAGGTGCCGAACGAGCCGGCGAGCATCACCTCGTCCAGGTCCGCTGCGCGCAAACCGAGCCGGTCCATCACGACCTCGATCCCCGTGGAGATCGCGGCCTTGGCCTCTGCGAGGGCGCGGATGTCGAGCTGGGTCAACACGACGTCGTCGGTGAGCAAGAACGCGCGGATGCCTTCGCGATCGATCACCCGATCCCCGAGGGGGTGTCCCACGAGGTCCTCGGGAGGGACGAAGATCCCGTTCGGTTTGATCAGTCCGGTGAGCCGCAGCTGCGCCACGATGTCGATGAGCGCGGAGCCGCAGATCCCGCGCGGGGTCACGTCGCCCCCGATCACCTGCAGGTGCACACCGTCGGCGTCCAACACGACACCTTCGATCGCTCCTTCGGTCGCCCGCATCCCGTGCAGGATCTGCCCGCCCTCGAACGCGGGACCCGCAGGCGCCGAGGTCGCGATCACACGGTCCGCGTTGCCGAGCGCGATCTCGCCGTTGGTCCCGACGTCCACCAGCAGCCGCTTCTCCGGATCGCGTGCGAGCCCTGTCGCAACGATGTCTCCGACGATGTCGGCCCCGACGTAAGCGCCGATCGACGGGAACAGATCGACGCGTCCCTCGGGATGGATCTGCACGCCGATATCGGCGGCGCGGACCTGCTGCGCCTCGAGGAAGGTCGCCACGAACGGCGAGAGCGCGATGGAGCGGGGGTCGACCCCGAGAAGCAGGTGCAGCATCGTGGCGTTGCCCACGGCGACGAGTTCGAACACATCCTCTCGCGCGACGCCCGCGGTCGAGCAGACGCTCTCGACCAAGCCGTTCACCGTGTCGACGATCGCGGCGCGCAGCTCCTCGATCGCGTCCTCGCCGGTCATCGCGTGTCCCATGCGCGCGATCACGTCCGCGCCGTAGGGGGCCTGTCGGTTGATCGTCGACTCGACCGCCGCGGCCGCGCCGGAGCGAAGGTCGATCAGCGTCGCAACGACGGTGGTGGTCCCGATGTCGAGGGAGATGCCGAACACCCGCTCTCGCGTGTCGCCGGCCTCCACGTCGACGAGGTGCTCGCCCACCACGGTGGCGGTCACCCGCGTGTTCTCGTCCGCGAGCGCACGCGGGATGCGCGGGAACACCGACGGGGCGGTAACGATCTCGATGCCTTCGACATCGAGCAGGGTCTCGCGGATCCGACGGATATGGCTGCGTGCGTCCTCGAGAGCTCCGTCGGGGAGATCGAGCAGCACTTTCTGCACGTTGGGCTCCAGCAAGACGAACCGGTTCACGCCCATCGTCGCGGCCTTCGGTGAGCGCAGCAGGGCGGGGACGTCGCACGCCGTGTCCTCGTGGATCTCCTGCTGACACGCCAGGCGCCACCCCTGTTGCATCTCCTCGCTCGAGACGTGCCGGTAGTCGGCGACCGTCCGTTCGCCGGCGCCTTCGACGATCCGGACCTTGCACTTGCCGCACGTCCCCCGGCCGCCGCACGTGGAATCGATCGGCAGCCCTGCCCAGTGCGCCGCGTTGAACACCGAGGTTCCCTCGGGCACGTGTGCGGTCTTGCCGCTCGGCAGGTAGGTGACTTCGAGCTTGCGGCTCACGCGATCATGCCTCCGCCGACGCGAGTTCGGCTCGATGTGCGGTGATCCAGGCCATCGCCATCTCGTCGCGCCCGAGCAACACGTCCGTTGCCAGGATCGCCTTGCGTACGGGCCGGTGCAGTGGGTTGGTGATGGCGGCGTTCATGCCGGCGAGGATCGCGTGCGGCAAGAACACCGCGTCGATCTCGTGCCGGTCGGGCATCCCGAACGAGATGTTCGACGCCCCGCAGGAGGTGTTCACCCCGAGCTCGGTCCGGATCAGCCGAACGGTCTCGTACATCGCGGTCGCCGCATCCGGAGCCGCGCCGATCGGCATCGCGATCGGGTCGATCACGACGTCGGCGGCGACGATCCCGTGGGCGGCGGCTGTTTCGACGATCTTGCGGGCGCACGCGAGCCGGACGGTCGGATCCATCGAGGGGCCCTCCTCGTCGTTGGCCATGCCGACGACGGCGGCTCCGTGCTTGGCCACCAGCGGCAGCAATCGATCCATCGACTCCTGCTCGGCGGTGACCGAGTTGATCAGCACCTTGCCCTGTGCCGCGGGGATCGCCGCTTCGAGCGCTTCGGGCGTAGACGAGTCGATGCACAGCGGAACGTGGACGACCTCGTGCACCGCCCGGACGAGCGCGGTGAGCATCTCGGCTTCGTCGTAGCCGGGGATCCCGGCGTTCAGGTCGAGCACGCGCGCGCCCGCCTCGACCTGCGCGACCGCATCCGCCTTCGCCAGCGAATAGTCCCCCGCGACGAACTGCTCCGTCAGCTTGCTGCGCCCCGTCGGATTGATGCGCTCGCCGATCACGACGAACGGATGGTCGTCGCCGATCCGGAGCTCTCCGCCCGGGCCGGAGAGCACGGTGTCGCCGACGGAACCGAACAAGGCGCTCACTGCGACAGCCCCACCAGCTTCTTGGCGATCTCGACGGCCTCGGGCGCGTTGTTCGCGTACCCGTCGGCCCCGATCTTCTCGGCCCACTCCGGTGTCACGGGGCCCCCGCCCACCATCACCTTGACCTTGTCGCGCAGTCCTTCGCGCTCGAGCACCTTGATGACGGTCTCCTGATAGGGGACGGTCGTGGTCAGCAGCGCGCTCAGACCGACGATGTCCGGGCTCAACTCGTTGATCGTCTTCACGATCGTGTCCGCGCTGGTGTTCTTGCCCAGATCGTGGACGTCGAACCCGGACGTGCGCAGCATCGCCGCGACCATGTTCTTGCCCAAGTCGTGCAGGTCGCCCTTGACGGTGGCGAGCACGACCAGCTTGTTGGCTTCCTCGTCACCCGACTTCTGCGCGAGCAGCACCGGCTCGACGATCGCATTGCACTGCTTGAAGACCTCGGCCGATGCAACGACCTCGGGCAGGAACACCTCGCCCCGCTTCCACATCTCGCCGAGCGTGAACATCGCCTCTGCCATGCCCCGCTCGAGGATCACGGTGGGATCGGTGCCGTCGTCGACGAGGCGGTTGGTCGCGGCGAGAGCGAGATCGCGGTCCGCGCCGATCAACGCCCGCCGCAGTACTTCGAGATCGGATTCCATGTCGGCGCCTTTCGTTCCGGCTCGTCGCGTGGGGAGCCAAAAAGATGACCGCGGGTTACGTCACACCCCGTAGAAACGAGGGCTCATGATACAGACAGCAAGGTCACCCCCGGAATAGGTCATCCGGAGCAGAGCATGACTGCCGGTCACACAGATGGTGAGATTCGGATCGTCAGCCGTGACGCACGAATTCGGCGACGTCGGCAACGCCTTGCACCCCGATCCCGCAGCAGCCGCCCACGAGGGTCGCGCCCGTGCGGAGCCAGTTCCGAACCTCGTCCTCGTCGAAGCGATCGCGTGGTTCGGGTGCCCACGCCCTGGCGACCGCGTCCCACCGCCCCCCGGCGTTGGGATAGGCCACCAGAGGTTTGGTCGTCACCGATCGGATCCTCCCCAACAGGTCCGCCACCTCTCCGGGCGGCGTGCAGTTCACGCCGACGGCCACCACCTGGGACGAAGCGTCCGCCAGCCGCGCGGCGTCCTCGATCGGGTCGCCCGCAGCCGTCCGACCTTTGCGGCCCGTGAAGCTGAGCCAGGCCCGTCCCCAGGGACGTTCGCGGAGCGCCTCGAGCACCGCGGCTGCCTCATCGACCCGCGGCATCGTTTCGACCGCGAGCAGATCGGCGCCGGCGTCCAGCAACAACTCGACCCGTGGCCGGTGAAAGGCGATCAGCTCGTCGCGGCCGACGTCATTGCCGTAGTCGCCCGTGAACTCCTGACCCTGCGCGAGCATCGCGCCGAACGGCCCGACGGATCCGGCAACCAGCACCGGTCCCGCTTGCGGGCGCTCCGCGCCGAACCTTTTCCGCGCCTCGGCAGCGAGTTCGACGCTCTTGGCGATCAGGGCGCGCGCTTCGTCATCGCCGATCCCGACGCGCCGCAGTCCTTCGAGGGAGGACTGGTAGCTCGCGGTGATCACGACGCGCGCTCCCGCCCGGAGGAAATCCAGGTGTGCCGCGATCACCGCCTCGGGATCGTCTCGCAGGGCGCGGGCGGTCCACAGCTCGCCCGACAGATCCACTCCGCGCGCGGCGAGCGCGGTCGACATGCCTCCGTCGATCACGATGACATCGTCGACGGCGAAGAGTTCTGGAAGATCCACCCGTCGATGGTGACACGCGGACGGCCGAACGTCCGACGGGATCAGGCGGGGATGCCGACCGAGGCCTGAACCTCACGCGCCGCGCGTTCCCCGCTCTCGACCGCTCCCTCCAGGTAGCCCTGCGCGGTGGTGGAGGTGTGTTCCCCCGCGAAGTGCACGGGACCCTCGGGCAGGCCGAGAAAGCCCAGCCATCGGGTGACCTGCCCGGGAAGGAACACGGCGTAGGAGCCGCGGCTCCAAGGATCGTCGGGCCAGGAGTCGAGCCAAGCGACGCCGCCCGCCGACGCGGCGAGTCCCGGCGCCATCACATCCGCGGCGGCCAGGCCCTCACGCAAGACCGACTCCGGAGGCGGACCGTGCGGATCGGTGGCATCGAAGACCCGTTCCCCGGTGAACACCGTCAGGATCGCGGAGGCTCCCGGTTGCGCGATCGTCGTGTCCCACGCGAACAGATCCGGCTCGTCCTTCGCGGCCCATCCGCGCCAACTCTCGTGCGCGGCGACCCGACGCCGCATGCCCAGGAGAAGCTTGGTGTTGGTACCCATCCCGAGCTCGCGGATACTCGCGAGCTTCTCGGGAGACAGCCCCGCATCGTCGATCGCGACCTCGCGCAACGCGGTGAACGGGAGCGTGAGCACGACACGATCGGCAACGACTTCCTCGTCCAGACCGCCGAAGCGCATGGCGACACGCCCGTTCTCGCTGCGCCGGAGCACCTCGAGCGGGGTTCGGATGTGGATCGATCCCGATGGCAACCGATCGGCCATGCCCGAGACGACGAGATCGTTGCCCCCGCGCACGTGCGTCGTGCCGTTCATCGTTCGGCTGATCCATCCGAAGATCGACCCGCCGTCGGGCTCGTCGGCCAACGAGGCGAACAACTCCAGCACCACGAGCGAGCTGATCCGCTCGGGAGGAGCGCCGAACATGTTGAGCGTGAGCGTGCGCAGCATCTTGGCCAGCGGGCCCGACGGATCCGGCAGGTTCGCGTCGAACCACACCTGCGCGGACATCGAGTCGAGCGACTTGGCCTCGGAGCCGGCGCGGTCGTGGCTCCAGTCCTCGCCCGCTCGTTGCAGGTCAGCTTCCAGTGCGCGAACGAAGGCGGGCACGTCGGCATCCACCGCTGCGCGCGGGACGGTCATACCTTCGGTGACGAAGGCGCCGTCGGTCGGACCCTCGGCCTTGCCGGCCGTCCCCCGGTCCTCGAGTTCGAGACCGAGTTCGCCGATCAGCCGGTGCAGATGCACGTGGTCCGGATCGATGAACTCGCCGCCGTGCTCGGCCACCTGTCCGTCGATCAGCCCCGGCGCGGACCAGCACCGCCCGCCGAGCCGATCGCGGGCCTCGAACACCTCGGAGTGCACGCCCACCTGCGAGAGCCGGTATGCGCACGCGAGGCCGGCCAGTCCGGCCCCGACCACGACGATCCGCGCTTGCTCGGTCACGCCGTGACCCTACTGCGGGCCGATGCCTCAGTGCTTGGGTTCGATGTCCTTGCGGTGCGACGTTCCCTCTTCGAGGAACTGCGCTTCTTCGGTGGACCCCTTGAGCGCGAGCGTGGAGGATTCGCCGCTGGTGATCACCTGTGAGACCTGATCGAAGTACCCGGTGCCGACCTCGGCCTGGTGACGCGTCGCGGTGTAGCCGTCGCTCTCCATCTCGAACTCGTGCTCCTGCAAGCCGACGTAGGCCGTCATGCCCTCGCGTGCGTAGCCGTAGGCCAGCTCGAACATGCTCGAGTTCAAGGCGTGGAAGCCGGCCAGCGTGATGAACTGGAAGCGGTAGCCCATCGCGCCGAGCTCCTTCTGGAACTTCGCGATCGTCGCGTCGTCCAGGTGCTTGCGCCAGTTGAACGATGGCGAGCAGTTGTAGGCGAGCAGCTTGCCCGGGTACTTGTCGTGGATCGACTCCGCGAACTTCCGCGCCTCCTCGAGATCTGGCGTGCTGGTCTCGCACCACAACATGTCGGCATACGGGGCGTAGCTGATCCCGCGGTCGATCGCCGCGTCGAGCCCCTCGTCCACGTAGTAGAAGCCCTCCGGCGTGCGCTTGCCGGTTGTGAACCGCTTGTCGCGGGGATCGACGTCGCTGGTGACCAGCGTCGCGGCCAGGGCGTCGGTGCGTGCGACGAGCACTGTCGGCACATCGAGCACGTCGGCGGCCAGGCGTGCGGCGGTCAGCGTGCGGACGAACGCGTTGGTCGGGATCAACACCTTGCCACCCAAGTGCCCGCACTTCTTCTCGCTCGCAAGCTGGTCTTCGTAGTGCACGCCGGCTGCGCCGGCCTCGATCATGCTCTTCATCAGCTCGAAGGCGTTGAGCGTGCCACCGAAGCCCGCCTCCGCGTCCGCGACGATCGGCGCCATCCAGTTGACGTCGGCGCCCTTGCCCTCGCCCCATGCGATCTGGTCCGCGCGCTGCAAGGCGTTGTTGATCCGCTTCACGACGGCGGGGACGGAGTTCGCCGGGTACAGCGACTGGTCGGGATAGGTGTGTCCCGCGAGGTTGGCGTCCGCGGCCACCTGCCATCCCGACAGGTAGATCGCCTTCAGCCCCGCTTTCACGGTCTCGACCGCCTGGCCGCCGGTCAGGCAGCCGAGGGCGGCGACGTAGTCCTCTGAGTTGACGAGGTCCCACAGGATCTCGGCGCCGCGTCGAGCGACGGTGTGCTCGATCGAGAAGGAGCCCCGAAGGCGGATGACCTCCTCTGCAGAGTAGTTGCGCTCGGCGCCGCTCCACCGTGGGTCGGTCTCCCAGCGCTTCTCGAGTTCTTCCGCCCCTCGGCGGATCCGCTCCTCGTTCCCCTGGCTCGTCATCTCTCGGTCCTTTCGTGCCCTGGTCGGTACTGGTGGTGGGTTGCTCGATCCGGCGACCGGAACGAGAAAGACCCCCCGCCGCGGCGAGAGGTCTCGGCGTGCTCGGGCGAAGGGCCCGGTGCACGCCTTAGGCGATAGCTACGAAGCCCCGTCGATCCACAGCTTGGCTGAACGACGGTTCAAACATGAGGTGATTGTGCCGGAAGGACATGGCCGCTGTCAATCGGTCCTCGGTCCCTCGGGTTCCTGGTTTCGCACTCCGCACAACCGTCGTGTCGAGGCATCAGCTGCGGCTAGTGTGTGCTCCGGTCGGGTCTGCCCGGCAGCGGATGGAGCGACGTATCAGTGCGATCATCGAGGTAGAGGGACTTCGAAAGGAGTATCGACGCCTGCGTGGCGGGCGGACCATCGCGGTCGACGGGCTGGATCTCAGCGTCCCCGAGGGTGGTGTATTCGGATTCCTCGGCCCCAACGGTGCCGGCAAGACCACGACGATCCGTTGTCTGCTTGGACTCGTCCGTCCCTCTTCGGGCAGGTGTCGCATCCTCGGCGTGGATACTCCGAGTGGGCTCGCCGGGGTGATCGGCCGGATCGGCTCGATCGTCGAGACCCCGACGTTCTTCCCTCGCTTCACGGGACGCCGCAACCTCGATCTGCTCGGGAGGGTGGAGGGCATCGGGTCCGCCGCGATCGAAGCCACACTTGATCGCGTGGGTCTGGCCGATCGTGCGGACACCACCGTGAAGACCTACTCGCTCGGCATGAAGCAGCGGCTCGGGATCGCGGCGGCGCTGTTGAAAGATCCGGCGCTGCTGATCCTCGACGAACCGGCCAACGGATTGGACCCCGCTGGGATCCGGGAGGTGCGCGAACTTACTCGACGCCTCGCGGCCGAGGGCCGCACCGTCTTCGTCTCGAGCCACATCCTGACGGAGGTACAGCAGGTCGCCGACCGCGTCGCGATCCTGTCGCGCGGCAGATGTGTCGCGGCCGGCCCGGTGCACGAAGTGCTCTCGTCCGGGGAGCAGGAGGCGATGCTCGTACGCGCAGACGACCTCGCAGCCGCCGCCGCCGCGTTGCAGGCTGCCGGGATCCCGACGGAGGCTCGCGATGGCCACTTGCGTGTGCAGATCGACGGAGCCGAAGCGTCCCGTGTCACCCATGTCCTTGCAGATCGGGGGATCTACCTGAGCGAGCTCCGACCGGACGAGGCAGATCTCGAATCGGTGTTCCTCGCGTTGACCGAGGGCGAGGGTGACATCGCCGGCGGCGGGTCGACGCCGGAGCCGCCGCCGATACCGGGGCCACCGACGATGCCGGGGCCGCCATGATCCGGTTGATCCGCATCGAGTTCCTTCGCCTGTGGTCGCGCCGGCTGACCCGCGTCGGCATCCTGTTGGCGATCGCCCTGAGTGCCGTGGCGGGCGTGATCGCGGCCGCGACCTCGAAACAGCCAAGCCCGCTCAGCCTGGTGGAGGTCGCTGACGTGCTGCCCGGTGTCAGCCCCTTCTACATGATCGGTGCGCTGGTGGTGGGGGCGTCCTTCCTTGGCGCGGACTGGAGCGCCGGCACCATCGCGACCCAGCTGACCTGGGAGCCTCGGCGGCTCCGCGTGCTGGTGGCAAAGGTGATCGCATTGGCGATCGGCGTCTTCGTTTTGGCCGTTGTCCTCGAGGCCGTCCTGGTCGCCTTCCTCGCCGCGGCCGCCGCGATCAACGGGGTCACGGACGGTGTCGACGGCACCTGGCTTTCCGACATCGGCGAAACGCTGATTCGGGCAGGAGCCGTGTGCTCGATCGGCGCGCTGATCGCGATGTCGATCGCGATGGTGTCGCGCACCACCGCGGCGGCGTTGGGCATCGCGTTCGCGTGGCTCGCGGTCGCCGAGGGATTGATCCGTGGCCTCAAGCCGAGCCTGCAGCCGTGGTTGATCGGGGAGAACATCGCGATCTTCCTGATCGGCTTCAACGACGGCGTCATCCCTGGTTCCGGGCGCACGGCGACTACCGCCGGGTTGCAGCTGCTGCTGTACGCGGCGATCGGTGTCGTGATCGCCGGCGCGTGGTTCTCCCGCCGCGACGTGACCTGATCCGAACGCGCTAGGGGACGATCTTCGTGATCGGCATCTCAAGGATGTCGGTCGCTCCGGCCGCCTTCAGCTCGGGGATCAGGCGATTCACGCCGCGCTTCTCCACCACGGTTTCGATCGCGAACCCGCCGTCGGACAGCTCCGAGACGGTGGGCGCCTTCATCGAGGGAACGATCTCGAGCACCTTGTCGAGCTCACCCTTGCCGACGTTGAGCTTGATCAGCACCTTGCCCTCGGCACGAAGGGCGCCGAGCAACAGGGTGACCAGGTCGTCCATCGCCGCCTTCTTGGCGGGATCGGCGGCCGCCACGGTGTTCGCGATCAGCAGGACCTCCGACTCCAGCAGCGTCTCGATGATCTTCATCCCGTGTGCGCGCAGCGTGCTGCCCGTCTCGGTGATGTCGACGATCGCATCCACGATCTCGGGAACCTTCGCCTCGGTCGCGCCGTAGCTCCACACGACGTGCACGGGGATGTTCAGATCGTCGAAGTAGCGCTGCGTGAGGTGCTCGAATTCCGTCGAGATGCGCGTCCCGGCAGGTAGCTTGGCGGCGCTGTCGGCCGGGTGCTCGTTCGGCACCGCGAGGACCACCTTCGTCCCGTGGCCGGTTCCCGACTTCGCGTAGCTGAGCGAGGCGAGTTCCACGACGTTCGATCCGGTCTCTACGACCCAGTCCCGGCCGGTGATGCCGATGTCGAACAGGCCCTCCTCCACATAGGCGGGGATCTCTTGCGGGCGCAGCACGCTCACGCGTTCGATCCGGTCGTCGTCGATCGAGCCGTGGTAGTCCCGGGCGCTGGAGCGGCGCACCGCAAGGTCGGCGGCCTCGAACAGCCGCAGGGTCTGCTCCTCCAGGGAGCCTTTCGGGATCACGAGCTTCAGCACGAGGGGTGACCTACCTCACAGACGAGTTCCGAGAGCCCCGGCAGTGTATCGGTGGGTCGCCGCTCCCTTGCGCGCGAGTTTGACGACAGCCGTATGGATTCCTACTATGGAGGTATGCCTCACGTGATTTCGGAGAAGGGACAGGTCACGGTCCCAAAGGGCCTTCGCGAGCGGTTCGGGTTACGACCTGGCACGGAGGTCGAGTTCGTCGAGGAGGAGGGCCGGATCGTCCTGCGGAAGGCGCCGACTGAAGATCCGGTGGAGTCGGTTCGCGGCATCCTTCGGACGGGCAGAACAACCGAACAGGTGCTCGCCGAACTGCGAGGAGACCCCGATCCCTTGGGCGACGCGTGATCACCGCAGCGGATTCGAGCGTTCTCATCGATCTGCTCCAAGACGACGAATACGGCGCTGCCTCGGGGGCCGCTCTTCGGCTCGCGTTGCTGCACGGAAGCCTGATCGCGGGCGAGGTCGTGTGGGCCGAGGTGTCGTCCCTCTTCCCCGATACTGATTCGGCGAACCAAGTTCTCGACCGCCTGCAGGTCGCGTTCGTACCGGCCGGTCGACCGGCGGCGGAGCGCGCCGCGAGGATCTGGCGCCCATACCGCGAGTCCGGAGGTCCACGTTCCAGGATCGTTGCCGACTTCCTGATCGGGGCCCACGCCATGGAGCGTGCGGACGCGCTCCTGACGCGCGACCGAGGGTTCTATCGCGAGCACTTCGAGGGCCTAACGGTCATCGATCCCACGGCGCCCGACTGAGTCACGCGAGCGGCCGTCCACCACACCGACGTCTGCCTAGGTCGCTCCGTCGTCGCCCGATAGCGGACGGAAGAAACACGAGCGTTCGCCCGTGTGACATGCTGGCCCCGTCTGGTGCACGCGCGCGAGGACGACGTCGGCGTCGCAGTCGGCGCGGAGAGCCTCCCAGTGCTGGATGTTGCCGCTCGTATCTCCCTTGCGCCACAGCTCCTGGCGGGATCGGCTCCAGTAGACCATACGCCCCTCCTCCAACGTGCGCTCGAGAGACTCGCGATTGGCCCACGCGAACATCAATACGTCGCCGGTGTCGGCCTCCTGCACGATCACCGGGACCAGGCCTCGGTCGTCGAAGCGCAGGCCGTCCAGGCTCACGGGGGCGCGATCGATCGCCCCGTCGGTGGGCTCGGTCATCGCGTCCCCTCCGTCACAGTCGCACCGGGATCCCGCGCTGTGCCATCGACTCCTTGACCTGACGGATCGACAATTCCTCGAAGTGGAAACGACTCGCGGCGAGGACGGCGTCGGCAGTGCCCTCCAGCACCGCGTCCGCGAAGTGTTCGGGCGTGCCGGCTCCGCCGCTGGCAACGAGCGGGACGTTCGTCGCGCCTCCGACCGCCCGGAGCAGCTCGAGGTCGTAGCCCTGGCCCGTGCCGTCACGGTCCATCGACGTGAGAAGGATCTCACCGGCCCCGCGCTCCGAGGTGGCTTCGACGGCCCATTCCACCGCCCCGCGACCGGTGGGGGTGCGGCCGGCGTCGACGACGACCTCCCAGCGGTCATCGTCGTCGCGACGCCGTACATCGATCGCAACGACCATACATTGGGTGCCGAAGCGATCGGCGCACCGCTGGAGCAGCGCAGGGTCGCGAACCGCCGCGGAGTTGATCGCCACCTTGTCGGCCCCGGCGCGGAGCAAGGCGTTGACGTCGTCGTCGCTGCGAACCCCCCCGCCCACGGTCAGCGGGATGAAGACCTGTTCCGCCGTCGACGCGATCACCTCGAGCGTGCTGCGGCGGCCTTCCACGGTCGCCGTGATGTCGAGGAACACGAGTTCGTCGGCACCTTCCGCGTCGTAGCGGGCCGCAAGCTCCACCGGATCGCCCGCGTCGCGCAGGTCGACGAAGTTGGTTCCCTTGACGACGCGGCCAGCGTCGACATCGAGGCACGGGATCAGGCGCTTGGCCAGCGTCATCCTCGGACGACCTCCGAGAGCTGCAGCGTTCCGACGTAGAAGGCCTTGCCGACCACGACGGCCTCGCAGGCCAGCTCCCGCAGGGCCCACACGTCGTCGGCGTTGCGGACGCCGCCGCTCGCGATCACCGGGACGTCTCCCGCGAGCTCGGTCACCCGCTCGTACAGCGCGAGATCGGGGCCGTCCATCGTGCCGTCCTTCTGGATCGACGTCACGAGGAACCGCGGGGCCCCGGCGGAGATCAGCTGGGGGATCGCCTCGTCGATCGGCGCTCCGGCCTCCTGCCATCCGCGCACCATCACGTTGCCGTCCAGGATGTCGACGGCGACCACGATGTGATCCTCGAACTTCTCGACGGCCCGCCGAACGAGGTCGGGATCCGCGGCGGCGGCCGTGCCGAGCACGGCGCGCGACGCCATCCGGGGAGAGAGCACCTCCTCGATCGCGTCCATCGACCGGATGCCGCCTCCGAGCTGCACCGGGATCGCGACGTTGCGGATGATCTCCTTCACGACCTCGCGGTTGTCGCCGGTATCGAGCGCGGCATCGAGATCGACGACGTGGATCCGCCGTGCGCCCTCGGCTTCGAAGCGCTTCGCCACCTCGGTAGGGTCTGTCGAGTACTCGGTCTCTGCTTGTGGGTCGCCCCGGAACAGCCGGACGGCGCGCCCGCCTCGCAGGTCGATCGCGGGGATCACGATCACTTGGCACCGGCCTCCTTCACGAACGTCTCGTAGAGCTGCAATCCGGCGTCCCCGGACTTCTCGGGGTGGAACTGCGTCGCGAACACGTTGTCGCGCGCGACGACCGCGGAGAACGCTCGTCCGTACTCGGCGGTCCCCACGGTGAGCCCATCGATCACGTCGGGGGCGTAAGAGTGCACGAAGTAGAAGCGCGTTCCCGGAGCGAGCTGGGCGACGTAGGGGTGCGGTGCGATCCAGGTCACGTCGTTCCATCCCATGTGCGGAACCTTCACGTCGTCGGGGAGCTTGCGAGATCCACCGGAGAGCACGCCGAGACCGTCCGCGTCGTCCTCCTCGCTCCGCTCGAACAGCACCTGCATCCCGAGGCACACCCCGAGCACGGGGGCCCCGGACGAAGCCACCCGGCGAACCACATCCTCCAGTCCGTGGCGCGCGAGCGCGCGCATGCAGGCGCCGAAGTGCCCCACGCCGGGGACGACGAGGGCGTCGGCGCGCGCGCCGAGTTCGGCGTCGCCGGTCACCTCCACGGTCGCGCCCACCTTGGCGAGCGCGCGCGAGACCGAGTGCAGGTTCCCCATGCCGTAGTCCAGGACGGCGACCGTCGTCACAGGGTTCCCTTCGTCGACGGGATGCTGGAACGGCCGGTGAGCGCACATGCGTCGCCGAGTGCGCGCGCGAGCGACTTGAACTCGGCCTCCACGACGTGGTGCGGGCTGCGCCCCGAGACCAGCCGCAGGTGCAAGGTCATCTGGGCCGTCGTCGTGAAGGCCTGGAGGAAGTCCTCGGTCAGGCCGGTGTCGAAGCTGCCGATCGTCTCCGCCGGTACCGGGACCTCGTGTACCAGGTACGGACGACCCGATAGATCGAGCGCGCAGTCGACCAACGCCTCGTCGATCGGGACCGAACACGATCCGAACCGACGGATCCCGGCCTTGTCGCCGAGCGACTCCGCCAATGCCTGTCCGAGGGTGATGCCCACGTCCTCGACGGTGTGGTGACCGTCGACATCGAGGTCGCCCTTCGCGCTCACATCGAGGTCGAACCCGGCGTGTTTTCCGAGCTGTCCCAACATGTGGTCGAAGAAGGGCATGCCGGTGTCGGCGTTCGCGACACCGTTCCCGTCGAGTGTGAGCTCCACGTGGATCTGGGCTTCATTCGTGGCGCGTTCAACGGTTGACCGTCGCGGGGCTTCGCTCATCTATAGCACCTCTTCCATCACCTTGAGAAACAGATCCACCTCGTGCGGGGCCCCCGCGGTCACGCGCAGCCCCTGGGGGATCGACGACGTGAGATCGCGCACCAGCACCCCCCGATCCAGCAGTCGCTGCCACAGCTCGCGCGCATCGCACCCATCGGGAGGAGCGAACAGCACGAAGTTCGCGTCGCTCGGGAACACCGTCACGCCCTCGAACCCCGAGAGCACCTCGACGATCCGATCGCGTTCTCGGCGCACCGCGCCGAGCATCGACGTCGCCTCGGCAACGTGCTGCAGGGCGGTGATCCCTGCAGCCTGGGTGAGCGACGACAGGTGATAGGGGAGCCGCACCACCCGCAGGTCGTCGACGACCTTAGGATCGGCCAGGCAGTAGCCGAGCCTAACCCCCGCCAGCGCGAACGCCTTCGAAAGCGTACGGACCACGACGACGTTCGGGTGTGACGCGACCAGCGGCAACGCGCTCTCACCCCCGAACTCGATGTAGGCCTCGTCGACGATCACGAGCGCCTCGGGCACCGCCTCGGCGAGCGTGCGTACCGATGCGGGCGACTGCACATTTCCGGTGGGGTTGTTGGGGGAACAGACGAAGATGACGTCGGGTGTGACGGCGACGGCGCGTGCGATCTCCTCGTCGCCCAGGGTGAAGCCCCCGCCGAGTTCGCCTCGTTCGACCCTGGTGTGGGTCAGCCACGACAACCGCGAGTGCAGCGGGTAGGTCGGCTCGAACACCAGCGCGGAGCGTTCCGGCCCGCCGTAGGCGAGCAACAGCTGGGTGAGGACCTCGTTGGATCCGTTGGCCGCCCACGTGCCTTCCGGGATGTGGCCCGCGAAGTCGGCGAGGTCTTCCCGCAGGCGCGTGGCCTGCCCCTCTGGATAGCGGTTGAGCGGGATGTCTGCGACCGCGCGAGCGAGGTCGCGCGAGAAGTCCTCCGGGAGCGGGAACGGACACTCGTTCGTGTTCAGTCGCGCGGGCACGTCGAGCTGGGGCGACACGTACGGCCCGGTGTCGCGGATCCCGGGGCGAGGTTCGGCGGTCATGTCTCCTCCTCGATCGCGCGTTCGTCGCGCACGCGGACGGCCCGAGCGTGGCCGACGAGCCCTTCGCTCTCGGCGATCGCGACCACCGAGGGCGACAGCGAACGCACTGCGGCGGGCTCCATCTCGATCACGGAGCTGACGGTGACGAAGTCGGACGCGCGCAGGCCCGAGGCGAACCGCGCCGTCCCGGCGGTTGGGAGCACGTGGTTGGATGCGACCCCGTAGTCGCCGAACGGCACTGCCGTCCACGGTCCCAAGAAGATCGCTCCAGCGTTGCGGATCGTTTCGACGAACGCCCGAGGGTCGGCGAGCAGTAATTGGAGGTGCTCCGCCGCGAGGTCGTCGACGACCTCGGCGGCTTGGGTCAGGTCGGCGACGAGGTAGGCGCGGTTGTGGGTCAGCGCCTGCTCCACGATCTCCCGCCGCCCCGCTCGCACGACTTCGACGGTCAATCGCTCGGCTGCTGCCTCGACGAGCGCCGGGTCGGTGGTGACGAGGTTCGTGCTTGCCTCGGGGTCGTGTTCAGCCTGCGCGATCAGGTCGATCGCGATCAACACCGGATCCGCCGCGGCGTCGGCCACCACCGTCAGTTCGCTGGGGCCGGCGAGGCCGTCGATGCCCACGAACCCGGCGACCTGACGTTTCGCCTCCGTCACGTAGGCGTTACCCGGTCCGACGATCCGGTCGACCGCGGGCACGCTGTCGGTGCCGAACGCCATCGCGGCGACCGCCTGCGCCCCGCCGGTCTTGACCACGCGCGTAGCTCCCGCCCGGAACGCGGCGTACAACACCGTGGGCGGTAGGGCGCCGTCGGTTCGACCTGGGGTGCAGACGACGATCTCCTCGACCCCGGCCACGACTGCCGGGACGACCGTCATCGCGACCGAAGAGGGGTACTCCGCTCTCCCGCCGGGCACGTAGCAGCCCGCCGCGCGCAGCGGGCGCACGATCTCGCCGAACCTCGTCCCGTCTCGCTCGTCCGACCATTGGTGCGGGAGCTGGCGGCGGTGCAGATCGATGATGCGATCGATCAGCGCATCGATCGCATCACGCAGCTGCGCGGGAAGCTGTGCCTGGGCGCGTTCGAACTCGTCCGGCGTCGCGAGCAGGCCGGTCGCGCCCAGGTCCGCTCCATCGAATCGCAAGGCGAGCTCGACGAGGGCGTCGTCGCCCTCGCTGCGGACGCGCGAGATCAGTTCCCTCACGGGTTCGGTGACGGCAGGGTCCGGCTCGAGACGTCGAGGCTCGAGGCGCTCCCTCCGCTCGCGGAGGTCGAGGAGCTCGAGCATTACCGCTCCTCTGAAGCCTCGTGATGGGTCGCGTCGGGAGTGGGTACTCCGGCGGTCGCGGCGGCGGGCCGGTGGGAGCGCCGGTCGCGGACGAACAGGGTCCACCCGGCCGCCGAAACGGCGGCCCCGGCGGCGATCAGCATGGCCATGGCCAGCAAGAAGGTGGATTGACGGTCCATCGGAGTTCGCACAGCTTACGGCAAACCTTCCCGCTCTCGCCCTCACGGTCCGGGCGCCGATGATCGCTCCCAGCGTGGTTGGATACGCACGTGCCCACCACCGTCGCAACCCTGCTCGGCATCGCGCTCGTCGGCCCCGATCCTGCGGGGGGTGGCCCGAGCTGCTGCGGTCGGTTCGCCGGCTCGCACGGTCGCCGAGCGCAAGGCCTAAGGAGGCAGCCCGGGCCTGCCCGGCTACGAAGGCCCGTTCCGCTTCACGGTGCCGGTGCGGCACGAGGACGAGGCCGCCAAGATCGTGCGCGGCTTCCGCGGGCCGTAGCCGGTTAGGAGTCCGCGACCGCCCGGCGTTTGGCTTCGGTTCGGCGCTCGGCGTCGAGACGTTCGAGGTCCACGTCGGAGTGGTCGACGTGCTGCATCGCGGCTGCGATCGCTCGGTGCCCTGCCTGGTCGGCGATCAGCTCGTGGATCCGTTGAGCGACCCGGCGGTACACGGGGTGGCCTTGGGGCGCGCTCCGCAGCTCGGCCAGGTGCATCGCCTCTCTGGCGTTCATCTGGAGCACGAACCGGATCCGGTATTGGAGCGAGACGGCGTACTGTGCCGCGTCTCCGAAGCCTGCCGCCCGCAGCTCGCGTTCGAGGTTCGCGGAGCGCTCGAGCACCTCGCGGGCGTCCCCGGAGAATCCCGCGCGTTCGATGTCGGCCGGCAGCTCGTACCCGTGGGTCGTCGTCAGGTGCTGCCATTCCACCGTGAGCAGGCGGTGACGCTGTAGGTCGCGGAAGGCGCCGTAGTCGCAGAGCACGTCGAATCGGTAGCCGGTGCGTTCGAAAGCTCTGCCCGGCTTGTGGCGCCGGTTGCTCCGCTCGCCGACATAGGCCGTGAGCACGGCGCTGCGCTCGTCGACGGTCATCGATCGCGCGAGTTCGTGCAGACGATCGTCCGGCAGTTCGCTGGACGCGTACAGGGCCGCGGCGACGACCTTGACCTCGCCGTCGGGATCGGAGTCGACGAGTGTGACCTCCTCGCGATCGGCCACCTCCACACCTTCGAGGAACTTCGCGGCGATCTCCTGGGTGGCCTCGCGGCGATCGGCCAGGTAGCGCGACCACGCCACGCCGCGATCCTCGACGTCGACGCGCTTGAGGAACGCCGGGATCACCGTGCGCAGCTCGGTCAGCATCAGGTCGCCGTACTCGCGCATCTCCTGCAGCGGGTGTGCGCGCAGACGAAGGAGGAGCTGCTCGTAGGCCTGTCCCGTGGCGTAGATCCCGAGGTTGGATCGAGTCGCCGCCGGGAGCAGGCCGCGCAGCGTGTCGCAGGTCTTGGCTTGGATCGTCGAGCGATAGACGAAGTCGGAGTCGGTCGCCTCCTGCGGGAAGCGCTCGCGGTACCACTGTTGCATCGGCTCGAAGAGCCGCCCGTAGGTTTCGAGCGCGAGGTCGACGAACGCGGAGAACGAGGCTGCGTGCGGAGTACCTTCGAGTTCGGGCGGCATCGTGACGCGCCATCGCCCCCCCGGTTTGTCGTCATAGCGCATGTAGCGCGTCGACTGCTCCAAGTACGCGGCCAGGCGGCCCCACTCGAGCTGTTTGCACAGCAGCTGGGAAGCCTGCTCGCAGGCGAGGTGGACGCCACCGAGCTGGGCGACGGAGTCGTCGCCGTATTCCACGAAGACGCGGTCGAACAGCTTCTCCGCGCGTTCTTCGCCCATCGTCGGTTCCGGCGCCTTGCCCGATGCGACCTGTTCGGCGAACTCGTCGAGGAACAGCCGCCGCAGAGACTTCGGGGTGCGGGAATACCGGGCGAACAGTGCCCCCTTGACGACCTCCGGCATGTTGATCAGCGCGAAGACCGGCAGATCGAGATTAGAGAAGTACCGGGACAGCAGGGCCCGCTCGCTGTCGGAGAACTCCTCGCGCGAGAACCAGAGGGACATCGCGTCCAGCCTACTTCGATGAGCCGACACGCCGCGGCGGACCAGACCGCTCCTTGGGCCCGTGGCCCTTGCCCTTGCCATTGTCGTCGCCCGATCCGGGTCCCTCATTGGACCCTTCCCTCGATGAGGACGGCGGGCTTGGCTCCTCCGGCGTGAGCCAGTACCGCACCACGGACCCTTCTGCGAGTGACGACTCGGCTACAGGCTGCAGCTTGGAGACGCGACCCGGGCCCGGGCACGACGGATTAGCAGATTCGCCCGCGAACTCTGCTTGGAAATTCTTCGTGAGCTTGTTGACGGCCGCGCCTTCGGGGCGGCACACGACGTTCGGCACGACGGGCAGGATCGGGTCCGGGGACGGCTCCTGCTCCGGTCCCTTGGAGATCACGAGCGTTATCTCGGACTGCGGGGCGAGTGACTCGCCCGACGCTGGGTTGGTGCGCACGGCGGTTCCTACCGGCGCCTCGTCGAATCGATCCACCGTCTGGACCGTGAAGAAGTACGGCTCGCCCTCGAGCAGCGCTGTGGCCTCAGCACCGCTCAGACCTGCGACGCTCGGGACGGCCTCCTCGCCGGGCTCCCGGACCACTGTGAGAACGATCTCGCGATCGAGCGGGACGACCTTGCCCTCTGCGGGATCCACGGCGGAGACGTCACCGGGTTCGAAGTCGTCGTCGGGTACGTCGTCAACAGCCCTGGAAGAGACGTTCGTGAACCCTCCATCCGTGAGGACGCCCGTTGCGTCCTCCTCGGTGGAGCCAACGATCCCTTCCGGGATCGCCTTCTTCGTCCCACCTTCGTCGCTGAGCACCGAGCTCGCGAGCCACCACGCTCCGGCGATCAAGGCGCCGATCAGGAGCACCCCGACGATGATGCCGATGATCCACTTCCGCCGGTTGTTCTCCTCCTCCTCGGGAGGCAGCACCGAGGTCGTCGGCCCCGGCGCACCGGGACGGATCACCTGCGTGGTGGCGGCAGCGGCACCGAGCAGTGGCGTCGCGGAGACCTGGCCGCCGTTGCGAAGCGCCTCGAGGTCATGGCGGAAGTCGTCGGCCGTCTGGTAGCGGTTCACGGGGTTCTTGGAAAGCGCACGCATCACGACCGCGTCCAGGTCGGGGTTCACGTCGGCGTTGAGCGACGACGGAGGTGGCGGCTGCTCGTTCACGTGCTTGTAGGCGATCGCGACCGGCGAGTCGCCCTCGAACAGCGCCTTGCCGACCAGCGACTCGTACAGCACGCACCCCAAGGAGTAGATGTCGGAACGCTCGTCGACGACTTCGCCCCGAGCCTGTTCCGGAGAGAGGTAGGCCGCCGTCCCGAGCACCGCGGCCGTCTGGGCGATCGTGTGCTGCGTCGTGATGAGCCGAGCGATGCCGAAGTCGGTGACCTTCACCTCACCTTCGCGCGTCACCATGATGTTGCCGGGCTTGATGTCGCGGTGCACGACCCCCTGCTGATGCGCGTACGAAAGCGCCCCGGCGACCTGCTCCACGAGCTGGACCGCCTTCATCGGCGCCAGTCGCCCACCGCCTGCGAAGAAGTCGGCCAGGGTACGTCCCTGGATGTGCTCCATGACGATGTAGTGGATGTTGCCCTCGTCACCCGTGTCGTAGACGCCGACGAGGTTGGGGTGGTTGAGTTTCGCGGCGGTCTGCGCCTCGCGGCGGAACCGATCGACGAACGAGTCGTCGCTGGCGAACTCGGGCTTGAGGATCTTGACGGCGACCGTGCGGTCGAGCTGCTGGTCGGTCGCGCGATAGACCTTCGCCATCCCACCCTCGCCGATCAGGGCCTCCAGGGAGTAGCGCCCGTTCAGCACGGAAGAACTCATGTCGCCGTTCGCCATCTACCCTCCCTCCAGCGCAGCTTCGATCATCTGCTTCGCGATCGGCGCCGAGATCGCCCCTCCGGTCGCCTCGTTCCCGAGGTCGCCACCGTTGAGCACGATAACCGCAACGGCAACCTGCGGGTCCTCGGCGGGGGCGAACGAGACGAACCACGCGTGGGGAAACGCCCCCTCGCGCGTCTGCGCCGTGCCGGTCTTGCCCGCGACGCTCACCCCGGAGATCGCCGCCGCGGTCCCCGTGCCCCCCGGCTCCACGACGCTCACCATCATGTCGGTGAGGTCCTGTGCGGTCTCGGGCGATACCGCGACACCGGCCTCATCCGGTTCGAACCGTTCGATCGCGCGGCCCTGCGGGTCCCGGACCTCCGAAACCAGGCGAGGTCGCATCAACACCCCATCGTTCGCGACGGCCGAGGCGACCATCGCCATCGACATCGGGTTCGTGGCGACGTCGGCCTGCCCGATACCGGAGAACGCAACCAGCGGTTCGTTGTCCACGAAGTACTCCGTGTCGGGGTAGCGGCCGGCGGTGTAGGGGATGTCGAACGGAACCGTGTCGGTGAGGCACGATCCGGGCGGGTTCCACAGACAGAAGCCGAACGCCTGCGCCTGTCGCCCGAGCTTGCGGGGTCCGAGTTCGAGCCCGAGCGTGCCGAACGAGACGTTGCACGAGATCTGGAACGCTTGCGCGAGCGTGATCTCGGATGCGCCGCCCAGGCAGTGTGACCCGCCGAAGTTCTCCAGCGTCTCCGTGGTCTGCGGCAACGTGAGGTCGAGGGGATTTCGGATCCTGCTGCTCGGTGTGTAGCCGTTCTCGAGTGCCGCCGCCGCCGTGACGATCTTGAACACCGATCCCGGTGGGTACAACTCGTCGCTCGCTCGCGACAGCAACGGCTTGGCGGGGTCGTCGTTGAGGGCGGTGATCGCCTTCTCCGCCGCCTCCGAGTCCTGCGTCGAGAGCGCGTTCGGGTCGAAGGTCGGATTGGCGGCGGAGACCAGGACGTTGCCGGTGTCGGGCTCCATCATCACGATGGCGCCCCCGTTCCTCATCCCGCCCACGATGTCCATCGCGAGTTCCTGCAGATCCGGGTCGAGCGTGGTGACGATCGACGCGCCGCGTTTCGGGTTGCCCTGGATGAAGTCTCCGAGCGTTTGGGGGAGCAGTTCCGGCGCGTCACCCGACAGGTACTCGTTGAACGACCCCTCCAACTCCGTGCGACCGAAGAACAAGGAGTAGTAGCCGGTGAGGTGGGCATACAGCTCACCCCGCGGATACCGGCGCTGGTAGGTGAACTCCCCGTTGGTCTCGCGCGAGATCGCGAGCGGCGTCTGCGCGTCGTTCGCGAGGATCCGCCCGCGATCGACCTCCGACTCGGCGACGAACTGGCGGTACGCGTTGGCCGGGTTGTCGGCGATCGAGTCGGCGGCGAACACCTGCACGTAGTTGACGCCGAAGAGCAGGATCACGAGCAGCACGAGCAGGCCCACAGCGAGGCGGCGGATCTGGCTATCCATCGGGGGGTTCCTCCTCGATCCCCGCGCGACGCGGCCCCCGCAGCGGTCCGCGTTGTGGAGCGGGGCCGGACGCGACGCGCACCAGCAACGCGAGGATGATGAAGTTGCTCACCAAGCTCGAGCCGCCGTAGCTCATGAACGGTAGTGTCACCCCGGTCAGCGGGATCACCCGCGTCACGCCGCCGATGATCACGAACGCCTGAAGGCCGACGAGCGTCGCAAGCCCGGTCGCGAGCAGCTTGCCGAAGTCGTCCGTGGCACGGAGCGCCGTTTGCAATCCCCTCCCGACGAGAGCGACGAACAGCAACAGCACCGCGGTGGTTCCGAGCAACCCCAGTTCCTCACCGATGGCCGCGAAGATGAAGTCGGTTACCGCGAACGGGATCCGGTACGGAACGCCCTGTCCGAGTCCGCTGCCGAGGATCCCGCCGCTCGCCATCGCGAACTGGCCCTCGGCGAGCTGGCTCGCGCCCTCGCGCAGCATGCTCGGGTCCAGCGCGTGCAGCCATAGATCGACGCGGGTCTCCACGTGGCTGAAGGCGAGGTAGCCGAGCCACGCACCGGCAGCGAACAGAAGCACGCCGATCACCAGGTAGGCGGGGCGGCCGGTGGCGACCCACAGCATCACGACGAAGATCGCGAAGTAGAGCAGCGACGCGCCCAGGTCCTTCTGGACGAACAGGATCATCAGGGACGCGCCCCACGCGAGCAGCAAGGGACCGAGGTGTCGGGCTTGGGGCAGCCGCAGGGGACCCCATCCGCCGGTCCCGACGCGCAGCAGCTCCCGCTTGGCCGACAGGTATGAGGCGAGGAACACGACGATGAAGACCTTGCCGAGCTCCGAGGGCTGGAACCCGATCGGACCGATCTGTACCCACAGCCGGGCGCCGTTGATCGTCTGCCCGATCACGGGCACGATCGGCAGCAACAGCAACGCGACGCCGATCAACCCGATCGTGTAGGTGTACGCGTCGAGCTGACGATGATCCCGCACCACGATCAGGGTCGCGCAGAACGCGAGGAGCCCGACGATCAGCCACGTGCTCTGTTCGGCCGCGAGGTTCCCGTCGAGCCGGAAGATCACGGCGAACCCGATCCCGGCGAGCGCGCCTGCCACCGGGAACATCACCGGGTCGGTCTTGGGCGCGTACCGACGGATCACGAGGAACGCCGCCGCGAACCCGACGATGAAGATCGCCCCGTACAACGACAGTGTCGCCGGGAACTTCCCCTTCTTGCCCAGTCCGACGAGCACGTACGCACCGAGGGCGATGGCGAGCGCGGACAGTAGCGGCAGGACACCTCGGAGCCAGCGGTCCTCGGTGGTCTCGACCCTGCTCACGGTGCCGGCCTCGCGTCGGGCTGGGCGCCCCCGCCGCCACCGCCCCCGTTCTGGTTGCCGCCACCGGCGTTGGTGCCGTTTGCATCCTGCTGCTCCTGCTGGCGCTCGAGCTCTGCCAGGTCTTGTTCGATCTGGCGCACGATCTCATCGGCCGCGGCGCGGTCCGAGACCGAGATCCCTTCCGCGAGACCCGAGAAGAATTGCAGTTGCTGCGCCTGCGTCGCCGTGACCGGCGTGACCACCGCCGGGCTCGAGAGATCGAACCCGAGCAGTTCGGAGGGAACGCCGCGGAAGATCGCGACCTTGTCTCCTTCGACGCCGACGTACCACTGTCGGTCGAGATACAGACGGGTTCCAACGAGGGCGACCACCAAGACCAGGACGAACACGCCGACCCAGATCGCGACCTTTCCCAGCGGGAACGACCGCCGCTTGGCCCCGCCGGCGGGGGGAGGAGGCGGCGTCGGGCCCCGGTCCGGCATCGTCGAGGTGGACACGCGGGTCGCGCCGGTCGCCGGTCCGGGGGCGCTCGCCGCTCTGCCGGGTTCGCCGGAGAAGTCGACGATCACGGCGGTGACGTTGTCGACCCCCCCGTTCTCGTTGGCCTCGCGGACCAGGATGCGAACGGCATCGGACGGGTCGGGTGTGTCGCGGAGCACGGCGAGGATCCGGTCGTCGTCGACCATGCCCGTCAGGCCGTCGGTGCACAGCAGCAGACGGTCGCCGTCGACGAGGTCGACGATGCCCTCGTCGACGCGGACGTCGGAATCGGTCCCGATCGCGCGCGTCAGAACGCTGCGGTGGGGATGGGCCGACGCCTCTTCGGCGGTCAGCTCGCCGCGCAGTTCCATCTCCCGCACCATCGTGTGATCTTCGGTGAGCGAGCGCAGCTCTCCGTCGCGAACCAGGTAGGCACGGGAATCTCCGACGTGTGCGAGTCGCAGCCGATCGCCGTCGGCGACCGCAGCGGTGAGGGTGGTCCCCATCCCCGACACGGATGCGTCGCGCAGCGAGCGCTCGTGCACCGCGTGGTTCGCCTCGGCAACCTGCTCGGCCAACGTTCCTCGCTGATGCTTGAACAGCGTTTCGATCGTCTCCAGGGCCAGGTGCGAGGCGACCTCACCGCCTTGGTGCCCGCCCATCCCATCGGCGACCGCGATGAGGGGAACCTCGACGAGGTAGGCGTCCTCGTTGCCGGAGCGGACCTTGCCGATGTCGGTCGCCGCCGCGACGGTCGCCTTCACGCGCGCAACTCCAGGATCGTGGTGCCGATGCGGATGCGGTCCCCGGCGCGGACCTCGCTCGTGCCTTCGAGACGCCGTTCGTTGAGGAACGTCCCGTTGGTCGAGCCCAGGTCTTGGATCGCCCACGCGCCGTCGCGATACGACAGCCGTGCATGTGATTGTGATGCGTAGGTGTCGTCCAACGTGATCGCGCATCCCGCGGCGCGGCCGATCTCGACGTCGTCACCGTCGAGCTTGTGAGTACTCGCCTTCTTTCCCTGCTGTGTGCGCACGATGACCGAACTCGGCGGGCCTGCCGCTTTGCGCCGACGCGGTTTCGCCGCGGCGGGGCTAGGAGCGGCGGGCACGGCCGGGGCCGGCTTGGTGGCACGGTCGGACATCCCGGAGCCGACGGCACGGACGATCCGCCAGATGAACAGGTACAGCAGCAGGAGCAAGCCGATCTGCAACATGGTCAGCGCGAACCGAGACACCCTCAGCCCTCCCGAAGTTCGAGCACGGTCTCGCCGATCATGATGCGATCGCCCAGTTGCATCCGATAGGTGGTGACGGGCTGATCGTTCACCAGCGTTCCGTTGGTCGAACCGAGGTCGGTGAGCACGTAGCCGCCGTCACGCTGCTCGATCTGGGCGTGATGGCGCGACGCGCCCGGATCCGAGACGACAACGTCACATTCGGGGAGCCGGCCGATCGTCACCTTGGGCTTCTGGATGCGAACCGTGCGTCCGGCGACGCCGTTCTCCATGAAGGCGAGCACCACAGGTCCGTTGGGATCACCGAGCGCGGTGCCCTGGGTGGGGGTGGGAGCAGCCGTCGGAGCAGGCGCCTGCATCTTCCATGGTTCCAGCCGCTCCGCTCCTTCGACCAGCGTGGCGTCGCATCGGAACCGACCCTTGCCGAGCGCCTCATCGACCTCGAAGGTCACTTCGGGCGGGCCGAGCAGACCCCAGCGGCGTTCGATCGCGTGATCGCGGCATACCTGCTGGAGCTCGTCCACGAGCGCCCCCTCGGCGTTGGCGAACCGTTCGTGATCCGCCTGGGACACGGTGAAGGCGAATCGGTTGGGGGCCCAGATCTCGCGGACGCCGACGGTCTTGCCTGAGTCCATCTCCTTGAGGACGCGCTTGGCGAGTTCCACGGGTTGCAGACCACCGCGGAACACCTTCGCGAACGAGCCCTCGACGATGCCTTCGAGGCGGCGTTCGAAGTCTCGGAGGATGGCCATGCGGACTGCTCCGGGGTCAGGATCGCGTGTGCCGGTCCGGTTCGGCGGATCGGGCTCCGGCCGGGTTCGGCACATCCTAGCAACGTGTTCCCCGATGCCCCGGAGCAGGCACGATGGGCAACAAGTGCCCTGTTACCATTCCGGTTCCACTCGGGCGAGTGGCGGAATTGGCAGACGCGCAGGATTCAGGTTCCTGTGTCCGAAAGGACGTGGGGGTTCAACTCCCCCCTCGCCCACCAGGTTGCGCGACTTGCGGCGATGACCCCTCTCGGTGTTCGATGCTCTCACCGAGCCGGAGGGTCTGCCTATGACCACGTTCCTCGTCGTTCCCGGCGCCTGGGACACGCCCGCCACGATGGAGCCGCTGATCGATCCTCTGGAGGCGGCCGGTCACGCGGTGATCGTCGTCGATCTGCCGTGTGAGGACGCCGACGCGAGCCTGGAGGAGTACGCGGACGCCGTGCGCGCCGTCCTCCCCGATGACCTGGCTGACGTCGTGCTGGTCGGCTACTCGTTCGGAGGCTTCACCGCCTCGAGGATCGCCGTGGAGCACCCCGACGTGCCGGTGGTGTTCGTCGCGGCTTGGATCCCGCGGGATGGCGTGTCGGTGTTGGACCTCCTCGTCGGCGGCGATCCTTTCGAGGCCGGCGAAGAAGCAGGGATCGCCGCCTTCGATGGACTGATCCTCAGCGCCGCCCCTGGTCTGTGTGCCCTGAACATTGACCGGTACGTCGCCGCGGCCGACCCGGTCGAGCGGGACTCGGTGCGGACCTACCTCGAGCGAACGCAGCGTCCCCAGGGCATCGCCGTGTTGCGCGAGAAGTGGCGCGGTGATCTGCCGACTTCCCGCCGCCGCACCTACGTCCTGACCATCGCCGACACGCTGGTGCCTCCGGAGACCCAACGGGTGATGGCGGCATCGGTGGGCGCGGATGTCGTCGAGATCGACACGGGTCACGGGGTCTTCCGCGAGCAGCCAGAGCGTCTCGCTGAACTGTTGGTCGCCGCGTCGCGCTGATGTCTTCGCCGTCGGCGCGGGTGACGCCGTGGTGACGCGCCATCGGGCAAAGTTCGGACATCGACGGTCAGATGCGGTCGCTCGACCCTGGGCCTCACGCGCGAGATGACCGTTGGCGGCCGTAGATGGCTTACCTTCGTCACCCGGACATGCACTTCAGGTTCCTGTGTCCGAAAGGACATGGGGTCACCCTCCCCCACCCACTTATCCGGCCAGGATCTTCGCCTTCTGCGCTTCGAACTCGGCCTCCGTCAGAACGCCCGACGACTTGAGTTCACCCAGGTCCTTGAGCTGCGCGAGCTTGTCGTCGGTGTTCGGCGCCGCGGGCGCTGCCTGTTGCTGGACGGGCGCCTGCTGTTGTTCTTGTTCGGCCCAACGGCCCGCCTGTCGACGGGGGGTTCCCTCTCACCCACCATCCACGATGTGTTGCTCGAGGAGAGGCACCACGGTCGCCGGGCCGGGGAGCGCGGCGATCTCCCGCCGGACGGCTTCGGCTGCGAAACGGAAGTCGGCATCGTCCAACATCTCGGTGACCGCCGTTGTGATGATCTGCGGGCCGGCCCGGGCGGCATCGAGCGTGATCCCGACCCCGAGCTGTTCGCAGCGATCGGCGTTCAGCGCCTGACCGGCGCCCATCGGGAGGACGACCATCGGAAGTCCGTGAGCGAGGGCCCCGATCACGCTGCCGGAACCGCCGTGGTTGACCACCAGGTCACAGTTGGGAAGCAGCGACGACTGCGGGATGAAGCGCTCGATGTGCACGTTCGCCGGTTGCGGGCCGAACATCTCGGGGTCGAGGTCGCGGCCCACCGTCACGACGACCTCGACGGGGAGCTCCCGGAGGCCCGAGATCGCGCGCTCGAAGAGGTCCCCCGACTCGGTGTTGAACACCGTGCCCAGGGTGAGGTGAACGGTCGCGCGATCGGAGTTCGCCGACCCCCATGCCCGCGCGGGATCCGGCACGCGAACGCCGACGGGCTCGGACCGGATCGAGATCGAGTTCGGCGGCAGGGGATACGCGGGGTCTCGGAAGCTCGGTGGGAACGGGGAGACCACCAGGGAACCATGCGGCACTGCTCGCTCCGGGCCTGGCGTCAGGCCGAGCTGGTCGCGGAGTTTGCGCAACGGCTCGGCGACGACGTCGGGTCGCACGAACGATCCGGCTGCCGTGACGAGGACGGTGGCGTGAGGAAGGCCGAGACGTTCCGCCGCGACCATGCTGCCGAAGTCGACCTCATCGCAGACGACGAGGTCGGGACGCCATAGCTCCGACAGCTCCAGGATCTGGTCGGCTCGCCGACTCGCCTCCACGCCGGCATAGAAGTCCCGCAGGACCGCGTACTCGCGCTCCATGTCGAGCGGACGCAACGGTGCGATCGTGGAAGGTGCTCCACCGGCTCCATCCGACGCCAGGAACACCGAGAATCCCTGCTCTTCGGCGACGATCGCGCCGGAGCGCCCGCCCGCGAAAGCGACCTTGTGCCCAGCGGCGCTGGCAGCTTCGGCGATCGGCACCAGCGGATCTGCATGACCGCTGCCTCCCGCGAACGTGAACAAGATCCGCGCCATCGACTCGACATCTAGTCGTCGAACTTCAGGCGATCAGCGACCTCGTCGACGTGGGCCCGATGTGCCATCCGGGCGTTGTCGTCGCTCTCTCGTTGATGACGCGCGTCTTCCGTCCGGGCGACCTCGCGCTCATTCGCCTTCTCGACGCACATGCGGACCGTCGCGAGGTGGTGCTCCTCGATCTCGTCGATCGTCGTGCTTCCCAAAACGATGGTGTCCCCGACGACGGAGGCGATCCCGGGTCTGTGCATGGTCGAGAGCGTGGGAGGGTTGTTCCAACATGCCTCGAAGGAGTCTCCCCACTCCGACGACGGTGTTCGAGACAATCTCAGTGGGACCGCATAGAGCTCGCTCCCAGGCGTGCCGTCGTTGCGTGGCCGGCCCACCTCGTCCGTCACTACACCGGTGACATGCACCGGCTCGAAGGAGGTCGCCTTGCCTTCACCCATGGCGCGACCGTAGCACGAGAGGTGAAAATCACCTGTTCCTCTAGCGCGATCGGTCTCTTGTGACCGGGTCGGGCACGAGCCCGGCGTCGAGGGCGACGGGCCGCACCGACAGCGCGGCCGTTCTGCGCAGGGTTGGCGCCCGGTCGCGTCGTTGCCGTGCCCAGCCGAGTACGCAACAAGAGAGCGCGGCGACGATCAGGAGCGCACCTGCGAACCGCACAACGCCCGCGATCGACCCCGCGGCGTCGAGGAGCTGCAACCGCCCCAGCACGAACGCCCAGTCGTGGTGTCCTCCGATCAACTCGAGCTGTTGGAGAGGCGCGTCGGCGATGTAGACGCTCGCATCCGCGGCGCTGGTCCCCGCCCACGCGAGACAGATGGCCGCGGCGGCCGCATCGCGACGGCGCCACAGGAAGTAGCCGGCCAGCCCGGTGGGAACCGCGACCTGGGTGACGGAGCCCATCGCAGCCGTCCACACGTCCGGTAGCGGATGGGTGAGCAGGTGCCCCAGCTCGTGGAATCCGAGATCAACGAGCCCCAGAAGAGGGACCCGTGTCCCGAACACGAAGGGGAACCACGCGAGCGCGAGGCACCCAGCGATCGCGGCGATCCAGCGCCAGGCGGTCTCCATCTCTCAGGTATCGACCGATGATGCGTCCGCTTTGAACCCGAACTCAGCCGACGGCCGAGGAGAGGTCACCGTGTTCCTGGGGATCCTGCCCCTCGGCGGTTCCGGGATGATGCACGGGAACATGCACCGTGAACGTGCTGCCCTCGTCCGGTGCGCTGTCGACCTCGATCCGTCCGCCCAGATGTTCCAGCAGGTCGGCGACGAGGGACAGTCCGAGCCCGGCACCACGGAAGATCCGGGTGGAGGACGAGTCGACCTGATAGAAGCGTTCGAAGATGCGTTCCACCTTGTCCTGCGGGATCCCGACACCGTGGTCGCGGACCCAGAACATGACGGTGTCGTTATCCGCGCGCGCGCCCAGCTCGCAGGGCTCGCCATCGGGGGAGTACTTGAGCGCGTTGTCGAGAAGGTTTTGCACCACCCGGCCCAGCAACTGACGGTCGGTGTGCAACACCGGTAGGTCCGATGGGACGTCGACGACCACGCGGCTCGCCTCGCCGAGCCCCTCGACGACCTCGCGGCACACGTCTTCGAACAGGACGCGCTGAACCTGCACCGGCAGCTCGCGGCTCTCCAGGCGTGAGGCGGTGAGCAGGTTCTCGACGAGCCGCAGCAGCCGATCCCCCTGCCGCTCCATCCGCTCGAGGAACTCCTGGCGCAACACTTCGTCCTCTGCGAACTCTCGCTGCTGGAGCGTCTTCGCATAGCCGATCAATGCGGTGACCGGCGTGCGGAGCTCGTGCGAGACGACGGCGACGAACTCCCCCTTCATCCGGTTCAGCTCTCGCAGCTCGTTCGACGTCTCCGTCTCCTTGACCAGGAGCTCCTCCAGCCGGGAGGCTTGTTCGGCGAGCAGCTGGTTCTGTTCTGCCAGCTGATCGGCCAGGGCCCGGCTGCGGAAGTACATCTGCCGCGCGAACACGAGCGGGGCCAAGAAGACCAGAACCGACCACACGCCCTCGGACTCGTAGAACCGCGCGATCACGACTCCGAACAGACCGAGGCCGAGGTAGGAGAAGAGGAACTCCACCGGCCGCGCCCCGTGCATCTTCGCCAGCACCTGCCATAGGGGTACGCGTGATTCCAGTGACGCTTGCACGGCCACGATCAGCGTGTTCGCCGCGTATGCAACGATCGTTGCGGCGAGCAGGCCCGGCAGCAACTCGTACCACTTCGCGTTCAACGAAGTCATCGCGTGGAACACGGCGGCACCGAGCAGGATCGACAGCGCGATCTGACCGCGGTTGTACAGCGCCTTGAGGATCGAGACCTCGCGGCGGAACTCCCGAGGATCGACCGATCCGACGAACGCGATCAACCCGGCGATCGGCACCGGGAACGACATCGCGACCGCGAGCTGGATCGGGAACGACAGGGACAACTGCATCCCGCCCCACGCTGGTACCGGGATCAGATCGACCGCGATCACGATCGCGATGAACAGGATCACCGCTCCCGTCAGGATCTCGTCCGGGTATTGGGGGAGACCGATCCCCAGCCACAACAGCGTGATAACGAGGATCAGCATCTGCCATAGCTGGACGGCGAGCCGCTGCTTGGGCCGCGCCTCGGGGCGCACGCGCGTGGAGGGTGTCGCTTCGGCCGCCACGGTCAACTGGCCCCCTCCGTCGCAGGATCCGGATCACTCGCGGGAACACCGCTGCGTCCCCGCCGCATCGCCACGATGATGAACCACGCGAGCCCTGCGTGCACGAAGATGTCCCCGACGCTGATCGACTGGCGGACCGGGGGGCCCAGCGGGATCCAGTCGCCGAGCACCACGAGCGCGTCCGTCGGTCCGGCGAGGTGGTGCTTGTTCCCGCCGTCATCCACGAGCGAGGTCAGGGTGTCGGCCTGCCCGGAGCTGACCAATGAAGCGCGGGTCACCGGCATCCCCGAGTTGACCGCGATCACGGTCAGGTTCATCGCCAGGCCGACGACGATCAAGATGAATCCCGCCTGTTTCGCGTTCGCCAGCGCGAAGGCGATCAGGCCCGCGAACGACAAGATCAGGGCGATGAACCCCGGCATGCCCGACCAAGGAGCGAACTGCAGCGCGACGCCGACCAACGCGAGCGCTGGCCATCGCAGATCGAGGCGGGCCAGGCCCGAAAGCCGCCCGCCCGCGAAGTAGCCGATCACGATCGCGATCGACACAGATGTGAGGATCAGCCGCATACCCGGCTCCAGCCAGCGCAGACATACCGGTCTTGCCCGGTCATATCACCGCATATCGACGTGCTTGGGCACCCCCTTGATGGGGGACCCGAAGATCATCGGAGGGGGTGCCTTGCATGCTTCGACCAGCGTGATCTGCCCGAATCGCGGTTCCGTGATACGAAGCATGAGCGGGCGGCGACGGACCCCGCTGTAGGCACGGCTCGACGGATCGATCCGACCCGCTAAAGGCCGTCACCCGATCTGCCGATACGTGCCTCGAGTGCCGCCTGGGAAAGGAGGCTGATGTCTGTGATGAACAGGTATCGCCGCTTGGTGGTTTCCCTCGGATGGCTCGCTGCCTTTTTGATGGCCGCGGGAGCCGGGTGGAAGAACAACTAGGCGACAACTGACCCGGGGAGGGCGTCGTACTCACCGTCTGTGAGCGGTGGGGACGGCGCCCTCACGGCTGTCCGGGGTCGGCAGCCGCCGCCCAGGGCAGCCGCCGGCTAAGAGGACTCTCCGGCAGGGGCGGTCTGATGGAGCGCATCCCGGGCACGCACCACGGCGTCTGCGGCCAGTGCTCGCGCCGGTATCCCGGACACAGCCGCCGCCCGGGCGACGTCCTCGTACTCCGGCGAGACGCTGACCACTTCGCCCTCCAGCGTCCCGACCTTCACGCGGACGGTCCCCCCCGCGGTTTCCACGTCCACTGATCGGCGATCGAGCGCCCACTTGTCCACGGGCGAGGTTCGGATCCCAAGGGTGCCGGTCTCGCGGAACAGCACGCGACGGACGGCGTCGGCGCGCTCTGACGAGCAGAGCGCGCTGATCGTCACCGCCGGCCGGCCCTTCTTCATCACGATCGGCGTGATCCAGGCATCCTGCGCGCCCGCTTCGAGCAACTGGCCGATCGTGTGAGCCGAGAGTTCGGGGGTGAGGTCGTCGACGTTCGTCGCGAGCACGACGTCGCCGCCGTCGGGTCGCTCCGCGCTCGGAGGGCGTTCCCGCGAGGACACCTCTTCGCCGACCAGAACCCGCAGGACGTTGGGGAAATCGAGCCGGCGGGTTCCGGCGCCGTAGCCCGATGCCTCGATCCGCATCGCGGGGATCTCCCCGTAGCCCTCGACCGTTGCGGCCAGGATCGCCGCACCGGTGGGCGTGGTCAGCTCGACGGGGACGCCTCGTGAATACAGCGGCGCGCCGCGCAGCAGCTCGACGACCGCGGGAGCGGGGATCGGCATCATGCCGTGGTCGACACGCGCGAGACCCATGCCGGTCGGCACGGCGGAGCTGAAGATGCGATCCGCCCGCAGGTCGGTGAGGGCGAGTGCGACCCCGACGATGTCCACGATCGAGTCGACGGCACCGACCTCGTGGAAGGTGACGAACTCCACTTCCTTGCGGTGGATGCGCGCCTCGGCCTCCGCGAGCCTGCGGAAGATCCGCTGCGCGAGGGTGCGAGCGTTCTCGGGAAGGTCGGCGGCATCCAACACCTGCCGGATGCTTGCGTACGTGCGGATCACTTCGCTCGCCGGCGTATCGATGCTCGCCCGGGTCGCTCCGATGCCGTCGATCTCGACGTCCTCGAGGGTCAACTCGAACGGTTCGATCGGCAGCGCCGCCAGGGGTTCCCGGATCGCATCGGGGCTGGCCCCCGCGTCGACGAGTGCGCCGAGCGCCATGTCGCCGGAGATCCCAGCGATGCAATCGAAGAACAGCAGACGCATCGCTACTGCTCCTCGTCACGCACTGGGCGAGCCCGGTTGGCGGGCGTGGAGGTCTGCGAGGTCCGCACGATCCGGTGGGCGACCTGTGCCGCGCCAAAGCCGTTGTCGATATTGACCACCGCGATCCCGGGCGCGCACGAAGAGAGCATGCCGAGCAGCGCTGCCAGCCCCTCGAACGAGGCGCCGTAGCCCACGCTCGTCGGGACGGCGACCACCGGCGAAGAGGTCAGACCGCCGATCACCGAAGGCAGGGCTCCTTCCATACCCGCGACCACGATCACGGTGTCCGCCGCGTCGAATGCGGCGCGGTGTTCCAGCACCCGGTGGACGCCGGCGACCCCGACGTCGGTGATGCGCTCGACCTCGTGGCCCAGGGCCTGCCCGGTCAACGCCGCCTCCTCGGCCACCGGCAGATCGGAGGTCCCCGCGGCGACCACGACGATCTGTCCGAGGGCGTCGGCGTCGAGAGTCCGGGGCGCGGGCCGCACGACGATCAACCCCGAGCGCGGGTCGTGGATCGCGTCGGGGAAGGCATCCATCACGGCTTGTGCCCGAGGGGCGTCGGCACGGGTGACGAGGACGGCGCCGGAGGCGTGGGCGGCCAGCGCACGGGCGGCGTCCACGACCTGGCGCGGGGTCTTGCCCGGGGCGAACACCGCCTCGGCGGCGCCCGTGCGCAGTTCGCGGTGATGGTCGAGCCGAAGATCCTCGAGGGACTCGTAGGGGAGATCGCGCAGCCGATCGAGCGCATCGCCGGTCCCGATCGCCCCTGCGGCGACCTCGTCGAGCAGCTCGGCCAACGCGCGTTCGTCCACGGCGCCGGTCATCGTATACGATGCCTCCACGCGAACGCCCTGCTCACGACGCGTGCGTTCGATCCACACGACCCAGGACACGCTGAGTGCGATGACGCTGCCGAACGAAACCCTCACGATCCTCGTGATCGTCAGCCTGGGACTGAGCGCGCTCGCTTTGCTCGCGTTGCTGATCGGCTCGGCCGCCCGCAAGCGCCGCGACGGTCAGCCGGTCGATCCTCAGGGGCTGGACCCGGCGGTTCGCGGGATCTTCGAGGATCACCTGCATTCGATCAAACGGCTCGAGGGAGCCGCGCGCTCCCTGCACAAGCGCGATCTCGATCTCGAGGAACTGTTGCACGCGTCCGTTCGGCGGGTGGGACTCGTGCGGTACGACGCCTTCGAGGACGTGGGCGGCAGGCTGTCGTTCTCCGCTGCGATGCTGGACGATGCCGGCAACGGGATGGTGCTGACCTCGATCAACGGGCGACAGGACACCCGCGTGTACGCGAAACCTGTCCAAGCGGGGGAGAGCCCCTATAACCTCTCGGTGGAAGAGGCGGAGGCGATCCGCCAGGCGCTGCACGGCCCCCGGGAGGCGGTGAAGGCGTGACGATCTTCAAGCGCGACGAGGTCGAAGGCGTTCAGGAGCAGCCACAGGATCAGGCGGCGCTCCCGAGCAGCCTTCTCGACGGGAGGTGCGACGGATGGAGCACAGCGGCGAAGTCACGGTCGTCGGCGCCGGCGCGAAGCTCGAGGGCACCGTGGTGTCCGCGGGATCGCTCCGCGTCGACGGTCAGGTCAAGGGCCAGATCCAGGCCGACGGCGACGTCGTCCTGAGTCCCAACAGCCAGGTCGAGGCCGACATCCGTGCCAAGAGCGTGTCGGTGGCGGGTCGCTTGCGCGGCACGATCACCGTGACGGGTCGCGCCGAACTCAAAGGCGGCGGCCGGGTGGAGGGAAACATCACGTCGAAGAGCCTCGTGATCGAGGAAGGCGCGACCTTCGACGGTCAGAGCATCATGGAGCGCCAAGGTCAGCAGCCGGCCGTGTCGGCCGAGCGATCGCCGGGCGAGCGCAAGGAGGTTTCCGTCCCCTGACGCATCGCCCGGAGGTAGCACACACATGCTGGACCTGAAAGCGATCCGCGACGACCCCGAGACGTTCCGCTCCGCACTCGCACGCCGGGGTCTTTCCGACGCCGTGGACGAGCTGCTCACGCTCGACGAACGTCGACGGGCGCTCACCACGGAGGTCGAGGCCCTTCGCGCCGAGCAGAACAAGGCGTCCAAGGCGATCGGCGGCGCCGAGGGCGAAGACAAGAAGGTGTTGATCTCTCGCGCGGCCGAGGTGTCCGCGTCGCTCAAGGCGAAGGAACCGGAACTCGCCGACGTGCAGACGCAACTCACGGCGCTCCTCGCACAGACGCCGAACCTGCCGCACGAGAGTGCTCCCGACGGGCTCACCGAGGACGACTCCGTGCCGGTGCGAACCCATGGTGAGCCGCCCTCGTTCGACTTCGCGGCGCGTGACCATGTCGAACTGGGGACGATGCTGGGCGTGCTCGACGTCGACCGCGCCGTTCGAACGTCCGGATCTCGCTTCGTGTACCTGCTGGGTGACCTCGTGCTCGTCCAGTTCGCGTTGGTGCAGCACGCTCTCGGCGTCCTGCTGCCCGAGGGCTTCTTGCCGGTGATCCCTCCGGTGATGGTCCGCGAGGAGGCGATGTACGGCACGGGGTTCCTCCCCGGTGACGAGGCGAGCCTGTACAAGACGCGCGAAGACGACCTGTATCTGGTCGGGACCAGCGAGGTGCCGCTGGCCGCGCTTCATATGGGCGAGATCCTGGACGAGAGCGAGCTCCCGCGTCGTTACGCCGGGTACTCCACCTGTTTCCGCCGCGAGGCGGGCACGTACGGCAAGGACATGGGAGGGATGTTCCGCGTGCACCAGTTCGACAAGGTGGAGATGTTCAGTTTCACGACTCCCGAGCAGTCGTGGGACGAGCACGAACGGCTGGTCGGCATCGAGGAGAAGATCGTCACGAACCTGGGCCTGCCCTATCGCGTGGTCAACATCGCCGTGGGGGATCTCGGTGCGCCCGCGGCCAAGAAGTACGACATCGAGGGATGGCTGCCTGGACAGCAGCGGTTCCGAGAACTCACCTCGTGTTCGAACTGCACGGACTATCAGGCCCGGCGACTCCAGACGCGCGTTCGCCGGGCCGACGGAACGGTCGAGGTGCTGCACACCCTCAACGGCACGGCCACGGCCATGGGCCGCACCCTGATCGCGCTGCTCGAGAACGGTCAGCGCGCCGACGGGTCCGTCGCGCTGCCCGAAACATTGTGGCCGTGGTTGCCGGAATCGGCTCGCGAACTTACGCCGAAGCGCTGAGACCCCGCCCGCGTCAGGCCGAGGGTGGAACCTCTTCGACGCGATCGTCCTGCCAGCCGAAGTCCCACACATCGATGTCGGGGGGTTGCACCCCGAGTGTCGTGAGCGTGGTGCAGATCTGGCTCCGATGATCGGTTCCGTGATGCAGCGCCTGCGCGAGCCGGATGCCCATCGGCGCGCGGGTCACCGATCCGTCGTCATGGCGCCGCTGCAACACGGCGTCCGGATCGAGGTCTTCTCCCAGGAGCTGCGACCATGCGGTGTCGTGCGCCTGCATCGTGTCCCGAAGTTCCTGCAGACTCATGTGGTCCTCGTCGATCTGAGGGACGCGCTCTCCGCTCACGACGAACAGGTACGAGGCGTCGGCCCCGACGAGGTGGCGCTGCGTCTGGAGGATCGAACCGTAGGTGCCGGGCACGGATGTCTCCAGCTGCTCCGAGCTGAACGGGAGGCACGTGTCGATCAATCGCACCGTCGCCCACACGTGGTGGGCGAACGCGTCTCCCAGCAGGGACTTGCTCATCGACCGACCGTAGCAGACCACTCCGATCGCACGCTGACGACAGCGAGCGAAGACCCCGGGATTCAGTCGGGCCGAGTGGCCCAGGCCAGATCGACCGATGCGGTCAGGCCCTGGGCGGCGTTCGAGTCGTCGAGTGTGCCGACGATCCGATAGGTGTGCTCCTCGTCCCGGGCCCACGATGCGGACGGGTCGGCCAACGTGGTGGTTCCCAGCCCGGCGAGGGTGCCTTCGTACAACACGCCCCGGCCCAGGTCCGAATGATCCGTGACGTCGGGACTAAACGCCGTCCCTCGTCCGGAACCGCGAACGATGCGGATCTGGATCGATCGATCGAGGCCCGTACCGGTGACGGTCGCGGACAGTTCGACGCCCGGGCTCGAGACCGGCGTGCGTACCGTCACGTATTCGGTCGCGGTCGCACCCGGTGCCGCAGCATCGAATGACAGCGCTCCGCTGGAGGACGCGACGATCGATCGCTCCTGGGCAAATCCCTGGCCTCCACCGGTCGAGGATGGGTCCATCGCGGCGGCCAGGTTCATCACGGCGAGTGGTCCGAGAACGGCGACGACCAGCGCCGACAAGGCCACGCGTGCTGCGAGCCTGTGCCGCGCGTGTGCCCGGGGGGTGAACCCCGTCAGTGCCGCTGCCGTCGTTGCCATGGTCCACTCCTCCTATTTCGGTAATCGGCAGTACCCGAAGCCGGGTAGATGGGCAGTTCTACCTAATCTCAGGTAGCGGGCGATACCGACTTCCGGCTGCGGGTGTCGCTAGGAGCAGGTGCGAGGCGCGACTACAGGCACGAGGGCCGGGGGGCCGCTGGAAGCTCAGGCCTGGTCGGAGCCCTCGATCTCGCGAGCGCCCCCCGCGCTATCTGCCGGCGCCGGCTCCGGGTGCAGATGGGTCACGTCCAGGGCAAGCCCGTGCCAGAATCTCGGGCGACCCTCTTCATCGCGCACAAGGGCCGCCCGGCTGTGCAGCCACACGGTCGAACCGTCCTTGGCGATCGCGCGGTACTCGAAGGAGAACGGGGTCCCTGTGCGGCCAGACCTGCGGTCCTCCTCGAGGAATCCGGGGTAGTCGTCCGGATGGATGATCCGCTGCATGTGGTTGGGTTCCGTGATCAGTTCCTCCGCGCTGTAGCCGAGCACCTCCTCGACCTGTGGACTCACGAACACGATGCGACTCGCCGTGCTGTCGGTGTGATCGACGGCTTCGACGTACACGATCGCCGGGAGCTGTTCGACCAGCGTCCGATACCGCTTCTCCGCGTCTTTGATCTGACGTTCGTACTGCATGCGCTCGGTGATGTCGAAGAACACGCCTTGGAAGATCCACGGCGCCCCTTCGAGTGAGCGCTCGACGAGCACTGCCTGATCGCGAACCCACACCACCCGGCCGTCCTTGGCGAGGTAGCGGTACTCCATCGCGAAAGGTTCACCCGTCTCCTCGCAGCGGACGGTGGCGTCCCACACCCGGTCGCGATCGTCCGGATGCACGCGGTCGGTCCAGAAGGTCGATCGAGACCGCCACTCCGCGGGTGTATAGCCGAGGACGTCGGAGATCTGTGGACTCGTGTAGTCGAACGAGCGACTCCCTTTCCCGTCGCTGGTCTCCCACACGTAGGCGACCGCCCCGGGGATCTGCTCGAGCACCACGCGATGTCGGTCCTCGGCCGCACGGATCCTCGTCTCGACCTCCTTGCGCGCGGTGATGTCGAGCATCACGGCATTGAACAGCTTCGGTCTGCCGTCGGGCCCGCGCTCCATGAGCGCCGCCTTCTCGTGCACCCAGACGACCTTCCCGTCCTTGTGGAGGTAGCGCACCTCTTGATCGAACGCCTCCCCGTCGCGCTCAGAGCGGCGGGTCGCCTCCTTCATCGCTTCGTAGTCGTCGGGATGCACACGGCTCCGCCAGAACTCACCCTCGTGCCACTCGTGCACCGTGTACCCGAGGAGGTGTTCGATCGCAGGGCTGGTGTAGGCCTCAGTGAACGTCCCGGAGTCATCCACCTCCCAGAGGTAGGCGACGGCGCCGGGGATCTGCTCGACGAGTCCGCGGTACTTCTCTTCGGCGCGTCGCAGTTGCTGCTCGGTCGACTTCCGTTCGGCGATCTCGAGCATCATCATCTCGTTCGCTTCTTCCAGCATCGCCGTGCGTTCCCGAACGCGCACATCCAGGTCGTCCCGGGCAGTGCGCAGGTCCTCCTGCGCCTGCTTCTGCACGGTGATATCGAGGCGTACGCCCTGCCAGAACTGCGGGTTGCCGGCGCTATCGCGCACCAGCGTCGCGTCGTCTCGGAACCACACGACGCGCCCGTCGTCGGCGATCAGGCGGTACTCGCCGCTCCACACCCCACCGGATTCGTTCGCGCGGTCGTAGGCGTCGAGGACGCGCTCGCGGTCGTCGGGATGCAGCAGCTCCATCCAGATGTCCGGCTGGTCGAGCCACTCGTCGCGCGTATAGCCGAGCAGACGCTCCACGTGGGGGCTCACGTACAGCGTGGAGCCGTCGCCGTCGGGCGCGATGATGTAGACGACGGCGGGGATGTTCTCCACGAGCGCCCGGTACATCGACTCGGACTCACGCAGTTGCTGTTCGCGTCTCACGCGATCCGATACGTCGAGTGTGATGCCCTGCCGGTAGCGGACGTTGCCGTCGGCGTCGCGCAGCGGAACGCTGCGATCCTTCAGCCAGATGCGCAGGCCGTCTTTGCGAAGGAACGGGTACTCGTGCTCCAACGGTTTCTGCTGTTGCACCGCGGCGGTCCATCGCTCCGAGGTGGCGTCGAAGGCGTCGCGTGGCACGCGCGAGAGCCACAATCGCGGGTCGGCTCGCAGTTCCTCCTCGTCGAAGCCGGTGATCGTCCGTACGGAAGGACTCACGTAGACGAGTTCGGGTGGCTCTCCGTTGGAGACGAGATACACGATCGCGGGCACCTGCTCCACGAGCGTGCGGTAGCGCTCGTCGCTCTCGTACAGCGCGTCCTGGTGGCGCTTCTGCTCGCTGATGTCGAAGATCGCTCCCTGGCGCAGCGCCGGGCTCTTGCCGACACTGGGGATCGGCACGGAGTGGTCTCGCAGCCACACGAGCCTTCCGTCCTTGCGCCGGAATCGGTACTCCCATTCGAAGGGCTGCTCCTCCTGCACGGCTTCGAACCAGGTACCGGAGATCTTCTCCAGGTCCTCGGTGAGGATCCGCCGGTGGTAGATGCCACCCTCCCCTTCGCTTGAGGTGAGCTCCTCGACGCTGTAGCCCGTGAGCTGTTCGACCTGGGGCGAGAGGAACATGGACTCGGGTTGCGGCGAGTTGGTGGTGACGTACACGACTGCGGGGATCTGCTCCACCAGCGTCCGGTACTTGTCCTCGGATGCGCGCAATGCTTCCTGGATGTGCTTGCGTTGCGTGATATCGATCAGGACGCCGTGCCACATCTGCGTGCCGGACCGATCACGCAGGTTCGTCGCGCGGTCGTGGACCCATACCCAGACCTCGTCGTTTCCGCGACGGCGCAGCCGGTACTCCATGTCCCAGGGCTCGTGCGTTTCGTCGACACTCCTGCTGACTGAGACGACACGCTCGCGGTCGTCCGGATGTAGTGCCCGTAGCCAGATCTCGGCGTCGTCCATCCACTCCTCGGGGGAGTAGCCGAGCAGCGTTTCGAGCTGTGGGCTGATGTAGACGCACGGATGCTCGGGCCATCCGGGTGGCATCACGTAGGTCACGGCAGGGATCTGGTCCACCAACCCGTGGTGTCGAGGGTCGAACTCCGGCGGCTCGGGCGGAAAGGCGGACTCCGGTGAGCGGGGGACCTCGGGCATGGGTGTGGAAGCCTACCGTCGAGCCCGTCGCGGGTCGAGCCTGGAGCGTTCCTCCGTGCGTGGATGGGTTCTTCCGCTCAAGGACTCGTTCTCCGAACACTGCCTGGACTTTCGGCGGCCGACCCTGTAATCATCCGGCCGTTCGGGGACGGAACGGAACAACGAGCGGAGGGGGAACGGGATGGCGAAGATCCGTCGGTTCGTGCTGTCGTTGATCGCGGGAGCGATGCTCGCGGGCCCGATCGGGGTCTCGCTCGCGTCGGCCCAGGAAGCGACCCCCTCGCCCTCCGACGCCGACGCCGACGGGCCCGTGGTCTTCACGATCGGCGACACGCGCGAGGTCCGGAATGTGAACCCGATCTCCCAGGTCAACGCGATCGACGGCTTCGTCTACTCGTTCATGTACGAGACGCTGCTCGACTTCGCACAGGACGACCTCAGCACCGTCCCCGGCCTCGCCGAGAGCTGGACCCAGAGCGAAGACGGCCTGACCTGGACGTTCACGCTGCGGGAGGGGCTCACCTGGAGCGACGGGGAACCCCTGACCGCCCACGACTTCGAGTGGTTCGCAAACTTCATCGTCGACAACGACATCGGCGAATACATCGACAACTTCCCCTTCACCGACTCGATCGAGGCGACCGACGACCGCACGATCGTCTGGAAGACCACGAAGCCGACGGCGCAGCCCGGACTCCCCGGGATCCTCGTGCTCCCCGAACACGTCTTCGGCGACATGAGCGTGGAGGAGTTCCTCGAATACCCGAACGACGACTTCCCCGTCGTCTCGGGGCCGTTCACGATCGCGGAGTGGAAGAAGGGGCAGTTCCTCCGGATGGAGGCCAACCCGAGCTACTACCGGGGAGCGCCGCAGGTCGACGAGGTCGTGTTCCGTCAGTTCGGCACCGACGAGGCGGTCGTGCAGGCGCTGCAGCGGGGAACGGTGGACTACGGCGAGTACATCCCCGCGAACCTGTTCGAGACGCTCCAGGACGAGCCCGACATCGGCACCCACGTCGGCGGCTCCGCGAACTTCACGAACCTGAACTTCAACCTGTACGACGGTGACGAGCAGAGCACGGGCCACCCGGCGTTGTTCGACGTCGAGCTACGTCGCGCGATCGCGCACGCGATCGACAAGGAGCGGCTCGTCGAGGTCGCCGTTCAGGGGTACGGCGTCCCCGGCTCGACGATCATCGCGCCGCAGTTCGCCCAGTGGCACTACGAACCGACCGAGGAGGAGCGGATCGGGTTCGACCTCACGGAGGCGAACGCGATCCTGGACGAGGCGGGGTACGAGGACTCGGACGGCGACGGCGTTCGCGAATCACCGGACGGGGATCCGCTCGAGCTTCGGCTGTTCTCGGACGCGAACGACACGGGGTCGGCGCGGATGGTGCCGTTCTTCGAGGACTGGCTCGGCGACATCGGCATCGACGTGCAGAGCGAGACGATGTCGAGCGGGGCGATCCTCGACCGGTACTACGACCTCGACTTCGACATGTACATCTACGGGTGGGAGCTCGGCCCCGACCCGGACTTCATGCTCTCGACGTTCACGACGAAGCAGTGCCTGTTCTGGAGCGACACCTGCTACTCGAACGAGGAGTACGACCGGATGTACGAACGTCAGAAGCGGGCGTACGAGCGGGAGGAGCGGGAGGTGCTCGTCGACGACATGCAGCGGCACCTGTATGAGAACGCGCCGGAGATCGTCCTGTACTACGAGAACGACCTCGAGGCCTACCGCCAGGATCGCTGGACGGGTTTCGTGGAGAACCCGTCGCCGAACGGGTACCTGATGTACCAGTACACGCCGTACACGATCCGCTCGTTGCGCCCCGCCGACGGGAACGTCGGCACCGCGGCCGAGGCCGAGGGCGGTGTCTCCGGGGGGATCTGGATCGCGATCGTGGCTGTGGTGGTGGTCGTGATCGGGGCCACCGTGCTGGTGCGTCGCCGCCGGGAGGAACGCGACTGAACGGACGCGGCTACGTCCTGAAGAAGATCGGCCAGGCCCTCTTCACGATGCTGTTCGTCGTCTCGTTCAACTTCTTCCTGTTCCGGATCATGCCGAGCGACCCGGTGGCGATCCTTACCCGGGTCGAGGGCAAGCAGCTGAGCCAGACCGAACGCCAGCAGAAGATCACCGAGCTGGGCCTGGATCAGCCGCTGCTGCCCCAGTTCTTCGACTACCTCGGCGACCTCGCCCGTCTCGATCTCGGGACCTCGCTGCTCTACACCGCGCCCGTGTCGGAGGTGTTCCTCGAGTTCCTGTGGCCGACCCTGCTGCTGATCGGCGTCTCGACCGTGTTCACGGTCGCGATCGGCCTGTACATGGGGATCCGCGGGGGGTGGCGGCGCGGCAGCAAGGGGGACCTGACCTCGATGGGGGTCTCGCTGCTGTTCTATTCGATGCCGGAGTTCTGGCTCGGGATGATGCTGCTGACCCTGTTCGCCACGACGCTCGGTTGGTTCCCGCAGGGAGGGTTCGAGACGATCGACTCGGGGTTCACCGGGTTCGCGAGCGTCGTCGACATCCTGAACCACATGTTCCTGCCGGCACTGACGCTGACGCTGGCCTACATCGGTGAGTACTACATCCTGATGCGCTCGTCCCTGCTCGACGTGCTCGGCGAGGACTACATCACCACCGTGCGGGCGAAGGGGGTCCGCGAGGACAAGGTGCTGTGGCGGCACGCGGTCCGTAACGCGATGTTGCCCACCGTCACATTGGTCGCGCTCAGCTTCGGGTTCGTGATCGGCGGCGCGCTCACCGTCGAGATCGTCTTCAGCTATCCGGGCGTGGGGAACCTCACGCTGACCGCGCTCGACGCGCAGGACTACCAGCTGCTGCAGGGCATGTTCCTGTTCTTCAGTCTCGCGGTCGTGGTCGCGAACCTGGTGGCGGACCTCGTGTACGGCAGGCTCGATCCACGGGTGCGGGAGGCCTGATGGCGAAGGTCATGGCGCCCCAGACCTCGTCCCGCCAGCTCGCCTGGGCGCGGCGCCGGGCGACGGCTGGGCGTACCTGGGAGACGTTCCGGCGCAGCAAGATGGGCATGGCCGGTCTCGTGGTCCTCGTCGCGGCGATCCTCGTCGCGGTGTTCGCACCGTTCCTCGCCGACTTCTCCGATCTCGATGAGACGACGGCGTCCGGGCCGATCCTCGCCCCGCCGAGCTTGGAGTACCCCTTCGGGACCGACAACTTCGGCAGGTCGGTGCTCTCGCTCGTGATCTGGGGCTCGCGGATCTCGCTGATGGTGGGGCTGCTCGCGACGGTCGTGTCGATGGTGATCGGCTCGGCGATCGGGATCATCGCCGGGTACCGGGGCGGGTTCGTCGACTCCGTGCTGATGCGTTTGACGGACTGGTTCCTAGTGATCCCCTGGCTCGCGCTCGCGATCACGCTGGCCGCGATCCTCGGGCAGTCGCTGCTGATCATCACGCTCGTGATCGGGCTCACCTCGTGGGCGGGGACGGCGCGGCTCGTCCGGGCCCAGGTGTTGTCGGTGCGCGAGCGGCTGTACGTCGAGCGTGCCCGCGGGCTTGGGGCGAAGGAACGGCACCTGATCGCTCACCACGTGCTGCCGAACGTGTTCCCGGTGATCTTCGCGAACACGATCCTGACGGTCGCGCTGGCGATCCTGTCCGAATCGACACTGTCGTTCCTCGGGCTCGGCGATCCGTCGCGGATCTCGTGGGGAGCGATCCTTGAGAACGCCTTCGCCGAGGGGGCCTCGACGCTCGGCGCGTGGTGGTGGCTCGCCGCGCCGGGCATCGCGATCGTGCTCGTCACGCTTGCGTTCACGATGTGCGGCTACGCTCTCGACGAGATCATCAACCCGAGGTTGCGTCGCCGATGAGCATCCTCGAAGTCTCCGACCTGGCCGTGACGTACAAGACCGAGAGTGGAAACGTCCCGGCCGTCCGGGGTATCGACCTGCGGATCGAACGCGGGGAGCTCGTCGGACTCGCCGGCGAATCGGGATGTGGGAAATCGACGATGGGACTGGCGCTGCTGCGTCTGCTCCCCGAAGGCACGGAAGTCACCGGCCAGGTCAAGCTCGACGGGCACGACGTCCTGAGCATGTCGCGCAGCGAGGTCCGCGCGATCCGCTGGTCGCAAGCCTCGATCGTGTTCCAGGGAGCGATGCACTCGCTCGATCCGGTGATCCGCGTGGGCGATCAGATCGCCGAAGCGATGCTCGCGCACGGGACCCAGACCGGGCGACGTGCCGTCAACGCTCGGGTTGAGGAGCTGCTCGAGCAGGTCGGGATCCCCGCTCGCCGTTCGGGCGACTTCTCACACGAGTTCTCCGGTGGTCAGCGCCAGCGGGTGATGATCGCGATGGCGCTCGCATGTGAGCCGAAGCTCGTGATCGCCGACGAGCCGACGACCGCGCTCGACGTGATGGTGCAGGCGCAGGTTCTCCGTCTGTTGAAGGATCTGCAACGCGACCTGGGGCTGGCGATGCTGTTCATCACGCACGATCTATCGGTGCTCACCGAAGTCAGTGACCGGCTCAGCGTGATGTATGCGGGACGCATCGTGGAAGAGGGTCCCGCGCGTCGGGTGTTCGAGGACCCACGCCATCCCTACACGCGCGCGCTCGCGGCCGCGTTCCCCAAGATCGGCGACGAGCGGTTCGTCGGCGCCCCGGCCGGGCTCGGTGGCGATCCTCCCGACCCGCAGGAGATCCCCACCGGATGCGCGTTCCGCCCGCGCTGCCCGGACGCGTTCGACCGGTGCGAGCACGTTGATCCAGGTCTGATGGCGGCCGGCGATCAGCGACGTGCCGCTTGCCTGCTGCTCGATGAGGCGCCCGTCGGGGGAACCCGATGAGCAACGCGGCGATCGACGAAGCACCCAAGTCGGGCTCGGGACCCGCGGCGCCGTTGTTGGAGGTTCGCGACCTCTACGTCACCTTCCGCTCCCGTGGCGGTCTGTTCTCCGGGCTCACGGGCAGACGACCGCCCGGTGCCAGGGCGGTGGGCGGCGCCTCGATCGAGATCGGGGAGGGGGAGATATTGGCGCTCGCCGGCGAGTCCGGGTGCGGCAAGACCACGCTCGCACGATCGATCATGGGATTCGTGAAGCCCGACTCGGGTGAGATCCGTTTCGACGGCCGCCCGCTTGCGACCTCGAGCAAGGGTCTGCGCGAACACCGCCGCCAGGTGCAGATGGTCTATCAGGACCCTTCCGGCGCGTTGAACCCTCGCCAAACCGTCTACGACGCGGTCGCGGAGGGCATCCGGATCCACGACCTTCCCGGTGACGAGGAAGACCGCGTTGCCGACGCGCTCTCCCGCGCGGGATTGCGTCCGCCCGAACGCTCGTTTCTGTCGTATCCCCATCAGCTGTCCGGCGGGCAGCGCCAGCGCGTGGTGATCGCCGGTGCGCTCGCCCTGGAACCGCGATTGATCGTCGCCGACGAGCCGGTGTCCAACCTCGACGCGTCGGTGCGCGGGGAGATCCTTCGCCTGCTGCTCAAGCTCCGAGACGAGTCGCGGATCAGCCTGATGATCGTCACCCACGATCTCGGACTCGCCTGGACGGTCGCCGACCGCGTCGCGGTGATGTACCTGGGTCGCATCGTCGAGGTCGGTCCCACACGATCGTTGCTCACTCGACCGCTACACCCCTACACCCAGGCGCTGCTCGCCGCGGTCCCGGAGAGCGGCGGGCTCGACCGCCCGTTCCTCCAAGGCGAGCCGCCCGATCCCACCCGGATCCCGTCGGGCTGTCGCTTCAATCCCCGTTGCCCTGCGCTCGCGGACGGTCGCGCGGCGGCAGCCGGCGTCGCCGATCGATGCACCGGAGACGATCTCGGACTCGTGGAGCTCGAACCGGGCCACCACGTCGCGTGCCATCTCGCGTCGGCCGAGCACTAGACTCGCCGCGGGAGGATGGCCGAGCGGACGAAGGCGACGGTCTTGAAAACCGTTAGCGGGGCAACTCGCTCGTGGGTTCGAATCCCACTCCTCCCGCTGTCTAGAACTGACGGACATCGTGTACACATCGGGTTCTCTCGGAGAAGGGGGAACCGATGACCGAGCGGGAGCTGTCCAGGGCGGCCGCCAGGCGACTGGCGATTATCCGCCATGCCGAGGAGGTCAGCGGCAACGTCGCGTTGACGTGTCGCTATTATGGGATCTCGCGAACGCTCTTCTAAGCGTGGCGTCGCCGCTACGAGGAACTCGGGATGGACGGACTGCGCCCGCGTTCACGCCGGCCGCACACAAGCCCGAATGCGACCAGCGGTGAGGTGATCGGCAAGATCGTTCACCTGCGCACGAACTATCACTTCGGGCCGGCCAAGATCTCCATGTACCTCAAGCGCTACCACGACCTGCAGGTGAGCACCTCAGGGGTGTGGCGGATCCTCAAGCGCCTGGAGATGAACCGGCTGCCGGCCTCTCAGCGCTACAAGCGCCACGTCGATCGGTGGAAGCGCTACGAGAAGCCTCAGCCTGGGCACCGCGTGCAGATCGACGTGAAGTTCGTTGCCCCGCTGAAGGGCTCGCGCCGCAAGCACTACCAATTCACCGCGATCGACGACTGCACCCGGATCCGAGTATTGCGGATCTACGACCGGCTCAACCAAAAGACCGCGATCCAGTTCGTGGACTACGTGCTGGAGAAGCTCCCGTTCGCCGTCGAGGTGATCCAGACCGACAACGGAGCGGAGTTCGCCTCGCAGTTCCACTACCACGTATTGGATGCAGGGATCGGTCACGTCTACATCAAGCCGGCGACGCCGCGGCTGAACGGCAAGGTGGAACGATCCCACCGGATCGATCAAGAGGAGTTCTACCGGATGCTCGAGGGGGTGGTGATCGACGACACGGAGCTGTTCAACGATCGGCTGAAGGAGTGGGAGGACTTCTACAACTACAACCGACCCCACGGGGGTCTCGGGGGTCAGACCCCATATGAAAGACTGAGGGAGAAGACGACGAGCCCGGTGTAAACGAACACCGTCAGTCGCACACCTAGTCGGTTGCACTGAGTGGATCGACCAGCATAGGTTCCCGGAATGCCGTCAGATGACCCGGCTCCAGACCACGTGGCCGAAGCTGCTCGCCTGTTGATCGCCGGAGACCACGAAGCTGCGTTGGCAGCTGCGCGCAAGATAGATCAGGAGGCCTTGGCGGCGGAGTGGGCCATCCCTACCCCACCAACATCTTCGGACCACGACGAGGTGCCGATCGATCCGTCTCGGGAGTTTGCCTACTCTTTGTTCCTCATAGCTGCCCAGGCACGGCCAATTCCCCAGCTGCTCGCAGAGCGGTCAGGATCTCGGCTCGAGCCTACGGGTCAGCTTCCCGGCGAGGACGCGGCACCTCTCTTGGTGCTGAGGGAGGATCGCCGCGGGATGCCGCCTCGCCACACGCAGCGCTGGTGGCCGAAGGCAGCCGTCCTTCCGATCAGCTCGCGTGCACCACCTCGACCTTCATTACGAATCCAGAGCTGGTAGACACCCAGATTGCATCCATCGATCGCTCATACGTCGCCGTGGTCATCATCCCCACCTCCGTTGGAGTGTTCGGAAGCTGAGCGACGTGGGAAATGCTCCTGTCAGGCTCCGACATCCAGTACAAATCGCCCCGTTCCCCGAGCAGCCAAAGACCCGTGTCCGTACTAGAGATCGGCACGGCGCCCTCCGTCTCGACTGAGTCCACGATCGCATCACTCGAGACGTCGATGACCTCGATGGAGACGGCCCCATCCTTCAGCACAGGGACGTACACCATGCCTTCGCCAACCACGGGAGCGAGAGGGATCCCGCTGCCCGGGAGGTCGATCTTCCCCGTCACCTCGGCAGTTTGCGCATCGACGCGGATCACATCGAATCGATCAGCCTCATGGGCTACAGCCCAAATCGAGGTACCGTCTCCGGCAAGTTGGTAGACCTGCTCCGGCAGTTCCACCTCCGCTTCTTTCGCGCCGGTGACAGGGTCGAGCTGCAAGAGGGTCCGGTGGTCAGGGGATGTCGCCCACAGAGCATCGGCGGCCATTGCCAGCGGGCCAGAAGTATCGGACAGCTCCGCGGCGACCTCACCTGAAGTGTCGAGCTGCCGGACCGAGTAGCCTCGATCGAGCTCTGACCCCTCAAGCTGCGCCCCCCACACGCCCGCCGGCCCCGGAGTCAGATAATCCCACTGCGAACTCACGCCGATGGAGCCTGTCACCACACCGCCTGCGGAGTCGATCCGCACCATCCGATCTCCATGGCTCGTCTGTACCGCTACCCAGACCTCTCCACCGCTGCTCACGAGATCAAAGGGCATGCCGCCGACGTCGATCTCAGCGGTCAACTCAACAGTCGGAACCGATCCGGTAACACCGGCCGCAGGGGCCGGCGGCCGGATGTCACGATCGCTGCTACGGAACGCAACCACGGCCAGTGAGAAGGTAAGTCCGGAGATGATCGCGGCTACCAGGATCGTGCGCCACCTGGAATCTGAACCTCTCTCTGACGTTACTGCTCCGGACTGGCTCTGAGTGACATCAGCGAGGATGCGACGCCAAGCATGTTCAGTGTCCGAGCGAGCGTGTGCATGGGCAGACAACGAGTGTCGAAGCTTGCGCTCGATCTCATCCATCGGGCTGGACCTCCTTTCGAAGGTTCTTCAGGGCCTTGTGCGTCTGGCTCTTCACTGTTCCAGGCGTGCATCCGAGGACATCCGCAATCTCAGCCTCAGATAGCCCCTCGTAGTAGCGAAGGACTAGGCACGCACGCTGCCGGGCGGGCAAGGTACTCAGGGCTCTCCAGATCATGTCCCTGTCATCGACGCCACCCGACGGGTCCACCTGGCCGGAGGACGGCGCGACGCGCGGCAGATAGCGGCGCCAGGTGCCCTCCGAACGCAGACGATTCCTCCAGGCATTGATAGCCGAGCTGCGAAGGTAGGCGGCCAGACGATCAGGCTCGATGTTTCGAACGTGCGTAGCAGCGCGGACGAATGCTTCCTGCGCGAGGTCCTCAGCTTCCGCGGGCCTCCCTGTCAGGAGGACGCATAGCCCCACGAGACCTTGGTAATGGGCCTCGAACGCGATCCGTAGCTGATGATGCTCATCCTGGTCCATGGTTGTCGGCCGTGTCGAGCTCGCCCTTCGCATGATGGATAGTAGACACTCGAGACGGCCGGGAGGTTGCCCCAGGTGGCCGGAATCTGCGCGAGCTTGTGGGATCGGTGCGGGCACGCCTCAGGCGAGGCTGAAGCTGTCCTTGATTCCTTCCGTGATGGCTGCCGCTGAGTCATGATCATTTTCTCCCCACACCCACACCTCGACATCATCTCCGAGGCCAGCACGAAGTAAGACCCGGTCTCCCATATATTCCGGGGGTGCGACCAAGACGCTGCCCTCCCGCGTGAAGCCCGGGCGTTGAAGTGTCACGCTCCAAGATGGGCCTCGGGTCGTCGATAGGAACGTTGCTTGCTCTTGAAAGGTGGGAGCGGTTGAGACACCAATCTCGAGCGGCTCACTCGGCAACAGGAACGGAGCCCCCCACCGTGTTTCGACCACGTCGAGACTCTCGATGGTGATCGCAGCCATCTCCTCGCCATCCTCCTCACGCAGGTGGGAATAGAGGTAGCCGCTCGTGAGATGCCAACGAAGCCACCATAGAGGAGGTGTCTCGAGCCGCCAATACAGTTCGACCGGCCGTCCGTACCGGTCGCGCATCGTATCAATCTGCATCGTGTTATCGGGCTGCCCTGGGTCGCGAGCCGTCGAGGCGAAGTCAAATGACCGTCCACCGCGACCATTCAAGAGCGGCGAAGAGAGTTCCGGCAGCAGATCGAAGTCCTCAGGAACGTCGAAGGAGAAGCCTGGACCGGTCGTCAGAAAACTGAACGTGGCAGTTCTCAGGTTGGACATTCCATGCTCCTGTTCTGACTCAGTGCCTCAAGAGGGGTCGAGCCCTTTCTCACATGAGTGTGGTTGCAGTCGCCGCCGCGACGACACATGCGATAGGTACTCTCAGTCGAGCGGCCAACCCGTTGCCAACCGACGTGCTTTGACCTCGAGCCAGCCAACGCCCAAGTTGTACGGAGAACACCAAGATCGTCAGGCCGCGCACTGCACCGTAGGCGAGGCAGATTAGGAAAGCAGCGATGGATCGGCTCTGCGCCAGGGCGATCGCAACCAGAGCGTAGAATCCTGGCGTAACGACGAACGTCCGAACGCCGACTCCCAGCTCCGCTCCCCAGCGAAGGGCGCCGCGGTTGACGGTACGGCTTCGCGAGAGCGTCTCCCCGGGCACCTGACAGGCGCGCTCGGGCATCAAGCGGAACACCTGCTGGGAGAAGATGCCACCGACCGACAGGATGGCTACTGTCAGTGTGACGCCAGCCTGGAGATCTGGCAGACGCTGAAGCAGGGCTGAGACAACGAGGCATGCGCCCCCGAGAACGGCTCCACCGATGGCGCAGCCCCCGACCAAAGAGAGGATGGGACCCAGCTTCCTCAGGCCCCCACCGACCGGTGGGGCGAGCACGTAGCTCAGCGAGTGCCCTCACCCGCTGTCGTACTGCGCCACCGACACGCCCAGAACGAGAACGAGTCCGAACAGGAACTCGAGGGTCATGGCGCCTCCCTGATCTTGCCATCGCTTGCCCGCCTAGCACTGGCTACTCGCGCAATTCCCGGAGATACTGCGGCAGATGCAAGCATGTTTGGTGCTTCCGCATCCGCTACAGCGAGGAAGGTCGTTGCTGCCAGTACAGCAGTCGCAGCACCGCTTCTCCTTACAGTCGCTCGGAGACCCACAGCACTCTCGCCAGCAGTTGTGGGTATTCGGCCCACCGCAAGCGAAACCCTCCCAGTGGTTCGAGAAGCCGTTCACTCGGTGTCGAACGGCGCCGTCGTTCAGATCGCAGTTGCCATTGTTGTTGCAATGGCCATCTGAACAGAGCGGAGAGTCCCCGCATCCCGCGGCATGCGGTCCGCATCCTGCCTCACGTGGCTCATGACCGCCCGCGCCGAGGGGGTTCCAGATCATGGTGCTGAGAGCTGTTGCCGCCACGAATCCCGCCCTCGCGGTGCGTTGCAGGAACTCACGTCGAGTCAGCGCCCCCGAGAGTGCCCGGGTCGTCTTGAGGATGGAAACGTCGAACCACGTGACGATGCGCCACCCTCGCGTCTTGTGTGCCGGCTCCCACCCATGAGGAGGCTGATCCGGTCGGATATCCGGACCG